>NZ_JBITGA010000001.1:0-1173324 GCF_044456565.1 Streptomyces sp. NPDC050842 | reverse complement strand
CCCGCCCACGACCGGGCATCAACAAGAACCCCACCCATGAACAATCCAACGACCGACCTGTCCAACCGTCACAGCAAAGACCGTTGCAGTACTAGACCGGCGGGCCCTCGACCGGCGGGCCCTCGACCGCCAGGGCCCGCTGCAGGCAGTCGGTCAGGCGGCCGGCGATCGTCCCGTCGGGGTCGAGTCGCGGGTTGAAGATCGTGACGTCGAACCCGACAGCACGCTCGTGGCCCAGGGCAGTCCTCAAAACGCCCTCCAGTTCGGGCCAGCTCAGCCCGCCGGGCTGCCGGTAGTCGACGGCGGGCATGATCGCGTCGTCCAGGACGTCGACGTCAAGGTGGACCCAGAACCCGTCCCGCTCGGCGAGCCGGGCAACGGCGCCGCGCGCGGCCTCGACCGCGCCGGCCGCGCGCACGTCGTCGAGGGCGAGGGCGTACAACCGCGGCGGGAGCGGTCGACTGCCCGCCGCGGCGGACTCGTCGGCGTCCCGGAACCCGAACGCGACGACGTCCTCGTCCCGCACCAGCGGCCCCCGCCCCTCCAGATCGGCGAGCGGCCGGGGGCCGCGCCCGGTGGCCAGGGCGAGTTCCATCGACGCGACCTCGCCAGTGGGCTCGGCAGACGGCTGGTAGAAGTCCGTGTGTCCGTCGAGGAACACCAGCCCGTACCGCCCCCTGCGCCGCAGGGCGAGCAGGTTCCCGAGCAGGATGCTGCAGTCGCCACCCAGGACGACGGGAAAGCGCCCGGAGTCGAGCGCCTCGCCGACGACGTCCGCCAGCTGTACGGAGTACCGCGCGATCCCGCCCGGGTTGAGCACCCCGGTCACGGCGTCCCGCACCGGGTCGTACGCGGGCGGTTCGACCCGTGCGACCCGCGCCACTCCCCCGAGCACGGCCTCCGGCAGCTCCTGCACCCCGGACGGCCGCAACCCGAGCACGGACGGCGCCTCGACGACGGCGAGGCCACGCTCGCCGGGCAGCGTCATACGTCCATGGTGTCCCCATCGGGCAGACCGTGCTCGCGCCGGTGAAATCGGCCTGCTCAGGGCGTTGCCCGGGCAGTAGCATCCCCGGATGCGAAGCATCGAGACCCTGATACCGCAGGCCGGATCCGACGACACCGCAGGCCTGCGGGAGGTCGGCGCGGAGGAACTCGCCCGGTACGTGGCGGACCCGGGGCACCCGTGGTGGCGGCGCAGGCCGTGCGTGATCGCGCTGACCGGCCGGGTCCCCGAACGGTACGTCCCCGAGCTGATCGCCTGCGTCCAGGACCCCCAGGACACCTCCGAGGTGCGCAGAGCCCTCCTCGACCTGCTCGCCGACCGGGTGGAGCTGCTGCCCTGGCTGCGGCACGAGGACCGTGCGTCCGACACCTCGTACGGAATGGGAGAGGCCTTCCTCAAGGCGCGGGGCCTGCTCGGCGACCGTTCGGCCGCGCGCGAGCTGGCGACGCTCGCCGCCTCGCCGGGGCGGAGCGCCCGCGACGCGGGCGATGCCGGTCTGGACGGGCTCGTGGACCGGTACGGAGCGGACGCGATCCTGGCCGAGCTCGGCGAGGACCGCCCCGAGGACCGGGAGTTCCGTGTCTGGATGCGGTACCGCGCCGACGAGGACGTGACCTACGCGCTCGCGGACCCGGACCGGCGGGTCGCGTACGTCGCCCAGTCGCTCGCGACCGACGCGGACCGACTGCGTGCCTACCTCGAAGAGGCTCCGACGACCGAGGCGAAGGTCTGGGCGGCGTACGCGCTGTACGGCCTCACCGAGGACAGGGCCGAGGCCAAGGCGGTCTACGAACGTCTGGGGTGCCCCCGGGTCGAGGTCGAGGGCTTGGACGAAGAGATCCGCCGTGCGATCGTCCACGAGTACGGTCCCGGCTGTGAGCGCCTGAGCGACCCACGGTGGCGGATCGAAGCCGTCTGCGCCGAGCCGCCCGCCCGCCCCGACGTGGACGGCCGGCTCCGCCGGGCGACGGCCGCCCTCACGGCCGCCGGCCTGGCGCCGAAGCCCCCGGTCTCCTGCGGCGAGGACAACCAGCAGGGGGACGGGACGTACCACGTGATCGAGGTCGGCGGGGACCGGCTCCTGATCAGCACCCTCGGCCCGTTCGCGACCGCCGAGGAGGACGCTCCCGACGCCGCCTGGCGTGCGCTCGAATCGGCGGGCTTCCGCTGGATCGACGGGGAGACGGGAGCGATCCGGGTCACGGACCTCTGCGTCTACTACTTCGGCGGACGGAACGCCATCACGGTCGACACGGCGCTCTTCTACTGGCAGGACTAGGCCCTGTCCGGCGGACCAGGCGGATCATGTGGCTGTCGGGCTGCCTGCTCGTTGTGCCCGGCATGGGGCGGGGTGATCCGACGGGTGCCGGGTGGGTTCGGCTGGAGCCGCACTGCCGGCGTCGGGACAGCGTGGCGGGCGGTGGAACGATCACCTCAAGGTGATCGGCGCGATCGTGTTGCGGGTCCGGACGGGCATACCGTGGCGGGAACTTCCCGCCCGTTCAAGGAGGGGTCGGGGCCGGCAGCGTGAGCCGCGGGTCGCCGAGCCTGGAAGCGCACAATCCCGGCGCCTGACCTCACGGAAGACCCGACGGTCCGTTGCGCGGACCGTGTGCGACGTCATCGTCGTCAGGTCGACCTGGCCGTCAGTGCGGCGGGAAGGCCAGTGCCGTCGGAGCCGGCCCCAGCGTCGTCGTGCCAGGGGGCGACCGGTGGCCCAGCCCCGTGCGGTACGCGTCCAGCGCGGCCTCGGTGCGGCCGCCGCGGCGCAGCAGGTCACCCAGTAGACGGCACAGATCGGCGAGGTCGCCGCTCGCGCCGCTGCGCTCCAGCAGCCCCAGCGCCATGACGTAGTGCTCCTCGGCGGTCTCGCTGTCCCCCCTCTCCTCGGCGATCAGCCCGAGCAGCCTGTGCGCACCCCCCGCGTGCACCGCGCCGTGCCGGTCACCCAGTTCAAGAAGTGCAGAGAGCAGTTCCGACGCCTCGTCGTGCCGTCCGAGCCGCCGGAGGACATCGGCCAGCTCCACTTCCACCTGCGCGGTGAACAGTGCCGCGCGTTTGACGTTCAGCATGTCCCGGGCGGCGCGCAACTCCTGTTCGGCTGCGACCAGTTCTCCGTTCTGAGCGTGGACGTAGCCGCGCATCCAGTGGCAGTGCGCAAGATCGGTACGCAGGCTCAGCTGCTGGTAGATCGCCTGCGCCTTGGCCAGTGAGGCGTCCGCGTCAGCCGTGCGCCCCTCGGCGAGGAGGGTGCGGGCCACCTGCCGGTGCATGCCCGCCACCAGCGCCGGGTCGTCGACCTGTGGAGCCAGCGCCAGGGCGAGCTCGGCGGCGTGTGCGGCACGGGCGTGGGCGCCCATGTCCATGTACGGGCCGATCACGGCGGCGTACAGGACGACCAGCGCCTCGGGGTCGGCCAGGCCGCTCGTGCCGAGCTCGTCGATGGTGGACTCGAGGAGGTAGCAGGCGTAACGCAGCTCCCCGGCCAGGAGGTGTGCGACGGCACGGCCCCGGATCGCGCGTGCGCGGCGGGGCAGCGGCTCCTCGGCGAGGAGCCGCTCGGCGGCCTGGAAGTGGTGGGCCGCGTCGACCAGTTCACCGGTCTCCAGGGCACAGTCACCGAGCCCGAGCAGCGCCTCGGCCTGCTCGGGCACGAGTCCGAGGTGCTCCGCGTCGGTGAGCAGGCGCCGGTAGCGCACGGCGGCCTCCTGCGCCGTCCCGGTGGCCAGCTGCCTGCGCGCGTCGACGAGAGCGAGCCGCAGCTCCGTGGCGAGGTGCGCGGGCCGGCCGGTGGCCAGCTCCTCGTACGACGTACCGAGCCGCTCCGCGAGGAAGCGCAGTGCGGTCTCCGAGGGCCTGACCCTGCCCGACTCCAGCGTCGAGACGTACGCGGGGGTGTACGAAGGCTCGGCCAACTGCCGCTGCGTCAGCCCGCGTTCAGCGCGCAGCCGTTGCACTCGGTGGCCGATCGTGGCCGGATCGTCCATGTGGACCCCCTGGTTCGTGAACTGCCCAGTATCCAGAAGCAGTAGGCATTGCGCACGCCATCGCCTTCCGCCTAGGTTAAGCGACTCGTTCAGCACATTTACTGATGCACTTAACTCGCCTGGCAAGGGGCTGATTTCATGCGTTCAGCACGACGAGGAGCCATGGCGGTCGGAGTGGCCGTCGCCCTCACGGCCGTACTCGCCGCCGCACCCGGCAGCGCCGCCGCGGACCCGACGGCACCCCCCACGGCCGGGGTCGAGGTCGAGATACCGGGGCCGGAACACGGGACGCTCGCCGGATCCGGCCACACGCATGTGCCTTCGGAGGGCCGGAACCAGGCGGCCTCCCGCCTGACGGCGACCGAGGTGGCCGCTGACGGCGAGGTGGCGAAGATGGTCGACAACGGCCCCACCGCCGACCGGCTCGACATCGTCGTCGTCGGAGACGGCTACACCGTCGCCGAACTGCCCCGCTTCCACGCCGACGCCCAGCAGAAATGGGCCGAGCTGACGGCCGTCGAGCCGTACACCACCTACCGCAACCTCTTCAACGTCTGGACCGTCGACGCCGTCTCGAACCAGTCCGGCGTCTCCGGCGACCCCTCTCCCGACACCCTCCGGGACACGGCCCTCGGCTCGTACTTCTGGTGCGACAACATCGAGCGGCTGCTCTGCATCGACCAGGACAAGGTCGACGGATACGTCGCGAAGGCGCCTGAGGCCGACCTGGTGCTCGTCCTCGCCAACAGCACCAAGTACGGCGGCGCGGGCTACAACGAGCCCAGCGAGACCCTCGGCTACGAGGGCATATCAACGGCCTCGGCGGGCAACGAGAAGTCCGGCCAGGTCGCGATCCACGAGACCGGCCACTCCCTGGGCAAGCTCGCCGACGAGTACTTCTACCCCGACTATCCCGGCTACGAGCGGTACCTGGGCCCCGAGCCCGCCGACTCCAACATCACCACCCTCACCGCCGACGACATGGCCGACCGGGGCACCAAGTGGCACCGCTGGCTCGGTGAGCAGTCTCCCGACGGCGACACCGTCGGCGCGTACGAAGGCGGCGGCTACTACGTCACCGGGCTGCGGCGCCCCACCGAGGACTCCCTGATGCGCTCCCTCGGCAAGCCCTTCAATCTGCCCGGAGTGGAGGCGATGATCGCCGGCTTCTACCGCGAAGCGCGCATCGCCTCCCCCATCACGGCCACCGATCGCACCCTCCGCACGGGCGACACCGCCAAAGCCCTCGTACCCCGGCTGGCGGGGGCGGACGGGCGTCAACTCACGGTCCGCTGGTACCTGGACGGGTGGGAGATGAAGTCCCTCGCGGGCCGCACCGATGTACGCGTGTCCGACCTGGCCCTGCGGCCGCTCGACCGTCGGACGCACACGCTGTCCCTCACCGCCGAGGACCGCACGCCCTCGGTCCGGGACCGCGGCATCGCCCGGACGATGAGGGCCACGGTCAGCTGGACGGTTCGGCGCTGACGGGCGCCGACAGGCAGGCGCCGCGGTTCGTGGCCGGCTCTCGGACACCCTCGAGGAACGCGACGCAGGGGCGGTTTCGCCAGCCCCGCGGCATGCTCGATCCGGCAGCCGTCGCCCATACACACTGAGCCGCGCCGTGCCCCCTGCCTCCCGCCCGCGAGGACGTCGACGCGGCTCGGGCAGCCAACGGCGCGGGCCGTCTCGTGGGCGACGACTGGTCCAGCGCGGCGAGCATGGAGCCCAGGTCGCTCGGAGCCGCGCCCTGTTCCACGATCAACTCGTCGCCCTCGCCCCCCCCCAGGGCAACGGACGCAATAGCGGACTGGCCTGCGATGATGACGGCGTGCCAGAGCCAGGGACCACTGCCGTCGTCATTGTCTTGCCCGATGCCGCCCCGCTCCTCGAGGCGGCGTGGCGTATCGACCCGACTCTGGTGCGTCGTGGGGTGCCGGCGCACGTCTCGCTCCTCTACCCGTTCGTGCCGGAATCGGCGCTGACAGATCAGGACGAGACGGGTGTGCGTTCCCTGGCTGCGAGTTTTCCGGCAGCTGATCTGCGCTTGGAGGAGGTCGTGACGGCGTCCGGCTTCGTCGCCGTCACCGTTCCGGGACTCCAACCGATCGTCGATGCGTTCCGCTCCGAGTGGCCCGGGTTGCGCCCGTACAGGGGCCGCTTCGGGGCGCGGCCCGCCGCCCATGTCACGGTCGCTATGGGTGCGGACAACCCGACAGCTGCAGCCCATGTCCGCGCTGCGATCGGCCGCCTGCTGCCGCTGGAGACCCGTGCGACGGCGGTCCAGCTGGTGGTGCTGACGGAGGAAGGCTGGCAGCCGCGGTTCACGGTGCCGCTCGGCGTCCCGGACGGGCCGTAATCACCGCCCTCCAGTCCCTCGCCCCTGGCCGCAAGCACAGCCCGAGGGCAGGCGCCTCGTCCCCTGCCACGGCAAGGTCCTCGGCCGCACCCTGGGCCCCGCGACCTCCTGGAGTTGCTGCGGCGGGCAGGACTGGACCCGGAAAACGTCCACATGGACGACCCGCTGCTCATCGAGTGGCGCGGCGGCGGGCCAGCCGTCTGGAGCCACTATCCCTCCGATGAGTGAACACAGCAGTGCGTGCCGCCACCCAACGAGGGCGGCGGCCCGCACTGCTGCGCTACTGCTGTTAGCGGGGCATCGCAGGCCCGTTGGCCTTCACCGGCTACTGCGCCCCGCCGTCGGCTGTCTTTGGCTGAGGGTGATCCCCGATCAGCGGCGGCCGGTGGCCAGGATGACAAGGAACTGGCCGCCGCCCGCCTCGATGTCGGCGGTCACCGGCAGCCCTGGTAGCAGCCGGGAGAACCGGTCCACCAGCCAGTCCGCCGCCTCTTGGGCATCCTTCCTGGTCGGACAACGGCCCACCATCTCGCGGCCCCCCTTGCGCTCCAGCCTGTCGGCAACGGCGGTCAGCGGCGCGGGTTCGACTACGTACAGGCGCTCCGGCCAGGCGATGACGACCTTGACCGCACCCTTGCGGCTGTTGCACCCGCGGTGCGCGAGCCGCTCGGCGACCTTGGCCTTCCGGTCGGCGGTCCGGCTGTCGACACTGGGCCCCCGCGGGTCGTTCACCGACTCGTCGGGGTCGACCGGTTCGTCACACACCCAGCACCGCCAGCCGTCGCGCTCGGCCACATCATCAAGAAGACTCATCCAAGCAAACTAGCCTGCCCGGCCGCCACTCGCGCACCAGGGCCCCGGCAACGTCCCACCACCGGACAAACAGCGCTGCAACACCAGACTGGCTCTATAGACGACCGTCCGAGCCGCCCTCCTCCTCGGCTACCTCGCCGAGCACCGCTCGGGCCGGCCTCTGGACCGGTCACCGAACTCCAGGCCTAGGACGACGAGAAGGGCCTGATCACCTGGGATGTCCGTGTCGAGTCGACGGTGTGCCGCGCTCATCAGCACGCTGCCGGGGCGGTCAAAAGGGGGATCTCCGGAAGCAACCGCCCGGCGACATCGAAGTCGAGCCGGACGACCACGGGCTCGGGCGCTTGCGAGGTGGGCTGACCACCAAGGTCCATCGGGGATCCGATGCACGATCCCGGAGAAGAGGGACCAGATCCGCAACCGCAAGAAGCGCGGTTCCCAGTTCCCACGGCGGCCGGCCCCTGGCGTTCGACAAGACCGATCACCGCGAGCGGCACTCTGTGGCTCGCCGTTCGCTATGAGGCAACCGTACTGATCACGGCCATCAACGAGTGGCTGTGACCCCACGGTCGCACCTGCCTTCAGTTAACCCTTTGCCGAGGAACCGATGGGCCAGCTACGTTCGCCCAAGCCGTCCATGGTGTTCCGGACCGGCACTGTCGACGAGGAGGTGTGGAGCGCATGCGCACGAGTGCCCAGCAGGTGAGCCCGCGTACTGACCTTCGCCACCTCCTCACGACGGAGACACCTTGTCGCTTCGCATCACCCCACTGACCGACCCCGCTCATGGGGCGCACAGCCGACGCCTTGCATGGCTGGCATCCGACGCCGATTCCATCCCCGTTGGGACGGCCTTTCTGCGCCTGTTCGATGGCGGACAAGAGCACCTGGCCGAACTGACCCTCCAGGTCCATCCCACGGAGCGCCGCAAGGGCGTCGGCTCCAGACTCCTCGACACCGCCGTGGCCGCCGCCCGGGACAACGCCCGACGCTGCGTCAGCGCGCAGGCCCAGGCCGGATCGCCCGGCCATCACTTCCTGCCGGCCCACGGCTTCCGCAAGGTGCTCACCTTGAGATTCGCCCGCTTGCCACTGGCCGACGTGGACCCCACCGCCCTCGCCGAGATCATCGAGGGTCCGCACCCCGGCTACCGGCTGGCGTCATGGCAGGGAACGGTGCCCGACGACCTCGCCCAGACGTTCGCCGCCTCACGCCGTGCCATGGACGACATGCCCACGGAAGACACCGACTACGGCACCGTAACCTGGGACGTGGACCGGGTCCGGGCCGCAGCGAAGGCCGTCCAAGACCGCGGAAACCAGCTGCACACGGTCGTCGCCATCGACACGACCGACGACTCGATCGCCGGGTTCACAGAACTCGTCGTCCCCGGCAACGGCACGGGGGATGGCCAGCACTACGGCACCGGCGTGCTGCCCGAGCACCGCGGACACGGCCTCGGTCGATGGATGAAGGCCGAGTCGATCCGACAAGCCCACAGGCGCTATCCAGACCTCGGCGGCCTCCTCACCGACACCGCCGACAGCAACACGCACATGCGACACATCAGCGACAGCCTCGACTACGTGCCCACACACACGACAGTCCAGTACCAGCTCGACCTGTAGAGACAAGCGGACGACGGGCCGGACCTGGGCATCCCCTGGTCCGACCAGTCGGCACTCTCACAACAAACCCAAGTGCCTTGCGCAACGGCTAACTGTTGGGGTGGTAGCGGCAGGAGGAATCGTCGCAGGAGGTGGGTACCTCCCACCGGCTACTGATGCGGTGCAGCAGGCCCTGATCCGCAGGCCGGGCGGGGAGGTTGCACAAGATTTCGGTCGGGGAGTAGATCGGGCGCGCGTCGTCCTCGATGTGCTCGGGGTCGGTGTAGTGGAATTCCTCCCGGCGTTCCCAGGGCAGGGTGATGTGCGGCCGATGGTCGAGAGGGTTGTCTTCGGCGAAGGAGGGGTGGAGCTGCCACTGGGTGCCGAAAGCTCGGTTGTGGACCTCACCGAGGTACCAGGCCGCAACCGCGACCAGGGGCGCGTCCATCACCTGGCGGGCCTGAGCGGGGCTGTCGAACGCGTCCCGGATGAGTGTCTCGAGCCTGGGGAGGGAATCCACGGTGAAGTCCCACGGCCCGCGGCCGGCGCGTTCCTTCGCCCAGGCGGGGAATCCGGTGCGCTGCTGTTCCAGCCAGTTCTCCAGCACCGCGTTGTGGGCGCTGACGTGGTCTCGGGTCTTCTCTTCGCGCAGGTACTCGGCGTACTCGTCTTCGTCCATGTCGCGCGGGTCGGTCCACTCCATGCCCCGAGAGTAGGCCAACCATGTGTGTGCGATGTAAAGATCCCGCATGGCACGTGAGTTGTCGGTGCACCGTTAGTAACTCCGGTGCGGGCGGGGCCCGTTGTGGTCCTAGGGTTGGGTGCTCCCGCAGAGGCGCCGAACTGACCACGGGGGCCCGTGGCGCCGCGCGAGGAAATCTGACTGACCTGGGGCCCCCAGGGGGTTTTCGTGACCCAACACATACGTTCTCGACGCCGCTGGTGGGCGCGGGCAGCAATCGCGCTGGCCTGCGCCGGCGCCGTCTCGCTGACCGGCCTGCCCGGCTGGGACCAGGCCGAGGCGAAACCTTCGCTGAAGCAGGGAAAGCGCTGCGACGAGGAGTACAAGGACTTCTACGACTTCTCCGACGTCGTAGAAGGCGGCCTCCCGGACGACGGATACATCCGGCCGGACGCGGACCTCGACGAGTACGACTACGTCAACGGGCAGAAGCAGTGGGACGGCCTGCGCGCGCCGACCCCCGACGAGCTCAAGGAGATCAGCGACGACCCGGAGGACTACAAGAAGGGTGACAAGCAGCGGGTCTGGGCCTACTACAAGAAGGCCCTGAAGACGTCCCGGTGGAGTGGGGTGCCGTTCGAGACGTACCGGGACGACTTCTACATCCCCAAGGGCGGCAACGACCCCCGCGGCAAGGCGTACATGGCCAAGCTCGTCTACGACTTCGGCCTGGTCGGCCCGGACTGGATCTGCGAGAAGGAGTTCGAGGTCGTCGACCCGGACACCAAGGAACGCTACGTACGGCGGGCGGACGCCTACAACAAGCGCACCGGTGAGATCGTCGAGGGCAAGTCGAACGACAAGCCCGACCCCACGCAGCGCCCCAAGGACAAGGCGCTGCTGAAGGATCCGAACCACAAGGACAAGAAGATCTCCTACGCCTACGGGCGGGAGACGAAGGGCGGCGCGAAGAACCACGACGCCGACCTCCGGCGGATCGCCCCGGACCGGGTGAAGAAGATCAGCTACCGGGCCTCCGCGGTGGAGAAGGCCCCGAGCGGGACGTCGAACAGCCCGACGCGTCGTGTCGACCCGTACATGAACGCCAAGCCCGGCACCGGCACCGGTTCCCGTGGCGGCGGCAACGACATGATCCAGAAGTCGCCGGAGAGCCCCAAGCAGCTCGCCGACCGGCTTCAGCGCATGGGCCGGATCCCCGGTGTCTCCCAGATGCCCACCCCGGGCGGCATCGACTTCTCCACCCTGGAACTCCAGTACGTCGGCACACCCGTCAAGGGCAAGGGCCTGGACTACTCCTTCGGCGCGAAGGAAGACCCGGACAACGACACGGTCGGCTGGGGCGGCAAGGCGAAGGCGCAGATGGCCTCGGACGCGTTCTTCACATGGCTCGCGCTGACGCCGGACAAGTTCTGGGTGAACCTCAACCCGGACACCCCCGGCACGATCATGGACGACAAGTTCGCCTCCACGGACGCCGGCCGGGTGCTGCTGGAGGCCGACCTCCGGCTCAAGCATGACTTCTACAAGGCGATGGACCCCAAGACGGACCTCGGCAAGAACACCTGGGACAGCCTGTCCAAGGTCAACGGCTGGCCATGCCTGACGTCGATGCGGAACTGGATCGAGCCGAAGCCGGCGAAGGTCCGCGAGCAGGACGGCGGGATCTACATCCTCGACGCGCCGCTCAAGCTGCAGTCCGAATACGCCGACGTCAACACCCCCGGCCCCGGAGGCGGCAGGCCCTGCCAGGACTCGCTGACCAAGGCCGAGATCGAGCACAACGAGCGGGTGTTCCGCCGCACGATCGTGCCCGAGGTCGAGAAGTGGATCAACGAGGGCCCGCAGTACGCCGACCTGCGCCGCGTCTACAAGTCCCGGGTGGCGGCCGAGTTCGTCCGCCAGCAGGACGCGCAGCGGCCGACGGACTACCGCACCATCATCAACAGCAACAATGTGATGCAGTGGCCCATCCGTGCCCCGCACCAGGACTGGAAGAAGACCGACGTCTTCAACAAGTACGTCAAGGTCTTCAAAGAAGGCGAGTTCAAGTACGAACTCACCAAGGGTGAAGAAGTATGGGTCATCAGCATCGGTGGCGTGGACCTGTCCAAGCAGCCCAAGCGCAACGTCACCCAGGCCGAGTTCCGCCTCCAGAACCGACACCTGCCCCGCCAGACCAAGACCTCGGTCAAGACCATGACCGAGGACACCGAGCGGGAGCGGCTGCTCCTCTTCGGAGGGAACTCCAATGGTCAGAAGGACGACGGCGGCGGCACCACCCCGTCGCCGAACCCGACCGACCCGCCGAGCCCGACCGACCCGCCGAACCCGACCGATCCGCCGTCGAGCCCGGCTCCGGACCCCACCACCCCGGACCCCACCACCCCGGGCCCCGGTGAGGGTACGACGGCCCCGCCGGCGAACAAGCCGGACCCCGAGGGAAACCTCGCCGACACCGGCTCCGACACCCCCATCGGTCTGATCACCGGCATCGCCGCGGCGATCGTCGCCCTCGGTGGTGGCCTGATGTGGTGGATGCGCCGGCGCAAGGGCCTCGGCGGGTAGCCTGAACAGGCAGGACACGCCTCTTGGACAAGGGCCCCAACCCACATGCCTCGGCAGGGTTGGGGCCGTTGTGCAAGATCGTCGGCGTTCCTGTCCCGCCTTTGCGGGGAGGTACCGAACCACAACGCCGACCTCCGGAAGATCAGGCCGTCCGCCCTGCCCGCGCGGGGCTGCCCCGACTCGGCCTGCGTCCGCCGACGCCTGGCGGAACCCGGCACGTCGGCGAAGGGCGGACTGTTCGCCTTGAAGGTCGTCGGCGACACGCCCCGACGCCACAGCCGCCGCGTGGACCGACGACGGCTGCTTCACCCCCGGAGACCTCGCCGTCCGCGACGCCGGGTTCCACCGTATCGTCGGCCGTGAGACCGGGCCGGCTGTGTCAGTGTCTGCCGGGGCGCCCCTTGCCAGTCATCCTCCCCTACGGCGCGAGGAGATGGCTCGCCGCGACGGCAGAGGCCACCGTCCCTCCGGCCACCACCGCCGAGGCAGCGAACAGCGGAGCCCTCAGGGCCCAGGTCCGCAGCGCCGGGGAGCGGGAAACCCGGTCCAAGAGTGCGTCCCGGCCGCGGAGCACGACCAGACCGACGCCGGTCAGTGTCAGCGCCATGCCGAGTCCGAAGGCTGCGACCATCCCGAGGGCCAGGGCGACCTTTCCGGTCAGCAGGCCGGTGAGCAGGACGAGGAACGCGGAGGGCGAGGGCACCAGACCGCCCGAGGTGCCGAGAAGCAGGATCCCGCGCCAGGTGAGCAGCGAGGGCGCGTCCGGGATGCGGTGGCTGTGGCTGTGGCCGTCCCCGTGCTCGTGATCGTGATCGTGATGGTGGAGGTGCATTCGGTGGTGGTGCTTTCGGTGGCGCAGATGCCGCCTCAGCAGGTCCACCCCCACCCCTGCCACCACGAGCGCGGCGATCAGCTGCAACCAGCCCGTCAGCGCCGCGATGTCCGGCGTGCTGTTCGCTGCCAGCCACCAGCCGACCGCGAGAACCGTCACCGAGAAGGTGTGCATCACGGCGACGATCCCGCCGAGCCACACCGCGTCGCGCGGCCTGCCCCGGCCGCCCACCAGATATCCGGCGGCCAGTGACTTCCCGTGCCCCGGGGCGCAGGCGTGCAGCGCACCCACGGCCGCGGCCACGAGCAGCGCCACCGGCAGAGCCGCCCCGTGGTCCAGCAAGGACGTCAGATCGGTGGTCCACGACCACGCCGACGTCCCAGCACCGGAGGTGCCTGCCATCGCCGTGAGCGCCAGCGTCCGCATCGGCTCCTTCGCGGTGTGGAGCCCTCCGGAGCCCGTGTCCGTCACCGACATCGTCCGGTACGCCGGATCGATGTCGGTCAGCGCCGTGACGGTCAGGTCGATGCGGTCCACCGGCCGCGGGCAGACGAGGCGGAGCGTCAGTCCGGTCGCTCGGTCGACGCGGCAGGCGCGGCCGTCCTGGCGCACGGCGATGTGCGTGCTCAAGTAGCCTGCCGTGTCACCGCCGGACTGCTTCTGCAGGACGGCGACGTCGTCCCGCTCCGCGGACCAGGTCACGTCGACGGCGGTGCCGGCCGCCTCGACCTTCACGACGGGTGGGGTTCCGAAGGGGTGCGCCTGCGCCGTCCCCGCGCTGCCGAAAAGCAGCGCGAGGACGGGGGCCAGCAGGAGCAGCACCCCGGTGCGCAGTGATCGCACGGTGGTGCTTCCTCTCTACTTTCGACGTGCGGCGAGCGCGTGGACCGTGCCGTCGTCCGTGAGGGCGAAGAGCCAGTCACCGCTGACGGAGAGGGCCGAGGCCACTCCGGCGCCGAGGTTGTACGAGGCGTTCTGCCGGCCGGTGGCCCGGTCGAGGACGAGCAGTCGCCCGTCCCACGTCCCCACGTACACCTGATCCTTCGTCACCAGCGGGTGCATCGTCGGCGAGCCGTCGCCCACCGAACAACCCATGGCGACACGCGACTCGTCGTCCAGCGGGCTCTCCCCCGCCAGGTAGCCGGTCGTGGTCACCCACACCGGCTTCGACGGATCGGCCGCGCCGGTGTCGTACGCGCGCACGACACCGTCCCGGCCCGCGACATAGGCGGTGCCCCTCCACACAGCGGGACTGGTGAGCGGGGCGCGCCCCGGCTCGCAGGTGCTGCCGCCGCCGAGCCTGGACTCCCAGACCACGGCTCCCGTCTTCGGGTCGTGGCCGCGGGTGCCGTACGCCGTGAACGTCACCAGCTGCGGGGCGCCCGTGGCCGGGTGGGTCAGGACGGGCGAGGAGTGGCTGTCGATGTCGCCCGCGGTGTCCTTGACCCACAGCTGGGTGCAGGTCGCGAGGTCCATGGCGACGACGGTGTTGCTCGACATGGAGTGCAGATAGGCGGTGTCGGAGCCGGGCTCGCGGATCACTGTGCTGTGGGCCTGTCCCCAGGAGAACGAGGCGCCGAAGCCGCCGGGCAGGATGCCGCCGGTTTCGGCGTCCCGGCAGCGCACCGTGGAGGCGTCCTGGTAGACGGCGACCGTGCGGGAGTCCGCGCCCGCGAGGGTGAAGACGCTGACGGGGCCGCCCGCGCGGCCGTAGCGGCGCACGGTGTCCCCGTGGGCCTCCTCGCGGTCGATCGACTGCCAGACGATGGTGCCGCTCGACGCGTCCAGGGCGTAGATCCGGCCGACACCGGTAGTCAGGTAGACCTTGCCGCCGTGGAGTGTCGGCGCCGACTCGGCGTCGCCGTCCAGGTACGTACGCCACAGTTCGCGCCCGGAGGAGATGTCGTACGCGAGCATCATGCTGTACGGCGAGTCGAAGGCGCGGGACGAGACGATGAGCCTGCCGTCCGCGATCACCGAGCCGTTGAGGTTGAACTGCTCGCCGGTGTGGCGGGTCCACCTGAGGTCGAGCGTCGCTCCCGGCGCGTCGCCGCTCGCGGACCGCCCTGCCTCGTCGCCGCCCTGCCGCAGCCAACCCTGGCCGGTACGCGGCCTGCCGAGCTCGGCGTCGCGCACCACCTGGAAGGTGTTCTTCACGACGGGGAACCTCACGCCCCGGGTGTCGTACGCGACCGACTCGGCGGTGTACGTGCCGGGCCGGAGCCCGCGCAGTGTGCCGCTCGCCCGGGTCCAGGCGCCGCGCGCGTCGGGGCAGGGCTCGGGCGTGCCGCCGGGCGCGGTGTAGCAGTTCTCGATGCCGGGGCGGGAGGCGCCGTTGCCGAAGCGGACGGTTTCGCGCTCGACGACGCGGCCACGACCGTCGCGGACGGTCAGCACGGCCTTGGCGGGGGTGCGTCCGTCGTCCTCCGCGTACGCCTCGACGGGCACTCCGGCCCGTGCGCCGTGGACGCTGCCGTCCGCGGGACTGACGAGGGCGGCGTCGTCGTCGATGTCGAACTGGCGGTGGATGCCGGTCACATGGCCGGTGTCCTCGTTGCGGTGGGTGCGGGGATCGTCCGTGATGCCGCTGAAGTCGAGGACCTTGTAGTCGGGGCGGGCACCGTCGATGCCGTACGTGCCCTGGTTGTTGATCTCGACGGACCGCTTGAAGGCGCCGCGCCGGAACTCGGCCTGCTGGTTGTGGCCCGCGGCGACCATGCGTACGTCGTACTTGGCGAGTTCGTCGATCGTCGGCTGCATGCCCGCGCCGGGGCCCCACTGGGTGAAGAGCGAGCGATGGGCGAAGACGAAGACCTGCTTGCCGACGGCGTGCCGGGCGAGGTCCCGGCGCAGCCACTCCAGCTGGGGCTTGAGCCCGCTGGCGTCGTAGTTGTCCTCGAGGACGACGATGTGGCGGCCGTTGCGGTCGAAGCTGTACCACTCGGGCGCGAGGTTTCGGCGGTAGTACTCCAGGCTGCCTGCGTAGCCCTTGGAGGTGGCCGTGCCGCCGAAGTCGTGGTTGCCCATCACCGGGTAGAACGGGTGGCCGAGCCGGCCCTGTTCCAGCCCCTTGCTGAAGAGGTCGTAACCGCCCTGGCGGCGCGGCTCGTCGGCGTAGTCGGTGACGGTGAGGTCCCCGGTGGCGATCTGCATCGTCGCGCCGTCGACCTCGGACATCGCCCGCACTTGGCCGGTCCACTGGGGCAGGGCGCGGCGGGCCTCGTCGTCGTTGCGGTTGCCGACCTCGGTGTCGGAGTTCATGACCCACTTCTCGGTGGGGTTCGAGGCGTTGCGGTCGGGTACGAGCGCGAAGTCGACGCCCGTGCCGCCGGTCTCGGGGATCTTGTGGAAGAACTGCGGGATCCAGTCCTTGCGCAGGGCGGGCGTGTAGCCGTCCGGCGAGACGATGCTGACGAGGTCGGTCTCGCGTCGCCGGGGGTCGACTTCCAGGCGGTACGCGCCGTCCGCGCCGGTCGTGCTCCATGAGGAGCCGTCGGTGACGTCGATGCCGGGCATGGGCCGCTCGCCTTTGTCCCGCTTGCCGTTTCCGTTGGTGTCCTTGAAGACGGTGCCCTCGACGGTGACGGTCGCGGCCGGGTCCGCGGCGTCGCCGGCGAACGCGGCCTGCGGCGCGAGGAAGGACAGCGCGAGGGCGCCCGCGGTCGCCACCCGGATCCGGCGCGTCGTGCGGCGCAGCCGGAGGGCCGCGATCAGCAGGGCGGCGCCTGCCGCCGTACCGAGTGCGACCGTGAGCACGGTGGTCCACGGGAACGACGGCAGCGTGTGGACACCGCGTACGTCGACGAGCGGCGTGTCCGCGGTGGCGTCGGCGGCCGTGCCGTCGAACTCGACGACGACCTGGGTCAGTCCGCCCTGCTCGATGAGCGGGGTGAGGTCGAGCGCGTCGACGTGGCAGCTCCACGCGAGCTCGACGACGACGCCGCCGGGCACGCCGCCGTTGTCCCCGGCCACGCCGGAGCCGGTGGCCGGGCAGCCGGCTGGGAGCAGTCCGGCCGCCCAGGCGCCCGCCTGCTCGGGCTGCACCACGCCACCGTGCACGATGAGGCGGCCACTGGTGACGTCGCCCCGGGTCGCGACCACGAGTTCGGCGTGTTCGCGCGAGACATGCGCGAACGCGGGCTGGGCGCCGATGCCCAGCACGAGGAACAGCAGCGCGAGCGCGGCTGCTGTGCGTATGGGTTTCATGAATGTGGAGGCTAGGCATCCGCTGTCCGGATACCGGTCAGTACCGGCCTGATTTCATCATGCTGTGCGCAAGAGTTCAGCGTCAGCGATCGGATTCGTACCGGGTCGTCCCCTCAGAGCGGCGGGCCGCGTACGCGGCTTCACCGCCGCCGAGCGCGCAGCCGGGAATTCGTCTCCCTCTGCCCCGATCCGCCTTGAGCGCGTGGCGATGCCGGGTTCAGAGAGTTGGGGGCGCCTCGTCCAGGAGGACGCGCAAGCGCTCCAGTGCCCACGCTTCCGCATCGTCTGCCGGCTCCCGTTCAAGACAGGCGCGCAAGTCGACGTGTCTGTTGGTCCAGCTCCTTCCTGCCTGGTCGTACGGGTAGAGCACAGAGACGAGGAAGTGTGCAAGGTCCGAGCGCCGGGGATCCTCCGGCTCGGGGGAGATGAAGAAGGTGCGGATCGGCGGAGCATGGTCGCCGATCACCCCCGCCGCCTCCAGGTCGACCACGCGCACACGCTCGTCGGCGTCGGCGTCGGCGTCGGCGATTGGGCCCACGAGGAAGTTCGCCAGTTTGGCGTCGCCCAGGTAGACGCCTTCCGCGTGAAACCGTTCGAGCAGCAGCCACGCCTGCTCGAGGTGCCGCGGGCGAAGCCGACCGTTCAGCTTGTGGTGCAGGAAGTTCGGCCCGTCGACGTATTCCAGGACGAGGACGACCTTGCGCGGGACGTCCAGCGTATCCAGCAGCGCTGGGGCCATCCGGTCCAGTCGGCGTTCGGCGAGGAGCCGGTAGCAGGCGATTTCCCGGCGCAGCAGGTCGCAGCCGTCGGTGCCGTCCGGCTGCAGCTGCCCGCGGTGATAGCCGGTTTTCAGCACGACCTGCCGAAGCGTTGCCGCCGTCGCGTCCATGGCGTGGAAGACCCCGCTCTTGCCCTGTTGGGCGAGTGCGCGGAAGGCGGGGTAGCGGCGCAGGAAGCGCCCCACACGGAGGTCCTCGGCCTCCGGCTCGGTGAACCCGGCGAGGACGTCCCGCACGCCCTCGGGCACGGCGTGCGCGAGGCTGCTGCGGTCGTCCGTAACCTCACGACCGTCGAGGACGAGCGTGCTGCCCACGTACGCGCCGAAGCGGTAGAAAAGTGGCAGCCGGCCGCCGAAGGGCCGGGCGCACGGCACCGCGGGGCACTGGTCCCGGTACGGCCCGAGCGCCTCCTTGAGCGCGCCCAGGAACGACGGCTGCGGATCCGACAGGTAGACGACCAGGCACTTCCCGATCTGGGAGTAGCCGTGCACCCCCGCGTTGAGGTGCTGCAGGGTGGCGAGGTCCTTCACGTACTTGAAGTGGAGGCCGGCCCCGAGCAGCAGCGGCGCCACCCGCTGCAGCATCTCCCGGGCGTTGAGCGGCGTCATCGGAACGTACAGCTTCCACCCCTGACGGATGCCCGGGGCCGGAACCCCGCACGCGTACCAGAGGGCGGACTCGGCGAAGGAGCTGCCGGCGCCGAGCTCGCGGGGGTGGGGCAGCGCGGAGATCGCCGGGGCGGCGGGTGCTTCCGGGACCGCCGTCGGCGCGCCGCGCACCACGGCAGGGCCGGCCCTCAGCACTCCACCAGGACTGTGGTCACGGTCACCGTGGTGATCGTGGGGCTGGCCGCCTCCGCATCCTCCCCGGACCGAGCCGGAAGGAGGGCGGCCAGCTCGCGCTCACCGGTCGCGAAGCCGATCAGCCGGTGCACCCGCTCCTCGTCCGTCTTCATCGCCTCCAGTTCGCGGATGACGGACTTGTACTGCTCAGGGTCCTCGCGCATGGTCCGGATGACCTCGAGAATCGACTCTTCCGTTTCGCGCTGCGCGTCCTGCTCACTCGGCTCGTAGGCCATGATTCCTCCTGGTCGTGGGAACGAAGATCGACTACGCCATCACTGCTGTCCGGGTGTCGACAAGAGCCTCGGGCACCGTCCCGGCCACGGCCGCCACCGGCTCGGGATTCCGCTCTGCCATCCGGCTCGCGCGGACGGCGACGGCGAGGATCTTCCCGTCGATGCGGATCACCAGGCCGTCCGACAGCCACTGTTCGACCAGCCCCGTCATCCCGCTCGCCCCGCCGAGCGCCTCGAACGCGTCGCGGTCCTCGTCCCGGAACTTCTCGGCGAGCAGTCTCTCGGCGACACCGGCATCGAGATGCCGGTACAGCGCGCTTCCGGCCCGGTCGAGGGGATGCCGGACAGGTGGGCTCCCGACGTCGCGGTGATCGACGATGACACCCTCCTCGTCGGGCCGTTCGATGAACTCGAGGCGCGCGCCCGCCTGGTTGGCCCGCCGCCACTCCGCGACCGCCGCCTCCACCTCCGAGGTGTCCACGGGCTCGCCCAACGACGGGTCCAGCGTGAAGTCGTGGAGGTAGACCAGTTGGTCCAGGTCCGCCTTGTCGACGGGGAAGGCGTAGGCGAACATCCGGTGCGCCCCCTCCCACCGCACACCGTGGGCTTCCGGCTGCTCGAAGTACGGGCTGAAGCGGTGCAGCTGGAACCGGCCGCCCCCGGACGGTGGCTGGAGGTGCGTGAGTTTGGGAATGAGTTCCGCCATCCGCGCGTAGGACGCCTGGCCCTCTCCCGGAAGACCGAAGAGCAGGTTCCAGCCGCAGTAGATGCCCAGCTCCTGGCACCACTTGAGCAGCTGAATGTTCTGGTACGGCTTGACCCCCTTGCGCATCAGCGACAGGAGGTCGGCGTCCAGGCTCTCGATGCCCGGCTGCACCCAGCGGACTCCCGCTGCGGCGAGCGTCTCCAGCTCGCTGCGGCGCATGTTCGCCTTGATCTCGTAGAAGAACATCCAGTCGTGGCCGCGCGCGGTGATCTCGGGGAGGAGGTTCCGCAGGTACTCCCGGGGCATGATGAGGTCCATGGAGTAGAAGCGCCCCACGCCGTAGCGCTTCTGGAGGCTCTCCAACTGTGCCAGGACGACGTCCGCGTCCCAGGCGCGGAAGTCCATGATGTCGTGGAGGCCGCAGAACGTGCACTGCACCTTCTGCCCGTACCAGCATCCGCGACTGCTCTCGAACGGCAGCCACGGGTTCATCTTCTCCGTCAGGCCGAGGCGCGCGAGCCGGTGGAAGTAGGCGTCGTAGTCCAGCTCCAGTTTCCGGCTGCCCGCCACGACCAGCTCCGCGGCGGGCGCGGTCACCACCTCGCCGTCCGCGGTCCGACGGCTCACTCCCGCCAGACCGCTCAGCGAGCGGCCATCGCGGAACCGCCGCACGAGTTCGCCCAGCACCTGCTCGCCTTCGACGTGCACGACCGCGTCGACGTACGGGCAGATCCGCATGATCGTGCTGCCCATGGGACCCGCGCACTGCGACCCGCCGAACACGATGCGCAGGGAGGGGAACGCGTGCTTGAGCCGCCGCGCGAACGCCATCGAGGCGCCGAGCTGGGAGATCGTCAGCGAGAAGCCGACCACGTCGTACGCGGACCAGTCGACCTCGTCGACGAGGTCGTCCAGGTACTCCTCGGTGACGGGCGCCAGCGCTGCCAGGATCGTGTCGGCGAGCTCCGGCCACGGGAAGCCGACGCCCAGCGGACGCTGTTCCAGCATGCCCGTGAGGTGGTCGCCCTGCTCGGGCCCGTAGTAGTGCTGGGAGAAGATCCACTCTGGCAGCGGGCCGAGCAGGTTGCCCAGGACGTTGTAGAGGTTGAGCCCGATGCGTGCCGCGTAGTCCACGTACACCTCGTGGACGTCGGACGCGATGCCCTCCTGCCGCAGTGCCGACGCGAGCGTCGCCAGCTGGATCGACGGGAGGGTGGGCGACATCCACGGCAGCGAGACCAGCGCCACCCGGGCGCCGGCGGTATCCGTTCCCCTCGTCTGCGCTTCCCGGGCCGCCAGCGCCGGGAAGTCCACGCGCTGGCCGGGGAGGCTGCCGGAGCCGGCGATGAGCCGGTCGACCTCCTGGAGGAAGCACCTGGCCAGCCGCCGGTGCTCCCGCTCCAGCTCCGCGGTCCCGAGAGAAGCCATGCTCGCGGTGGCCGCGGCCCCGAGCCCATCGGGGGCCGTCGGCTGCACGGCACCGTGGTCCCTCGCCGTCGGGGACAGCGGGCCCTTCTCCGCGCGGCGGGCCTTCTCCGTGTCGGCCAGGGTGAAGAGCAGGCGCAGCAGCTGAAGCCGTACGGGGTCGGACCGGCCCGGGTCCGAGCGGTCAACGACAGAGTCCTCTCGAACAGTCACGGCCCCATCGTGGCCGAGTGCCGCCTCCCCACAGCACCGCCCTGCCAAGGACGCGCCGACGCTCACCCAATCGGACCGAGAGCCACCCACGGACACCTTCCGGGCGCCGCCTGCCCCGAGGACGGAATACATCGACACCGGCGGCGACGGGATCCGGGGCCGGGGGCGAAGTACGCCCGACATGGGAGAAGGCCGCGGCGCACGCCGGCGGCCGTAACCTCGCCGCGCACGCGGAGGTCGCGCTGCAGCTCGTCCACGGCGAGACGGGACCGATCACCGTTTGCTCGAACCGGCACGCTGACGTCCGTTCTCTGGGGATCGGACGGTATCCCCGAAAGTGGGATCCCCGGGATCCCCCGGGGCGACGGATCAAGCGACGCTGGGAGTACGGGCGGGGCGGTGGGCCCGACGAGGGCGGGTGGCACAGCGGCTGCCGCGCCACCCGCCCTCTCAGGTCAGTTCGCGTTCACGAGGTCGTGCGCGGGGACGGTCACGGTCCGTCGGCCGGGGGCGCCGCCGAGGATGACCTTCCGCAGGGCACTGTTGTTGTCGAGGTTGGTTTCCTTCAGCCGCTTGGCCGGATTGGCCAGCACCTGGATGTAGTAGGTGCCGTTGGGCACGTCCGTGATGTCGAACGACTGGCCCGGCAGGTCCTGGGTGTAGGTGTCGCCGGAGCCGACGTCCAGCACCTCGCGGACGGAGATGGAGTTCTCCTGGCCGCAGGCGGTGGCCAGATCGGTGTTGAACGGGTGCCAGTTGGCGTTCTTCACCGTGTAGTCGACGGCGTCGGTGTTGGCCAGGCAGAAGGCCTCCTTGCCACTGCGCACCGCTTCCTTCTTGTCCGCCTTCAGAAGCCGGTAGCTGGCGAAGTCGGTGAAGTGCCAGTGCACGTGGCCGGGACGCGGGTCCCACTCCATCGTGCCGGTCGGGGTGTAGCCGACCTGCTTGCCCGCGGCGTCGTAGAAGTACTGGTAGGCGTCCATCTTGGCTTTCCCGGGCGAGCGGAAGCCGTCCACGACGAGCTGGGCCGGGCCGGCGTTCCACACGTTGGCGCTGAAGGCCAGGTAGTCCTTGCCTGGGACGTTCTGGCCGCCGTCGCTGATGGTGATGCCGTAGGCCGGCAGCGACCGCAGGTCGGGCTTGGGGACGTTCGGGACGGAGGGATTCCCGCTGGGCCGCTTGGCCTGCGGCGTGAGGGCGGGCGCCTGGCGCGAGCCGTCGGTCTGCCCGGCGGTGTCGCCGACCCGCATGTCGGCACGCGCGGCCTGCTGCCTCTTCGCCGCCCACGGCACGGCCGGCGGCGCGGCCTTCAGCGGCCCGTGGCCCACGTTGTACGAGGGGCCGGCCCCGCTGGTCTCCGGTGCGCCGGCCTGGGCGGGGGTCTGAGCGTGCCCCGGCCCGTGCCCGGCGTGACCGGCCGGAGGCCGGTGGGCGGCGCCGTGCCCGGCGTGCTCCCCGGCGGTGGCCGACCGGGCGGGCTCGGCGCCAGCGCCGTCCTCCCAACTGCGCTCCTGGACGGTGACCTTCACCGTCGCGGGCCGGTCGGCGATCCCGAGGAGGTCCCGGTACTTCTTGGCGATCCCGATCTTGGCCGTGTACGCGCCGGCGGCGAGCTTCACCGGCTGGGTGTAGGAACCGCCGTAGGTGTTGGCGGCCCACCCCTTCTCGACGCCCCACACGGAACCGAGGGTGAAGGCGTTGGTGGGACAGCTCTCCGGATACTTCGAGGTGGAGGGCGCGTCGGGTCGGACCCGTCCGCTGGCGTTGTTCGGGCAGAAGCTCTCCGTCCGGCTGACGACCTTCTTGCCCGTCTTGTCGGTGACGGTGATCTCCGCGAAGCCAGGCAGCCCGGAGAAGTCCTTCACGGTGCCCAGGGGCAGCTTCTTGGCCTTGGCCTTGCCGCCCTCGTACACGGTCTGGGTGATGGTCACCGGGTCCTTGTAGGACTTCCGGGTCACCTTGAGCTCCAGCGGAGTTCCTTCCGCGGTCAGGTAGGTGCCGAGGTCCAGGTAGACGCCCGGCTCCTCCTTCCAGGAGGTGAGCGTGACCGAGTCGGTCGCCGCGATGAGACTCAGTTTGGGCCCCGTCGCGGCCGTCGCCTGATCCGGCGTCGCGGCCATGAAGCCGGCCGTCACGGCCATGGCGGCGACGGCCGTGGTCCCGGCGAGCAGCGGACGCCGCAGCCGGGTGGTGCGCGTAGTGGTCATCGTTCCCTCGTTCTCCGGATGCTGTGAGAAGGAAGCGGACAGCGGGCCACCCGGCCGACGGGACGGCAGAGCCGCCCGCCCGGCACGGTGAGAGGCACTCGCTGCGCCCGTGCGGTGAGAGGAGGGGACCGGATGCCTGGTTGTCCGGAGAGTCGAAAGCGTCGGGATGTTGGCCGGATAGCGCTGTTGTGTCCATGAGGGGTGCCCGTGAGGCACCCGGCGGGGCGGGATGGGAGCAGCTGAGCATCGCACCCCTCAACCCTGGTGCGGCAGGCCAGGATTGGCCCGCCCTCGACCCTCGGTGGACGGGAGTCCGTCCCCGGTTGCTCAACCGTGCGGATCGAGTGCGCGATCAGGGAGCAGCCCGCAGGTTCGCGTTCGACGAGGTCGGCTCGCTGGGAATCCGCCCGACAGACGGTTCCTGTTGGGCCGAGGAAACCGTCCCGACCGGGCGCCTGGTGGCTTGAGCATCCTCAGAGCTGTTGGTTCCCCGATCGCCACACATACCGGATGTCCGGCTCGCGTTCCTCGTTCCGGTGACCGTCGGTGTATTCGGCAGGTACGAAGCCCTGGAGGGGCGGATAGCCTAGAGGGGGGCGGTCCCGTCGAGCGCTCGCCGGGTCGACCCCGGGCCCCGGGCGCCGCCGATCAGTCAGTCGATGTACCCACGGTGAGGCATCCTGCGCGATGCGCCCCATCCGCGTCGCTCGGTCGGCGCCGCCGGCGGGCGGGCAGGCGGATACTCGCCTCGCCGAGAGACACCCATCGATGTCACTCAATCCCCGGCCGGCGAGCAATGTCGGCCACCTCGCCGCTCGCTGGTGCGCCGCCGCCCACGGGCGCCACATCGCAGCCGCCTGACATGCACTGAGACAAGGCCATGAAGAGCAGCCTCGTAAAGGCCGCGACGCACGTACTTGGCGAATCGACTCGGTGTGGCGTGATCCGAGTCCAGGGCACCCGTCGCGACGTGGTCTGGCCGCCCTACTCGGCGATCTCCGTACGCTCCCACCATTCGTACACCCGCAGGGTTCCCTCCGCGGTGTCGTTCCGGCGTTCGGTCTCCCTGAAGTGCTCGTATCCGCCGAGGTGCGGGATCTTCACGTCCTCGCCGGGAATCTCGACCGTGGCGATCCGCTCGGGGAGGTCGTCCGGCCCGCCTTCCAGCAATACCTTGTGCGCCATGGCACCAGTGTCACCACCCTCGGTGCGCATCGCACCCGGGAGAGGCGTCCGCCGGGCCTACACATCTGACGTAGCTGCCCGGAAACACCGGCCGAGCGCAGCCCACAGGACGTCGGGTCGGAGCCGCCCGATCGTGGTGTTCTCGCCGCACTCGTACGCCAGGTGGGCGGGGCCAAGGCAGTCCAGCGGCATCGAGCTCCTCGCCGGTGAGGAGCCCGGCCCAGGGCGTTGCCCCACCCCGTACGCGGTCGACAGCTCGCTGATCATCTGCTCCGTGCAGGCGTTGCGCTTGGCGCGGCGGTTCAGGCCGAGCAGCGGTTCATGCCCGTGGGGCGTCCGTTCCAGGCCCGCACCGGCCCGCTCGCCCGCTGTTCGGGCCGGTGCTAGACATGGACTATGGCCGGATTCCTCGGCCGCCTGCGCTCCGCGTTGAGCGTCCGCACCGTCGCCCGCCAGGTCTTCTCCCTACAGGCGGCGATCGTGGTGCTCCTCGTCGTGGCCGCCGTGGTTGCTCTCGTACTGCAGTCCCAGGCCGACAGTGAGCGGGAAGCGCGCAACCGGTCCCTCGCCGTGGCCGAGACCTTCGCCAGCGCGCCGGGCATCGAGGAGGCCCTGGCCGGTCCCGACCCGACCGGGGTGCTCCAGCCACGCGCCGAAGCAGCGCGAAAGGGGTCCGCCGTGGACTTCGTCGTGGTGATGACCACGGACGGGATCCGCATCACCCACCCCGATCCGGCACAGATCGGAAAGCACTACATCGGCACGACCGGCCCTGCGGCAGCAGGCGGGGTCGTCAGGGAGACCGTGACCGGCACCCTCGGCCCTTCCACCCGCGCCGTGGTCCCCGTGACCGACGCCGAGGGCGACGTGATCGCTCTGGTGTCCGCCGGGGTCACGCTCGAAGCCGTGAGCGGAGTCGTCGATCACCAGCTGCCCCTGCTGCTCGGTGCCGCGGCGGCCGCGCTGGCAGTCGCCACCTTCGGTACCGCTCTGGTCGGCAGGCGACTGCGCCGCCAGACCCACGGCCTGGAGCCCGCCGAGATGACCCGTATGTACGAGCATCACGACGCGGTGCTGCACGCCGTGCGCGAGGGCGTTCTGATCCTCGACGGCGACGGTCGGCTGGCGCTGGCCAACGACGAGGCACGCAGGCTGCTCGGTCTGAGCCCGGACGCGGAGGGCCTGCTCGCCAGTGAGCTGGGCCTCGCCCCGGACATCGCCCGGCTGTTTGCCTCCGGGCGCTCGGCCACCGACGAGGTGTACGTGGCCGGGGACCGGTTGCTGGCCGTCAGCCAGCGGCCGACCGACCCCAAAGGCGGGCCGTCCGGCTGTGTCGCGACGCTGCGGGACACCACCGAGCTGCAGGCCGTCACCGGGCGGGCCGATGTGGCGCAGGAACGCCTGAAGCTGCTGTTCGACGCCGGAGGGGAGATCGGCACCAGTCTCGACGTCGAGCGGACCTCCCAGGAGCTGGCGGACTTCGCCGTCCCCCGGTTCGCCGATTTCGTCACCGTCGACCTGGCCGACCCGGTCCTGCGGGGCGAGGAGCCACCGAGGGGCGGTGCGGCGATGCGGCGTGTCGCGTTCCGCGGTATCCGGGACGACACACCGCTGTACCCGCCCGGAAAACTGATCCGATTCGTCCCGTCCACCCCGCAGAGCCTCGGCTACGGCTCGGGCGAGACCGTCCTGGAGGCGGACATGACCGCCTTCTCCGGCTGGCAGGCTCAAGACCCCGAACGGGCACGGGGACTTGTCGAGGCCGGTATCCATTCGATGATCGCGGCTCCGCTGCGCGCCCGCGGCGTCATCCTGGGTGTCGTCACGTTCTGGCGGTCGCGCAAGCCCGAGCCGTTCGAGCACGACGACGTGACACTCGCCGAGGAACTGGCCGCGCGTGCGGCGGTCACCATCGACAACGCCCGGCGCTACACGCGCGAGCACACCATGGCGGTCGCGCTGCAGCGCAGCCTGCTCCCCCGCGCCCTGCCGGAACAGAACGCGCTCGACGTGGCCCACCGATACCTGCCCGCGCAAGCGGGCAGCGGCGGTGTCGGCGGGGACTGGTTCGACGTCATCCCGCTGCCCGGCGCCCGCGTAGCCCTCGTCGTGGGGGACGTGGTCGGCCACGGGCTGCACGCCGCCGCCACCATGGGCCGGCTGCGCACGGCGGTCCACAACTTCTCCTCCCTGGACCTGTCGCCCGACGAACTCCTGGGGCGCCTCGACGAACTGGTCACTCGGATCGACCAGGACGAGAGCGGCGACGGCGACGTCGCGCCGGTCACGGGCGCCACCTGTCTGTACGCGCTCTACGACCCGGGCTCCCAGCTGTGCACGATGGCCCGCGCCGGCCACCACGAGCCCGTCATCGTGCGCCCGGACGGCAGCGCGGCGTTTGCCGCCGTACCGGGCGGCCCGCCCCTCGGGCTCTCCGGTCTCCCCTTCGAGACCGCCGAGATACGGCTCCCCGAGGGCAGCAGCCTCGTGCTCTACACCGACGGCCTCGTGGAGGACCGCACCCGCGACATCGACGAAGGGCTGGAACTGCTGCGGCGCACTCTGGCTCACCCCGGCCGCACGCCCGATCAGACCTGCAGCGCGGTTCTGGACGCGTTGCTGCCCGATCAGCCCTCGGACGACATCGCACTGGTGGTCGCCCGCACGCGTGCGCTCGACAGCGCCCGTACAGCCACCTGGGACGTCGCGTCCGATCCGTCGGCCGTCGGCCAGGTTCGAGCCGCCGTCTCCCGCACGCTGGCCGAATGGGGTCTGGAGGAGGAGTCGTTCACCACCGAGCTGATCCTCAGCGAGCTTGTCACCAACGCCATCCGCTACGCCGCCGAGCCCGTCCGCGTACGTCTGATCCGCGACCGTGCCCTGATCTGCGAGGTCTCGGACGGCAGCAGCACCGCTCCCCACCTGCGGCGCGCGGCGACCACCGACGAGGGCGGACGGGGCCTGTTCCTGGTGGCCCAGTTCGCCGACCGCTGGGGCACCCGCTACACCGCGCACGGCAAGGTCATCTGGACCGAACAGCCACTTCTCACCGGCACATCGGACAACGACCGGTGACGATCGGTGGCGATAGGCGACGCCTACGGCCGTCGGCCGCTCCGGCTCCCCCACGTCGGCCTGCCTGCACGGGCACCCGCGTCAGTTGTCGATCTTGATCGTCTTCATGGTGAGGGGGGATTCGATGCGCGGGACGGCGGGCAGGCCGCTGAGCTTGCCGGTGAGGAAGGCTTCGTAGGCGGCGTGGTCGGCAACGGCGACGGCGACGGCGACGGCGACGGCGACGGCGACGGCGACGGCGACGGCGACGGCGACGGCGACGCGAACGAAGTAGTCGGGCCTGCTACGTGCGTGGCAAGCGCCGACTTCGGATAGGAACGAGGCCCCTTCACCCGCGCCGCCGACCGCGTACTTGTCCGGTCTCCGCTCTGCCCTGCCTCACTGGATCTCGTAGATCCCCCCGTCGACCCCCGCCCGGTAGAGCCGGCCCGCCGAGAAGCCTCGGTCGCCCTGCCCGTACGTGATCTGGGTGGACAGGGGCAGTCCCGACGCGACGGCGCAGAAGGTGCCGCCCTCGGCCCGCCAGATCTGGCCCGCCGCGTGGGTGGCGATCAGCGGCCGGCCGCGGGCGTCGAGGGTGAGGCCGTCGGGGAGGGCGAGGGTGTCGGTCCCCTCCGTGGAGATCCAGCGCTGCGGGTGCCCGGGATCGGCCACGGGGATGCGGTAGAGGCCCGGGGCGACCGTGGTCTGGACGACGTACACCTGGCTCCCGTCCGGTGAGACGGCGATGCCGTTGGGCTGCGCCACGCGCGCCCAGTCGTGGTCGACCCGGCGGTCAGGCGTGACGCGGCCGATGGTCCGGCCGCCCAGCGTGGTCGTGTACACCGTGCCGTCGGGCGCGAGAGCGACGCCGTCGATGCCGCCGAGCCCCGAGGCGTATGTGCTCACCGCGCCTGAATCCGGGTCCACCAGCAGAAGCTTCGACACTGGGAAGATGTCTCCCGTGAGCGAGTGGAGGAGGTCGTTGCCGGTGCCCACGAGCAGGCGCCCGTCCTCGCGCACGACGATCCCGCCGTTCGCGCCGATGCCTCCCGTGATCGGGACCGGGGTGACGCCCGGGGCGTCGATGCGGTAGACCCGGCCGGAGTGGAGGGCGGTCGCGAACATCCGCCCCCGCCGATCGACGGCGATCGACTCGACCCAGTCCGGGATACGGGCCACCAGGACCGACGCTCCCTGCCCGGCCCGGTCCGCGCAGACCGGCGCCGCCCACGCCGGGGCCGGTGCCAGGACGCCTGCCGCCGCCGCGAGGACGGCCGCCGCCGTCACGGCACCACGGCCCGCGCCACGTAAGGCGCGACAGAACGCCCTGGTCAGGCCTGCTGCCCTGGCCGTCCTGGCTGGGCTGGCTGGGCTGGCTGGGCTGGCTGGACCGGCCGCCCTGGTCGTCGGCTTCATCGGACTCCCTCGCTCGTGGCTTCGGATACGAGGCCCCGTACACCCCCGTCCCCCACCCCCGCCTACCCCACCGGAGCCCCTCGCCGAACCCCCGTACGCACGCCGACATCAGCCGATCGTCAGGTCCGGCCGAGTCGGTCCAGAGCGGAGACGACGGGTGTGACCCCGTCCTCGCTCCGGATCCGTTCGGACAGGGCCAGGGCACGACGGCGGTAGAGCGGCTCGCTGGTCACCTCTTTCAGAGCGGCGGTCAAGGCCTCTGACGTGAGGCTGCGGAGGGGAACCGCTCGCGGAGCCACACCGACCGCGGCCAGGCGCGAGGCCCAGAACGCCGCGTCGAACTGAACCGGTACCGGCACGGCGGGGACTCCGGCGCGCAGCGCCGCGGCGGTCGTCCCGGCGCCCGCGTGATGGACGATCGCGGCCATCTTCGGAAAGAGCAGGGAATGGGGCACTTCGTCGATGGTGATGACGTCGTCGCCGTCGCCGTGCAGTCCGCCCCAGCCGCGCTGGATCACGCCACGGAGGCCGGCTGTGCGCAGAGCGCGCACCACGGTGCGACTGAGACGCTCGGGTTCGGGCACGGTGGCGCTGCCGAGGCCGACGAAGACCGGCGGCGGGCCGGCGTCCAGGAAGTCCCGCAGTCGGGTCGGCAGCTCGGCGAGCGGTGGGTCGTGCGGCCACCAGTAGCCCGTGATCTCCAGTCCGGGACGCCAGTCGTGCGGCCGGGGCACGACCAGCGGGCTGAAGCCGTGGAAGACCGGCCACGCCCGTTCTCGTGTCCTACGAGCGGTGTGCGAGCCGGCACGGGGCAGGCCGAGTCGGCTCCGGAGAGCACGAGTGGCGTCGACGAAGATGCGGTCGACCACGGCGTTGACCGCACGCCCGGCCAGCCGGTTCCCGGTCCCTCCCCACGAACGCGTTCCGGCCACCGGCGGCGGGAACTCCCTTGTCGGGGCGAGAGGCTGCAGGAATACGCCCATGGAGGGCAGCCCCAGGCCTTGTGCGATCGTGTGACCCACCGGGCCCAACGAGCTGGACACCAGCACGACATCACTGGCCTGCGCAGCCTGCAGCAGGTCATCGGACATCTGGCCGACGACCGCCCTTGCCATGCCGACGAGATGAGCCAGTTTCCCCACGTCGCTGCCGCTGCGCTGCATGACCTGGCCCCGCGCGGAGGCCAACTCCGCGCGCGGATCGACGGGTACCGCGTGAAATCCCAGCCCGGCAGCCGCCGCCAGTGGGGCGAAGCACGCGTGGCTCACCAGCGTCACCTCGTGCCCTGCCTGCATCAGCCCGTGCCCGAGACCGGTGTACGGCGCTACGTCCCCACGCGACCCGGCTGTCATCACCGCTACCCTCATGGCCGCAGTATCCCGCCCGTCGGCGATCGACGGCGCTTGGCGCACCGGATGCCGTGAGTGCCTCCGACGACCGGTCTCGGGCATCATCGAAGGTGGGGGGACCCGTCGACGAGGAGTGGCGATGAGGTTGTCGTTCCTTGAGCCCCTCTACGCAGAGCCGGGCCCGTACGCCTCCGTGTATCTGGACACCTCCCGGGACGTCGAGCATCCCGAGCGGGCAATCGCGCTGCGCTGGGGGCGGCTGCGGGAGAGCTTGTCCCGTCAGGGCGCGGACCGGGCGCTGATGAACGTACTGGGGGAGGCGGTCGGCGCCGACGCGGCGGTTCCGGGGGTGCACGGGCAGGCCATCTTCGCCGCCCACGGCACGCTCGTCCTGGACGGGGAGCTTCCCCGGCCGCCCGAGCACGACTCCGCGCGGTACAGCACCCTGCCGGACGCCATGCCCCTGGTCACCCAGCACGTTCCGGAGATCCCGTACATGGCCGTTGTCGTCCACTACGGCGGCCTTCCGACCGCCGAGACCCACGGCTGGGTGGTGCTGGAGGCGGAGACCGGCACCTGGCCGACGTCCACCGTCACCCCGGGTGAGCGGCTGCGCCGCAGGGTCGCGGTGGCGACCTGGCACCGTACCTGCGCCCGGCTCGGCCACCGGCTGGACGAACGGGCGCGGCGCGCCCATGCCGACGCCGTGGTCGTGGGCGGGGACGAGTGGGCGTGCAACGTGCTGATCCGCCGCCTGCCACACACCCTGCGGGCCAAGATCGTACGTGTGGGCGGCCCGACCCCCACGCACACCGGACGCGCCCTGTTGGAGCCGCAGCTCGACGGCGTCTTCCGCGGCCGCATGGCCGCGCACGACCGGGAGCTCGTGGACGTCTTCATCGGTCGGCGTGCCCTGAACGGGCCCGTGGTGGAGGGTCTGGCCGCCACCGTCGCCGCCCTCCAGCGGGGCCAGGTGGCAGCACTGCTGCTGAACCGGCCGCCGGGGTCCACACTGCGGCTCTGGGTGGGCTCCCTGCCCACCCAGCTCGCCCTGACCGAGGCGGAGCTGACGTCCTTCGGCGTGCGGGCCCCGCGCGAGGAACGCGCCGACGAGGCCCTCGTCCGGGCCCTCGTCGGCACCCGCGCCGAGCTGGTCGTCGTACCGGAGAGCGAGCTGGGACTGTACGAAGGCGTGGGCGCCTTGCTGCGGTACGCCGACCCCGGGATCCCGCCCTGACGCCGACGCGCCCCGCTTCCTGGGTCAGCAGGACGGTCGCCGCGGCCCGGTTCGTGCGGCTGTACGGCGCCCACGGCTACGACCAGCGAGGAGGCGACCAGCTCCGACGCGCTCAGCGCTGATAGGTCCCGACCAGGGTTCCGGAGGCCAGCTCCCTGCCCTTCAGGGCACGGTGCACGGCCTCGGCGCCCGGGTGGTCGCGCAACGGCAGCGGCTCGGACAGCGCGTACAGCCGGAAGAAGTAGCGGTGCGGCCCATGCCCCGGGGGAGGCATCGGCCCACCCCAGCCCACCTTCCCGAAGCCGTTGGGCCACGGCAGGCCCCCCTGGGGCTTCCGGCCCTCCGCCACGCCGGTCGTCCCCGGGTCGATGCCGGTCACCAGCCAGTGCAGGAAGGTCGCCCCCGGCGCGTCCGGGTCCTCGCACAGGAGCACCAGCTCCGTGGCCTCACCGGGCACCCCTGACCAGGTCAGGGGCGGCGAGATGTTCTCTCCCTCCCCGCTGTAACGGCGGGGGACCACCGTTCCGTCGTCGAACGCGGTGCTGCTGAGTTGCATTCCGTTCATGCGCGCCGCACTACCCGCGACGGCGCCACCGGCACCGGTCCGCACCGCATATCCCCCGTACGGCCGACGTTCGGCCGAGCCCACCCGGATCGCCTCCGGAGGCGGGTGAGAATGGTCGTGTGCCGACAAGGATCCTGCTCGAGGGCCGCCCCGGCGCGGGCAAGACGACCGCCCTCCGGCGGCTCGCCGCGCTGCTGACCACCCGCGCGGCCACCGGATTCACCACGGAGGAGATCCGGCAGTCCGGCGTGCGAGTCGGCTTCGCCCTGGAGACCCTGACAGGCCGGCGGGAGGTGCTCGCCCATGTCGACCTGCCCGGTCCGCCGCGGGTGGGGAAATACGGCGTCGACCTGGGTGTCATGGAACGACTGGCGCTGCCGGCGCTGCTGCCGGCGGCAACCGAGGAGGCAGGGCGGCTGGTGCTCATCGACGAGCTGGGGCGAATGGAGTTGGAGTGCACGGCGTTCCGAGACGCGGTCGACGCGCTGTTCGTCGCGGAGGTCGACATCGTCGCCACGCTCCACACGCACCGTGATCCGTTCACCGACACCCTCAGGCGGCGCTCCGACATCGAGGTCGTCCACCTCGGTCCGGCGAACCGGGACACCCTGCCAGGGGAGCTCGCGGCCCGGTTGCGCCGGCCCTGGACGCACGAAGGGCCGCCCTCTCACGGATGAGAGACCGGCCCTGCGCCGGAGCGCTCCCGGGCGATTCGACAAGACGCCGCTCGGGTACCTGCAGACGGTTCGGCGGAGGCGTCGAGGCACGACAGGAGGTCGCGACTGGGTACTCGGCCCCATGCTCCAGCGGCTCCGTGGCAGTGCCGACGAGTCGGAGCTCAGCGAGTTCCTGCGGCACGAGGTGGAGGAGCACTTCGGTCTCGACTCGGCCCGCGAGGTCCGTCGGGCAGGGGATGGAGAGACGGGTGCGGGCAGCCGCGCGAATGCCGGTGACCCGCCGTGGTGAGAGAGTGAAACAAGGGACCGACGTGCTCGATCCGGAGGTCTGGCGATGGCAACCGTGCTGGTCACGGGCGGTACCGGGCATCTGGGACGCGACGTGGTCGCCCGGCTGAAGCCGTCGCACCACGTGCGCGTACTCGCCCGTTCACCGGGATCGGATCCGGATGTGGAGTGGATCCGCGGAGACCTCGCCACCGGCGAGGGGATAACGGCGGCGGTGACCGGGGCCCAGGTCATCGTTCACGCGGCAACACTCTCCCCGGCCGCCAGACGAGGCTTTCTCCTGCCGGTCGACTTCTGGCGCAGCCCGCCGGAGGTCGATGTCGACGGCACCCGCCGGCTGCTCGACGCGGCCGTCCGAACCGGGGTGACCCACTTCGCCTACGTGTCCATCGTCGGCGTCGACCGGGCCCGCATCCCGTACATGCGCGTCAAGCACACCGCCGAGGAGCTCGTACGAACCGGACAGGTGCCCTGGTCGATCCTGCGTGCCACCCAGTTTCACTGGCTGACCGACCGGATGCTGGGCAAGGCGGCCCGCCTCCCCGTAGTGCCGTTGCCCACCGATCTGCGCACCCAGCCGGCGGACTCGCGCGACTTCGCCGACTACCTCGCCAGACGCGTCGTCGAAGGTCCGGGCGGGCAGTGCGCGGACTTCGGAGGGCCGGAGGTGCTCACGCTCGGCGAACTCCTCGCGACATGGCAGCAGATCCGCGGCGGGCAGCGACGCCTCCTTCGTATCCCGGTACCGTCCGCGGTCGAGCGGGCGGCCCTCTCCCTGACCTGTCCCGATGGCAACCTGGGCACCATCACCTGGGCCGAGTGGCTACGCACCCACCCGCCTGAGTGAGCCGCTGTCGTGGGGATGCCGCGGTGAGGGCGCGAGGGCGGCACGCGGCCGGCTAAGCGGGCGCGACGTCCTGCCGCAGGTCGCCCGCCTGAGTGCACCAGACCGAACCGCTCGTGCCCACTCCTGGTGGAACTCATCGCGGAGGGCGATCTCCACGGGCAGAGGTCGGTGGATCCCATCCCCCGCTGCGAGAGGCGGGCAGACGGGCCGAGCCGGAGCCGACGGCCGTGTCCCGGCGCTGGTGGAGGTGGCTGCTGGCCTCCCGCTCGTGGCAGGCTGCCAGGACAGCATCGGCATCGTTGAAGCGTGGCGCCTACCGCGATCAACGCCCGGCGGCTTCCCGCACTCCTGGCCGCGCCTCTCGGGGCTGAGCCTGCCGCGTGACGCTGAGAACCGGTCAGTGAAACCGCCTTGACCTCAACCGAACTTAAGGTTCTACGGTGATCACGTTCCGTTGATCACGAGAGGGAGGGGCACGTGAGCGTGACGATCAGGGAGTACTCGCAGGAGGAGTTGGCCGCTCAGCCCATCGGCGCATGGACTGGCGTGGCGTGCCGGCTGGTGGTCGGAGCCATCCGTGACCAGTTGGCGGTGGAGGACCTCACACAGCCGCACTGGTGGACGCTCAACCACGTTGCCGGGGAGCCGGGCAAGTGGACCCGCGCAGCGTTGATCGAGCGGCTGGCGAAGTGGGATGACCTCGGGATCGACTTCAATGGCGTCTTCGAGGACCTTGTCGCCCGTGGTTGGCTGGCGGAGGACGCAGGGCTCATGACGTTGACCGAGGCGGGAGAGGACGGGCGCGTCCGTGCCAGGGAGCGCAACTTGCGCGTGCATCAGCAGGTTCACGAAGGCATTGACACGGCCGACTTCGTGACCACGATCAACGTCCTGCGTCGCATGGTCGCCAATCTGGGCGGCGACGGCAACCTGCCCGGCTGACGGGTACCGCGAGCCACAGCACTGCTTCGGCACGGACATCGTCGGGTGGGCCCAGGAGTGCCGTCAGCGCGGTCTGTGCGTGGCCATGTGAAGGCATGTCGGCCAGGCTGTTTCAGTGCGCCCACACCGTGCGACACCCTCCCAACGGCATTGGCATCACCCGCACTCGTCGAGCAGGCCGCTACGGTCGTGACGCTGACGTCAGGAAATGCGCCAAGGCCTCACAGATCGGAAGTCCGGCGAGGATCTCGACGAAGAGGAACTGCCCGCTGGGGTTCACTTCCAAGAAGACGTGACGGCCATCGTCGTCGACTTTGAGGTCTACGGCACCGAAGTCCAGGCCCAGATCTGTCATGAACTGGAGAAGCGCCGCGTGAGTCTCGGCTGGAAGCTCGCACGCCTCGCACGGTACGGCGAGGTCCAGTCGCGTATCGACGGGCGAATCCGCAGTCGAGAACCGGGCCGCCAGGATCCTGTCACCGATGATGGTCGCCCTGATGTCGAAGGCGCCCGTGATCTCCTCCTGGAAAATCACGGGCGCGATGGGCAGAGTCTCGAGCCGGCGCGTGTCCGTCGGGTCCCACCGACGCGTGTCGAGCATGAGATGCGGAGGGGAAGACAAGGCTTTGTGAATGACCTTCCCATGGTGCCGTGCCACGAACTCGATGACCTGCGCCGGGTCGTTGCTGATCAGCGTGTCGGGAATCGGAAGGCCGGACCGGCGTGCCGCTTCCAGTTGCCTCGGCTTGGTGGCCCCGATGTCCGCGTCCGGTCGATTCACGAGCACTGCCGGTGTATCGGCAAGAACGGCATCGAGCAGGTGGCTCCATTCGTTCCGCGCGAAGGCCCGGTCATCGGGATGGCGGACGAAGTCCGGCGGCCGCGCCGCGTAGGCACGGCGAAGCCAGATGGCGCCCAACTCCATGACGGACAGCGTCACGCCGCGATGCGTCCTGATTGTCGGCGGCGTCCCGACGTGCCATTGCCATGTCTGCTCATGCGGTTGCCTCGTATCGAGGATGACGCTGTCGCCGCCGAGCCGGGAAACCTCTCTGGCGACGGCCTTTGCATGCACATCGGCCTCGGGCGCCAGGATCCCGATCACGGGATGGCTCATCGGATGCCCCGAGCGTCGAGGAAGGCTGATTCCAGTTCCCTGTACCCCTGAGGGTGGCTGTAGTCAGGTGGCGTTGGCCGGGTGGCGATCGCGAACGGCCGGTCTGACCGGCGCACGATGTCCTCCGGCATGCTCTCGGAAAGGTCCAGGATCGTCAGCGGTAGCGCCACGGTGACGCGGACGGCCGGCGTCGTCACCCGATCAGGATCGGCCTCGATGGACTCGACCTCGACGACGGACTGACGAGGCAGTGTGAAACGCAGATGGCCGACGATCAGAACGAGCTGCTGATCATCGGCAGCGGCCAAGAAGCAGTTGATGATTGCCATGTGTCCCCGAGAGGACGGAAGCATGGGAAGGTGTCCCAACAGGCTCGAAAGCCCCTCGTCGCGCCCAGCCCGCTCCCTCTTCCTGCGCATGACGTCACAGCCCCATGGACGGCGGGGGATCGTCGTGATAGCTCGGGTGAGTGTGGTCATCCGTCGAATCCGGGCCGACTTCACCGCAGACCGTTGCCGTGTCGTTTCCTTCACCCGGCGTCATGGTTGACCCGAAACCGAACAGGCTGTTCGGGAGGAACCAGCCCTTCGATCCAGGCAAGCGCACCCGCGCCAGCTGCCCGTCGCGGCTCAGTGTCTCCGGGTAGCCCGGCACGCGGACAGGGAGTATGACCCGAACTGCGGCGGGGTCAGACAGCTGCAGCGTCACCAATGTGGGGTCGTCCGGTCGCGAGGCGAAATGAGTCACGATCGCCAGGGGCACTTCGACAATGCCGTACGGCGAGGCAACGTGGACAGCATCCTCCGTGCGACTGAGCGCTCGGCCCCGTACGAAGCCGCCCATCGGCTCTTCGTCCGAGTACATCGGCAAACGTTCCAGGACGTCACGCATACGATCCGCGTCCACGATTCCCACCGATCCTTTCGCCTGAGACTGCCGAAGCCGCAGCTAGCGTAGAGCCCCATGACACGCCTGCCTCTTTCGTGACGGTCCGTCGGTCCGTCGGTTCTTCGGCGGGTCGTCACGAAAGATCGAGGTCAGTAGCTAAGCGGCCAGAGAAGTGGCCCACACACGTGCCACTCGAATTCGGGACCATGGTAAATGTGGTGCAGGTGGGCGATGTACCAGAACACCAGGTCCTGTCCGTCGATGTTCTCGTTATTCACCTGCGTGGAGATCTGAGACGAGTAGGCGGTGCCTAGACGCCCCTTCAGGTCTTCCACTCCGCGGTACGCAGTCGCGTACATATCCGCAGGTTCAAAAGCGTCAGATGGCTTGTCGTGCGGGCCGCGATCGATGATGTACCCACGGTTGGTCTGCTTGTTGAGTACTGCCCACCCGGTGGCCGCACTTGTAGCCTGCGAAGTCTCACGTGGTAGCGGCATCCATCCGGGTCCGTAACCCCAATTTCCACCGGTGGCCACGTGTGCCAATGCCAGATTGTTGGCCGCCCCTTCGATGTCGAAGTCGAACCGCCAATAGACATGGTGCTGGTGGCTGGAGGGGTGCTGAAGGCCTGCGCTGTGAAGCTGCGGCAAAATGAGCCCGTCACTGCGGAAGAACCATCGATTGACAAGGTGATACTGACCAATCCGGTGGTAACTTTCCACCACCAAGTGGCGGAAGCCCGACTGATTGTGCTCGTAGACCTTGACCGGGCCCTGCATGTTTCCGATACTCAGCGGATCCTTATAGGGGCCGGCGCCCGAGTCGTAGCGGACACGGATCATCGGCAGGCTCGCCTTATGGCACACCTTCTTTCCCCGGAAGTGCAAGTTCCGCAAGGCGATGGCTTCGCTGTCACCGTCGTTGACCTCCCACAGGAACGTCCACACAGGAGCCTCTGGAGGCCAACTCACCTGGCCAGAAACACTCATGACGCCCCTCCTTCCTGCGGCAGAAGGCCGGTCCTGACGACCTCCCCATCGCTCAGATCGACGATGGCGAAGGCCGTAGGCAGGTACCGGTTCTCGGGACCAAAGCGAAGGTCCACCAGTCGGTGCCCATAACGCGGGCTTCGAATGTTCACATCCTCGACAATCAGTCCTACACCGGTGGCGAAGTCGATATCCGCCTCGGTCAGCTGGCTGCCGTCGCGGACCATCTCCAGAGCTTGACTTTGCTCGGAGGCGGTCAGCGCAGGCTGGTAGCGCTCCACGGTCACTTCGTGCACCGATCTGCGAACCTGGTCGACAGTGACTTCCACGACGTCGTCGTCGGTGTAGTTGTAGATGATCACCAAGGGAAAGTCGGTCTGACGATCCATCGACCGCGTTCCCACCTCCAGGACGGCATAGCGCTTGCCTTCCAGTTTCCCGGCAGCCCTATCGGAGGCGAGAGCCACGTCCACCGCCTGCTGGCGGCGCTCGTCGGTGATCTTGGGCTCGATTGTCTCGAATTCGACGGGGCTAGTGTCTGCCGGGGTCAGGTACTGACTGAAGTCCGGGACGTCGACGAAGGGGGGATCGATAACGGGCCCGAGGTTGGGGATTTCGACGCTGCGCAGGCCAGGCGGAGGCAGGTCAGGGGGATGCAGCCTGTTCTTGTCAGACATTGTTCCACCTCACTGGGTCATGAGGCCGTCGAACGGCGAGTTGAAGATAGCTGACTTCACCCCTTGACGCGGGCTCCCCCAAGGCCATACGAGTTCGCTGATCCCCTGCCGATGCCGTGAGGGGTCACCATCTAGCTGTAACCCAGGGAATGCGAATTCCTGACCTGCTTCGGCAACCAACGATCCCGGGCTCTTGCCCCGCCACAGGGGACTCGAGACTGACCATCGGAATCGCTTGCTGAAGAACTACCTCTGGCAAGGCCGCGAGGAAGTCGCGCCCTCGGCGCATTACAGCCGGTTCGGCAACCTGTCGCACACAGCACAATCGTTGCGCGTGAAGGCCGCCTCCGCAAATTGGCCGCAGACTGAGAAGATGCCTCGCGCGGTGCTTCCGTGGTGCGGCATGATGCTGCACGGTTGAGGGTTGATCTGTCGCGGCCGCATGAACGAAATGTGGGAGCTTGCAGCTCTGTTGATAGCGAGGTTCACGTCTCGTCCGCAGAGTGGGGTACTGCTCCGGTGGGCGAGCGGGCGGTGTTCACAGCCGTGGTGTGCGGCGCTGACGAGCGGGTGTGCGTGGCGGTTCTGTCGGAGTCGTCCGGAGTCTCGCCGGCCACCGCGCACCATCGGTTCACAGCGTGGACCCGGGCCGGGCTGTGGCGCAGGCTGCACTGGGCTGCTGGACGAGCTTGGCGCCAAGGACGAGCCCCGCGGCGCGTACCGTCCGAGGCGAACTGCCCAGCTCCTGACCTGAATGTGAGTTCATGGGAGGGCCTCGATCCGCTCCATGTGCTCCTCACCCCATGCGCCGAGCGGCGCCATCGCGCTGTTGAGCGAGCGGCCGAACTCGGTCAGCGAGTACTCCACCTTCGGCGGAACCTGGTGATACACCTCGCGGTGCACCAGGCCACTGGACTCCATCTCGCGAAGCTGCAGGATCAGCATCCTCTCGCTGATCCCGGGCACCGCACGCCTCAACTCCCCGAAACGCACCGGTCCTTCTCCGAGCGCGAAGAGGATCAGCCCTTTCCACTTGCCTCCCATGACGGCGATGGCAGCGTCGAGCCCGCAGGTATAACTCCGGCCCATCCTTCACCCCTCCTACGAACAAGAATGTGGGTACCTCACAAAAATGTAGGTACTTGAGGGAATGTACGTGAGCACCCAGCATGGAGTGAACGACGAGGAAGCACTGACGACTTACCGTGGACTGGAGCTCAGCATGACCAGGGACAACCGCACGCCCGTGACCGTCATCGGGCTGGGTTCGATGGGCCGCGCACTGGCCGAGGCGTTCATCGACGCCGGACACCCCACGACGGTGTGGAACCGCACACCGGGCAAGGCCGCGCCCCTGGTGGACAGGGGAGCGGTCCACGCCGATCGGGTGGAGGACGCGGTCGCCGCAAGCCCGCTGGTGATCGCCTGCCTGACCACCTTCGAGGACACCCGGCACGCCCTGGATCCGGCCGCCATCGCGCTGCGCGGGCGCAGCCTCGTCACCTTGAACAGCGGCTCCCCGGCCGGTGCCCGCGAGGCCGCCGCCTGGGCCACCGCCCACGGCGCCCGGTTCCTCGCCGGAGCGGTCAAGAACGTGCCCTCGGCGGTGGGAGCGCCGGACACCCTGCTGTACTACGGCGGCGACAGGACCGTCTTCGAGGAGCACCGGACGACCCTGAAGGTGCTGGGTGGCGACACCGTCCACCTCGGGGACGAGACCGACCTGGCCGCGCTGTACGAGATGGCGGTGGGCGCGATGCTGCTGCCCGCGCTGACCGGCTTCTTCCAGGGTGCCGCCGTCGTCCGGGCTCGCGGCCTCCCGGCGAGCAGTACGGTCCGGTTCGCCGAGAAGTGGCTGGACATGATCAAGTCCCTGCTGCCGGTCTACGCCGAGGAGATCGACAGCGGCGACTACACGGACGGTGCCTCCTCCGTGAACCTCTTCCTCGCGGGAGCGGCCCACGACGAGGCGCTGGTCGAGGAGACGAACGTCGACACGGCCTGGCTCGCCCCGCTCAACGACCTCCTGCGACGGGCCGCCGACGCCGGCCACGGCGAGCACAGCATCGCGGCCCTGACCGAAGTACTCAGGCACCCGACGCGGGAGGGGTGACGCGTCCGGCAGGTTGCCGGTCTTCCGCCCTCGGGTAGCGGTACCGGTCAGCGCCCGTCGAAGAGATGGGGCAGCCGCGACGGCGTCAGCGTCATGCGGTCGAATCTGACGACACAGCCGTCTCCGACCGGCGACTGGACTTCGATCCCGACCCGCACGTCGGGCGCATTGCCCAGGCTGAACTGGCGTGCCAGGCGCCAGGAGTCGCCGTCGAGCGATGCGTGGAAGGCGAAGCCGCCGTCGATGCGGCTGATCCTCAGCCAGACCGGACCGTGGTGGAGGGGCCACCCCACGGCGTCATCCGAGAGCCCCCGTGTGACGACCGAGTACAACGTGGGCGGGCCGTCGGGCGACTGCTCGAAGTTGAGCTTGGCCCAGACGTCGGGTGCCGACCAGACGACCACGGCGCCGGCGTCCCACGGCGCCCGGAAGTCCACACGGAGACGGGCCGAGAACTGCCAGTCGCCGGGGGACGGGATCAGGAGAGCACGTGCCGCGTCGTTCCTGACCTCTCCGGTCAACGGGTTGGTGAAGACATCCGTCCTGGCACCCGCCTCCACGGTCAGCACGTCGTCGTCGAGTTCGAGGGCGACCGGGGACTCTGCCCAGTGCCGAGCGTCCACCAGGGTGGATTCCAAGGTCATGACACCCACCCTGACGACGTCGGCGAGCTCTCTCAAGGGGAAGCCACGAAGATCCAAGAGGTGACCCGAAAGTCCAGATCCCCGGAGTCGGGACCACCGGCCGGACCGTAGGGCGGTCACGGGGAGGGACCGAAGCGGCCGGGGATGTCCTGCGGCGGACATCGCTGACACGTACGACGTGCTGCGCCCGCGCGCCGCTCCCGGTGACTTTCGCTGGCACACCCCCGCGCGTCTCGGCGACTGGCCACGGCGCGCCCGGGGGCGGATCGACGATGCCCAGATCGAACGGGACATACGACGGTGCCCTGACGCGGGCCGCCCACCGCCCGGTCTTCCGGCGGGGTGGGGGCCGGCCGCACGCCGGTCCCCACCCTGGGCGGCCAAGGGGTGCGCCGCCCGGTCACGGGGTGGTGGGTCAGCAGCCGCTGGTGAGCCAGCGGCAGGCGGTGATCAGCGCGGCGGCGTGCTCCTCGCCGCGGGCGTCCTCGGTGCGGACCTCCTCCGGCAGAACCTGCAGGGCATCGATGTCGTACTCCGTCATGACGGTCTCCTTCTTCGGTTGCTTCGACGGGATGCCGGTGGCCGGCGGCCACCGGACACTCAGGGGTGGGCCGGACCGCCCTCGGGCAGCCAGGCGCGGGGGCCTCCGCACCGCATACGCAGCAGCAGGGAGAGGCTTCCTGCGAGGCCGGTGGCGTACTCGGCGAGGACGGCCCTGCGGTTCTCGTCGGGCACGAGGAGGCGCCCGTCGCGCAGGACTGCCTGGGCGGCGAGGTGCTCGACCAGCAGCTCGGCGGCGGCACCGTGGCTCTCGTCGCCTGTCCGTACGGCGCTATCGAGCAGGAACTCGGCGTTGCCCGCGAGCCCGTGGCAGGTGGCCGGCGAGTCGGTCACCCGGCCGGCCCGTACCGCGAGGGCCGCGCCGTCCACCAGGTCGCGCAGGACCTTGTCGGACGCGCCGGTGGCCGCCCAGAGCCGGACCAGGAAGGTCCCGACGCCGGACGAGCCGCTGCACCAGTGGCGGGCGAGCTCCGGGGAGTCGGAGAGGTGGCGGGCGCGGTCGACGGGCCAGAGCGCACCGGCGGGTCCGCTGCGGGCGGCGGCCACGAGAGTGGCTCCCGCTTCGGTGGCCGCGTCGAGGAAGCGTTCGTTCCCGGTGGCCTCCGCCGCGAGCAGGAGGAAGGTGCCGACCCCCGCCACGCCGTGCGCGAAGCCGTAGTGCCAGGCACCCGCGAGCGCCGACCCGAAGTCCTCCGGCACCGGCCAGAACACCCCCTCGGGGGTACGCCGAGCCGCGTCCAGGAGCCCGTCGGCGACCTGGGCGGCACGGTCCAGGAACCGCGGATCCCCGGTGGTGCGCCAGAAGTGAAGCTGGGTCAGACCGGAGCCGGCCGCGCCGTGGCAGACGTCCGGGTTGGGCCAGCGGACGGGGAGGGCGAGCCCCAATGCGACGGCGCGGTCCGCCAGAGCGGTGTCGTCCAGCGCCCTCGCGGCGTCGAGCAGGGCCCAGGCCGTACCCGAACGGCCGAAGTGCAGACCGGGCAGGTCACCCGGCAGCGCGTCCAGCCGTCCCACCGTCCAGCGGGCGGCGGAGCGGAGGCCCTCGGCGAGCGCCTCGCGGGTCACGGGCGGCGTCGCACCGATCCCCGGGGAGCTGAACGGCCCGGTCGTACCGGCGGCCCATTGGCCCAGGGCCCGGGCGAGCAGGGCCACGCCACCCGCCGAACCGTGCTGCACGGCCACCGGATCACATGTCTCGCCGAAGGAGTCCGAGGCCCACAGCCGTTCGGGGTCGTTCGGACGCATCGTGGCCAGAAGGTGGGCGATGCCGTCGTGCAGGAGCCGTGCGCGCGCGGCCTCGGCGTCCGGGTGCTTCTCCTGCGTCGCCTCCGGACCAGGGGTCCGATCCGGATCCACCGCCTTCGCCGAATCGACCGACCTCGCCTGATCGACCGCCTCCGCCGGATCGACCCCCTTCGCCTGATCCACCGACCTTGCCGGATCGACCGCCCGCGCCTGATCGTCCACTCGCTCCGGCGACGTCGATTCCCCCTGGCCGCCCGTGAGGAACTCCCGGGCCCGCTCCAGGGTCCAGCGGTCGTCGGGTTCGTCCCGCATCAATCCCCGGATCAACGGCGAGAAGCGGCGTACGAGCGCGTGGTCGCGGGCCAGCAGGTCCACGAGGCACGCCAGGCGCCGCTCGTCCGGCCGGGCCGTGTCCCGCGGCAGGTCCTCGGCGAAGAGCGGATCGGCGCCGCTCACGGCGTGCAGGACGGTCGCGCCCAGGGCGTACATGTCGACGGTCGACGGCAACGCGGGTGCCACCTGGTCGACGGTGCGCAGCTCGGGGGCGGTGTAGCCCGGGGTGGCGCCGAGGACCCACCGCTCCCCCGCCCGGGCCGCCATCTCCAGGTCGATCAGGACGAGCCGTCCGTCCGGGGTGACCATGACGTTGTTGGGGTTGAAGTCGTGCAGGGTGACGCCCAGTTCGTGGGCTGTGGCGACGAGTTCGACGAGCTGCCGGACCAGGGAGTCGGCGGTACGGTCGTCGGGGCAGCCGCTGCCGTCCCTGGCCAGTCGCTCGGCGACGGCGCGCCGCAGCGTCGCCCCCGGTACCGATGCGGTGGCCAGGAACACGCTGCCCTGCTGCTCGAACACCTCGACGAGCCCGGGGACACGGTCGGGGCGCGCGCTGCCGAACCGTTCGAGCAGCGCGGCCTCGCGGCGCAGCAGGTCCCGGACGTCGAGGCCTTCGAGGCCGGCTCCCACGTGGGGGCGTGCCTGCTTGACGACGACCTGCTCGCCGGTCCGGGTGTCCTCGGCGCGGTACACCCCGCCCTTGTTGGAGTGCTGGATCGCGCCCCGTACCAGGTAGCGGTCGTTCAGGAGGACGGGTTTGGCCGTGGCCGTGCTGCGGGCCGGGGCGGCCGGGCGGTCGGGGAACGGGTCTCCGGCCCAGGCCGGCGGGGTGAACCAGGCGTTGCGCTCGTCGGCGACCGGCCGGCCCTCGGGGTCGGTGAGGCGGGCGGCGAAGGCGCCGTCGGCCGTCAGCTCACGGACGCCCTTGAACACGCCGTACCGGTAGAAGACCTGGCTGTCGGGCCGGTAGCGCCGGTCGGAGAGGACCGCGGGGCCAGGCAGTCCCTCGGTGGCCCGGTGCAGCTCCTCGGCGAGCAGCCTGAACCGGTCGTCGTCGGCCGGGTACACGGTCAGGAACTTGCCGCCGCCGCCCCGCGCGAAGCGCCCGGACACCAGCGCGGCGATCCTGGCGGGACTCCCCGCGAACTTGAAGGCCGTGCGGTGGGCGACGAGCACCTCGGCGGACCGAGCCAGGACCAGAGGTGCCGAGAGCGGGGTGGCCGGGACGTGGATCTTCCAGCCCTGGGCCCGCCCGACGGACTCGCCGGGTACGACATGGCACCAGAACTCACCCTGCTCGACGCTCCAGTCCACCGGCCCGGCTCCAGCCGTTCCCCACCCGCCGCACTCCGTACCCGGTGCGCTCCGGGCGATCACGGCGCGCACGATGTCGGGCAGCAGCGCGAGGTCCGACGGGCTCTCGGCGCGCGACCGCCGGGGCCCGGGGCCGGACGGGGAAGGACTCACAGTGGGTGACGACACGCTCTTCGTCCTCGCCTTTCGCATGGGAACGAGCACTCGATGAGCCCTGGACGAGCCCTAGGCGACGGGCCGGACGTAGTCGTCGCCCCAGCTGGTGTCCAGGGGGCTCCCGGCGACCGTCCGCGTCGTCCCCGGTCCGCCGTCCGCCGTGGCGGCGGTGGCGCCACCGGCGAGCAGGACCGTGAGGAGAAAGAGGCAGCGGACGGCAACGGACATGGTGCGGCTCCTGGTTCGGGAGGTGAGCTGGCAGGCGGGAACATCCGCGTCTGGCGGGTTCACGTCGAATGTCGGCCTGATGGGGTTTCCCTCGACCGGACACCTCCAGTTCATCCTGGCGAGCCCGCTTGGTCCAGGGCCATGACCTGGCAATACCCTGCATGGCAGGGAAGTAGCAGGGCCGCATCACGGGGGAAACACGTGACTACTGGGATGGATGTGGACGGAATACCTCGTCTGGACGCGAGGGCCGTCGCCGTCTTCGCGTACGTACTGGAGCGCGGCAGGCTCGCGCGCCGGACACCCGACGTGCTTCCGGCTCTCGGACTGAGCCAGGAGGAGGTGGAGGCGGCCTGCCGCACCCTGCAGCGGCTACGCCTCCTCAGACCGGCTCCCGGCAGGCCCGAGGAACTGATTCCGGTCAGCCCGGACGCCGCGGCGGCGGAAGTGGTCGGCCCGCTGGAGGCGGAGCTCGCGCGGGCCGCCGTGCGGGCCCAGTCGCTCCGCGACGAACTGCACTCCCTGATGCCGCACTACCGCGCCGCACGGCGCGAGCAGGGCCGCCGGGAAGGCCTCGACGTGCTGCCCGACATGGCCTCCGCCTCCGCGATGCTCACCGAGGAGTCGGCCCGCTGCCGGGAGGAGGTGTTCAGCATCCAGCCCGGCGGCGGTCGGGCACCGCACCGCCTCGGGGACGCCGTCGAGCGGGATGTGGCGATGCTCGGCCGAGGTGTGCGCATGCGCACCCTGTACCAGCACTCGGCACGGGCCAGCCTGTCCACACAGGGGTACGTGGAGAGGCTCACCGAGGCCGGCGCCGAGTACCGCACCGCCGCCGAACTGCCCGACCGGGCCGTGGTCTTCGACCGGTCCGTGGCCTTTCTGCCCCGACGCGCCGACGGCGGTACGGGCGAGGGGGCGGTGCTCGTCCGGGACCCGGACGTGGTGGCGTACCTCTGCAGGGTCTTCGAGCAGCACTGGTCCGGGGCGGCCCCGTTCCGGGGCACCAGCGAGGCCGCCTACAAGGAGGTCGGCCCCAGCCTGCGGCGGGCGCTGGTGGGGCTGCTCGCGGAGGGCGCCAAGGACGAGGTGATCGCCCGGCGCATGGGGATGTCGCTCCGCACCTGCCGCCGTCACATCGCCGAACTCCTGGAGGAGTTGGGGGCGGAGAGCCGTTTCCAGGGCGGCGCCCTCGCGGAACGCGCCGGTCTCACGGGAGTGGAGATAGCGACGGACGCCTCCGCCCGCTGATCCGTGACCGGGTGTGACGCCCGCGGGCTTCGCCGCCCGGGCCCCAGGGGGTTCGGCTCCCGGGGCCTGGACCCCGGGAGCCGACCTTCGGGACATCGAGACTCAGGGCGTCATCTCGTACGCACCCGACAGCGCCTCGACACGCTGCCAGACACGCTCCGACCGCGCCTCGTCGACGACGGGGCGCCGGACCGCGCCGAGCGCCCAGAGCTGCTGCGGCTCGGTCGCCGAGTCCTTGCCGTGCAGCTCGACCGCGTGCGCGGAGAAGTCGCGGACGAGGACGGCGAACAGCTCGTCCAGCACGTCCTCGTCGAGACCGGTCAGGGCGGCCTGCTCCAGGACCAGCTGGCCGTGGACGAGGAGGGCGAAGAGCTGGCCGACCGCGAGGAGAAGGTCGAGGTCGCGGCTCTGCTTCTCGTCGGGGGCCGCCTTGAGCACGAACTCGCAGAGGGCGTCGGCCTGTTCGCGGAAGCGAGCCACGTTGGACAGGTGGGCGTACGCGTCGTAGGCCGCGCGCCAGTCGTGGAAGCGGACCGAGCCGAGGCCGCGGGCCGGCCCCTGGCGGAAGAGGAAGGTGTCGTCGGCCGCGTCCAGACGGCTCGGGACGGGCTCGTACGCGACCGGGTCGAGGAGGTGGTTGCGCATGAACTTCAGGATCAGTGCCAGGTTGACGTGGACCGTGCCCTCCAGCTTCGGCAGACCGCGGATCTCCACGGCCGCCTGGGCGAAGTAGTTGTCCTTCTCGAAGCCCTTGGCGGCGATGACGTCCCACATCAGGTCGATGACCTTCTCGCCCTCCGTGGTCACCTTCATCTTCGTCATCGGGTTGAAGAGGAGGTAGCGGCGGTCGTCGGGACCCGCGGTGCGGAAGTAGTCGACGGCGCGGTCACTGAACAGCTTCATGCCGACGAGCCGGACGTACGCGTCGGTCAACTCGCGCCGCACGTGCGGGAAGGCGGTGACCGGCCGGCCGTACAGCATGCGGTTCTGCGCGTGCGTGACGGCCTCGTACATCGCGTGCTCGCAGATGCCGATCGAGGCGGTGCACAGGTTGAACTTGCCGACGTTGACGGTGTTGAGGGCTGCGTCGAAGGCGGCGCGACCGGTGTGCAGGACGTCCTCGGCGGCGACCGGGTACTCCTCCAGACGGAACTCGCTGACGTACTTCGAGGAGTCGACGACGTTCTTGACGAGGTGGTACGCCGGGTGGCGGCTGTCGGCGGCGAAGAAGACGTAGGCGTCGGGACCCTCGACGTCGGTCCGGCGGCCGAAGACGGAGACGAGCCCGGCCGCGTTGCCGTTGCCGATGTAGTACTTGGAGCCGGTGGCGCGGAAGCCGCCCTGGCCGTCCGGCTCCAGGAGCATGTCGGTGGAGTAGATGTCGGCGCCGTGGGACTTCTCGGAGAGCCCGAAGGCGAACACCTCGCCCTGGGAGAGGAGTTCGGCGGCGCGGGCGCGGGCGGCGGCGTTGTCGCTCTGCCAGACCGGGCCGAGACCGAGGATGGTGACCTGCCAGGCGTACCAGTAGTCGAGGCCGTAGAAACCGAGGATCTCGTTGAGGGCGGCGATGCGGGCGGTGTCCCATCGCTTGTCGCCGTCGTGCTCACCGGCGGCGGAGGACGGCGTCAGGAAGGTCGCGAAGAGCCCTTCCTCGGCGGCGAAGGCGAGGAAGTCGCCGAGCCAGGCCCTGGTCCGGTAGTCCTCGATGATCCGGCGCTTTCCGCGCGCCTCGAACCAGTCGACGGTGGCGCGCAGGAGCCGGCGGGTCTCCGCGTCGAAGTGCGCGGGGTCGTAGGTGTGCGGGTTGAACAGCAGCGGGTCGGCCATGACGTCCGCCTTTCCGGCTCGGGATGAGGGTGGTGGTGGGGCTGGGTGTGGTGGTGAGTGCTGGGTGTCGTGCTGGGTGTGGTCGTACAAGGGAGGTCACACAGACCCGGTCGCACAAGAGAGGACATACGGACCTGGTCGTACGGCACGGTTCACTGCCCTGCGTGGAACCGGCCGAGTGTGGCGAGGACGTCGTCGAGCCAGGCGATCATCATTCGCTCGTACGCGATGCCGCCGCGCAGCACGACGTGCTGGAGCTCCCGCTCGGCGTCGAGCGGGCCGCTCTCCGGCGGCTCTCCGAAGTCCCGTGCCTCGCCCGCGAGGTAGTGGGCAAGCCGCTCCGTGTGGGCCTGCCGGTGCCGCTGGACCTCGCTGATCAGGGCGGCCGGGTCGTCGAAGGCGGCGCCCCGGATCTTCACCGCGAGGTCGTGCCGCACGCTCTCGGGCTCGATGGGTTCGTGCAGCCACCTGGAGAGCGCGTCCCGTCCGGGCCCGGTGACGGAGTACTCCTTCTTGTCCGGGCGCCCCTGCTGCGGCACGTCCCGGACGTCCACCCAGCCGTCGCTCTCCATGCGCTTGAGCACGCGGTAGATCTGCTGGTGGGTGGCGGTCCAGAAGTATCCGATGGACCGCTCGAAGCGCCGGGCCAGCTCGTAGCCGGACCCGGGCTTCTCGAGCAGGGACACGAGGATCGCGTGGTCGAGCGCCATGCACCCGATCCTGCTATGCACTTCGTTGCATAGCAAGCGCGCCCCGGTGAGACGCGGCTCACCTCGCGGGAGCGTTCATACACCCCGACGGCTACGGTCTCCACCACGTCGTCGGCAACGTCCGGGGATGGTGCGGCGGCCGGTTCACACCTGGGGGCCGGCCGGGTGATGCGCGGAGGCTCGTGCGCCCTGCGCCGCTTCCGGGACCGTTCGCTGTCACCGGCCTAGCTGATGACCGCTGGCATCGCACGCGCCGAAGCCGTCGAGTCCAAGGTCGACGCCTTCGCCGAGCAGACCTTCGAGCACGCGCTCGCCGCCGCGCGCGAGGCTGAGGCACGGTACGGGGGCAAGGGGGCGGCGCCCCGTGCGCTGGAAGGGTTCCCGGTCGCGACGAAGGAGGAACAGCCCCTCAAGGGCCGCCGCAGCACGGGTGGTTCGCTGGCCTTCCGGGACGAGATGGCCGACGAGACGCACCCGGTCGTCGAGCGGCTCCAGGCCGCGGGCGGCATCGTGCACGCACGGACCGCCACGACGGAGTTCAGCTGCGCGGCCTTCACGCAGTCGCGACTGTGGGGTGTGACGCGCAACCCGTCGAACCTGGAGTTCAGCCCGGGCGGTTCGTCGAGCGGCGCCGGCGACGCCCTCGCGGCCGGGGAGACGACGCGCGCGACCGGCTCCGACATCGGCGGCTCCCTCCGCATTCCCGCCTTGGGAAGCACGCCTGCGGGTCCCGGTCTTCCGCCCGATCGGGCCCCCCGTCAGCCGACCGCCGTGCGTGCATCAGCACACGGTCGGTGGCCGAGTCCCGGTACGCGTCCCGTCGCCCGCAGACGTTTCAGCTCGGCGTGCCCCACGAAGGCCGTAAAAGGTGACGCGGCGTAGGCCGCAAGCCCGACACGAGCCTGTCGCCCCCGGGCGTGACGCAGGCGGTGACCCGATCGTTCCGGGCACGGATCATCGGGTCCTGGGAGGGTGATGATTCCTACGGTGAAGACATCAGAAGGAAGGACACGCCCCCGTGCTGGAGGAGCTCAACCAGGCGCTCGACCACATCGAGCGCTGCCTTGAGGCGGAGGCCGGCCGTGAGGTCGACGTCGCCGAGGTCGCCCGGATCGCGATGACGTCGGAGTACCACTTCCGGCGTCTGTTCTCGGCGCTCGCCGGGATGCCGCTCTCCGTGTACATACGGCGCCGGCGCATGACACTTGCCGGGGCCGAGGTGCTGGGCGGGGAGCGGACGCTGCTCGACGTGGCCGTGCGGTACGGATACGGCTCGGGCGAGGCGTTCGCCCGGGCGTTCCGGTCGGTGCACGGCATCGGGCCGGGCGAGGCCCGGCGCACGGGTGCGACGCTCACGGCGCAGCCGCGCATGTCCTTCCGCGTCATCGTCGAAGGGAGTACGACCATGCGGTATCGCATCGTCGAGAAGGAAGCGTTTCGGGTCGTTGGCAAGAAGGCGCGGGTCCCTCTCGTGCACGAAGGGGTCAACACGGCGGCCGCGGCGCATGTGGAGAGCCTGGACGGACAGGCGATCGTACGGATGAAGGAGCTGGCCGACGGGGAGCCGAGCGGGGTCCTGTCGGCAGTGATGCACCTGACGGACAGCCGGGAGGAAGGCGCCGAGGTGGACTACTGGATCGGAGTAGCCACCGGCCCCGAGACGGCCGCGGAAAATCTCGACGCCCTCGACGTGGCGGCCGGGACGTGGGCGGTTTTCGACAACCACGGGCCATATCCGAGCGCCCTCCAGGAGCTGTGGCGAGACGTGTTCACGCAGTGGTTCCCCTCGAACCCGTACGCAAGTCGGCCGGGTCCTGAGCTGCTGCTCACCCAGCCGGTGGAGATCGGCACGGAGACGGACTCCCAGCTGTGGATCCCCGTCGAGCGGGTCAGCGGGAGCGCCGGGGCGTGAAGACCGGGGCCTGGATGTCGCCTCCCGCCCGGGAAGACGACATCCAGGCCCTTGCCGATGCGTAGGTCGGACTCCGGAGCGGTCTTCGACGACGCCCGAGCTCCGTGGCAGTGTCAGGCCGGGGGACGGCGGCGAGATCCCGTTCGAGGCCGTTGACGAACGCGTGGAGGCTGGGCAGGTTGTCGGCGCGGACCGCGTTGCTCCGCTGCCGGAGCTGGTCGCCCCTGGAGCTGAGTGAAAGTCTCCCGAACGTACCGACGAGCCCGGCGAGGGCATCCAATTCGGGGCAGTCGGCGAGGACGGATGTGAGCTTGGACGCACCGCGCGCTCGACCGCACCCCCGTCGCGCTGCCCGCCCCCGTACCAGCGCTCTGGTTACCCGGTTGGGTGCCACGGGCGGGCAGGGTTGGCGAGAAGTCCTCGAAGCCGGCAGCGAGCGGTCCAGGTGGGGGACGGGTTCGGCCAGCTCGGCGGCCAGGTCCGAGGCCGCGATGTCGACGGCGCCCTGGGTCAGGTCACGGTACGGAGCAGGGTGCGCCAGCCGTGGTCGGCGAGTCGGGTGCAGGCGTCGGCGACCGGGTCGATGAGGGGGTTGGAGGGCGGCGCCGCGACGGCCTCGTACCGGACGGTGACCCCGGGGAATCCGAGGAGGAGACCACCGGCGGCGGCTCCCTTCACAAGTCCGCGCCGAGAGGGCACCACGATCGCCTCCTGGGATGTGCAGAATCCACCTCACCGATCGTTGATTGTGGCGGCTGGGGCACGGTGGGCGACCGACCGACGCGGGCTTGGCTCCGAACGGCATGCAGGATGCCGTTTAGGGCTCGGTGCGAGGTGTGTCCGGAGGACGAACGGGACACCCGCTGCCCGCTCCCCTTCTACACCGGGGCTGATCCCGCGAAGACTGCCGCGTGCTCCGCGGCCCACTCGGAGAAGGTGCGGGCCGGTCGCCCTGTGACCTTCTCCACCGTGTCGACGACCGTTCGGCCGACCTCCGGGGTGTTCCCGTACGCCTCGAGCAGAAAGCCGATCACGTCCTCCGGGTGACCCTCCGCCCGCCACCGGGCAACAGCCTCCTCCCCCGTCAGTTCGACCAAGGAAACCTCCCGGCCCCGGGCAGCGGCGATCGCCGCCACCTTGCCGCCGACAGTCAGCAGTTCGGGACCGGTGATCACGTACTCGCGACCCCCGTGGCCCTCCTCGGTCAGAGCGACCGCGGCGACCGCGCCGATGTCCCCCTCGTGGACCATGGCGCTGAGCCGCGAGACGAACGGCTCGCACACCTCGCCCCGGGCCGAGATCCCGGCCGCCCATTCCAGGGCGTTGGCCATGAACTCGACGGGCATGAGCACGGTCCAGGCCAACGATTCTTCGGCCCGCACGGAGGCCTCCAGCAGGGACGGTCCGCCGCCGTGCAGCACAGTGACCCGGCGTACCCCAGCCGCACGGGCCAGCTCCAGGATCCGCGGGCCTGTCTCCAGAGGGGCGAAGTAGGGCCCCGCGAAAGTGATGAGGTGAAGGCCGGTCACTCCCTCCAGTGCCTGGGCCAGACCCTCGGGTTCGGTCAGATCACCCTGGACGACCTCGACACCGACCGGAAGACCGGCGCGGGACGCGTCCCGCGTGAGAGCGCGGACCTGATGACCACGGTCGAGGAGTGCGGCGACGACCTGACGGCCGACGGTGCCGGTGGCTCCGGTGACAAGAACCCTCTGGGCCTGGAACCCGTCCCCCGTTTCGTTCCGCCCCTGCGTAGGCGTATGCGTCTGTGCGTGTGTCTGCGTCATGGAATGACCGTAGGAAGACTTGCGGTCAGCTTCTGTCCGTAAGGAGCAAGGGACAATCGACGAGTGCCCTGACCGGCCCGGAGTCGGTAACCGCTCGGCAGCAGACCGAGGCAATCGCGGAAGCACTGGGTCGGGACGTGTCCTTCGCCGAGATCAGCAGCCAGGAGGCCCTCGCACTGATGGCCGCGGTCTTCGGGGAGGAGGCCGCGGACGCGGTGCTCGACGTCACGGGCGGAGACGTCAACGACGAGCTGCTGACGGTGCGTGACACGGATTCACAGATCACCGGAACCCCGGCCCGGCCCGGCCGTTCCGGCAGTGGGCTTCGGAGAACGCCGCCGCCTTCCACTGAAGCGTCACTCGGGCCGCGCGACGCCGGGGGACGACGCGGCGGGCTCGCCGGTAACAACAAGCGTGAGGCCCGAATCCACAGGATTCAGGCCTCACGTCATTCAGTAGCGGGGACAGGATTTGAACCTGCGACCTCTGGGTTATGAGCCCAGCGAGCTACCGAGCTGCTCCACCCCGCGTCGGTGGACACAACACTACGTCACCCACGGGACCCCCATGACCAGACCACTGCTCAGTAGCGGAGCAGACCCGCGTCGATCCGCTCCCAAGCGGTCCGAAGCTCGGCGAGGCGTGCCTGTTCGAAGGGGGCCCGGTCCGCCTGCTCGCGGGAGTCCTCGGACAGGCGGAAGAGCTGGTCGCGACCGGTCTTGCCCCGGTAGTACTTCCAGTCGCCGCGGCGCAGCGCCCGCTCGCCCCGGACCCGCCAGAACAGGTCGCGCTCGGGTACCTCGGCGCCGCGCAGCAGGTGCCCGGCGAGGCTGGTGCCGTCGAGCGGGTACGCGGGGCGGGGGCGGGCGCCGGCCAGGTCGAGGAGCGTCGCCGTCCAGTCGGGGGTGAACACGGGCAGGTCGCTGACCTGGCCGCCGTCGATCCGGGCGGGCCAGCGCAGGATCGAGGGGACGCGGATGCCGCCCTCCTGGAGGGAGCCCTTGTTACCGGCGAGCGGCCAGTTGTAGGAGAAGCGCTCGCCGCCGTTGTCGCTCGCGAAGAAGACGAGCGTGTCCTGCTCCTGGCCGGATCGCTTGAGCGCCTTGAGGACCTGACCGATCGAGCGGTCGAGGTCCTCGACCATGTCCTTGTACTTCTCGACGGAGCCGCCGTCCTGGTGCCAGAGGGCGGAGCGGTCGCCGGACTTGATGCGGCGGACGATCTCGTCGCTCGCCTCCTTGTCGCCGTCGGCTATCCAGGGCCAGTGCGGGGTGGTGAAGTTGAGGTTGAGCAACCAGGGCTTGTCGTGGTCCCGGCTGACGTACTCGCTCGCCCGCTCGGTGAGAATCCGGGTGTAGTAGCGCAGGTCCTTGTACTCGGCGTCGCCCTCGTAGAGGTCGTACTCGCCGCCGAGGCCGAGCTTGGAGTAGTACTCCAGCGCGCCGCCGAAGTTGCCGAAGAATTCGTCCCAGCCGGAGCGGGTCGGGGAGTAGTCGGGCAGATAGCCGCAATGCCACTTGCCGATGAGGGCGGTGGCGTAGCCGGAGTCCCGGAGCAGCGAGGCGAGCGTGGGGTGGGTGGGTTCCAGGCCTACGGACTTGTCCGCGATCGGCTCGGCGAGCCCGCCCTTCGTACGGCCCGGGTAGCGGCCGGTGTAGAGGCTGAAACGGGTGGGCGAGCACGTCGCCGAGCCGGAGTAGGCGTCGGTGAAGCGGACGCCTCCGCGGGCGAGGCGGTCCAGGTGGGGCGTGCGGATGTGCGGGGAGCCGTAGGAGGAGAGGTCCGCCCAGCCGAGGTCATCACCCAGGATGAAGAGGATGTTGGGCCGGCGGGAGTGGCGGCGCGGATGCGCGGCGCGGAAGGGACGCTCCTGCGTGTCGGTCGCGGGGGCCGCTTGCACGGCGGGCGCGGTGGCGCCGAGAGCGGCCGCGGCAGCGGCACCGGCGGCGACCCCGCCGAGGGCACGGCGGGACAGGGGCGTGGGCATACAGGACTCCAGGAGTACGTGAGCGCATGCCTCCGGGACCGCCCATCGGGCAGCGCGAGCGGAGGAGCTCAGGGGTGCGAGGCGAGTGGGAAGACAGTCGGTCAGCGGCAGCGACAGACAGCGCTCGCGACACGGACGAGGTCCACGTGTCGGCGCTGTACGAGGGTGACCGAGCGGTCACGCGGGGGCTGCATGAGCCAGGAGTCTCGCCGAGACTGCGCGAAGGCGTCAACGTTGTACGGCAGGTCGACGCGCGTAGTTCGCATGATCGAAATCCTGGCGAACCCCCGGGAACCGCGTTCTGCGGGCGACATCGCGCGGGGATCCACCCCTGTTGAAGAAGCGGGCGCTTGGGGCTGCCGGTCTTGTCGGTGGGGAGCGACTGGGTGAGTTCCCATGCGCCGAGTAGCTCTTGCCGGTTGGCCTTGATCTTGTTGTTGACGATCGTATGGAGGCGGCGAGCTCGTTCTTCTTCGGGCGACGGCAGCCAGTCCTCGGGGCGGGCACGACCAGTCGGTGCCCTTGAGGACGTACTGCCATGGCACGCCGCCGGCGTTCTTGGTGGTTCATGGGAGAAGGGAAGGCTTCCGCGCGGGCCTGCCGGGGCCCGGTGTGGGGTACCCACAGCCACTGATTGGCCGGAACCCGCGCCTATCTACTCAATGCCAACCGGTGTACCCGTCGGGGTGCCCTCCGCCGCCCTCGCCCCGCGTGAGGCCGTACAGGAACAGCCCCAGCACGATCAGCGCGAGCAGCACGGTCCAGAATCTGTCTGGGAAATCTGGGGAACTCGGGCCCCGTGGGGAAACGTCGCCCTGGCTCTCGGTGTCGCGTTCCTTGTCGCTCATCCCGCCCCCTGTCCATCCATGCTCATGGCACTGCGTCATGCGGCCGGAGTCAAGCCTCCCGGCGCCCCGGCTGACTGACGCCGACCGCGACACCTACCCGGCCAGCCTGGTGCCCGGCGCCGACATCGACCGCCGAAGCACCCACTTCACCGAACCACTCCTCGCCTCGCTCCTTCACTCCCTGCGCAACCCCGCTACCCGAAACCCTCGTGCTGTCGTGGTTCGGGCCGGTCGTATCCGGGCATGCGGTTGACCTGTCCGGTGCGGTTCTCGAGGTGCCGGTGACGCTGGAGACCGCGGCGCCTGAAGTGCTCTGCGTGCGGACCTGGTGGGAATCGACGGCGACGATGCGACTGCGTTACGCCACGGTGGACCTCAGCCATGCGGTGCTGCCCTTCCTTGTAGCGGGTATCCGCCCATTCCACCTGCTTCACTTCGGGCCACGGGCCGATCGGCACTCCCGCCCGGCTACTCCACCGGATTCCCCGTCGCGTGCAGCTGCCTTCATGGAGCAGCGGCCCGGTGGAGCGCCGCCGTTACGGGTCGAGCACCCGGACGCGCGCCGCGTCTGCGGCTGGGCGGCTCTCCCCGGCGGACTCGCTCGGCAGAATGCAATGAAGGGTCACCAGTCAGCTGGTGACCCTTCACAGAAACGCAGGTTATGGCCCGTCACGCTTGATCGAGCAGGATCCTAGCCCGTCCTCTTGGGCTTCCGGACGAGGACGGGGCCGGGATCACGCGCGCACCCGGGTCAGCACCTCCGGTGCCAGGCGGTAGGTGCCGAGGCCCACCACCAGCCGGTGATGACGTAGGTGTAGAGCCCAACGCACTTACCCTTCCATCGCGCAGTCCTGGCCACGTAGAAGAGATAGAAGGAGTACGCCCGGAAGATTTCGAGCGCCACCTTCATCCATCCCGAGAATGCGGGCAGGATGGCGGAGAAGAACCCGGTTGCAGCTCCTGCACCCGTGGAAAGTCGTGAGGTCTCACGGCTGTTGAGGTAGAGCCACAGGTGCTTGTACGGGGACCACCATCGGCTCCAGGTGCTGTACGACCACATTCCGCTCAGGTCGGTGCAGTTGATCGGCTCCCCGAAGCAGTAGTCGTACGCGTTGGCGTTTCCGCCGTACATACGGTCCTTGGACAGGAACCGTCCGGTGGTGGAGTCGTAGAGACGTACGCCCATCAGCGTCAGCCCACTGAGGGTTTCGGCGGAGCGCTGTTTGCCGCCGAGCCAGCTGTAGCGGACGGCGGGCTGGCCGGTGCGGGGGTTGCCGTACTCGTCACTGTCCAGGACCAGAGGGGCGTCGGCCGGGTCCAGCGGGAGCTGGAGGGCAATGCTTCCGTGGATGGTGGTGAGTTGGAGAACGGTGCCGCCACTGATGCCGGTGATGGCTGCGAAACCGCCGCCGGCGGAGTCGACGTTGCGGCTGATGACGCCCGTGCCGGCGTCTTCGGTGATCCAGCGGGGGTTGTCGCCGTCGCTGTCGTAGTGGTTGACCTTGGACGCGGTCCGGGCCCAGGTGCCGTCGGTGTTCTCTTCGACGGTCCAGGAGCGCAGGCGCTGGTTGGCGTCGAGGTTCCAGGTCTGGCGCTGGCCGTTGGCGGTCTGCTGGTGGACCAGGTCGTTGGCGTAGTAGCCGATCTGGCTGCCGGGCAGGGCGGTGGTGCGGCCGAAGACGTCGTAGACGTAGCCGCCGGCGATGAGGCGGTCGGCGCTGTCGTAGGTGTGGGTGGTGGTGGTTCCTCCGGTGATGGGGCAGGCAGCGCCCGCGGCGCCTGCCGCAGTGGTCAGGGAGGTGCGGTTGGTGCGCTGGTCGAAGCCGTAGGTCCGCTTCGTGCAGACGTCACCGCTGGTGTCGGCGACAGCGGTCAGGCGGCCGGTGTTGTCGTAGGTGTAGTTCTGCGAGGACCAGCCGGCGTGTTCGGTGACCTGGCTGTGGACGGACTCCTCGACGGTGTCGGAGTAGACGACCTGGCCGTCGCTGTCACGGGTGTAGACGCGAGAGCGTGGGGCGCCGATGCTGTCCGTGTTGATCTTGAGCGTGTATCCGCCGGGGAGTTTCTCGGTGGCGACGGAGCCGTCGGCGTCGTACGTGGCGGCGAAGGCGCCGGCGACCGAGTCCGTGGTGGACGTCAGCATGCCACGCGGTTCAAGGGCGGTGTCGTAGGTGTAGGTGACGCTGGACGGGGCCGAGTCGGTGGTCTTGACCGGGCGGTTCAGCAGGTCGTACTCGGTCCGGGTCACGCCGCCGTCGGCGTCGGTGTACGAGGTGCGGCGGCCGAGCTTGTCGAACTCCTTCGTGATCGTCCCGCCCGTCGGTGAGACCATCTTCACGGCCTGGCCGGTGGCCGGGTCGTACTCGGTCGTCGACTCCGGAACCGCCTGTCCGAGCCCGCCGGTCATGACGTTCTTCACCGGACGGCCCGAGTTGTCGTAGGTGGTCGTGGTGGTGCGGGTGACGCCGTTGGCGGTCTCCGTGACCTTGGCCGGGTTGCCCCACCAGTCGTACTCGGTGGTGGTGACCGGAAGGCCGGTCGGGTTCGTACCGCCGCCGGTGATCGCACCGGCCGCGCCGGTGGAGCAGGGCTGGTCCGCCCACTCCGGGCGTCCCTGGCAGGTACCGGTGCCGGTCGCGGACCAGTAGGTGGTCACGCGGGTCGCGGAGTCGGTGCCGGTGGCACCGGGAAGCAGCTGCTTGGTGACGCGGCCCCGGTCGTCGTACTCGGTGGTCTCCGTGATCGCGAGACCGGCCGGGTCCTTGACCGTCTTGACCGGCAGGCCCTTGACCCAGTCGTAGACCGTCTGCACCACCCGTGCGTCGGTGAGCGTGGTGGTACCGAGCACACGGGCTCCGACCGTGACCTTGGTGACCTGGTGCTCGACCTTCGCGGTGCCGTCGGTGGGCCGTCCCGCGTCGTACTCGTTGGCCATCCAGGTGCGCGCCACCGCGGACGCGCCCGTGCCGGTCAGCGTGATGCGCCGCAGCGGGCCGGACTTCTCCACCTCGCGGATGCCGTTGGAGTCGTAGACGGACTTCATGGAGAGCAGGTCGGCGCGGTCCTGGGTGGACAGGCCGATGATGCCGAGGTCGGTCAGAGTCGCCTGGTCGGCCGCCGTAAGGCCCAAGGCGAGAGCCCGGTTGCCGGCGGTCAGCTCACGCACCGTGTTGCCGAACCGGTCGTACTCGGCCGTCGTGATGTTCCCGCCCGGCGTGGCCAGATTCACCTGGCGCCCGGAGGCGTTGGTGTAGGTGACCCACGCGCGGCGGTAGTCCGCGGCAGACAGGCCGGCGCCCCCGTGCGCGGCAGGGACCGCGTCCGGGGGGAACACCGCTGTGGCGTCGGTGGGAATGTCGCTCTGCCCCCACGCCTGCACGTCCGTGGCGCCCATCTTGTACGGGGCGTCGGTGCCGGTCAGCGGCACGTCGTAGACGATGCTCGTCGACGCGGTGCCGGACTCGACGTCCTTGGTGCCCTGCTGCAGACCGGAACGGTTGGCCTTCAGGAGCATGCCGTCACCCGCGGTGGCGGAGTTGCCCGCCTTACCGTAGGTGAACCCCCACGGCAGCTCGCCGGGCGGGGTCAGGCCGGTGACCCGGCCCGCCGCGTCGTAGCCATAGGCGGTCCGGACGTCGTAGCCGATCTGCGGGTTCCAGGTCTCGCGCAGTCGCCCTGAGCCGTCGTACAGATAGTTCTGCACCGGCTTGGACGTCGCCTCGGCCGCACCGGGCTCGGTGGACCAGGCGCGGATCTCCTTGACCTGACCCGTGACATCGCCGAAGGCCGAGCTCGTCGCGGTGGTGGCGGTGGCGTAGACGAACTCCAGCGCGCGGCAGCCCTTCGTGGACGGCGTCGCCGTGCACGTGGTGGCCGAGGCGGCCGAGGTGGGTGCGACGATCCGCTTCGGGCGGGCCAGCTTCTTGCCGTCCGCCGCCGTCACGGTCTCGGAGACGACGGTGGTCGTCGACTGGGCCAGGCCGTCCACGGCGCTGGAGGCGACCTGCCACGAGGTGGAGTCGGGGTCCGGCTTGGTGAAGACGGTGAGCGTGCCCTCGGTGTCCTTCAGCGTGAACGAGCCGGTCAGCGAACCGGTGAGCGTCAGGTCCTCGGCGCCCGGCTCCGGGTTCCAGCCACCGGTCGTGGTGGCGGTGAAGCCGAGCTCCTCACCGTCGACGCCGACCAGGGCGACGGAGGTCGCCGAGGTCGTCCGCAGATGGGACCAGTCGGACTGGGTGATCTCCGCGACGGTGCCGGAGATCCACTGCGGACCGAAGATCGGAGCCTGACCGTCCTGCTTCGCCCCCGCGTCCGCGCGCCGCGAGGACGCCGTACGGGAGACCGACAGGCCGAACAGTGACGCATCGCTCTCGGACAGCGTGTAGTCACCGGTCAGCAGGTTCACGGCACCCGGCCCGGCCTCCTCCGAGGGAGCCGTACCCGCGTTGCGGTCCACGGTGATCTCGTTCGCCGGGGAGAACGCCGAGGCGGTGCCGTCGGTGAAGGAGGCACGGACCTCGATCGGGCCGTCCTCGGCCAGCGTGTCCGTGATGTTCCACGTCAGACCGGCGGGCTTGCCTCCGGTGACCGGCACGGGCCAGCCCGAGACCGTGCTCGAGCCCTGCCGGACGTCGGCGACCGGCACGTCCTTCCAGCTGTCGGTCTCACCACGGCGGTACTGGTACGTCACACCCGTGTAGGACGTGAGCCCCTCCGCCGCCAGACCCACGCGCCTCGCCGGGCGCTGCCCCTGGCCGGGGGTGAGCAGCGCCGCACCCGAACCCGCGTAGAACACGTACGAGGTCTCCGCCGAGGCATTGCCCGCCGGGTCGACGGTGCGGGCGGTCACGGTGTGCTTGCCCGCGGGGAACGACAGCGTTCTGGTGACCGCCGCTCCCGTCGTGACGGCCGGCGTCCAGGCGCCGGAGTCCAGCTTGTACTCCACCGTCTTCACGTCGCTGGTGGGCGGGGTGAGGGTGAACGAGCCGGAGAAATTGCCGTCCGCGTCCGGCGTCCCCGACCAGGTGTTCGCCGGGAAGACACCGGAGGACACCGTCGTCGTCGCGGGGACGGTGGTGTCGATCGTCAGGGTCCGGAAAGCGGAGAACGCGCTGTGCGCGGCGCCGTCATAGGACCGGGATCGCCACTTGTAGGTACCTGAGGGCAGCGGGTTCGGGGGCGACCAGGTCACCACTGTGCCCGACGGGTGGTGTGGGGAGGCCGCGGCCTGCAGCCACGCCGTACCGTTCGCGGCCCAGATCTCGATGTCGAGGCTCATCGAGTTGCCGTCGGCGTCCACCGCCTTCGCCGACAACGCCGGCGTCGTGTCGTTGGTCGCCCCGCTCGCCGCCGGGCTCACCTGCGTCGGCACACCCGGAACGGTGTTGTACGTCACCGAGATGTACGGCGTGTTGGAGGCCGCGTTTCCGGAGTTGAAACGCTTCCAGCCGTACGGGTCGCTCTCATCAGTGGCCCGGATGCCCAGGGTGTTGGTGCCGTTGCCGTTGGAGGCCCAGGCGGCGGCCAGGGTGGTGATGTCCTGGTTGACCCAGCCGTCCGCGCACGAGGACGAGAAGCCCTTCGTTGCGGTCGACGTGGCCCACTTCCTGTTCCAGTTCGGCTGTGCGGTCCACCGTGTGGCGGTGGAGGCGGAGCTGGTGTCCCACACCTCCCAGCTCTTGGCCGTGCAAGACCAGGAGTGGTGGTTCCACAGGTTCAGCTTCGCGCTCTGGATCTGCTTGCCGGAGATCTGGGCCATCGGGAAGGCCAGGAACGAACGCGCGACCTGGCTCGAACCGTTGTTGCCCAGCTTCAGTTCCGTCTGGGCCGACACGTCGGTCGCGTAGCCCTGCTGGACGAAGGTGTCGAAGCTCGACCCGATGTTGACCGCGGGGTCGACGGTGACGGGGTACTTCGTCGCCGGGTCGGCGAGGAACTTCGCGTCCGGCGTCAGCGTCAGGTCGACGGAGCTGCCGCGCTGCGTCACCTTCAGTCCGACATCAGCCCGGCGCGTATGCTCGCCGGACCGGGGGTCCACGGTCGCGTCCCACATGATGGGCGCGGGCAGGATGCCGACCTGCTTGCCCGACTTCGCCTCGAGGAACGTGACCGAACGGTCCGCGTTGGCCCGCGCTTTGACGCCCTTGGCGTCCAGCGTCAGCGTGACCGAACCGTTCGCCTCGACGGCGGAACGGTTCTTCAGCTCCAGGAACTGCTCGAACCCGGTACGGGTCGACTCGATGATCAGGTCGGTCGCCGTCAGGACGTCTGCGTAGCGTGCCGTGGTGCCTGACACCGACGGCTCCGGCAGAACGCCCCGCCACGACAGCGTCATCGCCTTGTCGTCGCCGGCCTGCAGCGTCACCAGCGGCACTGCCGAGGTCTTCGCCTCGCCCGCCGCACCCGACGCCTTCACCTTCGCCGCCCGCGCCGTCGGGGTCTTCCCCGCCAGCTTCAGACCCAGCGGATGCGACCGCGCCGCCGCCCCCTGGTCCGTCTTCGTCAGGTCGACGTCGATGTCCCGCCACTCGTCGGTGGCCTCGTCGCGGAATCGGATCGGACCCGACGCCGCATCAAGCGTCACACTGCCGTTCGGGTTCGCCCACGTCGTCGACGACTCCGTGCGCTCCGACAGCGCCTCCACCCGCTTGCCCGACAGCCGGGCCGCGACCTGAGCCGACGCCAGATCCGCAGCCTGCGTCGGATAGCGGGTCTGCTCGGCAGCGGGCACGGACGTCTGGTGAGACGACAAGGCGACTGCCTGGCCCGTCGTAGCGACGACCAGAGCCGCCTCGGCTGCCATCACACCGGCTATCGCCAGGGCTATGCGGGGCAGCGCTCCAGGTCTCGGCCACCCGCCCGCCGCACGGCTCTGCGACGTTCTTCGGTCACTCATTCTGTTGGGTTCCTCCCCTTGAAACAGCTGCCTGCCGCAGCTGCCGTCGGTGATCATAAGTGCGGCGCACGCATCGGTGCGGAGGTCGTGCAGATCTTCAACTCATGTTCTTCCGCTTGGTGTTCATTGGTCTGACATGATCGGGTTGGAACAGCGACGGGCGGTACCGGCAGCAAAGCCCAGGGGATTTCGCCTCGCGTCGGCGAGCGGCAGCGTCGCTGTCTTCGACCATCAGAACCGGCTCCACCAGAGGCCTCGTGCGAGCAATCAGCGCGTTCAGCCGCCTCCGGGCCGTCAGGCCGGGGGCGGCGAAGACGCCCGCCAGTTCGCCGGCGCCGAGCCGCGGGACACGCGCGTGCCACGGGCTTCCGCGGCAACCTCGACAGGGGGTTCGGCGTACCGCAGGACGTGGCCGGGTGGGCGACGATCCGGCACCACCCGCGTAGCGCCTCACCGGCCCGCCGGCCTGGCCTACCAATCCTGGAGGCACCGAAGGCGCAAGACCAGCCGGCAGCCACCAAGACGACCTCTCAGCTGTGGGCAAGCCACCTGAGCCGGCATTCCGCGACCGAGGCAAGCCTCACCGCCCCTTGGCCAAGCCCTGGGTGCACCGGCCAGGGCAAGCCTGTGCACACCATGGGCAAGCCCTATCACGCCTCCCGGCCCGCTCCGGTGGTGGGCAAGCCGGTGCTCGGGGTGGCTTGCCCAGGCCCCCCTGGGGCTTGCCCGGCGTGCGTCGCGGTCAGCCGCGGCGGCGGAAGAGCGCGGCCGGGCCTGGCCGGCTCCCGGTCGTCGTCCCTGCGACGTCGTCGGCGTGGCAGGTGCCGCACACGGTCAGGTCCCCGGCCGTCCAGGCGCAGCCGCGCGCGGTGATCTCCGCCCAGCGCTCGTCGGTGAACTTCTGCCGGCACCGCGTGCATACCGGCCGCTGCGCCTCCCGTTCGACGGCCCGGCACTTGTGCCACCCGCTCGTCGGCGCGGGCCATCTGGTCTCGGTGGAGGGCATCGCCGTCGGGGTCGTCGAGCGCGGCCGTCAGCGTCTGCTCGCCGGTCCGGCCCAGCCGCCGCCACACCGCCCCGTCGGCGCCGTGCTCCTGGAGCTGCTCCTGGGTGGTCACGAGAACGGGCACCGCCTGCCCGTAGTGGTGGTCCGCCAGGGCCGCGCACCAGGCTCCCACCCGCCCCTACTTCCGGGCGAGCCTTGCGATGTGTCCGGGGCTCACCGTGCTCAGATGGAGCGGGGACCGAACGGTACGGGAGAGGCGTCGGGGATGTCCGAGGGCACTATGAGGGCGATGGCGTATGAGACGTACGGTGGGACGGAGGTGCTCCGTGAGACCCGGTTGCCGCTGCCGAAGGTCGCCCCTGGCGAGGTTCTCGTCAAGGTCCGATGTGCCGGGGTGAACCCGGTCGATTGGAAGATCATGGCGGGCGGGCTCGACAGCCTGATGGATGTCTTTCACCCGGTCGTTCCTGGTTGGGACGTGAGCGGCACCGTGGAGCGGGTCGGCATCGACGTGCCCGAGTTCGCGGTCGGCGACGAGGTGATGGCCTACGCCCGCAAGGACTACGTGCACGGCGGTACCTTCGCCGAGTACGTCAGCGTGCCCGTACGTGCTCTCGCCGCCAAGCCGGCCTCGTTGAACTGGGCGCAGGCCGCCGGACTGCCGCTGGCCGGCCTGACTGCCTACCAGCTCCTCACCCGTCTGGGGACGAGCTCCGACGACATCGTTCTCGTGCACGGCGCGGCCGGCGGCGTCGGGTCCCTCGGCGTGCAGCTGGCCCGGGCACGGGGAGCGAGGGTCATCGGCACCGCCTCCCCGCGCAACCACGATCGGTTGCGAGGGTTCGGCTGCGAGCCCGTCACCTACGGGGACGGACTGGCCGAACGCGTTCGTGCCCTGGCTCCGGACGGGGTCACGGTTGTCGCCGACTTCGTGGGCGGGGTTCTGGACACCACCCTGGCTGTTCTGGCCGAGGGCGGGCGGCATGCTTCCATCGCCGACCACACCGTCCTCGGTGCGGGTGGCCAGTGGATGTGGGTCCGCCCGGACAGCGCGGACCTCGCGGCTCTGGGCAGGCTCGCGGACCAGGGCCGGCTCACGGTCGATGTCGCCGCAATGTTCCCTCTCTCCGAACTTGCTGCGGCCTTCACCCTCAGCCAGGAGGGCCACACCTCGGGGAAGATCGTCATCGAGGTCTGACCCCGGACCGAGAACCCGGGTCGACGGGCCCGAAAGCAGACGCCTATTCCAAGGCGCGATGGTCGCGGCCCGGCCCTGGTCGAAGGCTCCATCAGCACATGGCCCCGCAGCTCGTCGCCTACGCCGGGCAGTACCTGATCGCGGTCTCCAACGACGGAGTGACCCACTCCGAGGAGAACAGCGCGTCCCCTGGCCAAGACGCACAGCACGCGAAGCTCCTGGCGGACACGGGTGATCTTGGTCGAGAACCCGTCTACCAGGAGCTTCGTCGTTCCGTACAGCCCTTACTCGTCAACACCCCGACATAGGCGTCAGGTTGGACCGTCTGGCCGTCACCCCCGGAGGCGCAGGGAACTCCGGCGCCTCGGGCCAAGGATGCGCTTCACCCCCGCCCTGAAGGGCGGAGCACTGCGCAAGATCAGAGGTAGATCCGACCCGGGTCGTCGCCGGCGGCAAGCTCAGCACCCCAGGCGGCGGCGTCCAGGGTCTCGGTGACACAGACGTGGCGGGACACCCGCCCTGCCTCGAAGTTCGACGCGTGGCCTGCTCTCACCAGGTCCCCGGGGAACGAGGTCCGCCTTCGTCCCATGGAGGAGGTGTCCTGCCTGGTAGACCTGGAAGGGAGCGGGTTCACTGCTCATGGGTACGCCGTCGGTCGTCGAGCGCGGAGGCCGGGTGTGCCCGCGACACCGCCGCTGTCGCTGTCAATTCGGCTTCGGTCGCGGTTTCCGCAGCGAGCCGTTCCAGATCTGTGGCCAGTGAGGCCAGCCAGGACATGGTCGCGTAGTACACGCGCGGCGCTGCGCCGGGCGGGTCGGCGGCCATGGTGGCGGAGGCCGTCGGGGCGTGGAGCGGTGCCGGTGTCTCCGCGGTGTCCTCGGTCGGGTCCGTGTGGGCGGAGGTCAGCAGCATGCCCGCCGCGACCCGGTCGCCGGTGCGGATGAGGGATTCCGAGGCTTCCCGGCCCAGCGGCGGCATCACGACCGGCTCAGCCGGTACGAGAAGCCGGTCGGCGCCCCACAGGGTGTGGTGTCCGGCGATCAGCGCGGCCTGCCAGTCTCGGCGGACCGTCGGCGGGCCGATGCTCTGGGGTTCACTCTGGTACTGCGCGTACGCCGACTCGGCCATGACCAGGGCGTGTTGCAGGCTGCGGTGCCCCTGCGCCGTGGGCACCGGCACGCGCCGCCCGCCCGCCGCGATCTGCGCCGTCGTGGCCACCACGATCTCTGCGGCGATCCGCAGCAGCACCGCGACCGACCGCCGCAATTCGTCATGGGCGCCCCGCGGCCAGGCGAGCAGTCCGAAGACGGCGCCGATCGCGCTGCCGGCCAGCACGTCGAGCAGGCGGAACTCGGCGAGCTGCCAGGTGGCCGGTGCCAGCTGCGCGAAGACGAGCGCCACCACCACCGTGAACAGCGCCTGCGCCCAGCCGACGCCCTTGACCGGCCCCAGCGTGAACGTGACCAGCATCAGCGGCGGGAGTGCCACCGCGTACACCTCGATGTCGGTGCCGACGATTGCCAGCAGCGTCGCTGCGACCAGAGCGCCGACGAGGGTGCCGGTCAGCGCCTTCCGTTCCGTCGTCCGGGTCTCCCGCACCGTCGTCCGCGTCAGAGTGAGCGTCGCGAGGAGCACCCAGAAGCCGTGCGGGAGCGTGTCGATGCCCGCGATCAGCCGGGCTGCCGCCAGGGCCAGACTGATGCGTACGGCGTTCTGGAAGAACACCGACCGACCGCCCGCGTGGCCCGAAAGGCGTCGCCACCACAACCGAGGTGCCCGTTGCCGTGCATACCAGAACCGGCCCGGCTCCGGTACGTCGGCCGCTCGGCCCCGTACGGCGATGTCGGCCGCCGTGGACATCGCGAGTGCCGCGTCCGCCACCTCCAGGAGCGCCGCGTTACGGCGCAGCGTGGCGGGAGAGCTGTCCTCGGTCGCCGCAAGCGCCTGACGCGCTTGCTGCAAGGTGGTGTGCGCCCGCCCGTCAGGCACACGGCCCCGCAGCCGGGCGGCCGTTTCCCGCGCCACCTCCATGACCGCCCGCAAGGGGTCCGGTCCCCTCGTCGCCCCGGCCTGCTCACCCCCTGCACCGCCCGCGTCGGCTGCGTCCGCCGGCGGTACCGCGCCCTGAGGGGGCGGCGGCAGCACCGTCAGTCTGCCGAGCAAAGTACGCGTCGCGAGGCCCGTGTGGGCCAGTGCCCGCTGCCGTACCCCCGCTCCGGCCGGTCGGTCCGCCTCCGGTACCCGGGAGGAGCGGAGCCCCGTGCTCAGGGCCCGGGCGGTGTGCAGTGTGGCCTCCGGAAGTGTGTACGGGGCGGTGTGCAGCCGATCCGCGCACCGCGCGGCGCAGTCGGCGGCCCGGGCGGCCCGTTCTCGGTAGGGCAGGGCAGGCGGCTCGGGCAGCAGCGTCATCTCCGCGATGATCAGCACGGCGAGCCCGAACGTCGCGCCCGCGAGCCGTTCACCCAGCGAGCCGGGGTCGTAAGGGGGGAAGGACGGCAGGATGTACATCAGCTGCAGCCCCGTGGCCGCGCCCGCGAATCGCGGTCCGCCGACGGCCATGAACGCCAGCGCGAACCCGACGACCAGCATCCCGAGCACCGCGCTCCACGTCCGCACGGACAGGTAGGTGCCGAGCGTGATCAGCACCCAGCACACCGGCGCCACGCCCACCAGCAGCATGGCCCGCTGTCGCCCGGAGCCGGGGAGACGGGACAGCCCGGCCATCGCGATGGCGCCGAACAGCGCGTAGGTCGCGCCGACCGGCAGGTCGAAGCCGTAGAGCAGCACGTAGAACCCGGTCCCGGCAGCGATCGTGACGCGCAGCGCCCTTCGCGCCGCCGCCCGGTAGGCGGGCGGCAGCCGTCGCGGGAACGGGCCACCCATGCCCCCAGGATCGCCCGCACGGCGGCACCCGGCACGACGGGGGCCGGCATGACGGGGGCAGCCGGGACCCGGTGACCAGGGCGTCGGCGTCGCCTCGCGCAGATCGCCGAACGGCCCGGTCGATCGCCGCACCCGGGTAGCCCACCGGGCGGCCCCCGGGGCAGGCTGGTGCGCATGAACGAGTTGCGCGGTGCGGGCGTCGTCCTACGCCCTTCCGGACCCGGGGACATCCCAGCCCTGACGGCCATCCGGACCACCCCGGAAGTCCGGGCACGGTGGCGTGGCGGGGACGACATGGCGGCGGAGGTGGCGTCCGACCTCGCGGATCCTGCCACGCACTGCCTGACGGTGCTCCACCACGACCGGATCGTCGGAATGATCCAGTGGTACGCAGAGGAGGACCCGGAGTACCGGCACGCGGGGATCGACCTGTTCCTCGATCCCTCGGTACACGGCGAGGGTCTCGGCACCGACGCCGTCCGCACCCTCGCCCGCCATCTGGTCGACGACGTCGGCCACCACCGGCTCGTCATCGACCCGGCCGCCGACAACGTCGCTGCGATCCGTTGCTATGAGAAGGCGGGCTTCCGGCCAGTCGGCGTGATGCGGCAGTACGAGCGGGACGCGGACGGCAGCTGGCACGACGGGCTGCTCATGGACCTGCTGGCGTCCGAGCTGGTGCGGTGATCTCGGCTCGTCCGGCTCGGTCAGCCCGGCCCTGAGGTGTCCAGGGTGAGGATCAGGAGGGTGACGTCGTCCTGGATCTTGGGGGCGAAGCGGCTCAGGTCGGCCCAGATCTCGTCTGGCAGCTGATCCAGGCCGACACCGGTCATATGGGTCAGACGCTCGACGAAGGGGTAGAAGGCGCCGGAGGCGTCCCGTGCCTCCAGGACGCCGTCCGACGCCAGGAGCAGCCGGTCCCCGGGCAGCAGCGCCACCGTGGCGGCGGTTCCGGGCGTGACGTCGGCGAGGCCCAGCCCCAGGGGCGGTCCGGGGGCGAGTTCCAGGGTGCTCACGGCTCCGCCGCGCAGCAGGATCGGAGGCGGGTGGCCGCAGGCCAGGACACGGACCTCCCGCCCCTGCGGAGCGATGTCCAGAAAGACTGCCGTGGCGAAGAGTTCCGCGTGCTCCGTCCACGCCGAGTCGACCACGAGCCTGCGGTCAAGGCGTGCCGCGATCGCCTCCGCGTCCACGTCGTCCAGCACGGCCTCTCGGAACGCCCCCAGGACGGAGGCGACCGTCGCGACGGCCGACAGGCCGTGCCCTTGCACGTCGCCGAGGACCGCCCGCACTCCGTGGGGTCCGGTCCGGACGTCGAAGAAGTCGCCTCCCACCAGCGTGCCGCGCTCGGCGGCACGGTACAGGCTCGCGCAGCGCACGGGCCCGACCCGCCGCCGTACGTCCGGGACGATGGCCCGCTGGGCTGTCTCGGCGACGGTACGTTCCAGGTCGAGCTGCTCGTCCCGGCGGCCACGGACGAAGGAGACGAAGACGCTCAGGGTCGCGACGAAGCCAAGGGTGAAGAGGTCGGTGTTGCCTGGCTGGTCGAGATGGAAGAAGGGAATGGTCAGCAGCCCGATCGTCGCGGCGCAGAGGAAGGCCGTGGCCCACGGTCCGTAGGCCAGGACGGCCAGCGGAGGCACCGCGCCGAGCAGGAATCCGATGTCCAGCGGGAAGGAGTCGGTGAGGGAGGCCGCTCCGACCCCGACGAGCAGCAGCACGGGCAGGACCCGCACCCAGCGGGGCGGCGGAGCGCCGCGCAGCCAGCTTCGCCGGTACGCACCGGTCGCCGCCTTCGTTGCCTTGGCCACACCACCAGGCTCCTACGCCGGAGTGCGCCGTGCACCTCACGGCCGCCGCCCACCGGGACCAGGGGGTGACGTGGCCGTCACTCATTGCCCGGGGAAGCCGTGCGCCGGGAGCGCGGCGAGGATCAGCCCTACGCCGGGAGTCCGGCGAGGAGCACTCGACGCCGCGCCGAAAATCCTACTAAGCTGCCTGGCGACATCGCGTGCCGGTCACCGACTGGGTGAGGCATGGAGGTGTCAGGAGATGCCTTCGGAGGCATTCCTTGCCAGTCGAGTTGAACCACACGATCGTTCATGCCCGGGACAACCGGGAGTCCGCGGAGTTCTTCGCGAATCTGTTGTCCCTTGAGATCACCGCGGAATGGGGACCGTTCATCGCGGTCGAACTGAGCAACGGCGTCACGCTGGACTTCGCCGCCATCCCCGCGGACGAAATCACCCCGCAGCACTACGCCTTCCTGGTCTCCGAGGCGGAGTTCGACGCGGCCTACGCGCGCATCACACAGGGCGGCATCGAGCACTACGCCGACCCTCACCGGCAGCACCCCGGCGCCATCAATCACAACGACGGCGGACGCGGCGTGTACTTCATGGACCCGGTCGGCCACGCCATGGAGCTCATCACCGTGCCGTACGGTGGCTGGCCGGCGTAGTCCCGCCGCCGGGAGGCGCTCCCTGACCGCGCACCCGGCGTCGGCCGCCGCCTCACTCAGGCCCGCTACGACGAGGGGTGCGCGGAGGACTCCTGGGGGGCGGCGGCCACAGCGACGATCGCCCGCACCTGGGCGATGATGTCGAGCCGGTTCCGTACGAACTCCGGGTCGGTGACCCCGCCCGTCGCCGGGTCGGCGTTTCCCGGGCCGAACTGGAGGACCGGCGTGTGCACATGACCACCGGGCAGCGTGGTCAGGCCGAGGCGATCGCGCAGCAGGGTGGCCCGGTAGGCGATCTCGTTGGACAGGTAGTCGCCGCCGCCGCCCGCCCGGGCGACGGAGCCGGGCGTCGGCCCGTCGGGGCGGACGACGGGAGTGTCGGCCCCGGCCGGCAGCTCGGTCACCGACGTGTTGTCGTACACCGGGAACCGGCCGGTGGACGCCGCCGTGATCGCCGCGTACGGGAGGCTCGTCGACGTCCACTGGGGCTGTGTGGCCGGATCGGCGACGGGTACGGTCTCCGTACGGGACAGGTTCTCGTTGTCGGGGAAGCCTCCGCGCCAGGCTCCGTTGGTCCGTTCGATGTCGAACCGACCGGGCCGGCCCTGGCTCACCGTGGTGAAGAGGTCCACCTTCGGAAGGTGCCGCCGCAGCGTCCGCTCGACCGTGCCGTCGGCGAAGTCCGCCCAGCGGACGGGGAAGACGGCCGTCTCGACGCGGGCGAGGGAACCGTCGGCGGTACGCAGCCAGGTGCCGTCCAGGGCGAGGGCGGCGGCCCCGGAGGGGTTGCTGATCCGGACGTCCCGGTCGAGCGTGAACGGGTCGAATCCGGTCAGCAGGATGCGCTTCACGCCCTTCCCGGCCGGGTAGCGGATCGAGTCCTGGCCGCGCGAGGAGCGCTCGAGCCGATCGAGCAGCCGGGCCCGTCCCTCCTCGGTGATCCCGAAACCGGGCTTCCAGGACCGGAGTTCACGGGTGAGCGCGGTCCGCGACCAGTACAGCGGACGGTCGTCGTCCGGCGAGAGGTCTCCTCCCGCGTTCCCCCGACCCTGAGCCCGGTCCACAGCCCGCCGCCAGAGCCCCGATCCGTACCGGACGACCGTCCGCTCCGCCTCGACGAAGGAGTCGGCGCCGGCGAGGGCGTCGGCCAACTCCGGTGCCAGGGAGTCGAATCCACTACGCCTCAGTATCTCCTGAGGCGCGACCCGGTCGAGCCGGGCCTCCTCGACGGAGGCCGTGGTCGTCCCGGCCGCCGAGGCGGGTGGGGTCGCCAGGGTCAGGGAGACGGCCACGAGGGGGAGGGCGAGGGCGCTACGTATCGAGGTCACTGGAGTCCTTTCACACGAACATGATGTTCCGTCAGAAGTGGACCTTCACAAAGGAACTCATGCTACGGCGCACTCACCACGCCCGCCGTGAAATCCACCGGGCCCGCACCATTCCGTCCGACGGATCACCGCGGAGCCCGAGGGACATGGGTGACAGCCGCGGCAGAATCCTTTCCCGGCATGACGGCATGACGGTATGGGCGAGCGATCACCCGACGCGCGCGGCGAGCTCGGCCGTTTCCGAGCGGAAGCCGTGGCCTACCTCCGGAGCGAGCCCGTGGTAGTGGCGGAAGTTGTAGATGAGCGGGCTCCACACTCCGGGGTCGACGTGGTCCGTGCCGGGAACGACGATGCGCTCGTGGGCGTGGACCCGGACCACCTCGCACTCGACGGAGAAGAAGCGGCCCTCTCCGCCAGGGTTCAGCGCGACGGCCCTCGCCTCCAGCTGGAGGGGCGATTCGACAACCCGGGGCGGCCGTACGAGGTCGGAGGGTTGCGGGGTCAGTCCTGCGGCGGCGAACTTGTCGGGCTCGTACCGGTACACCGCCCGCTTGCTCTCCGGCACCGGATGGGCACCGGTCAGCGGCGCCAGGCGCTCGATCTGCTCCCACAGATCGGGAGAGGCGAGGTTGATCACCACGTCCGGCCGCTCGGCCAGGTTGCGCACCGTCTGGTTCTCGCCGCCCAGTCCCAGGACCACGTTCTGCCCCAGCGCCCAGGCGGACGAGATGGGAACGAGGTTGAAGGTGCCGTCCTCGTTCTCCGTGGTGAGCAGGACCACCGGCGTTCCGAAGTACAGGATGCTCGGACGTATCACTCGATGCGTGTCAGTCGTCATGCGGGATAACGCTAGGCGCGCGACCCTTCGATGGGCGCCGAAGCGTCGTCCCCTGGTGGCAGGCGGCCTGTTGGCGGAGGAGCGGAAAGGCCGCAACCGCTACGTCCGGCTCGCCGACCCCGGCATCGCCGAGATGATCGAGGCACTTGCCGCACGGGCTCCCCGGCATCCGGTACCCGTACGCTCCCTCACCGCGGCCCGCAGTCACCGGGAGCTGGCCTTCGCCCGCATCTGCCACGACCACCTGGCCGGCTCCCTGGCGGTTGCGATCACCGACGCGATGACCACAGAAGGGTTCCTGACCTGGGACTACGGGCCGACGCTCACCGCTGCGGGAGCCCGCTGGATGAGGGAGCTCGGCATCGTCGACGAACCCGCCGCCTCGTTGCCCCGACCGCGTGTGCGGACGTGCCTCGACTGGACCGAGCAACGGCCCCACCTGGCGGGCGGTGTCGGAGCCGCCGTCTTCCGCCACGCCGTCGAGGAATCCTGGCTCGTCCACACGCGCGACACGCGGATCGTGAGACTGACCGACCACGGCCGGAGCGCGCTTCGCCTGCACCTGCGGCTGCACCTGTCGGCACGGTCCTGCCGGCCACAACAGAGGAACGGTGACCTGCCGGGCCTCCTCGCGCTGGGCGCAGGGCACGAAACCCCCGGCGGAGGTCGGCGCGAGTCTGCTCTTCGGCGGCGGAACGGGGCCGGTCACCGCACCCGGCGGCGTCGATGGTGGCCGGCGCTCAGCCGTACGCCTCGGAGTGCCGGGCCCGGGCCACCAGCCGGGACTGATTCTCGGGCAGGCCGTTGGTGTGGGCCATCAGGATCAGCGGGGCCGACACCCTCGCCGTCACCGTCGTGTCGGGCCGCTGGGCCGGCTGACGGTGCCCACCGGGGTCTACACCTGCTCTGCCTTGGCGGAGGTGGCGGTGGTGTCGTCGAGGAAGCCGCCGGACTGGTGCTGCCACAGCTTCGCGTAGGCACCCTCCGTGGCGAGCAGCTCGTGATGCGTGCCCTGCTCGACGATGCGACCGCTGTCGAGGACCACGAGCCGGTCCATGGTGGCGACCGTGCTGAGCCGGTGCGCCACCACGAGCGCCGTCCGCCCTTCCATGAGGCGCCAGAGCGCGTCCTGCACCAGGATCTCGCTCTCGGAGTCCAGGGCGCTGGTCGCCTCGTCGAGCAGCAGGATCGGCGCGTCGCGCAGGATCGCCCGTGCGAGGGCGACCCGCTGGCGCTGGCCGCCGGACAGCTTCACTCCGCGCTCCCCCACCATCGTGTCGAAGCCTTCGGGCAACGTGTCGACGAACTCCGTGACGTGCGCTGCCTCGGCCGCACGGCGGATCTCGGCGTCGGTGGCGTCCGGCCGGGCGAACGCGATGTTCTCCCGCAGCGTGCGGTGGAACATCGCCGGGTCCTGCGGCACATAGGCGATCAGGCTGCGCAGTTCGGCCTGCCGCAGCCGGCTGATGTCCTGTCCGCCGATCGTGATCCGACCGCCGTCGATGTCCGTCATCCGCAGCAGCAAGCGGGTGAGCGTGGTCTTGCCGCCGCCGGATCGGCCGACGAAACCCACCTTCGCCCCGCTGGGCACGGCCAGCTCGAGGCCCTCGAAGAGCGGCTTCGCGCCCGCGTGGGCGAACGTCACCTGCTCGAAGTGCACATCGGCGCCCTCGGAGAGGAGCGGCTCCGGCACCTCCGGGTCCCGTACGGCCGGCGGGGTCAGCAGCAGTTCGGTGAACTGCGCGGCCTCGGTCATCGAGCTTTCCAGGCGGCGGTAGATCTGGTTGAACTCGAACATGATCCGTGTGGCGTTGGAGTAGTAGGTGAAGGCGACGACGACGGCCTCGACCCCGTGCTCCCCCGCGCCGAGCGAGAGGGCGAGAAGCAGGCCGAGGACATTGGTCAGCACAGACATCGGTGCGATCAGAGTGTCGATGCGCAGGTTGCCGTAGTCCCAGGAACGCAGCATGAGGCGGCGCGATTCGGCGACACGGGAGCGGTGCTCGGCGGCCTCGCGTTCTTCGGCGGCGAACGACCGGACCGTGTCCATGTTCATCAGGCTGTCGGCGACGTGGCCCGACACACGGGCGATCGCCTCCTCCCGCTGGTCGACGAGCGCCTGGCGGCGACGGATCAGGGGGCACACGCACAGGCTCGTGACCGCGATCATCGTCAGGAGCCCGACGACGAGCAGGGGTTCGTACGTCCACAGCACCACCGACGCGAAGATCAAGGGCACGAACTTGCCCATCACCGAGAAGGTGAGCGTGTCGACGAACTCCTCGAACCGCGAAGCGAAGCTCAGGACCCGCTTGGTCAGTGAACCGGCGAAGTTGTCGTGGAAGAAGGCGGCGTCCTTGGCGAACAGCGCGTCCATGCCGATCACGTACAGGTGCTCGATACCGAGGGCGTCGAGACGGTTCAGGGAGTGCAGCCCGACGCGCCACAGCGCCTCGGCGAGCAGCAGCACGCCGGCGAAGCCGAGGACGTAGGGCAGCATCGGGCCGACACCGACACCGACGTCGGTGTCCCCCGCGATGCTGCCGACGAGCTTGGCGACGATGAGCGGCACGATGTAGAAGATTCCGATGTTGCCCAGTGCCGGAAGCAGCATCGCGGGCACCGCCCACGATTTGAGGCGGGTCAGCTCCCGTCCATAGAAACGAAGCGCGAGGAGTACCGAGCCTCTGCTTGGCGAACTCTTGCGCGATTCAGGCTTTCCCATCCGAATCCTGCCTTTCGTATCGAAGCGGGACAGGATTGACAGTTTTCCGTGTGGAGACTCGCGCCGTCCAAAGGTTTTCCCGACGTTCCTCCAGCGAAGCCCATGAAGCCCCACAAACCCAACTCGGCTCAATTGCCCCGTCAGTTGACTGGTCATCATTTCAGAGGTCTTATTCTCCGCCGCAACGCCGAGCCGGAACGCATGAACGAATCGGACGGACGTGAGAGCGAGATACGGGGGATTTGAACGAAGCGGGCGAGGCCGCGGCCGGTGCTCTTACTCCGAGGCTCACCCACCACCGTCTGGTCGGCGGTCCGCCTGGACGGGGACGGCGCTCGTGCACGACAACGCTCCCCGTCGGCGCCGGCCACGAACGCGCGCGCCCTTGGGTTCCGGACGTCCTTCTCGGTCAGGCCTCCCGAGCGGCACTCATGCCCGTTTCCCCCACTCCGGACGCCCTCGGCGTGCCCCCGGAGCACGACGGCCCGCCGGGCGGAAGCTCGGCAACTCGCCTACTGCGGAGGATTGTTGAACGATGCCCATGTGGATGCAACCCCGTCGGATGGTTCGGCTTCCCCTCGGGATCGACCGCGCGGACGGTGGCCGCGAGCGCCCGGCGCAGTGCTGTGCTGCGCCGGGGCCGTGCCGTTCAGGAGGCCGACGTGGACGAGGAGGATCGGCCACTGCAAAGTGGCCGACCGTACTTACTGATCGGACCAGCGATCTCCTACGAGACGGGGGAACAGCGCGAGATGGACAGTACACAGCTCGTCGCGGCGGTTCGGCGAGGGGACTCGGAAGCCGTGACCGCGTTGCTTGAGGCCGGAGCGGTCCCGAACGCTCAGCTGAGGCACCCCTCCCCCTCCTCTCGGCGCGGCAGCTCGCGCCGCCTGCCGGTGCTCGCCGGGGACGAGGACCGGACAGTAAGGGCCGAAGCCGGCCGGGCACTGCCAGGGCCGCCCCGAGCGGGCCGACCAGGTCTGCTCCACCTCCGCGGCCGGCGCGATCACCAGCGGCGGCAGCAACCCGTCCCAGCTGCCGATACGGCCCGGCCACCGGCCAGGCCGTCAAGACGACCTCGCCCGCCGGCGGCACGCTGACGGAGGAGTACGACAAGCTCGGCCGGTAGGTCTCCTACACCTACGACACCGCCCTCGAGCCCCGTGACCTGGCAACCTCCACCACGGACTCGGTCGGCGGTACCTTCGCCGCCACCTACGACGCCGACGCTTCCCTCGCCACCGAGAAGCTCCCCGGCGGCTACGCCCTGACGGTCGCCGAGGACACCACCGGAGCTGCGACGTCCGGGGTCTACACCGTGACATCGACGGACAGGTCGTCTACTCCGACACCGTCGAGGAATCCGTCCACGGCCAGGTCACCGAGCACGCCGGCCGGTCCGCACAGGACTACACCAACGACCAGGACCCTGGCGTCACCAGGTGCGGTCGAGCAAGTGGGTGAACAGCACGTCCAGTTCCTGTGCTGCGGGGTGCGTGAGGGACGCCTCTCGCAGTGTGCAGTGAGCTGCGTCCAGGTGTCGGCGTGCTTCCCTGCGGGTCCCGGACCGGCCGCCGGCCTCCTCCACGAGCGCCGCAGCGTATGCGGCGGTCTCGCCGTCGATCCGCTCTCCGGAGTCGAGCAGCACCGCGAGTTCGTGCGCAGCCTTGCCTCCGCCGACCAGTGCGATGAGCACCGGGTAGGTCTTCTTGCCCTGCCGGAGGTCGGCGTGGACGGGTTTGCCCGTCACTCTCGAGTCGCCCCAGATACCGAGGATGTCATCCACCGCCTGAAATGCGAGGCCGAGATGGCGACCGGCTCGGTCGAGTGTGGTGACAGTCCTGTCTGGGGCGCCGCCGAGGGTCGCGCCGAGCGCGAGCGCGCAGCCCAGCAGGGCTCCGGTCTTGCGTTCGGCCATGGACCGGTACTGTTCCGGCTCGACCGCCCCCGGTCCGTGCCAAGGGCGGTCCTCGAAGCGCAGATCCTCCGCCTGGCCGGACACCAGCGCGTTCAGGGTGCGGCAGAGGTGCCGTACCGCGGCAGCCGTGTGGTGGCCCGGGGTCTCGGCCAGCCTCGTCACGGCCTGGGCCAGGAGCGCGTCGCCGGCCAGGACGCCCGGGCCGGTCCCGTAGGCCTTCCAGACCGCCGGGCGCTGCCGGCGCAGGGCGTCGGCATCCATGATGTCGTCGTGGAGGAGCGAGAAGGTGTGGACGAGTTCGACGGCGACGGCGCCCGGGACGGCGACGGCTCCGTCCGCGCCGACGGCCTCGGCCCCGAGCACGGCGAGCGTCTGCCGCACCCCCTTGCCCTCGGATCCGTCCGGGTCCGGTTCTCCGGTCACATCGGCCCAGCCCAGTGCGTACGCCGCCATCTCACCGGTCCAGGGGTGCAACCGGCCCACCGCCTCCACCAGCGCGGGCCGGACCCGATCACGGCACCGCCCCAGGAGAACGGCCGCCGAGGCCTCGTGCACACGAGAGATACTCACCGCGGTCACGGTCGTGGCGCCCGGCGCGCTGTCCAGCGAGCAGACCGGGGCGGACGTCGGGAGAGCAGACGTCGGTCGAGCAGGCGTCGGGAGAGCAGGCGTCGGGAGGGCGCTCACCGCAGCCCCTCCACGTCGACCTTCCGCAGGGCTTCCGTCCCGACCGCCGGCAGCGCCGGTGCGGCTGCCCCCGGTCCGTCTCCGGTGTGATCCGGCAGTGGGCCGACCCCCAGCTCGGCCGCGGCCTTGTCCACCATGTCCCGGGCGTGCCGCAGCCCGATGCGGTCCAGCGTCGTGCGGAGTCCGGTGAGTTCCGCGGCGGTGTCCGCGCCGTCGCGGCCCAGGCGGGCGTCGGCCTTGACCAGTCCGAGCCGCGACAGTGCCGTCCCCCGCGGCTCCTCCATCTCGCGGAACTCCTCCAGTGCCTGCGCGTACAACTCACGGGCCTGCTCGTAGCGTCCCGCCCGGTACAGCACGTTGCCCCGCATCTTGTGGTTGTAGGCGAGCGCGCTGGCCAGCCGTATCTCTCGGCATGCCTCCTCCGCCTGCGACAGCAGGGACAGGGCCCGATCCACGTCCCCGTCCCGCACGGACACCACGTCGGCGATGCCCCGCATGGCCCATGCCCATCCGCGTCGGTCCTCCGCGCGCGACGCCGTATCGGCCGCCTCCTCGAAGAGGGCCAGGGCCCGGTCGTAGGAGCCCGTGTTGCGGTGCATCTGCGCTATGCCCTCCAGCGCCCAGACCGTGTGCCGGGCCTCACCGCGGCGGCGGGCCTCGGCCAGCAGCTGTTCGTGCAGCCTCCCGACCGCCTTGTAATCGCCCTGGATTCGCCCGGTCTCGGCGAGCCCCGCCAGCGAGTACCCCCGCACGACGACGTCCCCGCCCCGCTCCCCCATCTCGGCCGCGAGCCCCAGCAGCCGGTACGCCAGCCTGAGCGCACCGCGCTGGCGGGCCAGGGTGCCGCCGCTCCACAGCGCCCACGCCATGGCCCCTTCGTGACCGGCCGAACGCGCCGCCCGGTAGCTCGCCTTCCACGCCCGGTCGGCCTCCTCGATCCGCCCGAGCCTGCGGCATGCTTCTGCCACGGCCAGCCCGCAGCGCGCCGCCTCCCGCCGGTCCCCGGCCTCCTCGGCCGCCCGGAGTTCCTGGACGCCCCGGGCGAGCACCTCGGGCAGTGAAGCGTTCACCGACAGCGAACCCAGCGCCCCTTGGTACTCCGGCGCCGACGCCATCGCCGGCCTCTCCGTCACCTGACCTGCCATCAGAACCTCCTCCGGTCGACTCGACGATCAAGCCGACGCGAAGCTCAAGACGGCTGTCCCGGGCCCGGGTTCCCCATCGGTCGCAATGTCCGTCTCCGTGCGGGCACCGGCTCATCCTCAAGTACTACGCGGTGGTCGGAGCTCCTCAGCGAGACGTACACCTGCGAGGTCCGTGTGAGGGAGATCCCTCTGGCGGCGACAGGGCGGCCGGGTGGGCGGCCGGGCGCGTCGGTGCGCCACGGCCGCCGCGTGCGTCAGCCGGCCGGGCACTCCTTCCACGCCAGGTGGTAGACCGTGCTGATGTCACCGTCCGTGGAGTCCATGGTCATGTAGCTGGTGGCGCCCGGGCTCGACGTGCCGGCGTTCACCCGGAGTTCGGTATTGATGTTGAAGTTGCGCTGCACGCCGCAGGGCGCCCAGACCAGTTGTGCCCAGTCGGTGTCGTCGGTCGCCTGCCAGTTGTCCTCGTACGGGCCCCGGAAGGTGTGCGTGCGGGAGGCGGTGTTCGGCGAGCCCTGGAAGTAGTACGAGGCCTTCTCCGTGCTGCTCGCTCCGCGCTGAAGCGAGGCGTAGCCCCGGTAGTCGGCGCTGGCGACCGCGTACGTGAATCCCTGCGGCACGTGCACCAGAAGGTTCAGCTGACAGTTCCTGCGGGCCGCCGTGGGTGAGGAACCGCCGCCCACCTGCGCGAGGTACTCACTGTAGGTGACGGTGAAGGCGGTGTTGTCCTCGGAGACGGCGATGGCGGCGGTGCCCAGGGGGCAGCCGGATCCGTTCACCGTGGCGATGTCGATGACGATCCTGTCCGGCGGCGGGTCGACGATCGACGACGGGCCGGCTTTGACGGGCAGGGCCGAGGCGAACAGCGCGGCGACCGCCGCGCTCACGAGCAGGGGAAATCTCATGCTTCTCCCATCCAGTGCTTCGGTTGCCATGGACGCGGACGCACGGGTACGTCCGCGCCACGGACTGGGATGCGGTGCGCCACGCTGAAGTGCGGTGGCCGTCACGGACCTACCGCGGTGGAGGCCTGGCGCGCGGAATCGGAAGGGCCGGAAGTACTCAATGGGGTAGTCCAACTGGCAATGGTTGAACTATCATGAGAATGAGTTCTTTCCGACCACCCCGCCTGTATAAGCGGGGATGGTCGAATGCTAGGGGCCCGCGCACGTCGAGGCAGGGTGGCGCCCAGCCATTAACTACCTCCCGGATCACCTCTTTTTGGCGTGGATGGGCGCATGGCGCCTCTCGAAGTCGATGGGCCAGGGCTCGACTGGGCCGATGCGGCAGGGCTACGAACACCAGGCGCCGACCGGTGCGTACCCCGGCCGGCGATTTGGGTGGGGGCAGCGATCGGTCGCGATCCGTCTGGATCAGTCGACCGGATGGACGAGTTGGTGGTCGATCGCGGGCTTGATGTGATCAACGATGAGCTCAGGCACGATGCGGGAGTCGATGCAACCGAGTACGACGGCGAACGGATGCTGTCCCGAGGCCACTTCCCTCCTGACGGCGAGCGTCTCGTGAGGGTGTCGCTCGTGGTGGGTGCGCCAGCGCCGGTTGCCCACGTTCAGCTCGCCTAAGGCCTCTGCGGGGGGGGGCGGGCCGCGGCTCCTCGTTCACCAGAGGCGTGGCCGAAGCTGCGGGAAGATCCCATGCCCAGGACCCTGCGGTCAGCGCCGCTCCGGTGAGGGCGGTGCGCAGAAGTGCCCAGCCGTGCGGGGCGCCAGAAGGGCGGGCCGCGGCGAGGACACCCGCCGGCCCGACCGGCCACGCCCGTTCCGCTCCCCGGCCGCCGAGTAGCGACTGCGAGTTCTCCCGCTCCGGCCGCGACCTGCGCCGGACTATTCGCTCGGCTCCACATGCGCGTTGTCGATGTACAGATGCAGTTCGCCGTGCTCCGAGCATCTCAAGCCGACAGAGATACGCCGCACGGCATCGTCCTGGCCGAGCACCATGGCGACAGCCACCTGATACACCATGCTTCCGCCGGAGCATCTGAAATAGTCCCCGGACGACAGAGAAGGAAGCGGGGTCACGGACGGTATGAGTCTCCATGGGAAGACAAGTGTCGGTGAGGGAAACGTCGCAGGGTCGTCCCCGTGCCACACCCCGATCGCTATAAGGCAGCCCACGCAGTAGCAGTCCCCCGCCCACACCTCGAACTCGTCCACACCGTCCGAGCCGCACAGCCGGCAGGCCACCGGCACGGCCACGACCCGCTCACCCGTCTCTGCCCGCACAGACGCCTCTACCAGCGACATCAAGCCGGCGTACTCCGTACCCGCCGTACCCGCTTCGATCGACTCCGCGTCACATCCGTGGCCATGATCCATCTTTTGATCTTCGCACCACCCATCGCTCGGGTTGGCCGCCGGCCGTGCGGCGCATCATCCCGAATGTGCCGCATCCATCCCGATCCCCGATCCCCGATCCTTAGAGACCATCCCGGCGGCCTGCAGTCCTCAGAATTCTGTGGCGTTCCGAATTCGCCAGAGACTCGAAGGGGACGCTGACCGTCGTGCGTTTCGGTGATGCCGTGCGGCGTCGGTCACTCGTGGCTTTCCGCGAGCACGTACCCCGAGGCAAGCAGCTCGTCCGGACACGTCGAGGCCGCACCGCCACGGCCTTAACCTGAACACGAAGTCCGGAAATGCCGTGACGTCTGCGCGGCCCGGCCGGGGTACGAGATGCCGGCGAAGTAGGCGCGGGCGGCCTGCTCCAGGTGTCGGATCCTGCTGGCGCGGGGCGCGGAAGTCATCTCGGTGGACGCCAGCGTGAGAGAGGCACCTACCCGTCGCGGCCGGTCGTCGGGGGGACTCGCGACCACAGCCGGAACGCGTCTTGACATGCCAGGACCACCGACGACACCCGGCCGGACAGCCTCGATGAGATGGACGTGCCAGCATCTCGGATGCACCTCCCACAGCAGCGCCGCGAGGAGATCTCGGCCTACTACCGTACGGGCGGCCCCTTCTCCGGCGGTGCGGGCGCCATGTGACGTCCGTCGGGCTGCCGTCGCCCCGCTGTGGTTCCCTCCTGTCGAGCCCCGCTCGTTCCGCGGCGTGGCCGGACGGCGTCCGATATCGCCCCGGGTGGGCCGTTCAGGCGCCTTCGTCGAAACGGCCCGCCTCCACCTGGAGGGCGAGAGTCTGCAGCACCTCGGCCGAGGAGATGTCCGTCCGTCCGTCGTCATGTGTCACGGCGAGGCTGGTGAAGGCGAGGGTGAAGCCGGAGATCATGGTGTGCAGCACGGGACCGAGAGCTACGGCGAGGAGCCGGGCGACGTCCTGTGGAGCGGCGTCGGCCGGCACTCTGATGTGGGGCAGCATCTCGTTCAGCATCTGCGTGACCACCCGCGGTTCGATTTCGGACGCGCGCTCGAAGTCGTCTTCGTCCTCCACGGCCCGGCGGATCTCCTGAGCCTCCGTCAGGATGGCGATCACGCGCTTCAGAACCTCAGCTCGCTCCATCCCCGGAGCCTAGCCTCGCGTGGCCCGCCGCGCGTGAGGTCTGTGTTCACCGAGGTGTTTCAGGGGTGGCTCTCCCGCTTCCGCTCCCGCCGCTGGGCATCGTCAGACGGCAGGCCGTACCGAGAGCGCGGCCGTCTGAGGCTTGTGCCCGGACGTATGCCCGGATCCGGGGCGTGGTGTTTCAGTCGGCCCACATGCGGACCAGGCATCGGGAGAGCAGTGGGTCGTGCGGGTCGGTGAAGGCAGTCCGTCCGTGCAGGACCTGCCTGTTGTTGACCAGGAGGAAATCGCCCCGGAGCAGAGTGAACCGGAGTGCTGTCCGTGGATCGGTCAGGATCTCGTCGAACGCGTCCAGTGCTGCCAGGTATGCGCCCGAGACAGGATGGCCCGTCTCGTACTGACCGCGTTCGATGTGGTGGCGGTTGTAGAGGGTCTCCAGCCTTCCCGACCCGGGTGGACGGCGAAACACGGGGAAGAGCCGTTCGAACCCGTCGCCCCGCCCGAAGTGGACCTGCTGGTACAGGCAGCGGAGCAGGCCGGGTTGTTCGGTCAGCAGGCGGTTGTGCACGGTGGCTCCGCTGACCAGTACCGACTCACCGCCGCTCATCGCCGGCCGGACGCACAGCAGGCCGAGCACCCGCGGTGGTCGCCGTTGTGGCGACCGGTCGGTGTGGGGCGGCAGCGCGCCGTCGCCCCGCTCCTCCCCCACGGATTGCGTTCCGGCGGTCACCAGCCGGTCCGCCGAGGCGCCGCTCGGTCGTACCTCTCCCAGGGACCGGCCGAGCCGTCTGGCCGCATCGGTGCATTCCCCGTCGGATGATCCGTCCAGTGCCAGGCCTCGTACGACGGCGAAGCCGGGCCCTTCGCGAAGGCGTCGATCGACATGCCCGGCCGCGGTCGTCCAGGCATGCCGGAGGGCTTCCGCGTCGGACGTGTCGGTCCCGGTCGGGGCGTGCAGCTGGACCAGCCAGTCGTCCTGCCGCAGCGAGTCCCGATCCCACACCAGGGGTCCCTCAGCAGCGACCCGCCTTGTCACGTACTACCTCCCGTCTCGTCCTCGGCCCGTGCGGGGCGCAGGATCTCTGCTCGGGAACTTCGCCATGCAGGCTGTCCGTCGGAGCGCGGTCGATCGTCAGGTGCGGGTCGGCACGGGACCGCACAGGTGGTTGCCGGGTTCGGTCGGGTCGGCGCCGGTCCAGAACTGGATCCACAGTTCCGTGAACTCGGGGCGGCTGAGGTAGCCGTCCCCGTCCTGGGCGAGGTGCTCGAAGATGTCGGCGATGTCGACGCTCCCGGCGTGCCACGTGTCGACCAGCCGTTGGTGCCCGGCGGGAGCGATCCGGCCGTCACCGTTCTCGTCGGCGGCGTCGAAGATGGTCTCGACGGTCGCGGCGACGACCTCGCGCATCGCGGGGAGCCGGTCCGCCATGGCGAGGATCTCGTCCAGGTCGACCTTGCCGTCCTTGTTCGTGTCCACGTGGGCGGCGAGGTGATCCCATCATCCCAGCATGACCGTGTCCACGCGTGCGGCGAGTTCGGATCCCGGGCGTACACGGGGCAGTCCTTTCCAGCGTTCTGCGAGGGCCTGCAAGTGGCGCCGGTCGAGATAGCCGTTGTCGTCGGCGTCCATCGCGCGGAACATGTCGAGGAGCTTGTCGCGCTGGAACTCGTTCGCCACTGTCCGCCCTTCTGTCGGGATCTCCGCGATCCTGCCCTGGAGCGGCCGCGCCCCAACGGCGCCCAGTGGCGCGGAAGGGCGCGCCCGAGTCCCGCTCGTGTGCTTGATGCGTCGCGCGCCCTGTTTGGCTGTCCGCGATCACGCGCAGGGGTGTCCCTCGCCCTGAGACCTCTCCGGTGGGCGATTCGGGCGCCCCGGGCGCCGCTTGATCCGAATCGACGGCCCAGCGCCCTCCCCGTCCCGGGGCTTGGACCGCATGCCGTTCGGTCAGGTCCTCGGCGTCGCCGCGGCTGCTCGGCGGGCAGTGATCTCGTGGAGTTCCTCCTGTGTGAGGCCGATCCCGAAGACCTTGCGCAGGATTCCGTCGAGGGCCTCGGGGGCGATCTCCTGGGTGGTGCTCGTCCCGTCGGGGCGCGTGGTGACGAGCGTCAGGTCGTCCAGGCTGTAGTGGGCGGTCGGGGTCATGCGCTGCGCGAAGAGCCGGCGGACGAACGGGGAGCGCGGGTTCGTGCCCACGTAGTGGCTGCCGACGGCGTAGTCGATCGGGTACTGGGCAGTGAGGGTGAAGGTGTGCCGGTCGATCCAGGGGGTCGGGAGCCGCTCAGGGTCGTTGTCCGGCCCGGAGGGGCCGGGGGCGGTCTGGTGCAGCCACCATTGACCGATGCCATGGGCGCCGGGCCGCCGCTCCAGCCGATGGTGCCAGCCGTCGTACGCGACGTGGGCGCCGTCGGCGAGTTCGATCGGTCCGAGCGGGCCGGCCCCGAAGCCGACGTCACACAGCCACTCGCGGTCGTCGTCGCGGGCGGTCACGGCGAGCAGGGCATGGGTGGCGGGGAGAACCTTGGGCGCGCCGAGGCTGACCCGTCCGATCATGCCGGTGACGTGGAACCCGAGGCGTTCGAGGGCGGCGGCGAAGAGGAGAACGTGCTCGAAGCAGTATCCGCCGCGACGGTCGCGAACGAGGCGGGCCTCGATGGAGGGCAGGTCGAGTGGCAGGTCCCGGCCCAGAACGGCGTGGACGTTCTCGAAGGGGATGCCGGTGGTGTGGGCGCGCTGGAGGCCGTACAGGGCGGCGAGGGTGGGTTCGCGGGGGCCGTCGTAGCCGATGCGGGCCAGATATGCGTCGAGGTCGAGCAGCTCGCCGGACCACCGGTCGGGTCGGTGGTCGGTCGGGCTGGGGTCGGGGGTGGAGGTGGAGGTCGGGTCGGTGGTCGGGGCGTCCCCGGTGTCGATCGGCCGGATGTTCATGATTTCAGCCTCCTACCTCGACCTACCTTGAGGTCAAGCGTGGACGCGCCGTCCTGATCGGCGAGTCGGGACCGTGCCCATCGGCGAACGCGGCCTCGAGTGCGTGCGCCCACGCTCCGGCTGCATCCGGCTACAACCGATGCCGGCTTGACCCTCACGTTGCGTGAGGCCGGAGGGTGGGACCCATGAGCGATTACTACAACGCGTTCGACATGAGTCCCGTGCCCACGCCTGGCCCGGATGCGGTTCCGCCGGAGCTGTTCCGTGGCATTTACGGAATGCCCGCGTTCGCGACGATCCCCACCAGCGACCTGTCGGCGTCGGTGGACTTCTGGGTTCGTGGCCTCGGGTTCTTCGAGCTGTTCAGCATCCCCGGCAGGCTTGTGCATCTGCGCCGGTGGGCGTTCCAGGACGTACTTCTCGTCTCGGAGGGAAGGATTGCGGAGCAGGTACCAGCGATGACCTTCAGTTTCGCGTGCGTGCTCAGCCAGGTCGATCCCGTCGTCGATGCGTGTCGTGCGTTGCGCCCGCACTCGGTCGACGGTCCACGGGACACGCCCTGGAACACCCGCGATGTGGAGGTGACCACCCCCGAGAACGTACGGATCGTCTTCACCGCGGCGAAGCCCTTTGATCCGGCCAGTCAGGAGGCGCGGAACCTTGAAGCCATCGGGATCACCCCACCGGACGCCGGGCGCCGGTCGCGGCGACAATGAGCAGCATGCCTGATACCACTGACGCCGATGGCCTGCCTGTCGGCCAGGTCTCGGCACGCCTGGGCGTGACAGTCCGCGCGCTGCATCACTGGGACGAGATCGGTCTGGCGCGACCGTCGCTACGCACGGCTGCCGGGTACCGGCTCTACACCGGTGGCGATCTGGAACGCCTGCACCGCATCGTCGTCTACCGTGAGCTCGGTCTCGGCCTGGACAGGATCCAGGCCGTCCTGGACGACACGACCGCGGGCGCGACCGACGCATTGCGTATGCAGCGCACCCAGGTTGCTGAACGGATCGACCGCCTCCAGCGGCGCATGTCCGGACTGGATCGGATGATCGACGCCCACGAGCGCGGCCTGCTGCTGACCGTCGAGCAGCAGGCCGCGATCTTCGGCCCGCAGTGGATCCCGGACTGGCCCGCCCAAGCCCGTCAGCGCTACGGAGACACGACGCAATGGCGGCAGTACGCCGAACACTCGGCCTCTCGCGGTCCGGAGGAATGGCAGACCATCGCCGACGCCGTTGCCCGCCTCGACCGCGCCCTCGGGGACGCTATGGACGCCGGCGTCGCACCTGGTAGCCCAGAAGCGAATCGACTCGTCGAGCGGCACCGCGAAGTCTTTGCCTCGTACTTTCCCCTCACCAGGGAAATGCAGGTCTGTCTCGGCCGCATGTACGAGGCCGATCCGGGATTCGCTGCCCACTACGACGGCATCCGCGCCGGCCTTTCCACGTGGTTCCGTCACATCACCGACGCCAGCGCCCGCGCCCACGGCATCGACCCCGACACCGCGACCTGGCAGTAGCAAGCGGGCCCGGAAACGCCGTTGGGCACCCGACGCCTTCACGAACTCGGCTGCGCCCCCGGATGCAGGCGCGGCTACGCCGGACAGCCTCGCGACGGTCTCGGGCGTCAAGCAGATCGATGTGGCCAACCCCGACGGAGGATTCGGTGCATCCCGGGGGGCGTCTGCGCCACACGGCGCTGCTGCACGACGGCTGGCGAGACTCCATGATCTCCAGCAGCCTCGAAGGGGAATGGTGCTCGCCAGGCGGGGTCGCCCCGCTTGGCCCGTAGCCTCGCGCGGGACGGGTGCCGGGCTCGGGCCGGTAGATCACGACGGCCTGCTGCCGGTTAGGGTGGGCGGGCTCCGGAAGCCCGGGGCCGATGTCGGATGGGGTGGGGAATGTCGAAGCACAGGCTGTCCAGAAGGGGCCGCTACATAGCCCTGGCGACGACCGGTGTCGTCGTCGTAGCCGGTGCCGGGGTCGCGGCGCAGACCTCGATGGCGGCCACGGCGTGGCCGGCCCAGAAGACGTACACGGGCCGTGCGTTCGACGCCTGCACGGCGCCGTCGCTCACCGCGATGAAGGCGTGGAAGAAGGACGGCTACTACGGCGGTGTCGCCGTCTACGTCGGCGGCAAGAACCGCGGTTGCGCCCAGCCCAACTTGACCAAGTCCTGGGTGAAGTCGGTCGACACGCTCGGCTGGCGAGTGGTCCCGCTCTACGTCGGCGCGCAGCCGCCCTGCCAGAAGAGCAGGAACAAGGAGAGGTTCACCGCGGCCACCGCGGCCTCGGTCGGGGTGAGCAACGCCAACGACGCGATTGCCAAGGCCTCGGCGCTCGGCATGAAGGCCGGCAGCCCGATCTACCTCAACATGGAGTCGTACGACATCGCCGACAAGGCGTGCAACGACGCCACCCTCACCTATGTGCGGGCCTTCACCAAGACCCTGCGCGCCAAGACCTACCGCGCCGGGCTCTACGGCTTCAGCAGCTCCAGCGCCAAGGCGATCGCCACCGCCAAGAACCGCACGGACCTGCCGGGCAACCTCTGGTACGCCCTGTGGAACGGCCAGGAGACCACCACCAAGGACTGGCCCTGGGACCCGAAGCTGTACACCGACCACAGCCGCGCCCACCAGTACAAGGCCAACAGCAAGGAAACCCGCGGCGGCCACACCATCACCGTCGACCGCAACTCCTGGGATGCCCCGGTCGCCATCATCGGCTGACCGACGACGCGCGGATCGCCCCGGACGATGAGACTGGCCTGGCCGCCCTCGGCGCGTGGTCGGCGCAGCCCTCGGTGCGACGGTGGCATGCCACGCAGCGCGTGGGCACGGCTCTACCGCCGTCGGCGAGCAGCCGGGCGGGACGCGGCCGTTCTGGGCGAGACTCGCTCGTACCACTACGTGACGGTGCGGGTGAGCTCCTTCATCTACGAACGCCGCCGCCGTGGTCGGCCGACGGCACCTGGGAGCGGCTACTCCAGCAGGTGCGGGCCGCGGCCGGTGAGATCGACTGGGACATTCGTCGTCCGGGAGCACGTCCTCAAGGACCCCGGGGCAGCGTGCACACGCACACCCGAGCCGTCGGCCTGCTCGGCGACCGCCGTACCGTCACCGGTGTACGGGTCCGGGACGCCGACGGCAGGGAGTCCGAGATGCGTGCCGATCTGGTCGTCGACGCCTCCGGTCGCGCCACCCGGACACCCCAGTGAGTCGCCCGGCTGGGCGTCACCGGTTTCACACGGTCCCGCATCCACCGGGCCTGGCCTACGCGAGCCGGATCTACCGCGCCCCCGGTCCCCACCCGCGGATGGCCCGTGGTCGGCGTACAGGCCGACCCGCGTCTGCCCGGGCCCGGCAACGCGGGCGGCGACGGGCTCGTGGTGCTCGGGGACTGGACGGCGGCCTTCAACCCCCGTGTACGGACAAGGCATTCGGTGGCGGCCCAAGGCGCCCTCGGCCTGCGCGAGGTACTCGCGGCCGCCCCGGGCCCGAACCCCGCCCACCTCGCTCGTCACGCCGAAGGTGCTGATGTCGGCCCTCCTGGGAGCCCTTCGGCCGCCGCTCGACCAGCCCCACCGTGGCTCTTCAGCTCGAACGTCGCCGGCGTCTGCGCTCGAGGTCAGCCCGGGATGCGCAGACCAGCCAGGAGCCGGTCGAGTGCCTGCTGTCCGGCCTGCGGGTCCCCGCCCCGTGCGATCCAGAGCGCGGCCTCGTTCATCGCCCCCGAGAGCAGCCGGGCCAGGGGCTCCACCGGCTGATCCGCGATGGTCCCGGCCGCGGCGAGTGCTGTCAGGGCCTCTGTGAGGTGCCGGGCGGAGGACTCCTCGTCCAGCGTCCGCCATTCGTCCCAGCCCAGCACGGTCGGCGCGTCGACCAGCAGGATCCGTCGCACCGCCGGGTCGGTCCCCGCGGCCAGGAACGCCTGGCAGCCGGCCCGCAGTTGCTCCCAGAGGTCCTCGTGCCGATCGGCCACGGTCGCGACCCGCTCGCCCAGTTCCTGCTGGACCTCGGCGACGACAGCCCTGAAGAGTCCTGCCTTGCTGTCGAAGTGGTGGTAGGCGGCTCCCTTGGTGACCCCGGCTGCGCGCGCCACGTCGGCCAGGACCACTTGGTGGTACCCGTCGGCGGCGAACCGCCGCCGCCCTTCGGCCAGCAGCGCCTGCCGCGTGGCCTCCCGCTGCTCTGCCCGGTTGACCGCCATCACGCGTACCACCCTTTCCATTTCACATACCCAGGGTATGCTAACGCCACCATTCACATACCCGGGGTATGTGAAATGAATCCGACAGGAACCTCTGCCATGACGAATGAACCCATGACCAAGCTCGGCGCCTTCTACCCGGTACTCGCCACCCGGGACGTGGCCGCCTCCCGCGACTTCTACACCCGCCACCTCGGGTTCGAGGTGACCTTCGAAGCGGACTGGTACGTGAGCCTGCGCCGCTCCGACGCCCCGCAGTACGAGCTGGCCCTGCTCGACCACACCCACCCGACCCTCCCCGAGGGCCACCGGGCCGCGCTCGGCGGCGGCCTGCTGCTGAACTTCGAGGTGGACGACGTGGACGCCGAGCACCAGCGGCTCGTGGTCGAAGCCGAACTGCCCGAGGTACTGCCCCTGCGTACGGAGGAGTTCGGCCAGCGACATTTCATCCTCGCTGCCCCCGACGGCGTGCTCATCGACGTCATCACCGTCGTCCCACCCAGCGAGGAGTACGCCGCCCAGTACACCGGCGCCTGATCCCCCACGTCGGGCCGGCCCACCTGATCTCCTACGGGACTCCGCACCACCGCCCCGACCGAGTGTCGGCGTTTCGGCCACCACCCGCTCCGGCCACTGCCCGGGCAGGGCAAGGGTCGGTGTACGTCACACGAACGCACATTCGCCTACCCGCGGGGTTCGCACCACGTCCGAAAGACGTGTGTTCGACCGGCCCGGCATCGTCGTTGAGCCCGACGACACCCCAACTCCCCCTTCCGGCGGCCGCCATGCACCTCCTGCCCGCTCCTCGGATCCCTCTGCCTGCTGCGGCTCAGACCATGCAGTTCCCCCGCCGCGCCATGCGTCCCTCGAGCCGCCGCCCCAGACTGTGCCCGCCGACCCTGACGGCGCGGGCAGCCTGCGAGGCGCCCCCTGTCGTTTCTGCCGCTGCCGCTGCCGCTGCGCCAGCGACTGCTGACGGTCTTCCGTTGGGCCGCCCCCTGACCTCGTGAGGTTCTGACATGCCGCCGTCCCCCGTCGACATTCGTGCCCTGCTCACCGCCTACCTCGACCGGCACCCCGCCGAGCGCGGCGCCCTGGCCGGTCTGCTCGCCGCCCTGGACGCTCCCGGCGCCCCGACCAGCCGCACCACCCTGCCCGGGCACATCACGTGCAGCGTTGCGGTGATCAACCGCGACCGTCGGGTCCTGCACGTGCTGCACAGAGGCACCGGGCTGCTGCTCCTCCCGGGCGGCCACGTCGAGGCCGCCGATGAAACCCTGCTGGCCGCGGCCCTGCGCGAGGTCGCCGAGGCGGCCGGGATCCCGGCCGCCGCCCTTGCCCTCACGCCGGAGTTCCGGGACGGGCCGATCGACATCGACGCCCACGACATCGGCGCCCGCCCCGCCAGGGGCGAACCGGCTCACCAGCACTACGACTTCCGCTTCGTTCTCCACGTCGCGGACGACGCCCCTGACGTCACCCTCCAGGCCGAGGAAGTCGACGACGCGGCCTGGCTCCCCTTCGACGAGGTCTCCTCCCCCACTCTCCGCGCCAAGCTCATCGCCTCCGGGTTGACCGGCGTGGTCAGGCCGGTGAGCGCCTCCGCGGTCATCCACGACGGCCACGGCCGCTACCTCCTGCATCTCAGGGACGCGAACGAACCGATCTGGGCCCCGGGCACGTGGGACCTGCTCGGGGGCGGCCGAGAGCCACAGGACAGCACTCTCCGCGACACGGTCATCCGCGAGGTACGCGAGGAAGCCGGCCTGGACCTGGCCGACCTGACGTCGTACGCGGTCGACCACGTCATCGGCACCGACGGAACCCGGGTATCGATCAAGCTGTTCACCGGCCTCTGGCGCGGCGACCCGTCCGCTCTGTCTCTGGCCGAGGGCGTAATGGTCGCCTGGGTCCGCCCCGAGAAATTCCCCTTCCTGACCATGGTGCCGTCGACCAGGAAGCTCCTCGAACGACACGCCGCCGAGCACCCCGCCCCCGCTGCCGGCGCCGGCGCCGCAGTGGGTACGCGCGCGCCGGCGACGTCCCCGCCCGGGACCGTGCCGAACATCATCGGCGTCCACCTCTACCTGGAGCGCGACGGCAAAGTCCTGCTGGGCCGGCGGCATCCGGATTCGGCGTACGCGGGTGGAGCGTGGCATGCGCTGGCGGGCCATCTGGAGGCGGAATCCGCGACGGCGGGCCTGGTCCGGGAGGCGTTCGAGGAGGCCGGGCTTGTCATCGACCCGGCCGACCTCGACCTCGTCCACACCGTGCACCTGGTGGACCGGCCCGGGGGCCGGCCCCGTATCGGATTCTTCTTCCGGCCCCGCCAGTGGGAGGGCGTACCTCAGGTGCGTGAGCCGGAGAAGTGCGTCGGCTGGCAGTGGCACGGCGTCAAGGACTTGCCCGAGCCGATCGTCGCCTATACGCGCGCCGCGATCGAAGGCATCCAGGCCGGCCGCGTCTACACGGAGTTGGGGTGGGCGCGTTGACGGACTTCGCCGCCGTAGGCGCCTCGTACGCCGCTCACTCCCGCACGGCGCGGGGCCGCCTGCGTCACGACCTCGTCGAACTCCGCCTCCGGGCCGAACTGCGCGCCGGACCCGTGCGCGTGCTGGACGCCGGCTGTGGCGACGGTGAGATGACGATCCGGCTCGCCGCGGCCGGACACCACGTGACCGCGGCCGATCCGTCGGCCGAGATGCTCGCCGTCGCGGCCCGGCGTCTGGCCTCCCGACCCGAACTCGCCGAGCGGGTCCGGCTTCTCGAAGCCCGCATCGACGACCTGCCCTTCGGCCGGGAGGCGTTCGACGCGGTGTGCTGCCACGGCGTTCTGATGTACCTGGACGAATCATCGGGTGCGGTCGCCCGCCTGGCCGGTCTGGTCGCACCGGGCGGACTGCTGAGCGTGCTCACGAAGAACCGGGCCGCCCTCGGCGTCCGCGAGGCCCTGCGCGGCGAGTACCCGCTGGCGCGCCGGCTCATCGAGAACGGCTCCGACACGAGCGTCGGCAACCTCGGTCTGGCAACACGAGGAGACACAGCCGAAGGCCTCGACCGGCTCGCGACCCGGAACGGCCTGACGCCCCTGCCGTGGCAGGGCATCCGCGTCTTCCACGACCACCGCGACGACGACTGGGACCCGGGTCCAGACGAGTACGCGCAGGCGCTGGAGACGGAGTGGGCCGCCTCGACACGGGATCCCTACCGACAGCTCGGACGTCTCGTGCACGCGCTGGCCCGCCGCCGACCCGACGACCCGCCCACACACCGGCCCCCGAAGTCGAAGCCGAAGCCGGGGACGCGGCCAACGGAAGGAGAGCTGTGAGCCTGCTCAGCGGCGGAGGGCGGCACACGGTGCCACTGGACGTGCACCTGATCGCGATCCGCGACGGATCGGCGGGTCCGGAGGTGCTGTTGTCCCGCCGCGCCGGTGCCGTCTACGCGGCCGGCCTGTGGCACGCCGTCTCCGGACATGTCGACCACGCGCACGAGGACGTCGTCACCGCCCTCGTACGGGAGACACGCGAGGAGACGGGCCTTGTGGTGGATCCGGCGGACGTCCGTGCGGCACTGACCGTGCACCATCGCCCTCCGGCCGGGGGTAAGGGGCCGAGGGTCGGGTTCTTCTTCGAGGTCCGCCGTTGGCAGGGCACGCCGAGGGTCATGGAACCGGAGAAGTGCGACGCCATGGGCTGGTTCCCGCTCGACGCGCTGCCGGAGCCGATGGTCGCGTACTGCCGGGCCGGACTCGACGCCTACCGGGCCGGGGCCCGGATCGCGCTCCATTTCCAGGAGCCCGACGACCCGATCTCCTACGACCCGGAGGCCGACAGACTCCACATCGTCCCTGCCTCGCACGCCACTGCTCAGCAACCCGAAGACCGAGTACGGGACTTCGCCGAGCGGGCGGTGGGCCGGATCACCGACTGGACCGACGTGTCCTGGGCCCGGGAGAACAGCCGGGTGTGGCGGGCCCACGGCGCGGCGGGCGGTGTCTGGTTCGTCAAGGTCCATCAGAACGACAGGTTCCACGCCCGGGAGACCCGCGCCCTGCGGAGCTGGGTTCCAGGGCTGGGTGCTGCCGGACCCCGGCTCGTCGCCGCTGATCCGGAGCTGCGGGCGGCCGTGCTGACCGCCGTCGACGGCAGGTCGCTGCACGGGGCGGTACTGGCGCCGGACGAGGAGCGCGAGGTGTTCCGGGCGATCGGCGAGCTCGCGGCCCGCATCCACGCCTGCGCCCTGCCCCCGACCGAACCCACGGCCGCACCGACCGACCCGTACGCCAAGCTCGAACGCCACCTGGAAGCCGCACGACCTCATCTGGAGCCCGGCGACGAGGAGTACGTGCGGTGGGTCGCGGAACACGCCAGGCTCCTCCCGCCGCTCGAAGCGGTGGTGACCCACGGCGACCTCCAGCTTCGTAACCTCCTCCTCGCCGGCGACGGCACCCTCCGCGTCATCGACTTCGAACGCAGCGAACCGCAGCCCGCCGTACGGGACTTCGTACGACTGATCGACACCTTGGGCATCCGGGACGACCTCTTCGAGGCATTCTTCAACGGCTACGGCCGACCCCTCACTGAGGTCGAGGAGGCGCAGCTCGCCGCCGTCGCGGTCCTGGACGCGGTGTCCGGCATCGGCTTCGGGTCGAGGCTCGGTGATCCGGAGCTCGTCGAGCGTGGACGCCGCACCCTCGCCCGCCGCAACGACACGACCCGCCCCCATCCTCTCCCCCCCCAGTCATGAAGGAGGTAATTCACGATGACTCCCACCACAGACACGCCTGCCGGAGCGGCGCCTTCCCCACGGTTGGCCACCCCGGACGACGCCGGTGAAATCATCCGGATGCGCTCGGACTTCATCCTGTCGGAGCCTCTCGACAAGGAGTGGCTCGGCCGCTGCCGCGATCACCTCGCCTCGCGGCTGGAGCCCGGGGGCGATGCACGCTCCTACGTCGTCGACGCGCCGTCCGGTGGACTCGTCTCGTGCGCGCTCGGCCTCATCCACCCCGTCCTGCCGGCACCGAAGTACCCGAAGGGGCTCGCCGGTCGGATCCACGCGGTGGCGACCGATCCCTCCTACCGCCGCCGCGGCCATGCCCGAGCGGTGCTGACCGCCCTCCTGGCGCACCTGGAGCGGGACGGGGTCACGCTCTACGAGCTGCACGCGAGCGCGGAGGCGGCGCCGCTGTACGAGGAGTTCGGGTTCGCGAGCGACGCGGCGCTGATGCGGATGACGAAGATCCGCATGCCGTCGGCTGAGGAATCCTCCTGAGCCGGCCGTGGTCAGCGGTCACCTGCTGGGCGTGCCGACCGGGCTCCGGGGCGTGGGCGAAGCCTCGCGTGAACGGATTCGACACACCGTCAGACAAGGAGAGGCTTCTTGGAGTACGTCGATCGATCCCAGTGGATTCGGCACTACGCCGAAGGCAGGGGGTTCCGGCCGCTCGGTTGCAGCGAGCAGGCGCTGCTCGCCGCGCACACTCCTCCACCGGATGGCGGCGGGCAGGCGCTGGAGGTGGGGTGCGGGACGGGCGCCCTCTCGCTCTACCTCGCCTCTCTCGGCTATGAGGTGGACGCGGTCGACTTCGCCGACAGTGCGCTCGCCCGCGCCCAGGAAGAGCGTCCGGACACCGCGGGGGTGCGGTGGATCTGCAGCGACGTCGAGCGTGACGATCCGGTGGACCTGCGCGAGGACGGGTACGACCTGGTCGTCCTGCGCCTGGTGGTGCCGTTCTTCTCGGACCGCACCCGGGTCCTCCACGCTCTCGGTGAACGGCTTCGGCCCGGCGGCGCGCTGGTGGTCATCACCCCTACCGCCGACGCAACGCCTGATGCGCGGCGTGGCATCGCGCTCGACGAGGCCGAGATCGCCCTGATCACCGACGGCTGGGAGACCTGCGAGCGTCGGGACGCGGGCGGCCTTGCCTTTCTCGTCCTACGCGGACCCTGTCATCGCAGCATCCACGCGGTGGAGCGGCAAGGTCCTCCGTCCGGGCCTGCGGTGAGCGCGGCTCTGGCCGTGGTCACCGACGCGGCCGGGCGCGTCCTCCTCGGCTACTCGCGGCGTGGGATGGCTGAGCTCCCGGGTGGGAAGACAGACGGCGGGGAGTCGTTCGAGGCTGCCGCGGTCCGCGAGCTCGCCGAGGAGACCGGGCTCGTCGCCCGCGCCGAGGACGCCCACGTGGTGACGATGCTTGCCGACGACAGCCATGGCGTTCCCCGGCTGACCGCTGTCGTGCGCATCACCGGCTGGACCGGGACGCTCACCAACCCCGAGCCGGACAAGTTCGTCCGGTGGGAGTTCCACGACCTGCACGCCCTCCCCTGCCTCGGCGACGTCTTCACCCCGGCTGCCCAGGCGCTGGACGCGGTCTGGCCCGGGATCATCCCCGGCCTGCCGCCGGTCCACGCGTACCCGCTCGGCACCGTCCAGCCGCCGGTTCCGGGCGAGCCCGCCGAAGCCGTCCGGCGCCGTCACGCCATGGCCGACAGGGTGATCGCCGGCGGCTGGGCCCCTTCCCCCGCCGTACAGGAGGCGCTGCGGTCGGTTCCCCGCCATCGCTTCGCCCCCGAGCAGGACCTGAGGTCCGCGTACGACGGTGATCTCGCCGTCGTCACCCATCGTAACGAGGCCGGGCGCGCGACGAGTTCGGTGTCCGCAGCATGGCTGCAGGCCGACATGATCGAGGGCCTCGACCTCGAGCCCGGTGCGCTCGTGTGGGAGGCGGGCTCCGGTGGATACAACGCCGAACTGCTCGCCCAGGTCGTCGGCCCGAGTGGCCGGGTGGTCTCGAGCGACATCGACGAGTACGTCGTACGCCGCGCTCGCAGGTTCCTCGTGGAGGCCGGCAGCGGACGCGTCGCCGTCTTCCGCGGCGACGCCGCTCTGGGCGTGCCCGCGCACTTGGCCCCGCGCGGCGGCTTCGACGCGATCGTGATCACGTACAACTGCTGGGATGTGGCCCCGCCGTGGCGCGAGCTGCTTGCCGAAGGTGGCCGCCTCGTCCTGCCGCTGGAGATCGGGGGTTACACCCGGGCGATCACCTTCCAGCGGGACGGCGACGTGCTGGTCGCCCGGAGGTTCACGCACTGCGGGTTCGTCCCCGCCCAGGGCGCGCACGCCCGAACCACCCCTGTTGCCGATCTCCTGGGCGGACAGCTGCAGATCCGTTTCGAGGACGGACGGCCCCGTCCCGTCGACGGGCTGGAGGTGGCGTTGCGCGGACCGCGGTGTGAGGTCGCTACCGGGGTCACCATGGGACCTGGCGTGTATTTCGGCTCGCTCCAGCTGTACGCGGCCACGACGCTGCCCGGCTTCTGCCGTCTGACAGTTGCTGCCGGCGAGGACTCCTCCGTCGCGGGGATCGCGGCCGGGTCGGACGCTCCCGCGCTCCTGGGAGAAGGCGCTCTCGCCTACCTCACGCACGTCCGAAAGCGGGACGGCGCGACGTCGTCGGAGCGCGAATGGGAGTGGTTCGTATACGCCTTCGGAGACCAGGGCCCCGTCCTCGCAGAGCGGCTGAAGGAGACGGTCAGGTCCTGGGACCGGGACGTGCGCGGTCAGGCAGAGGGTGCCGTGCCTGCCCTGACCGTATACCCGACCACAACGCCCGCTCACTGCCTGCCGCCCGGCGCCGATGTCGTGGACAAGGCTCATTGCCGCATGGTGGTCCAGTGGCCCGGGCGTGACGGACCGCAGCCCTCTCCCGTTGAACGGGGTGAAGCTCGCGTCGATTCCGGGGAGGGCCAGTGACGGTCGAACGCGCGCAGTTCAGGGCGGCGCCCGCGGCTCCGTCGGCGCGCGCCGGCCCGTCCCTATCTGCGCGTCTGGTCCGGAATCACCCTCGCTCCCTCGCCCGGACCGTACATGGCGGCGGGCAGGGCGAGCCGCCACGCGCAGGTGCGCCGACACGCCACCGCCGGACGCCCACCCATCACCTGACCTGTACCGACTCACTTGAGGAACCTTGCCGATGGAAACCGACCCGTGGGGCACGATCAACGATCTCGCCCGCCTGTTCAACCAGTTCGACGCCGAACACGACATCTCGGACGAGGAGCAGTGGACCCTGCAGGTCCTCAAGATGTCGGAGGAAGTCGGGGAGGCGGCCCAGGCCGTCATCGGCGCCCGTGGCACCAATCCGAGGAAGGAGCCGACCCATGCCTGGCAGGACGTGCACAAGGAAGTCGGGGATGCGGCGATCGCCTGTCTGGTCGCTCTGGCCCGGATGCGCCCCGACGCCGACGTCTTCCTCACGCGGCTGCTGGAGGAGAAGGCCGCGGGCTTCCTCCCCACCGAACGCGACACCGACCACGCGTAGTCACCGCACAACAGGCCTCACGTCTGCAAGGACGATCCGTTCGCCGTGAACCCCATCCCTCCCCTCACTGTTGGGAGTGTTCATGCATCGGACGACGAGTCGCTGCTCGCCGGCGAGACGGCAAGCGATCGGAGAGATATGAATGCGACCGGTACCTCTGACGAGCAGCCAGGGCCGTCGATGACCGACGAGGAGTACGGGGTCCTGCGCGCCACGGCGGCCCTGTGGGCCGGGACCTCGGTGCTGATCACCGATGGACGGGGAAGGGTGCTGGTCCAACGCGTCGACTACCGCGACACCTTTCTCCTGCCGGGTGGCGCCGTCGACAAGGGCGAGTCCCCCTCGCAGGCCGCCGCCCGCGAACTGGAGGAGGAGCTCGGCGTCACCACGACCGTCGATCGCGGTCTCGCTGTCGACTGGGTCTCCGCGAGCGCGGTCGACGCGCCGCCGGTCATGCGATTCAACGGCGAGGTCCTGCACGTCTACGACGGCGGGACGTGGGACGACGACCAGATCGCGGCCATCCGGCTCCCCACCCACGAGATCGAGGCCGTCGAGTTCGCCGAGCCCGCCCGCCTATCCGACCTCATGTCCCCCAGCGACGCGCGCCGCGCCCTTTCCGCGCTCCGCGCCCGCGTCAACGCCGCGGGCACCGTGCTCCTGGAGAACGGCCGCCCGATCGCCCCTACCGTCCTCGACACCGCCGGGATCCTGCGCACCGCCCGGGCTCTCCATCACTACCCCTTCCACCCCTCCCCCGCCCCGGGCGGTCTCCCGGTCCGGCAGTCCTGGGGCTACTTGCTCGCCCCGGACGGCCGCGTCGTCGTGCTTCTCGACCCCGCCACCGGCGCCGCGTGCCTCCCTGGCGGCAGACCCGAATCCGGCGACCACGGCGACCCCGTGGCCACGCTGCGCCGTGAGTCGCGCAAGGAGGCGAACACCGAGTTCGGCGATCCGCTGTTTCTCGGGTACCTCTCAGACCCGGACGAGCCGTGCGCCCGCGTCCGCTTCGCCGCCGCCCTCACGAGCGTCGGCTCGGCCACAGCCGATCCGTCCACCGGTCGCGCGTACACCCGGATCCTGGCCACGCCGGAACAGGCCTTGGAGCTCTTCGACTGGGGTCCGCCGGCCACCGCACAGCTCGCCGCAGTACACCGGGCCCGCGAGCGACTCGGCATCCCCAAGGCCGCCCGCCAGGCCGTCACCGAGCTCACCGTCCCGACCACCTGGTAGCCCCCCCCACCCCGGTCCCATGGCCGGGCCGCCACCTGCGTCGAATCGAGGATCCACATGCTCAGCCCGGCCCACGACCTACCGGCCGATGGCACCTCCGAGCCTCCGGAGCCGGTCCGGGAGGGGCATTGCCCATGCGGAAACCTGACCTACCAGGTGAGCGGTGACCCGATCGATCCGCACCTGTGTTCGTGTGCGCACGAAACGCGGATCTCCGGCGGGCCCGCCGTGCCTATCCCACGCTCCATCGGGGCTTCTGCCCGCGCTGCGGAACGCACCTCGTGTCCACCGCCGACGACTCGGATCTGATCATGGTGACCGGGTTCAGCCTCACCGACCAGCGCGGCATCGAACCGGTGGGGCATTCGTACCGCGAGAGCGCCGCGCCCTGGATGACCGTGGCCCTCGCGCCGGACCCGACGCACGGATGCCCGGCGCCTCGGCCGTGACTCTCGGGGCGACCGGCCCACCCGTGACCGGTTGGTGGTGCGTTGAGCTCCGACGGCGTACCGGTACCGGCCCCTGCGTCGGCCCCGGTCTCTGCTGCCTCAATCCAAGAACTCGCGGGCGCCACGCAGCCGGGTAGCGAGCTTCAGCTGGGTGACGCGGCTGTCGAGACGCACGTCAAGCCCGCCGATCAGACCTGCGGCTGAACGCCGGCCCGTTGGCAAGCGGGTGGCGTCGATGCCGTCCCGCCGTGCGATGAGTACGCCTATGTCATGCCGTGAAACGGCATCCGACCCGGCGAGATGGAAGGTGCCGGCCATGTCGGACCGCGCGACTTCCCACAGGGCTGCGGCTAGGTCCTCGACGTGGACTGGGCAACGGATGTCGTCGGTGAACAGGACACCCTCCCGTTCGCCGGAGGCCAGTTCGTGCACCATGCGCTCGTGCGAGGACCGGCCGTCGCCGAGGATGAGTGAGGTCCGGGCGACCGCCGCGTCAGCGCAGAGGAGACGCACGGTGGTCTCGGCGGCGGCCTTCGCGGCGCCGTACGGGGTGACCGGGTCCGGAAGGCAGGTCTCGTCGTAGTGGTGGCGGCTGCCGGAGAAGACGGCGTCACTGGAGACGTGAACCAGACGGATGCCCCGCCGGGTGGCGGCCAGCGCGAGACGGATGCTGCCTTCAGCGGTCACCGCCCAGTCGGCGTTTCCGCTCGTGGCGTTGATCACGGCGCTCGGTGTCACCACGTCGAGCACCTCCTCCACACGGACGGGATCCCTGAGGTCGAGGTGGTGCCACGCCGGATCGGCAGGAGTGCTGGGGTGGGAGTTGTACGTCGCGGCCGCGTCCCAGCCCGAGTATCGCGCCTGGCGCACGAGCTCGGCGCCCAGGAACCCGCTGCCGCCGACGATCAGCACAGTCATGACGCCCCACGTTAGCTACAGGAACCACCTTATGTGGCTGCTGTTGAGCTCGCCGGGCCTCGGCGCAGCGGCCTATGGGGTGTCTGACAAATGATCACCTGGCTGGTTCGCGGAGCCAGGGGATCAGCGAGACCAGGACTCATCGGTGCGGAGGCATCGCCTCTACGCTGGCCCTATGGGGGATCTGATCGCGATGTGGCTGGTCACCGTCGTCGGCGTCACCGGGTGTGTGGTGGGGGTGCTGTGGATACGGTCCGGGATCGGCTTCAAGCGCCGGGGCATACGCATCGACGCGGAGGTCATCGGAGTGCGGGAGCACGAGGACGGTGACGGCGACGTGCACTTCTTCCCGGTCGTCCGCTTCACACCCCCGGGCGGCACCACGGTCCAAGGCGAGTCGCACGCCCGCATCAACGAGTACACGCCCCCGAACACCATCAGCGTGTTCTACGACCCCCTCGATCCCGAGACCTTCGGCGAGGACCCCGGCATCGGGATCTTCGGCGGCCTCATCCTGCTGGCCTTCTCCGGCCCCCCGGCCGTCATTGGCCTGTGGTGCCACCTCCGCTGACCCCGGACCCGTCCCGTTTCACCGTGGACTCAGGCAGTCTCCGGCTGCCAAGACCTGTCTCGTACCCAGGTCGCGATCAGGACCCGTTGACTAGTTCATGAAACGTAATGAACCTGCCATCTTCGCCGAGCACCCCGACACTACGCCCCGGGCCAGGGGCATCACCGAAGAACCCCGCTCGCCCCCATGAGCCCCTACGCACGCACGAAGGCGCACTTCGAGAGCGCTCTGGAGAACACGACCGCCGGTACGGACCTGCGGGCGGTGTCCTTGCGTAGGCCCCGGCGTTGCCGCCCGGCCTGCGCGCGGCGACCGTGGTGGGCAGCGGCTTGCCGGTGACGTTCTCGAAGGCGTTGATCAGTTCGAGCACGGTGGTGCCAGTTTGCCGGTGACGGGGTACGGCTCGCCGGCGTGGTACTTGTCGATCATCACGCCAAGCGCATGGGGCGGGCGGCGCACCTGGAGGCCCGTCCGGCCTTCGACCCCGACATCGCGCTCGCCGCGCATCTGCTGGGATGGAAGCCGTCCCTGACCGTCGAGGAGGGCATTGCCCACGCCCTGGCCTGGTACGAACGTCGCGACACAGTCCTGCAGCGGCGTCCTTGAGTGCTCCGTCGACTGTTCCCTGCGCTCGCGGACCCGTCAGTCTGGTCCACGGCCGGGAGGGCGGCCAGAGGGGCGTGTGTCAGTGGTCGCCCGTAGGGTTAGTGCATGTCATCGCCTACCGCTGTCACTCTTCTTGCACTCGAAGCGTCCTGGATCAACGCCAGGATTCGGGAACTGATGGACGAGCCGTGCAGCGACGAGCGCGCGGCCGAGTACCGGCGGCTGCTCGCGCTGTGGGACGAGGCGACCAGTCAGGTTTCCGGTGGGCGTAACCCGGAGTTCGTGACCGCGGCTTGAGTCTCCGTCGTGGTGCTTGTCAGTTGTGTGGTGAGAGCTGGCTATGGGCGGTTAGTTGTTCGGCGACGCTGCCCGTGTCGTGCCCTATGGAGAGTCGAGTGAAGCAGCCCCGCCGCAGGCCCCTGGATCTGTCCGCATACGAGGAGCGGACCCGTCGCGGGCCGTGCTTCGTCTGTGCCTTTCTTGACGGGCACCCCGGCTACGAGCACGAGCTGATCTATGAGGACGCCGACCACGTGGCGTTCCTCGACCGCTGGCCCACCCTTCCGGGCAAGGTCCTGGTCGCCCCCAGGGAGCATGTCGAGCACGTCGTCAGCGGATTCTCCGAGGACGGCTACATCCGGATGATGGGTGTGGTCCGTCGGATCGCCCTGGCCGTGGAGAGCGTGTTCGCCACCGAGCGAATCTATCTCCTCTCCCTCGGTGCGAAGGAGGGCAACTCCCATGTGCACTGGCACGTCGCCGCGTTGCCGCCAGGGGTGCCCTACGAGCAGCAGCAGTTCCACAGTCTGATGTCGGAGAACGGGGTGCTCGACGTCCCTCCGGCCGATGCGGGGCGCATCGCTGCGGAGCTCCGAGCGGCACTTGCCTGACCGATCGAGCGTCAGAGGCTGCGCCTCCTGGCAGTCGTCATGGTCTGAGGTTGGCCGCCGGGACCGTCGCGCCTCGGGTCGGAGGTGCGCGCTGCTGCGGGCTTGGTGATCGTGGTCGCCCAGATCGCCAGGGCGCAGGCTGCGAATCCGGCGCCGAGGAGGCTGGAGCCTGACCAGCCGTGGGTGGTGAAGATGGTGGTGGTCGCGGCTGCGCCGAGGGCGGAGCCCAGCGAGTAGAAGACCATGTAGCTGCCGATGACGCTGCTGACGCGGTGCGGATGTGTCGCGGTGAGCAGGTGCTGGTTGCTCACGTGCACGGCCTGGACCGCGAAGTCGAGGACCACGATGCCGAGGGCGAGGAGCCATAGCGACCGCGGTAGCTGGGCTATCGCCGCCCATGAGAGGATGAGCAGGGTGAGGGCCACTCCGGTGACCGGGACGGTCCGTCCCGCGTCCGCCCACCGTCCCGCGCGTACCGCGCCGAGTGCGCCGGCGAGTCCGGCGATGCCGAACAGTCCGATCTGGCTCTCGCTCAGCTTCCATGGTGCGTCCGCCAGCGGCAGGGCCAGTCCGCTCCAGAGGGTTCCGAACGATGCGAAGAGGAAGAACGCGATGAGTCCGCGTGTCAGGAACGCGTGCTCTCTGAACAGTTCGGTTTGTGAGGCGACGGCGCGGCTGTACCTCGCGGGCGGGTTGGGGTGCCGCTCCGGCGGGAGCGCGGCGAGGACGAGGGCGGCGAGTCCGAGCGAGAGCGCGGCGAGCAGGGCGTAGACGCTTCGCCAGCCCCAGAGTTCGGCGAGTGCGCCGGTGACGGCCCGCGCTCCGAGGATGCCGACCACGACGCCTGAGGTCACGATGCCGATGTTCCGTCCGCGTTCGGCGGGCGGTGAGGCCGATGCGGCATAGGCCACCGTGGTCTGCACCACGACCGCGAACACCCCGGCCGTCGCGAGCCCCGCGAACGCCGCCCATGCGGTGGACGCCGAGGCCGTCATGCCCATGCCCGCCGCGGTGATCGCCAGGTGCGCGGCGATGAGCCGGCGCCTGTCTGCGACGTCACCGAGCGGCACCAGCAGGAGAAGGCCTGCCAGGTAGCCGAGCTGGCCGGTCGCGACGATCCACCCGGTGAGGTGCGGCGGGACACCGAGGTCGCGCCCCATCGGTTCCAGGATCGGCTGGGCGGCGTAGACGCTCGCCACAGCGACACCGCACACCACCGCCAGCAGGAGCCGTCGCCATGCGTTCATTGCACCCAACCTTAATCAGTAGCGAATTGCAACCGATTTGACCGTAAGGCATGATGGTTTCAATTCGCAACTCATTGGGAGGTGTCATGCCGCGCAGCACAGCGCATGCCCCGGAAGCCGACTGGACCGACCCCGACTGCCCCGTCGCTCGCACGCTCGACCTCGTCGGCGACAGGTGGAGCCTTCTCGTCATCCGAGACGCGATGGACGGGGCACGGTCGTTCACCGAGTTCCAGCGACGGACCGGCATCGCCCGCAACATCCTCACCGACCGCCTCCGCAAGCTCACCGCTCACGGGCTCCTCGCCCAGCGCACCGCGCCATCGGGCCGTCGCCAGGAGTACGTGCTCACCGATGCCGGGCGCGCCCTCTTCCCCGTCATCGTCACCCTGCGGCAGTGGGGGGAACGGCACGCCTTCTCCCCCGGCGAGGCACATTCCGTCCTCGTCGACGAGCACGGCACCCCTGTGCCGGAGCTTTCACCGGCCGGCGCCGACGGCAGTCCCCTCGACGCCGACACCACCCATGTGCGGAAGGTCCCCCAGTAGACGGAGTGCGGGCCTGCTCGACGTCAGGAGGTGGGGGACGAGGGGGCGCAGATGACTTCCTTGTAGAGGCGTTCCCCGTGGGCGTCCGTGATGTCGATGACAGGGCCGGTGCCGCCCTCGGCCAGGTCGAAACCGACCTCGCGCAAACGGGGACCAGCTCGTCGGGGGTTCTGCCGTCCCTGGCTGTGGGCCATTCGAAAGCGGTCCGGAGCTCCCCGTCCTCGTACCAGGAGAACGGGTGGATGGGCTTGCCCCCGTTGCTGGAATGCGTCACGGCCCGCCCGACCCCGGACAGGGTCTCCAGGAAGTCCGGTCGCATCCCCACACCGCCGTCGGAGTGCAGGACGAGTGTCCAGTCCCCGCCCGCGCGGTCACCGAATCCATAGCCGGGTGTGTTGGACGAGGTCATGGGTTTCGGTTCGGGGCGCCGAGGCCGGTCCTCGCAACGAGTCTCACAACTGGTGTGTCCAGGCGATCACCAGCACGACCGCGACTGCGCACGACACCACTGTGGCGAGAACCGGACCCGGCCCGACCTTGCGGCCCCACATCCCGCCCGCCAGACGGCCATGCAGCCGGCTCAACTGCCACAGGGCACCCAGCCCGGCGGCCGCGAAGGGCAGGGCCACGATGAAGTGCACGGCCCATGCCCCTCCCATGGTCGGACCACCCCAGGAATGGTCGTACGGGCCCTGGTCGACCAGCGGATAGAGGACGCCGCGCAGCACGAAGAGGATCTCGACGCCCAACGGGACGAGCGCCAGCAGTCCGAGCGGTACACACAGCAGCGCATGGGCCAGCAGGCGCCCCGCGCCGGGCCGCCGGCTCGATGTCTGTGCGGCCAGGCCCTGTTCCGCGGCCCGGGCCCACCAGGCGGCTGCCCTGTCGGAACGCCCCGCCGCGACCGCGCCGACCGTCGCGACCGCTGCCGGGAGCAGGACCAGGGCGTACCCGACCCGGCGTGCGAGTCGCGTGGGGAAGGCGTCCGATCGCGGGGACTCGGTGACATCGTCGCCCGCGCGCCTCGATGCAAGGAACGGCATGATTTGCCCCCGTCTCCTGGTGATCGGCCCGCTGCCGACGACCGGAAGGGTAGGGGCGTGGTTCCGTCGACCACCTCACACTGCGGTGCCAAAACCGACCCCCTACCTCAGTAGGGGGTCAGCACGCGCTTCCGATCCACCTCGTCAGGCGTGCCGGCCGCACGGGGTCAGCGCCTGGGACGGGCGGCTTCACCCTTGGGCTTCAAGGAGACGATCAGGAACGAAACAGCGCTGGTCCCAGCCCAGCCAGGCAGCCCACGCCGCCACGGACACTCCCGCCAGCACCACCGCAGCCCACACCTGGAGATTCGATCTCTGCTGTCCTTTGCTCATGACCTCAGTGTTCCGGCCTGCCCGAACACGCGTCAGAGCTCGGATACTCAGTTCCCCCCGAGTAGGTAGGCCGTCGCACCTCGATGCTCCAGCACATCGACATCGACACGGCGCGCCCCCATCGGGCGCCCGAACTCCAGCTCCCACCCAACTGGCAGACACGCGATCTGGGCTGATGTGCCGCCAGGTAAGTATGATCAAGCGATGTCTGACATGACTGAGACCACGCCCGGCTGGCTGACCACGGACGAGCTGGAAACGGCCCGCTCCCAGATGCCGATCCTTTACGTCGAGGCCGTGCCCGTGCGCGTGGACGACAGCGGTGAGGTCACCAGCATCGGTCTGCTCCTGCGGATCGGCGCGGACGGAACCATCAGCCGGACCTTGGTGTCCGGCCGGGTGATGCAGCACGAGAGAGTCCGTGACGCGCTGCTACGCCACCTGGAGAAGGACCTCGGCCCCGTGGCGCTGCCGCGTGTGCCCGCCTCCCTGCAGCCCTTCACCGTCGCCGAGTACTTCCCCACGGCCGGCATCACGGCGTACCACGACCCTCGCCAGCACGCGGTGTCCCTGGCCTACATCGTGCCGGTGACCGGCGACTGCCGGCCCCGGCAGGACGCGCTGGACCTGGTCTGGTTCAGCCCGCAGGAGGCGGCCTCTCCGGCTGTGCAGAGCGATATGCCAGGCGGTCGCGGGGTACTCCTGAAGCAGGCCCTCGCGTACGTGGGACACACGTACTGAGATCAAGCCGTCGGACGGCTCAGCGCAGGCGGCGTGCGCGCAGCACCACGTCGTCGGTGTGGTGCGCGCCTGCGCCGCCCTCGGGTGCGACGCGTGGCCGCTGTTCGTCCACCTCCACCACCCAGTCGTCGCCGAGCAGGGCGGCGACCATCGAGGGCCAGACGTAGTCGGCAGGGTCGAAGCCGCTGTCGTCCGCTTGCTGGGTGTCCATCCCCGCGTGGTGGACGAGCAGCAGCACGCCACCGGGCGCGACGGCGGCGATCAGGGCACGCTCGGCTGCGGCGTCGGAGGTCCGCAGCAGCGCCGGGTACTGAGCGGAGACCAGGTCGAAGGAGGCCGGCGGGAGCCCCGCGTCCGTCAGGGTGGCGTGGACCCAGCCCACGTCGACGCCCGCGTCCCGCGCGTGCCCGGCCGCCCGCTCCAGTGCCACACCGGAGACCTCGAGCGCGGTCACGTCCCAGCCGCCGCGCGCCAGCCAGACGGCGTCCGCGCCCTCCCCACACCCGACGTCGAGCACCCGTCCGGGTGCGAGATCGGCGATCTCGGCCACGAGTGCGCCGTTGGGCCGGCCACTCCACAGCTGGTGGCGATCGGCGTACCGGCTGTCCCATTCCGCCCGTACCACGGGGTCTCCGAGGTACCCGTCACCCGGCGAAGAGATGTCGGACGCGGGCGTTCCTGATGCGATGTCGTCGGTCATGAGCCCACCGTCGCCGATCGCTTCCCGATCCCGCCACTCCTGTTGCCGGACCGGCAAAGCGGTGCTCAGGGGGCCGGAGGGCTACGGGACCCAAGGCACCGCCCGGCGGGTCATGACGGTCATCCGGGCCGCATCGGTGTCCGCCGATGACCGCCGATGACCGCCGCAAGGGTCAAGGGCCCAACCTCAGGTACGGCTCGGCTGGATCATCTTCCGGCCCGTCGTGCTTCCGCCGTCCACGGTGACCGACGCACCCGTCATGTAGGGGAAGTCGTCGGACGCGAGCCCGAGCACCGCGCGCGCGATCTCCTCGGCATCGGCCATCCGTTCGAGACCGTCGACGTTGAGCGGCCCCCATGCCTGCTTGTACGTGGCCCAATCCGCGTCCGGGATTCCCGGCGGGCGGACGAAGGGGGTGTCGGTGGTGCCGGGCAGCAGGGCGTTGAGCCTGATTCCCTTGGGTCCGTACGCGAGCGCCGCGGCCTTCACTATTCCCTGCACCGCCCGCTTGCTCGCGGTGTATGCGGCACCGTTCGGCCGCGCCTGTTCGGCCGCTGACGACGAGGTGCAGATGATGACGCCGCGCTGCGCCCTGAGCATGTGCGGGATCTCGTACTTGATCGCGAGGAACACGCCTCGGGCGTTGGTGGCCTGGACGTCGTCCCACTCCTCGACGCTCATCTCGTGGGGTAGCTTGCCGCCGCCGATGCCGGCGTTGTTGAAGGCCACGTCGATGCCGCCGTAACGGCTCGCGACCCGGTCCACGAAGGTCTGCACCTGGGCGGCTATCCGGACATCGGCCTGGATGTACGTGGCTTCGCCGCCCGCGTCCCGGATCTCCCTTTCCACCTGGCGCCCCAAGTCGGCTCGCCTGCCACAGAATCCGACATGGGCACCCTCCCCGGCGAACGCCTTCGCCGCCGCCCTGCCGATGCCCGATGTGGCACCCGTGATGAGCACCGACTTCCCCGCGAAGCGGCCGGCCCCTTTGCGGGACCTGGACGGGGCGCCGGCCGCATGGGCGGTGGTGCCGAAGGCCGCGCTCGCCAGGCCCAGAGCAGCTGCACCACCGAGGACGGCCCGCCGCCCCGTCGCCTCGGACTTCGCGTTCGTGTCGGTACTCATATCCGTGGTCGCATTCGTTTCCATACCGAGCACACTGGCAGCCCGTACCGGGCACACGACTCCCTCCTCGGGCCGGACATCGCGGCCGGTAGGAGGAGTTGCCCTCCTCCCATGGCAGGACCCCTGGAGCACGGGCGCCCGCCTATCGTGGGCCGCGTGAACAGATCTTGGATCGAGCTCGCCTTCGACAGGAGATTCGCCCTCACACGGGTCTGTGCGCTCGCCTGCGTACTGATCGGCGACTTCCTGCTGCTGCAGCGGCCGTCCGGCGCACAGGACTGGGGCCTTGCGGCAGCCGGCCTCGTGCTGTGCCTGGCCGCGGGCAAGTGGGCGTTCGGCGCGCTCCTGGCGCAGTCGGGTCTGCTCGTTGTCGCACACGCGCTGAGCGCGAGCACCGTTTCCTCGTTGAAGGTGCTGGCCGCCGTGACTCTCTTCGAGTTGGCGGTTCGGCAGTCCGGGCGCCGCCTGGCCGCCGGAACGACGGCACTGGCGCTTGCCGTCGCCGTGAACCGTCTTGAGGACCTGCCCGGCGAACTTCTCCCGGTGCTCTACAAGATGGGCATCGTCGCAGGCCTGCCCCTGCTCCTGGGCGCGTACGTACGCGTGACCCGCGACGCCGCAGCGCACGCCCGCCAGTACGCGGAACAGCAGGAACTGCGCGCCGAACAACAGCTGTTGGCCGCCCGCGCAGCGGAGCGCACCACCATCGCGCGCGAGTTGCACGACCTCGTGGCCCACCACGTCTCCTCCATGGTGCTGCGCGTCGGTGTCGCCCGCCATGTCGTCGCCGCCACCAGCACCACGGACCCGCGGATCATCGAAGTCCTCGACGACCTGCACTCCAGTGCCGGCGCGGCACTGACCGATCTGCGGCGCCTGGTGGCTGTACTGCGTGCCCCGGACCGTACCGGTTCCGACACCGGTTCCCTGGTCTCGCCCGGGGCACTGTCGGCGGCATTGGAGTCGGTGGTGCACCACAGCCGCCAGAGCGGCCTGGCCGTAACCGCTTCCCTGGATCCCCGTGTCGCACGGCTCGACGCGGTCCGCGGCCTCGCGGTCCTCCGCCTGGCCCAGGAGGGCTTGGCCAACGCGGCCAAGCACGCCGGGCCCGGCGCGCACGCCGAGCTGGCCGTGCGGGTGGCCGATGACGCCGCCGTACACGTGACGATCCACGACGACGGGGCCGGAAGGACCCGGCCACCGGCCCCGGGCCCATCCGGACACGGCTTGATCGGCATGCGCGAACGCGTGGACCTGCTCGGCGGCCGGCTGGACGCGGGCCCCGCGGCTCGAGGCTGGCGGCTCACGGCCGAACTGCCCGCCTTCGCACCCGACATGGAGCCCAAGCTGTGATCCGCATCCTCGTTGTCGACGACCAGCAGCTTGTCCGCATGGGGCTGCGCATGCTCTTCGAGCAGGCTCAGGACATCGAGATCCAGGGCGAGGCGGACAACGGGGCGGAGGCGGTACGACTGGCTGAACGCCTCACTCCCGACGTCGTCCTCATGGACCTGAGAATGCCCGGCATGGACGGCATCACGGCCACCCGCCGCATCCTGGCGGCGCGCCCCGCCACCCGGGTCGTCGCCCTCACCACGTTCGACGATGACGACCATCTGTATCCGGTGCTCGCGGCCGGCGCCTGCGGTTTCCTCGTCAAGGACACCCCACCGGCCGAACTCCTGGATGCCGTACGCCGGTCCGCCAGCGGAGAGGCCTCCTTCAGCCGGGCCATCCTCGACCGCCTCGTCGCCCAGGCGCTCCACGCCCGTTCCTCCTCCGACACCCCTACGGACCTCCCGGTACCGGCCATCACCCCGCGCGAGCGGGAGGTACTCGGTCTGCTCGGCGTGGGCCTGTCCAATAAGGAGATCGCCGACCGGCTGCATCTCGGGGTCACCACGGTGAAGACGCACGTGGCGAGCCTGATGGCGAAGACAGGCCGAGACAACCGCATCCGTCTCGCCGTTCTCGCTGTACTCACCGGCATCACTCCGGACTGAGCCGCTTTATGTCCTTCCGGGCCGACGAGGGGGCTGGGGGGCGGGTCTGTGATGGTCGGCCTTGCCGTTCCCTCTCCCCCTCGCCACGCCCTGGGCCCGCTACGACCGTGTCGCCGTCCCGCAGCCTTCGTGGCCCTCCCCTATCGGCGTACTGCGGTCGTAGGGATCCTCTGTCCGGCCGTCCGTCACCGTGTCCGACCCGCCTCCGCCGAACTCCGGCCTGAGGTACCCGGTGGCGTTGCCGCAACCGCCGTTGGTCATGTCGGTCTTGTACGAGAGGAGCGTGAAGGTGCCCTTCTTCGTGATGATCTTTGCCGGATCGTCCCAGCTCACCACCGTCTCCCGTCGCACGATCGTGCGCACGACCTCGTCCCCGCCGCCCGCCGGTGCGGCCGGGTACACGAAGGTGACATCGGCGGTCACCTCAAGGGCCCCGCGCTTCCCTTCCCGGTACGTGAGCCGTCCGCGGGTCTTGACGGCGTCCCCGACCAGACGCGCCTGCGCCGGGTCGAAACGGCTGAAGAGCAGCCGCGCGTCGTTTTCCTCGCTCGGTGTGCGCAGCGCCGTCGCCACGAAGGTCGTGACGTCCTGCTGATGCGGGTTCATCAAGGCGATCGCCTTGTCCGGACGTCCTCCGCGGAGCAAGGTCGCGTCCAGGCTGGACGCGGCGAGGAAGTCGCGCGTCCGCGCGAGCGCTTGCCGCACCTCGGCCTTCGTCATCCACCCGGTCGCCTTGGCGGCGGGCACGGTGATCCCGGCCGTGCCGTTCGCCCAACGCGCCGCCGGGGACCCGCGGAACGGGTCGTCGAGTGTGGCGCGCCCCGCCGGCTCGGCGTCGGGCGCGCCCTCCGGGCGTTGCGACTCCTGCGCCAGGGGCTCCCGCGTCGGGCCGTCGTCACCGGACCATCCGACGATGCCTGCCGGGTCCACCGCCACCGCCAGCAGGGCCAGCGAGGCCAGCAGACCGGCCACGTACCAGCCCTTCTTCCGTCGTGGCCGGGCGGATGCGGCGGGTGTGTGCGCACGCCACGGCGTCGGCTCCGCGGGCTCCGTCCGCAGCCGGTCCCCCACCTCGCGGGCCCGCGCGGACGGTTCCTTCGGCGCGTCCCCCGCGCCGTCGCCCGCGGTGCGCAGGAACTCCTCCCACACCTCGTCCGGTATGGACGAATCGCCGCGATCCCCACCCTTGTTCACGCCTGCTCCTCACCCCGTGTGCGTTCCCGGCCCCTCCCCGGGGCCACCGCATGATCGCACACCCCCGTCGAGCCGATCCGTCCAGCTCAGAGCCCGCTCCGGGGGTGGATCCGGCGCTTCACGCGGGCAGTTCGACACTCGATGTTCGATATTCGATGGGGCTACGGCGCGTCGTCGGGCACAATGCCCGCGATGATCTCCACCGCTGACAAGTTGCTCGCCGTTCTCGACCCCCTGCCGCACGCCGCCCGGCTCCGGTACACCGCCGTCACCGCGCACCGGCTCGCCGCCCACGGCGGCCTGCGGCCCCTGCTGGCCGCTCTCGACGTGCGCGGCCCGTACGAGCGCCGCCTCGCCGCGCTGGCGGCCCTGGCAGCCGGGGACTCGGCGTATCTGGCGGCCCGGATCGGCGATCCGGACCCGGTGGTACGCCGGTACGCGCTGCGCGGTGCCCGGCGGCTCCCCGTCCCGGACTCCGCCGTCGAGGCCGCGTACGACGACGCGCCCGCCGTGGTCCGCGCCGACCTCGCGCGGCTGCTGCGCGACGGGCGGCGGCCCGGACTCGCCGAGCGGCTGGTGCTCCGGGCGCGTACCGCGTACGGCGACCAGGACGCGGCCCGCCTGCTGCCGGGCTGCACGCCGGAGTTCACCGCGCGGCTGCTGCCCGAACTCGCCGGGGCGCTGGCGTTCGAGGACTGGAGCACGCTGGCCGTACGCCATCCCGTAGCCGTCCTCGACCACGCGGAACAGGAACTCGCCGATCTCCCCAAGCGGTTGCGCAACCGCTGGTGGGCGCTGCACGCCGTCGGAATCGCCGCCGCCCTGCCCGCCGTGCCGGGACGCGTGCTGGACCTGCTGGAGCGGTACGGCCCCGACAACCTCCCCGGTCCGGTGCACGACCGGCTGGGCGCCCTCGTCGCGGAGGACGGCGAGCGCGTCGCGCGCTGGCTCGCCGACCCGAGCCGGGCGGCCGCGCGGTGGGAACGGACACCCGGCCGGGCGGTCATGCGGCAGCTGGTGGCGGCGGATCCGCCGGCCTTGCCCGCGCTCGGGGCGCGCTGGTTCCATCGGCAGGCCTTCGTTGTTCTGCTGCGGTCGGTACCACCGGCGCGCCGGTCCGGCTTCCTGGACGCCGTCGTCGCCGCGGGCGATCCACGCCGCAATGTCCGCGCGCACGAAGGGGTGCTCGCCCTCCTGCCCGCCACCGAGCGGCACACGCGGGCCCGTGCCGCGGTGGAGGCGCTCCGTGCCGAGCGCGGCAGCACGGTCTGGGACCTCTGGGGTCTGCTCGCTCTGCTGCCGCCCTCCGAGGCCCGTCCCGAACTCCTGGCCGCCCTCGGCAGAGGTGACGCCGAGGAGCGCGGGACGGTCTGGGATCGGCTGGCCGTCAACGCCGGCCTGACCCGTGATCCGGAGCAGGTCGCGGAGGTCCTCGCGCTGGCCGCCCGCAGGCTCGCCAACGAACGCGACCCCGTGCGTGGGGAGGCCCTGTCCGCCTTCGTGGGTCTTCCGGCACCCCTGATCGTGGCAGCGCTCGCGGCCGGCGCCACCGCTGGGGGCCGCGTCGGGTCCGACTCCTGGGAACGGCTGTGCCTGGATGCCCTGCGGGCCCGGGACTGTTCGTCCGGGACCCGGGACACGATCCGGAACCTGGTCTCGACCCTCCTCAACGCCGTGGACGCGGAAGGGGTGGGGGTGGGGGTGGGGGCCATGGTCGGCGGTGTGGAGGCAGCCGCCGGCGTCCGTGGTGGTGCCGCCCTGCTTACCGCCGTACGCCTCGTCGAGGCGTTGACCGCTCACACCGGCACTGTGGAGTTCCGCCGGCCGGGCACTCCGCCGCGCGACCGCGGGGTACGTGCCGTGGTCGACGCCCTCGGCCCGTGGCTGGATCGAGCCGCCGCCCGTGGGGACGTCGCGCCCCTGCTCGCGCTGGTCACGTCCTGCGGGCACCACGCGTACCGGATCCCGGGCCTTCAGGACCGCCTCGAACACGCCCTGCGCACCTGCCCGGACCGGGTCTTCGGTGAGGTCGCCGCGGCTTGGCTGGCCGACCCCGCGACGCGCGGCGACCGTGTGGCCGGGCTGCTGGCGAGGGAGCCCTCCGCGGCCTTCCTGCCCCCGGTGCTCGCCGTACTCGCCTCGGAGCGCACCGACCTGCTGGACCTCGCGCTGCCCGCGATCCCGCCCACGGGCGGCCGGTTCCCGATGGACGGCACGCCCCGGCCGCTGCCTCCCTTCCGGTACGCCGACCGGTGGCTGCCCCGACAGCAGCGGGCCGCGGTCCTGCTGGCCGCGGACGCCGTCGCCGACCCCGGCCGACCCCTCGACGAACGCGCCGCGCTGCTCCGTGCGGTGGCCCCGGTGCCGGAGCACGGGCGGGCCCTGCTCCAGCGGTACACCTCCTCGACGTCGGACGCCGCCGGGCCCGACGATGCCGCGGGGTCCGCGGCCGACCTCGCCGAGTCCGCTCTGACGGCGGCGGCGCTGGACGCGGCCGCCCACACGGACGATCCGGCCTCGGCCCTCGGCGCACTCCTCGACCACGCCGGCGACGACCGGGCCGCGGCCGCCTGGTCCGCGGCCGGCCGCGCCGCCGCCCACACGCGGCCCACCCGGCTCGCGGACCTGCTCCGTGACGTCCTGACCCGCGAGAGCGGAGTGAAGGTCACCGTCCGGAAGGCGGCCGCCCGGCTCGCCGCCCGCCATCTGCCCCCGGTCGCCGCCACCGCGCTCCTGTCCAACGTGGACCGCACCCCGGGCATCCATCCGGACGTGCACGCCACGGTCGTCGGCCTGGCCACGACGCTGCTGCCGGCGGAGGAGATGTGGGCCCTGCTGGAGGCGGCGGCCGCCGACGGTCCGGATGCCGTCTGGCGAGCCCTCCTGGATCCGGGCCCGGCGGATCTGGCCCCCGCCCACCGGGCACGGTACGGGGAGCTCGTCGCCCGGCTGCCGTTCGTCGCCGGGGAACAGGCGGCGGACCGGGCCCTGTTCAGCCTCCGCGACTGGGCGCGGTACACGCCCTCGGCCGGCAGGGCGCTGGCCGACGTCTACACCGACCTCACCTCGCCGCTGAGCCCCTGGCGGGCGAGCCACGGGCTCACGGAACTGGCCCAGTCCGAACTGCCCCACCCGATCGGTGGCGTGGAGCCCGGCAGCCTGCTGCACGACGTCGTCGACCGGCTTCTGGCGCTCGTCGCGGCCGGCGAACCGGAGGGTGGCGGGACCGGTGGGGATCTACCGGCCCTCCGTCGCCTCCACTCGCTTCTCGGCACGTCGATCCGCGACCCTCGGATGTGCGCGGAGCTGGCCCGGCGACTGCCGGCCGAACCGGCGGTCACCGCCACCCGCACCGCCCTCCTCGTACGGGCGATCGACCTGGCGGCAGCCGAGCCGGAACTACTGCTCTCGCTGCGCGAGTTGACTGACGCCATCGAGGGCCGCCCCGTCCTCGCGAGGCGGGTGGGTGAGGATCTGGAGGAAGCACACGCGTACGGCGACCCGCTCGCCGACCCCGCCGCCGCCCTCGCCGCGGTCCACGCCCTGAGCAGCGAGGGCGGCGCTGTGGAAGGCCTCCTCGCCGTCGGCCTCGCCACGGCCCTCGGGGCCCGCCAGAACTGGCCGGACACCTGCCGCGCCGCCGTCGTCGCTCTGCGCCGCCACCCGGATCAGGACGTTCGGGAAGCGGCGTACGCCATTGCCCTGGGCGGAAGATGAGCTCGCCCGGCGGAAAACCGTTCGATCGGCCGTGGTCCCCCGCACTAAGGTCGGCGACGTGGCAACGAAACTCAATCAGATCATCGCAGTGGAGAAGGGCGTCAAGTCCCGGGCGCACCAGGACCTGACGACGGCTCATCATGGGCTGCAGAAGCCCGCGTTGCTCGCCGGGATCTCTCGTACCTATCAGCCGAAGGACGAGGAGGGCGAGCAGCTGCCGCCCGAGTCGACGCTGGTGCAGGTGAAGGCCGAGGACGTACTGCGCGACACCGCGCGGGCGTTGACCCGTCTCTTCGATGTGACGGCCACCAAGGACTGGGCGAACTGCGAGGCGCGCGCCGACGTCACGGTCGACGGGCGCGTGCTCGTGGGGCAGGTGCCCGTCGCGTATCTGCTGTTCCTGGAGAAGCAGTTGACGGACATCAACACCTTCGTCCGCAAGCTTCCCGTCCTGGACGCCGCCGAGTCGTGGACGCAGGACCCGTCGACCGACGCGTGGAAGACCGAGGTCGTCCGCACGGTCCGGACGAAGAAGGTGCCGCGCAACCACGTCAAGGCGGAGGCGACGGACAAGCACCCGGCGCAGGTCGACGTCTACTACGAGGACGTGCCGGTCGGTTACTGGACCACGGTGAAGTTCTCGGGCGCGCTGCCGGCCCGGCGGGTCAACGAGCTGCTGGAGCGGGTGGAGAAGCTCCAGCAGGCGGTGAAGTTCGCCCGCGAGGAGGCGAACAGCGCCGAGGTCACCGACCAGCGGGTCGGCGACGCCGTCTTCGGCTACCTCTTCGGGTAGCCGGGACACCACAGACTCCCCGGCCACAGAACACGGCCGGGGTGCGCGAGGAGCGCAAAGCTGAAGCTGAGCCTTGTCGTGACATCCGCGGTTCCAGTGGAGGTTCGAGTCCTCCTCCCGGCACTTCCCGCCGGGATGGCCCAACCAGGCAGAGGCAGACCGCGGTCAATCTCAGACTATTGCTCCAGACTCAGCATTCGCCGCTCATCGCCGGATCGACCGGGCCCGGGCCCTGGTGCGTCGAAATGCCAGTTCGAATCTGGTCCGCCGAGCTCGATCGGCGGTGGTCCAACGGCAGGACGCGACGCCATGACGAATGACCCGGGTCCTCAAGCGTGCCGGCGTGTGATGTGAGCGGCATCGACAGGGTCCGGGGGCAGGCTACGCCCTCGGACCCGCTCCTTTCCGCCTGAGACCTCTCCTCCGGCGAGTCCCGCCCCTCAGGCCGGTTCCGTCGCTCCGGCGAGTTCCGCGAGGACTTCCTCCAGCCAGTGCACGTGGGCGACGAGCGCTCTGTCCTTGCTCTCGTGGACGTGGTCCAGGATGCGGGCCATGCGCTTCGGGTCGACGCCGGGCAGCCAGGGCTCCTCGCGCATGTCGCGGGCGCGGAAGCGGTCGAGCTGAGCTCGGCGTGCTTCCAGCTCGGTGCGGACGAGCGCGGTCCGCTCCTCCTCCGTCACGAAGACGGAGAGGACGTACCGCATCAGGAACTCGGGGTCGCCGAAGTCCACCGGCGGCACGTATGGCTCGGCGAGCCGGGCGCGCAGGACGCGCTCTCCGGTGTCGGTGACGCGATAGATCTTGGAGTCCGGGCGGCCCTCGTGCCGCTCCACGTCGTAGGCCAGCCAGTCGTCGGCGGTCATCCGGGCGAGGGTGCGGTAGATCTGGCTCTGCTGGCTGGGCAGCCGGCTCATGCGGCCCATCTCGCTTCCCAGCCAGCGCTTCAGGTCGTACCCCGTACAGGGTCGCATCGCCACGAATCCGAGCAGAACGTGCTCGAACTTCATCTCTCTCCCGTCACCTTCCTGTCACCTTTCGACCTCCGTCCATAGGTGACTAGGCACCCATGGCACTTGGCATCTATGCTCGCGGCGCCCACCTCTGGGCATACCTCTGCCCCAGGAGACCCTATGACGACCCCGCCCACCGGCCGACTGCCCGCCCTGCTGCGTCGCGCGCGCCGCATCGCCCTGCCCCTGGCCGTCGCCGCCTCCCTCGTACCCGTCGGGGCCGCCCAGGCACACGACACCTCCGGCTCCACCCTGGTCCGCACCGACAACGGATGGGTGCGCGGAGCCGCCACGGCCGAGGGGCGTCAGTTCCTCGGCATTCCGTACGCCGAAGCCCCTACCGGCTCCCTGCGCTGGCGCGCCCCGAAGCCCTCCGCCGACTGGGCGGGGGTCAGAGATGCCACCCGCTACGGCGCGTACTGCGCCCAGAACACCTACTGGGCTCCCGGCTTCGAGCAGCAGCGGATCACCGAGGACTGCCTCGACGTCAACGTCTACACCCCACCCACCGGTCGCCACTCCGCAGCCAAGCGCCCCGTCATGGTCTGGATCCACGGCGGCGGGAACGTCGGCGGCACCGCCCGCGACATCGTTCCCGACGCCTTCGCCCGCCGCACCGGCAGCGTGGTCGTCACCCTCAACTACCGCCTCGGCGCTCTCGGCTTCCTCACACTGCCCGGCGCCGGCGGCAACTTCGCCCTGCTCGACCAGCAGCAGGCCCTGCGCTGGGTCCGGGCGAACATCGGCGCCTTCGGCGGCGACCCGGGCCGCGTCACCCTCGCCGGCGAGTCCGCGGGCGGCAGCGCCGTCTGCAACCAGCTCGCCTCCCCCGCGAGCGGCGGCCTCTACCGTGCCGCGATCATCCAGAGCGGCACCTTCGGCAACTGCGCCGGGACCCCGCGCGAGCAGGCCGTCGCCTCCTCCCTCGCCTTCGCCGCCGGACTCGGTTGTACGGAACCGGCGACGGCCGCCGACTGTCTACGCGCGAAGAGCGCCAAGGAGGTCCTCGACGCGCAGGCCTCCGCGGGGCGCTCCTGGGGCTACACGATCGGCACCCCCCAGCTGCCCGTGCAGCCGGCCGACGCGTTCGCCTCGGGCCGCTCCTCCCGCGTCCCGGTGATGAACGGCGCCACCAGCAAGGAGGGGCTGGTCTTCGCGTACGACTCCTTCGACCGCTGGGGCAACCCCCTCACCGCCGAGGCCTACCCGGCGGCCCTCTCCGCCGCCTTCGGCCCGGAGGCGGGCGCCCGGGCGCTCGCCCGCTACCCGCTGAGCGCGTACGAGCGGCCCTCGTACGCCTACGGCACGGCTTTCGGCGACCGGCTCTTCGCCTGCCCGGCCCTGGCCGTCGACCCGCTCCTCGCCAAGCGGGGCAAGGTGTACGCGTTCGAGTTCGCCGACCGCACCTCGCCCCTGTTCGCCTCACTCCCCCAGAACACCGACTTCGACTTCGGCGCCACGCACGCCGCCGAGCTGAACTACCTCTTCAAGCCGTACGGCATCGCCGCACCCTTCAACGCCGAACAGCGGGCGCTCGCCGACCAGATGACCGAGTACTGGGGCTCGTTCATCCACGGCACCCCGCCCCGCGCCCGCGGACAGCAGGCCATGCCCGAGCACGGCTCGCGGCCGGGCCAGGTACTCCAGCTCCGCACCGCGTCCGCCGGCGGCAACGTCTCCACCGGCACGCTGAGCCGGCAGCACCAGTGCGACCTCTGGAACGCCGCGCGCTGACGAGACACGGACGACGGGGTGGGCGTCCGCACACGGACGCCCACCCCGTCGTCGTCGATTCAATGGTTCAACGCGCCGTCCTGCCCGCCCCCTGCGCCCCGAACGCATGTGCGGCACGCGACCTTAGACGCCGAGACATCAGAGTGAGCCTCAGAGCCATGGATCGTCTCGCGAGGAGCGTCTTGACTGGCTTCATGACCAAGCATCCGATTCTGGTGACCGGCGGCACGGGCACGTCCGGCAGCCGCGTCGTCTCCCGTCTCCGGGCCCAGGAAGCACCGGTCCGCGTGGGATCGCGCACCGGTGAACCGCCCTTCGACTGGCACGACCGCACTACCTGGGACGCCGCGTTGGACGGCGTGAAGGCGGTGTACCTCGTGCCGCTCGACGGCCGACTCCTCACCCGCCCCTTCGTCGAGCGTGCCGCGGAGCTCGGTGTCGAACGCGTCGTGCTGCTGTCGGGGCGCGGCGTGGACGTGCCGGGCTACTCCGGCGAGGCCAACCTCGCCGGCGCGACGCACGTGGACGGGGAGAGCGCGGTACGCGACAGCGGCATCTCGTGGACGATTCTGCGGCCCGCCTGGTTCGCGCAGAACTTCAGCGAGGGCATCTTCCGGGACGCGGTCGTCGCCGGTGAGCTGCGGCTGCCGGCCGGGGACGGCGCGGCCTCCTTCACCGATGCCGACGACATCGCCGCGGTCGCGGTCGCGGCGCTCACCGAGGACGGCCACGGCGGGCAGACGTACGAACTCTCCGGGCCCCGCGCCCTGACCATCGCCGAGGCGGTCGCCGAGATCTCCGAGGCCACCGGCCGTGCCGTGCGGTATGTCCCGCTGTCCCACGACGAGTTCGTCACCGAACTCGTCGGAGCGGGCTGGTCGGCCGCCGAGGCCGAGGACTACGCGGAGGCGGTGGGCCCCATCCGGCGGGGTATGGACAGCGCCGTTTCCGACGGCGTCCAGCGCGCACTCGGCCGCGCGCCGCGCGACTTCACCGAGTACGTCGCGGCGGCAGGGAACGCGTGGCGTTGACTGAGTACTGCCGTCGCCTGTCGTTGCCTGCCGTTGCCTGTCGTCGTGTGCTGCCGGGCGCCGTCGCCCGCCGTAGCCGTTCAGGCCGGCGTGGACAGGGCCGCCAGGTAGTCGGGCAGGACCGTCGCGAGGGCGGCGAGCGGGAAGCGGGCGCCCAGCTGCCCGTCCGGGCGGACGACGAAGCCGGTCGGGCCGTCGGTGCGGTAGAGCCGGGCGAACTCCCCCTCGGCGTCGTGGTATCCGGCCACCGCCGTCAGGAAGTCCAGTCCGGTCGGCGGCGCTTCACGGGCGAGGATGGCGAGTGTCTGCGGGCGGTGCTCCGCCTGCGGGCCGCCGTCGGGCCACGGCACCATCCCGCAGGCGACCGAGGCCGCGGCCAGCTGGGCCGGATCGGCGGCGTAGAAGAGCACGACGTGCTCCGTACGGCCGCGGAGGACGTCGAGCAGGCGCAGCGGGTACGTGGCGATGGGCGCGGTCAGGCCGCCGCAGTCCGGGGCCCGGTCGCCGGGCTGGGGCGCGTCGGCCGGTCCGTGCGCACCGCGGGCGAGTGGACCGCCCCGGTAGCTGACGAGCAGTTGGGCCTCGCGGAGCGTCGTCGTCCGCGGGTCGGCGGGCTCGGCTTCCATGCCCTGCGTGGCGTGGCGCACGGTGCGGCCGACGACCTCCTCGCCGACCGGGCGGCGCTCGGCGTCGTAACTGGCGAGGAGGACGGGGCCCGCCTCGCCGCGGCAGACGAGGGCGAGCTTCCAGGCCAGGTTGCAGGCGTCCTGGATGCCGGTGTTCATGCCCTGGGCGCCGGTCGGCGGGTGAATGTGGGCGGCGTCGCCCGCGACGAACACCCGACCGTCGGCGTAGCGGTCGACGATCCGGTGGCTGATGCGGAAGACGGAGGACCAGCGCATCCGGGACAGGGTGGCCGGCCAGGGGGCGAGGCGATCCACGACAGCCTGGATGTGGGACAGCTCCGGGGCCCTGCCGCCCTCCAGGCCGTGCGCCACGCCGTCGCCCCTCGCCCGGCCGGCCGGCGCCACGGTCCCCGTGGCCTCCGCCGAGAGTTCGGGCGGGACCAGCATCGACATGCGGTAGCGCCCCTGCCCGGGCAGGGGGATGCAGACCAGCAGGTCGTCGGTGGAGCCGTCGTCGGCGAGGTGAGTGGACCGTATTCCGTATCCGTACGGCAGGTCCCAGTCTGCCTCGACGTCGGCCAGCATGTACTCCTCCGGGAAGGCCCCGCCCTCGAAGGCGAGGCCCAGCTGCTTGCGGACGGTGCTGTGGGCTCCGTCGCAGCCGATCACATAGCCGACCCGTACCTCCTCCTCGGCGCCGGCGGCGGTGCGCAGGAGGGCGGTGACCCCTTCCTGGTCCTGCGTGAACGACAGCAGTTCGGTGCCGCGCTCGACGGTCGTGCCCAGGCCGGTGACGTACTCGTCGAGGAGGCGCTCGGTCTCGTACTGCGGGAGCGCGGCGAAGCCGTACGGCACCTCGGGCGGCAGCGCGAGCTCGATCCGCTTCCGCTCCAGGCCGTCGACGTAGACCAGCTGGCCGCGCAGTTCGGCGGCGGCTTCCAGGGCAGCCCGGGCCAGGCCCATCCGGTCCCAGAGCTCCAGAGTGCGCGGCTGGATCCCGACTGCCTTGGCGTACGGGAGAGGAGCTGCGAGCCGGTCGATCAGGCGGCAGCGCACGCGCCGGCGGCGGAGTTCGGCGGCCGCGCTCAGTCCTACCGGACCGGCGCCCACGACAAGTACGTCGGTCATGCGGGTACGCGCCACGGCTGCCTCCCAGCGCCTGGCCCCCGGATCGGTCCCGTACTCCATCGTCGCCCGCCGATGCGTGGGCGGCGACCCGAGTACCCGGACGGTCACCGTTCCGCGTCGTCGTCGGCGTTGTCACTTCCACTCGTAGATCTTGGCCGTGGCCTTCCCGCTCTCCTCCACATGGAACTCGAACAGACCGGCGATGCCGGTAAGCCGGGCGAACTTCGCGGCGGCGGTTTCGAAGAACAGGGCACCGCGCCAGTCGATCGCGCCGGATGCGTCGAAGCTGCCCACGCCGGAGCCGTGCCAGGTGATCGTCTCGCCGTCCTGGGTCATCAAGACACCCTGGCCTTCTCCGAAGAGGGTGCCGTCGGCTCGTACGACCGACTCGTACGTGCCCATGTCCTTGACCGCGACGCCCAGAAGCGTGCCGGCCGCTTGGAAGGACGCCTCCATGACGGGGTGACCGCCGTCGGTGGACAGCACCCGGATTCCCGTGGTGTCTCCCTGCTCCTCGCCGATCAGGTCGCCGAGCATGATGGAACTCCTCTCCGCTTCCCTCGCTTCGCTCCGGGCGAACCGGACCGACCAGGGGAAACGACGGATGGGTCCCCTCTTCCGGACTACGCCCGGCCCCGAGAGCTGTCAACCGGAGCTGCCCCAGCTTCCGGGGGCGGGGGTTTCCGATCTTGACGGGTGCGGCGTGCCCGGAGTCAGATGCGGTGTCGAGGTGGCGACCCACTCGGGACGGCCCTGCTCCAGGAGGAATGGCGTGTTCATCGCGGTAGAGGATGCTTTCGATGCCGAGGAGATGCTGAACCTCTACGAGTCGGTCGGGTGGGGTGGCTACACCAGCGACGTCGGCAGGCTCTGTCGCGGCCTGGCCAACTCCCATCTCGTCATCACGGCCCGAGACGGATCGGGGACGCTCCTCGGACTTGCGCGGACCATCTCCGATGACGAGCACATCTGTTACGTCCAGGACGTCGTGGTCGACCCGGCCCATCATCGGCGGGGCGTGGGCCGGGCCCTGGTCGAACACCTCATGCGGCGCTACTCGCACTGCCGCTTCTTCCTCCTGTCCACGGACCACGAGTCGTCCGAGGAAGGCAAGCGCAACCACGCGTTCTACCGGAGTCTCGGCTTTCTGTCCTACGAGGAGAAGGAGATGGCCGGCTTCGGGCTGCCCAGGAACCGCCCGGACCTGCGTGACGTGACGTCATGAAGACGCGGCGCGGGCACGACCTTAGTATCGGAGCCTCGAAGGACGGACGGGGGCGGGGTCATGGGGACGTCGAGGGTGGTCAGTCGGCGTGGGTGGATGAAGTTCGGCGGGCTCTTCGTTCTGGGTGGGGGCGGTGCCGTCGCATGCGGGTCCGCCGCTGACAGCTCCGGACCGGACCTCCGGGAAGTGGACACCGACGTCGCTCCCCTTCAGCGCCGGTTCGGCGCGATCGGCCGGCTGTCCGACGCCCACTGGCTCGGGTACAACCCGAACGACTCGGGGCGCGAGTGGCTTCCGGATCAGGATCCGCAGATCCGTGTGGTCGGGGTCGCACGCCTGCCCGCCGGGGCCGTCCAGTCCATCGTCGGCAAGCCGGTGTACGCCTTCAAGCCGTCCAGCCCCGCTCACGCTCCGGAGGAGCTGACCGAGTTCCTGCCCGAGGGCGCCGGATGGGTGGGGAGCGTCCGCTACGACCGGCACATCACCAAGTCGCTCTACGTCGGCCGGTTCCATCTCTCCCCGACGACGGACCACGTGTACTTCGACACCGTGAACCCCGAGATCGTGGCGAGCTCGACGCCGCCTCAGCAAGGGTGACGGCCCGGCCCCACGCCGAGCTCGGCATGGGGCAGAGTGGATGTCATGCTTGCTGATCATCATGAGTACGACGTGGTCGTCACCGCCGTGGCTCCGGTCGGGGCCGCCGTGCGCGTGGACGGGTACGAGGGCTTCATCGACCAGGCCAAACATCCCTCCTGGTGGTCGGACACACCCGGTGCCGCCGTCGGCGACCGCATGCGGGCCGTGGTGCTGGACGCCGGCGGGAACCCGCCTCGGCTCAGTGCCCTGCCGAGCGACATCCGGATCGCCCGGAGTCTGCGCCACACCGGACCGCTGGAACGGCTCTGCCCGCCGCCGCCCGGCAGCGGCAGGGACGTGGAGTGGGACGCCGTCGAGGAGGCGTTGGGCGTCGTCCTGCCGGGCGACTACAAGCGGCTCGTCGAGAGGTACGGCTGTGGCGTCTTCGGGGAGGTGCTCTGGCTCCTGGAACCGGGCTGCCCCGATGCGATGTACGACCTGGTCGCCCAGACCGCGGAGCGCGCGGAGGACCTCGCCGGTTTCTGGGCCATGGGCGAGGCGAAGCCGTCGGAACTCGACCAGGACGGCGTGAGGTTGGTGCCCTGGGGGTACGTGGAAGGCGCCGGACACGTTCTGTACTGGCTCGTCCGGCCCGGCGTCGAGCCGGAGGAATGGACCGTCATCCTCAATGAGGGGCGCGGCCCCCTCTGGGAGGCCCATCAGGCGTCGTGCAGCCGGTTCGTCCTCGATGTCGTGGCCGGTACGTCGACGTCGTTCTACTTCACCGACATCGACGACATCGTCGCCCCGGAGGACAGAGCCCAGTTCCGGCCCATCACGCAGATCCTCAACCAGTAGGACGCAGCACGACCGGAGCCTACGGACCCCTCGACATCGGGGGTGGCGCGGATGGAATGGGAGTTCACGCCAGGGGATTCCACGCCACGCCATGGGGGCAGCGTGTCACTGTTCATGCGGGCGAACGGCAGGCAGCACGGTGGCAGCGGTGGAACCAGGGGCTGGCTGAGGTACGTGGCCGCCGTGGGCGTCGGTGGCACCACCCGGACCGCGGCGCGGAGGCCCGGGTCGAGCTGACGGAGATCCTCGACGACGCGCGGCGCGTCCTCGAACCCGGGCACCGCCATCTCGTCCTCGCACGCTCCCTGCTCGACCAGTCCCGGCAGTAGGCCGGGGCAGGGGGGCTACTGCATGTTCAGCCGGAACGGGTGGGTGAGGTCCTCGGGGCAGGCGAAGACCCGGAGTTCGCCGGAGCGGCCCAGGACGAGCTTCGGGTCGTGCCCGCTGTCCAGCGTCAGGAGGAGCCGCATCCTGGCTCCGCAGGAGCAGTCGAGCGTCACGAGGTCCGTGAGGTGCCAGCTGGGCCAGCCTCCCGCCTTCCAGCCCGGCAGGCAGGCCAGGTGGCGGGCGTAGCGAACGCCCCGGGCCTCGGCCCACGCGCCCGCCGCGGCCACGAGGCCTTCCGGGAGCTCGCTCTCCTCGGGCAGGTCGACGACCGGGACCGGGTCGAGGACGCAGGGCCGCGGGACGTAGCCGTGCTGGGCATGCTCCGGCCGGGGAGGGCAGGCGACCGTGCCGACCGACTCCGCGGCCCGGTAGCGCAGTTCGACGTTCGGTCCCCAGTAGCGCGGCTGGCCGGGCGGCTCGGGGTGCTCGTCGGGGCACCAGAGCAGCTGGAGCAGGTCCGTGCCCTCCGGCATGGGCAGGCCGGGGACGTCCTGGGCGCGGAGCTGGAGGACCGGGATCATGGGGGTGGGGGCGGCCGGGTACTCCGAGAGCGTTCGGACCCGTTCCCACGTCTTCATGTCGATGCCGTTCGCCCCGTCCATGATCCGTGTCCTGGCCTCGTCCTCCTCCTTGGGCATCACGGACGCGCCGGGGGTCCGCGCCCGCCTGCGGGCCTTCATGCGGCGGTCGTACTCCTGCAAGATTTCGCGGTCCGGGTCCGACAGCTTCTCCCGCTTGCTCACGACGTGCGACGCCCGGCACACCGGCCACGGTTCGTCCGCCGGCCACAGCAGCGGGCCGCCGACGGAGCTGTCACGCGGGCCGGGGTCGCCCGCCGTGGGGCGGAGCAGCGTGGCCTGCCTGGTGGAGGCGGCGAGGGCGGGTACGTCCTCGGTCAGCGTCCGCTGAACAGGGTCGGGGCCGGGGCGAGGGCCGGGGTTCTCTGTGGTCATGTTCGGGGTTCCTTCAGCCCTGCCTGGGCGGTGTCGATCATCCAGTGCATCACGGACTCGGGCAGCGCCGGGTTCATGACGGCCTCCCTCCCGAGCTCGCGGTCACGGAGGGCGCGGACGACGTACCGGGCGGGCAGCGCGGGATGACGGGCCGCCGCGCACCGGACCGCGGCGCTCCCGTCGTCGAGCAGCCGGACCGCCGAGGCCGCCGAGAGCCGGGGGTCGGTAGCGGCCCGGAGCCGGACCTCGCCGTCCTCGTCCCGGCTGAACCGTTCCACCAGCTCGGGGGTGGATTCGGGGTCGTCCAGGGCCAGTTGACGCAGCCGTGGGTGCGGGTCGGTCGCGTACGGGAGCAGGCCGGTGCGCGGGAAGTTGGGGTGGGTGCGCGGGCGGCCGGGTGCGCTGAAGCTGCCGTTCCACCACTGCCAGACCTCCAGGAGCATGTCGGCCGGCGCGTCGTCGCAGGACTCGGCCAGGAAGAGGCGTACGACCCTGTCCTCGTCCCGCGCCAGGCGTTCGACGACGTCCGGCGGGAGGTGCCGGGCTCGGGCGACGGTGCAGCGCAGCAGCGGGTGGCAGGAGGCGGCGATCCGGCGCATCGCCTCCGGGTCGCCGTGGAGGTCGCGTACCCAGGGCACGTCGTGCCGCATGCCGTCGAGGTCGAGGCCCACCAGGCTTTCCGCCCGCTGCGCCTCGGAGAGCTCGGGGTGGACGGATGCCGCCCGGCGTACCGCCTCGCTCTCGTCCGCCGCGAGCGCGGCGAGGACGTCGGCCGGCAGGCGGGGGTGGGCGGCGAGGGTCCGCCGTACGTCCTCGTTCTCGTCGGCGGCGAGGAGGGCGAGTACGTCGGGGTGCGCGAGCGGGTCGGCGGCCAGGGCCAGGCGGGTGTGCGGGTCCTCGTGCGCGGCGAGGGCCTCGTAGGAGGCGAGGTCCATCGGGCGGGCGGCGTCGCACGTATCGCCGCCGTCGCCGTCGTGACGCTCGTGGCTCCCTTGACTCCCGATACTCCCGATACTCCCGTCGCTCCCGTCGCTCCCGTCGCTCCCGTCGCCGCGGTCGTCCTGCTGTCCCGCGGCCCTCCGTACCTCCTCGACGCCGGCCTCCGTCAGGCCCCCGCGCGTGGCGGCGGTCTCGGCGAGCAGGGCGCGCCTGGCCGGGCTCTCCTCGCCCAGGACCAGGGCGGTCCACTGCTCCGGGGTCAGGGTGCGCTGGTGCTTGGCGACCTCGGCACGGAGCTGTCGGTCGGGGTGGGCGATCGCGGCGTCGACGACGGTGGCGGAGACCGCGCGGTGCAGGAAGTAGCCGGCTCCCATGTCGAGCAGCCGGATCAGCACCGCATCGCTCGCGGCGTCATTGAAGCCCAGCCAGTCCACCCACGTCGCCCACAGCCGCTTCGTGGGCCTGAGTCGGGCGCCGCGCAGTCCCTCCCATTCGGCTTCGCGCTGCTCAGGGGATTCCTGTGCCGCCGCCCGTGCTGCCTCCTCGCGTCGTTCCCGGACGCCCGTGACGGCGACGAGCCAGACCTCGTACTCCTCGCAGGTCACGCCCAGCAGCGCGTCCCCGTCCACCGAGAGGGTGACGAACTCGGGCTGTCCGGGACGGTCGCCGAGGACGCCCGCGAGGTCCCAGGCGGGGGCGAGGCGGACCCTGACCCAGGCGTCGTCGTGCCCGTTGTGGATGAGGAACTCGCCCTTCTCGTCGATGACTCCGTGCTCGCGCGCGAGACGGTGCCACTGGGCGTTGAGTGCGGGGACGAGGTCGGGCCGGTCGTCCCGGACGGTGGCGGTCGGCACGGTCTCGTACGAGATGAGGGGACGCCAGGCGGCCGCGGGTGTCAGGACGTTCTCCGGGCCCCACGGCCCCACGACCTCCAGGCCGGCCCGGTCCAGCAGTGCGACCAGTTCCGCCCTCGTACGCTCTCTCCTCGGCCTCATGGGTGACATCCTGCCGGAGCGCGCGGGTGGGGTGCCGGGGCGGGGGCATCCCCGTACGCGTGCCTCACCCCGTCACTCCACCGTCCCCCACCACGCCCCGGCACGCGCGGCGTCCGCCGCCGGGTGGTCGGCCGCGCCGTCGCGGAGGGCGAGCCGGGAGACGATGCGGTAGCGGTCGCCCCGGTAGAGGGAGCGCACGTACTCGACGGGCCTGCCGCCCGTGTCGGACGTGATCCGGTCGAAGAGCAGCGCGGGCGAGAGGACCGGTACGTCGAGCAGGGCCGCCTCCTCCTCGCTCAGCACCGTCGGTTCGATGGACTGGACCGCGTGGGCCGTCCGGATGCCGCGCTTCTCGCGCAGGTGGGCGTAGAAGCCGCCTTCCATGTCGGCGACGGTGAGGCCGGGGACCAGGTCGGCCGGGACGTGCAGGTGCTCCAGGGCGATCGGGTCGCCGTCGACGTACCGGAGGCGGGTCACGTGCACCAGTTCCGCCGCCGGGGAGATCGTGAGCTTGCGGCCGATCCGCGCGCCGGCTCGTACGGTACGGAGTTCGAGCACCGTGCTCGTCCAGCTGCCCCGGCTGCGAGGCACGCCGGCCGCGTGGGGCTCGGCGACCAGCTCCTGGGTGATCTTGTCCGGCGCGACGAACATGCCCCGTCCGTGCTCCCGCACCAGCAGGCCCGTGGCCACGAGTTCGTCGGCGGCGGCCCGCAGGGTGGGGCGGGAGACGCCGAGGGCGGCGCAGAGGGTGCGCTCGGAGGGGATGGCGTCGCCGGGGCGGCGGGCGTCGATGACGGTGAGCAGATGTTCCCGGACGCGCTCGCGCTTGAGCCCTGTCCGGCCGGCCACTTCCGGCTGCGCCCTGCCCCCTCCGTGCGGCTGCGGCTCCATCCCGGTCCTTCCCCGTCGTTCGGTCGGTTGCGCGTCAGTATGCATCTCCCTCGGTGGAGGAGGTCACGAGGCCGTCGCGCGTGAAGTCGAGGCGGGAGACGATGCGGTAGCGGTCCCCCCGGTACACCGAGTGGACGTACTCGACGGGACGGCCCGCGGTGTCGAGGGTGAGGCGTTCGATCAGCAGGGCGGGCGAGAGGACGGGGACGTCGAGGAGCGCGGCCTCGTCCTCGCTGACGACGGTGGGTTCGATCGACTGCGTGGCCTCCTGGACGTGGACCCTGTGGTGCTCCCGCAGGTGGTCGTAGAGGTCGCCCGCTTCGAGCTCCTCCGGGGTGAGCGCGGCGCCGACCAGGTCCGCCGGGATGTGTAGGTGCTCGATGGCCATGGGTGCGCCGTCGACCAGGCGGAGGCGGGCGATGTAGAGCAGTTCGGCGGCTGGCGAGAGGCGGAGCCTGCGGCCGATGCGGGCGCCCGCCCTGACGGTGGCGGATTCCAGGACGGCACTGGACCAGTTGCCGGAGGCCCGGGGGACGGCGAAGGCCGCGTCGTCCGGGGCGAGGCGCTGGGTGATCTTGGCGGGTGCGACGAACATGCCGCGGCCGTGTTCCCGTACCAGTGCGCCCGTGGCGACGAGTTCGTCGACGGCGGCGCGGAGGGTGGGGCGGGATACGCCGAGGGCTGCGCAGAGGGTGCGCTCGGACGGGATCGGGTCGCCGGGGCCGCCGGCTTCGATCAGGCCCAGCAGGTGTTCCCGTACGCGCTCCCGCTTCAGCACCCCGCTGGAGGAGTCGTCCTTCATGCCATGCCGTCCTTCATGCCGCGGCCCCCTACTGGTCAACTGGTAAGCCGGATACTAACGCGGTCTGTTGACCTGTCGACGACTGAACAGCACATCTTTTCCCGGGGATTGACGGCACGAATGGTCCATGCCACCTTCTGCTCACACACCTGACCACTTGACCAATTGGTCAACTACCCATCGAGGTGCCCGTGCAGACTCTCCCCCGTACCGTCGCCCTCGCGGCGGTCGTCGTGTTCGCCGCCACGGCCTGTGGCGGGCCGAGCGGCCCGGCCGCCTCCGGCGGAGCGGAGAAGGTGACCGTCTGGATCATGAAGGACAGCGTCACCGACTCGTTCCTCACCCGCTTCCGCACCGGCTTCGAGGCGGAGCACAAGGACATCGACCTCGACATCCAGATCCAGGAGTGGGACGGCATCGGCGAGAAGGTCACGGCCGCCCTCGCCAGCAAGGACGCACCCGACGTCATCGAGGTCGGCAACACCCAGGTGGCGCAGTACGCGGCGAGCGGCGGCGTCCGCGATCTCAGCGACAAGGTGACCGAGCTCAACGGCGCCGACTGGCTCCCGGGGCTCGCCGAGCCGGGGAAGGTCGACGGCAAGCAGTACGGCATCCCCTGGTACGCGGCCAGTCGCGTCGTGATCTACCACAAGGACCTCTTCTCCCGGGCGGGCGTCGCCACGCCCCCGAAGACGCAGGCCGAGTGGCTCGCCGTCACCGCGAAGCTGAACCGGGCCGGGACCCAGGGCATCTACCTCCCCGGCCAGAACTGGTTCACGCTGTCCGGCTTCGTCTGGGAGGAGGGCGGCGACCTCGCCGTCAAGGACGGCGCGACGTGGAAGGGCGCGCTCGACACCCCGCAGGCCATCGCCGGCATGGACTTCTACCGCCGGCTCCAAGCCCTGGGCAAGGGGCCGAAGGACGCCGACGAGGCGAAGCCCCCGCAGGCCGAGGTCTTCGCCAAGGGCGACGTCGCCCAGATCATCGCGGTGCCGGGAGGCGCGAAGATCGTCGAGGAGCTCAACCCCGCGCTCAAGGGCAAGCTCGGCTTCTTCCCCGTACCCGGGAAGACGGCGGCGCGGCCCGGTGCGGTCTTCACCGGAGGCTCCGACTTCATCGTCCCGGAGGCCTCGACCCACCCGGAGGCCGCGTACCGGGTCGTGGCGGCACTCGCGGGCGAGAAGTGGCAGACGGACATGGCGAGAACGATGAGCTACGTCCCCAACCGCACCTCTCTCGCCCGTGTCATCCAGGACGACGCGGGCACGGCCGCGATGGCCGCCGGGGCGGCGCAGGGCCGGGCCACGCCCAACTCCCCGCAGTGGGCGGCCGTCGAGGCCACCAACCCGATCAAGCAGTACATGACCGCCGTGCTGACCGGCGGCGATCCGGCGACTGCGGCCGCGACGGCGTCCCGGAGCATCACGAAGACCCTCGGCTCGTGAGCCGACCAGGACCGACTCCCCGCCCGCGGCGCCCCCGGAGCCGGCGCCCGCCTCGCCTCCCCCGTCTCCCCCGTCTCCCCCGTCTCCCCCGTCTCCCCCAAGGCTCGGCCCTGTGGCCGTACCTCCTCGTCGCCCCCACCGTCCTCGGCGGAGCGCTCCTCCTCGGATACCCCCTCGTCCGCAATCTGCTGATCTCCTTCCAGGAGTACGGCATGGGCGAACTCATCCGCGGCGGCGCCGGTTTCGTGGGGTTCCGGAACTACCGGACCGTCCTGACCGACCCCGAGTTCTGGGAGGTCGTACGGCGCACGTTCTGGTGGACGTTCGTCAACGTCGTCCTGATCATGGTGATCGGCACGCTCATCGCCCTCATGATGCGCAAGCTCGGCCGGCGGATGCGGATCCTGGTGACGAGCGGGCTCGTCCTCGCCTGGGCCAGCCCCGTCATCGCCACCACCACCGTCTTCCAGTGGCTCTTCGCCTCCCGCCTGGGCGTGGTCAACTGGCTCCTCGTCCGGCTCGGGTTCGAGTCCTTCGAGGGGTACTCCTGGCTGGCCGACGGTCCCGCCGCGTTCACCGTCCTCGTCCTGCTCGTGGTCTGGCAGTCGGTCCCCTTCGCCGCGATCACCCTGCACTCGGCGCTGCTGACCGTCCCCGCCGAGCTGTACGAGTCGGCCCGGCTCGACGGGGCCGGCGGCTGGCGCATCTTCCGCTCGATCACACTCCCCATCCTCCGGCCGCTCTTCGGCCTCGTCCTCTGTCTCGAAGTCATCTGGGTCTTCCGCTGCTTCGCCCAGATCTGGGCCGTCACCAAGGGCGGTCCCGGCGAGGCGACGACCACCCTGCCCGTCTACGCCTACCGCGTGGCCCAGTCCCTGCACCGCTACGACCTCGGGGCGGCCGTCTCCACGCTCACCGTCCTGCTCCTCGTGGCCGTGCTCATCGCGTACTTCCGCCAACTGCTCCGACAGGAGGCCGACCGGTGACACCGCGCTCCCTGCGCCGAGTCCCCCTGAACACGGCGGCGGCAGTCGTCTTCGTCGTCGCCGTCTTCCCGGTGTACTGGATGCTCCTCACCGCTTTCCGGCCCACCCCCGACATCCAGTCCGAGACCCCCCAGTTCCTTCCGGTGTCCGTGACCCTGGAGCACTTCGGGAAGGCCGTTGCCGCGGACGGCTTCTGGGTCTTCTGGCGCAACAGTCTGCTCGTGACCGCCGGGTGCGTCCTGCTCGCGCTCGTGGTGGCGCTCGCGTCCGCCTTCGCCGTCGCCCGGATGCGCTGGCGCGGCCGGCGCGGCTTCATCCTCATGGTCTTCCTCGCGCAAGTCGCGCCCTGGGAGGCGCTGTTGATCCCGATGTACGTCATCGCCCGGGACGCCGACCTCCTCGACCGGCTGGCGACCCTCAGCCTGATCTACTTCATGATCACCCTGCCTTTCACCATCGTCACCCTCCGCTCCTTCCTCGCCGCCGTCCCGGCCGAGCTGGAAGAGGCCGCGCAGGTCGACGGCTGCACGCGCGCCGTCGCCTTCCGCCGCGTGACCCTCCCCCTGCTGGCCCCCGGGCTGCTCGCGACCTCGCTCTTCGGCTTCATCACCGCCTGGAACGAGTTCGCCTTCGCCAACATGCTCATCATCAAGAACCAGGACGACCGCACCCTGCCCGTGTGGCTCTCGTCCTTCTCCAACGTCTTCGGCACCGACTGGGGCGCCACCATGGCCGCCTCCACCCTCTTCGCCCTGCCCGTACTCGTCCTCTTCCTGGTCCTGCAGGGCCGGGTCGCCGCCGGAATGACCGGCGGAGCCGTGAAGGGATAACGCACCTCGATGCCCCTGCCCCGACTCGTCCCCGAACCCACCCATCTCTCCGCCCTGCCCGGCCGGTTCACCTTCGACGCGACGACCGCCCTGAAGGTCTCGCCCGGCGCCGACTCCGCCGCCCGACTGCTCCGCACCCTGCTCGGGCCGGCCACCGGCCTTCCGCTGCCCACCGGCCCGGACGGCTCCGTCGTCCTCGTCCTCGACAGCGCCCTCACCGGGCTCGGCGAGGAGGGGTACGGCCTCACCGTCGGCGCCGAAGCGATCCTGCTGCGGGCCGCCCACCCCCGAGGGCTCCTCGCCGGAGTCCAGACCCTGCGCCAGCTCCTGCCCGTCGAGGCGCTCGGCGGCGAGCCCGCGCCCGGCGTCGTGTGGTCCGTCCCCTGCGTACAGATCACCGACACCCCGCGCTTCCCCTGGCGCGGCTCGATGCTCGACGTCGCCCGCCGCTTCCGCCCCGTCTCCTTCCTGCGCCGGTACGTCGACCTGCTCGCCCTCCACAAGCTCAACGTCCTCCACCTCCACCTGACCGACGACCAGGGCTGGCGCATGCCGGTCGCCGCCCTCCCGCGACTCACCGAGATCGGCGGCGTGCCGCACGGTGGCGCCTACACCCGCGCCGAACTCACCGAGCTCGTCGCCTACGCGGCGGAGCGCGGCGTCACCGTCGTGCCCGAGATCGAGATGCCAGGCCACGTCCGCGCCGCCCTCGCCGCCTACCCCGAAGTCGGCAACCACCCGGGCCGCACCTATGACGTCTGGGACCGGTGGGGCGTCTGCGACACGATCCTCGGCGTCCACGACGAGGCCCTCGACTTCTGCCGCACGGTCCTGGACGAGGTGATGGACGTCTTCCCTTCCTCGTACGTCCACATCGGCGGCGAGGAGTGCCCCACCACCGAGTGGCACACCTCGCCGGCCGCGCGCCGGCGGGCCGCCGAGGAGGGCCTCCCTGGTCCCGACGCCCTGCACGGCTGGTTCATGGAGCGGATCGGCCGGCACCTCCTCGACGCGGGGCGGCAGCCGCTGAGCTGGACCGAGAACGGCGCCGACCTCCCGCCGTACTTCACCGTCATGCCCTGGCGCGACTCCGACCACGGCCGTGTCGCCGTCCGGCGCGGACACCGCGTCGTCATGGCTCCCCACCGCACGACGTACCTCGACTACCCCCAGTCCACGAGCCCGACCGAGCCGCCGGGCCAGGCCGGGGAGGTCGTCGACCTCCGCACGGTCCACGGCAACGACCCGGCGCCGGCGGAGTGGAGCCCCGAGGAGTCTGCGCGGGTGCTCGGCTCCCAGGTCCAGCTGTGGACCGAGTACGTGCCCACCGCGGCGCACGCCGAGTACCTGACGTTCCCCCGGCTCTGCGCCCTCGCCGAGGTCGTCTGGACCGGCCGCCACGACTGGCCCGGCTTCCAGGAACGCCTCCGCCACCACAGGACCCGGCTCGACGCCCTCGGGGTGCCGCGCCGTCTCTCACCCACGTCCGTCCCCACCTGAGGAGAGGAACCACCACCATGAACGACCCCACGAAGACCAAGGGCCGCCTGCGGATCCGTGCCGCGCTCGCCGTCGCCGCGGTGACCGGGCTCGGCGCCACCGCGCTGACCGCGCTCCCGGCGGCCGCGGCGGGTGAGGCCGTCACCGTCCAGTACCGGCAGAGCGCCACCGGCGGCGACCAGGTCGAACCCTGGCTCAAGGTCGTCAACACGGGTACGTCGAGCGTCCCGTTGAGCCAGGTCAAGGTGCGGTACTACTTCAAGGCCGACGCGGGGGCCTCGTACACGTACGCCTGCTCCTGGGCGGTGAAGGGCTGCGCGAACCTCACCGGCACCTTCGGGACCCTGGCCGCCCCCACCGCGACCGCCGACCGGTATCTGGAGGTCGGCTTCACCGCCGGCGCCGGCTCGCTCGCCCCCGGCGCGGACACCGGCGACATGCAGCTGCGCTTCCACCGCTCCAACTGGCAGCCGCTGAACCAGAACGACGACTACTCCTTCGGTCCGAACCAGACGACGTACGCCAACTGGTCGACGGTCACCGCGACGGTCGGCGGCGTCCCGGTCTGGGGCACGGCCCCCGAGGGCAACCACCCCACCCCGACGCCCACACCCACCGACCCGACGACTCCCCCTCCCGCCGGGGCAGCGCTCTTCGACGACTTCGACTACACCGGCCACACCGACCCGGCGATCGCGGCCCACGGCTGGAGCGTACGGTCCAACTCCGGCGGCCCCGGAGTGCCCGGCGCCACCTGGGCCCCCGAGAACGTCACTTTCGCCAAGGAGGGCACGAACTCCCTGATGAACCTGCGGAGTTCGACGGCCGGGACGGGCGAATCCACCAAGCACACCGAGATCCTCACCCGGGCCTCGAAGTTCCGGAACGGCACCTACGCGGCGCGCGTGCGCTTCTCCGACGCACCGCTGTCCGGCCCGGACGGCGACCGCGTCGTCCAGACCTTCTTCACGATCAACGACCTCAAGGCCCCGATGGCCGACGACTACGCCGAGTACGACTTCGAGTACCTGCCCAACGGCGGCTGGGGCGAGCCCGCCAACATCCTCTACACCACGTCGTGGGAGACGTACCGGCCCGACCCGTGGGAGGCGGTCAACCAGCACTCGGAGGTCCGGGCGAGCTACGCCGGCTGGCACGACCTCGTCATGACGATCGACGACAACGCGATCGTCTACTACGTCGACGGCCAGGAGTTCGGCCGCCACGACGCCCGCTACCTGCCCGAGCGGCCCATGTCCATCAACTTCAACCAGTGGCTGATCGACCTGGCCGGCCAGACCTCGACGACACCGCGTGCCTACGACCAGAAGGTCGACTACGTCCTGCACGTCAAGGACCAGGTCCTGACCCCGGCGCAGGTGGCCGCCAAGGTGGGCGCGTACCGATCGGCGGGCACGACCCTCGAGGACTCGGTACCGGCCGCGTAGCAGTCGCAGGCACAGCCGCAGCCGCAGCCGCTTGAGGAAGGACGGTCCGGACCGGTCACGCACCGGACCGGACCGTCCTTCGTAGCGAATGCGGACGATCGCGGTCGATGTCGCGAACCCGGCCTATTGATTCGCAGCGCCGGGTGCCGTCGCTCCCGGCCGTCGTCGACGGCGGGTCACCACTGGGCGACGAGCGGCGTGTCCGGTCCGTGCTCCCGCCAGGCTTCGGTGAGGCGGACGAGGCGGGCGGGGGCGGCGATGCCGCGCACGGTCGCGATCCTGCCGCCCGCGATGTCGAACGTCACGGCGCCGATGACCTGGTCGACGAGGACGAACAGGAGGGCGGGGGCGCCGTTGACGACCGCGTAGTGGATGGCCGGTGTGCCGCCGGCCAGTCGCCGCTTCGCCGCTGTGGGCTTGAAGCCGGCCCGTACGACAGCGGCGATGCGCTGCGGAGTGTCGAACCGCAGCAGCTTCTCGGCCGTGCCGCCTGCGCCGTCCGAGATCGCGGTCGCGTCGTCGGTGAGCAGCGCCACCAGCCGCTCGGTGCGCCCCGAGGCGGCGGCGGCGAGGAACTCCTCGACGATCCTGCGGGCGGATGCCGGGTCGACTTCGCTGTCGCCGCGGCGTGCGGCGGTGATGCGGCGCCGGGCCCGGTGCAGGTGCTGCTGGCTTGCCGACTCAGCGATGTCGAGGATCTCGGCGATCTCGGCATGACCGTAGGAGAACGCTTCGCGCAGGACGTAGACGGCCCGCTCGAGGGGGGACAGCCGCTCCATGAGCGTCAGCAGGGCCAGGGAGACCGATTCACGCTGCTCGAACGTGTCGGCCGGGCCGAGCAGCACATCTCCGTCGAGGAGCGGTTCGGGCATCCAGGCGCCGGCGGTGCGTTCGCGACGAGCCTGTGCCGAGCGGAGCCGGTCCAGGCACAGGTTGGTGACGACCTTGGTCAGCCACGCTTCCGGCACCTTGATGCGCTGCCGGTCCGCGGCCTGCCAGTGCAGGAACGCGTCCTGCACAGCGTCTTCGGCGTCGGTGGCGGAGCCCAGCAGCCGGTACGCCAGCGAGGCCAGTCGGTTCCGGCTCGCTTCGAACCGGCTGGTGTCGAAGCGATCAATGGCGGTGCTGTCCATGCGGACCACCCTATGTGGTGTGGCTGAAGGCTCGCCTCGGGGCATCCGCCCTGCGGGGGTGGGGTGTTGCGCGCCGAGTGGTGGGCGAGGAGGGTCAGACCGTCGCGTGCGTGGCCGGCTGTGCGGCCGGCTGTGCGGCCGAACCTTCGACGGTGGCGGTAGGGCGTCGGCGCAGTTTGCCGGCCAGGCACATCACCGTACCGAGCGTGAGCCACGCCGCCAGGACGGTGGCGGGTTGGGTGGCGCCGTGACCGTCGAAGAAGGCGGTGGAGCGCAGCAGCCGGCCACCGGCCCCGGGCGGCAGCAGTTGGCCGAGGATGCCGGACCAGCCGGGCAGCATCTCGGGTGCGGTCGCGGTGCCCGACAGGGGGTTGCCGATGAGCATCATGGTGGCGGCACCGAGGCCGAAGCCGACGTACCCGAGCAGCGACTCGAGACCGAGGATGGTCAGGGCGATGGCCGCGATGGTCAGGGCGATGGCCCCGGTGTTGGCGGCGTACGAGCCGTCCAGCGAGCCGAACCAGAACTGCAGGATCGCCGCCACGGCAAGTCCGCCGGTGACGGCGAAAGCGAGCGCTCCGGTGACGCGGCGGACGCCGCCGCGGACGAGCCTGGTCAACAGCAGGGCGGCGAGCAGGCCGCCCATGACCAACGGCAGGGCTCCGGCGGCCAGTCCGGCGCCCCGTGGGTCGTCGGCCGGCAGCGGGACGAGGTCGCGGGCGGCGACCGCGGTGCCGGCTCCCCGCGTCTGGCCGAGGCCGGTCGCGATGCTGTCCAGCGTCTGGGCCACGGCGGCGCTTCCGGCGGATGCGGTGATGACCTGGGGGGTGCCGGCGCTGAGGTCGATCGCCCCGTACACCTCACGGTCGCGGATCAGCCGTTCGGCGGCGGCGGTGTCGGCGACCCCGACGACCTCGAAGCCGTCGGGAAGCCGTTGGTCGAGTACGGACGTGATCCGCTCGACGGCGGGGGCGGGCCCGGCGACGGCGATCGGCACGTCATGTACCGATGAGCGTACCGACGGCCAGGCGAAGGCGGTGAGCAGCAGGCTGATGCTCACCGTGAGCAAGGCGACTGCCCGGGCGACGGTCGGCCAGGGTGAGGGGGTGGGTGAGGGGGACGTATCGGCTGCGGGCGCGGCCTGAGTGGGCATGCCTTCTCCTTGAGAGGAGGGAGTTCCTTGCCGAGTGGCTCAAGATCGTGAAGCGTGACCCGGCGGCTACGCGACCGCCTTCTCGACGGCGGACGTCTTCGGCGCGGCGGCCAGGTGGTGCTTGCGCTTGGGCAGGCCGAAGGTCGGGTGCGAGGTGGCCCACAGCGACATCCTGACGATGCCCGCCTTGATCCGGGCGGCCTTCCGGCCGCCCATGTACGTCGGCTTCGCCTGTCCTTCGTCGTCGACCATCTGCAGGATGCCGTCCTGCCGCCCGAGGCTGATGTGGTTGCCCGGGTACTCCAGCTTGGTGTTCGCGATCTTGCCGCCGGTCAGGCGTCCGATGATCGCGTCCACGGCCTGCCGGCCGGTGTAGCCGGCCGAGGCGCAGGACATCGGCAGCGGCCGGCCGTTGTCGCCGATGACGTAGCCGCTGTCGCCGACGGCGTAGACGTCGGGGTGCGAGACCGACCGCATGGTGCGGTCGACCACGATCCGACCGTTCTCGGTGACCTCGAGCCCGCCGGCCGCGGCGATGGAGCTGACCGCGAACCCGGCCGTCCACACGGTCGCGTCGGCCGCGAGGGCGGTGCCGTCGGCGCACAGCACCCGCGTCGCTTCGACGGCTTCCACACTGGTGTGCTCCAGGACGGTGACGCCCAGCCGGTCACACACCTGGCGCAGGTGGCCGCGGGCTCCGGCGGAGAGCTGGGCGCCCAGCTCTCCGCGGGCGACCAGCGCCACCGACAGACGGGGCCGGGATTCGGCGATCTCGGTGGCGGTCTCGATCCCGGTCAGCCCGTCGCCGACGACCAGAACGTTCACGCCTCCGCCCCGCTTCTCCAGGCTGTCCAGACGCTCACGCAGGCGCAGCGCGGAGGGCCGGGCGGCGACGTCGAAGGCGTGCTCGGCCACGCCGGGGACGCCGCGGTCGTCACCGTGGCTGCCGAGCGCGTAGACAAGCGTGTCGTAACCGAGTTCGCCGCCGCCGTCGGCGTCGGCCACGGCGACGATCCGTCGCTCGGGGTCGACGGCCGTGACACGTGCGAGGCGCAACCGTATCCCCGTGCCGGCGAAGACGTCGGTGAGCGGGGGAGCGTCGATCTCCTGGCCGGCCGCGAGCTGGTGCAGGCGCAGCCGCTGGACGAAGTCCGGCTCGGCGTTGACCACGGTGACCTCGGCGCCCTCCGGGGACAGTCGACGGGCCAGGGTCCCGGCCGCGTAGGCTCCGGCGTAGCCGGCGCCGAGGACGACGATGCGGTGCTTCATGGTGTTGCTCCTGTCGGTTAGCTTGGCTCTCGGTGACTTGAGCGGGACAGCGCCCCGATTCCTGACAGGTACGGGATGTGACGTGGGTCACATCCGCCGTTGAATGGTTCGAGCGACCGCAATGTCGGCCCGGGCCATCAGCGGGTGGACGGTGGCGAGTGACGGCGGGCGCGTACAAGCAACCACCGAGCGCTTGGCCACTCCGCGGCGGAGAGATCATCATGTGGGGATGCCTCAGAACCCATCCCCTGCAGCACCGGCCGTAGTACGGCTCCCCCGGTACACGAAAGCGGACCAGGACGAGATTCTCGGCGGCGGCGACGACCCCTTCGGTGTTGCCGCGACCGGCCTGACCTGGCTGCCCAAGGAAGAGCACTTCGGTGTCAGGCGCGGCGACCGGCTTGTGGCCCACGCCGGCCTGCTACGGCTGCCCGTGGCGATCGGCGCCGCAGAGACGGAGGTGGTGGGCGTCGGCGGAGTGGCCGTCGCACCCGACATGCGAGGTCATGGTCTGGCTCGACTCGTCGTGGCAGCGGCACTCGACCACGCGCGCACGATGGGCCCTCACCATGCGCTCCTGTTCTGCCGGCCTCCCCTCGTACCGCTGTACCAGCGCCTCGGGTGGCATCCGCTCGACCAGGACGTACTCGTCGAACAACCCGAGAGCCGCGTGGTGACCATGCCGCTGCGGACCATGGTGACGCCCCTGCGCGACGACGCGTACTGGCCTACAGAGCCCGTACGACTCCGCTCCCTCCCGATGTGACGGCCCCGCACGACCCGAACCGGCGCTGGAGCGCTAGGCGATGAGCAGCGTCTCGCTCCGCCGGCGGTGGCCCACACGCGCACGCCGTCACGGCGCTTGCGCGCCCCTCACCACCCGTGGATGGTCCGGGTCGGCAATTTCCTTGAGGTCCAGCGGCGGCGCGCCCGGCAGCGGGGTGGGGACCGTGAATGCGAACGCCGGTGATTCTGCCGATGCCCGTGGGGCGTGACGACCCGACAGTGGCCGAGCCAGTTCACGGCGCGTCCGCCACTCCGCTCCCCCGGTGGCGGCCGCCCCACGACACGAGAGGACGACTCCGTCGTGACACGACACTTCGCCGCGGCCCTGGCCGCCACCTGCCTCACCCTGCTCTTCGCCCCCGGCGTCCAGGCCGCGGACACCGCCGCGGGCGCCACCGCCGCCAACCCGTACGAGCGCGGTCCCGCGCCGACCAATTCGAGCATCGAGGCGCTGCGCGGCTCGTACTCCGTCGCCGAGACCGGCGTCTCCTCCCTCGCCGTCACCGGTTTCGGCGGCGGCACCATCTACTACCCGACGTCCACGAGCGACGGCACGTTCGGCGCCATCGCGATCTCCCCGGGGTTCACCGCCCTCCAGTCCTCCATCGCCTGGCTCGGGCCGCGCCTGGCGTCGCAGGGCTTCGTCGTCTTCACCATCGACACCCTCACCACCCTCGACCAGCCCGACAGCCGCGGACGCCAGCTCCTGGCCGCGCTCGACTACCTGACCCAGCGCAGCGCCGTACGAGGCCGCGTCGACGCGACGCGCCTCGGCGTGATGGGGCACTCCATGGGCGGCGGCGGAACCCTCGAAGCCGCCAAGAGCCGGCCGTCCCTCAAGGCCGCCGTTCCGCTCACCGGCTGGAACACGGACAAGAGCTGGCCTGAGATCACCACCCCGACCCTCGTCATCGGCGCGGACGGCGACACGGTCGCCCCCGTCGCCACCCACTCCGAGCCCTTCTACGAGAGCCTGCCCGGTTCGCTCGACAAGGCGTACCTGGAGCTCAACGGCGCCACGCACTTCACCCCGAACTCCTCGAACACGACGATCGCGAAGTACAGCCTGTCGTGGCTCAAGCGGTTCATCGACAACGACACCCGCTACGACCAGTTCCTCTGCCCGCTGCCGCGGCCCAGCCTGACGATCGACGAGTACCGGGGCACCTGCCCCCTCGGTTCCTGACACTCTGTGCACCATCACAGAACGGTGGTCCCGGGTCTGGGCCCTCGCCCAGGCCCGGGAGCCTTCCGCCGTCACGTACGGGTCGGTAACGTGACCGCCGTGAGCGGAGCGAGCCCAGCCGCCGCCCCGGGCCTGCGGCTGTACGACCGCACGACCGAACTCGCCGCCGTGGCCCGTCTGGTGGCCCGTGTCGATGCCGGGACCGGAGGCGTCCTGTTCCTCACCGGCGATCCCGGCGAGGGGCGCACCGTGCTGCTCGACCGGGCAGCCGCCGACTTCCCCGGCAGGGCGTACCGGATCGCCGCGCCCGGGCATCGCGCCCCGTGGAGCGGAGCGCGTGCCCTGTTCGCCGCCCTGGCCGCCACCCCGTCGGCCGGGCGCAGGGCGCTGCGGCGCGCGCGGGTCGGGGACGGGCTGGGTGCGGCCGTCGCCGACCTCGTAGCCGGCACCGGTGGTACGGGCACCGGTCCTGGGTCCGGATCGCGGCGCTCGGTGCTGATCTGTCTGGACGACCTGCATCTGTGGGACGCCCATTCGCGGGCCGCTCTCACCGCGTCCTGGCAGGAGCCCGACCGTCGAGGTCTCGGCTGGCTGCTGTCGGCCGTCCGGCACCATCGTTTCCCCGATGTGCCGGGGGCGGAGACCGTCCGCCTCGGACGGCTGACCCCGGCCGGTGGCCGGGCCCTCCTGAGCGACATGTGCCCAGTGGCCCCGGCCCCGTGGGTGGAGGGGCGGTTGCTCGACGAGGCTGCTGGGCACCCGGGTGTGCTGACCGCGACCGTACGGCGCCTCTCCCCCGCCCACCTCGCGGGAACCACGCCCTTGCCGCGGCCGGCGGCCGACGGCGCCGTGCTCGCCGAGGTGTACGGAGGCCTCATGGGCCGCCTCCCCGCGGACTCCCGCCGCCTCCTCGCCGTGGTGGCCCTGGCGGCCCACACGGGATCCGGAGGACCGGACGCGCCGACGGACGGGATCGGCATCGACGCCGTCCTCGCCGGGGCGCGGGCCGCACGCACCTCGGTCGAGCCGCTCGACGGCCTGATCGCGGACGGGCTGCTGCACAGGAGCGGCGCCACGCTCCGTTTCGAGGACTCGTTCCTCGGCCGGGCCCTGCTCGCCTCGGCTCCGGGGCCGGGGTCGGGGCCGGGAGCCGACCCGGCACCGGGCCGGACCACGACCACGGTGCTCGCCCGGAGCGAGGGCCACCGCGCCGACCGCCTGGGCCCGCCCGCCGCCGTACGCGCCCTCACACCGCTGGCCCGCGGCCGCTCCCAACTCGTACGCGGTCTGGCCGCCCTCGCGGGCGGTCCGGTCATGGACGCGCACGAGGCGTTCCTGGAAGCGGCGGAGCTGTTGCGGGAGCGGGCACCCGTGGAGGCGTCCGACGCCCGGTTCCTCGCGATGGAGGCGGCCTGGGCCGGGGGTGACGTCGCCGGGTGCCTGGCCGCCCTGCACGGCGGAAGGGAAGTCCGGGGTACGGAGCGGGACTTCGCCGACGGGCTGAGCGCGGCCCTCGACGTACGGCTGGACGAGGCCCGTGCCGCGCTGACGCGCGTGGTGGCGCGGGACGGCGCCGCGGACGATCCCCGGCTGCTGCTCCGGGCCGGTTCGGCCGCGCTGGTCCTCGGCGACACCACCGCCGCGGCCAGGGTCCACACCCGGGCGCTCGCCCGCGCCCGGGCCGAGGACCGTACCGCCCTCCTGCCCCGGGCGCTGGAGCACCTCGCCTACGCCGAACTCCGGGCCGGCCGGTACAGCCGGGCCGCGCGCACCGCCCGGGAGGGGCTGCGGGCGGCGGAAGTGACGGGCCAGGACAACGTGGCCGCGCACCAGCACGCCGTCCTGGCGCTGGTGGCCTCGGTGGCGGGTGACGGGAAGGCGGTGCGGGAGCATGCCGGGCGCGCCCTCGCGACGGCGCGCCCCCACGGTCTCGTCCAGGCCGCCACCCTCGCCGAGTGGGCGCTCGCCAGGGACGAACTGGGCAGGGGGCTGGCCGCGCAGGCCACCGCACGACTCGTTCCCCTCGTCCGGCCCGGCCCCCGGGGCGGCCACTTCGCGCTGCGGATGCTGGCCGTCCCCTGCTTCGTGGAGGCGGCCGTCGCGTCGGGCCGGAGCGCGGAGGCCCGTGCGGCGGCCGAGGAGTACGCGGTCTGGGCCGCGCAGGGCATCGACCGCCCTGCGCCTGCTCAGCTGGCCCGCTGCCGGGCACTGCTCGCGAAGGACGAGGAATCGGCGTACTGGTTCGGTGAGGCCGTCCGTCGCCACGACAGCTGTGGCAACGACTTCGAGCGCGCCCGCACCCTCCTCGCCTACGGCACGTGGCTCAGGCGCCGCCGTCGCCCGGGCGACGCGCGCGGCCCGCTGCGCGACGCCCTCGTCACCTTCGAGCGGGCGGCGGCGGAGGGCTGGGCCGAGCACGCCCGGTCCGAGTTGCGCGCGACCGGTGGCGCCACCGGTGGCGCTGCGGATCCTTCGGTGGCGCGGGAGCTGACCCCCCAGCAGCAGCGCATCGCGCGCCTCGTCGCCCAGGGCGCCACCAACCGCGAGGTGGCCGACCGCCTCGCGCTGAGTCCCCGCACGGTCGACCATCACCTCCGTAGCGTCTTCGCCCGGCTGGGCATCCGCTCCCGCGTCGAACTCCCGGGCGTGGTGGGCGGGTGGGGCGCCGCGACCGGGAGCTCGCCACGGGAGGGCCTGTCCTGACCCTTCCGTACCGGTCTCAGCGCAGGACGGAGGAGAAGTTGTCCAGCTGGATCCAGGTCACCTTGTTCGTCGCCTGGGGGCCGAAGACGTTGACGGCGCCGGCCGTGTTCGCCTCGATGCGGATCGCGTTGATGCCCTGGCTGTTGTTGCGGGGGCAGACGCCGCGGGTCAGCTTGGGCGGGCGGATCGTGGCCGGGAGCATCCCGAGGCGGCCGTCGGCGGTGAACGCGCAGGTGACGGTGCCGCGCAGCTGGAGGTACTCCGTGCCCGCGAGGCGGATGACGCGGGCCTGGGCCGGTGCGCCGGCCTCGTTCTCCACGGTCGACTCCAGGGCGATCGCCGTCCAGTCGACGACGACCTGGCAGCCGTCCACGGGGTCCGCGGCGGCGGCCGGGGTGGCCGCGAGGAGCGGGGCGCCGACGGCGACGGCGGGGGCGGCCAGCGCCGCGGCGAGCAGGGAGCGGCGGCTGGTCGTGGGCTGGGTCATGCTCGATCCTCCGGATCGGGTGCGGCGGGCGGACGCCTGAACGGGTGTGATGGGTACGCGGGATTCGGCGGGTGGGGCGGGACGGCGGGCGTTCATCGCCAGGCGACCGAGACGCCGTCGAGGTCGATCCAGGTGATGGCGTTGTCGCCGGCGGCGCCGTACGCCCAAAGCGCGCCGTGTACGTCCGCCTCGATCTGGCACACACAGCGACCGGTGTTGTTGTTGCGGGGTACGTTCTGGCGGGTCAGGCGGGTGGGGCGCAGTCGGTGCGGCAGGGTCGCGATCCTGCTGTCCGCGGTGAGGCCGGGGGTGCAGGTGAGGGTGCCGCGCAGCTGGAGGTAGGTGGTGCCGGCGAGGGCGATCAGCCGTCCGCGCGGGGGCTGGGCTCCGGGGGTGACACCGGGCTCCAGGGTCAGGTCCTCCCAGTCCGCCAGCACCTTGATCCCGTCGACCGCGGGCTTCGTCGGGTACCAGCCGATGGTGACGTCACGCGAACCGGTGGTGCCGGGCACGGTGTTGCTGAAGCCGAACAGCAGCCGGGTCTCCGCGGTCGCGGGATCGACCTCCACCGCGACGCCCTCGGGCTCGCGCCGGGTGAGGCCGTCGGCGTTGGTGACCACCTGCCGGTCGAGGCGCGCGCCGGTGGCCCAGTCGTACGAGGTGAGGAACGCGATCCCGGGGAACTCGCTGGGGACCGTCGTCGGGTTGGCGGCCTTGTCGTACGGGGCCCACTGGTACGCGTAGAGGACGTCCCCGAGCACGGTGAAGCCCTGGGACACGAGCGTCTGCTGCAGCGGGTAGGGCGACGGCACGTCGGGAGTGACGTCCTCACCGGCCGGCATGACGAAGGTGGTGCCCACCGGGACCCAGGAGCCCGCGGCGGCCGCGGCCGGGTCGTACCGGGTGAAGTGGCGCTTGCCGCTCTTGTGGTACATCACGTAGAGCCGGTTGTTCACCGGGTCGAGGAAGGGCCCGGTGCCCGCGGTGCTGCCGGGCGGCGTGAACTTCCGCTCCTGCGGTATGAGGTTCCCGTCGAGAACGGTGCCGGGCTCGAACAGGAACCGGGTGACGGCCTTGCCGAAGGTGGACGAGACCTCGCCGCCCTTCATGGTGACGTGCAGCGGACCGACCTCGGTCCAGAGGTACGTGTCGGTGCCCGCGGGCTCCGCGCCCATCGAGAGGCCGTGCCCGAAGCCCTTCAGCTGCATCGAACCGGTCACCGCGCCGGTCAGGCGGTCGATGCGGTTGAGGTACATGTTCCCCTCGGGAACCGTGGCCGAGCTCTCCACCTGGAGCACGAAGACGTGTCCGTTGACCGTGTCGGTGGCGATGGCCTGCGGTGCCGGGCTCTTCACCAGGTCGACCGTCTGGATGAGACGGCCGGTGACGCCGGACAGATCGACGCCGTTGGCGTCCGTGTATGCCATGTTCTCTCCCCCGGGGATCGCCTACGGATCCCTATGTGAAGAAAAGATCATCACACGAGATGGCGGCGCGGACATGGCTTCCCGGCGTCCTCGTCGGATGGCCTGAACTGGACGCGTCCGCCGCTCGGCGCCGGGGAACGATCACCGACGTGCGTCGACGGAGGGGTGCGGGTACGTGAGCGAGTCGAGGGCCGCCGAAGCCTGGGGCGGTGCGGAGGAGTTCGTCGCGCTGTCCTCGGCGCTCAGCGGATTCAGCGTGACCGAGCTGGAGAAGACGGGCATGGCCGGGGAGTACGCGGAGTTCGTCGCGGCGCGGGTCGGCACCGGGCCGTGCCGTGCGCTGCGGGCGGGCCTGGCCGGGCTCTCCCACGACCCGGACTCCGCCGACGCGGCCGTCGGGGAGCTGTCGGCGGGGCTGGCCGAGGAGCCGCTCGCCCTTGCCAGATCGCTCACCCACCTCTGGTACACGGGGTGTTGGCCGGGCCCGCCGGGCTCGGCGCCCACCGTCGTCTCCGCCCGAGCCTACGCCGAGGGGCTGGTGTGGCGGGCCCTCGGCGGACACGCGCCCGGCACCGGCCGGCCCGGGTTCGGGAGCTGGTCCGAAGCGCCCGAGGGAGCCGCCCGATGAGCGCCGGGCTCGGGCCCACGGGCACGCACGCTCACTACGACGTCATCGTCGTCGGCGCGGGCATCGCCGGTTCGCTCGTCGCGCGGCGGCTCGGCGATCTGAGGCGGCGGGTTCTCGTCCTGGAGGCCGGGCCCGCGGTCGCCGACCCCGAGGCCGGCCACCAGGCCGCGCTGCACACGTACCTCACGGCGGGAGCCAAGGTCCCCGGCTCCCCGTACGTCCCGGAACCCGAGGCGCCCTGGCCGGAGGTGACCGACCTGGCCGGCCTGCCCTCGGGCGGGTTCACGGCCGACGGCCACCTGCTCCAGCGGGGCCCCCTCCCGTACGCCAGCGGTTACGTACGGGTCAACGGCGGCACCGGGAACGTGTGGACGGGGCTGACGCCGAGGATGCACCCGGAGGACTTCCGCACGGCCGAGTTCGGCTACGGCCGCAGCTGGCCGATCGGCTACGACGAGCTGGAGCCCCACTACCGGGCGGCGGAGTACGAGATCGGGGTCGCCGCCGACGTCGACGAACAGCGCGAGCACGTCGGGCTGCCCTTCCCCGACGACTACACCTTCCCCATGAAGGCCCTGCCCGTCAGCCACCTCGACCGGCTGCTCGCCGCCCGGCTCGACGGCCGTACGCTCCCCGACCCGGCCACCGGCGACCCGGTCGTCCTCCGCGTCACCGGCACCCCGCACGGCCGCAACAGCACACCCGACCCCCGCTACGACGGCGGCGCCGGATACGTCCCCGCGGGCGCGCACGGCCGGCCCGACCCCGACAGCCGGTGCCTCGGCAGCGCCAGCTGCATCCCTCTCTGCCCCAGCCACGCCAAGTACACGCCGCTCAAGACCCAGGCCCGCTGGAGCGAGTCGGTGACGCTGGTCGACCGGGCCGTCGTCCACCGGGTCCTGACCGACGGCGACGGCCGTGCCACGGGGGTCTCGTATCTGCGCTGGAACCCCGGGACCGGCCCGGCGATCCCGGGCACGGCCTCCGCCGACGTCGTGGTCCTCGCCGCGCACGCCGTCGAGAACGCCCGGCTGCTGCTCCTGTCCGGCCTCGGCAATCGCAGCGACCAGGTCGGCCGGAACCTGATGGACCATCCGGTGCTGCTCACCTGGGGGCTGATGCCCGAGCAGGTCGGCCCGTACCGCGGCCCGGGATCCACCTCGGGCCTGGAAGGGTTCCGCTTCGGGCCCGCCCGCCGCACCCGCGCGCCCTTCCGCGTCGAGATCGGCAACTGGGGGTGGGTGTGGGCGAGAGGTCCCGTCGACGGGGACGTCGCCGCGCTCCTGCACACCGGCGGCGCGGGCGGCCGGGGCCTGTTCGGCACGGAACTGCGGACCGCCGTGCGCGAACGCGCGGGGCGCCAGTTCACCCTCCAGTTCGAGATGGAGCAGGAGGCCGACCCGGCCAACCGCGTCACCCTCGACCCCCGCCACCGTGACGCGCTGGGGCTCCCCCGGCCGGCCGTCGCGTACGACCTGTCCGGCCACGTCAAAGAGGGCATGGCCGCGGCGCGGCAGGTCTCCGACCGGATCTTCGGCCTGCTCGGTGCCGAGGACCACACCGACGATCCGGCCGGTCCGGTCTGGCCGGGCCGCTTCGAGCACCGGGGCAGGACCTACTCCTACCGGGGAGCCGGCCACGCGGCGGGCACCCACATCATGGGCGACGACCCCGCGACCTCCGTCGTCGACTCCGACCAGCGCTGCTGGGACCATCCCGGCCTGTACGCCGTGGGCTGCGGCAGCATGCCCTCGGTCGCCACCTCCAACCCGACCCTGACCATGGCCGCCCTCGCGCTGCGCAGCGCCGGGGCCATCGCCCGCGAGCTCACCGCTCGCGACCGGCCCGCCGTCATCTCTCCAGGAGCCGCCCCGTGACCCCCCTGCCGCTGCCGCCCGTCCACGCGCCGTACCAACTGCCGTTCCACTACGGGGCACTGCACCAGATCGGCGTCGACTTCCTCGTGGAGCCCGAGCCGGTGCGGGATCTGCTGGCCAAGTGCCATCCGGCCCTGAGCGCGGCCGAGTTCGACGGGCGGGCCGTCGTGTCCCTCAACTACCAGCTCTACTTCGCGCAGTACGCCTTCGGTGGTGGCATCACCCAGGAGATCGAGTTCAACGTCATCGCCCACCCGACGTCGGAGGCCCACCGGCTGCCCCGCCTCTCCTACGAGGAGTACGCCCACGGCGTCGACCAGACCCGGCTGCTCGGCATCGCCCGCATCCACGTCCTGTGCGACAACCCGCTGGCCATCGACGCGGGGCGCCGCCTCTTCGCCGAGCCCAAGCATCCGGGCTGGTTCGAGACGACGATGCCCTCGCCCAACGGCCCGGCGGGTGACGCCTGGTCCGTGCGCTGCCGCAAGGCCACGGCGGCGGCCGACGGCTCGGCCACGGTGGTGCGCCACGACGTGGACGTCTTCACCCTCACCGCCGACCTCACCGGTCTGCCGTCGGTCCCGGCGAACAACGCTCCGGTCACCGGCTACGGCACCGACGCCGAAGGGCGTGCGCTGGCCGGACCGATGAACCTCTACCAGCCCTACCGGCACCACGCCCTCGACCCCGTCGCCGACGCCGGCCGGATCCGCCTGACCGTCCACGACGGGACGACGGAGCTCGGACAGGACCTCACGACCCTCGTGGGCCCCCGCCCCGCGGCGGGCGCCTGGACGTTCCAGTCCCCGCCGGTGGCCGCCCACAACCGCCCTTACTACCTGCCCGAACCGCGCTGAGACGTCAGGTCAGCAGGCTGTTGGGGTGCGAGGACCGGCGGGCCGCGGCGAAGAGGGCGTGGATCCGCGAGCCGGCCTCGTCCATGACGGTGACGGGGGTCGGGAAGGGCAGTCGGACGTCCTGGTGGCCCACGGCGTACTCCAGGCGCAGGGTGACGCCGTAGCGGTCCATCGCGACCGGCAGGGCGCGGACCATGCGCCGGTCGGGGCGCGGGCGGACGAGGCGCAGGAGCAGCGGCACGAGTTCGGCGTGACCGTCGACAAGGTGGGTCAGCATGGACGCCTCGGAGGAGGCGATGGGGTCGACGTCCGCCGCGTGGATCTCGTCCAGGGTGAGGTAGGTGCGCCCCTCGGCGTCTTCGAGGAGCGCCTGGCCGAATTCCATGCACGTGCTCTCGGTCGCGTCGTGCGTGTAGTCCGCGCCGAGCAGTCCGGTCAGGGTGACGCGCGCCCGCAGCCGCTCGCGTACGGCGGTGGGGGCGATGTCCGTGAACTCCAGGCGTACGGGGATGCGCCCAGCCTTGCCTCCGTGGACGCCCTCGGACGGGTCGTGGAGGTGGATGTGGCCCATCGGCCCCGTGCCGTCCAGGAGGTGGACCTCCTGGCGGCGCCCGTCGGTCACGACCGTCATCGAGTGCGCCGAGGCCAGGAGCGAACGCACGCGCTCCGCGGGGGTGGGCTGGGTGACGTGGGGAGTGAAGGGGCGCATCCGAGCTCTCCAGGGACGAGGGAGGAGATACCCAAGTCGTTACTTAGGCAAGCCTAACCTAACCCATGCGGGGAGTTGTCGGAAGACGAAGGGCCGGGCCCGTCGAGTGACGGGCCCGGCCTTCTTCATGCGGCGGTCGGTCGGATTCGGCCGGTCAGACCCGGTCGGCCGCGATCAGCAGGTACTGGAAGGAGCCGTCCTTGTACGACTCGATGAACGCCTCCTCGATCCCGGTGACCAGCGACGACGTCGCCCGCAGCTCCCAGTAGGGCAGGGTCTCGGCCGTCAGGTCGACGACCGCCTGCGGGACGAGACGGTTGTCGGCCATGGCGCGGAGGTACTCGCGGCGGGAGTGGATGTTGCACTCGAAGTGCGCGTTGATCTGCGAGACCCACTTCGAGGGCTGGCCGTAGCGCGGGTTCCAGCAGCCGGTGATGGTCACGTAACGCCCGCCGACCTTGAGGAAGCGGGAGTGCTCGGCGAAGAGGTCGTCGAGGTCGACGTACATGGTCGACTCGTTGTTCCACGAGCCGGCGACACTGCCCTTCTCGAACGGGGTGTCGAGCATGTTGCAGACCTGGGCGCGGACGTGGTCGTCGATGCCCAGCTCCTTCGCGCGCCGGTTGCCGAACTCGGCCTGCGTGGAGGAGAGGGTGACGCCCTCGACCTTGCAGCCGAAGCGCTGGTGGGCCATGACGCTCGAACCGCCGCGGCCGCAGCCGGCGTCGACCAGCGTGTCGTCCCGCCCGATGGCACCGAGGTGGTCCAGGAGGACTTCGGCCTGCGCCGATTCGAGGCGGTGCAGCTCGGCGATCAGCTTCTTCTCGTACTCGCTGTCCTCGGTGTCACCGAGGGAGGCGTGGTCGACGTCGCCGATGCCGTAGTGGTGGTGGTAGAGCCCGTCGACGTCGCCGAGGCGCAGGTTCACGGGCCTGGCCTCCTGGTTCCAGTAACGGGCGATGTCGCTCTGGTAGGGCGACGCCGGAGCCGGAACGAACGCGGAAGTGGCGATGGCGGAGGTGAGCTCGGTGCTGGTCACAGAGAGATCCATTTCTTACCAGAAATCGGGCAGGCTGTAGCGGAAGGTGTTGGTCTGGTGCCAGTAGTGGTTTCCGTCGACCCACACGGCGACTCCCCGCAGGAAGCGCAGCACGCTGGGGACGGGACAGGCCGCGGCCAGGGCGGCGGCTTCGGCCTCGAAGTCGCGCATGAGGTCGTTGTGGACCTCGACCGCCTTCAGATAGGCGTCCCGCTCCGAGAGGTTCTCCCGGTCGGCGATCACCACGGGCAGGTTCAAGTGCCGGCCGGGGCTGGCGAGTTCCTTGGTGTACGAGTACAGGTCGTTGACGATGGTCGTCGCGTTGCCGGCGAGGGCGATGACCCGTTGCATGTCCGGCTGCGCGTGCAGGTCCGCCGGCAGCTCGTAGCCGCCGACGGTGTCCGTGATGGTGGGGCAGGGGCGGAAGTTGTTGAACTGCCGCATCGCCAGGTACTCCCACACCTCCGGTACGTGGTCCGTCTCGGCCCAGGAGGCCTCGGCGAGGTAGCCGAGGTGCAGCCGGGCCATGTCGTGCCGGAACCGGTCGGCCTGGGAGGGGGTGGACTGCCGGACGAAGTACTCCATGGCGGACCGGTAGGCCCGCCGCGGGGCGTCCGCGTGGAGCGACTCCGACCACGGCGGCGCGTACTCCCGCGTCGTGTGGAAGGAGTCGAGCGCGGTGTGCGCGAGGAGGAGCCGGCCGCCGAGGCCGATGGGCGAGCCGCCGTGGTCCTCGCAGTAGCAGTCGTCGACCGCGTTCTCGGCGACCATCAGCCGCGTCGCGATCATGAGGTGGTCGACGGTCGGGGCGTCCGGGTGGCAGGCCACCATGTAGCGCCCGACGGAGAATCCGTCGAACTCCCCCTCCCACTCCTCGGGGAACAGGTCGACCTCGTCCACCGCCCAGTCCTTGATGCGGCGGCTGACCTCCTCCACCCGCGCCGGGTCGGGCTCCGGCACCGGGTGGTAGTAGAGGCCGGGGATGTGCAAGGCGTCCACCGGCGCCTCGGGTGCCGCCGGCAGAGGCTGCTCCGGGAGGGGCGGCTCCGCGCGCCGGGCCAGGCTCAGACCCGCCGTGCCGAGGCCGCTGGGGCCGCGCAGGATCCGGCCGAGGTCGGGCCCCCCCGGCTCCTCCCCCACCGCGGCGGGAACGGGGACGGTGGACGGCGCGGTGTCGGCGGCTTCGACGCCGACGGCGCCGGCCTGGGCGAGGACGTGGGCCCCGAAGTGGGCCGCTGCGGTGGGCAGGCTCGACTGCAGAGGGGAAAGCCCGGGCTCGGGCATCCGTGGCTCCTTGAAGGGGGTGGGGTGGTACGTCCCGGATCCCGGGCGCGCTCGCCCGGCCCGGAGGCGTCCGGGCCGTCGTGTCGGCCGGACGGGTGCGGCTTACGGCTTCGGCTCCGGTGCGAGTCAGCCGCGCCTGCGGGCGATCTGGACGTTCTCCAGGACGCCGAGCGCGTTGGGCACGAGGATCGCGGCGGAGTAGTACGTCGTGACCAGGTACGACATGATCGCCTGCTCGCCGATGCCCATGAACCGCACGGACAGGCCCGGCTCGTACTCCTCCGGCAGACCGGTCTGGCGGAGGCCGATGACGCCCTGGTTGTCCTCGCCGAGGCGCATGGCGAGGATCGAGCTGGTGTTCTCCTTGCTGATGGGGATCTTGTTGCAGGGCAGGATCGGGACCCCGCGCCACGACGGCACCTGGTGCCCGTCGAGCTCGACCGTGTCCGGGTAGAGCCCGGCGGCGTTCCACTCGCGGCCGATCGCCGCGATCGTCCGGGGGTGGGCGAGGAAGATCTTGGTGCCGCGACGGCGGGTCAGCAGCTCGTCGAGGTCGTCCGGGGTGGGCGGACCCGAGTGGGTCTGGATCCGCTGCTTGAAGTCGGCGTTGTGGAGGAGGCCGAACTCCGGGTGGTTGATGAGCTCGTGCTCCTGGCGCTCGCGCAGCGCCTCGATGGTGAGCCTGAGCTGCTCCTCCGTCTGGTTCATCGGCCCGTTGTAGAGGTCGGCGACCCGGGTGTGGACCTTGAGGACGGTCTGGGCGACGGAGAGTTCGTACTCGCGCGGCTTGAGCTCGTAGTCCACGAAGGCGCCCGGGAGGGTGACCTCGCCGGTGTGGCCGGCCGACATCGCGATCTCGGCCTCGCCGTGACGGTTCTGCCGCTGGAGCGGGAGCGAGCTGAACTCGTGGAGGTGCGCCTGGAGCGTCGGCGCCGAGGACACGATCGAGGCGAAGTCGGCGCGGGACAGCGTGAGCAGGGTGCCGGAGGTCTCGGCGGTGGCGGTGTAGTCCCACCTGGCGTCGGCGTCCAGGAGGGCGTTCTCGCCGAGGTGGTCGCCGTCGGCGAGGACGGAGACCGCGACCTCGTCGCCGTACTTGCCGACGGAGGTCTGGTTGATCCGGCCGTGGGCGATCAGGTGGATCTGCTCGGCGGGGTTGCCGCGCTCGGTCAGCACCTCGCCGGCGCGGAAGTCGCGCTGGATGCACCGGTCGGCGATCGCGGTGAGCACCTCGACGTCCTCGAAGCCGCGCAGCAGGGCCAGTTCGCCGAGTTCCCGGGGGATCACCCGGACGCGCGAGCCGTCCTGGACGAACTCGATGCGGCCGTCGCCGACGGTGTAGCTCAGCCGGCGGTTCACCCGGTAGGCGCCGCCCTTCGTCTCCACCCAGGGGAGCATCCGGAGCAGCCAGCGGGAGGAGATCTCCTGCATCTGCGGGGTGGACTTGGTCGTGGTGGCGAGGTTGCGGGCTGCCGCGGTGCTCAGGCTGGACTGCCGGGGCGGCTCCACCTGCGCTTCCGGGCCGGTGTCGACGGTCATCGGGGCGACTTCTCCTTCGGGTGGACGACGGTCGGCATACGGGCGCAGACCGCTGAAAGAGGAAAAAGGGGGTCAATCTCTGGGAATTCGTCCAGATCCCGGGGAACAGTAACGGCCGGTAAGCCCCGCTCGCCCCATCAGTTCGGAGGCATTACCTCAAAACAGTGATCTTGCTTCGCGTGAGGTTTATCCGGGAGATCGACGGTATCCGGCCACCCTTGCCGGGGAACGCGAAAGCCCTCCGGCTCCGTGTGGCGGGAGGGAGCCGGAGGGCGAGGAGGGGAGTCGGGATCTACGCGCGGCCGGTGGCCAGATCCATCAGGCGGGCGAGGACGCGGCCGCCGGAGGCGGCGACGCCGTCGTGCTCCCATTCGTTGGTGACCCAGACGCGGGAGGCGCCGATCCCGCGCGCGGTGGCGAGGGAGATGCCGGCGTCGACGTACATGTCGTCGTGGTAGACGATCGCGGCGAGCGGGACCTCGTTGGCGGCGAGGCGGCTCGGGTCGTAGAGGGGCGGCCAGTCGACGCGCGCGGCCAGCAGGTCGGCGGCGTCCGCGAAGGGGCGCAGGCCCGCGATCTCCCGGAACATCCAGGGGTACATCATCTCACCGGTGAGCAGGAGCGGGTCGGCGTCCTCGGCGAACTCGGGGAAGTCGGCGAGGGCGCGGGAGGCCGCCCAGCCGGTCGGGCCGGCACCCTGTCCGTACAGCGACTCCTGCATGACGGCGAAGAGCGGGTTGTCGGTGAATCCGGTCTGGGTCATCACCTGGTGGAGGAAGGTGTCGCTCAACTCGCCGTCGGCGTCGAGGGCTTCGTCGAGGAGCCAGTGGACGCGCTCGAAGCCGTCGCCCATGCCGAGGGAGAGCCCGAGGGTGCGCAGGCGGTGCGGGGTGAGGCGGTCGCCGTTCGGGAGGCGGACGTCGTCGGTCGCGAGGAGGCCGGCGATCTTCCGGAGGCGGGGCTCGTCCTCGGGGTAGCGGGCGTAGAAGTCGAGGACGCGGTCGCGGACGCGGGGGTAGGTGCGGGCGTACACGTCGTCGGCGGTGGCGGTGAGGCCGGGGAGGCCGCCGGTGACGTAGCAGGCCTTCAGCCCTTCGGGCGCCTGGGAGAGGTAGGTGAGGGTGAGGAAGCCGCCGTAGCTCTGGCCGAGGGTCTCCCAGGGGGCGTCGCCGCACAGTTCGCGGCGGATCAGCTCCGCGTCGGCGACGATCGCGTCGGCCCGGAAGTGGGCGAGGTAGCCGGCGAGCCGTTCCGGGGAGGCGAACCGGGCGGCGGAGCGCGCGGTGACCGGGGTGGAGCGGCCGGTGCCGCGCTGGTCGAGGAGGAGCACGCGGTGGGTCTTCAGCGCGTGGACCAGCCAGCCGGGCGAACCGGTCGACGGGCGGGGCGACTTGCCGCCGGGGCCGCCCTGGAGGTAGAGCAGCCAGGGGAGTTCCTCGCCGGCGCGGGCCGGGTCGGCGACCTCCCGGGCGAAGACCTCGATGGTGGGTCCGTCGGGCGCCCCGTGGTCCAGGGGGACGGTGAAAGTGTGGTCGACGGTCGCGTACGCGGGGTTCATGGCTTCCTTCCACGGCCGCGGGCGGCCGGTCAGATGTGACATTGCATCGATGGGTGGCCGTCGTCCGCCCGTCGAGAGGAGCCTCCATCCGACCGTCGGCCGGTACCGCTACCGGGTCGGCCGGTCGCCCTTGGCCCAGAGGGAGCGGACGTGTCCCAGGTGCCGGGTCATGCACTTCTCCGCGCCCTTGGCGTCGCCGGCGAGCATCAGGTCGAGCAGCTCCAGGTGCTCCTCGGCCGACGGGATGAGGTTGCCGCTCTCGTCCAGGGCGGTGAGTCCGTACAGCCGGGAGCGCTTGCGCAGGTCGCCGGCGGTCTCGACGAGCCGGTCGTTGCCCGCGAGGCCGAGCAGCGTGAGGTGGAACAGACGGTCCGCCTCCAGATAGCCGATGAGGTCGTGCTCGCGGGCCGCGCGCACGATGTCCTCGGCGACCGGCCGCAGCGCCTCCAGGTCCTCGCGGGCGGCGATCCGGGTGATCCTGCCGACCATCGGGATCTCGATGAGCGCGCGGATCTCGGTGTACTGGTCGAGGTCGCGCTCGTCGACCTCGGTGACCCGGAAGCCCTTGTTGCGGACGGGCTCGACGAGTCCCTCTCGGGCCAGGTCGAGCATCGCCTCGCGGACCGGGGTGGCGGAGATCCCGAAGTCCTCGGCGAGGGTCGGCGCCGAGTACACCACCCCGGGGCGGAGCTCGCCCGAGATCAGGGCGGCTCGCAGGGCATGGGCGACCTGGTCGCGCAGCCGCTCCCGGGAGGCGTTGAGGTCGCGGTGGGTCAGGTGCCCCATGACGGTGGTGATCCCTTCGTTCCGGTTGACATCACCACCGTACGATGTCACGCCGCGGGGCCCGCGGGTGCCAGGGTGTACGTCCGGCTCGACGTGTAGAAGTCGAGGGCCGCCCCGCCCTGCTCGCGCGGCCCGTGGCTGGACGCCTTGGAGCCGCCGAACGGCAGGTGGAAGTCGACACCGGTGGAGGGGGCGTTGAGCCGGATCATCCCGGTGTCGAGGAGGTCGAGGCCGGTCAGCGCCGTGTTCAGGTCGGCGGTGTGGACCGAGGTGACCAGACCGTACGGTACGGAGTTGGTGATCCGGATCGCGTGGGCGAGGTCGTCCGCCGCGAGCAGCGACGCGACGGGGCCGAAGACCTCTTCGCGCAGCAGCCGGTGTCCCGGCGAGACCTTCTCGACCAGCGTCGGGGCCGCGTACCAGCCGGTGCGGTCGGGCGCGGTGCCGCCGGCGAGCACGGAGAGCCCCCGGCCGGCCTCGCCGACCTGGTCGCGGGCGTACTCGTGGATGAGCGGCCCGCACACGGTGGCCGGGTCGGCGGGGTCGCCGACGGGGACGGCCCGCAGCGCCTCGGAGAGCGCCTCCCGCAGCGGGTCGAGCGCGGCGCCGACCGCGATGACCCGGCTGGTGGCGGTGCACTTCTGGCCTGCGTACCCGGCGATGGCGGCGGCGATGTGGGCGGCCGCCTGCTCGATGTCGGCGTCCGGCAGGACGAGCGCCGCGTTCAGGCCGCCCATCTCCGCCTGCACCGGGATGCCCCGGGAGGTCGCGGCGCGGGCGACGGCCTGGCCGACGGGGGTGGAGCCGGTGAAGGAGACGACGTCGGCGGCGGAGACGAGCGCGTTGCCCTCGGTCGCACCGCCGGGCAGGACCGTGAACACCGCCTCGGGCAGGACCCCCTGGATGATCTCGCCCAGGCGCTGGGCGCACGCCGTGGCCTCGGGGGCGGGCTTGAGGACGACCGTGTTCCCGGTGGCGAGCGCCGGGGCGGCCTTCCAGGTCGGGATCGCGAAGGGGAAGTTCCAGGGCGTGATGAGCCCTGCCACCCCGTGCGGGCGGCGGCGGGTCAGCAGCAGCCCGGGGCCCGCCGCGGTCTCGTGGACCGCTCCGGCGGGCTGGTAGGGCGCCTGGGCGTAGTAGCGCCAGATGGCGGCGGTCCGGGCGACCTCGGCCCTGGCCTCGGCCAGCGGCTTGCCCACCTCGCGTACGGCGAGCGCGGCCAGCTCGTCGGCGGCGGCCTCGACGGCGGCGGCGACGGCGCCCAGGGCGGCCGAGCGGGCGGCGGCCCCGGCGAGGAGCCAGCCGGGCTGGGCGGCGCGCGACCGCTCGACGGTGTCGACGGCCGTGAAGGCGCCGGGGGCCGGGATCCGCAGGAGCACGTCGGCCGGGTCGGCCGGGTTGTGCGAGATGACGGTGGGGACTGTGTCGGTCACAGGAGGAAGCCTCCGGGGAAGGGGTCGTCCGGGTCGAGGAAGTACTGCGCGGTGCCGGTGATCCAGGCGCGGCCGGTGACCGTCGGGACGACGGCGGGGAGGCCGCCGACCTCCGTCTCGGCGGTGAGCCGGCCGGTGAACTCCGTACCGATGAAGGATTCGTTGACGAAGTCGGTGCCGAGCGGGAGCTCGCCGCGGGCGTGGAGTTGGGCCATGCGCGCCGAGGTGCCGGTGCCGCACGGCGAGCGGTCGAACCAGCCGGGGTGGATCGCCATCGCGTGCCGCGAGCGGCGGGCGTCGGAGCCCGGCGCCGCGAGGTACACGTGCTTGAGCCCGGCGATCTCCGGCTGCGTGGGGTGCACGGGCCGGTCGGGTGAGGCGTTGACGGCGGCCATGACGGCGAGTCCGGCGGCGAGGAGGTCGTCCTTGCGGTCGCGGTCGAACGGCAGGCCCAGGGAGTCGAGTTCGACGAACGCGTAGAAGTTGCCGCCGAACGCGAGGTCGTACGTGACCGTTCCGTAGCCGGGGATGTCGACCTTGCGGTCGAGGGCCACGCTGAAGGCGGGCACGTTGGTGAGCGTGACCGCCTTCGCGGCGCCGTCCTCCACCTGGACGTCGACGCTGACGAGCCCGGCGGGGGTGTCGAGGCGGACGGTGGTGACGGGCTCGACGACCGGCACCATGCCCGTCTCGACGAGGACGGTGGCGACACCGATCGTGCCGTGACCGCACATCGGAAGGAGTCCGGACACCTCGATGTAGAGGACGCCGTAGTCCGCGTCCGGCCGCGTGGGCGGCTGGAGGATCGCGCCGCTCATCGCCGCGTGACCGCGCGGCTCGAACATGAGCAGCGTACGGAGATGGTCCAGGTGCTCGATGAAGTGCAGCCGGCGCTCGGCCATCGTGGCACCGGGAATGACCCCGACACCACCGGTGATCACGCGCGTGGGCATGCCCTCGGTGTGCGAGTCGACCGCGTGGAAGACATGACGGGTGCGCACGGGGTTCCTTTCGACGGACAGCGGGGACGGAATGCGGTGGCGGACGCGGGACGGATCGCGGAGGCGGGCGGCGGAGGCCGTCAGCGGTCACGGTCGGCCGTGACGGTCAGCGGTGGCCGTCGGCGACGGCCTTCTCGGTGGCGATCCGGACCCCGGCCTCGATCGCGCCCGTGAGCGGGTGCCGCGGCGGACGGGTCGGTCCGCCCTGGCGGCCGGCGATGTCCATGGAGAGCTTGATGGACTGGACGAACTCCGTCTTCGAGTCCCAGCGCAGGAGGGAGTGCAGGGACTTGTAGAGCGGTACGGCGGTGGTCAGGTCGCCCGCGACCGCCGCGTGGTAGAGCTCGGCACAGCTCGTGGGGAAGGCGTTGGGGTAGCCGGCGATCCAGCCGACCGCACCGGCGACGGCCAGCTCCAGGAGGACGTCGTCGGCGCCGATCAGGAGGTCGAGTTCCGGGGCGAGTTCGGCGATCTCGTACGCCCTGCGGACGTCACCGCTGAACTCCTTGACGGCGACGATGCTGCCGTCGCGGTGGAGGCGGGCCAGCAGGTCGGGGGTGAGGTCGACCTTGGTGTCGATCGGGTTGTTGTACGCGACGATCGGGATCCCGGCCTTGGCGACCTCGCTGTAGTGGGCGCGCACGGCGGCCGGTTCGGCGCGGTACGTGTTGGGCGGCAGGAGCAGGACCGAACCGGCCCCGGCCTCGGCGGCCTGCTCGGCCCAGCGGCGGGACTCGGCGCTGCCGTAGGCGGCGACGCCCGGCATGACCCGCGCCCCGTCGCCGGCGGCCGCGACGGCGGTACGGACGACCTGGGCGCGCTCCGCGTCGGTGAGGGTCTGGTACTCGCCGAGGGAGCCGTTGGGGACGACGCCGTCGCAGCCGTTGGCGATCAGCCAGGCCACGTGCTCCGCGTACGCGTCGTAGTCGACCGTGAGGTCCTCGCGGAAGGGGAGGGTGGTGGCGACCATGATGCCGCGCCAGGGTCGGTCGGTGTTCCAGGTGGTGGCGGTCATGTCGACGGCCTTTCTGTAGTGTGTGACATTTTACAGGAAGGGAAGGGGAGCCCGTAGGCCTCTCTCCCCCTGGGTCTATTCGGACGGCTCGTCGAGGGCGGCGAGCGTCGCGAGGGGCACGGGGACGGCGAACGGGCGTCGTTCCGCGGGCGGTTCGGGAGCGACGCCGCGCGCCGCGAGGCAGGCCACGGCCGTCCCGCACATCCGGCCCTGGCACCAGCCCATGCCGGCTCGCGTGAGGAGCTTGACGGTCCGCGCGTCCCGCGCCCCGAGGTCGGTGACCGCCTCGCGCACACGCCCCGCGGTCACCTCCTCGCAGCGGCACACGTCCGTCTCGTCCTCCAGCCACGCGGGCCAGCCGGGGCCCGGCGCGTGCGCCGCGGACATGACGTCCGCGAAGGCCCGCATCCGGTCCCGGCGGCGCCGGAGTTCGCCGACCCGGCCGCCGCCCGCGCCCGCACGGCGGCCGCGCAGCCGGGCGGCGATCGCCCGTCCCGCCAGCTCGCCCTCGGTGCGGGCGAGTTCGGCGCCTCCCACACCGCCGGTCTCACCCGCCGCCCACATCCCGGCCACCGAGGTCTCCTGGAGGTCGTCCAGGACGAGCCCCAGGGTGCCGTCGGGCAGCGCGCGGGTGGCGCAGCCGACCGTCGTGGCCAGCTCGATCTGGGGCACGAGGCCGTGCCCGACGGCGAGCGCGTCGCAGGCGATCCTGCGACCGGTCCCCGGCACGGGTGTCCAGTCGGCGTCCAGGCGGCTGACGGTGACGGCCTCCACCCGGTCGGTGCCGTGCACCTCGGTGACCGCGCTGCCCGGCAGCACCCGCACGCGGTGCCTGAGCAGTGCGGCCCCGTGCACCAGGGCTTCGGCGGCCTTCGCCGGATTGGTCACGAGCGCACGGGGGTTACGGGCGTACCGCAGGTATCCCGCCGCCTCGACCACCGCCGGGACCCGCGCGCCCGCCGCGGCGAGCGACGAGGCGACGGCGAGCAGCAGCGGGCCGCTGCCGGCCACGACGATGCGCCGTCCGGGCAGCACGAGCCCGGACTTGAGCATGGCCTGCGCACCTCCGGCACCCACCACACCGGGCAGGGTCCAGCCGGGGAAAGGCAGTTGGCGCTCGTACGCCCCGGTGGCGAGGAGCAGCGCCCGGGCCCTGATCCGAACGGGCCGCTCCTCGGTGCCGTCCGCGCCGGTGACCGCGTGGAGCGTCCAGTTCTCGCGGGCATCGCCGGCATCGCGGGCCTCGTCGGTCTCGCCGGGCGCCTCGTCGGCCTCGCCGGGCTCGTCGGCCTCGTCGGGCTCCCGTACCGCGGACCACACGTGGTGCCCGGTCAGGTGGTCGACCGTGCTCGCGCCCAGTCGTCGCCGCAGGTCGGAGAAGGCCGACCAGTCGTGGTGCAGGGCCTCGGGGCGCACCGCGCCCAGGGCGGGCGCCGGGTGCCGGTAGAACTGACCGCCGGACTGGGTGGAGGAGTCCAGCAGGGCGACGGAGAGCCCGAGTTCGGAGGCGATGACGGCACCGGCGAGCCCTGCGGAACCCGCGCCGACGACCGCGAGGTCGTAGGGTTCAGACGGCGAGGCGGTCATGGCCGTGCCCTTCCTGGGTGGTGATCGCGTCGCCGGGGCGGGCGGGGACCAGACATGCGCGCCGGTTCGGTTCGCCGTTGACGGTGGCGAGGCAGTCGTAGCACTGGCCGATGCCGCAGAACGCGCCGCGCGGCCGCCCCCCTTCCCGGGTGGTGCGCCAGGCCAGGATGCCGGCGCCCCAGAGGGCGGCGGCGACGGTCTGGCCGGGCAGGACGGGGATGCTCCGGCCGTCGAAGGTGATCTCGAACGGCGGATCGGGCTGTGCCCCGACCAGGTCGGCGGGCGTGCGGGCCACGGGCCCTCCTCTCATGACGGTGCCGGTGGATGCGGGCATCAGGGCGTGGACGTACCGAACCGGTCGGGGCGGAACGGGTCGATGTCGAGGGGCGGTTCGCCGCCGGTCAGGCAGGCGGCGACGATCCGTCCGGTCACCGGCGCGAGACCGATCCCCGCCCCTTCGTGGCCACAGGCGTGCAGCAGCCCGTGGACGCGCGGGTCGGGCCCGATCGCGGGCAGGTGGTCCGGCAGGTACGGGCGGAAGCCGAGGTAGGTCCGCATGGCCCGTACGGTGCCGAGGACGGGGAAGAGGCCGACGGCCCCGGCGGCGAGGCGGCGCAGGACCTCGGTGGAGAGCGTCCGGTCGAAGCCGACCCGTTCCCGGCTGGCGCCGATGAGGACCGGTCCGGCCGGGGTGCCCTCGACGACCGCCGACGTCTGGAGGGCGGCCGAGCCACTGGCCACGTCGGCCACGTAGTCGGCGGCGTACACCTTGTGGCGCACCACGCGCGGCAGCGGTTCGGTGACGAGGACGAAGCCCCGGCGGGGCAGCACGGGGAGGTGGACGCCCGCGAGTTCGGCGAGGGCGCCGCCCCACGTGCCGGCGGCGTTCACCACGTACGGGGCGTGGAGCTCGCCGGTCGCGGTCCGCACCCCGCGGATCTCTCCGGCGGCGCCGGTGAGGAGGCCGGTGACCTCCTCCCCCAGCCGCAGCCGGACGCGGTCGCCCGCGGCGCGCAGCAGCTGGGCGGCGGCGTGGGCGGGCATCACCTGGGAGTCCTGTGGATAGAGGAAGCCTCCTGCGAGGCCAGGAGCGAGGTGGGGCTCCAGATCATGGAGCCGGTCCCCGGGGACCTCCTGGGCGGTGACGCCCGCCTTCTCCTGACGGGCCGCGAAGTCGCGCAGGGCGCTCATCCCCGACTCGCCGGAGGCGACCACGAGGCCCCCCTTGGCCTCGTACTCGACGTGCGGCGGGAGCACGTCCGCCAGCTCCCGCCACAGGGTGTTGGCGAGGAGGGCGAGCTCGAGCTCCGGTCCCGGCTCCTTGTCGGAGACCAGGAGGTTTCCCTCACCGGCTCCCGTCGTCCCGCCCGCGACGGATCCGCGGTCGACGACAGTGACGGAGAGGCCGGCTTGGGCGGCATAGTAGGCGCAGGCCGCGCCGACGACGCCGGCGCCGACGACGATGACATCCGAGGGTTTTCTCGTGGGCACGTCAGTAATATTTCACATTGCACTGGCGTTGCCAAGACCCCGAAACGGAGCATTCCAGTCGCGGGTCGCTCTCCCGAGCATCGCCCGGACACGGATGCGTAACGGACTTCCCGATACCTTGTCAGTGCAATTTCACATTACTATGTTACAGGTCACATTCCAGCCATCGGGCTGTCCTGCTCTCTCGGAGTGACCTTCATGAACAAGCGCACGTACACCCTCGCCACCGCTCTGGTGACAGCCCTCGCCCTCGGTACGACCGGCTGTTCCGACGGCAAGAAGTCCGACGGCACGCGGGACCGCGGCAAGAACCCGGCGCTCTCCAACAGCGGCGCGACGGTGGGCGGGACGCCGCAGAAGGGCGGCACGCTGAACGTCCTGTCGAACCAGGACTTCACCCACCTCGACCCTGCCCGCAACTGGGTGGTGGGCGACATGGACTTCGGCTCGCGTCTGCTCTACCGCACGCTCCTCACGTACAAGGCCGAGCCCGGCGCGAAGGGCGGGGAGCTCACGACCGACCTCGCCGAGAACCTCGGGGTCTCCTCCGACGGCGCCAAGACCTGGACCTTCAAGCTGAAGCCCGGCCTGAAGTACGAGGACGGCACCCCGATCACCGCCCAGGACGTCAAGTACAACGTGGAGCGGTCCTTCTCCCCCGACCTGCCGGGCGGCCCCGACTACGCGGCCCGCTACCTCGTCGGCGCCGAGGGCTACCAGGGCCCCGCGCAGGGCAAGCACCTCGACTCCGTGAAGACCCCGGACGACCGCACGATCGTCTTCGAGCTCCGCAAGCCCTTCGCCGAGTTCCCGTACGCGACCGTGCTGCCCACCTTCAGCCCCGTGCCCAAGTCCCAGGACAAGGGACCGCAGTACGACAACCGGCCCTTCTCCTCCGGCCCGTACAAGATCGAGTCGTACGCCCGGGACAAGCAGATGGTCCTCGTGCGCAACACCCACTGGAGCGCCGCCACGGACACCGTGCGCAAGGCGTACCCGGACCGGATCGTCGTCACGATGGGCCTCAAGGCCAACCAGGTCGACGACCGCCTCATCGCCTCCGCCGGCGGCGACGCCTCCTCCGTCGCCTGGGCCCCGCTGCGCCCCGAGTCCACGCCCAAGGTGCTCACCAAGCCGGACGTCAGGGCGCGTCTCCTCGCCGAGTCGACCAGCTGCACCGAGATGGTCCAGATGCACACCGGCCGCGCGCCGTTCGACAACGTCAAGGTGCGCCAGGCCGTGCAGTACGCCCTCGACCGCGAGGCTCTCGTCACCGCCACCGGCGGCCCCGCGCTCAACGACCCGGCCACCGCGCTCATGCCCGGCCTGCTCTTCCCCGGCGGCAAGCAGCCCGACACCCTGAAGATCCCGCTCACCGGCGACGTCGAGAAGGCGAAGCAGCTCCTCAAGGAGGCGGGCAAGGCCGACGGCTTCTCCACCAGCGTCACCGTCTCCACCGGCGACAAGGCCATCGGTGAGGCGATCCAGCAGTCCCTGGGCCGCGCCGGGATCAAGGTCACCGTCGAGACCGTCGACCCGGCCGCCTTCTACGACACGATCGGCGACACCAAGAACCGCACGGACCTCGCCTACACCGGCTGGTGCCCGGACTTCCCCTCCGGCTCGACCTTCCTGCCCTTCGTCTTCGACGGCCGCTACATCAAGGAGAAGGGCAACTCCGGCAACCACTCCCTCTTCCGTGACGACGCCACGATGAAGCGCATGGACGAGATCGCCGCGATGACCGACGCCCAGCAGGCCAACAAGGCCTGGCAGGCCCTCGACGCCCAGATCCTCACCAAGGCCCCCACCGCTCCCGCGGTCGTCGAGCGCAAGCCGCTGCTGGTCGGCACCAACATCGCGGGCGCCTACGGCCATACCTCCTTCGGCGGGCAGATCGACTACGCGACGGTCGGCCTCAAGGACCCCGCGAAGAGCGCGAACTGAAGGACGTCGCCCCGATGACCACCACGCCCACCACCTCCGCCACGTCCCCACCGAGTGGCACCCCTCCTCCGGCCACCGCCTCCCCCGCCGTACGGGCGGGCAGCGGCCCCTGGCAGCTCGCCCGCGCGGAACTGCGCCGCCGTACCTCCGTGAAGCTCTCGCTCGCCGTGGTCGCGTTCTTCGCGCTCATGACCGTGGCCGCCCCGCTGATCGGCTCGCTCGGCGGCTGGGGCCCCGAGGAATTCGACAAGAGCGCCGTCGATCCGTACCTGGGCGGCCTGCCCATCGGACCGCTCGGCGGCGTCTCCGCCGAGCACTGGCTCGGCGTCGAACCCATCACCGGCCGCGACCTGTTCGCCCGCGTCGTGCACGGCGCCCAGGTCTCGCTGCTCATCGCCTTCTCGGCGACGGCGATCGTCGTCGTCGCCGGGACTGCGGCCGGTATCGCCGCCGGCTACTTCGGCGGCCGTGTCGACACCGTGCTGTCCCGGCTGATGGACCTCACGATGTCCTTCCCGTCCCTCATCTTCATGATCGCGATGATGTCGGTGGCCCGGGACGTCAACCGGATCGTCCTGATGACCGCCGTCATCGGCCTCTTCGGCTGGCCCGGCATCGCCCGGGTCGTCCGCGGCCAGACCCTGTCGCTCAAGCACCGCGAGTACGTCGACGCCGCCCGCGTCGGCGGCTCCGGCCCCTGGCGGATCCTCGCCCGCGACATCCTGCCGGGCGTCGCCGGGCCGGTCATCGCGTACACCACGCTGATCGTCCCCGGGATGATCGCCACCGAGGCGGCGCTCAGCTACCTCGGCGTGGGCGTCCGCCCGCCGACCCCGTCCTGGGGCCAGATGATCGCCGAGAGCGTCGCGTACTACGACACGGACCCGATGTACTTCCTCGTCCCGAGCCTCTGCCTCTTCCTCACCGTGCTCGCGTTCACCCTGCTCGGCGACGCGCTGCGCGACATCCTCGACCCGAGAGGCAGCGGCACGTGATCCTCTACCTCGGCCGCCGGCTCCTGGGCGTCCTCGGCGTCCTCCTCGCCATCGCCGCCGTCACCTTCACCATCTTCTACGTCCTCCCCTCCGACCCGGCCGCCGCCGCCTGCGGAAAGTCGTGCAGCGCCGACCGCCTGGAGGCGATCCGCGCCAACATGGGCCTCGACGCCCCGCTGTGGCGGCAGTTCACCGACTTCGTCACCGGCATCTTCACCGGCCGGACGATGGGCACCGGCCAGTACGCCCTGGAGTGCGACTTCCCGTGCCTGGGCTACTCGTACGAGAACAGCCAGAGCGTGTGGGACCTGCTCGTCGACCGGCTGCCCGTCTCGGCCTCACTCGCCCTGGGCGCCGCCGCGCTGTGGCTGGTCCTCGGGCTCACCGCCGGCGTCACCGCCGCCCTGCACAAGGACACGCTCACCGACCGGGCCCTGATGGTCGGCGCCGTCGCCGCGGCCTCGCTGCCGGTCTACTTCACCTCGGTGCTGCTGATCTTCGGACTCATCCGGGTCCTGGGACTCCTGCCCTACCCGCAGTACGTGGCCTTCGGCGACGACCCGCTGTCCTGGGCCACCAACCTGCTGCTCCCCTGGCTGGCACTCGCGATCCTGTACGCCGCGATGTACGCGCGGCAGAGCCGCAGTTCGATGATCGAGTCCATGGCGGAGCCGTACATCCGCACCGCCCGCGCCAAGGGCCTCCCGCGCCGCACGGTCGTCGTCAAGCACGGGCTGCGCGCGGGCATGACGCCCATCCTGACCATCTTCGGCATGGACCTGGGCGGTCTCCTCGCAGGGGCCGTGATCACCGAGTCCATCTTCGGACTGCCCGGCGTCGGCCGTCTCTTCTACGGCGCCCTGTCCAGCGGCGACCAGCCGGTCATCCTCGGGGTCACCCTGCTCGCCGCCACCTTCATCGTCGTCGCCAATCTGGCCGTCGACCTGCTGTACGCCGTCGTCGACCCGCGAGTGAGGTACTGATGGCCGCCCACACCCCCGGCCCCGCCTCCCTGCTGTCGGTACGGGACCTCACGGTCACCTTCCCGACGAAGCGCGGCCCCGTCCGGGCCGTCGACTCCCTCGCCTTCGACGTGCTGCCCGGCCGGACCCTCGGCATCGTCGGCGAGTCCGGCTCCGGGAAGTCCGTGACCTCGCTCGCCGTCATGGGCCTGCACACGGGCGCCGAGGTCACCGGCTCCGTCCGGCTCGACGGACGCGAGCTGATCGGCCTCTCCGACCGCGAGCTCAACGGGCTGCGCGGCCGGCGGATGGCCATGATCTTCCAGGACCCGCTGTCGAGCCTGCACCCCTACTACACGGTCGGGGAGCAGATCGCCGAGCACCACCGGGTCCACTTCGGTTCCCGCCGCGCGGCCGCCCGCGAGCGGGCCGTCGAGGCGCTCGGCGAGGTCGGCATCCCCGAACCGCGCCGCCGGGCCGGCGAGTACCCCCACCAGTTCTCGGGCGGCATGCGCCAGCGTGTGATGATCGCGATGGCCCTGTCCTGCGAACCGGACCTGCTGATCGCCGACGAGCCGACGACCGCTCTGGACGTCACCGTCCAGGCCCAGATCCTGGAGCTGATCGCCCGGATCCAGCAGGAGCGGGGACTCGCCGTCGTCATGATCACGCACGATCTGGGCGTGGTCGCCCGGGTGGCCCACGACGTCCTGGTGATGTACGGCGGCCGTGCCGCCGAACACGCCCCGGTGGACTCCCTCTTCGCCTCCCCCGCCCACCCCTACACCCGCGGCCTGCTCGACTCGCTGCCCCGGCTCGACGACGAGGACGACGCCCCGCTGCGCGCGATACCGGGCAGCCCGCCGTCCCTGCTCGATCCCGCGCCGGGCTGCGCGTTCGCGCCCCGCTGCTCCCGGGCGTCCGCCGGCTCCGAGGAGGAGCGGGCGCGCTGCGCGGGCGAACGCCCGCTGCTCGTCGGCCCGGAGGGGCATCCGGCCGCCTGCCACTTCCCCGCGTACGAAGGCGTCGCCTCATGACCACGACCACCACCGCGACCTCGGGCGCGGGCACGAGCACGAGCACGACCACCACGCCGCTGCTCAGCGTGCGGGACCTGACGATGACCTTCCCGGGTCGACGGGCCCGCTCGGCCCCCGTCCGGGCCGTCGACGGCATCGGCTTCGACGTGGCGGCGGGCGAGACCCTGGGTCTCGTCGGCGAGTCCGGCTGCGGCAAGTCCACGACCGGCCGCATGATCGTGCGGCTCCTGGAGCCGACCGCCGGCTCCGTCTCGTACGACGGCCGCGACATCACGCATCTCTCACAGCGGGAACTCAAGCCGCTGCGCCGCGACCTCCAGATGGTCTTCCAGGACCCGCACTCCTCCCTCAACCCCCGCCAGACCGTGGCCCGGATCATCTCGGACCCCCTGATGGTGCAGGGGAGTTCGGCGGCCGACGCCCGCAAGCGGGCCGTGGAGCTGATGGATCTGGTCGGGCTCATCCCGGAGCACATCGACCGCTATCCGCACGAGTTCTCCGGCGGTCAGGCGCAGCGCATCGGCATCGCCCGGTCCCTGGCGACCAGCCCGCGGCTCGTCGTCGCCGACGAACCCGTCTCCGCGCTCGACGTCTCCGTCCAGGCGCAGATCGTCAACCTGATGGAGCGGCTCCAGCGCGAACTGGGGCTCGCCTACCTCTTCATCGCCCACGACCTCTCGGTCGTCAAGCGGGTCTGCGACCGGGTGGCGGTGATGTACCTGGGCCGGATCGTGGAGATCGGGGTGAAGGAGCGGGTGTACGCGGCTCCCGCGCACCCGTACACGCGGGCGCTGCTGTCCGCCGTACCGCTGCCCGACCCGGCGGCCGAGCGGGCCAGGGAGCGGATCACGCTGCTCGGCGACCCGCCGAGCCCGGCCGCTCCGCCGCCCGGCTGCACCTTCCACCCGCGCTGCCCCAAGGCGCAGGACATCTGCCGGACGGAGGCGCCGCTGCTGCGGATCGCCTCCCCCGGCGAGGCGCGGCAGGTCGCCTGCCACTTCCCGGAGGCCGCCTGAGCATGCCGAACGCCCCGGCCCCGCGTGTGCGGGGCCGGGGCGTTCGGCGTGACCGGGCCGTCCGGCGGCCGGGGGTCGGCTGCCGGCTGCCGGCTGCCGGGCTAGGACGCGGCGAGTGCCGCCTCGTACAGGGCGCCGGCCACGGCGAGGTCCTCCCAGGCCATGCCGACGCTCTTGAAGAACCGCGGGCTCTCGGTCGTGGGGGTGCGGCGGCCGGTCACCAGGTCGGCGATGTTGCCGACGACATGGTCCTCCTCGATCGCCCCTTCGGCCGTGGGGACGAGCAGGTCCCCGGCCTCGCGCAGCGCCGCGGAGCGCGCCTCGACGTACACCTCGGAGCGGGCCACGAGCCCGGTGTCGGTCTCCCGGGCGTCCGGCTCGTGCGAGCCGACGGCGACGACGGTGGCGCCGGGGGCCACGAGGGTTCCGTCGAAGAGGGGCGTGCGGGCGGTGGTGCAGCAGATGACGAGGTCGGCCTTGGCCACGTCGTCGGGCGTGCCGGTACGGGCGAGGACGCCGAGGGTCCGCGCGTAGCCGGCGAGGGCCCGCGCGCCGATCTGGTTGCGCCCGAAGACGATCACCTCGGAGACCTGGCGTACGGCGAGGACGGCCTCCAGGTGCCCGTACGCCTGCGGGCCCGTGCCGAAGAGGACGAGGAGCAGGGGCCGGCCGGCTGGGGTCAGATGGCGTACGGCGAGGGCGGAGACGGCCGGTGTGCGCAGCTCGGTGAGGGCGGCGCCGTCGAGGAGGGCGAGCGGCCGCAGGTTCGCGCCGTCGAGGAGCAGGTAGGAGCCGGTGATGCGGGGCAGGCCCGCGGCGGCGTTGCCGGGGGCCACGCCGGCGATCTTCACTCCGGCGTACGGGCCGAAGGCGGCTGGCATGAGGAGGAGTTCGCCGGCGGGGACGGGGACGGCGGTGCGGGCCGGTCCTTCCTCCGGGTCGAGTCCGGAGCGCAGGACGTCGGCCAGGACGTCGACCGCCGCGGCGGGGCCCATCAGGCGGGCCATCGTCGCGGCGTCGATCTGGGTCAGGTGCGTCACAGCAGGAACCCCGTCCCGAGGTCGTCGTGCGGTTCGAGGAGGAAGGTGTGGGTGCCGGTGCGGTGCGCGGTTCCGGTGACCTCGGTGATGCCCCCGGGCAGCAGGCGGCCGGTGAACACGGTGCCCGCCACGGATTCGTGCCTGAGGGTCTCGCCGGGGGCGAGGCGCCCGTCGGCGGCGAGCAGGGCGAGGCGGGCGGAGGTGCCGGATCCGCAGGGCGAGCGGTCGATCTGGCCGTCGGCGAAGACGGTGACGTTGCGCTGGCGCGGGCCGTCGGCCCCGGGGGCTTCCGGGAGGTCCTCGTACAGGATGACGCCGTACACGCCGGAGAGGAGCGGGTCGGCGGCGTGCCGGGTCGCCGGGTGGTCGGCGAGCGCGGCGCGGATCTCCTGGCCGGCGCGGACGAGCGCGGGCAGCGCCGCCTTGGTGGTGTCGAGGCCCAGGTCGGCGGCGGCGACGGAGGCGTAGCAGGCGCCGGAGTGGGCGAGGTCGACCTCGACGGATCCGAACGAGGTCGTGACGGCGGCCTTGCGCGCGGTGACGAAGGTCGGGATGTTGCGGAAGGTGACGCCGGTGGTGCGGCCGGCCGCGCGGTGCACGGTCGCGGTGACGCGGCCCGAGGGCACGTCGATCCGGACGGCGACATCGCCGTCGTCGGGGGCCGGGACGCGGCCGGTGTCGACGGCCCAGGCGCCGAGCGCCATGGTGCCGTGGCCGCACGCCGTGGAGTAGCCGTCCTTGTGCCAGAACAACACGCCGAAGTGGGCGCCGTCGTCGTCGGCCGGGACGACGAAGCCGCCGTACATGCCGGCGTGTCCGCGGGGTTCCTGGACGAGGAGACGGCGCACGTCGTCGAGCGGACCCGGGCGCGGGTCCGTGGCCGTGCCGCCGGGGCCGAGGGCGGTGGCGCGACGTTCGGCGACGGTGTCGCCGGGGATCGGTGGGAGATCCCGGTCGACGATCCTGAAGGGTTCGCCTGCGGCGTGGTAGTCGGTGGTGCGCACGGAGTGCGGGGTGGTGCTCACGAGGTACGGCCTCCGGAAAACGGGTTCGGGGGAACGTGCGGGTGGTTCGGGAGAACGGAAGCCGGGCCGGCCCCTCCCCCGTGGGTGAGGCCGGCCCGGACAGATGAGGTCAGCTGCGCAGGGGGCCCTCACAGCTGAAGCTCGACGTGCCCGCGACCTTCGTGGACCAGATGTCGATCGGTCCGAAGGAGCAGTTCATGTCGGCGAGGTTGTTCGACGCGGCGCCGGCGCGGTCGAGGATGAAGTAGTCGACCGTCTCGGACATGTCCTTGAAGTTCTGGTCCTCGCTGCCCCAGTTGGACAGGTTGGCGGTGATCCGGCCGGTACAGGTGAACCGGCGCTTGCCCGGGTCGCCGTTCTCGACGCAGTCGGGGTTGTTCTGGGTGGCGGCGGCGAACGTGGACTTCACGTTCGCGAGCGCGGAGTCGCGGAGCTGGGCGTTGGGCGTGTAGGTGGTGTTGGGGACGAACAGCTCGTCGACCTTGGCGATCTGCTTGTCGAGGAAGGCGTTGTACTCGCGCTGGATGTTGGCGTCCGAGGCCATCCGGTTGCGCCACGAGTCGTACGCCTGGACGTCGTTGGCCCGCAGGTGCCGGTACATCTCGCGGAGGAAGGAGGGCCGCTCGGTCCAGAGGTACTCGAAGAAGGTGCCGGCGTAGCTGTAGAAGCGGAAGCCGTCTCCGGCGTAGGTGGCGTTGACGATCTGGCTCACGTTCATGCGCGGGCCGCCGTTGGCGGTGTCGCTGATGACGCTCTTGACGAGCGACTTGCGGACGGCGATGCCGTTGTCTCGGGTGGCTCCGTCGAAGAACTCGGCCGTGCCCTCGTCCATGAAGGTGGTGCGGTCGTTCTTGTACCAGTCGCCCTCGCCGAAGGAGCCGTGGACGGCGAAGCGGCCGTTGAGGTAGTGGACGTACTCGTGGCGGAAGAGCTCCTCGAGGGTGAGGGAGGAGTCCTGCGGGACGCGCCGCTGGTACGTGTAGAAGGTGGCGCCGCGCTCGATGTAGATGCCGCCGTTGTTGGTGTCCATGCCGGTCAGGACGGGGTGGTAGTTCTCGTAGTCCGCGCGGGAGGCGTAGAGCACGATGTTCAGGGTGGTGTTGGTGTCGCCGGTGACGGGCACCTCGCTGCCGACGACGCGGTGGAACTGCGCCTTGACCAGCTTGCTGGCGTAGTAGAGCTGGTCGACGGTGGCCCGGTCGAGCCCGGTGCGGACCTTGAGGGCCCCGTTGTCGTAGGAGTACGTGTACGGGAAGATCTGCTTCTCGATGTCCTCCTTGCACACGTTGTACGGCTTGCAGGCCTCGTAGAAGTTGAGCCACGAGACGATCTTGGCCCACTGCGGGCTGCCGCTGCCGAACGTGCTCACGACCGTGCCGAACACGCCGCCGAGTGCGCCGACGATCTCCGTCTTGAGGACCTCGACCTGTCCGAAGCGGCCGTACTCGCTGAGGGCGTCCCGGGCCACCCAGGCGTTGACGGTGCCCTTCAGGTGCCCGTAGGACGCGAAGGCCTTGAACGCGGCGCGGTACGACGGGTCGGCGGCGACGGCGGCGTGGAAGCCGGAGTCCTTGTTGCCCGGGTAGACGCCGAGGTAGTTGACGGAGAGCGCGCCCAGCGCGGCACCCGCCCAGGCGGGGTCCTGGTTGGTGGCGGTGTGGGACGGGTCCATGGTGGCCAGGACCCGCTTGACCAGGCCGAGCTGGTGCTGGCGCAGGCCGGGGCCGCTCGCGGCGTTGAGGGCCTCGCGCAGGGTGTTGGCATTGCTCTTCGTGACGTCGAAGGTGCGCGCGGCGTTGCCGAAGGCGGTGACGGCCTGGGTGATCGCGTTCACGGTGGGCGCGTCGGTGGTGTCGATCTCACCGCGCGAGAAGTCGTGGTACACGACGGCGTGCAGGTACGTGAACATCTCCTCCAGGTGCGAGGAGTTCTTGCCGTCGTGGGAGGCGGCCAGGCTCGATATACGACGGGCGACGGCCTGGACGTGGGCGTCGGACATCACGGGGGTGAGCCGGGAGTCCCACCTCCAGATGAGGCCGTTGAGACAGCCCTCGGAGGTGACCGCCGGGTCGGCGAGGAAGTCGGCGAACTGCTCCGGGGAGAGGCCGGTGATGCCGTCGAGCGTGCAGGGGACGCCCGCGGCGGTGGTGCCGGCGGCCGCGGCGGTCGTCCGCGCGGCGGAGGCGGTGGCGGTTGCCTTGGCCTTGGCCGTCGTCTTGGTGGCGGACTCGGTGGCGGTCTCGGCGGTGGACTTGGCCTTTCCGGGGACGCGGCCGGCGGCGAGACCGCCCGGGGCGGGCGCGGGCCCGAAGGTGTTGCCGGGGGCGGTGGCGCGGTGCTCGACCTCGTCGAAGGGGTTGGCCGCGGGCGTGGCCTGCGGCGCAGCCGGGCCGGCCACCGGGGCCACCGGGGCGGGCTGCCTCTCGGTGTCGGCCGCGGACACGACGGACTGGCCGGCGGAAGCCAGGAGGGTGACCGTGATGGCGGAGGCGAGCAGAGACGAGCGCACACGTGTCTGGAGGGACAACAGAACTCCTGCTGTTGAGGGGGGTAAGTGCGGGGATGCGGTGTTCGACAAGCAAGAACGGCTCTGGTTCGCACGGTGTATGACAGCGGTTCATGACTCCGTGTGCGCTGTAACATAGTAATGTGAAATTGCACTGACAACCCCTCTGGCAGCACCACTTCTCCGGGGGCTCCCGAGTCCTTCCCCCCGAGCCGGGCCAATCCCCCGCATACCAGGGCGGCGGCGCGATCACATAGCCTGATGTCACGACGAGACGGCGGGGTACGCGGCGCCGGCCGCAGCACGAGCGGGGAACGGAAGATGACTGAGCCATCGGGTGGGGACGCCCACCCCGATCCCACGACCGTGCGCGTGTTCATCGCCCTCGCACCGCCCGACGAGGCGAAGGACGAACTGGCCCACGCGCTGCGCCCCGCGTACGACGCGTACCCGCGCATGCGGTGGAACCGCATCGAGGACTGGCACATCACGCTGGCGTTCCTCGGGGAGCTACCCGTCACGGCCGTACCGCTCCTGCGACCCCCGCTCGCGCACCTCGCGGCGACCCGAAGCCCTCTGGAGCTGGGGCTGGTCGGTGGCGGGCACTTCGACGAGCGGGTGCTGTGGAGCGGGATCGACGGGGACGTCGACGGACTGCAGCAGCTCGCCGCCGAGGTACGTGCCGTGGTGCGGGAGTGCGGTGTCACCTTCCAGGAACGGCCGCTCCGCCCCCATCTGACGCTGGCCCGCGCGCGCCGCGACGATCCCGCGAGTGTGGTGAAGACCGCCGCCCACCTGGCCGGCTTCACCGGCCGCAGATGGTGGTCGGAACGCCTCCATCTCGTCGGGAGCAACTTCGGCCGCGGCCCGGCACCGATCCGCTACCGCGACATCGAGGCCTGGACGTTCGACGGGTCAGGACCCGCCCACGTTCGGCTGTGAGAGCCTGCATCCGACGAACGTGAGGTGGGGGCCATGCGGAGCCACGCCGGTGTGATGGTCGCCCGGCCCGTTCGGCCTCCTGCTCGGCTGCGTCGCCTGGGACCAAGGGGAGGACTGGGCCTGGATTCCGCTCCTCGCCGGCCTGGCCTGCTCGGTCCCCATGCCCCTTCCTGGCCGTCAATGACGCGCGGAGGCAGTTCCCCCGCATCACCCGCGGTGACCGCCGGAAGTCCCCGGAGATCCCCTACGGCGACGCCACCTTCGTCTTGTGAGCGCCACGGTCCCCGGAGCGGCATCCGCGAGCGCGGCCGGCGCGGGCGGACGTCCTGGAGGCCTCGCTCGTGCGGTACAACCCCGAAGGCGAGGCGAGCTATACGGCGTACCCGGGCACGTACACCCCCGACGAGTTCACGCCACTGGTCAGGCTGAAGCTGCGGATACACGGCACAGAGGCGACCGCCGGGACCGACGGGACCGAGAGGGTCGCCGGGTTCGAGGTCACGGACGAGTGGCGGGTACCGTCCCTCTGCCTGTCGGCGGTCACGGCGGGCCGCCTGGCCGTCCTCGTCGACCCGGTCGATTCGCCCGATTCCGCCGATCCGCGGACGCTCGGCAGGGTCACCCCTCTCTGGCCCCGCAGCACCCTGCTGGCAGACACGAGAACCAGCCGGATCGTCGACCTCGAAGGCCGGCTGACCGAGGTGACCCGATATCCCGGCCGCCTGCTGCGGCACATGCGGATCTCCCTGGACGCCGGAGGCATCGACATGGTCGGGGACACGATCGACGGTGAGCCCGCGGCGTCCGGCTCCGTCGCCGGGCGGTGGTCGCGCCGCGGTGGTGTCCTGGTGCGTGCGCGGTTCCTGCAGATGAGCCCCACACTGCCCGCACCAACCTGCTCGCCGGGACGGCCGCGGCCACGGTCATCACCCCCGACGGCCGGGAACTCCCCGTGGCGGGGCGCCCCGACGTGATCTGGGCGCTGATGAACCTGCTGGCGTCCCACGGCCTCTCGAACCGGTCCCCCGTCCTGGACCTCCGCAAGCGTCGCATGAGCGTGCTCGCGGGCACGGTCATGGGCGTCGTACGACACGGCGGGACGGACGCGCTCGCGGCCCGGCACACCTTCTAGGAGACGAATCCCACGACGCCGAACCCGGGGCGCGACTCCACATGGCGGAGCCAGCCCATGACGTCCATGACGGCGTCGACGACCTCCGAGTCCAGGGGTGGGGCGTGGCCCGCCTGCTTGGTCTGTTCGAACTGGGCCAGGGCCTCCAGGCATCGGTCGTGCGTCCACTCGCCGCAGCGCGGCAGGTCGGAGGACGGGACACCGGCGGGGAAGCCGCCGTAGGAGCCGAAGTCCGCCACCGAGACGGCCGTGATCCGCAGGGCGCGCAGCCCCTCGTCCACCAGCTCCAGCCAGTCGCCGCGGAACGGGCTGAAGCAGGAGTTGTCGAGGAAGGAGCCGGTCAGGGAGCAGAGGCGCTTGTAGGCGTAGCCGTACTGGAAGGCGTACCGGCCGTCCTCGGGGAAGGGCCCGCCGTGCACCACCGTCCGCAGTGCCTCGTAGGCGGTGGGGGCGCCGTCCGCTATCTGGGAGGAGAACCAGCTGTCGTCGGACGCCATGTCGTCGCCGAAGCTGTCGCGGATGACCTGGAGCAGCTGGTCGTCTCGGGAGCCGACGAAGGCGCGCGCGGCCTTCGGGTCGATCAGGTACACGCTCAGGGAGGAACTCATGTGATCACGTTAGCCACCGCCACTGACAACGGGATCACGGGCTAGGTGTATTGCCTCGTGAGGTTGGGGACGCGGCTTGCGGGTGGTTTGCCTGCGAGTGCGGCGTGTCCGCGGTGGTGATTGTAGGAGTGGAGCCAGCCGGGGAACGCTTCGCGGCGTTCGATGTCTGACCGGTAGGGGCGGGCGTAGGCCCATTCGTCGAGCAGGGTCCGGTTGAAGCGTTCGACCTTGCCGCTGGTCTGGGGCCGGTAGGGCCGGGTTCGTTCGTGGGTGATCCCGGCCGCCGCCAGGCTGTCGCGCCAGTCGCGTGAGCGGTAGCAGGAGCCGTTGTCGGTCAGAACCCGTTCGACGGTGATCCCAGCGCCGGTGAAGAAGGCGTGGGCCCGTTGCCAGAAGGCGGTGGCGGTCTCCTTCTTCTCGTCCGCGTGGATCTCGCTGTAGGCGAGGCGGGAGTGGTCGTCGACGGCGGTGCGCAGGTAGCTGTAGCCGGCGTTCCTGCGGGTCTTGCGGCCCGTTTGCCGGCCCAGGACCTTGTGTCCGCCGCCGTCGGGGATGTTGCCGAGCTTGTCGACGTGCACGAGCTCGCCGGGTTTCTCGCGTGGCAAAGCAGGCGTCTCAGCTCTCGGCGGGGGCGGCGGGCTGGTCTGCTTGCCGGGAATCGGATCGCCATCAACGGGGTTGGTGGGGGATGAGCCGTTTATTGGAGGGTCATGCGAGCGATTCAGGTGTACGAAGTGGGCGGTCCCGAGGTGCTGCAGGAGGCCGAGGTGGACCAGCCGCGGCCGGGTCCGGGCGAGGCGATCGTGGAGGTCGCCGCATCCGGGGTCAACTTCCTCGACGTCTACCACCGCGAAGGCCGGTACAGCCTCCCGCTGCCCTTCACCCCGGGCGCTGAGGGCGCCGGCACGGTCGTCGAAGTTGGACCCGGCGTCGTTGACGTCGCAGTCGGGGACCGGGTCGGTTGGGTGGAGATTCCCGGCACGTATGCCGAGCGGGCCGTCGTGGACTCCTCCCGGCTGGTGCCGCTGCCCGACGATATCGGCTTCGAGACAGCCGCCGCCGTGCTCCTCCAAGGCATGACCGCGCACTATCTCGTCAAGGACGCCTTCCCGGTTCAGGGGGGCGACACGGTGCTCGTGCATGCGGCTGCTGGTGGCATGGGGCTGCTGTTGACCCAGCTCATCACCCATCTCGGCGGCAGGGTGATCGGCACGACGTCGACCACGGCGAAGGCCGAGCTGGCGAAGCGTGCCGGGGCCGCTGAGGTGATCCTTTCCTCCGCAGTCGACGATCTCGCAGCCGAGGTGAGGCGGCTCAACGGCGGTCAGGGACTGCCGGTTGTCTTCGACGGCGTCGGCGCGCACACCTTCGATGCGAGCCTCGCCAGCCTGCGAACCCGCGGCCATCTCGTGCTCTTCGGCGCGGCAAGTGGTGCCGTGCCGCCGTTTGATCCGATTCGGCTCGCCCACGGCGGTTCGCTGACCCTGATCCGGCCCAGCCTCGGGGACTTCATCGCCGATCGGTCCGAACTGCTCCGACGGGCCGCCGATGTGTTCGAGTGGGTGCGCTCCAAGGCGCTTGAGGTCACCGTAACGGGCCGCTACGCATTGTCCGAGGCCGCCCAGGCCCACAGCGATCTGGAGGCTCGGCGTACCACCGGCAAGCTGCTCGTCATACCCGATGCGGCCGCTATTGGACGCCGCGAGGAGACGCGGAGCTGATCGCGGGTGACGAGGTCGGGGATCTTGGAGACTGAGATGTCGAGGGCATGGCCGACCGTCATCGCCAAGATCCCCGACAGCGTCAGGCACTCAGCAGGCCAAGATCAAGTTCTGGCGGGTTTCTGGCGTATCTGGGTCACACCCCTTCAAGATCCCTCAGCCGAGACCTGGCTCACCCGTCCACAACCTCCCGGGACAGAACAGCTAGGGCCGGTCACGGCGCGCGGGGGATCGGCTCGGCGGGCGGACGGCCGAAACGGTCGGCGCGCTCGTCGACGAGGACCGCGTCGCCATGTCGGGCATTCGGCGGTCGGGTTCAGCACGATCCCGGCGATGCTGCGCGACGCCCGCAACATCGCCGGGGTCGACATGGACGGCAACTTCCGCTTCCCCAACGACACTCCGTTGGACCGGCCCGTGCTGACGCTCGGCAAGCCCGGTCACGTACCGGGCGGGCAGGCCGACGTGGGACGAGACCTGGCGCGAACTCACCGGCTGGAAGCGCTGGCTGAGCGTCGACGGTACCGAGCACCTGCCCTTCACCGATCTCGCTCCGCTCGCCCAGCAGCTCGGCACACCCCTCCAGGACCTCGACGGCACCCGCGCCGACGCCGTCACGCGCGCGTACGCGTCGCGTTCGTCGACGCGCACCTTCGGGGCCGGTACGTGCCGCTGCTCGACGGGCCGTCCGCGCGGTTCCCGGGAGTCCGGCGCCGTCGAGCCGGACGACCATGCCATCGGCCGGTCCCGCGACGGTCCGAGCACGAAGATCCACCTCGCAGCCGACCCCCGTTGCCGGCCTCTGGCCTACCTTCTGACCGCCGGACCGGCCGGTGACGCGCCCGCCTTCGGGGGCGTGACGGCCCGACCGCGGGTTCCCCGCCAGCGGGGGCAGCCCCGCACCCGGTGCCTCGCGGGAATCCACATCGCAGGCATCTTCATCTGGTCCGCCCGGTGATCCGAAAGGAATGGTCTAACTCACGGCCGTGGCGGCCGTGACGGCGGTGATCACGACCATCGCCGCCTGCATGTCACGGATGGCAGCACGGACCCTCTCGGCCGCCCATTGCCCGGCGGCCACCTCCTCCATCCGCGCGACGACCTGCTTGCCCGGGCTGTCGGGGAAGGCCAGGCGGTGCAGCTTGGCGGAGTGGATCAACGCGATCAGGCCCGCCGTCCGCGTGTCCGGCTCGGCGCCGCCCAGTACAACGGCACGGAGCCGTTCCCGCAGCTCAGCCTCAACGGCGCCATCGGCCTCGGGATAGCGTCGAATGGGGAACACGCCGAGTGCCTTGCGCTTCTCCTCCACGACCACTCCGCGCTTGCACAAGCTTTCCAGAGCCGCACCGACGGCCTTGGCCTGGTCCTTGGTCAGCCACTCCGTCACCCGTCGCTTTCTGCGACCGCGCAGCCACGTCTCGATCAGTGCCGTCCGGCTGTCGAGCAACTGGTCCCCGGTCGGCGTCGTGTCTGTCAGTTCGAGGTACTTGCCCGTAACGGACACCCGCCCGGCCAGGACCAGTTCGAGCAGGATCCCTCCCGACACCGCCCACCCGGCGGCCTGCCGCTGCTTCGCCGACCCGGACTCATCGTCCAGAGACAGCAGCATGATCTCCTCGGCCAGTGTGATCGCCATACCCACTACCCCCGTATACGCTCCGTGATCACCGTCTCATGATCAGACGCCCGGAGCCGCTGAGAGGTTCCCGCGTTGATTCCGGCCCTGGCCCGTCCTCTCGCCTCAGGCCCGGTCCACTGACCGATCCGAACGAAACAGCCTGGGGGCGTGTGACGCGACGGGCGCTCGCGCTTCCTCAGGCGTACGGGTCGAAGGGGATGCCGGACGGTTTGGCCTTCGCCAGGTGGGCGGCGAAGTTGCCGTCCTTGAGCCCGAAGACCGCGCTGCCGAAGTCGGCCTGGGTGAGCTTGTCGCGCAGTCCCGCGGGGTAGCCGTTCCAGCCGACCAGGCTCGGGAACTGCCAGCTGTGCTGATGGTTCTCGGGCGGCTCGTCGTTGGAGTTCGCGGGGCGGAAGCAGTGGGTGCTGATGCCGTCCTTGTGGTAGACGATCTTGGGGTGGGTGCCGTCCCAGCGGATCCGGTCACGGCCGTACATCGAGAAGCCTCCGTGGGCGGAGGTCGACACGTACTGCGCCTGGTTGTCCCGTACCCACACCACGACGTGCTCCCAGTCGTGGCGGTGTCCCCCGAGCCCGCTGCCCGCCACGGCCTGGTCCTTCTCGAAGTACAGGCCGTAGATGATCGCGCACCAGCCGTTGTTGCACTTGGACCGCGCGTACCCGTTGGTGTTGGCGAGGTCCCAGGAGTCGCGGCACTGGCCGTTGAGGGCACCTGAGGGGTTGAGCCCGCCGTTGATCGTCCCGTCGGCCCCGATGGCGGGGGTGGGGTAACAGCCGTCCGTGTCGTAGTCGTACGCCGGCTGGAACGTCTGCTCCAGTCCGTCCGCGTTCGCGGGGAGGGCCGGGGGCGGGGCGGCGAAGGCGCTGCCCGGCAGGGCGATCAGCAACGCGAGCGAACTGCTGAGGGTGAGTGCTCCCTTGACGAGGTGGCGCGTGATCCTCACTCCGACTCCCTGACATGGACTCGACGGCGCGCGAGGCACGTGGGTGCGAAGCGCGTGGGCGCGAGTGGCATGCCCATTTCAAGAGACGGGGAATCATGCGCGTACGAAGCGGATCGGCGATCGGCGGCACGCCGTCGCTCAGGCCACGCCCCGCGTGCGGAACTGGACGCTGATACGGGGTCCGACGGCGCGGGCCGTCTTCGGGACGGCGTGCTCCCAGGTGCGCTGGCACGAGCCGCCCATCACGACGAGGTCGCCGTGCCCCAACGGGAGGCGCAGCGCGACGGGCCCGCCGCCGCGCGGGCGGAGCGCGAGGTCGCGCGGGTCGCCGAGGGAGAGGATCGCGACCATCGTGTCCTGCGTGGCGGAGCGGCCGCTGCGGTCGCCGTGCCAGGCGACGCTGTCGCGCCCGTCGCGGTAGAGACAGAGACCGGCGGTGACGAACGGCTCGCCCAGCTCGGTCGCGTAGTGGCCGCTGAGAGCCTCCCGCGCGTCGACGAGTGCGGGGTGCGGGAGGGGGACGCCCTCGCGGTAGTGCGCGAGGAGGCGCGGTACGGCGACGACGCGGTCGTACATCTCGCGCTCCTCGGCCTGCCACGGCACGCACCCCGCCAGCTCCTCGAACAGCGCGTCGGCGCCGTGGAACCAGCCGGGCAGGTGGTCCACCCACGCGCCGCCATCGAGCACGGTCCGCCGGAGGCCGCCCAGCGAGCCGGGCCCCATGTCCGACCCCTGGTCGAAGAGGGAGCCCTGGAGGCCCGGAAGGCCGGGGAGGTCAGGAAGGGCGGGTCGTGGTGCGGTCGTCATGACTCCAGCATAGACCTAGGATCGAACATCTGAGCGAATTCGGGAGGGTGGCGGATCCACGACAGTCGCCGGCCGGATGGCGAAGAAGGCGAGCGTCGCGAGGGCCGACACGCTCGCCGCGACGGCCAGGGAGCCCGGCAGGGACCTGGTCGCGAGCGGCCCGCCGACCGCTGCCCCCAGGGCGAATCCGGTGATCTTCAGGCTGGCGCCGGTGGTGAAGATCTGGCCGCGCAGGCGTTCCGGGGATTCCCGGTGGCGGACCGCGAACAAGGCGGCCAGCTGGGGCCCATCAGCGATCCCCGCGAGGAGTACGGCCACGATGAGCACGACGGGCTGACCCCACGCGGCCGAGGCCAGCGCGACGGCCTGGACGAGGGCACTGGCCCAGATGATCGTGTCGGGGGCGACCGAACGCGGAAACCGGGCGAGTACGGCGGTGGCCACCAGTGCGGAGACAGCCGCGCAGGAGAGCAGCACCGCGCCGCGGCCCGCTCCACCCAGGACGCGCTCGCCCAGGAGGGGGAGGCACACCGTCAGCATGCCCTGGGCCATGCAGAAGACGACGGAGGTGAGGGTCGCCCGGGCCAAGGCCGGCCTTCCGACGATGATGCGCATGCCGGCGCCGAGGTCGCCGATCACCGAGGCCGTCCGAGCGCCCGGCGTTCGCCCGCCGCGGGCCGGCAGCGTCCACGCGGCGGGGAGCGCCAGGGCGATGAGCACCACGGCGACCACCACGGCCGTCGGGGCTCCCAGCACCTCCGCCACGAGACCGGCAAGCGCCGGACCGGCCAGACTCGCCACACCGAACGTCATGGCATCGAGCGCGTTCGCCCGGGGCAACCGACCGCCCAGCACCACATGGGGCAGCTGAGCCGTCCATCCGCCCGACAGGGCCGGTCCCAGCAGCCCCGCCAGTACGGCGATCAGGAGGGTGACGGCGAACGGCAACCGGCCGAGCCCGGCGAGGATCGCACCAAGACCCGTCGCGTACAGGACGAGGGCCCCGGCCAGCAGGCGTCCCGGCCGTCCCGCCCTGTCGAGGAGCGCTCCGAGCACCGGCCCCCCTACGGCGGCGGAGATCGTCGTGCCCGCGAGCAGGGCCGAGGCCTCGACGGTCGAGCCGGCCAGGGCGAATCCCGCCAGCATCAAGGCCGGTCCCGACATCTCGTCCCCGGCACGAGCCAGCACGGCTCCGGCGAGATAGGAGGGGAGCGCGTAACGCTTCTTCATCGGTGAGACGTTACGGAGGTAACTCAAAACCATGCAAGATGCGTTACATTCCTCCTGTGTCCTCCATGCCCTCCGTCTCCTCCCCCAGTGACGACTGGTCCACCCGGCACTCGGTGCTCACCACGGCCCGGCGAACCGCCGCCCTGCTCAACGCCCTGGCCGAGGAGCGCCCCGACCCGGCCGACGTCGCCGCCGTGCTCCGTGCGTACGGCGAGACGGATCCTCTCGACCTCACCGCCCGCGACGTCGCCGGGATGCGAGCCGCCGCCGACCTGCTCCGGCAGGTCTTCGCCGCCGAGGACGTCGACGACGCCGCCGCCACCCTCAACCGCCTGCTCCAGGAACACACCGGCCGCCTCCGTCTGACCTCGCACGGCGGCAGCACCCCCTGGCACCCTCACCTCGACCACGACGACGACGCCCCCTGGGACGAGTGGCTTCTCGCCTCGTCCTGCATGGCCCTGACCGTCCTCGTCTGGGACCGTCAGCGCCCGCCCGGCAGGATCTGCGCGTCCCCCGGCTGCCGGAACGTCTTCATCGCCCAGGGCAGCGGTCCGGAACGCCGCTACTGCTCCCGCCGCTGCGCGACCCGCGAACGCGTCGCCGCCCATCGGCGCTCCCGCTCCGCCGAGCAGCCGGGCGACCTCGCGTAGGACGCCGCGGCGACGTCCCTGTCACTGGCGTGTCAGTGGCGTGTCAGGGGCGTGCGACAGACTGGCGATCATGTTCACGGGGATCGACGACGTCGACTGGGCGTCCATGAGTCATGCGTACGGCGACGCCTCCGACGTGCCGGGGCTCCTGCGGGGGCTGGCCTCGTCGGACGGGGGCGAGCGGGAGATCGCGCTCGACGGGATGTACGGCGCGGTGCACCATCAAGGGGACGTGTACGACAGCACGGTGGCGTGTGTCCCGTTCCTGTTCGAGCTGGTCGCGACGGCCGGACTGCCGGGGCGGGGCGAGATCGTCGAGCTGCTGTGCGGCATCGACGGCGACGGCCGCGACCCCGAGGAGATGGACTTCTGGTCCGACGACGAGGACGAGTACGCGGCCTGGGCGGAGACCCTGGCGCGGGCGGAGTCGGACACCCGGGCGCGCAGTGGAGTGCTCCTCGACGTCCTCGCGGATCCCGACGCGGGGCTGCGGCGGGCGGTGCCCGGTGCGCTGGTGCAGTTGCACGGCGACCCGGAGGACGTCCTGACGGTGCTACGGCGACGGCTGGCGGTGGAGCGGGACGCGGGCGTCCTGCGGGCCCTGGCGACGGCGGTGGGGGAACTGGGCATCCGGCACGAGGAGTTCACGGAGGAGTCGGGTGCGGTGCTGGCCTCCCTGCTCACCCGTGGGGGCGGACCGCGCGACCCGGGGCTGCGGCTGTCGGCTCTCGTCCAGCTCGCGCGCTGCGCGCCCGGACAGCTTCCGGAGCGGGCGGTCGAGATCGCCCTCGACGTGATGCGGGAGGCGCGGGAGGAGGCGGAGGAGGGCGCCGCGGATGCGGAGGGCGACGACGCCGGGCCGGTGCCCGCGCCGGCGACTCCGACGATGATCTCGTACCTCCGCCGCCTCAAGGCGTCTGGGCGCGGCTCGGCGAAGGCCCCGTGGGCGACGGAGCTGCTCGGGCGGCTGCACCGCGCCCTGGACGACCGGGTCGCCGAGCGATTCGCGCTCCTGGAGGACCAGTTGCGCAGTCCCGACTGGGGTCAGCGGCGCGAGGCGATCGACATGGCCGGCCTGCTCCTGACGGGCTGGCGGGGCCCTCACGAGGAGTGCGTGCGGCTCCTCGGCGAGCAGCTCCAGGAGGCGGACCACCGGATCGTCCGACGGGCGTCCCGCGAGCTGGAGTGGTTGTACGCGATCGGGGGCCCGGCGGCAGACGAGCTGGCCGCGCGGGTGGCGGTGGGACCGGAGTTCCTCCCTCAGGCCCGGTGGACCGGGACGTCCTACGGAGCGGCGCTGTGCGCGCTCGCCGCGCAGGGCGACGCTCGCGCGGTTCCCGCGCTCGTCGACGTGCTGCGGTGCGGCGAGGTGCCGGAGGACCTCGGCGACTGGATCGGCAGAATGACCCCCGAGGCGGCCGCGACGCTGGCACCCGTACTGCTCGGGAGGCTGTCCCGGATCGCGCCCGGGAAACAGCCTCGTCGTACGGAGCACCTCCTGAAGGCCGCGGCTGCCACCGGGGTCGCCGAGGCGGTCGGACCCGCCGTGCGGATCCTGCGCGCGCCCGATGACGTGACCCGCCCGGTCCTCGGCGATGCCCTGCGGGCGCTCGCCGAGCTCGGCGAGCCGGCGCTGGCGGCCTTGCCGGAGCTGCGACGACTGGCCCGGGACGGCGACACGCACCTCCGTGTCCGCGCGGCCACGGCGCTCTGGTCGGCCGGGGCCGGGACGGAGGCCGTCCTGCCCGCCTTGTCCTCGGGTCTCGCCGCCGACCGCCGGCCCGAACGGGTCGACGCCCTGCGGCTGGTCGCCCGTATGGGGACCGAGGCCGAGGGGCTGCTGCCCGAGCTGCGCCGGCTCGCCGCGTCACCCGAGGAGAACGGCGGCTGGGTCGCGGGCGCCCTCGCGACGGCCCTGTGGGAGGCCGGCCGCGATGCGGAGGAGTCCCTGCCGGTGCTGCTGCACGCCTGGTCCGCGCACATCGACAACAGGCCGGACGTGGCGGGCGTGTGGGCGCGGATGGGTCCCGCGGCCCGGTCCGCCGTCCCGGTCGTCCGCGAGGAGCTCGCCGCCGTCCGCCGCCACAACAACACGGGCGGGACGGGCCGGATCCGCTACCGCTGCGCCGACGACGAACGGCTGCTCGGGCACGCCCTCGCGCTCCTGACGGCCTGCGCCACCTGACGCGACGCGACGAACCCCGGGCGACGGGTTATCGCGTGGCGCCTGGCCCGACGGCGCGGCTAGCCTGCGGGCGTGTATCAGCTCCGTGGGCGCGGTCGCCGCCCGGCTCGCCGGGTGGGACGGGTCGTCCCGAATGGCCGCCCGGGTTCCCCCGTGGTGGTGGCGGGGGCGCGCGTCGTCATCGTCGGCTACTTCTCCGCGAAGGAGAAGACGTACGTGGCGCTCATGGATGCGGCGGACGCGGAGCTGACGGCGCGCGGTGCCCGGGTCGTGGGGCGGATCGTGCAGCGGCGTGGCGTCTCCTCCGGCGGGGTCGGGAAGATGACCTTGCCGTACTCCTCGCGCACGCTGCTGAGCAGCGGGAAGATCCGTGAGGTCGCCGAGACCTGCGCGGAAACCGACGCGGACGCGGTGGTATTCGTCGCGGCTCTGACGGAGCACCAGCAGCGGGTGCTGACCGGCATGTTGGGCCGCCCTGTCATGCGTCTCGTCGAGGCCCTGGCCACGCACCAGTATCATCTGGCATGGCCTATGTGATCACCGCCGCTCACCCTGACGACGCCGCGATATTGGGGCCCTTGCACCTGCGGAACTGGCTGGAGAACTACCTCAACCCAGACGCGGGCGTCGATGAGGCCTGGATCCGGGAGCACCGCGGTTCGTCCTCCACGGCGGAAGGCATCACTCAGTGGCGAGAGTTCATCGAGGTAGCGAACCAGGACCCCGCCCCGCACTTCTGCCGTGTCGTCCGGTCCGAGACGGAGATCGTCGGCTATCTCTGCGGCCAAGGGGAAGACTCGGTCACCCTCGGACCGATGTATCTGCTGGGCCATGCCCAGGGCCATGGCATCGGTGGACGTCTCATGGCCGAGTTCCTCACTTGGGCGGGACCTGCACGCATCCGCCTGGGCGTCGCCGACTACAACGAAGGGGCGATCCGGTTCTATCTGCGCCACGGATTCGAGATCACAGGTGAGCGCTATCTCTGGCGAGGAAGAATGCCGACCCTGCCCATGACCCGCGAAGCCCCATCAGCCGGCTGACTGAGAAGCGCTGTCCCTGGGATGAACCAAACCGCTCAGCCGCGCGCGGATGAGGGTGACCGCCTCAGCGCGGCCCGTCCCCCGCCGCCGGCTCCGACCGGATCGCGGATCCGCCCGGGGGGCCGGCGGGGCCGGCGGCCAGGACCACCGACGGCGTGGGCGGCGCGGCTTCCTTCCCCTTCGTACGGCGCGTCATGCCCACACCCACGAGCACGATCACCATGCCCGCCGCCGCCCGCGGGCTGAACGGCTCGTCGAGCACCACGAATCCCAGGACCAGCGACACCACGGGGAGCAGATAGCCGACGGTCGCGGCGTTGGTGGCGCCTTCGTCGGCGATGATCCGGTAGGTGAGGTGGAAGGTGATCCCCGTGGCGAAGATCCCCAGGATCACGACCGCGATCAGGCCCGACGGCGCGATGTGGGCCGGCGGCCGGCCGCCGAGCGGCAGGCTGAGGCCGGTGAGCACGGTCGCGGCGACGAGCTGGGCCGAGGAGAGCGAGAGCGTCGCGTGGCCCCGCCCCACGAGGTTGCGTCCCATGTAGGCGAAGCCGACCGCGTAACTCGCCGCCGCCGCGACGATGGCCAGGGCGCCCCAGCCGAGCTCGCCCGTTCCCTGCCAGGGGGCGAAGATCACCACCACCCCGGCGAAGCCGAGCAGCAGGCCGCCCGCGCGGACGGGGCGGAGTCCGCGTTCCGTGCCGAGCGCGAGGCCGAGCAGGAGGGACCAGAGCGGGGTCGTCGCGTTCAGCACTCCGGCAAGGCCCGAGCCGACGGTCCGCTGGCCGAGGCTGAACAGCGCGAAGGGCAGGGCGTTGCACCAGAAGGCCGCCACGAAGACATGGCCCCAGACGGCCCGGCCGCGCGGGAGGCGCCGCCGGGTCGCCAGGCACAGGACGAGGAGGGTGCTCGCGCCGAGGAGGCAGCGGGCCACGGTGACCTGGAGCGGGGACAGGGCCCGCAGGGCCAGCTCGATCCAGAGGAACGTCGACCCCCACAGCAGGGCGAGTACGCCCATCCGGACCCCGGACCGCACTCCGCCCTCGGCACTCTTCACGCTCGTTCTCCTCCGTGGGACGCGGCTGGGAGAACCACCATGACGTCCCACCACCCTTCAGCACCATCACAAGATGCTTCATCACCCTTAAGCTGAGCTACATGCTCGATGTGAGGCGGATGCAGATCCTGCGGGCCGTGGTCACCAGCGGATCGGTGACGGCCGCCGCGGTGGCGCTGGGGTACACGCCGTCCGCGGTGAGCCAGCAGGTGGCGGCCCTGGAGAGGGAGGCCGGCATCGCCCTGCTCGAACGGGCCGGCCGCGGAGTGCGTCCGACGGCGGCGGGCCTGCTCCTGACCCAGTACACCGCGGCCATCAGCCGGAACCTCGCCGAGGCCGAAGCCGCACTGGCCGATCTACGGGCCGGGCGGACCGGAAGTCTCGCCGTCCGCTACTTCGGCTCGGTCGGTCCCGCGCTGGTGGCCCCCGCACTGGCCCGGCTGCGCCGGGACCATCCGGGGGTCCGGCTCGATCTCACGCTGCTCGATCCCCAGGAGGCGCTCCCCGAGGTCGCCCGGGGGGACGCGGACGTCGCGGTCGTGGTCCGCCCGCGCGAGGACACGGTCCCGGGCCTCCGCCTCGTCCACCTCCTCGACGACGAGTACCTCGCCGCGCTGCCGCCGGGGCACCCGCTGGCCGCGCGGCGCGTGCTCGACCTGGCCGATCTCGCCGCCGAGCCGTGGGTCGGGAGCGAGCCTCAGGGTCCGTGCCTCGACGTGGTGCTCGGGGCGTGCGCCGAGGCGGGTTTCAGCCCGGACTTCGTGGCGGGAAGCGAGGACTACGCGACCGCGCTGGGGTTCGTCGCGGCCGGTCTCGGCGTCGGCCTGGTCCCCCGGCTCGGCGCGGGTGGCCGCCGTACGGACGTCGTCCTGCGCAGGGTACGGAGGCCGCGCCCGGTCCGGACCGTACAGGCGGCCGTCCGGGAGGGCGCACCCGGCCACCCCGCCCTCACCACGCTGCTCGAAGCGCTCGGGGAGGCGGCGCGGCAGTCCGTGTCGGGACGGGAGGGGGCGGGGTCCGGGCCGTGAGGGCGCGGCCTGCCTCCGGTCAACGCTCCGGGGTGAGACCCCCGGCGGTGAGGTCGCCCGGGCGGTCGATCCGGTAGACGTAGTGGGAGCGGTCGTCGATCGGGTTGTCGGGTTCGAGGGAGGCCTCGGCGACACGGCGGAGGCCCGCCTTCTCCAGGACGCGCCAGGACGGACGGTTGGCCGTGTGGACGGGGACGATGATCGCGGTGGCCTCGGGGTGGTCGGTCCAGGTCGCGCCGACGATCGCCTGGATCAGCCGTACGCCGTGGCCCCGGCCGACCAGGCGCGGATCGCCGATCAGGTAGTCGATGCTCATCGCGCCGTCCGGTACGTCGACCTCGGCCGCCAACTCGGCCTCGTAGTCCGGGAAGTCGGCGAGGCGGCAGCGCTGGACGAGGCCGAGCGGCCGGCCGTCGAGGAGGACGAACAGGTCCTCCGACGCGTCCTCGCCCCGGGTGGCGGGGCCGAAATCGCGTGCGACGGCCTCGGGGGACGTCTCGTGGTTCCACCAGCGTGCGACATGCGGCTGGGACAGCCACTCCGCCAGCCGCGGAAAGTCGGGTTCGCCGAGCCGGCGCCAGGTGATCATCAGGGCTGCTCTCCGCGGGTGGACGGTGACGGTCGTCGTACCCGACGAAGAGTAGGGGCGGGCGGGGAGCGTTTGCGGCGAGAAACTCGTTTCGCGCCGCGCGTCCGACGCCCTACTGTGGCGCGGTGACGACGCGGATGATCATTCTCAACGGTGGTTCCAGCTCGGGGAAGTCCGGGATCGTGCGGTGCCTGCAGGCCGTGCTGCCCGATCCGTGGCTGGCGCTCGGATGCGACTCGTTCGTCGACACCCTGCCCGCGAGGATGCAGGCCTCGGACCGGGGAATCGCTTTCGCGGCGGACGGCGAGGTCACCGTCGGGGCGGACTTCCTCGAACTGGAGGCGGCCTGGCGGGAAGGCGTCGCGACGATGGCCCGCGCGGGCGCGCGGATCGTCATCGACGACGTCTTCCTGAGCGGAGCGGCGTCCCAGCGGCGGTGGCGGACGGCGCTCGGCGACGTGCCGGCGCTGTGGGTGGGCGTGCGGTGCGCGAGCGCGATCGCCGCGGGCCGTGAGGTGGCGCGGGGAGACCGCGTCCAGGGCATGGCGGCGGCGCAGGCGCTGTCGGTGCACGAGGACGTGTTCTACGACCTGGAGGTGGACACGACGCACACCGAGTCCCTCGACTGCGCGCGCACCATCGCCGCCCGCGTCGCCTGACGACCCGTCACAGGGGTCAACCAGCCAGATGCCACTTCTGGTTGGCAGCGCCCGTGCAGGACCAGATCTGCGCACGGGTGCCGTTCGCCGAGGTGTTGCCGGTGGCGTCGAGGCACTTGTCCGCGGGGACGTTGACCAGATCCCCCGACGCGGACTCGTGGCGCCAGCGCTGCGCGCCGGATCCATTGCACGTGTAGAGCTGGACCTTGGCGCCGTCTGCCGTCGCGCCGGCGCTCACGTCCAGGCACTTGCCGAGCGCCTGGACCGACCCGTCGGCCTTGAGGGTCCAGCGCTGCGCCGCGGAGCCGTTGCACTCCCAGAGCTGGACCGGGGTGCCGTCCGCGGTGGCGCCGCCCGCCACGTCGAGGCACGCGCCGTCGAGGCCCCGCAGGGTGCCCGTGCGGTCCTGGCCTCCGGTCGGGGCGCCCGCCCAGGTGAAGGTGGCGGAGGTCCTGCCGGGCAGGGAGTACGTGTAGCGCTGTCCGCCCCAGTTCACGGTCATCGTCTGCGCGCTCGCCGAACCGTTGTAGGCGATCAGGGCCTTGGAGCCGTCGGGGTTGCGCCAGGCCACGTTGGGCACGGCCGTACTGGCGGTGGAGGCGATCCGGTGGGCCCCGGGCTTCACGAACTTCGTGAGGTGGCCCATCGTGTAGTACTCGACGGTGTAGTCGACCTGGCCGTGGCGGGCGTCGCCGTTGTGCACGGTGATCAGGCCGTCGCAGGTGCCGCAGCCGCCGTTGTGCGGGCCGCGGTTCTGGTCGACCGCGAGGGACCACTTGGTCACCGACTTCGCCCAGTTCCGGGTGTAGTCGATGATGTTCATCATGTCCTCGCGCTGCTGGTCGGCGATCCAGGTGCCGCCGGAGTGCTCCGTCTGGAAGGCGTCGAGCTGCGGGTACCGGTCATGGATCCGGGTCTGCTGGGCGATGTCCCCGCCGTAGCCGTGCCAGGCGACGCCGCCGAAGTTCGGGTGGGTGCGGACCGCAGCGTCGTCGACGGTCGGGGCGGCGTAGGCGTCGTACGTGTCCCAGTTCCAGTCGTGGGCCAGCACCTTGGTGGTCAGGCCCGCGGACTGGAGTCCGGGGAGCAGTTCGTTCTTGGTGAAGTACGCGAGGCCCGAGCCGTTCCAGCTCATGGAGGGGTAGCCGGAGCAGCAGGTCGGCTCGTTCTGGGCGGTGACGTAGTCGACGGGGACGCCCTGGTCGCGCCAGGCCTGGAGGTACTTCACGAAGTAGGCGGCGTACGTGCCGTAGTGCTCGGCCTTGAGCCAGCCGCCGTTGAGCTGCCCGCCGTCCTTCATCCAGGCGGGGGCGGTCCAGGGTGAGGCGACCAGTGTGACCTGCGGGTTCAGCTGCCTGGCCTGCCGGGTCAGGGGCAGGACGTCCTGGAGGTCGTGCGCGAGGGAGAACTTCGCGAGGGTCGGGTCGGTCTGGCCCGCGGGAAGGTCGTCGTACGTGTAGCCGAACCGGGCCAGGTCTGAGCCGCCCATGGGATTGCGGACGAAGGAGAGGCCGATGCCCTCGGTCGGCGAGAAGAGCTTCTTCATCGTGGCGTCCCGGGTCGCCTGGGTGAGGGCCCCGGAGCCCTTCATGAGCCAGGCGGCGGTGTCGGTGAAGGACGCTCCGCCGCCGGTGAAGGTCTGGTAGCGGATGTTCTCGTCGACGGTGATGTTCGTGCCGCCACCGCCGTTCCCGTCCTGGAAGGCGAGCGGGGTCTGCTGCTGGAGTCCACGTGTGACGTGCCGGCCGCCGGCGTCGTCCGTGGTGGTGAGCCAGATGTTCACCTGCTCACCGGCTGCCTGGGCGGGGGCGGCGGAGAGTCCTGTGAGGCCGGCGGTCGTGAGAGCACCGGCGACCAGTGCTCTCGTGAGCCGGCCGGCGAGCGGTGTCCTGTGCGTCGAACGGAGCATGGTGATGCCCTTCTCGGCGGGTGTGGGTGGGGGGTCCGCGGACCGAGGTGCGTTCCGAGGCGTGAGTGAACTGCCCGAGGGGCGTCCCGTCAAGGCTTCGCGTCTTCATCTTCTGAACGGACAACACCCCTACGTCCCCGCCGACTTGGGCATCGCGGGGATTCCGTCGTGAAGTCTTGACGCCTGTCCCGTCCGGCTGTTGACTCTGCGGGTGGCGCCGGAACCGGTTCCGGAAGCGGCTCCGACAGCGATGTCGTCCCCGGACGCGGAGGCTCCCTATGCGTGTCACGATCGCCGACGTCGCACGTGAGGCGGGGGTCGGCAAGACGACCGTCTCCCGGGTCCTCAACAGCGGCGCCGAGGTGGACTCGACCACCGCCGCCCGTGTTCGTGAAGTGATCGACCGTCTGGGCTATGTGCCGAGCGCCGGCGCCGTCGGTCTGGCCCGTGGCGCGAGCCGTACGGTCGGCATGCTGACGCCCTCGCTGACCTGGCCCTGGATGGGCGAGGTCCTCCAGGGCGTCGCCGACACGGTCGAGTCCGCCGGATACGGGCTCCTCCTGTACACCTGTCACCGGGGGCCCGACTCGGTGCGCCACTTCATCGGCCAGGTCTCCGCCCGTGCCTTCGACGGATTGCTCGTCGTCGAGCCGGAGAACACCCTCGACACCCTCACGGATCTGCACCGCCGCGGGCTGCCCGTGGTGCTCGTCGACGACCGCGGGCACCGCCCGGACTTCCCCTCGGTCGCGACCACGAACCGCGCGGGCGGCGCGTCGGCCGCGGGCCATCTGCTGGCCTCCGGCCGCTCCCGGCCGCTCGTCGTCACCGGCCGCCGGGACTTCGGCTGCGTACGGGAGAGACTCGCCGGGTTCGCGGACGTCCTGCCCACGGACCTCGTCGTCGAGGGCGAGTTCACCGAGGCGACGGGCCGGGAGGCCGTCGAGCGGACGCTCGCGTCGCGGCGGGCCTTCGACTGCGTCTTCGCGCACAACGACCTGATCGCCGCGGGAGCGATGCGCGCCCTGCGCGAGGCGGGCCTGCGCGTCCCCGACGACGTCGCCGTCGTCGGCTTCGACGACCTCCCCGTGGCCCGGCACACCGAACCGCCGCTGACCACGGTCCGCCAGCCCATGCGGGAGATGGGCCGAGCGGCGGCCCGCATGCTGCTGGCCGGCCTCGCGGGTGCGCCGATCCCCGACGAACCCCTGGTCCTCCCCACGGAGTTGATCGTCCGCGGCTCCGCGCCCCTGACAGGTCCTCATTCCTGAGCTCGTAGGATCGCGTCATGACGGCTCTGGAATCCTTCGTCTTCGTTCGCCATGTCGACGGGCTCCGCTACCGCTTCGCGCGCGACGGCGAACGCCACGGGCGGCCCGCCTACCGCCGGACGGACGGGCAGGTGTGGTGTGTCTGGGGACCGGACGACGGCTGGCACTGCCGTCTCCCGGACGGCCTCGTCACGGCCCACCCCGTTAACGGGGTCGGCGACGAACCGGAACCTCCTGCCACCGTCTGGCGCAGCTTCAAAGGCGACCGGTCCTACCTCTACGACCTCCGCGCCCCGGGATCCGGAATCGAGGAGGACGCCCCGGCCGGCGGGGCGTAGGCTTCGGGCGGAATCGATGCGGCGGGGGGCGGAGCACATGGCGGCTGGGGAAGTACCGAGGTGGGGGTCGACCCTCGACTCGGTCGTCGTGTACGCGCAAGGAGCGGTGTGTCTCCGGCTCGCCCGGGGTGCCGTGCCCTCCGACGGCCGGGTACGGGTGACGGGGCTGCCCCGCTCGCTGGACCCCGGCTCGCTGCGGGCCCGTGTCCGGGGTGCTGGCGGGGTGCGCGTCACCGAGGCGCGGGTGGAGGTCGAGGCCGAGCCGCTCGCGACCGGGACGTCCCACGAGTTGCGGCGCGAGGTCAAGCGGCTGCGCGACGCGTACGAGGCGGCGCGAGGACGCCGGGACCGGCAGCAGGACCGCGTCAAGGAGGTCCAGGCCCTCCGCCCCGTGGTACCCGGCCGCAAGCGTGAGGATCCGCACCGCCGTACGCCGGTCGACGCCTGGCTGGAGCTCGCCGACTTCGTCGACGACCGGCTGACGGGGCTGCACGCGCGCCTCGTCGAGCTGGAGGAGGAACTGCGCCTCGCGGAGCACGAGCTCACCGTCGCCGCGGACCGGCTCGAGCGTGCCTCCACCGACGCCCCGCCGGCGCACGTGGAGACCTCGGTCTGCGCGGTCCTGACCCTCGACGTCGCCGACTCCGACGCCGAGGCCGTCGAGGTGGAGGTGGAGTACGGGGTGCCAGGTGCCGTCTGGGTCCCTGCCTATCGCCTCCGGCACCGTCAGGGTGACGGCACCGGACGTCTGGTGCTGCGCGCCTCGGTCGCCCAGCGCACCGGCGAGGACTGGACCGGCGTACGCGTCGCCCTGGCCACCGCCGATCTCCGTCGCCGTACCGACCTGCCGCGGCTCCGCTCGATCCGGGTCGGACGCCGTCAGGCCGACCCCGCGCCGTCCGGCTGGCGCGAGCCTCCGTCCGGACTCGCCGACCTGTTCTCCGGTTACGACGCGGCCGGCCCGCGGCCGCGTACCGGCGGGGCCTGGGCCGGGGCGGGCGGCGCCGCGCCCGGGTCCCCTCCGCCACCGCCACCACCCGCTCCGTCGGCGCCGCAGGGTTACGGCAGTGCTCCAGGCGCGTTCCCGGTCCCCGGCAGCGCGGCCGACGGTCTCCCGGAGGCCTACGGCGGTGGGATGCCGCCCGCCGCCACCGGGCTGCCGACCGGTGCACTGTCGGAGGCCCGACGGCGCTCCGTCGACAGGTCCTTGGCGGGTGCTCCCGCCCCCCTGGCACGCATGGCTCCCGCGGCACCGGGGGCCCCCGGCTCAACCCCGCCGCCTCCGCCTCCGGCGCCGGTGGCCGGCCCTCCGCAGCCGAGCGGCGCCGAGCTCGACTACGCCTCCCTCGCCCTGTCCGGCGCCGACGAAAAGGGCGCGCGCAGGGGCCGACTGTTCGCCGATGCCCCCTCCGATCCGGTGGCGGCCGAGTACCGGCGCCGCGCCGAGACGGTGGCCTGGCTGCCGCTGCCCGGGCACGCCGTGCGGCCCCGCGCGTCGGCCGGCTCCTTCGACCACCGCTTCGACGCCACCGCCCGCGCCGACATCCCGTCGGACGGCACCTGGCACACCGTCACCGTCGGTGAGATCCCGGTCGGTCTGCGCACCGAGTACCTCTGCGTGCCGTCCGTGGAGCAGACGGTGTACGCGACGCTGGTCCTCGACAACGCCACCGGGCAGGCCCTCCTGGCGGGGCCGGTGGAGGTCACCGTCGACGACGACTACCTGCTGACCGCCGCGCTTCCCACGCTCGCCCCGGGCGGCGTCAGCCGGGTGGGGCTCGGGCCTGCCGAGGGCATCCGGGTCACGCGGCGTACGAACGTCCACGAGTCCACCTCGGGCATGCGCAACCAGACCACCGTCCTCGACCACCGCGTCCATGTGGAGCTGGCCAACGGGCTCGCGAGGCCCGTCACCGTCGAGGTCCGCGAGCGCGTGCCGGTCACCTCCGAACCGGACGTCCGGATCGAGGAACGCGCCGACTGGACGGCACCCGCCGCGGACACGGGGGCCGATCGCCATGCGCCGGGCACCCGTGTCTGGCGGGTGGACCTGCCCGCAGGTGCCACCACCGCCCTCGACGGCGGTTACGAGATCCGTATCCCGACCGGCAAGGCCCTGGTCGGCGGCAACCGCAGGAGCTGACACCCGCCATGTCCACGGCCCCGAACCCGATCGCCCTCCCCGTCACCGCCGTCACGTGCCTCGAGGATCGCGCCCATGTCGAACGCTCCACCGTGCTCGACCTCGTGGCCGGGGTCCAACGGCTGCGTCTCGGACCGGTCAGCGCGCTGGCCGTCGACCGCACCCTCCACGCGGAGCTGACCGCCGATCACCCCGCGACCGTGCTCGACGTGCGGATCGTCCGTGACTGGACGCCGCGCGGACCGCTGCCGTCGGCCGACGACGACTCGGCCCTGCGCCTCCGCGTCCACGCCCTGGAAGAGGAGCAGGTCACCCTGGAGCAGCGGCGCGACCGGCTCCGTGCCCGTCTCGACCTGCTGGGGAAGCTCGCCGTCGACGTGCTGCGGGAGATCGGCGAGGGCACCGGCTTCGGGGAGAGCGAACGACCGCGCTGGGGCCGGGAGCTGGACCGGGTGGACGAGGAGCGCGACGAGCACGGTGAGCGACTCCGTACCGTGGAGGCGCGGTTGTCCGTGGTCGCCGCCGCACTCGCCGCTTCCCGGCGGGCGATGGAACTCGCCGAGGAGGAGCCCGCCGAGCTGCTCGGCCATGTGGAGCTGACCGTGGAGGCCTCGGCCGCCGGGCCGGCCACTCTGCGCCTGAGTCATCTCACCCCCTGTGCGCTGTGGCGGCCCGCCTACCGGGCCGTGCTCGACGGGAAGTCCCTGACGCTGGAGACCGAGGCGATGGTCTGGCAGCGCACGGGCGAGGACTGGTCGGACGTACGGCTGACCTTGTCGACGGCCCGCTCGGCGCTGGCCACCGATCCGCCGCGGCTGGGCGAGGACCGGCTGACGCTGAGGGACCGCTCGTCGGCGGAGCGTCGTACCGTCGACGTCGAGCTGCGCGAGGAGGAGATCGGGAGCCTCGGCCCGGTCCCGGTACTCGGCCTGCCGGGAGTGGACGACGGCGGCGAGGCGCGGGTGCTGAGGGCCCCCGCGCCGGTCTCGGTGCCCGGTGACGGGCGCGCCCACCGCGTGCCGCTCTCCGCGTACACGACGGCCGCTCACCGGGAGTACGCCTGCTCCCCCGAGCTGTCTCCCCTGGTCACCGAGGTGGTGCGGTTCGACAACCAGTCCGGGCACGTCCTGCTCGCCGGCCCGGTGGATCTGGTCCGCGACAACGGCTTCGGCGGTCGCGGCACGCTGGACTTCACCGCTCCCGGCGCTCCCGTCGAGCTGGCCTTCGGCAGCCGCGACGACTATCGGGTCGTCCGGGAGGCCGAGGAGTCCCGCGACACCACCGGGATCACCCAGAAGACGGTGGTCACCCGCACGGTCCGGCTGCATCTGTCCCGGTTCTCCGCTCCCGGGGAGAGCGGCGAGCGGCTGGTCGCCCTGCGCGAGCGGATCCCGGTCTCCGAGGTCTCGGCGGTGGAGGTGCGCCTGCGCGGAGACGCCTGCTCCCCGGCGCCCGAGGGGGTGGACGCCGAGGGCATCGTCCGCTGGGACGTCGCCCTCCCGCCCGGCGGCCGCCGCACGGTCACCCTGGTCTACGAGCTGTCGGCGAGCGGCAAGGTCACGGGGCTCTGACCGCGGCGGCGCCGCGGGATCAGCCGACGTCGCCCGGTCCGTCTGCCAGTTCCGCCCGGAGGACGTGCTTGGTGATCTTCCCCGAGGCCGTGCGCGGCAGATCCACCCGCAGGAGCAGCTCGCGCGGGACCTCGTAGCGGGCCATCCGCGTCCCGAGCCAGGCGCGTACGTCTTCCAGGTCGGGTGCCGTGCCGGCGCGCGGCACGACGACGGCGGTCACGGTCTCACCCCACTGCGCGTGGGGTCGGCCGATCACGGCGACGTCGAGCACGTCCGGTGACCGCGGAGGACGCCTTCCACCTCCTGTGAGGCGACGTTCTCGCCGCCGGTGACGATGACCTCCTTCATCCGGTCCACGATCGTGACGAAGCCGTCCTCGTCCGTCCGTCCCAGGTCGCCGCTGCGGTACCAGTCCCCGGCGAAGGCCTCGGCGGTGGCCTGCGGATCGTCGAGGTAGCCGACCATCCGGGTGTCGCAGCGCGGCCAGATCTCGCCCGGCTCTCCCGGCGCCGCGTCGGTCCCGTCCGGCCGTACGACCCTGAGGTCCACGCCCGGCATGCCGCCGCGTCCGATCGCGGGCACTGAGACGCATCACGTTCTCCTGACGAGCCGCGCCGGTCCGGGACCGGCCATGGCGGGAAGCTCTGAATGATGCTTCACTTCTTCCATGGCCTACCGCAAGACCCCAGCTGAGATTCGTCGGCTCGAAACCGTCCGCGACCACCTCGTCACCCGGGCGACCGAGGTCGTCGCCGAGGTCGGCTGGGCGCAGGCGTCCGTGACGGCGGTCGCCGACGCCGCCGGGATCGCCGCCGGCTCGGTCTACCAGCACTTCCCGTCCAAGGCGGCTCTCGCCGTCGAGGTGTTCCGGCGTGCCTCCGGGCACGAGGTGGAGGTCCTCGGCGAGGTGCTGCGCGGCGACGGCGACCCCGTCGAGCGGCTCGCCGGCGGCGTCGAGACCTTCGCCCGCCGCGCTTTGGAGAACCGCGGTCTCGCCTACGCGCTCCTCGCCGCGCCGGCCGAACCGGCCGTCGGCGCCGAGCGGCTCGCCTACCGCCTCCGCTACCGCGCCCTGTTCGCCGAGACGGTCGAGCAGGGCATGGCGGCGGGGCTGCTGCCGCCGCAGAACGGGCGGGTCACCGCCGCCGCTCTCACCGGGGCGATCGGCGAGGTCCTCGTGGACCCGCTCGGCACGCCCGGCACCCCCGGCGAGGGCGGCACAGAGGAGCTCCTCGCCGAACTCGTCGCCATGGCCCTGCGCTGCGCGGGCGCCACGCCGGCACCGACGCCGTGACCTCTGTTCGACCCCTTCCGCCACTCGCCACCTGGAGGAATCCGATGACCGCCACCGTCCCCCGCACCGCCCCGAGCGCCGTGACGCACGAGGTGACCAACCAGCCCCCGCCGCTCTCGGGCCACGACGTCGCCGACGACCCGGTGCTGATCGAGGGTGTACGCCGGGAGGGCGCGGAGTGGTACCTCGACGACCTGCACCGGGTCGGCCGGCTGGCGGGCAGCGAGGAGACGCAGCGCTGGGCGGACGAGGCCAACCGGTACGAGCCCGTGCTGCGCACCCACGACCGCTACGGCCACCGGGTCGACGAGGTCGACTTCCACCCCTCGTACCACGCCCTGATGGACGTGGCCGTCAGCGAGGGGCTCGCGGGCAGCGCCTGGGCCGACCCGCGGCCCGGCGCCCATGTGGCGCGCGCCGCCGGGTTCATGGTGTGGAGCAGCGCCGAGTCCGGGCACGGATGCCCGGTCTCCATGACGTACGCGGTCGTCCCGGCCCTGCGCCGCTCCCCCGAACTCGCCGCCGTCTACGAGCCGTTGCTCACGAGTCGGGTGTACGACCCGGGTCTGCGGGCCCCCGGCGGGAAGCGCGGCCTGCTCGCCGGTATGGGCATGACGGAGAAGCAGGGCGGGACCGACGTCCGCTCCAACACCACCACGGCGGAGGAGCAGCCGGACGGGACCTGGCGGCTGCGGGGGCACAAGTGGTTCACCAGCGCCCCGATGAACGACCTCTTCCTCGTCCTCGCCCAGGCGCCCGGCGGTCTGTCCTGTTTCCTCGTGCCGCGGGTGCTGCCCGACGGCAGCCGCAACACGTTCCGCATCCAGCGGCTCAAGGACAAACTCGGCAACCGCTCCAACGCCAGCAGCGAGCCCGAGTTCGACGACACCGTCGCCTGGCTCGTCGGCGACGAGGGCAAGGGCGTGCGCACGATCATCGACATGGTGACCATGACGCGGCTGGACTGTGTGCTCGGCTCCGCGTCCGGTACCCGTGCCGCGCTCGCCCAGGCCGCCCACCACGCGCGCCACCGGTCCGTCTTCGGCGCGCGTCTCGTCGAACAGCCGCTGATGCGCAACGTCCTGGCCGACCTCGGCCTGGAGTCGGAGGCCGCCACCGCTCTCGCGCTGCGCCTGGCCGGGGCGGCGGACCGCGCCCAACGCGGCGACGCCGGGGAGCGGGCGTTCCTGCGGCTGGCGACGGCGGTCGGCAAGTACTGGGTCTGCAAGCGGCAGCCGGCCGCGGTCGCCGAGGCCCTGGAGTGCCTCGGCGGCAACGGCTACGACGAGGCGTCCGGCCTGCCCCGCCTCTACCGCGACGCCCCGCTGAACGGCATCTGGGAAGGCTCGGGAAACGTCAACGCGCTCGACATGCTGCGCGCGCTGGCCCGTGAGCCGGAGTCCCTCGAAGCCTTCGGCGGGGAGATCGAGGCCGCCGTCGGAGCGGACCGGCGGCTCGACGCCGCGTGGCGCGAGCTGCGCGCGGAGCTCGTCCTCACCGAGGACGCGCCGCTGCGCGCCCGGCGGCTCATCGAGCGGGCCGCCCTCGTCCTGCAGGGTTCACTGCTGGTCCGCCACGCCCCGGCCGCCGTCGCCGACGCGTTCTGCGCGTCCCGCCTCGCAGGTGACCGGGGATTGGCCTTCGGCACGCTCCCGGCCGGCACCGACTTCGCGGGCCTGCTGGACCGCCTGCCCCGGTAGCGACCGCCCGCCCCGGTAGCGACGGTCCGCCCGGGACCGGCCGTCCGCCGCCCTGATCGCGACCGCCTGCCCGGACGGCCGGCACCCGCCCGTCAGTCCGCCGTTTCCGAGTGGCTCCACCGAACGGCAGTCCCGGCGCCCGCCCCTCTCGTACGGGGGCGGGCGCCGGACGCGTACCGCGCGGCACGACCCGGACTTCGCGGCGGTTAACGGCATGTATCGCCGTACCTAGGGTGTCCGCCATGACCCCCACTCCCCCCGCCCACCTCGCCATGTTCTCCATCGCCGCCCACGGACACGTGAACCCGAGCCTGGACGTCATCCGCGAGCTCGTCGCGCGCGGACACCGCGTCAGCTACGCCATCCCGGCCCCCCTCGCGGAGAAGGTCGCGGCGACCGGGGCCACGCCCGTCGTCTACGCCTCGACGCTGCCGACCGACGACGACCCGGACGCCTGGGGCACGGAGCTGATCGACCAGGTCGAACCGTTCCTGACCGACGCCGTGCAGGCGTTGCCGCAGCTCGCCAAGGCCTTCGAGGAGGACGTCCCCGACCTCGTGCTCCACGACATCACGGCCTACCCGGCCCCGGTCCTCGCCCACACGTGGGGCGTTCCGTCGCTCTCGCTGTGGCCGAACCTCGTGCCGTGGGAGGGGTACGAGGAGGAGGTCGCCGAGCCGATGTTCGCCGAGCTCAAGGCGTCCCCGCGCGGCCAGGCCTACTACGCGCGGTTCGCGGCGTGGCTGGCCGAGCACGGGGTCGACACCCACCCGGACCGGCTGATCGCCCGGCCGCGGCGCGCGCTCGTGCTGATTCCCCGGGCGCTCCAGCCGCACGCCGACCGGGTCGACGAGTCCGTCTACACCTTCGTCGGCGCCTGCCAGGGCACGCGGACCGACCAAGGGGAGTGGCGGCGGCCGGCGGGCGCGGAGAAGGTGGCCCTGGTCTCGCTGGGTTCGTCGTTCACCAAGCAGCCGGAGTTCTACCGCGCCTGCGTGGAGGCGTTCCGCACGCTTCCGGAGTGGCACGTCGTCCTGCAGATCGGACGGTTCGTCGACCGGGCGGAGCTCGGCGAGCTGCCGGAGAACGTCGAAGTACATTCCTGGGTACCGCAGTTGGCGATCCTGAGGCAGGCCGACGTCTTCGTCACCCACGCGGGCGCGGGCGGCAGCCAGGAAGGCCTGGCCACCGCCACCCCGATGGTCGCCGTCCCGCAGGCCGTCGACCAGTTCGGGAACGCCGACATGCTCCAGGCGCTGGGCGTCGCCCGGCACCTGCCGAGGGAGGACGTCACTCCCGAGCGGCTGCGCGAGGCCGTGCTCGCCCTCGTCGGCGACCCGGAGGTGACCCGTCGGGCCGCGCGGATCCAGGAGGCCATGGCGCGGGAGGGCGGCACGCGCCGCGCCGCCGACCTGATCGAGGCCGAGCTCGGCCGAGGCCCGCGCCACGGCTGAGTTCCTTGGACTCCGCGCCCGGCCTCAGACCACCGCGCCCGAGCGGTCGCGGTCCGCGCCCGCCCGCTGTCGCGGGGCGGCCCCGTCACGGGGTGCGGGGGCCGGGTGGCGGGACTCCAGGATGACCGCCAGCGGCATCGCGGTGAAGATGGTGGACGCCATGCCGCACACCACTCCGGCGAGCACGGCGACGGAGAAGTCCGTGAGCGAGTCGCCGCCCAGGACGGCGAGGGCCACCAGGACGAAGAGGGCCCCCATGCCGGTGTTGACCGTGCGCGGGAGGGTCTGGGCGACGGCCCGGTCGGCGAGGTCGGCGAGCGGGATGCCGCCGCCCCGGCGCCGCAGTTCGCGCAACCGGTCGAGGACGACCACGGAGTCGTTGACCGAGTAGCCGACGACGGTCAGCAGCGCGGCGAGGAACACGCTGTCGACCGGCTTGCCCAGCCAGGCGAACAGGCCGACGACGAGCAGGACGTCCTGGGCCATCGCCGCGACCGTGGCCGCCGCGTACGTCCAGCGGAACCGCACGGTCAGGTAGAGGAGCTGCGCCGCCACCGCGAGACCGAGGGCGATGAGCGCGTGGGTGCGCAGCTCCCCGCCGAGGCTCGGGCCGATCAGGTCGTCGCGCTCCACGGCCACCGGTCCCGCGACGCGGGTGAGCGCCTCCCGGATCTCCCGCTGCTCGTCGTCACCGGTCTCCCTGGTGCGCACGGAGACGTCCTCGTCATCGGTCGTCTGGACGACGGCGTCGGGGAAGCCCGCGCGGACGACCGCCGCGCGGGCCGTGTCGGCGTCCACCGGGCGTTCGGCCGTGTACTGGACGACCCGGCCGCCGGTGAACTCGACGCCGAGCTCCACGCCCCGGACGCCGATCCCGGCCAGGGCGACCATCAGGAGCGCGGCGCAGCCGGTCAGCCACCGTCGGCGCCGGGCCATCAGCCGGGGCACGCGGCGGTTCAGCCGTGTGCGCAGCCGGCCGAGGCCGGCGATGCCGGTCATCGCCGGCCGTCGGCGGACCGCGGGCAGCCGGAGCGCCCACTCGGCGAACAGCCGGGTGATGACCATCGCGGTGAGCATCGAGGCGACGACGCCGATAGCGAGCGTCACGCCGAAGCCCTTGACGGGGCCCGAGGCGAAGACGAAGAGCAGGCCGGCGGCGAGCAGGGTGGTGACGTTGGAGTCGGCGACGGCGCTCCACGCCTTGCCGAAGGCCGTCGCCACGGGGCGGCGTGGATCGCGCTCGGCAGCGGGGCGGCCCAGGGCCGCGTACTCCTCCCTGGCCCGTTCGAAGACCAGGACGTTGGCGTCGACGGCGATGCCGACGGCCAGGACGAAGCCCGCGAGTCCGGGAAGCGTGAGGGTGGCGCCGAGGGCGACGACGGAGGCGTACGAGATCAGCCCGTACAGCAGGAGGGCGGCGGTGGCGAGGAGGCCGAGGAGCCGGTAGACGACGATGACGAAGACGCCGGTGCAGGTCAGGCCGATGACGGCGGCGAGGGCGCTGGCCCGGATCGCGTCGGCGCCGAGCGTCGGGCCCACGGTGCTCTGTTCGACGGTCGTCACCGGGACGGGCAGCGCGCCGCCCTGGACGAGCGCCGCGAGGTCGCGTGCCTCCTGCGCGGAGAACCCGCCGGTGATCTGCGCGGAGCCGCCGCCGATGCCCGCCCCGCACGGGACGCCGGACTGCATGCCGGGGGCGGAGACGATCCGGTCGTCGAGCACGATCGCGACCCTGCGGGCCGGATCGCCGGGCGCCGCGCAGGCGGCGTCGCCGGTGAGCTGCGCCCAGGTGTCCGCGGCCCCGTCGCGGAAGGAGAGGTCGACGGTCCAGCCGCGGCCGTTCACCGTGTCGAGCACGGCCTCGGCCTCCTCGACGCCCTCGCCGGTGAGCGCGGGTGCGGCCAGGGCGAGGAAGCGGCCCGGGGCGTCCGGGTCAGCGAGGACGCGCGTCCCGTCGGCGGCCGCCGGTCCGGCCGGTCCTCCGGCGGCTCCGGTGACGGCGTGGAGGGTGAGCTGCGCCGTGCGGCCGATGACCTCGGCGGCCTGACGCGGGTCCCGCAGGCCGGGGAGTTCGACGACGATGCGCCGCTCGCCGGAGCGCGCGAGCGAGGGTTCGGCGACGCCGAGGCCGTCGACGCGTTTCCGGAGCACTTCCAGGGCGCGGTCGGTGGCCGCCGCGTCGGCGCGTACGGAGGGCGCGTCCTGTGTCTCCAGGACGATGCGGGTCCCGCCGCGGAGGTCGAGTCCGAGGCGGGGCGGGGTGGTCAGGGTGATCCAGACGGACAGCGCGACGACGGCGAGCGCGAGGAGCGCGCGCCAGAGGACGGCACGAGAGGACATGGGTGACTCCACAGGCGGCGCACGGATCGGCGGGCCGCCACCTGGTGGGGCCACTGCTGTCCGTGCCGGACGAACGGTCGGATACGCGCCGTTGACGGACCGGTCCGGGACATGCCGAGGGCCCGGACGGCGGGCGCGGGAGAACGTCAGCTGTGCCGGGGAGAGGGAGGACCGCGGGAGTCACGCGGCTCGTGGCGGTCGCCGGGCGGCGCGCGCTCACGGTGGGGACTGCCCGCGAGGACGCCACGGGCGGGTACGGAGAGGTCGGCCACCGCGGCGGCCGGCGTGGCGGGTGGTGCCGGGAACCGTACGGAGTGCTCGACGGCGGCCGGGAGTTCGGCGACGGCGTCGGGCGCGAGATGGGTCTCCGGCGACGTGGCGAGGTGCCCGGCTTCGGAGCGCGCGGTGAGGTGCCCGGCTCCGTCGGGCGCCGTGTGGTGTACGGCTCCGTCGGGCGCCGTGTGGTGTACGGCTCCGTCGGGCGCCGTGTGGTGTACGGCTCCGGAGTACGCGGTGACGGGTACGGGCGCCGCCTGGGCGCTCGGCGTCTGGAGCAGCAGCAGGGACCACAACGCGCAGAGGATCGCGGGCAGGAGGGCCGTGAGCTGTCGCGCGGTACGTGCCACCGGTTCCGCCCCCTCCCCCGTACTCCGCTGTCCCGACGTCATGTGTGTGCTGGGGCCTCAGCCTAGACCGGACGCGCGACGCCCCGGCCACCGGCCCGCGCCACAAGGGTGCTGCCGCGTCCGGCGGATGAGTACGACGGATGAGTACGTGTGCTCATCCCCGCGCCGCGCGGCCGCCGGACGATGGTCCTGTACCCGCTCGTCCACGGATCCAGGGGGCCCCGCCCGTGCTCAGCCGCATCGCAGCGAACCTCGTCCCGTTCTTCGGGCGTCTCACCGTCACGACCGACCCCGGGGCCCGCCTCGCACCCGGCAGCATCCTCGTCGTCAACCACACCTCGCTGGCCGACCCGGCGCTCGTGCTCGCCGCGCTGCGCGGGCGGCTGGCCGTCGAGCCCGTCCTGCTGGCCGCCGCGGGCCTCTGGCGGATCCCGGTGCTCGGCCGGGCGCTGGCCCGAGAGGGTCACGTGCCCGTCCACCGGAACTCGGCGCGGGCCGCCGTCGCCCTGGACCACGCGGCGGTCGCGCTCGCGTCGGGGCGGCACGTGATGCTGTACGCGGAAGGCCGCATCCCGCCCCGCAGTGACGCCGCGGAGAACCCGCCGGAGCTGTTCCGCACGGGGCTCGCACGCCTTGCAGGAGCGACGGGGGCGCCGGTCGTCCCGATCGGGCAGGCCGGTGCCCGACGGATCACGTCCGGCGGACGGACGAAGCAGATCGCCGGGGTGCTCACGGCGCCCGTCCGCAGACCCGGCCTGCATGTGCACATCGGTGCGCCGATCCGGCTGCCGGAGGACGTGGCCGAGGCGACGGCCCTGGCCCACGGCGCCGTCACCGCCGCCTGGCGGACGGCGGCCGGGGCCCTCGGCGAGCCCGCGGCCCTCGACCGGGAGGCGGGTGCGGCCATGCCGTCGCATCGGATGCGGCGCCGGACCGACCGGCGCCGGGGCTGAGCGGTGCACCGCCCGTCAGGCGGTCCCGCTCGGGGCGCGCTGCGCCGGGCTCGCCTTCTCCTCCGCGTCGGCCAGCCAGAACAGCAGCGGGGAAAGGGCGAGTTCGAGGGCGGCGAGCGCCACCTGGAACCCGTGGGGCCACCCCTCCACGAGGAGCGACAGGAGCCGTCCCAGGGCGCCCAGCAGGAACACAACGGTGAGCCATCGGACGGCCGTGGCCGGGATCGGCCGCTGCCTCGCCGCCCAGAGCCAGGCGAGGCCGTACCCGGCGAAGATCGCGCCGAAGAAGCGGCCCAGGCTGTCGATCGTCGGGCCGGCCGACTCGCCGCCCGGGATCGAGGCGTTGCCGAGCAGGACGTGGGCGATCCCGATCGCCACGCAGGCGTACCCCATCGTCAGGACGAGCCCTCGCAGCGTCTTGGCTCTGGTCATGTCGACAACCCCCAGCTAGTAGACACACGTCCAGTAGGGACGTTCCCGTAGAGTACGACCGCCTACTAGACGCATGTCAAGTAAAGTGGCGGGGTGCCTCCCCGCAGACGCCTCAGCCCCGCCGACCGCCGTGCCCAGCTCCTGGGGGTCGCCGCGCGGCTCTTCGCGGCGCAGCCGTACGACCTCGTCCTGATGGAGGACGTGGCCGAGCAGGCCGGGGTCTCCCGCGCGCTGCTCTACCAGCACTTCCCCGGCAAGCGCGACCTCTTCGCGGCCCTCTATCAGGAGGTCTCCGAGGAGCTGCTCGCCAAGGCGCGGTTCGATCCCGCCGACACGCTCGTCGAACAGCTCGTCGAGGGGCTGGACGCCCACATCGAGTACTTCGCGGAGAACCGCAACACCGTCCTCGCGGCGAACCGCGTCCTGGCCGGGGACCTGCTCGTCCAGACGATCATGTCCGACGAACTCGACGCCCTGCGCGAGCGCCTGCTCGGCGTGCTGCCGCTCGCCGACGAGCCGTCCAGGGAGGCCGTGTCGGCCGTGGTGAAGAGCTGGCTGGTCTTCGTCCAGGTGTTGTGCGTCGACTGGCTGACGCACGAGACGTGCACCCGCGTCGAACTGCGCGACGCGTGCGTCGGCGCGCTCGTCGGCGCCCTGCGGCCCCTGCTCGACGAGGACCCGGCCCCCGACTGGCCCCGCTGAGGTCTGTCGGGGGCCTCGTCCTCGCGGGCGGAGGAGCGGCTGTTACGCGCGAGGGAGAGCGGCCGCCAGGCCGAGGTCGCCGCCGGGCGGGGGTGTGAAGAAGCGGGCGACGTCCGCGTCCGTGACCTCGGGGAGCGTCGGGGGGGTCCAGTGGGGGTCGCGGTCCTTGTCGACGACCTGGGCGCGGATGCCCTCGACGAGGTCGGGGGTGGTCAGCGCCGTGCAGGAGACGCGGAACTCCAGGTCCAGGACCTCTTCGAGGGTCGCGAGCGCGCGGGAGCGGCGGAGGGTGGCCAGAGTGGCCTTGAGCGCGGTCGGGGACTTCGCGAGCAGAGTGGTGGCGGCTTCCTTGGCATCCGGGACGCCGGTCTCGAAGAGGCGCTCGACGATCTCCTCGACCGTTCCGGCGCGGTAGCAGCCGTCGATCCACTCCCGCTGGTGGGCCAGGACGCCGGGCGGGGCCGTCACCGCGTGCCGGGCGACGGCCTCGTCGGCCGGCAGGCGGGTCAGGTCCCGGGCCAGGGCGGGAAGAGCGGCGAAGGGGACGACGTGGTCGGCGAGGCCGGCGAGGAGGGCGTCGGCGGCGCCGATGTGGGCGCCGGTGAGGGCGAGGTGGGTGCCGAGTTCGCCGGGGGCACGACCGAGGAGGTACGTACCGCCGACGTCGGGGACGAGGCCGATGCCGGTCTCCGGCATGGCCACCCGCGAGCGTTCGGTGACGACGCGGACGGAGCCGTGGGCGGAGACACCGACGCCGCCGCCCATGACGATGCCGTCCATGAAGGCGACGTAGGGCTTCGGGTAGCGGGCGATGCGGGCATTGAGCCGGTACTCGTCCCGCCAGAAGGCCGCGGACGCCGTGCCGCCGGCGCGGGCGTCGTCGTGGATGGCGCGGATGTCGCCGCCCGCGCAGAGGCCCCGCTCCCCCGCGCCTTCGATGACGACGGTGGTGACGGCCGGGTCGTGTTCCCACGCGGTGAGCGCCCGGTCGACGGCGAGGACCATGTCGTGGGTCAGCGCGTTGATGGCGCGGGGGCGGTCGAGGGTGATGAACCCGGCCCGGCCCTCCGTCCGGAGGAGTACGTCGGGCGTTCCGGTCGGCACGATCACTCGGCCCTTTCCCTTGGCGGCTCGCTTTCCCGATCACCGTACCGGGCGCCCGGGGCGCGGCTCGATCTGATCGAACACCAGGGCCGGGCTGTTGTACTGCGGGCATGGCAGATCAAAGACAGTGCACGGTGGTCCGGACCGGAGCGTACGAAGGGATCCAAGGGGGTGTGTTCGGTGCGGGTGTCAGTGCGCAGTCGGCGGGGGCGGAGCGGCTGTGCCTGCACCGGCTGGTGATGGCGGCGGGGACGCGGGGGCGTCCGCACCTGCACGAGGACCATGAATCGGCCATCTACATCGAGTCCGGGCAGGTCGAGGTCTGGCACGGACCGGGGCTCGCCGAGCATGTGGTGCTCACGGCGGGCGACTACCTCCACATCCCGGCGGACACGCCGCACCTGCCGGTGAACAGTGGCGAGAGCGACATGGTGTGCCTGGTCGCACGGACCGACCCGGACGAGCAGGAAGGCGTACGGCTCCTGGACCTGCCGGTCTGGCTGGAGGCACGGCTGGGGCCACTGCCCGTCGGGGCGGGCTGAGGCCCGGGCGTGCGGAGGTGGAGGCCGTACGGAGGTGGGGGCCGTACGGAAGTGAGGGCGGGAAGGACTCATCCGCTTCTCGCGGATCCTGATTGCACGGTGCACGGTCATCGATCAACCGCTACCCCGCGTCCTCTATGGCGAGTCCTTCCCGTCTCCTCCATGGAACCACCGCTCCGGTGAGGGCGCGAGCGCCCGTCGGAGCGGCCCTTCGGGGGGCTCGGTCGGATCAGGCCGGGAGCAGGTCCTGGGGGACGCGCACCTGGCGGGGGCTCGCCATACGCAGCTCGACGATGTCGCGGACCGTGGGCCACTCCTCGTCGAGGATCGAGTAGAAGGCCGTGTCGCGGACCGCGCCGTCGAGGCCGCGGGAATGGGCTCGGCGGACACCTTCGCAGGTGGCGCCGAGGCGTTCGATCGCGATCCGGGAGCGGGTGTTACGGGCGTCCGCACGCATCGTGATCCGGCGGACGCCCCAGGTTTCGAAGGCGTGCCGGAACATCAGGTACTTGGCCTCGGTGTTCATCCCGGTGCCCCGGGCGTCGCCGCCGATCCAGGTGTTCCCGATCTCGGCCGCGTCCGGGACGGCGGTCAGGGGATCGCCGTGGGGCAGCCCGGGCAGGGGCGGCCAGATCAGGGGGCCTCGCCAGTAGTCGAGTTCGAGGAAGCGGGTCGATCCGATGACCCGTTCGTCGGCCGTACTGATCAGGGCGAAAGGCAGGCACCGGCCTGCCGCCTGATCCGCGAGGGCGCGGGCGATGTAGTCGAGGGCCGATTCCAGGCCGTCGGGCACGGGGGTGAAGGCGTAGGCCGATCGGTCCGCCCCGCCGGCCCGGGCGAGGGCTTCGGCGTGCCGCATCGCCAGCGGCTCCAGGCGCACGGTGCGCCCGGTCAGGAGAACAGGTACTGGCACGGAACCTCGGGTCTTTCACGGGCAGGGAGAGCTCCCGCCGCGGGTGGGCCGCAGCGGCAGCTAGGAGGGAGGTTCTCGCCGGTGCCGATCACGTCAAGCAAGCGACAAACGAGCAGGTAAAACGGTTCGTCACCGGTGCGAGGAGGACAGTATGCAGCCACAATCGCTCGGAGAACAGAACCCGGAACGAACCCGGATACACGCGTGGGTGAAGCCTCTCGGACACCCGGGTTCGCCGGTCTCACGGGACGGACGGAGGCGCCCGCCAGTCGGACGCCGATCCGGCTCAGACGCAGGTGGGATGGCCCCAGCCCTCGTCGTTCTTCGCGATGGTCTCGCCCTTGTCGTACGCCTTGCCGCAGCGGCATCGGCCGGAGAATCGGGCCTTGAGCGTGCCGCCGTTCGGGCGACTCTTACGGGCGCCGGACGAGGAGGAACGGGCCGAGGACGACCCGGCCGAGCCGGACGAACCGGAAGGCGCGGAGGAGCGCGCACGGGGCGCGGAGGCGCGCGTCGCGGGTTCGGGCGGGGGCAGCGGGGCGCCGGTGACGGAGCCGATGGGCTCCTGCGTACGGGCGCTGTGGCTGGCCGCACGGTCGGCGGCGTCGTTCAGGGGGTCTCCGTCGACCTGGTGCGCCGGGACATAGACGAAGTCGACGTCCCGGCCGGTGAGGAGCGCGTCGATCCGGACGACAAGGTCCTTGTTGGCGACGGGCGTGCCCGCCGCGGTCTTCCAGCCCTTGCGGCGCCAGCCGGGGAGCCAGGTCGTGACGGCCTTCATGGCGTACTGCGAGTCCATGCGGACCTCGGCGGGCACCGCCGGGTCGAGGGTTTCGAGCAGTCGTTCCAGGGCCGTGAGTTCGGCGACGTTGTTCGTGGCCCTGCCGAGGGGGCCGGCCTCCCAGCGGTCTAGTGTTCCGTCGGCGCCGCCGATGACCCAGGCCCAGGCCGCGGGTCCGGGGTTTCCCTTGGACGCGCCGTCGCACGCCGCGATGATCTTTTCTGCCATCCCACGATCCTGACACGGCGGCGGGGGTGGGTGGTCCCACCCCCGCCGCCGGTCGGAGGGCGCCGGTCGGAGGGCGCCGGTCGGAGGGCGCCGGCCGGAGGGCACCGGTCAGACGGTTGCCGGTCAGAAGTTGCCGTAGTTGACCTGCCAGGTGGGCAGGCCCATGCGGCGCCACAGGGCGACGACGCGGTCGCGGTCGTCGAGGGAGACGCGGACGGCGTAGCGGTGGCGGATGTGGGCGTCGAAGAGCTCCGCCTTCACGAGGTCGTCGCCGCGGCCGTCGCCGGAGGCCCGCATCCACAGCTCGTCGTAGGGCACCCCGTGGCGGGCGAGCCACTCCTCGGTCATCGGCCGGTCGTCCTCGCTGCGCCCCGACAGCAGGACGATCCGGTCGCTCTCGGCCTGCCGGAAGGCGCGCAGGGCATCGCGTACGGAGACGTTGAGCAGGTCGAGGTCGCAGCGCGTGAAATCGAACGGGCCGCGGTCGCCGCGCAGCGCGAGGGTGCCGTCGATGTCGCACATGACGGCCGACGGGAGGGCCGGGTCGGGGACGTACGGCGTGCCCGCCCCGGGCCCGCCGTCCAGCCACTCCGCGGTGAGACGCCAGCCGCCCCGGGTGGCCTTGGCGTGCTTGTCGGCGAGGATCCGGATGATCTCCTCGCCGACGGGCCGCTCGCGGGCCGCGTCGCGGCGGACGCACTCGTCGACGGGCACGTCGGTGAAGTCGTGGACGACGAAGGTCACGGCCCGGCCGACGACGGCGGCCTTGAGCCGCTTGGGGATGTGCGGGGTCAGGTGGGTGTTGTCGACGACGACGTCGAACCCGTCGTCGACGGCGGCCCGGACGGCCGCGTCCTGGATGTCGAGGACGGTCCGCTCGTGGGCGTGCGAGCGCCCCCGCTCGGGGGCGGGCACGTCGAGCATGGTCCGGAGGTCGTCGAGGTTGACGCGGCGTACGCGTCCCTCGGCGGCTGCCTGGAGGGCGCGGGCGGCCGTCGTCTTCCCGGAGGCCGGGAGGCCGGTCATGACGTGGACGACAGGCACGGTCAGTTCTCCTCGTCGCGAGTGAAGGGGTCGGTGGCCTCGGGGCGCAGCTGACGCCAGACGAGGAGGTCGGTGCGGCGCCCGTCGAGGCGCAGGAACAGCAGGGCGCGCAGGGCCCGGTCGGACTCGCCCGCGGCGGCGCGGGCGAAGGCGGCACGGTCGCCCGCCAGGTGGGCGAGCCGATCGTACGCCTCGTCCAGCGCACGCTCGCGGCGGGTCGCGGCCGCTTCGAGGCCGGTGATGACCTCGCGTACCCAGGCGTCGAACTCGTCGGGGACCTGCTCCAGGAGGGCGTCGAGCGGCTTGCCGCCGGAGGCCTCGACGTCGGTGACGGAGCAGCCGAGGCCCTTGGCCAGCTGTCCGGCGGGCACGGCCGCGAAGCGCTGGATGCCGTGGCCGCGCCAGATGTCACGCTCGGTGACGCCGGTGAGCACCTTGTGGAGGCGTACGTACTCGGCGATCTTGGCCTTGGCGCGCACGCCGGAGGCGAAGCGGAGCACGAAGCCCTCGGCGTCGGTGCCGGTGGCGGGGGCGCCGCCCGGGAGGGTGTTGGACTCGGTCAGGGCGACGAGCTCGGCGACGGTCATGGCGGGCCAGACGCGGACGACGGACCCGATGGGGCCCCAGGAGCCCGCGGCGTCGGCGAGGGGCGCCTCGGTGCCGTCCGGGCCGAAGGCGGCGAGCAGGACGAGGTCGCGGCGGTCGCCGTAGTTCACGACGATGCGGTTCTGCGGGTAGAGGATCTCGGCGAGGTACGTCACGCCGGGGGTCAGGCCCGTGGTGTCGGCGGCGTCGAGCCGGCGCTGCGCCCAGGTGGCCTGGGTGCTGGTGAAGGAGCCCTTGGAGGCGGCACGCCAGCGGCCGTCGTAGTGGAAGACGACGGCGAGGCTGCCGTCGACCTTGTCGTAGACCTCGAAGGGCTCGTCGGGCAGCGGCGGCGCGTAGGGGCGGCCCGCGGCGTGCTCGGAGACGTTGAAGAACTTGGGGAGGGGCAGCGCGACGATCCGCCCGGTGGTGTCGTCGGCGACGAGGCCGCGGCAGCGGGTGGTGGCGCGGTTCCAGCGCTGTTCGTACTGGCACGCGCGCGTGTAGGTGTAGATCGACAGCGGCAGCTCCGGGTGGCTCTTGCGGGCGATGTGCCCGGCCGCGAGGGCTTCGTCGAGCTCCTCGGGCGCCATCAGGTCGTGCAGAGTCAGGGTCGCCTGGCTCATGGGGTCCCTCCCATTGGTCCGGTGATCCATTCTCGGTGCGGGACGGCCCGGAGGACACCGAATTTTCCCTGCCGGGGCCCGGGATCGGGCAGGGGGGCGGGCTCCCCGAGCCCGGGCGTGTCGGTGGTGCCCCGTAGACTCGCCGTCGCCCCCGCCGGTGACGGAACCGGCGCAGTCGAAGGAAGCGAGCCCCATGAACCACGCGGATGGCACGGCACCGATCTACGCCGAGCTCATACGGGAGCGGGGGGATGTTCCGGCTGACGTCCGCCAGGTCGCCGAGGAGGTGCTGCGGGACCTCAGTCGAGTGATCCAGCTGCCGCCGCAGGGGATGCCGGGCCAGCAGGGCGGCGTCGCGCACGCCGGTGTCGGGGCGCACATGGGCGTCGGCGGGCACCCGGGTCCGATGGGCCAGGGTCCGATGGGGCAGGGCGGTCCGATGGGCCAGGGCCCGGCGATGGGCCAGGGCGCCGCGATGGTGCAGGCCGGCGGCGCCGTCGTTCCTCACCGGCCGATGCGCTAGAAGCTGATCCGCCCCTGTGGTCCGGCCCTTTGGCCCGGGCGTTGTCAGTGCCGTGGGTCACTCTGGATCCCGTAAGGCCTGCGCCGTGATCGGGCGGGCTTCGTACGGTGATCAGGGGATGACGACATGGCCGAGGTTCTGCTCTTCCATCACTCGCTCGGGCTGACGGAAGGGGTCGGCGCGTTCGCCGACGCGCTGCGGCGGGCCGGGCACACGGTGCACGTGCCCGACCTGTACGAGGGGCGCACGTTCGACGACCTGGAGGCCGGGGTCGCGTACGCCCAGGAGGTCGGGTTCGACGTCCTCACGGAGCGCGGGGAGAAGGCGGCCGAGGGGCTGCCGGAGGAGCTGGTGTACGCCGGGTTGTCGCTCGGCGTGCTGCCCGCGCAGAAGCTGGCGCAGACCCGGGCGGGGGCTCTCGGTGCCCTGCTGCTGAGCGCCTGTGTGCCGGAGAGCGCCTTCGCCCCGGCCTGGCCGGAGGGCGTGCCCGTACAGGTGCACGCGATGGACGCGGATCCGTTCTTCGTCGGTGACGGGGACCTGGAGGCGGCGCGCGAGCTGGTCGCCGGCGCCGGAGACCGCGAGCTGTTCCTGTACCCGGGGAGCTCGCACCTGTTCGTGGAGCGCGGTGCGGCGTCGTACGCGCCGGAGGCGGCCGACGCGTGTCTCGAGCGCGTCCTCGGCTTCCTGGCCGGCCTCACGACGTAGCACGACACCGCCGTGGGGCCGGGTCAGCCGATCGGTCGACCCCGGGGTCGACCGTCCGGCCGTCGGCCCGGGGCCGGGCGGCGGACCGTGCGGGGCGCGGTGCGGGCGGAGGATCGGGGCAGGCGCGGAAACCGCTCCCGGGTGGTGCCGTCCGCGTGTGTCCCGTACCGAGGAGTCCCCATGACGAAGTTCCGCCGTGCGTCCCGCTCCGCCCGGGTCCTCGTGCCCGGTGCGGTGGCCGTCGCCCTGCTCGCGGGCTGCGCGCAGGGGTCCGGCGCGGTGGAGAGCGCCTCGCCCGCCAGCGGTGCGTCCGGCGCCGTCACACCGGCGCCCTCCGCTGCCGCTCCCCTGCCCGACGCCCCGACCACGTCGCCCGCTCCGGGCACGCTGCTCGTGACGGACTTCGGCTCGGACACCGTCACGTTCGTCGACCCCGAGCGCGGGGCCACGGGCTCCGTGAAGGTCGGCACCGCTCCGTACGGTCTCGTCCTCGGCGGCGACGGGCGGGCCTGGGTGGCGACGGCCGAGGGCGTGGCGGTCGTGGACACGGCGACCAGGGAGCGGCTGGCTCTCGTCCCGTACCGGACGGACAGCGGCCCCGTGACCACGGGCGAGTACCGGGGCGGCGGCATGGGCATCGCGCTCTCGCCGGACGGGCGGCGGGTGTACGTCGGGGTGAACGTCCCCGGCGGGAACGGCACGCTGGAGGTCCTCGACACGGCGGCCCTGCGGTTCACGGACACGGTGCCGGTGGGGCGGCGCCCCTTCGACGTCGACGTGTCGCGGGACGGTGCGGAGGTGTACGTGACGAACCACGACTCGTTCGACGTCACGGTCGTCGCCGCGGGGTCTCTGAGCCCGCGGCGCGTGGAGGTCGCCCCGTACGGGACGGAGGGCGGGCTCGGTTCGTGGCTCAAGCCGCACTACGCGGCCGTGCGGCCCTCGGACGGCAAGCTGCTGCTGCCCTTCGAGGGTGAGCGGCTCGCGGTCGTCGATCCCCGGACGGGCCGGACGACGATCGAGCCGATGACGGCGAACACGCACCAGCACGGTGCCGCGGTGACCGCCGACGGGACGCTCCTGACGGTGGGCACGGGGCCGATCGACCCGGACGTGGACGAGGGGCCCTCGCTCACCGTGCGGACGCCCGGCGGCACCGAGCGGGTCTACCCGCTGGAGGGGCCCCACGAGAGTGTGGCCGTGTCCCGGGACGGGCACACGGCCTATGTGACCGGCGGATTCACCCGGGACGGGTACTGGGACGGGCTGACCGTCGTCGACCTCGATTCGGGTGACACGCGCCGGCTGCCCGCGGGTTCGCGGCCGCTGGGGATCGTCGTCCTCTGATCCGCCGGTCCACCGGGCGCCCGGCGGCCCTACCTCTGGGGCAGGACGGTGAGGACCCGCGCGATGAACGTCTTGAAGTCGGCCATGAAGTCGCCCAGGAACTGCTGGGTCGTCGGGTCGGTGACCTCACCGTCCTCGGTGAAGAGCCCGGGAATGAACTGGATGTACGCCTCCGGGGCGTTCATCTGCGGGGAGTTGCAGAAGCTGAGCACCGAGCGGAGGCTCTGCTGGGCCACGGCCGTGCCGATCTTGCCGGGCGAGGCACCGATCACCGCGGACGGCTTGTGGGTGAACGAGTTGGTGCCCCAGGGGCGGCTGGCCCAGTCGATGGCGTTCTTCAGGCCGCCGGGGATGGAGCGGTTGTACTCGGGGGTCACGAAGAGGACGGCGTCGACGGAGGCGATGGCCTCCTTGAGCGCCTTTCCCTCGCGGGGGTAGTCGGCGTCGAAGTCGTGGTTGTAGAGGGGGAGGTCCTTGATGGGGATCTCCCGGAACTCCAGACCCGGAGGCGCGACGCGGATGAGGGCCCTGGAGAGGATCCGGTTGATGGACTTCTCCGACAGGCTGCCGACGAAGTAGCCGACCTGGTACGTGCTCATGCGCGCTGTTCCGCCTTCCGTGAGGCCGTGAGGACTGGTCCCCGGGCAACGTAACCCCGCCGCCTCCCACCAGCGACCGGAGCCGTCCGGCCCGGGTCGGATGCCCACGATCGGCGTCGGGCTCGACCGGGCCGCAGCGGACCATGCCGAAGAGCGATCCTGCTGCAATGGCGATAAAAAGGGTGAACAACGGATAGTCAGCGAAAAATTGCCACATGGGCTTACTCAGTCAAACCTGAGGGCATTTTGCACGCTCATACGAAAGGGCGGACAGCGTGACTCGACCGAGGATTCTCGTGGTGGGCGCCGGATTCGCCGGAGTGGCCTGCGTGCGGCGGCTCGAACGGCGGCTGACGGACCGGGAGGCGCTGATCACGCTCCTCTCGCCGTTCTCGTACCAGCTGTATCTGCCGCTGCTCCCCCAGGTGGCTTCGGGGGTGCTCACCCCGCAGTCGGTCGCGCTGTCGCTGCGGCGCAGCGAGCGGCACCGGACACGGATCGTCCCGGGCGGGGCGGTCGGGGTGGACACGGCGGCGAAGGCCGTCGTGGTGCGGACGATCTCCGGCGAGTTCGTGACCGAGCCGTACGACCATCTCGTCCTCGCGCCCGGCAGCGTGACCCGCAGCTTCGACATCCCCGGTCTCGCCGAGCACGCCCGCGGCATGAAGACGCTCGCGGAGGCGGTGTACATCCGGGACCACGTCATCGCCCAGCTGGACCTCGCGGACGCGAGCAACGACGAGGCCGAGCGGGCCGCGCGACTGTGCTTCGTGGTGGTCGGCGGCGGTTACGCGGGGACGGAGACGGCTGCCTGTCTGCAGCTGCTCACCCACAACGCGGTCAAGCGGTATCCGCGGATCGATCCGCGGCTGATCAAGTGGCACCTGGTGGACATCGCGCCGAAGCTCATGCCCGAGCTGGGCGACAAGCTGGGCACCGCCGCGATGGACATCCTGACCGGCCGGGGCATCGAGGTGTCGCTCGGTGTGTCGGTGGCCTCGGTCGACGAGGAGGCGGTCACCCTCACGGACGGGCGCGTCCTGCCCAGCCGGACGCTGATCTGGACGGCCGGGGTGGCGGCGAGCCCGCTGATCGGGACGCTGGCCGCGGAGACCCTCCGCGGGCGGCTCGTGGTCGACCCCGACATGGCCGTACCGGGTCTCGACGGGGTGTGGGGGCTCGGCGACGCGGCGGCGGTGCCCGACCTCGCCAAGGGCGAGGAGGGGGCGATCTGCCCGCCGACGGCGCAGCACGCGATGCGGCAGGGCAAGGCGCTCGCCGACAACGTGGTGGCGACGCTGCGCGGCGGGAAGACCCGCCCGTACGTCCACAAGGACCTGGGCCTGGTGGTCGACCTCGGCGGGAGGGACGGGGTGTCGAAGCCGCTCGGGGTGGAGCTGCACGGGATGCCGGCGCAGGCCGTGGCCCGCGCCTACCACTGGTCCGCGCTGCGGACGAACGTGGCCAAGACCCGGGTCATGACGAACTGGCTGCTCAACGCAGCCGCCGGCGACGACTTCGTACGGACCGGCTTCCTCGCGTCGAAGGCGGGGACGCTGCGGGACTTCGAGTACACGGACGCCTATCTGACACCGGAGCAGGTACGGCTCCACACGGCCTCGTTCCGCGGCGGCGCGGTGGGGGCCGGCTGAGGGGCCGACTGAGGCGTGCGCCGGCCTGCGCCGGGAGGTTTCCCGGTGCCGGGTACGCCGTCACCCCGGGTCGCGCGCGGTCGCCTCAGCGCGCGAGCTCGGGGGCCGGGCCCATGACGACGACGGGTTCGCGGGCGGGGTCGAGGGCGACGAGGAGTTCGCGCAGCGTGCCGCGTTCCAGTGCGACGCAGGCCTGTGTGGGGCCGCCGTGGTCGACGTGGATCCAGACGCCGCCGCCCTTCGCGGCGCCGAGCGGCCGCTCCTTGTCGAGGGGCGTGCGGCCGGGCACGCGGTTGTAGTCGATGGCGATGACGTGGTCGAAGGAGCCTTCGAGGGACTCGCCCGAGAAGCCGGTGCCGCTGATGGCGAACTCCTCGTCCTGGTCGTACGGGAGGCGGGCGCCCGGGTCGGGGAGCCGGCCGCCCGCGTCGCCGAGGCGGAAGACGCCGATCGGGGTGCGCAGGTCCCCCGCGTCATGGTCGGCGGTCCAGCCGCGGAGCGCGTTGTGGGCGGCCCACGGTCCCGCGGCCTCGCTCCACCGGCCGGCCGCGTTCCGCTCGTACAGCACGGCCATGGCGGTGTTGCTGTCCGCCGTGGCTCCGCTGACGACGAAGGCCTGGGTGGTGCCGTCGGGGATACGGGCCTGGGTGGCAGGACCGATGCCGGGGATCCGGGGGGCGCGGTCGGGGCGGGCGTCACCGGCGGTGGGTGCCGGGGCGGCCGAGGCCGCCGGGGGCTTGGGCGTGGACGGCGCGGGGGCGGGCGGCGCGGCGGGCGCGCAGCCCGCGAACAGCAGGGCCGTGCACAGAGCGCCGGCGCTCAGCAGGGCGGGGGCGCCCTTGCGGACGGGCATGGGGGCATCCTCCTGGCCGGGGGCAGTGCAGCGATCCGTACCCGTTCGGCGGTCGGGGCTGCCGCCGAAACCACGCCCCCACCCGTATGGCGTACTACTGCCGCGGAGGAAAGAGATTGACCTGCCGTGCAGGGCGCGGTTTCCTGCCCGGATGAACGATCTTCGTATCGAACGGGCGTGGAGCGAGGAGCAGCTCGCGGACTGGCGGGCCGTCCACAACACGATCATCCCCACGGCCGTCCTCTCCCCCGACGAGGTCAGGGAGCGGGCGGGCCGCAACGTGCTGGACGTCGCGTACCTCGGGGACGTCGCGGTGGGCTGTTCGACGGTACGTCCGCCGGACGAGGAGACGGCGGCGGCGACCGTCATCGCCCGGACCCTGCCCGGTTTCCGCGGGCGGGGGTTCGGGACGGCGCTGTACGAGCGGGGGCTCGCGCACGCGCGGACACTGAGCGACGAGGGGGTCGAGACGGTGGTCCTCGCCTCGAACGGGGAGGGGCTGCGGTTCGCGCTGGCGCGCGGCTTCCTGGAGGTGGAGCGGTACGTCCTGCCGGGCGACACGGTGCCGTTCGTGACGCTCCGTCTGACCTGAGGAACGGCCCGCGAAACGGCCTGAGGAATCGCCACCTGACGATTCGTCAGATCGCTCTGTCGCGGGTATGGGAACCTTCGCGGCCCGACGCTACCCTCCGCGCATGATTCGGACAGTGGTGTGGGGTACCGGAAATGTCGGGCGCGCGGCCATCCGTGCCGTGGACGCCCACCCGGGTCTCGAACTCGCGGCGGTCCTCGTGTCCGACCCGGCGAAGGTCGGCCGCGACGCGGGCCGGCTCGCGGGGCTCGGATGCGACCTCGGGGTGGTGGCCGACGACGACGTCGGCGCGGTGCTCGGCGGGCGACCGGGGGCGGTGGTCTACGCGGCCTCCGGCGACACCCGGCCCGACGGGGCGCTCGCCGACGTGGCGCGGGCGGTGGCGGCGGGCGCGGTGGTGGTCACACCCGCGCTGTACCCGTTGTACGACCAGCGCAACGCGCCGCCCGAGTTCCGGGATCCGGTGCTCGCGGCGGTCGCCGAGGGCGGTGGTTCGCTCTTCGTGTCGGGTGTGGACCCGGGCTGGGGCAACGACGTGCTGCCGCTGCTCGCGAGCGGGCTCGCGGCGACGGTGGACGTGATCCGCTGTCAGGAGATCTTCGACTACTCGACGTACGAGCAGGAGGAGTCGGTCCGGGAGCTGGTGGGTATGGGCCGGCCGATGGAGTACGAGCCGCCGATGCTGTGGCCCTCGGTGCCGACCATGATCTGGGGTGGGCAGGTGCGCCTGATGGCCCGCGCGCTGGGCGCCGAGCTCGACGAGATCCGCGAGACGATGGAGCGCCGTCCGCTGGAGACCACCGTGAAGACGCGGACGATGGGCGTCTTCGAGGCGGGGACGCAGGGCGCGATCCGCTTCGAGGTGCAGGGGATCGTCGACGGTGAGCCCCGGATCGTCATCGAGCACGTCACCCGCATCCACCCGTCGTGCGCGCCGGACTGGCCGGTGCCGCCGGACGGGGCCGGGGCGCACCGGGTGATCGTCGAGGGGAGCCCGCGGATCGAGGTGACGGTGGCGGCGACCGACGAGGGAGAGAACCGCTCGGCGGGCGGCAACGCCACGGCGGTGGGCCGTCTCGTCGGGGCGATCGACTGGCTGGTGGCGGCAGAGCCGGGACTGTACGACGCGTTGGACGTACCGCTGAGGCCGGCGGTCGGGAAGCTCGGAAGGAGACCACGGTGATCATCGACATTCCCGAGGGCCAGGAGCCGATCGGGTACGTGTGGGGCGACATGGTTCCGGAGATCGGGACGGCGGCGGCGAACTTCTCGCTGTCGGTGTACGCCCATACGACCCTGGGGCTGCGCGAGTTCGAGGCGGCGCGGCTGCGGATCGCACAGATCAACGGCTGCGGGTTCTGCCTGGACTGGCGCACCGACCGGGACGGCGAGAAGGTCGAGGACGGATTCGACGACGTCGTCGCGGCCTGGCGCGAGACGGAGGTCTCGGATGCCTTCGACGAGCGGACGCGACTGGCGGCCGAGTACGCGGAGCGGTACGCGCTGGACCACCACGGCCTGGACGAGGAGTTCTGGGCGCGGATGACGGCGCGGTACAGCCAGGCGGAGATCGTGGAGCTGACGATGAGTCTGGGTTCGTGGCTGGCGTTCGGGCGGCTCAACCGGGTGCTCGGTCTCGACACGGTGTGCGTGCTGCCGACGCACTGAGCGCACGGGGAAGGGCCGGCCGGGGTCTCCGGCCGGCCCTTCCCCGTACTCCCGTCAGAAGTCCTCGGCGACGATCCGTTCGATGTTGCGTTCGGCGAGGGCCGTGATGGTGACGAACGGGTTGACGCTCGCGTTGCCGGGGATCAGGGCGCCGTCGATGACGTACAGGCCCTGGTAGCCGTGGAGCCGGCCGTGGTTGTCGGTGGCCTTGCCCAGGACGGCGCCGCCGAGCGGGTGGTAGGTGAGGTGGTCGCCCCAGATCTTGTACACACCGAACAGGTCGGTGCGGTAGATCGTGCCCTCCTTGGCGTTGATCTTGTCGAAGATCGTCTTCGCCGCGTCGATGGAGGTCTGCTTCCAGGCCTGCTGCCAGGAGAGGTCGACCTTGCCGGTGGCCGGGTTCCAGGTGAACTCGGCGCGGTGGGGGGTCTTGGTGATGGAGAGGTAGAAGGAGGCGTAGGTCTCGATGCCGGTCGGCAGCGGGGCGACCTCGGCGAAGGCACCGCCCGCGTCCCAGTTGTCGATGCCCGCGGTGGGCATGGCCGACTGGAGCTTGCCGGTGGGGTCCCACATGTGGTTGGCGCGACCGCACATGACGTTGCCGTTGTCGCCCCAGCCCTTGCCGATCTGGTCATTGAGCGCGGGCAGGGCGCCGGTGGCCTTGAGCCGGGTGAGGAGCTTGCTCGTGCCGACGCTGCCGGCGGCGAAGAAGACCTTGTCGGCGGTGACGGTCTTGCTCGCGAGCGTGGCGCCGGTGGTGTCGATCTGGTCGATGGCGACGGTGTAGCCGCCGCCGGGCGCCGGGGTCACGGAGGTGACCTTGTGGAGGGCGGAGACGGTGACCCGGCCCGTGGCCGCGGCCTGGGAGAGGTAGGTCTTCTGGAGGGTCTTCTTGCCGTTGTTGTTGCCGTAGATGACCTCGCCGTCGAGGGCCGACCTCGGCACGGAGCCCGCGAGCTCCTGCTTCATGTACTCCCAGTCGTAGACGTTCGGCACGAAGACGAAGGGGAAGCCGGAGCGCTGGGCGTGCTTGCGGCCGACGCGGGCGTACTGGTAGCAGGAGGCGCTCTCCCACCAGGCCTGGTCCACGTTCGTGACGCCGAGTCCGGCGTTGGCGCGCGGGTAGTAGGTGGCGTACATCTCCTGCGCGTCGACGGTCGGGAGGATCGCGGCGAAGTTCTCCCGGCGCGGGGTGACGGCCATGCCGCCGTTGACGAGGGAGCCGCCGCCGACGCCGCGGCCCTGGTAGACGGTGATGCCGGCGAAGTCCTCGGCGTCGAGGATGCCGGTGTGGCAGGGGACGTCCTTGTCGAGCGGGAAGCCGAGGAAGTTGCTCAGGGGCTGCTTGGTGCGGCTGCGCAGCCAGAAGGAGCGGTAGTCGGGCTTCGTGGTGTTGGCGAAGATCTTTCCGTCGGGACCGGGGGTGTCCCAGGCCATCCCCATCTCGACCATGTGGACGTTCACGCCCGCACGGGCGAGGCGCAGGGCGGCGACGGAGCCGCCGTAGCCGGTGCCGACGACGAGGGCCGGGACGTGGGCGCCGGTGGGAATGGGGGTGTTGACGAGGCGGGTCTCCGCGTGGGCGGGGGCGGCGTGACCGACGAGGGCCGCGGCGCCGAGAAGGGAACCTGTTCCCGCGAGGAATCGACGGCGACTGACCCCGTCGATTCCCTTGGCGGACAGGGGATATCCACTCATGTGAAGTTCCTCACTCGGGAGCGAATGGGAACATGTTCTACTGGCGACCATCGGGGAAGTCACGAGAAACCGACGGGTAACTTACGTCCGGATCTTCCGAAACCTCCGGATCTTCCCTCCGAGCACTCCGGGGCCGGGTCAGAGCACGGCGGGGCCCGGGGCGCCCGTGAGCCGCTCGGGCGTGAGGAGTTCGGCGAGCCGGTGCGCGGGCAGCAGGCCCTTCTCCAGGGTGAGTTCGGCGACTCCCCGGCCGGTGGCGAGCGCCTCTTGGGCGATGGCCGTGGCGGCGGTGTAGCCGAGGTGCGGGTTGAGGGCGGTGGCGAGGCCGATGGAGTTCTCCACGGCGGCGCGGAGGGCCTCGGTGTTGGCCGTGATGCCGCTGACGCAGCGCTCGGCGAGGGTGAGGCAGGCGGCGCGGAGCGACAGGAGGCTCTTCGAGAGGGCGTGGAAGATGACGGGCTCGAAGGCGTTGAGCTGGAGCTGTCCGCCCTCGGCGGCCATGGTGATCGTGATGTCGTTGCCGATCACCTCGAAGGCGACCTGGTTGACGACCTCGGGGATCACCGGGTTGACCTTGCCGGGCATGATGCTCGAACCCGCCTGGACCGCGGGCAGGTTGATCTCGCCGAGGCCCGCGCGCGGCCCGGAGGAGAGCAGGCGCAGATCGTTGCAGGTCTTGGAGAGCTTGACCGCGATGCGCTTGAGGACTCCGGAGAGCTGGACGAAGGCGCCGCAGTCCTGGGTGGCCTCGATGAGGTTGACGGAGGTCACGAGGGGCAGGCCGGTCAGCTCGGCGAGGTTGCGGCGGGCGGTCTCCGCGTAGCCGGGTGCGGCGTTGAGGCCGGTGCCGATGGCGGTGGCGCCGAGGTTGATCTCGTGGATGAGCTCGACCGCCTCGGCGAGGCGCCCGCGGTCCTCCTCCAGCATCACGGCGTACGTGGAGAACTCCTGGCCCAGGGTCATGGGCACCGCGTCCTGGAGCTGGGTGCGGCCCATCTTGACGACCTCGCGGAACTCCAGGGCCTTGGCGGCGAAGGCGTCCTGGAGCACGGCCATCGCGAGCAGGAGCTCACGGGCCGCGCCGATCGCCGCGATGCGGATGGCGGTCGGGTAGACGTCGTTGGTGGACTGGCCGAGGTTGACGTCCTCGTTGGGGTGGAGCCGGGCGTAGTCGCCCTTGGCGTGGCCGAGGAGCTCCAGGGCGCGGTTGGCCACGACCTCGTTGGCGTTCATGTTGGTCGACGTACCGGCCCCGCCCTGGACGACGTCGACGACGAACTGGTCGTGGAGCCGTCCGGACCGGATCTCGCGGCAGGCGCCGGCGATGGCGTCGGCCTTGTCGGCGGAGAGCAGACCGAGCTCCTCGTTGGCGCGGGCCGCGGCCTCCTTGACGGCGGCGAGCGCGTCGATCAGCAGGGGGTAGACGGAGATCGGCGTGCCGGTGATGGCGAAGTTCTCGGTGGCGCGCAGGGTGTGCACGCCCCAGTAGGCGTCGGCCGGCACGTGCCGGTCGCCGAGCAGGTCGTGCTCGCTGCGGACGGGAGAGGAGTGCGGGGCGGGTGCGGGAACCATGGGAGCCGTCCTTGAGGGAAGGGGAAGCGGGGTACGGGGCGGGGGCCGCGGGCAGCGTGAGGGGCCCAGCGCGAGGGCGCAGCTGCGCCACGAACGGGGGCGAGCACGGCTCCGCCGCGGCCCGGCAGACAATCGCGGGGCCGTACGTCAGGAACGGAGAGAGGGCGCGCGGGCGGTCCGTAGGTCGACCGCGGAGGTTGGCGCCGGCTCGCGGGCGGAGGGTGGGGAACACTCCGCCCGCGGGCCGGGGTTTCGGGGCCCGGTCAACGGGCCGTGAGACGGCGTCGATCGACCGGTGGTCGGTCGACCGGTGGTCGGTCGACCGGCGTGTCGGCCGGGGGCGCCGTCCGGGTCAGGCGCGCGTGGCGACGGCCGAGGCCGACCGGGAGTGGCCGGTGGCGAGGGCCGGCTCCGCGCGGACCGGTCCCTCCAGGAGGCGGCGCAGGAGAGCCGTGCGGCGCGCCGGGTCCGTGGCGCCGTCGCCCTCCGCCAGGAGCGCGGCGAGGACGGCGATCCGCGCCTGGGCGGCCCGGAGCGTACCGGTGAGCAGCGCTCCGGCGGCGACGAGGTCGACCGCTCCGCCGCCGGTGTAGATCTCGGCGAGCGGGCCGGACGGGACGCGGGTGCTCACGGCGACGAGGACGCCCTGGGCGACAGCGTCCGCGACGGCATCGGCGATCTCGGGGGTGGCGTTGCCCGCGCCGGTCGCTTCGAGGACGAGTCCCCGGGCACCGGCGGCCACGGCCGCCCGGATGAAGAGCGGGTCGCCGTCGGCGTGGTGCGTGACGATGTCGACCCGCGGCAGCGGCGCCGCGCCGGTGGCGCCGGGGGTCGCGGTCAGGGCGGCGTCGGGGAACGGCAGCGGGGCGGGGCGCTCCGGGAGGCGCTCGACGTCGACGCGGGAGAAGCCGACGCGGCCGAGGCGCTCGGCGGAGGGGTCGGAGAAGGCGTCGGCGGCGAGGGTCTGGGTCTTGACGGTGCCGCGGGCCGCGTGGACGCGCCCGTCGAAGACGACGAGGACGCCCAGCTCGCGGACGGAGGCGGCGACCTGGAGGGCGTCGTACAGGTTCCCGGGGCCGTCGCCGTCACCCGTACCGAAGGGGCGCTGGGCGCCGGTGAGGACGACCGGGCGGGCGTCGGCGTGGTGGAGGTCCAGGAGGAAGGCCGTCTCCTCCAGGGTGTCGGTGCCGTGGGTGACCACGATGCCGTCGACGCCGGGGTCGGCGAAGGTCTCGTGGACGGTCCGCAGGAGGGCCAGCTGGTGGGCCGAGGTCATGCGCGAGCTGTTGACGTTGAACAGGTCGACGACCTCGACGGTGACACCCTCGGGGAGGGGGGCGGTGGCCAGGACGTCGTCGCCGGAGGCGTCGGCCGCGTAGCCCGTGCCCTGCCAGCGGCTGGCGATCGTGCCGCCGGTGCTGATGACGACGATCCGGCGCGGTCCTCCGTCGTTCGTCCGCTGCATGCCTGCCGTCCTTACTCCGTACCGGAACTCCACCGAAATCACCCTGCGCCGCAACGATAGGTCAGGAGGCACGCAAGGCGATTGCGAAATCCGCCGCCGGATCGTTTCAGCGTGGTAGATAATTGCGCCATGGACCGAATCGATCTCCACATCTTGCGCGAGCTCCAGAACGACGGCCGGCTGAGCAACCAGGAGCTGGCCCAGCGGGTCGGGCTCAGCCCCTCCCCCTGTCTGCGCCGGGTGCGTCAGCTGGAGCAGGACGGGGTGATCCAGGGCTACCGGGCGATCATCGACCCGGATGCGGTGGGGCGGGGCTTCGAGGTGCTCGTCTCGGTGGAGGTGCGGCGGGACCGCGAGACCGTGGAGGCCTTCGAGGAGGCGCTCCAGGACGTGCCGGACGTCATCGAGGCGTACCGGTTGTTCGGGAGCCCGGGCTGTCTGCTGCGGATCGCGGTGGCCGATCTCGCGGCGTACGAGCGGTTGTGGATCGAGCGGCTGACGACGCTGGCCGGGGTCACCGAGGTCAATTCGCAGATCATCATGAAGCGGATCAAGGAGCCGAAGGGGATGCCGGTGGACGTCCGCGGCGCCTGAGGCCGCCGCCGGCTGTGCGGTCTCTCCATATGCGAGAACGTCACGGAACAGCCTCCTCCCCGTTACATGACAGGTACCTGACGTGTGTCACCCTCCCGATGACACGAAGTCAACACGCGTAGACAGCGAGGACCTTGAGCCGGCCCCCGCCGTTCCGCGCGTACCGTCCCCGGGAAAGGGCCCCCCATGTCCGTTGTGCGGATCGGCAGATGGAAGGCGTGGGCAGCGGCCGTCGCCGCCACCCTCTTCAGCGTCACGCTCCCCGCGGTCACCGCGACTCCCGCCGGCGCCACGACCACCGCGTACGACACGACGTACTACAAGAACGCGGTCGGCAAGACCGGCACGAGCCTCAAGTCGTCGTTGCACACCATCATCAGCAGCCAGACGAAGATCTCGTACGACGCCGTCTGGAACGCACTGAAGGTCACCGACCAGGATCCCGCCAACACCAACAACGTGATCCTGCTCTACAGCGGCCTCTCGCGCAGCAAGTCGCTCAACGGCGGCGCCGTGGGCGACTGGAACCGCGAGCACGTGTGGGCGCAGTCCCACGGCAGCTTCGGCACCTCCGCCGGACCCGGCACGGACCTGCACCACCTGCGGGCGTGCGACGTCCAGGTCAACAGCACCCGCGGGAACAAGGACTGGGACACCGGCGGCAGCCCCGTCAGCGGCGCCTCCGGCAGCTACACGGACGCGAACTCCTTCGAGCCGCGCAACGCCGACAAGGGCGACGTCGCCCGGATGATCCTCTACATGGCCGTCCGCTACGAGGGCGACGACGCCTGGGCCGACCTGGAGCCCAACGAGTCGACGTCCAACGGCAGCGTCCCCTACCACGGCCGGCTCGCGATCCTGAAGCAGTGGAACGAGCAGGACCCGCCGAGCGCCTTCGAGGAGCGCCGCAACGAGCTCATCTACGGCACCTACCAGGGCAACCGCAATCCGTTCATCGACCACCCCGAGTGGGTCGAGGCGATCTGGTAGACGAGCACGACCGTACGAACAGAGCCGGGCCGGGGTCACCAACCCCGGCCCGGCTCCGTCGTGTTCCGAGGACGGCCGACCACTACGCCTGACCGCTCCCGCCGCCTTCAAACGCGAAATCGCAGATCTTCCCACGCTCTTCGCGCAACCGTTAGGGGCACCCCAGAGGCGTTACCCATCCGTTATAAACGGTGATTTCGCCCCTTTTTGACCCTGTTTGCCGTGGGCCGGAGCCCGCATTCCCGCCACGGCGGCCGTCGGCGCACCTATCACGTCCCCCACACCCCGAACAAGACCTCCGGACCAGGAAGTTCCGAGATCCACTGGGTAACTTCGGCGCCCATGACCACTGCCACCACGACACCCCCGACGATCGCGGACGGCGCCGAGCTCTGGCGGATCGCCCACGGCTCGGGGGAACTGGACCTCAACTCGCCGTACAGCTATCTGCTGTGGTGCCGCGACTTCGCCGACACGACCTCCGTCGCCCGTGACGCCTCCGGACGCCCGATCGGTTTCGTCACCGGCTACCTGCGGCCCGAGGCACCGGACACCCTCTTCGTCTGGCAGATCGCCGTCGAGGGTTCGCACCGCGGAGGCGGGGTAGCCGGAACACTGCTCGACTCCCTGTCCGCACGGGTGGCGACCGAGCACGGCATCGACCGGGTCGAGGCGACCGTCACCCCGGGGAACGTGGCCTCCGACCGGCTGTTCCGGTCCTACGCGCGCCGACACGGCGCGGACGTGACACGGGAGGTCCTCTTCCCGTCGGCCGCCTTCCCGGCGACGGGACACGACTCCGAGGTGCTGTACCGCATCGGCCCGATCGGCCCGGCGGCGTCCTGAGCCGTCGTCCACACGACGACGCGCCCCGCCGGGCGCCGAGACCGCCACGCCCCGAACCACATTCTGGAGAAGAGACTTCGTGACCCTGACCGACATCGCCACGACCGACGTCGCCGCCGCCCCCTCCGTCTTCGAGACCCTCGAATCGGAGGTCCGCAGCTACTGCCGCGCCTGGCCCGTCGTCTTCGAACGCGCCACCGGGAGCCGGCTGTACGACGAGCAGGGGCGCCCGTATCTCGACTTCTTCGCCGGTGCCGGCTCCCTGAACTACGGCCACAACAATCCCGCACTCAAGCGTGCCCTCCTCGACTACCTCGCCGACGACGGCATCACCCACGGCCTCGACATGTCGACGACCGCCAAACGCGACTTCCTGGAGACCTTCCACGCGACGGTCCTGGAGCCCCGCGCCCTGCCCTACAAGGTGATGTTCCCCGGCCCCACGGGCACCAACGCCGTGGAGGCCGCCCTGAAGCTCGCCCGGAAGGTCACCGGGCGGCAGACGGTCGTCTCCTTCACCAACGCCTTCCACGGGATGTCGCTCGGCTCGCTCGCCGTCACCGGCAACGCCGTCAAGCGCGCCGGTGCCGGCGTCCCGCTGAACCACGCCATCCGCATGCCGTTCGACGACTACCTCGACGGGCACCTCCCCGACTTCCTCTGGTTCGAGCGGCTCCTGGAAGACGCCGGCTCCGGTCTCGACCACCCGGCGGCCGTGATCGTCGAGACGGTCCAGGGAGAAGGCGGCATCAACGTCGCCCGCGCCGAGTGGCTGCGCGCCCTCGCGGACCTCTGCCGCCGGCACGACATGCTCCTCATCGCGGACGACATCCAGATGGGCTGCGGACGCACCGGCGACTTCTTCTCCTTCGAGGAGGCGGGCATCACGCCCGACATCGTCACCCTGTCCAAGTCCATCAGCGGCTACGGCCTGCCCATGGCCCTCTGCCTCTTCCGGCCCGAGCTCGACGTGTGGCAGCCCGGCGAGCACAACGGCACCTTCCGCGGCAACAACCCCGCCTTCGTCACCGCCACGGCGGCCCTCGACGCCTACTGGCGCGACGGCGCCCTGCGCGAGCGCACCCTGAGCCGGGCGGACCGGGTCGAGCGCGCCCTGCTCGACCTGTGCGCCGACGACGGGCGCACCGGCCTCGGGGTCCGCGGCCGCGGACTGGTCTGGGGCCTGGAGTTCGCCGACGGGGAGCGCGCCGACGAGGTGTGCCGTCGTGCCTTCGAGACCGGTCTGCTCGTGGAGACCTCCGGGCCGCGCGGCGAGGTGGTCAAGCTGCTGCCGCCGCTGACCGCGACGGACGACGAACTCGACGAAGGCCTCGGCATCCTGGCCCGCTCCGTCCGCCACACCGCCTGATCCCCCTCCCGACCCGATGACCGGAAAGGCAACACCCCATGATCGTCCGTTCCTTCGACGAGCTGGAGAACACCGAGCGGCACGTGAGGGCCGCCTCGGGCACCTGGGAGAGCAAGCGCATCGTCCTGGCCCGTGAGCGGGTGGGCTTCTCCCTCCACGAGACGGTGCTGTACGCCGGCACCGAGACCGCCATGTGGTACGCGAACCACGTCGAGGCCGTGGTCTGCACGGCCGGCGAGGCCGAACTCACCGACCACGAGACGGGCCGCACGTACACGATCGTGCCCGGAACGATGTACCTGCTCGACGGCCACGAGCGCCACACCCTCAAGGTCAAGGCGGACTTCCGCTGCCTGTGCGTCTTCAACCCGCCCGTCACGGGCCGCGAGGACCACGACGAGAACGGCGTCTACCCGCTGCTGACCGAACCCGAGCCCGCGTCCGACGACGTCTGAGCACGGCACGGCACCGACACCCCTACGCGAAAGGAAGCACGCTCCCCCATGCCCTCCGCACCCACCCGCCCCGTCGACCTGTACCCCACCCGCGGCCCCAAGGAGGAACTCATCGGCCGCAAGGACCCCGTCGTATGGTCCGAGCCCGGCACCGCGGGCCCCTTCTGGGCCCGTGAACTGGAGGAGTACGACCGCGACGGCTTCGTCACGGTGGACGAGATCGTCACCCCGGACGAGGTCGACGAGCTCCGGGCGGAGCTGGCGCGGCTCGTCTCCGACCCCGCCGTGCGGGCGGACGAACGCAGCATCGTCGAGCCCCGCTCCCAGGAGATCCGGTCCGTCTTCGAGGTGCACCGGATGAGCGAGGTCTTCGGCCGGCTGGCCGAGGATCCGCGGGTCGTCGGGCGCGCCCGCCAGATCCTCGGCTCCGACGTGTACATCCACCAGTCCCGGGTCAACGTCAAGCCCGGCTTCGGCGCCAGCGGCTTCTACTGGCACTCCGACTTCGAGACCTGGCACGCGGAGGACGGTCTGCCGAGGATGCGGACCGTCTCGGTCTCGATCGCGCTCACCCCGAACCACACCACCAACGGCAGTCTGATGATCATGCCGGGTTCGCACCGCACCTTCCTGGGCTGCGCGGGTGCCACGCCGCAGGACAACTACAAGAAGTCGCTCCAGATGCAGGACGCCGGTACGCCGTCCCACGAGGCGCTGACCACCTTCGCCGACGCCTGCGGCATCCGCCACTTCACGGGTCCGGCGGGCTCGGCGACCTGGTTCGACTGCAACGCCCTGCACGGGTCGGGCGACAACATCACCCCGTACCCCCGGAGCAATGTGTTCCTCGTCTTCAACAGCGTCGAGAACCAGCCGGAGGCGCCCTTCGCCGCCCCGGTCCGGCGGCCCTCCTTCATCGCGGCGCGCACCGGGGACCGCTCATGACCGGTCCCGCGCCACTCGACCGCCCTCGCCTGCTCGACCGCCGCCGCTTCCTCGGCAGAACGGCGCTCCTCGGCGGACTCGCCCTGACGCCCGGGCTGCTCGCGGCCTGCACCCGCACCCAGGTCGGGACGGGGGCGCCCGAGGACGACGGCGCGCTCCTGGCGCGCCTGCGGAAGCAGGGCTTCGTACGGGTCGGCTTCGCCGGTGAGGCGCCGTACGGCTTCCAGGACGGCTCCGAGCTCGCGGGCGAGGCGCCGACGCTGCACCGCGAGATCTTCACGGCCCTCGGCGTGCGCGAACTGCGCCCGACGCTCACCGAGTTCGGGGCGCTGATACCCGGGCTCCTCGCCGACCGGTTCGACGTGGTGAGCGCGGGCATGTCGATCACGCCCGAGCGCTGCGCCAAGGTGATCTTCTCCGAGCCCGAGTTCGTCTCCCCCACCGCCCTGATGGTCCGCAAGGGCAACCCGAAGGGCGTGACGGACCTGAAGTCCTGCGCGGCGAAGGGCGCCACGGTCGGTGTGCTGTCCGCCGCGGTGGAGGCGTCCTACACCACGGCGGCGGGCGTCCCCGAGGACGCGGTGAAGACGCTGGCCAAGCAGCAGGACGGTCTCGACGCCCTCCTGGCCGGCCGGATCGACGCCTTCGCGCTGACCGCCATCTCCCTGCGCTGGCTGGCGCGGACGAACCAGGGTGCCGCGGTGGAGGTGGCCGAGCCGTTCGTCCCGGTGGTCGACGGCGTACGGCAGCTCGGGGCGGGCGGAGCCGTGTTCCGGCCGGGCGCGAAGGGCCTTCGGGACGCCTTCGACGTCGAGCTCCGGAAGATCACCGGTCGTCCGGACCGGTTCGTGGAGCTGATCGGGCGCTACGGATTCACCGAGCGCGAGGTACCGCCCCGTTCCCTGCGGACCGCCGACCTGTGCGTTGGCTGAGGGGGGCCGGCGTGGCTGACGTCCTGTCCGTCGGGGCCGGCTCGCAGTCCGTCGGGTCTGGTGTGCCTGTCGCGGCCGACTTCCTGCCCGAGTTCCGGCGCGCGCTGCCCCGGCTCGCCGACGGGCTGATCGTCACGGTGGAGGCCACGGTGCTCGGCGCGGCGCTCGCCCTGGTCCTGGCCTACACGCTTGGGCTGCTGTCCCGGTCGGCGCGGCTGCCGGTGCGCGGAGCGACGCGCCTCGTCGTGGAGTTCTTCCGGGGCACCTCGCTGTACGTGCAGCTCTTCTGGCTGTTCTTCGCGCTGCCGATGCTCGGATTCCGGCTGGAGCCGCTGGCCTGCGGCGTGCTCGCGCTGGGGCTCAACTTCGGGGCGTACGGCTCCGAGGTGGTGCGGGGCGCCGTGGCCGCGGTGCCCCGCGCCCAGACCGAGGCGGCGATCGCGCTGTCCATGGGGCCCGCGCTGCGCCTGCGGCGGGTCGTGCTGCCGCAGGCGCACGCCCTGATGGTCGCGCCGTTCAAGAACCTGCTCGTCCAGCTGCTGAAGGCGACGCCGTTGCTGTCCCTGGTCACGGTCCCGGATCTCACCTTCCAGCTCGACCAGTTGCGCTCGGCGACGGGCTCGACGGCCGCCTCGTACCTGCTGCTCCTGGGGCTCTACTTCGGCATGGCCGTCGTACTGAGCCTCCTCATGAACGCCCTGGAGCGGGCCGCGAAGGCCCGCGCCGGGCAGGAAGGAGGCGTGTGATGTGGGACGGGGAGGCGGCCCGGGCCGCTCTGCCGACCGTTCTCGAAGGGTTCGGCATCACCCTGGTCGCGACCGTACTGGCGTTCGCGGTCGCCGCGGTCCTGGGTCTGGCGCTCGCCCTGGCGCGGCGCGCGGGTCCGCCGTGGCTGGCCCTGGCCGTGCGCGGGGCGGCCGGCTTCATCCGGTCGACTCCGCTCCTGGTGCAGTTGTTCGCGGCCTGGGTGCTGATGCCGGGGCTCGACGCGCCGACGATCGGCGTCCTGGTCCTCGGTGTGCACTACGCCACGTACCTCTCCGAGGTGTACAGGACGGGCATCGACGCCGTACCGAAGGGGCAGTGGGAGGCCTGTACGGCCCTGTCGCTGCCGCGCCGGCGGGTGTGGCGGGCCGTGGTGCTGCCACAGGCCGTCCGCAACGTGCTACCGCCGCTGGGCAACTACGCGGTCTCCCTGTTCAAGGAGACTCCGCTGCTTTCGGTGATCACGGTGCACGAGATGGTCCACGAGGCGAACGCGTTCGGCAGCACCCACTTCGCCTATCTGGAGAGCTTCACCCTGGCCGCCGTGGTGTTCCTGCTCGCGAGCTGGCCGACGTCCGTACTGATACGACGAATGGAGGCACGCCTTGCCCACTGAGCACCCGGCGGTCCGCTTCGAGCGGGTCACGAAGCGGTACGGCGACCACACCGTGCTCGACGGCCTCGACCTGGAGGTCGCCCGCGGGGAGCGGGTGACACTGATCGGCCCGAGCGGCTCCGGGAAGACCACGATCCTCCGGCTGCTCATGACGCTGGAACGGGTGACGGACGGGGTCATCCACGTGGACGGGGCGCCCTTCTCCCACATGCCGGGCGGATCCGCCGGGAAGCTGGTGCCCGCGAGCGAACGTCATCTCGCCGCACGACGGCGGCGGATCGGCATGGTCTTCCAGCAGTTCAACCTCTTCCCGCACATGAGCGTCCTCGAGAACGTCGTCGAGGCCCCCGTGCACGTGCTCGGCGAGGACCGGGAGGAGGCCGGCCGCAGGGCCCGCGAGCTGCTCGACCTGGTGGGGCTCGCCGACAAGGTCGACGCGCGGCCGACCCGGCTCTCCGGAGGCCAGCAGCAGCGGGTGGCCATCGCCCGCGCGCTCGCGATGCGCCCCGAGATCCTGCTCCTGGACGAGGTGACGTCCGCGCTGGACCCGGAGCTGGTGGCGGAGGTGCTCGACGTGCTGCGGGACGTCGCCCACCGCACCGACATCACCCTGCTGTGCGTGACGCACGAGATGGGATTCGCCCGGGACGTCTCGGACCGGATCCTGATGTTCGACCGCGGCCGGATCATCGAGTCGGGCCCCGCCGACGAACTCCTGGACGCCCCCGCCGAGGAACGCACCCGCGCGTTCCTCGGCTCCGTCCGCTGAGGGGATGCGCGGCCCCGCGGGGGGCCGGCCGCGTACGCCCTCGGCGGCCGGCTCCCCGCGTACCCCCTCGGTTCAGCCGTCGGTTCCCGGCTCGACCATGCCTTCCCGCAGCCGCTTCAGGCTCCGGGCCAGGAGTCGGGAGACGTGCATCTGGGTGACACCGAGCCGCTCACCGATCTGCGTCTGGGTCAGCTCCTCGACGAAGCGCAGGTGCAGCAGCAGCCGGTCGCGCGGTTCGAGGGCCTCCACGAGCGGGGCAAGGGTGTGGAACTCCTCGAACAGTTCGAGCGCTGGGTCCTCCTGGCCCATGAGGTCGGCCAGGGCGGCGTCGTCGTCCTCGCTGTCGCCGCCGGCGATCGTGGCGTCCAGGGACGTCGAGGTGTAGCCGTTGGCGGCGACCTGGGCCTCGACGACCTCCTCCTCGGACAGGTCCATGACCGGCGCGAGTTCGGCGGTCCGAGGGGCCCGGCCGAGCCGCGCGCTCAGTTCGTCGGTCGCCTTCGCCAGCTCCACCCGCGCCTCCTGGAGCCGGCGCGGAACGTGCACCGCCCAGGTGGTGTCACGGAAGAACCGCTTGATCTCGCCCACGATGTAGGGCACGGCGAAGGTGGCGAACTCCACCTCGCGCGACAGGTCGAAGCGGTCGATCGCCTTGATCAGACCGACCATGCCGACCTGGAGGATGTCCTCCCTCTCCTCGCCGCGCGAGCGGAACCGGCCGGCCGCGTACACGACCAGCGACATGTTCATCTCGATCAGGGTGTTCCGGACGTACTGGTGCCCCTCCGTCCCCTCCTCCCGCGCCGCCAGTTCGCGGAAGAACACCTTCGACAGCGCACGCGCGTCCCGGGGTGGGATCGCGTGAGGTGCGTCGAGCACGGGCAGGTCCTCACACGTGCCGTTCGTCACGCACGTCGTCATCGCCTCGGCCGTTTCGGTCCGCACGGGGACAACCTCCTCCTGCTCGCGGTCCGTTCAGCGGTCCCGGTTCTCGTACCCCGGCTTCCCGGAGGCACTCCTCCTCCGTGGACGGCGGCTCCGGACTCTTCCGCCACGGGCGGCACGCATCACCCCGGTAGGGACGGGCAGGCGAAACCCATCGACTGTCGACCGACCAGGAAGAGAGGGACCCGTCATGACGACCCGGAACGGCACCCGGTCCCGGGCACCCGGGGCGGACGGGCACGACCCCGGGAAGCGCGGACCGTCCCCGGTGCGTACCCCGGCCGAGGCGCGGCGGATCGTCCGCCACGCGCTCGCCGCCCTCGGCCCCCTGCCGCCCTCCCAGGTCGAGGACCTGCTCCTCGTCACCTCGGAACTGGTCACGAACGCGCACCGCCACGGAGGCGGCATCACCGGCTTCGGCCTGAAGGTCGGGCACGACCGGGTGACCGTGTCCGTGTCCGACGCCAGCGGGAACTCCCCCGTCTACGAGCTCCGCGAGGAACTGCGTCCCGGCGGCTACGGCTGGCCGATCGTGCTGCGGCTCTGCCGTGAGGTGACCGTGGACACCCGCCCCGACGGCAAGACCATCCACGCGGCGGTGACGTTCGACCGCTGAGCGACGCCGGACCTCCGACGGCGACGGCTACGGGACCCGCGACACCGGTTCCTCATGCGTTCGGTCCCGCCGAGTGGCCCGGGGGCGCGGGGCGCACAGGCTGGGAGGTGGTCCCGGGAGGGGTTGCCCCCGTGTGCGAGGAGACCGCTGATGGCCGTGCCCGAATCCCCCCCAGTACCGGTACGACGACCTCAGCGCGCTCCACCTCAACTGCACGCTCAAGCTTTCCCCCGAGGTGAGCAACACCGAGGGCCTGATCGAGCGCGGCCGGTCGGTGATGGAGGGCCAGGGAGTGACGACCTCCCTGGTGCGGGCCGATCTGATTCCTGCACCCTCAAGCGTTCGCCGGAGCGCAGCCACACGCCAGCAGCAGGGACAGGCCGTACGCGCCGACGGTCAGTGCGGCACCGAGCGCGGCAGGCGCCGCTGGACGGAGACGGCCGACAGGTCGAGGCGGGCCAGCGCCATGCCGGCGACGACGACGAACGACATCCACGTGATCGTCGGAGCCCGGCCGCGGTGATCGCCAGTGCCTTGGCGGACAGCCGCAGCAGGGGCAGGGCGAGGAGGAAGTAGACACGGTAGAAACCGAGGATGATCACTCCGCCGTACTCCATCGCCAGCACGGTGCCCAGCGCCGGCAGGACCACGGCGCGGATCGCGATCCGGGCCTTCGCCTGCCGGCCCGCCAGGCCGGTCCTCGGCTCACGGCGCCCGGCGATCAGCATCAGCGAGAACCCGGCGAGGGTGGCGAACAGAACCGACGAGTGGCCGTCGGCAAGGTACCGGACCCATCTGGCGACGCCGTCCGTGGCCGACAGCGGCGGGCCATGTGCACGATGTAGATGCCGAACACCGCCAGCGCGCGGGCCAGATCCACCCCGACCAGGCGCCCCGTCGAGGGACCTCCGGAGAGCTTCCTGGCGGACTCGGTCGAAGTGCGGGACAGCGGAGGCGTTTTCTCCTGCGGCGGCTGTATCTATGTCATACGGACAATCGCCGGGCGCCGCCAGGAAGCGGACCATCCGACGGGCTTCGGTGAGATCCCCGCCGACCGGCCGAGACCAGCCCCGCCGAGTGGCGGAACAGCGCCGAGAACCGTTCGCGGTCCCGGACGGCCCACCGTCCTACTTGATGACGGCGTTGGCCACCACGACCACGAGGCCGAGCAACGCGTCCACCGTGCCGATCCTCACGGCGGAGCCCCAGGTGCGACCGGCGGCGCGGGCCGCGGACAGACCCCAGGCGAACAGCAGCACCACGTTCACGGCGAAGACCACGCACTCGACGTCCGCCGTGGGCCACCATCCCCAGGCGGCGCCGAGCAGCACGCCCAGCGTCGGCACCGTCGCCACCACCAACGGCCACTCGGACAGCAACAGCCGCACCCCGGCGCGCACACCGTGATGGGTCCGGTCGCCACGCAGGGCCATCAGATGCGCGTAGCCGTGGGCCAAGGCCGAGGCGAAAGCCGTCACCAGGAGCCATTGGGCGCTGTTGAACCGGTCGGCGGGCGCCCTCTCCCCCTGTTCCGTCAGGGCGGCCACCATGGAACTGGCCAGCACCGCCCCGTACACACCCCCGAAGAGCACACGGGGTCGCGCCGCACAGCGACGCAGAGCGCGGACGGGCGGATGCAGGAACGAGCGGGGCATGACGGGGTCGTCCTCGAACGGTAGGGAAACGGCTGCGGCCCGCGGACTCGTGCGGGCCCATGCACCGACTCCAGCGGACGAGGACGACGGACACCATCCGCCGTCCTTCGTGCACCTGCCCGCCGACGGACGGGATCGTCCCCCCGAACGGCTGGAGCCGACCCGCCGGATGTCCACACTCCACGGTCATCGCGCCACCGCCTACCCTGCCGGACGTACTGTCGACGGCAGGCGATCACCGTACGAGAGCGTGGACGCCCCGGTGCGGGTGCCGTCACGGATCGCCGAGAGGCCGGACGGAGCAGACGAGTGTGAGGCGGGACGCCGGTGATCCGGGTAGTGGTGGTGGATGACGAGGCCCTGGTGCGGTCCGGTTTCCAGATGATCCTGAACGCGTCCGACGGCATCGAGGTCGTCGCGACCGCGGAGGGGGCACAGGCGGCCGACGTCATCCGGCGCGAGCGGCCGGACGTCGTGCTCCTCGACATCCGCATGCCGGACGTGGACGGCCTGGCCGTCCTGCGGCAGATCCAGACGCTGCCCGACGCCCCGCACGTGGCCATGCTGACCACCTTCGACACCGACGAGTACATCCTCACCGCGCTGCGGTCGGGTGCCGCCGGCTTCCTGCTCAAGGACACCGAGCCCGAGCAGCTCGCCCAGCTCGTGCGCACCCTGGCCGCCGGCGGGGTGGTGATGTCCCCGAAAGCCTCACGCGCGCTGCTGCGCGGTCACCCCGGGGCGGGAGCACCCCAGGACGCGGAGGTGGCACGCGTGAACCTGCTCAGCGACCGGGAGCGCACCGTCCTCGTCCTGGTCGCGGAAGGACTGTCCAACGCCGAGATCGGCACCCGCATCCATCTGAGCGCGGGCACCGTCAAGGACCACGTCAGCTCGATCCTGAACAAACTGCGGGTCGCCAGCCGTGTCCAGGCCGCACTGCTCGCCGAGCGCGCCGGACTGCTCGGCAGGAACGGCGACAACCCGTCGCGGGACAACGGGCGATGAGCACGGGCCGGGCACCGTGGCGGCGCGTACCCACCTGGGCCGTCGACGGGGGTCTCGTCGTCCTCGCCGTGCTCGACGCCTGGATCAACCTCTACGGCGAGGGGACCCCTTTCGTCTGGGCCTGCGTCGCCCTCGGCAGCACGGCGTTGTTCCTGCGCAGGCGCTTCCCGCTTGCCGTCTTCCTGTTCACCCTGCCCATGACCCTGTTCATGGACGTCGCGGTCGCGCCGATCACCGCCCTGTACACGCTGGCCGCGTCCACCCGCAACCGCCCGCTGCTGGCCGGCTGTGCCCTGCTGAACGCGGGGGTGGACACCCTCGTCTGGCCGTTGTCCGACGCGTTCGCCGGCGACCGGACGTGGACGCTCGTGCAGTTCGTCTACACGCTGGCCACGGCCGTCGCCCCCGTGCTGTTCGGCCAGCTCGTGCAGGCCAGGCACGACGTGGCCCGACAGCTCGTCGAGGTCGAGGAGGCCCGGGAGCACGAACGTGCCCTGCACGCCCAGACCGTCCTCGCCAGCGAGCGCGCCCAGCTGGCCCGCGAGATGCACGACGTCGTCTCCCACCAGGTCAGCCTCATCGCCGTACAGGCCGGAGCGATGCAGGTGGCCGCCAAGGACCTCGACGCCCGCGAGGCGGCTCGCACCATCCGCACCCTGAGCGCGAACACCCTGGACGAACTCCGCCACATGGTCACCCTGCTCCGCGCCTCCGGCGGCAGGGAAACCGCACTCGCCCCCCAGCCCACCCTCGCCGATCTCCAGCAGCTCATCGCCAACAGCGGCATCGAGACCGCCCTGGCCGGGGAGCTCCCGGCCGGCATCAGTACCACCGCTCAGCGCACCGTCTACCGTACGGTCCAGGAAGCACTCACCAACGTGCGCAAACACGCCCCCGGCGCCCGCGCCGAGGTACGCCTGTGGCACGACGCACACCACTTCGGCGTCACCGTGACCAACACCGCCCCCACCCGCCCGTCCGTCGCCCTGCCCAGCGCCCACCACGGCCTCATCGGTCTGAAAGAACGCGCCGAACTGCTCGACGGCATCCTCACCGCCGAATCCACCCCACAGGGCGGGTACAAGGTCGAACTACGAGCCCCCGCCCGGTCCGACTGAGCCGGCCGCGCAAGCAGCCCGCGAGGCGTGCCGGCAACGGGTCGCCCCTCCGGGTGGAGGCCGTAGCACCTGCCGGGGCCGCAGGCATCGTGCCTGCGGCCCCGCTCGGGGGGAGGGTCAGGACGGGTCGCCGTACTGGAGGCCGCGTCCGTTGGTGCCGACGTACACGCGGCCGAAGGTGTCGGGGTCACCGGTGATCACGCCGACCCCGCCGATGCTGCCCCACTGATGGGCGTCGTCGTTGACGCGGAGCCAGGTGGCGCCCTTGTCGGTGGAGCGGAAGACGCCGGTGACGTCCTTGACCGTACCGATCAGATAGAGGGCCTGGTAGGAGGCGCCGGGTGCGGCCTTGCCGAAGCCGAGGGCGGACGCGGACCGCAACGTGGCGAGCGTGGTGAAGGTGCGGCCGCCGTCGGTGGAGTGCAGCAGCCCCTGGCCGCCGCCGGCGATCCACAGGTCTCCGGCGACGCCGGGGACGGCCGTGAGCCGGCCGGCGGGCAGGTTCGTGGCGCGGGCGGTGAAAGTCGCGCCTCCGTCCGTGCTGGCGTGGAGCGTGCCGCCGGACAGTGAGTAGAAGGTCCTGGCCGAGGAGCGGTCGGCGACGACGACGGCGTCGGTGCCGAGGCCGTGGGCCTTGGACCAGCTCGCGCCCTTGTCGGTCGAGCGGTACGGGGCCTGGCCGGCCTGGGTCCAGACGATGGTGGAGCCGTCCGCCGCGAGCGCGGCATGACCGTCCTGGGCGCCGGCCACCGGCTCCGCCTTGAAACCGGTCCAGCTTGTGCCGCCATCGGTGGAGTAGGCGCCGTCCTGCGCGCCGCCACGGCCGACACGGACCATCACCGAGGGGTTGGCCTGGGCGAAGTCGATGTCGGTGCTGTTGGTCATCATCGGGTTGTTCAGTCGCCCGGCGGGCACCTTGGTCAGGTCGTCGTGTCGGAAGCCTCCCTGGTCGCCCATGGCGGTGATCACGGTGGCGCCGCCGGGCGGGGCGATCGCGTCCATCAGCGCGGTCTCCTCCAGCCCTCGGGCGCCCATGCTCCAGTGGCTGGTGCCTCCGCTGTCGGAGGCGTCGGCGTCCTTGCTGCGCAGGATGCCGTTGCCTGTGCCGTACAGCACGTGCCCGGAGTTGAAGGGGTCGATGGCCAGGGCGGTCATCCAGTGCCCGGTGTGGGTACCGACGTAAGGGGCAGCGGAGGCGTCCCGTACCGATTTCCCGGCCAGTGCCTTCCAGGTCGTGCCGCCGTCGGTGGTCCGGTAGATCTCATCCTCGGGCCACCAGCGGCCGAGGGTGGTGACCATCACCGTGGACGGCTTCTGCGGGTCGACGGACAGGCCGGAGAACCCGTAGTCGCCCTGGGAGGGGGAGATGTTCTTCCACGTCCCGTCGGCAGGCGTGTGCTTCCAGACCGAGCCCGCCGTCACGCCGTTGGGTCCGAGTGCGTTGGTGTACGTCAGGTAGAGCGAGCCGTCACCGGAGAGCACGCCGTGCTGCGGCAGCTGTCCGGTGGGCTGCCCGGAGACGGCCTGCCAGGTGCTGCCGCCGTCGGTGGACCGGTACAGGGAGGTGGACCTGTCGGCGACGCCGACGTAGATCGTCCTGCTGCCGGCCGGACCGTACGTCACGAAGGAGATGCCAGCGCCGCTGCTCGCCCCGTCCTTGACGGGGAACGAGGAGACCTGCCGCCATGTCACACCGCTGTCCGTGCTGCGCCACAGGCCGTTCTTGCGGGTGCCCAGCAGTAGGGTGCGGTTGTCCGAGGGGTCGATCACGAGCCGTTCGCCCGCCCCGCGGCCGTCCTCGTTGCCGCCCAGCTTGAACGGCAGGTCGGTGCGCCGGAAGGTGCGGCCCCGGTCGGTGGAACGCAGGAGCGCGCCGTTGCCGGCCCACTCGTTGGTGTAAGTGCCGGCCGCGAGGTAGAGCCGGTCGGGGTCGGCGGGGTCGGTGGCCAGCGCGTCGATGCCCAGCAGGTTCCAGTCCTTCTCACCGAGCCAGTCGGTCAGCGGGATCCACTGCTCGGCCGCGCTGTCCCAGCGGTAGGCGCCGCCCATGTCGGTACGCGCGTACAGCAGACCCTTCTCCCGTGGGTTGAACACCAGCCCGGTGACGTAACCGCCGCCGACCACCTGGGCGTTCCGCCACGTGTACGGTCCGGCCGCGGCCGACTGCGCGTCGGCGACCTTCAGCAGCCTCCACTGCTGGTTGGCGCCGCCCCTGCCGGGATACTGGATGATCGCCGCGCCCTGAGCCGTGGAGCCTCCGGAGACGTCCAGGACCTGACCGCTCCTGCGGGAGGTGAAGGTGACGGCGCCGGAACCGCTCACCTCGTCGATCCGCCACTCCTGGGCTGCGGAGGGGCTGTCGGTCTGCTGCTCGGCGGCGGCCCCCTGGGCGGTCGCATCGCCGGCTATGCCCAGCACCTTGCCGCTGTTGCGGTTCACCAGCTCGTAGTAGCCGTCGCCGGTGGGCCGCAGCCGCCACTGCTGGTTGGCGGTGTTCTGGTCGGTCCACTGCTGGATGCGGGTGCCGTCGGCGGTGGAGAAGGCGTTGACGTCCAGGGCCTTGCCGCTGCGCACGGAGAGCAGCCGGTAGTAGGCGTTGGCGTCGACCGTCGCGGCCTGCGAGTCCTCCTGGGTGAACAGGAGGTACGGGACGACGGCGGCAGGCACACCGAGCAGCAGGGCGGTGGCGCTCCAGCGACGACGGTGACGCCCGCGGCGCGCGCCGTTCGTGGGGTTGTTCATGAGGGGGGTGTTCTCCTTGGGTAACCGTGGATCGGGCGGGTCAGCGCTGCAGGGTGAGGACGCCCGGCCGGTACGGCAGTCGGTCGTAGGGGCCACCCGCGGTGCGGGACTTGCCCTGGTAGAGGAACTGCAGGTTGCAGGGGTCGATGGGCATGGTCTGATCGGGGTTGCTGCGGACCAGGTCACCGTGGCTGATGTCGTCGGTCCAGGTGGCTCCGCTGTTGGCCCTGCCCGCGAACGGGTTGCTCTCGGTCGCGGCCTGCGGGGTCCACGCACCGCTCAGGCTGGAGGCCGTGAACGAGCGGAAGTAGCGCTGTTCGTTCACGCCCCGGGCCTCGACGATCATGAGGTACTGGTCCTGGCCCTTGACCTTGTAGACCTGGGGGGCCTCGAACAGGTTCTTCGCCGTGTCGCTCATGACCGTCGTGTACGACGAGCCGAAGCTGCCCGGAAAGTTCCCGATCGGCATGCTCGCCCGGTAGATCTTGCCGTTGTCACCGGCGAAGAACAGGTACATGTTCCGGTCGTCGGCGATGAGCGTCTGGTCGATCGGGCCGGTGCCGGATTCGGTGCGGGGAATGCTGCCGGTGAACAGTGGCTTCGGCGCGGACCAGCCGTCGGGGTCGGTGGGGTCGCTGGACGTGCGGTAGCTGAAGGGCGACGCACCCCACTGGTACGCGAGCACCCAGGTCTTCTTGGGCGCGAAGTAGAAGAGCGTCGGTGCCACCGCGTTCTGGCTCATCTTCATCTGGCCGGCCGACGCCATGTCCGACCAGTTCGTGAAGGGGCTGAACGCCATCGAGCCGTACGAGGTTCCCGACGCGCTCGACGCGTAGACCAGGTGCTTGCCGTTGCGCATGGCGTGGGTGAAGTCCTTCACCGCGGCCCATCCGTTCGCCGGCTGGGCGAGGGCGACCGTCGAGCTCCACTTGTACGTCGAGGGAAGAGCACACGCGCCGCTGCCCGTCGCGGAGGGGGCGGTCCACTTCTGGTTGCCGACCGACGCGCAGGTGTACAGCTGGATCGTGGTGCCGTTCGCGGTGGCCGCGCCGACGGCGTCGAGGCACAGCCCGGCCTGGACGCCGGTGATCGTGCCGTCGGCGTTGATGTCCCACTGCTGGTTGGCGCCGCCGTTGCAGGCCCAGATGATCACCGGGGTGCCATGGGCGGTGCCCTTGCCCTTGGCGTCCAGGCACTTGTCGCCGTGGACCTGCAGCTGCTTGGCGGCGGTGTGGGTCCAGCGCTGGCCGGCCTGTCCGCCGCAGTCCCACAGGCGCGCCCGGGTGCCGTTGGCCGTGGCGGAGCCGGGGATGTCGATACAGCGGCCGGAGGCCACACCCTTGATCTCCCCGGCACGGTCGGTCGGCTTGGTCGGCGTGGTGCCGGAGCCGGACGTGAGAGCGTTCATGACGGCGGTGTAGGCGGGCTTGGGCTTGCCGTTCCGGTCGAACAGCAGGGGGCTTTCGCCGCTCCGCCAGGAGTCGCTGTCACGGACGCCCCACACCGTGATGCCGGTGCACCGGGCCACGGACAGGCAGGTGCTGACCGTGTTCGCGTAGTGGGTGGGTGATGCCTGGGCGATGTCCAGCTCGGTGATCTGGACGTCGGCGCCCAGGGAGGCGAAGGCGGCCAGGGTGGTCCTGAAGCTCGCCGGTGGGCCACCCGCGCCGAAGTGGCTCTGGAACCCGACGCAGTCGATGGGCACGCCGCGGGACTTGAAGTCCTTCACCATGCGGTAGACGCCCTGGGTCTTGGCGTCCGACCAGTTCTCGATGTTGTAGTCGTTGTAGCAGAGCTTGGCCGAGGGGTCGGCCGCTCGGGCGGTGCGGAACGCTTCCTCGATGAAGCCGTCGCCCAGCACCTTCTGGAAGACCGAGTCGCGGAGTCGGCCGCCGCCGCCGTCGGCGAACGCCTCGTTGACCACGTCCCAGGCGTAGATCTTGCCCTTGTAGTGAGTCAGCTGGGTGGTGATGTGGTGGTTCATCACGCCGCGCAGCGTCTTCGCGTCGCGGATGGAGCCCACCCAGGAGGGAAGTTGCGAGTGCCAGACCGTGGTGTGGCCGCGTACGCGTTGACCGCGTGCCAGGGCACGGTCGACGATCCGGTCCGCGGGACCGAAGTCGAAACGGCCGCGGGACGGCTCGATGGCGTCCCACTTCATCTCGTTCTCCGGGGTGATCACGTTGAACTCCCGGTCGGCGATCGCGGTGTACGCCGAGTCGCCGAGCCGGCCTGCGGCCACAGCCGTGCCGAAGTACCGGCCCGAGGGGGCCGCCTCGGTACCCAGGGCCGCGGCTCCGGCGGAGTTGGGGAGGAGCGTAAGGGCACCGGCGACCACCGCTGCGGCCGACAGTCCTATCGCCCAGGTCCGGCGACGGCGGCGGAGCCGGTGCAGGCCCTTCATGCCTTTCCTCGCGGGTCGCGGTTCAGGTGGGGGCGTTGCGTCATGGGAGGCCTCTCTTCAGGGGGATACACCAGTGGGGGAAGGTCACCCCTGAAGTGGAGGCTGCCGAACTCGCGGTCGCGTAACAGAAAAGTCGCGCCGTCCGGAAGTTCGCTCAGTGACGCATGTCGCAGGCAGAAAGCGTTATGCCGAGCCCCGCGGTTCGGTCGTCCCCGCGGAGGCGGCGCGAGGCACCCGACTCACGGCCTGGTGGGAAACGGCATGGCGCAGGAGCGACTCTCAGGACCAGGTCCGGCGCACGATGAAGGATGCCTGCCCGGCGAAGGTCCGTGTTCCGTCGGAGCCGTCGAGCCAGATGCCTCCGTCACGATGACGGAGGACGGAGCCGGGATAGTTGTGCGCGTGCAGGGTCACCGACCCCGCGACCGACCCAGGGCGCGGACAGAAGGTCGCGTCTTCACGGAACAGATCGCTGCCGTCGTCGGCGCTCAGCCGCAGCCGGAGGTAGTAGTGGCGAAGATACCGGCCGTCCGCGGCGCGGAAGGTGACGCACCGTGTGTCGGCCAGCCCCGCGATGACCGTGAAGGTGCCCCGGTTGCGGGTCTGCGCGCCGCTGGACGCGGAGACCCGACCGAGCGTCGCGTGGTCGCCGGTATGGGTGACGAACAGGCCGGGTTCGTCCACGGACTCCAGCGACCGCGCGCCGAGCGGGACAGTGGCTGCGGCGGCGGACGGACTCACGAGGGACGGTTCGTCCGACGTCGTGGCGCGCGACGGGACCGGCGAGGCGGTGCCGGCCGCGGGGGCGGCGATGACGGCGGGCACCCGAGGCGCCGGTTCGGGCCAGGTCACATAGGTGGCGGTTCCGGCGATGAGCACCGCGCCGGTGGCGAGGCTCACCAGCGGGTGAGCGGTGATCGCCGCGAGTTTGCCGGTCAGCGCGACGGGCAGGCCACCTCCCCCCGTCGCGGTGCCGACAGCGAGGTGTGCCGCGGCCGGCCCGGCGGCGATCGCGGCGGTACCCGACAGCAGGCCCTTGGCGGCGAGCGCGGAGACCAGTCCGGCCGGCACGGCCAGTGTCGCGAGGCCGAGGGGGAGCAGCTCGGCCGGAACCCGTTCCGCCGTCGGCGCCGTGCAGACCGGGCAGTCACGGGTGTGCCGCGCCAAGCGCTTGCGCCACACCGATGCGCGCAGGCCGTCCCAGCCGACGACGGCCTCGTCCAGTCGGGGACAGCGCGGGTCGGCCTCCAGCGCGGCGACGATCGTCCTGCACAGTTCCAGCTGCTCACGCATGCGTTGCAGGCGTACTCCGACGTGGGCGACCGTGAGCCCGGTCGCGGCGGCGATGTCGTCACGGCTCAGCGAACCGGCGCATTCCTGCCACCAGAGCGACAGCAGCACCCGATGATCCGGATCGAGCCACCGGCCGGCCTCGACGACGCGACGGCGCTCGTCCGAGACATGCAGCCGCAGGATCGCCGTGTCCACGGGCTCCGCGCCGGCGTCCGGTATCTGGTCCGCCTCGTCGATGACCGTGGTCCGTTCGGCGAAGGCGTGCTTCCGGTGCAGGTGGGTATTGATCTGCCGGAGCGTGATCGACACGAGCCAGGACCGGAAGCTCTCCGGGGAGCGCACGGCGGGCAGGTCGCGCACCACACGCAGCAGGGTCTCCTGGACGACGTCGTCGACGTCGGCATGGCCGCTCAGCGCTCGCCCTACGATGTTGTAGACCAGCGGCAGGTACGCGGCGATCAGCTCCTCGCGCGCACCGTCGTCACCGGCCTGCGCCGCGACGACCAGCCCCGCGTGGTCCACGTCGATGAGCCCCATTCCCACCCTCTCCAGGGAAGCGGTCCACCGGCGGACGGCAACCGGCCTCTGCGTCGGCAAAGAATACGACGTGAGACGGGGTCGGTCCGCCGGCGTCGCCCGGTGGGCGGCCGGCACAGGTGACGCTGGTCCCGGACGCGGCCCTGGCCCGCGACCGTGGCGGGCCCGGGTGACGACCTGGCCCGCCACGTGGTCAGCGCTGGAGCGTCAGCAGACCCGGGCGGTAGGCCCACTGGCCGTAGTCGCCGCCGGAGTTGGGATCACGACCCTGGTAGAGGAACTGCAGGTTGCAGGGGTCGATCGTGAAGGTCTGGTCGGCGCCGGCGCGGATCAGCTCGCCGTGGCTGATGTCGTTGGTCCAGGTGGCGCCGCTGTTGGCCTTGCCGGCGAAGGGGTTGCTCTCGGTCGCGGCCTGCGGCGTCCACGAGCCGTTGAGGCTGGTGGCCGTGAACGAGCGGAAGTAGCGGTGCTCGCTCGCGCCCCGGGCCTCGACGATCATGAGGTACTGGTTCTGGTCCTTGACCTTGTAGACCTGGGGCGCCTCGAAGAGGTTCTTCTCCGTGTCGCTCATGATCGTCGTGTACGACGAGCCGAAGCTGCTCGGGAAGTTCCCGATCGGCATGCTGGCCCGGTAGATCTTGCCGTTGTCACCGGCGAAGAACAGGTACATGTTCGTCCCGTCGCCGATGAGCGTCTGGTCGATGGGGCCCGTTCCCGACCCGGCGATGCTTCCGGAGAAGAGCTCCTGCTCCGCCGACCATCCGTTCGGGTTGGTGGGGTCGGTCGACGTCCGGTAGGAGAAGGCGGTCCTGCCCCACTGGTAGGCGAGCACCCAGATGTTCTTCGGCGCGAAGTAGAAGAGCGTGGGTGCGACGACGGAATTCGACATCTTGTTCTGGCCCGTCGTGGCCATCTGCGACCAGTCGGCGAACGGGGTGAAGTTCATCGAGCCCCAGCCCACTCCCGTCCCCGTGGTGCCGTGGGTCGTCGCGTAGACGAGGTGCTTGCCGTTGTGGGGGGCGACGGTGAAGTCCTTGAGCGAGGCCCATCCGGCCTTGGGCTGCGCCAGCGCGCCCGTCGACGACCAGCGGTACGTCGAGGGAAGGGCACAGGTGCCGGGGGTGCCGCCGCCCACCTTGACGAACTGCCACTGCTGGTTGGCGCCGCCCCAGTCGTCGTACTGGACGACGTTCGCGTTGTCGGCGGTGGAGGCGCCCTGGACTTCGAGGGCCTTGCCGCTGTGGCGCGTGACGAGCCTGACGTGGCCGTCCGCGCTGTCGGCCAGGCGCCACTGCTGGTTGGTGCCGTTCACGTCGGCCCACTGGACGATCGCGGCGCCATTGGCCGTGGAACTGTTCTGGACGTCCAGGACCTTGCCGGAGTGGCGGGACTTGACGCGGTAGTAGCCGTCGCCTGAGGCGACGAACTGCCACTGCTGCTGGTTCTGGTCGTTCCTGGTCCACTGGGTGATGCGGGCGCCGTCACCGGTCGCCAGGTTGTAGACGTCCAGGGCCTTGCCGCTGTTGCGGTTGACCAGCACGTACCAGGCATTGGTGTCGACCGCCGCGGCGGCGGCGGGCGGGGCGGTGAGGAGAGAGGCCCCGAGCAGCAGCGACGACAGGACCGCGAGGACGAGACTCAGGACCAGGGGTGGACGGCGAAATCTCATCAGGAGAGCTCCTTCGGAGGGTGGGGGTGAGGTGACTCCGACGAACCGCGCGGCGGCCGCGTCGGGAGGTCGGGGACGGGATAGGGACGGAGACGGCCGCACATGCCGAAGGCCGGGTCCTCCGGGCGCTCCAGCCGCGACACCACGCCGTGATCGAGGTGGGAGAGGTTTCCGGCCTTCAGCCCTGCCAGTTGGCAGCCGGTCGCGAGGGTCGCCGCCAGCGGGCCGTCACGCCAGCGGAACCACCAGGCGTCGAGCAACTCGCTCTTCAGGCGGTGCGCCGCGCTGTGGAACTCCCGCAGCCCTCCTTCGCGGCGCAGGGTCAGGAATCCCTCCAGTGCCAGGTCACGGCGGCGGCGCGCCGCCGCGGCATGGTCGCCGGTCAGGACGGCCGCCGCCCGGTAGGCGTCGGGATCGGCAAGCACGGGCGCGGGGAAGGTGAAGACGGCGTCGCCGGCCTCGGGGAGGCCGCTGTTCTGCATGAGGACCACGAGACGCAGGCCGCCGGCATTGACGAGGCGGTGGATCGTTCCGGGGGTGAACCAGACGACGTCGCCGAGGCGCAGCGGGGTGTCGGCGAAACCGGAGGTGGTGAGGGTCTGGACGCTGCCCTCGCCGCCGATGACGACGTACGCCTCGGAGCAGACGAGGTGCATGTGCGGGGTACCGCCGCACAGCCCGTCGGCGGCCTCCCAGTCGTACACGGTCAGCCCGGAGATCCCCACCCCGCCGGGAAGCGGGGTCACCACGGGTGTTCCTCGACGTGGCGGGACAGGCGTGAGGGGGTCCACGCGCCGTCGGCCACGACGATCCTGTAGCGGCGCGACAGGGTGTCGCCCGGGGCCAGCGGCAGTTCCTTGTCGAACGCCAGGGACGGGTTGACGGCGGGGAAGGGCTCGCTGCGGACGAACCAGTGGCAGGGGGCGTCCGGATCGTCCAGGAACAGCAGCGTGGAGGAGCGGTCGACCTCGTCGTGCGTGCCGACGAAGGCCAGCCAGTCGCCCTGCTCGCCCATGCCGGGGCCGATCACCCCGCCGCCGGTGAAGTCGCGCGGGCCGCGCCAGAAGAGGCCCGAGTATCCGGCGAGTTCTCTGCCCTGTGTGCCGGGGCTGCCGAACATCAGGGCGGTGCCGAGGACGTTGGTCAGCGAGGTGGTGATCTCCAGGGTCCAGGAGTCGGCCTCGACGTCGCGCGCGGTCAGCGTGCGGCGCTCGTCGAGCCAGTGCTGCCCCGCCGTCGTGTGCCAGGCGAGGTGTTCGGTGACGACGGCGCGGCCGGGGCTCGTTTCGGCGGCCAGGGAGAGGCTGCGCATCGTGCCGAGGTTCGGCAGGTCGACGTAGCCCTGCCCGCGCAGGTAGGTGCCGCCGCCCCAGAAGTTCTGGCCCGACACCCATGACGCCGTGAACTGGACGCCCTTGTGCCAGCGGTGGTCGTGCGGGCGGTACGCGGTGACCACGTCGCCGGCGAGGGTGCGCACCGGATGAAGGTAGGGCTTCGGCGCCTCGAAGGGGTCCATGACCGGCCGGTGCACGTACCGGAAGAGGTCGGTGCCGCGTGCCCGGACGGTCAGCGCGTCCTCGTGCTCCAGGAGCTCGAAACGCTCCGGGAGTCCGACGTGCTCGGGGGGTTCGGACGTCATCGGAACACCTCCGGGTGACCCCCGTCGAGCGATCCGTGGAACGGGTCGGTCCCGTCGATCTCCCCGCGCCGGACCGGCAGGCCGGTGATCGCTGCCTTGTACAGGGCGGTGACCAGTTCCATGGTGGGGCGGCCGAGGTCGGGCCGGATGCCGGCCTCGTAGCCGTCCAGGAACTCCGCGAGCTGGGCGGTGTGCGAGCTGGGCAGGTCGTCCGGCGGCTCCCACTTCGCGTGGGGCGACCTGGCGGTGAACGTCCAGTCCGCGTTGGAGTAGCCGTACAGGTGCCGCAGCTCGACCGTGGCACCGGTGAGGTCGAACCGCAGGTAGCTCTCCTCGCGTGGCGAGAGGACGCTGTTGACGACCGTCGCGAGGGCTCCGTTCTCGAACCGGACCAGCGCCGTGGACACGTCCTCGGTCTGCACGTCGCGTGCGAGGCGGCCGGCCATCGCGCGTACCTCGGCCCATGGGCCGAGCACCGCGAGCATCAGGTCCATCTGGTGGATGCCGTGGCCGAGCGTCGGGCCGCCGCCCTCGCTCCGCCAGGTGCCGCGCCAGGGCACGTCGTAGTAGGCGTCGTCGCGGTACCACGCCGTGACGCACTGCGCGACCAGCGGACGGCCCAGGGTCCCGGCCGCGATCCGGTCGCGCAGGTACCGGGCGCCCGAGCCGTACCTGTGCTGGAACACGGCGCCCGCGGCGGCGGTGCCCTCGGCCGCGTGGATCCGGTCGAGTTCGGCCAGCGACAGGGCCACCGGCTTCTCGCACCACACCCACGCCCCGGACTCCAGGCAGACCACGGCCTGTTCGGCGTGCAGGTACGGCGGCGTGCACAGGTGCACGAGGTCCGGCCACTGCTCGTCGAGCATCGTGCGCAGGTCGGTGTAGACGGCGGGAATGCCGTGCTGGGCCGCGAAGGCCTCGGCGCGTGCGGCGTCCACGTCGACGGCGGCCACGATCTCGGCGCGATGTGCCTGCGCCCGGAGGGCGGGTACGTGGCAGATGCCCGCGATCCCGCCCGCTCCGACGATCGCCGTCCTGATCATCCGCCCAGCACCTTCCTGATCGCGTGGTAGGCGGGCTTGGGCGCCAGGTTCTCGTCGTAGGGCAGCGCGGCGCCCTCACCGGGGAAGACGGAGGGGATCCACGAGTACTTGTCGGTGTAGTCCCAGATGGTGACGCCGACGCACTTCCTGACCTCCAGGCAGGCCTTGACGTAGTCGGCGTACCAGGTGGCCTGGGTGGCGAGCTTTTCCGGGGTCGCGGGGAGGTTCATACGGATGTCGAGCTCGGTGACCGCGACCTCGACGCCGAGGTCGGCGAAGCGCTGCATGTTCTGCTTGACGTCGGCGGGGAAGCCGTACTGGAGCGCCAGGTGCCCCTGGATGCCGAAGCCCTCCACCGGGACGCCGTCGGCCTTCAGCTGCTTGACCAGGTGGTAGTAGGCGTCGCTCTTGGGGCCGATCCCGTCGACGTTGTAGTCGTTGAGGTACAGCTTGGCGTGCGGGTCGACCTCGTGGGCCCAGCGCAGGGCGTCGGCGATGTAGCCGGGGCCGAGCGTCTTGTAGAAGACCGACTCGCGGTAGGTACCGTCCTCGTTGAAGGCCTCGTTGACGACGTCCCAGTGGATGACCTTGCCCTTGTAGTGCCGGGCCACCTTCTGGATGTGGTTCTTGAGGACGGGGCGCAGCTCTTCGGCGGTCCAGTTGCGCTCGGTGAGCCAGGCGGGGAGCTGGCTGTGCCAGACGAGGGTGTGGCCGCGGACCTTCTGGTGGTGGGCCTTGGCGAAGGCCACGACCTCGTCGCCGGCGGTGAAGTCGAAGACGCCGGGCTCGGGTTCGGTGGCGTACCACTTCATGGCGTTGCCGGGGGTGGTCTGCCCGAACTCGCTGCCGAGGAGCTTCAGATAGGCGGCGTCGGTGAACTCGGGGTTGTCGGTGGCCGAGCCGAAGTACTTGTGGTGCTTCCTGGCCAGTTCGCCGAGCGTCCTGGGACGCGGCTCGGCGCTCGCGGGCGCGGCGGCGAGGCCGGCCGCGAGGCAGACGGCGGCGGACAGGGCGATGAGGTGCCGGGACATGGACATGGATGACTCCTCGCAGGGGGTTCGTCGTTTCAGTCGAGGACGATCGTGGTCAGCGCGCGCGGGGCGAGCGTGGCCGTGAGGGTCGTACCGTGCGCGGAGGCGACGTCGGCCGGGGTGATCGAGCGGGTCTCGTCGGTGACGTAGCCCTCGGGGTGCCGGTCGTGGCCGCCGCGGAGGGCGAACTCGGCGGACTTCTCGGTGGTCGCGGTGTTGAGGATCTCGATCACGCGGCTGCCGTCGGTGTTGCGGAAGGCCGTGACGCTCAGGGCCGGGTCGGCGTTCGTGACCGGCACGCGGACGGCGTCGGGGCGGATGAACCGGCTGAAGGCGGCCAGCGCCCAGTACCGCTTGGACACCCGGTAGTCGTCACCGGGGTCGGCGAGCTGGATGAGTCCCCGGGTCGCGTTGAGGGACGCGCCGGTCCAGTAGACGTAGGCGTTGGCGTTGCCGACGGTCAGGGTGTTCTGGATGTCGGCCACGACGGTGAGGCCGTCGTAGCCGCTGCCGTCGTCCCAGTTCTCGTTCCAGGTGGTGCCGTCCGGCGACCACTCGGACATCCACACGTGCTTGTCGGTCGGCTGCGGGACCGTGGTGGGGCCGCTGTAGCGGTGGCCGGTGACGGTCCGCACGGCCTTGTCTGCCTCCGGGTCCGCCTCGATGGCCTCGGTGTAGGCGACCTGGCGGTCCCAGCCCGCGGCGTCGCAGCAGACCACCCCGGTCTTCAGTCCGGAGGCGCGGACGGTCGGCCCGAGCACCTTGAGGAAGTCGACGGCGTGCTGGGGCGTGAAGCGCATCGAGGCGTAGGTCGCCGTCCAGTCGGGTTCGTTGGCGAACCCGAGGTCGGTGATGTCGATGCCTTCGCGCTCGTAGAACTTCGCGTACTGGACGAGGTAGTTCGCGTAGGCCTGACGCCATGCGGGCAGGAGCTCGCCGCCGTCGTTCTCGCTGCCGTTGGTCTTCATGAAGGCCGGCGCGCTCCAGGCGTCGGCGAAGAACCGCTCGACGCCGTACGCCTTGGCCTCCTTGGCGAGCCAGACCTGGCCGCCGTCCCAGCCGTCCCAGACGTACGTCGGTGTGGCGTCCGGGCCGCCCGGGTCGGTCGGCAGGATCGTCGGCATGTGGTCGTAGACCCGGTCGGTCGACGACCCGATGCCCAGGCGCAGGATCGACAGGCCGGCGCCCTTCTCCTTGCTGAGCAGCAGGTCGAGCACCTCGCGCTGCTTGGCGGGGCTGAGGCCGCGCGCGCCGTGCAGCAGGTCGGCCCGCTGGAAGGCCATGGAGAAGCCGAATCCGTCGATGGGCTGGAGTGCGGCCCGGAAGTCGATGGCGGGGCGGGCGGGGCCGGCTGCCGACGGCGCGGGGACGGCGGCGGCGACCTGTGTTGTTAGCGCTAACACTACGACGGCTGTCAGAGCGGTCAGGCGTTTCACGGAGTCTCCTCGGGGGTGGAGGTCGCGCGGACGGGTCAACCCCTGGCCGCGCGGTACGGGTCAGCCCTTGGTCGCGCCGGCGGTGAGGCCGCCGATCAGCTGGCGCTCGGCGACGGCGTAGAAGGCGAGGGCGGGGACCATGGCGAGCACGATGTAGGCGAGGACGAGCGCGAAGTCCGTCGAGTACTGGCCCTGGAACTGCTGGACGCCGACCGGGATCGTCTGCCACTTCGGGTCGCTGAACACCAGCAGTGGCAGGAAGAAGTTGTTCCAGCTCGCGACGACCGCGAGCACCGAGACCGTACCGAGCGCCGGACGCGCCATCGGCAGCAGGATCTTCCAGAAGAAGCGGAACTTGCCGCAGCCGTCCATGGTGGCGGCCTCCTCGATCTCCGCCGGGATGGTCCGGAAGAAACCGCGCAGGATCACGATCGTCATGGGGAGCCCGAAAGCCGCCTGCGGCAGGATCACCCCGAGCGGGTTGTCGAGCAGGCCGAAGGTGCGCAGCATGAGGAAGAGCGGCAGAACGGCCACTGCGAACGGGAACATCAGCCCGATCGTGAAAAGCGTATAGAACAACTCCCTGCCCCGGAAGGCATAACGGGCCAACACGAACGCCGCCATCGCGGAGGCCACCACCGTGCAGACGGTCGTGCCGATCGCGATGCCCGCGCTGTTGGCGATCTGCCGCCAGAACATTCCGTCGCCAAGAATTCCGATGTAGTTGCCGATCTTCCACTGCTGCGGCAGCCCGAACGGATTCGTCGTCAGTTCCGCGGTGCTCTTGAAACCGGAGATCACCGCGTAGAGCAGCGGTACGGCGACGAACGCGGCGATCAGCCAGACCACGGCGTGCAGCGAAAGGCCGCGTACCGTCCGACGGGCGTTCATCGGCCACCTCCCGAGGTGACGGCCCCGCTCAGATCCCGGCGGAGCACGTAACGCTGGTAGAAGAGCGAGAAGACGAGGCTGATCATGAACAGCACCACGCTGATCGCACTGGCGTAGCCGACCTGGTACCGCTTGAACCCGAACTGGAACATCGCGATCGCCATCGTCTCCGAGGAGTGGTTGGGCCCGCCCGCGGTCATGACCCAGACGAGGTCGAAGAGCTGGATGGACCCGATGATCGACAGGAAGACGCTGATCCGGATCGTCGGTCCGAGCAGCGGCAGCGTGATGTGCCGGAAGCGCTGCCAGGCGCCGGCGCCGTCGATGGAGGCGGCCTCGAGGATCTCGGACGGGATGCTCTGCAGTCCGGCGAGGAACAGCATCATGTGGAAACCGAAGTACTTCCAGATCATGACGACGAACAGGGTCGGCATGACGGTCGAGGGATCGGCGAGCCACTTGCCCTGCAAGCCCTCCAGGCCCAGGAGGCCGGCGAGGTGGTCGGCCATGCCGGCGCCGGGCAGGAAGATCATCGTGAAGAGGACCGCCGTGACCACCTCGGACAGGATGTACGGCGCGAAGAACAGCATCCGGTAGACGGCCCGGCCGCGGAGCCTCTGGTTGAGCAGGACCGCGGTGAGCAGCGCGAACGGCAGCTGCACCGTGATCGACAGGACGATCAGGTAGAGCCCGCGCCCCAGGTCGCCGAGGAAGACCTGGTCGTCGAAGAGCTTGGTGTAGTTCGCGAAGCCGACGAAGTCGTCCATGGGGCCGATTCCGCCCCATTTGAAGAAGCCGGTCCAGACGGCGACGACGATCGGGGCGAGGACGAAGACGAGGAAGAGAACCAGGGCAGGGACGAGGAACCACGCGACCGATGCCCAGGCCCCCCACCGGCTCAGGCGTGAACGGGCCGGTGGCGGCGGGGGCACCGCCACGGACTCCTCCGTCCGTTCCTTTGTCAGGGTGGACAGTGCGCTAGGCACTCTTCGCAGCCTCGGTGATCGACGCGGTGACCTGCTCGGGCGTCTTCTTGCCCGCTATGAGGTCGGCGACGCTGTCGTTGACCTCCTGGCCGACCGCGGGCGGGTACGCCTGGTCGAGGAAGAGCTGGAAGCCCGTCGCCTTGACCAGGCTCTCGGCCACCACCTTCTTGTTGGCGTCGGTGAGTTGGCTCTCCGCGCCCTTGACCACCGGGAGGTAGCCGTTGGAGGCCAGCAGCTTGGACTCGTTCTCCAGGACGAAGAACTTCAGGAAGTCCAGCACCTCCTTCGGAGCGCCCTTGCGCAGCGCGAAGCCACCGCCGCCGCCGAACACCTCGGTGGCCTGCCCCACACCGCCGTCGACCGTCGGGAACGGGAAGAAGCCCAGGTCCGCTCCGAGGTCGGCGCCCGCGTCCTTCTGCACCGACGGTCCCCACTGTCCCATCAGCTCCATGGCGGCCTTGCCGTTGCCCACGGTCGCGGCCTGGCCGCCCGGGGTGGCGTAGCCGGCGCCGAGGAAACCCTGCTGGAACGGCTGGAGGTCGACGAGCTCCTTGAGGTGGGCGCCCGCTTGGACGAAGCCGGCGCCCGTGAAGTCCTTGGTGGTCGCGGCCTTCTGCAGGGCGGGGAGGCCGGCGACGCGCATCGCGAGGTAGGCCCAGTAGTAGTGGCCCGGCCACTTCTCCTTGCCGGCGAGGGCGATCGGGGTGATGCCCGCCGCCTTGAGCTTCTTCACGTCGTCGAGGAACGCGGCCCAGGTGGCCGGCGGAGCGGTGATCCCGGCCTTGGCGAAGAGCTTCTTGTTGTACCAGAAGCCGACCATGCCGATGTCGTACGGCACTCCGTAGGTGCGGCCCCCGATCTGGTAGGCCTGGAGCGAGACCGGGGTGAGCTGGGACGACCAGTCGAGGAGGTCGGTGAGGTCCTCGACGAGCCCCGCGTCGACCTGCTGCTGGAGCACGCCGCCGCCCCAGGTCTGGTAGACGTCGGGGAGCTTGCCCGAGGACGTGGTCGCGGTCAGCTTGGACTTGAACGCCTCGTTCTCCAACGAGGTCGTGTTGATCGCGATGTTCGGGTGGGCGGTCGTGAACGCCGTGGAGATCTGCGGGAAGAGGGACTTGCCCGGTTCCGTCGTGGCGATGTTCCACCACTCGAACGTCACCTTGCCGTCGGCCGACAGGTTGCCGCCCGACTCGTCGGCCCCGCAGGCCGCGGTCAGGGCGACGGACAGGGTGGTCAAGCCCGCGAGCGCCAGGAAGCTGCGTCGGCTCGGGGTGGTGCTGGCCATGGGACCTCCGTGAGCGGGATGCCGGGTTCGATGCCGAGCCGTTGCCGGGTTCGTGCCGGTCGTGGTCTCGAAACTTTTTCGAAATACTCTCGAATTCCGTGGTGCCACAAACTAGGAACGTCAGGCGGCACGGTCAAGACTTCTCACCGATTTCTCTGAGAGATCTCCCGGCAATCCGGGCTTGACAAGCCGTCGCGCCGCCCAGAAACTCTTCGAAAGTTTGCGATAACTGTCGTCGACCGACGGCATCCGAGGAGGAGAGAAGTTGAGCGAGCAGCGTGCGACTCTGGCGGTCATCGCCGCGGAGGCAGGGGTCTCCCAGGCCACCGTCTCCAAGGTGATCAACGGCCGTTCCGACGTCGCGCCCGCGACCCGCGAGCGGATCGAGGGCCTGCTGCGGGCCCACAACTACCTCCAGCCCGGCCGGCAGAACAGGGCCCGCAGATCAGGCCTCGTCGACCTGATCATCGGCGGTCTGGACAGTGCCTGGGCGGTGGAGATCCTGCGCGGCGTCGAGGCCGAGTGCGCCCAGCGGGGCGTCGGCACCGTCGTGTCGCTCGTCCCGCCGGGCGAGGCCACACCGTCGAGCTGGTCCGCGCTGCCGGTCATGCACCACAGCGACGGCGTCATCCTCGTCACCGCCTCGGTCACCGAGGCGCAGCGCGCCCAGGTCGAGCGGGGCGGGGTGGCGCTGGTCGTCATCGACCCGATCGACCTGCCGGACAACGGCGTGCCGAGCATCGGCGCGACGAACTGGGCCGGCGGACTCGCGGCCACCGAACACCTGCTGGAGTTGGGGCACCGCCGGATCGCCGCGATCGGCGGGCGCAAGGAGATGCTCTGCAGCCAGGCCCGCATCGACGGCTACCGGGCCGCTCTGGAGCGGGCCGGGATCGAGGTCGACCGCGACCTGATCCGGTTCGGCGACTTCCAGCACGAAGGCGGATTCCGGTGCGCCCAGGAGCTGCTCGCCCTCCCCGATCCGCCGACCGCCGTCTTCGCGGGCAGCGACCAGCAGGCGATGGGCGTCTACGAGGCCGCCCGCCAGGCCGGACTGAGCATCCCTCAGGACCTCAGTGTGGTCGGTTTCGACGACCTGCCGATGTGCGAATGGCTGTCACCGCCGCTGACGACGGTGCGTCAGCCGCTGGAGGAGATGGGTCGGCTCGCCGCCCGCGCCCTGTTCCAGCTTCTGGAGGACCAGCCCCTGGTCAGCCCCCGGATGGAGCTCTCGACCGAACTCAAGGTCCGGGTCTCCACCGCCCCGCCCCGCCTCTAGGAGAACCCCGTGACCGAGCCTTGGCGTGACCCCCTCCTGCCCGCTTCCGTACGAGTCGCCGACCTGCTGGGCCGGATGACGCTGGAGGAGAAGGCGGGGCAACTGGCCGGCTTCTGGGCCCTGCCCTCGAATCCCGGAGCGCCCGTCGCACCGATGGAGGACGATTCCGGCGAACCGGCGCCGGGCCTCGACGACATCATCGAGCACGGTCTCGGCCAGCTCACCCGGGTGTACGGAACCGCGCCGATCACGGCGGAAGCCGGGATGGAGCGGCTCGCCTCACTTCAGCGGCAGGTGACCGAGGCCGGCCGGTTCGGTATCCCGGCCCTCGCTCACGAGGAGTGCCTGACCGGGTTCATGACCCTCGGGGCCACGGTCTTCCCCGGCCCGCTCGCCTGGGGCGCGTCCTTCGATCCCGGGCTGGTGCGGCGGATGGCCGTCGCCATCGGCGAGGGGATGCGGCGGGTCGGCGTCCACCAGGGGCTGGCTCCGGTGCTCGACGTGGTCCGCGACTACCGGTGGGGCAGGACCGAGGAGTGCATCGGTGAGGACCCCTATCTCGTCGGAGCGATCGGCACCGCGTACGTGCAGGGCCTGGAAGGCGCCGGCATCGTGGCGACGCTCAAGCATTTCGCCGGTTACTCGGCCTCGCGCGGCGGCCGGAACATGGCCCCCGTCGCCTCGGGGCCGCGCGAGTTCGCCGACGTGCTGGTCGAGCCCTTCGTACGGGCGCTGCGCGAGGGAGGCGCCCGGTCGGTGATGAACAGCTACACCGACGTGGACGGCGTCCCGGTCGCCGCCGACGAACGCCTGCTGACCGGACTGCTCAGGGACGAGCTCGGTTTCGGCGGCGTCGTCGTCGCCGACTACTACTCCGTCTCCTTCCTGGAGAGCCGGCACGGCGTCGCGGGGTCGCGCGGCGCGGCCGGCGCGCTGGCGTTGACCGCCGGAATCGACGTCGAGCTGCCCACGGCACGCTGCTACGGCGAGCCGCTGACCGCGCTCGTACGGTCGGGAGACGTACCCGAGGAGCTCGTCGACCGGGCCGCGGAGCGGGTCCTGCTACAGAAGGCCGAACTCGGTCTGCTCGACCCCGACTGGGAACCCGTCAAGCCCGAACCGGTCGACCTCGACCCGCCGGAGAACCGGGCACTGGCCAGGCTCCTGGCCGAGCGGTCCACCGTGCTGCTCGCCAACGACGGCATCCTGCCGCTGCGTCCGTGCCGGGTCGCGGTCAGCGGGCCGTACGCCGACGACCCCCACTCGTTCCTCGGCTGCTACTCCTTCCCCAACCACGTGGCGCTGCCCGGCGCCCCAGGGCTGGAGATCCCGACGCTCCACGAGGCACTCACCTCTGCCGGGTTCACGGTCACCGCGGAGGATCCGGAGGTGAACGTGCTGGTACTCGGCGACCGGGCGGGCATGTTCGGCCGGGGCACCTCGGGAGAGGGCTGTGACGCCGAGACCCTCGACCTGCCCGGCGACCAGGCCGCACTCGCCTCCGCCGTGCTGGACTCCGGGGTGCCGACCGTCCTGGTCCTCGTCTCCGGACGCCCCTACGCGCTCGGCTCGCTGGCGGAGCGCGCGGCGGCCGTCGTCCAGGCCTTCTTCCCCGGCGAGGAGGGCGGGACGGCGCTGGCCCGGATCATCAGCGGGGCCGCGGAGCCATCCGGGCGGCTCCCCGTCTCCATCCCCCGCCAGGCCGGGGGACAGCCCGGCACCTACCTGCACTCCACGTTGGGCGGGCACACCGACTGGAGCTCGGTGGACCCGACTCCGCTGTTCCCGTTCGGGCACGGGCTGAGCTGGACCAGCTTCACCTGCTCGGATCTCTCCGTGGATCCCGTCGCCCCGACGGACGGAGCCGTCTCCGTCGCGGTCACCGTACGCAACGTCGGCGAGGTGGCCGGGACCGAGGTGGTCCAGCTCTACCTCTCGGACCCCGAGGCGTCCGTCGTGCGACCGAGGCGGTGGCTCGCCGGATTCGGCAGGGTAGAGCTGCGGCCGGGCGAGGCCGCCCGGATCACCTTCTCCGTCCACGCCGACCGGACTTCCTTCACCGGGGTCGACCTGCGCAGGAGAGTGGAGCCCGGAGAGATCGGCGTGGCCGTCGGACGGTCCAGCGGCGACCTCCCGCTCCAGGGCTCCTTCACCCTGCACGGCCCCGTACGTCACCCGGCGGCCGACCGGGTGCTGTCCGTGCCGGTCGAGATCGTCCCGGTGCCGTGACCACGCCCTTCGGGGATCCCGTGCTGCCCGGGTTCCGGCCCGACCCGTCCGTCTGCCGGGTGGGGGCGGACTACTACCTGGTGACGTCCAGCTTCGAGTGGTTCCCGGGGCTTCCCGTGTTCCACAGCCGCGATCTCGTGAACTGGCGACGTCTCGGCTCCGCGCTGGACCGGCCGTCCCAGCTCGATCTCGACGGGTGCGAGCCCTCCCGCGGCCTGTTCGCGCCGACGATCCGCCACCATGACGGGGTCTTTCACCTCGTCTGCACGCTGATGGACGGCCCCGGACATTTCGCCGTCACGGCGGCCGACCCGGCCGGGCCCTGGTCGGAACCGTACTGGCTGGAAGGAAAGGGCTTCGACCCGTCGCTGTTCTTCGACGACGGGCCGGACGGCGACGGCCGGGCCTGGTTCACCGCCGCCCGTGTGCTGGACGAGGCCGCCGGCCGCACCGAGATCTGGATGCGTGAGTACCTCCCCCGCGAACGACGGCTCACGGGACCCGAGTACGTCCTGTGGTCGGGAAGCCGACCGGGCGCCCGCTGGTCGGAGGCCCCGCACATCTACAAGATCGACGGTACCTATCTCCTGCTCACCGCGGAGGGCGGTACCGACGTGGACCACAGCGTGGTGGCCGCCCTCGCCGACCACGTGACCGGCCCGTACGAGGGCGCCCCCGACAACCCTGTGCTGCCTCCCGCCACGGGCCCCGTGACCTGCACCGGGCACGCCGACCTCGTGCAGACCTCGGACGGCGACTGGCGGGCCGTCCTCCTGGGCGTCCGCCCGGGCTCCGCCATCGGACGCGAGACCTTCCTCAGCAGGGTCACCTGGAACGACGGCTGGCCGGTCTTCTCCCCTGTCGACCACACGAGCCCCCGGCGCCGTCTCCAGGACGACTTCGCCGCGCTCGCCACCGACTGGAGCACCCTGCGCACCCCACGCGCGCCGTTCTGGACCACCGGCGACGGGATACGCCTCCAGCTCCGCCCCGAACGCCTCGGCGAACGCACCGTCCCCTCCCTCCTGGTCCGCCCGCAGGAACAGCCGGACTGCGACGCCTCCACCGAACTGCGCTTCACCCCCGCCGCACCCGATGAACAGGCCGGCCTCGCCGTAGTCCTCGACGACGACACCCACCTCCTCTTCCTTCGCACCGAGGAAGGGCTCGTCCTCCGCCACGGGCCCGAGGTCCTGGCCGGCGCTCCCGTCCCCCCGGGGCCCGTGCGCCTGGGAGTGCGCGTCCGGGGCTTCAGCCACACCTTCGCCCACGCGGCGCCGGACGGCACCTGGCAGGACCTGGCCACCGTCGAAGCCACGTTCCTCACGCCGCTGTTCACCAGCGTCCAGCTCGGCCTCTACGCCACCTCCCACGGCCACCCGTCCACGAACCACGCCCACTTCACGTGGTTCGACATCGCGTACCCGCGTCGGGCCTCCGGGGCGACGGGCATCGACGACCCGGAAATGTGAACCAAAGCAAGAACTCGCTTATGAACGAAGCAGTCCCTATCGAAATACTTTCGATAGGGACTACTTCGTCATGGCGCTCTCGACATTCCTTGAATGACCCTTTCGAGAGGCCTCAAAGGCCCCATTCTCGGGCCGCATTCCCGAAACATCTCCGAAACACTTGACATGTTCCTGAAGTGTTTCCAGACTGAATCCCGAGGACGCCACCGCCCCTTGACCTGCATGTCGCGGCGCCGGCCTCGCATCATTGCGCCCTGATGGTCCGCGTCCTTTTTCCACGCACGCGGACATCACCCTCGCGGAATCTTTCCGCCGCGCTCGCATCCATCCGTGATTTCCGTACTGGAGGTCCAGCCATGCGTTCACATGCCATTCCACCGTCCACCGTCCACCGGAAAATAGGTGGCCTCGGCGCGGCGCTGATCGTCGGCGTCCTCGGTTCCGCCACCGTGCTGGTGGCGCCGCTGACCTCACACGCCGCCGAGAGCACGCTCGGCAGCGCGGCGGCGCAGAGCGGCCGGTACTTCGGCACCGCCATCGCCTCGGGCAGGCTCGGCGACTCGACGTACACGACGATCGCGAACCGCGAGTTCAACTCGGTGACCGCCGAGAACGAGATGAAGATCGACGCCACCGAACCCCAGCAGGGCCGGTTCGACTTCACCGCCGGCGACCGCGTCTACAACTGGGCGGTGCAGAACGGCAAGCGGATACGGGGCCACACCCTGGCCTGGCACTCCCAGCAGCCCGCCTGGATGCAGAACCTCGGCGGCAGCGCGCTGCGCCAGGCCATGAACAACCACATCAACGGCGTGATGGCCCACTACAAGGGCAAGATCGGCCAGTGGGACGTCGTGAACGAGGCCTTCGTCGACGGCACCTCGGGAGCCCGGCGCGACTCCAACCTGCAGCGCACCGGCAACGACTGGATCGAGGTCGCCTTCCGCACCGCACGTGCCGCCGACCCGGCCGCCAAGCTCTGCTACAACGACTACAACGTCGAGAACTGGACGTGGGCCAAGACCCAGGCCATGTACGCCATGGTCAAGGACTTCAAGCAGCGCGGCGTGCCCATCGACTGCGTCGGCTTCCAGTCGCACTTCAACAACGACAGCCCCTACAACAGCAACTTCCGCACCACCCTCCAGAGCTTCGCGGCCCTCGGCGTCGACGTGGCCATCACCGAACTCGACATCCAGGGCGCCTCGGGCACGACCTACGCCAACGTGACCAACGACTGCCTGGCCGTCCCGCGCTGCCTCGGCATCACCGTCTGGGGTGTGCGCGACACCGACTCCTGGCGAGCCGAGCACACGCCGCTGCTCTTCAACGGCGACGGCAGCAAGAAGCCCGCCTACTCCTCCGTCCTCAACGCGCTCAACTCCGTCTCCCCCAACCCCAACCCCACTCCGACCCCCTCCCCCGGCTCCGGACCGATCAAGGGAGTCGCCTCGGGCCGCTGCCTGGACGTACCCGGTGCCGTCACCACCGACGGCACCCAGGTCCAGCTGTGGGACTGCAACAACCGCACCAACCAGCAGTGGACCCACACCGCCGCGGGCGAGATCAGGGTCTACGGCGACAAGTGCCTGGACGCCGCCGGCACAGGCAACGGCGCCAAGGTCCAGATCTACAGCTGCTGGGGCGGCGACAACCAGAAGTGGCGCCTCGACTCCGACGGATCCATCATCGGCGTCCAGTCCGGCCTCTGCCTCGACGCCGCCGCCAACGGCACCGCCAACGGCACGCTGATCCAGCTCTACTCCTGCTGGAACAGCGGCAACCAGCGCTGGACCCGCACCTGACACGCTGCGGCACACCATGGAGGGGAGCCAGGATGATCCTGGCTCCCCTCGGTGCTATCAGGCGGAGGAAGGGTTGCCGTAGTAGGCGTCCGGGCCGTGCTTGCGTGTGAAGTGGCGGTCCAGGAGGTGCTGCGGAGGCTCGACCGTGCCCAGGGCGATGGTGTGGAGGGCCATCTCGGCCACCGCCTCGCAGATGATGGCGTGCTCCAGGGACGCGGTGGCGTCGGCGCCCCAGGTGAAGGGGCCGTGGTGGGCGACCAGGGCACCGGGGACCTCGCGGGCCCGGGAGTCGTCACGGCCCAGCAGGTCCACGATGACCTGGCCGGTGTTGTACTCGTAACCCATGGCGCACTGCTGGGGGGTGAGAGCCGCGGTGACGGGGACGGGACCGTTGAAGGTGTCCGCGTGGGTCGTGCCGAGCACCGGTATCGGACGACGGGCCTGGGCGAAGGCGACGGCATGGGTGGAGTGCGTGTGGGTCACGCCTCCGATGGAGGGGAAGGCCAGGTAGAGGCTCCGGTGCGTCTCCGTGTCGGTGGACGGTCGCAGGTGGCCCTCCACGACGCTTCCGTCGGACAGGGAGACGACGACCAGGTCCTCCTCGCTCAGCACGTCGTAGGCCACACCCGAGGGCTTGATGACGAAGACGCCGGCTTGTCGGTCCACTCCGCTCACGTTGCCCCAGGTGAGGGTGGCCAGACCGGCCCGGGGGATGCGGAGGTTGGCCTCCAGCACCTCCCGGCGCAGTTCCTTGGAGACGGCGGTGCTCACGGAGGGCTCCGTCCTCGTGGGGGTGGATGGGGTGGCGGGGGTGCTCACAAGCTCTGGGCCAGACGGTGGTACGCCTGGTTCCAGCGCAGCTCGCGCGTGAAGGTCCGGACCGTGGTGCCCTCGTCGATGACGGCGAGTTCGGTCCGCAGCATCTCGGCGAGGTCGTCGAGCTCCTCGGCCCCGAGAGCGGTCGTCAGGACTGTGTGGTGCGGTGCTCCGGCCGTCAGCCAGGCCTCGGTGGAAGTGCGCAGGTCGGGACGGGGGCGCCAGACGGCCCGGGCGACGGGGAGCTTGGGCAGCGGCTCGGGCGGGGCGACGACGTCGACGTGGTTGGCGACGAGGCGGAACCGGTCGCCCATGTCGGCGAGACCGACGACGACGGCCGGACCGGGATCCGCGTCGAAGACGAGTCGGACCGGTTCCTCGCGTCCGCCGATCCCGAGCGCGTGGATCTCGCAGCTGGGCGTGGCCGTCGTAAGGGAGGGGCAGACCTCCAGCATATGGGCGCCGAGGATGAGTTCCTGGCCTGGTGTGAGGTCGTAGGTGTAGTCCTCCATGAAGGAGGTGCCGCCGGGCAGGCCGTGGGCCATCGCCTTCAGCGCGCGCAGCAGTGTGGAGGTCTTCCAGTCCCCTTCGCCGCCGAAACCGTAGCCGTCCGCCATCAGGCGCTGCACGGCGAGGCCGGGCAGCTGGCGCAGGCCGCCGAGGTCCTCGAAGTTGGTGGTGAAGGCGCGGAACCCGCCTTCCGTGAGGAAGGTGCGCAGACCGGCTTCGATGCGGGCGGCGTAGCGCAGGGATTCGTGGCGCTCACCGCCGGGGCGCAGCTCGGGCGTGAGGGCGTAGAGGTCCTGGTACTCCTTGACGAGGGCGGTGACGGTGTCCTCGTCTGTGGCGTCGATCACGGCGACGAGGTCGTTGACGCCGTACGTGTTGACCGAGACCCCGAACCGCAGCTGCGCCTCGACCTTGTCGCCCTCGGTGACGGCGACGTCGCGCATGTTGTCGCCGAACCTGGCGAGTTTGAGGGTGGTGAGTTCGGCGCGGCCGACGGCGGCGCGGGCCCAACCGGCGATGCGGTCGACGACCTCGGGGGTGGAGACGTGGCCCGCCACGGTCTTGCGCGGGACACCGAGGCGGGTCTGGACGAAGCCGAACTCGCGGTCGCCGTGGGCGGCCTGGTTCAGGTTCATGAAGTCCATGTCGATGGTGGACCAGGGCAGTTGGCGGTTGGCCTGGGTGTGCAGGTGGAGCAGGGGCTTGCTCAGGGCGTCGAGGCCGGCGATCCACATCTTGGCCGGGGAGAAGGTGTGCATCCAGGCGATAAGGCCGATGCAGCGGTCGTCGGCGTTGGCCTCCAGGCAGATCGCGCGGATGGCGGCCGCGTCGGTGAGGACCGGCTTCCACACCAGGCGGACGGTCATCCGGGGCTGCCCGGCGAGGGTGTCGCAGATGGCGCGGGACTGGTCGGCGACCTGGGCCAGGGTGTCGTCGCCGTAGAGGGCCTGGCTTCCGGTGAGAAACCAGATCTCGCGGTCGGGCTGGGCGAGCGTCATGTCGGGTGTGCTCCTCGGAGGTGCTGGGGCGGAGAGGTCGGGCCGATGGAGGCCGGGGAGGCGCCTCGATCAGCCGGTGGTGACGAGGCGGGCGGTGTTGCGGATCCGTCGCAGGCGGTGCAGGAGGAGGTCCGCTCCGGTACCGAAGTGGTCGTGCAGGGCGCGGTACTCGTCGAACAGCGCGTCGTAGGCGTCCGCCCGTGCGGGGTCTGGCACGTACGCGTGGCGCTGGACGCTGCCCATCACGGAAGCGGCGGAACGGACGTCGGGGTAGGCGCCCGCGGCGACGGCGGCGTGGATGGCCGAGCCGAGCGCCGGACCCTGCTCAGAGGTGCCGACGGACACTGGGCGGCGGAGTACGTCGGCGTAGATCTGCATGAGCAGCGCGTTCTTCCTCAGCCCTCCGGTGACGATGAACTCCTCGACGGGGATCCCGCCGCCCTCGAAGGTCTCGACGATCATCCGGGTGCCGTAGGCGGTGGATTCGAGCAGGGCCCGGTAGACGTCCTCGGGCCGGGTGTCGAGGGTGAGGCCGGCGATGACTCCGGAGAGGTGGTGGTCGACCAGGGTGGAGCGGTTGCCGTTCATCCAGTCAAGGGCGACCAGCCCGTGCGCGCCGACCGGCTGGTCCGCGGCCTTGCGGGTCAGGAGTCGGTGGAGGTCCTCGCCCGATGCCTCGGCCTCGGCGCGATAGTGGTCCGGGACGCCCTGGCGGAGCCACCAGGCGAAGATGTCACCGACCGCGCTCTGGCCGGCCTCGTAGCCGTAGGCGCCCTCGACGATGCCACCGTCGACGACCCCGCAGATGCCGGGGACCTCGGCGAGGGTGGCGCCGTTGAGTACGTGGCAGGTGGAGGTGCCCATGATGGCGAGCATCCGGCCGTTCTCCACGGCGCCCGCCGCGGGTGCGGCGACGTGGGCGTCGACGTTGCCCGCCGCGACGGCGATGCCCTCGAGGAGACCGGTCCAGTGCGCGGCCCGGCTGCTCAGGGTGCCGACGCGGGAGCCCAGCGGGGAGAGGGGGTGCTCCAGGCGGGTGGCGGGGAAGTCGGCGAAGTCCGGGTGGAGTCCGGCGAGGAAGTCGGGCGAGGGGTAGGTCCCGTCCTGGTGGATGCCCTTGTAGCCGGCGGTGCAGGTGTTGCGGGACTCGGTTCCGGTCAGCTGCCAGACGATCCAGTCGGCCGCCTCGATCCAGCGGGCGCAGGCGGCGTAGACGGCCGGGTCCTCTTCCAGGACCTGCAGGGCCTTGGCGTACTGCCACTCGGAGGAGATCTTGCCGCCGTACCGTGCGATCCACTTCTCGCCGCGTGCGTAAGCTAGGGCGTTGATGCGGTCGGCATGGGCCTGGGCCGCGTGGTGCTTCCACAGTTTGGGCCAGGCGTGCGGGCGGTCGGCCCACTCGGGCGTCAGGGCGAGCGGAGTGCCGTCCTGGGCGGTCGGCAGGACCGTGCATGCGGTGAAGTCGGTGGCGATGCCGATGACGCGGGCCGGGTCGACTCCGGCGTCGGCGAGCGCCGCCGGAACGGCGGTACGCAGGACGTCGCGCCAGTCCTCGGGGTGTTGCAGGGCCCAGTCGGGGGGCAGGGGGGCGCCGGTGGAGGGAAGGTGGTCCTCGATGACTGCGTGGCGGTACTCGTGGACCGACGAACCGAGTTCTGCGCCGTCCCGGACCCTGACCACGACGGCGCGCCCGGAGAGGGTGCCGAAGTCGACTCCGATGGTGCATGCCTCGGGATGGTGAGGGGCTGCGGGGCCGGAAAGGGTGTGTGTGGTCACGATGCGGTCTCTCTCGTCATGAGCAGGGCCAGAGGAGCACCCTGATTGTTAACGCTCACAATTGACTTGGACAAGAGTTGCGTGCAGTTCTGTCGAACATTCGGCAAGAAGAAGGGCCTCTGAAGTGAGCGCTCACCTACCGTCCCGGGGGCAACCCCGGCGTCGCGACCGGCCTGCCGGGAGGCGGTAGGGCCGAGCGGACGGAACGGTCGACGGAGCGCTTGCGCGGGCGGACCGACGCGCGTGCGCCGCCGGACGCCGGACATCGGACGGCAGGCCCCAGACAGCAGACACAGCAGACACAGCAGACTGGAGACCTGTCACCGGCCTCCAGGACAGCCGCCAGGAGGTGGTGGGAGAGCCCGGCCCCCCGCGTCAGGATTCGTTCGAGGGGCGCGTGCTCGCGCGCATGATGAGCTGCGGTTCCACCAGGAGGTGCTCGGCCTTCCGGGCGCGACCCTCGATGTGGTCCACCAGGAGCCCGATGCTCCGGCGCCCGATGGCGGCGAAGTCCTGGCGGACCGTCGTCAGCGGCGGAGGGAAGTACTCGGCCTCCGGGATGTCGTCGAAGCCGGCGACGGCCACCTGTCCGGGGGTGCGGATCCCGACCTCGCGCAGGGCCCGCAGGACACCGAGCGCCATCTGGTCGTTGGCGACGAAGACGGCGGTGACTGGTGTCGCCCCGCGGCGGGCCAGGGCGAGACCGGCGAGTTCCTGTCCCGCCCGGTACCCGGACAGCGGGCTCCAGTCCCCCGTCAGTACACGCGGGGGGTGGATGCCGCTCTCCTCCAGGACGGCGCGCCAGCCCGCGGTGCGAGCCTCGCTCTCCAGCCAGTCGTCGGGGCCCGCCACGTGCCAGACGGTGCTGTGCCCGGCGGCGAGCAGGTGCTCGGTGACCATGCGGGCGCCGAGCTCCTGGTCCAGGGAGACGCCGGGCAGGTCGAGCTGGTGACCGCCCTCCACGGTGACGACGGGGAAGGGCGCGTCCAGCTCGGCGAGTGCCTGCACGTGCGAGCGCTGCGGAGTGATGGCGACGACACCCTCCACACCCCAGGACGCGAGGTGGTCGATGGCGTCCTTGAGCCCCTGCCCCTCTCCGGTGCGCAGGCTGACGGTCGAGACGAGGTAGCCCTGCTCCCGGGCGGCCTCCTCCAGGCCGGTCAGGGTGCTGGCAGGGCCGTACAGGGCGGTGTTGACGGCGATGACACCCAGCGTCCTCGTACGGCGCGTCACCAGGGCGCGTGCGGCGGAGTTGCGGCGGTAGCCCAGCCGCTCGATGGCCAGGGTGACCTGTTCCCGGGTGGCCGCGCGCACGTTGGGGTGATCGCTCAGCACCCGGGAGACGGTCTGGTGGGAGACCCCCGCCTCTCGTGCGACGTCGGCCATCGTCGGCGGGCGGACGTCTTCCGCGGGATGCGCCACGTTCGCCTCCCTTCTCCGTGTTCACGGCTGTACATCGATGCGAGAAAAACCTTAGCGCCTCTTGTATCACGCTGTTGTGAGCGCTAACAATCAACCTCGACCGGGGCGCCGACGCCCCGGCCACCCAGCCGGAACGGCGCCGTCCCGGTGGTGCGAGGTCACGCGCCGCCGCCGAACCCGTCCCTCGGCCGGAGCCGCCCTCGACGACGGGATTGCCAGGTAACCCATGAAGAAGTTCCGATCCGCATCCGCCCTCCTGGCCGTGACCACCGGCTGTGCCCTGCTCCTGACAGCCTGCGGGCAGAACAGCGAGGGCGGCAGCCAGGAGTCGAAGGACACGAAGGACCTCACCATCGGCATCGCGATGCCCACCAAATCCTCCGAGCGGTGGATCGCCGACGGCCGCAACATGACCGAAAGCCTGAAGAAGGCCGGCTTCGCCACGACCCTGCAGTACGGCGAGGACGACCCCGACCAGCAGGTCGCCCAGATCGAGAACATGATCACTCAGGGCGTCGATGCCCTGGTCGTGGCCGCCATCAACGGCGAGGCCCTGTCCAACGTCCTGCAGCAGGCGGCCGACGCCCACATCCCGGTCATCTCCTACGACCGACTCATCCTGGGCTCCCCGCACGTCGACTACTACGCCTCCTTCGACAACGAGAAGGTCGGCGAGCTCCAGGCCACGTACATCGTCGAGAAGCTGGGGCTGAAGGCCGGCTCGAAGAAGGGCCCCTTCAACATCGAGCTGTTCGCCGGGTCCAACGACGACAACAACACCAAGTACTTCTTCAACGGCGCCATGAAGGTGCTGAAGCCCTACCTCGACAAGAAGCAGCTGGTCGTACGCTCCCAGCAGACCCAGCTCAACCAGGTCACTACGTTGCGCTGGGACGGAGGGACGGCGCAGAAGCGCATGGACGACCTGCTGACCTCCTCGTACTCCACCGCCCGGGTCGACGCCGTGCTCTCCCCCTACGACGGCATCTCCATCGGCATCCTGTCCGCCCTGAAGTCCGACGACTACGCGAGCGCCGCCAAGCCGCTGCCGGTCGTCACCGGCCAGGACGCGGAGGTCGCCTCCGTGAAGTCGATCATCGCGGGCCAGCAGACGCAGACCGTCTACAAGGACACACGCGCACTCGCGCAGGTCGCCGCAGACATGGTGACCGCCGTCCTCGCCGGCAAGAAGCCCGAGATCAACGACGACGCCACCTACGACAACGGCAAGAAGGTGGTCCCGGCCTTCCTGCTCGATCCGGTCAGCGTCGACAAGTCGAACTACCGGAAGGTCCTGGTCGACTCGGGCTACATCAACGCCGAGGAACTGCGGTGACGCCCGCCCCGGCCCACTCCCCCAAGGCTCCCGTCTCCGCCTCGTCCCCGGCCGGCCCCGTCCTCGAGATGCGGTCCATCGTCAAGACCTTCCCCGGAGTCAGAGCACTGTCCGACGTGACCCTGTCCGTGGAGCGCGGCGAGGTGCACGCCCTGTGCGGAGAGAACGGTGCCGGCAAGTCGACGCTCATGAAGGTCCTGTCCGGCGTCCACCCGCACGGCACCTACGAGGGCGAGATCCTCTTCGAAGGCGTGCCGTGCCGGTTCAAGGACATCAGGGCCAGCGAGCGGCGCGGCATCGTCATCATCCACCAGGAGCTCGCACTCGTTCCCTACCTGTCGATCGCCGAGAACGTCTTCCTCGGCAACGAGCCGTCCCGGCGCGGGATCATCGACTGGCACGAGGCGCTGCGCCGTGCTTCCGAACTGCTCAGGCGGGTCGGGCTCGACGAACACCCCGAGACCCGGGTCGCCGACATCGGTGTCGGCAAGCAGCAGCTCGTGGAGATCGCGAAGGCACTGGCGAAGAACGTCCGCCTACTGATCCTCGACGAGCCCACCGCGGCACTCAACGACGAGGACAGCGCGCAGCTGCTGCGGCTGATGCGGGAGCTGAAGAGCCAGGGCATCACGTCGATCATCATCTCGCACAAGCTGAACGAGATCGCCCAGATCGCCGACTCCGTCACCATCCTGCGCGACGGGCGCTCCATCGAGACCCTCGACGTCAGGGATCCCGCCACCACCGAGGAACGCGTCATCCGCGGCATGGTGGGGCGGGACCTCGACAGCCGGTTCCCCGACCGCACGCCGTACGAGGGCCTGGCAGACGCCGACCCTGTCCTGGAGATCCGTGACTGGACCGTACGTCACCCCCTCGACCGCGGCCGCAAGGCCGTCGACGGGGTCTCGCTCCAGGTCCGCCGCGGGGAGATCGTCGGCGTCGCGGGACTCATGGGTGCCGGCCGGACCGAACTCGCGATGAGCGTCTTCGGCCGTTCCTACGGCCACTACGAGCAGGGCACCGTGCTCAAGGACGGCCGCGAGGTACGGACACGCACGGTCCCCGAGGCGGTCGCCCACGGCATCGCGTACGTCACGGAGGACCGCAAGCACTACGGGCTCAACCTCGGGGACTCCGTGAGCCGGAACATCTCGCTCGCGTCCCTCGGCGCCATCGCCCGCCGCGGCGTCGTCGACGGGCATGAGGAGCGCAAGGTGGCCGAAAGGTACCGGCGGACCATGAACATCAAGGCTCCGAACGTCCTCGAGCCGGTCGGCCGCCTTTCCGGCGGCAACCAGCAGAAGGTCGTTCTCAGCAAGTGGATCCTCGCCGGGCCGGACGTCCTGATCCTCGACGAGCCCACCCGCGGAGTCGACGTGGGAGCCAAGTTCGAGATCTACACCGTGATCGACCGGCTCGCCGCCGAGGGCAAGGCGATTCTCCTCATCTCCTCCGAGCTGCCCGAACTGCTCGGCATGTGCGACCGCGTCTACACCATGGCCGCAGGCCGGCTGACCGGCGAAGTCGCCCGCGAGGACGCCACCCAGGAAGTCCTGATGCGGCACATGACGCAGGACACCCCCGCGCCACCGGCGGTCACCGCAGGCGCCGCCCCCAGCGAAGGACACCAGGCATGAGCACCGACGTCAGCACGACAACGACCACACCGGCGCCCCCGGGCCGCGGGGCTCCGTCCACCGGGGCACCGCTGACCCGGGTACTTCTGGAAGGCGTCCGGCGGAACATGCGCCAGTACGGGATGCTCTTCGCACTCGGCCTAATCGTGCTCCTGTTCCAGATCTGGACGGGCGGTGACCTCCTGCTGCCGCGCAACGTCTCCAATCTGGTGCTGCAGAACAGCTACATCCTCATCCTGGCCATCGGCATGATGATCGTCATCATCTCAGGGCACATCGACCTGTCGGTGGGCTCCCTGATGGCCCTGGTCGGTGGCATCGGGGCAGTGCTCATGGTCGAGCACCATGTGGCCTGGCCCGTCGCGGTGCTCCTCACCCTGCTGCTGGGAGCCGTCGCCGGCGCCCTGCAGGGCTTCTTCATCGCGTACGTCGGCATACCGTCGTTCATCGTGACCCTCGCCGGCATGCTGCTGTTCCGCGGGCTCACGGAGATCTTCCTCAAGGGGCAGACGCTCGGCCCGTTCCCGGACGGACTGCAGAAGATCGCCAACGGCTTCCTGCCGGAGGTGGGACCGCAGACCAACTACCACAACGGGACCCTGCTCCTCGGCCTGGGTCTGGTCGCCTACGTGGTGTTCCAGGAGGTGCGGGACCGTCGTCGCCAGCGCGAATTCGCTCTGGAGCCGCTCCCCACGGGCCTGTTCGCGCTGAAGCTGACGGCACTGGTCGCCGCTGTCCTGGTCACCACCCTGCTGCTCGCAAGCTACAAGGGCGCCCCCGTGGTCCTCCTGATCCTGGCCGTGCTGCTGGTCGGCTTCGGTTACGTGATGCGCAACGCGGTGATCGGCCGCCACGTGTACGCGATCGGGGGGAACCTGCCGGCCGCCAAGCTGTCCGGGGTCAAGGACAAGAAGGTGACCTTCGCCGTGTTCCTCAACATGGGAATGCTCGCGGCGCTCGCCGGGCTCGTCTTCGCCGCGCGCTTCAACGCGGCCTCGCCGAAGGCGGGCGTGAACTTCGAACTGGAGGCCATCGCCGCCGCGTTCATCGGCGGGGCGTCGATGAGCGGTGGAGTCGGGACCGTCCTGGGAGCGATCATCGGCGGCCTGGTCCTCGGCGTGCTCAACAACGGCATGAACCTCGTCGGGGTGGGCACCGACTGGCAGCAGGTCATCAAGGGCCTGGTGCTCCTCGCGGCGGTCGGCTTCGACGTGTGGAACAAGCGCAGGGTGGGTGCCTGACGTCCCTCCGATCATGGCTGTGCCCGCCGGCTCCTCCACCGGCGGGCACGGCCATGTCGGGGTGCTCGTACGCGGTCAGCCGCGCGTGCTGAACCGCAAGACCGTCCTCGACCGGTACTCGTCGCCGGGTCGCAGCACCGCGGAAGGGTCACCGGTGCGGTTCGGCGAGTCGGGGAAGTGCTGGGTCTCCAGCGCGATGCCGGCGCCCGCCCCGTAGGGCGTACCGCTCTTGCCGAGGACCGTGCCGTCGAACTGACCCGCGGTGTAGACCTGGAGCCCGGGCTCCGTGGTCAGCACCTCCATGCGGCGGCCGGTGGCCGGCGCGTACAGGACGGCGGCGGGGCGCAGTGCTGCCTCGTCGCCGTGCGGGCTCAAGACGAAGTTGTGGTCGTACCCGCCGTCCGCGCCGGGGCGGGCCAGGGCGTCGGCGATCCTCAGCGGCCGGCGCAGGTCGAACGCGGTGCCGGACACGGGGCGGTGGTCCCCGTGGGGAAGGAGGTCGTTGTCGACCGGAGTGTAGTGGGAGGCGTGCACGGCGAGTTCGTGTCCGAGGATGTCGCCGGCGCCTTCGCCGTCGAGGTTGAAATACGCGTGGTTGGTCAGGTTGACCAGGGTGGCCGCATCGGTGACCGCCGAGTAGGTGAAGGCGAGTTCGCCGGCGCGGCCGACGAGACAGCTGACGGTGACGTCCAGGTTTCCCGGGAACCCCTGGTCGCCGTCCGGGCTCCGGAGGCGCAGGAGCACACCGGTCCACTCCGGGGTGTGCACGCTCTCGGCTTCCCAGAGGCGGGTGTCGAAGCCGTCGGTGCCGCCGTGCAGGCAGTGGCCGTTCTCCTGCGTGGTCAGCTGGTACGGCTTCCCGTCCAGGGAGAACCGACCGTGTGCGATGCGGTTGGCGTAGCGGCCGACGGTGGCGCCGAAGTACCGGGCGGTGGTGGCCGTCCGGGCCGGGTCGCGAGGAGCGAGGACGATGTCGGCCGGGGTGCCGTCCCGGTCCGGCGCCCACAGCCCGTGGAGGCGGGCGCCGCGAGTGTGCACCTCCGCCGTGAGTCCGCCGGGGAAGCCGAAGGTCCATCGTTGTCCGGCGTACGGATCGGGGCGGCAGACCGGAGGGACCCCGGTGAAGGGGGACGGTGCTGGGTTCATGGAGGTTCCTTGTCGGCGAGAGGGCGCGCCCGGGGCGGGGGCAGGGATGGCCCTGCCCCCGCCCCGGGCGCGTTCGTACGCGGAGGACGGCTCGGGGTTCGCACTCGGCGAGGGGTCTATTCCGCCTGGCGCGATCCTCCGAAGAGGCGTTGGAGGAGGATGAAGACGAACAGCAGACCGCCGATGACGATGCGGGTCCACCACGAACTGAGCGTGCCCTGGAAGCTGATGATGGTCTGGATCAGACCGAGGACCGTCACGCCCAGGGCGGTTCCCAGGACGAAGCCGGAACCACCGGTCAGCAGCGTCCCGCCGATCACGGCGGCGGCGATGGCGTCGAGTTCCATGCCGACGGCGTGCAGGGCGTAGCCGGACAGCATGTAGAAGGTCAGCAGCAGACCGCCGAGGGCGGAACACAGGCCGCTCACGGCGTACACCGCGACCTTGGTGCGCCCTACGGGCAGGCCCATGAGACGGGCTGAGGACTCGTTGCCGCCCAAGGCGTAGACGGTGCGGCCGAACCGGGTGTGGTGGAGGACGACGAAGGCGAGTGCCAGTACGACCAGGGCGATGATCACGGCGGGTGAGACGAACAGGCCCCCGGGCAGGAGCACCCGCGTCTGGGCGATCCGCGTGGTCGTCGGGTCGGTGAGGGAGATGGACTCGGTGCTGATCATGTAGCAGAGGCCGCGGCCGAGGAACATGCCCGCGAGAGTGACGATGAAGGGCTGGATCTCGAAGGCGTGGATCACCCAGCCCATGAGGGCACCGCCCCCTGCTCCCACCAGGAGGACCACCGGCACCGCCAGCGCGAGCGGCAGGCCGTTCTGTTCGACGAGCCAGGCCGTCAGCATGGTCGACAGGGCCACCATCGAGCCGACCGAGAGGTCGATCCCGCCTGTGAGGACGACGAACGTCATGCCGATCGCCACGACGAGCAGGAAGCCGTTGTCGATCAGGACGTTGAGCAGGACCTGCGCGGAGAAGAAGCCTTCGTACTGCACGGACCCGATCGAGAACATCGCGACCAGCAGCGTGGCCGTCACCATGAGCGGCAGGCGGGCGGCGTGCCGTGCCGAGAAGCGGTGGAGCGGCTTGGTGAGGGTGGTGCTCACGGGTGGACCTCCTGCCGGCGGGCCGTCAGGTCGCCGGCCGCGGATGCCGGGTCCGGGGCGGCCGTTCGGCGACGGCGTGAGAGTCGCGCGCGGAACGCGGGCGACTGGACGAGACACACGACGATGACGACCAGGGCCTTGAAGACGAGGGTGGTCTCGGGCGGTACGCCGAGGGTGTAGATCGTGGTCGAGAGGGTCTGGATGATCAGCGCGCCCAGGACCGTCCCACCGAGGGAGAAGCGACCGCCCGTCAGGGCGGTGCCGCCGATGACGACGGCGAGGATCGCGTCCAGTTCGATCCACAGGCCGGCGTTGTTGCCGTCCGCACTGGACACGTTGGAGCTGATCATCAGGCCCGCCACCGCGGCGCACACGGCGCTGACGACGTAGACCATGACCAGGAGGCCGACTGCCCGGATGCCGACGAGTCGGCTGGCGACCGGGTTGCCGCCCACCGATTCGATGAGCAGCCCGAGCGCGGTCCGCCGGGTGACGAGGGAGGTGACGGCGACGAGGGCCGCGGCGAGGAGGACGGCGAAGGGGAGGGTGAGCCAGTAACCGCCGCCGATCATCTTGTAGGCGCTGCTGGACACGCTGATGATCTGGCCGTCGGTGATCAGCTGGGCCACGCCGCGCCCGGCGACCATGAGGACGAGCGTGGCGACGATGGGCTGGACGCCGAGCCGGGCGACGAGGAAGCCGTTCAGCAGTCCGATCCCGGCGGCCACGCCGACCGCCACCGCGATCGCCGACAGGACGGTGGACAGGCTCCCCGGGTCCTTCGCGGTGGCGATGTGCTCGCACGCGAGGGCGCCGGCGATGGCGACCGTCGAGCCGACCGAGAGATCGATGCCCCGGGTGGCGATCACGAGCGTCATGCCGAGCGAGACGAGGATCAGGGGGGCACCGAACTGCAGGATGTCGATCAGGCTGCCGTACAGGTGTCCGTTCTGGAGGCGGACGGCGAGGAAGTCATGGGTGAACACGACGTTCCCCACCAGCAGGGCGGCCAGCACGGCGGCGGGCCAGAACAGGCGGTGCTCGATGAGCCGCCGGGTGCCGGGCGCCCGGACCGGGCGCCCCCCGGCGCCGGTGTCGTCAGGTGGTGTCATGAGGTGGCTCCGGTGGCGATGGCGCCCAGGATCCGGTCGGGCGTCAGGGTCGTGTCGTTGGGGAGGGTGGCGACGAGCCGGTGGTCGCGCAGGACGCCCACGCGGTGGCTCAGCCGCAGCACCTCCTCGAGTTCGGCGGAGATGAAGAGGACCGCTGTGCCTTCCGCGGCCAGGCTGGTGACCAGTTTCTGGATCTCCGTCTTGGCACCGATGTCGATGCCCCTGGTGGGTTCGTCCAGGATCAGCAGCTCGGGGTCGGTGAGCAGCCATCGGGCGAGCAGCACCTTCTGCTGGTTGCCCCCGCTGAGGTTGCGGACCTGCGCCTCGGGGGCGGCCGGGCGGATGTCGAGGACCTCGATCCACCGGGCGGCGATCTCTTCCTGCCGGGTGCGGGAGAGGGGCCTGGTCCAGCCGCGTGCGGCCTGGAGGGCGAGCACGATGTTCTCGCGGACGGTGAGTTCGCCGATCAGACCCTCCGCCTTGCGGTTCTCCGAGCAGAAGGCGATCTTGTGGGCGATCGCGGCGCGCGGCGAGCGCAGGACGGCGCGCTTGCCGTGGATCCGCAGCTCGCCTCCGTCGGCGTGGTCGGCGCCGAAGAGCAGCCGGGCGGCCTCGGTGCGTCCGGAGCCGAGGAGCCCGGCCAGGCCGATGACCTCGCCGCGGTGGATGTCCAGGTCATAGGGCTGGACGCCACCGGCCCGCGCGAGGCCGCGGGCGCTGAGGAAGGGCGTGTCCCCGGAACCGGGGCCGTCAGTAGTGCCGGTGTGGGATGTCTCGGCCAGTTCGTCGAGAATGCCCAGTTCGCTGCCGACCATGCGGTGTACGAGGGTGACGGGTGTCAGCTCGTCGATCCGGTACTCGCCTTCGAGGCGCCCGTTGCGCAGGACGGTCACCCGGTCGCACAGGTCGAAGACCTGGTCGAGGAAGTGGGTGACGAAGAGGATCGCGACGCCCCGGTCGCGCAGTCTGCGGACCAGGGTGAACAGCTGGGCGACTTCGTCCCGGTCGAGGCTGGAGGTGGGCTCGTCGAGGATGAGGACCTTCGCCTTGACGTCCACGGCCCGTACGATCGCGACCAGTTGCTGGACGGCGAGGGAGTGCGTGCTCAGCGGCATGCGGACGTCGAGGTCGAGTTCCAGTTCGGTGATGAGGCGTGCAGCGCGTTCGTGGAGGGCCGACCAGTGGACCAGCCCCAGGCGCCGGGGTTCACGGCCGATGAGGATGTTCTCCGCGACCGAGAGGTTGGGGCACAGGTTCACCTCCTGGTACACCGTGCTGATTCCGGCGTGCTGCGCTTCCAGCGGTTCGGCGAATCGCTGGGGGCTGCCGTCGACGGAGACCGTTCCCGCGTCGGGCGGGTGGACGCCGGTGAGTACCTTGATGAGGGTCGACTTCCCGGCGCCGTTCTCGCCCATCAGGGCGTGGACCTCGCCGGGGAAGAGGCGCAGGTCCACCCCGTCGAGGGCGAGGACGCCGGGGAACGCCTTGCGGATGCCCTGGGCCTCCAGGACCGGCCGGTCGGTGCGGGTGGGTGTGGGGGTGGGTGGGGCTGCCATCCGCCCTCCTCTCCTGAGGGGTCGGGGGCGGCGCGAGGACCGCCCCCGGTCTGGTGCGGGCGTCGGGTCAGTACTGGCGGCCGGGCAGGGCGGCCGCGGCCTGGTCCTGGGTGAAGACGCCCTCCTTGACCTCGACCCGTCGCGGGACGCTCTCCCCCGCCGCGACCTTCTTGGCGAGTTCCATCAACTGGTCGCCGAGGAGCGGGTTGCACTCGACCACCACGTTGATCTTCTTCTCCTGCATGGCGACGAAGGCGTCCTTGATGCCGTCGACGGAGATCACCTTGATGTCGGTGCCCGGCTTCTTGCCCGCCTCCTCGATGGCCTGGATGGCGCCCAGGGCCATGTCGTCGTTGTGGGCGTACAGGACGTCGATGTCCTTGTGGGACTTGAGGAAGGCCTGCATGACCTCCTTGCCCTTGGCGCGGGTGAAGTCCCCGGTCTGGGACGCGACGACCTTGAACTTGGGCTCTCCCTTGATGACTTCGGCGAAGCCGGCCTTGCGGTCGTTGGCAGGTGCGGAGCCGGTAGTGCCTTGGAGCTCGACGACGTTGACCGGTTCGGAGGTCCCCTCGTACTCCTTCACGAGCCACTTGCCGGCCTCCTGCCCCTCCTTGACGAAGTCGGAGCCGAGGAAGGTCCGGTAGAGGGAAGTGTCCTGCGAGTCGACCGCACGGTCGGTGAGGATCACCGGGATGCCGGCGCCCTTGGCCTCCTTCAGGACGGTGTCCCAGCCGGACTCCACCACCGGGGAGAAGGCGATGACGTCCACCTTCTGCTGGATGAACGTGCGGATCGCCTTGATCTGGTTCTCCTGCTTCTGCTGCGCGTCGGAGAACTTCAGTGTGATGCCGGCCTTCCCGGCCGCCTCGCGTACGGACTTGGTGTTGGCGGTGCGCCAGCCGCTCTCGGCTCCCACCTGGGCGAACCCGAGCACCAGCTTGCCGTCGGAGGAGCCCTTGCCGGTGCCGCCGGTGGTACCGGTGGGCGCGGGCTCGGTGGTGCAGGCGGTCAGCACACCAGCGGCCAGAACGGCGGCGGTGATGGCACGGAGGGCTCTGTGGGCCATGTCGTGGTTCCTTTCGGGACGTGCGTCGTACAGGGCGGTGCCCTGAAGGGGCGGGGCCCGGCGAAGGAGTGGCTGCGCAGCGGTGGTCGAGCTGGGCGGAGGCGCAGTGTGCGTAGGCCCCCGACGACCGGTGGGCTGCCGAACGCGACACATTGTGAGCGCTAACAGACTCGTAACTCAAGGGTTCGTACGGCCGTTACCCGTTTTTGATGCGGAGATACGAGTCGCTGCACAGCTAGTCGCGACTCAAAGATGTGAGCGTTAACAGGGGCTACTGAGACGCCTTGCGACGCAGAAGGCCCCGCAGAATGAGGCCCGTTGACACACCTCACCATGCTTCGTATCGTCGCGACACAATTTCGAACGACGCCCGAAATATCGAACGTCAGGAGTCGCCCCATGTGTTCCACTCCGCCCACCGCCCAGGGCGGCTTCCTGTGAGCCGCCGAGGGCAGGCTGTCGTCCTCGACGCTCCCAAGACGTTTCGCCTCGTGCAGCACGCGCCTCGACAGGCGGGGCCCGGCGAAGCCCAGGTGCGCGTGCACGCCGTCGGGATCAGCCGCAGCGACCGCGACGTCTACCTGGGTCGCCGCCCCGTTCCGTACGTGCGCTATCCGGTCACCCCTGGCCACGAGTGGTCCGGCACCGTCACCGCCGTGGGAGAGGGCGCGCCCGCTTCCCTGCTCGGCCGCAAGGTCGTGGGCGAAGGGCTGCGGAACTGCGAGACCTGCGCGCCCTGCCGCGACGGCGACACCAACCTGTGCACCGTCGGCTACGAGGAGACGGGGTTCACCCTCCCCGGCGCCATGGCTCCCACCCTCGTCCTCCCCGCTCGTCTGCTGCACACACTCGCACCGGACGCCGATCTCACCGCCGCCGCGTTCCTCGAGCCGGCCGCCTGCGCGGCCGCCGCGGTCCTCAAGTCGTCCCCCCTGCCCGGCTCACGGGTGGCCGTCATCGGCTCCGGTGCCCTCGGACTGCTCGCCGCACAGCTCCTCTGCGCCTTCTCCCCGACCGAGCTGACGGTCGTCGGTACGAGCCCCGACCGAGCCGATCTGTCCCGTCGTTTCGGAGCCACCGCCTATTGGACGTGGGACCGAGCCTCCGGTCTCGCGGACTTCGACGTGGTGATCGACACCGCGGGCGCGACGTCGAGCGCGCACACCGCGACGTCCCTGCTGCGACCGGGAGGACGCCTGGTTCTCACGGGCATCCCGGTCCAGGGGGCGGTAAGGCTCGATCCCGCCCTGGTCGTCGCACGGCAGCTGTCGATCGGAACCGCCTTCGGAGCCTCCTCCGGCGCCTGGTCCTACGCCGTAAGCGCCTTCTCCGCGGGAAGGCTGACGCCGCTCGAACTCCTCACGCACCAGCTGGGCATCGACGAGTTCGAGCGGGCCATGGAACTCACGGGCAGCGGGGATCCCGGCGTCGGGAGAGTTCTGCTCCGTCCTTGAAACTCAGAGACCCGGGATCGCGTTCGCGGCGATGGCCCTGGCGTACCAACGGGCGCTGTGCTTCGGGATGCGCAGCTGGCGGCGTAATCGACGTGGACGGCGACGAAGCGTCGCCGGCGGGTCGCCTCGATGGCGGTCGGCGTGGGAGAGGCGGCCTTCGAAGGACGGGGTGAAGCCATACGCTCGGGGCTTCTCCCCGGATTGGGAGCGCTCCCAACAGATGGCGTCGAAACCCTGCCAGTCACCTTGACGGCCTGTCAAGGTGACTGGCAGGGACGGGCTGTGCGTTGCGCACGGGTGCCCGTGGAGGTGGGGCACGGCGGCGTAGCGGGCCGGAGCTCGGGGTCGGCCGGCAGGCCGGGCGGCCCGTCAGGCGCTGGCGCGGATGACCAGACGCGTGGGGAGGATCAGCGGGGTGGGGGCCTGCCCGTTGATGAGCGCGACGAGCATGCGCGCCATCTCACGACCGAGACCCTCTACGGGCTGGTGCACCGTGGTCAGCGGCGGATCGGCGCTCCTTGCCACGGCCAGGTCGTCGAAGCCGATCACGGCGACGTCGGCGGGGACGCGGCGGCCGGCATCACGCAGTGTGCGCAACGCCCCGGCCCCCATGTTGTCGCTGGCGGTGAACACTCCGTCCAGCTCCGGGTGCCGCGCCGACAGCGCGGCCATGGCCTCCGCTCCGCTCGACTCGGTGAAGTCGCCGGCTTCCGGCGGATACGGTTCGAGGCCGGCCGCCAGCATGGCGTCCTGGTAGCCGCGGTAACGGGCGCGCCCCACCTCGGTGTCCAGCCGCCCGCAGATCGTCACGACCCTGGTCCGGCCGAGCGAGATCAGGTACTCGGTCGCCGCGCGCGCTCCTCCGACGTTGTCCACGTCCACATACCACCGCGGGTCCAAGCCGACCGGGCGCCCACCGAACACCACGGGAATCTCTGCCTCTTCCGCCATGCGGGCCAGCGGATCGTCCTCGCGCAGCGCCATCAGCATCACTCCGTCGGCCCCCTTGGACCGGAGAAGCTGCTCCACGCGCCGGCGCCCCCGGTCGGAGGCTGCCAGACACAGCATCAGGTGCAGTTCGGCCTCCTCCAGCGCGGCCGAGGCACCCACGATCACCTGAGCGAAGAACGGGTCCGCGAAGATCGACGGATCCTCTCCCGAGACGACCAGAGCGGCCGCACCGGTCTGACGGGTCGCCAGCGCCCGGGCGGTCGGATTCGGCACGTATCCGAGTTGAAGGACCGCCCGCTCGACGGCCTCGCGTTTCGCGCGGCTGACGTGCGGGGCGTTGTTGAGCACACGCGAGGCCACCGAACGCGAGACGCCGGCCAGTTCGGCCACCTCGTCGAGTGTCGACTGCCGGTTCGGCACACCTTGCGCCATGAGCTGCCCTCCTCCCTCCATCTGAACACCTGGAAGGCTGGAAGCGCTTCCAGTTTCAGGACTGTAAACCCTTCCCCTCGTCCTGTGAAGTGCTGTTCAAGTGGGCGCACTTGACAGTCCCGATGGGCGCATCACACGATACGGCCACACCTCGGCCCCACAGATCATGGTCTGGGAACGCTTCCAGTGGGAGCGCTTCCACGGGCTCTTGTGCGTCCGGAGTGCGCTGGTGTCCCCGCCGGGGCGCCGCGTCCGTGAGCCGCCGCACGGAGAACTTCGTACCACCGCAATTCCTCACCGCGTCGCACCGCTCGGGACGAGAACGGTCGACGCGTCCGCCGTCAGGAAACCGAGGTACAGCCATGCGCCGCAGAATCCGCGCCCTCGTCGCAGCCCTCTCCGCACTGCCGTTGGCGCTCGTCGTCGCCCCGTCCGCCCACGCTGCGGATCCCACCACCATGACCAGCGGGTTCTACACGGACCCGGACTCCAGCGCGAGGAAGTGGGTCGCCGCCAACCCCGGCGACGGCCGGGCCCCCGCGATCAACACCTCCCTCGCCAACACGCCCATGGCCCGCTGGTTCGGCGCCTGGAGCGGCACGATCGGCACCGCGGCGGGCGCGTACGTCGGCGCAGCGGACTCCCACGACAAGCTGCCCGTCCTGGTCGCGTACAACATCTACCTCCGCGACTCGTGCGGCGGGCACTCCGGAGGCGGAGCCTCGTCGGCCTCCGCCTACGCGACCTGGATCGCGCAGTTCGCCGGCGGAATCGCCAACCGCCCGGCCGTCGTCGTCCTCGAACCCGACTCCCTCGCGGACTACGGCTGCCTGAACCAGACCCAGATCCGCGAACGCCAGGGCATGATCAGCGGCGCCCTCGCCGAGTTCAACCGCCAGGCCCCCAACACCTGGGTCTACCTCGACGCCGGCAACCCCGGCTGGGTGAGCGCGGCGACGATGGCCCAGCGCCTCCACGAAGCCGGGCTCCGACAGGCGCACGGCTTCTCCCTCAACATCTCGAACTACTACACCACCGCCCAGAACACCGCCTACGGCAACGCCGTCAACAGCGAACTGGCCGCCCGCTACGGCTACACCAAGCCGTTCGTCGTCGACACCAGCCGCAACGGCAACGGCACCAACGGCGAGTGGTGCAACGCGGCCGGCCGCCGCATCGGCACGCCCACCCGGCTGGGCGGCGGCGCCGAGATGCTGCTGTGGATCAAGGCCCCGGGCGAGTCCGACGGCAACTGCGGCGTCGGAACCGGTTCCACGGCCGGCCAGTTCCTCCCGGAGGCCGCCTACAAGATGATCTACGGCTACTGACATCCGAGTCCTGTGGCCTGGTATCCGCCGCCCCGCGACCGGGCCACAGGCACCACCGGCCCTCCTCGCCCCCATCCCTCCGACCAGGAGCCCCCATGAATCCACGCAGCCTCCGGCGCCGTACGACCGCCGCCCTCGCGGCGCTCGCGGCCTGTGCCGCCCTCATCGCGACGCAGGCGCAGGCGCAGGCCGCACCCGTCGCGGACGCGCTCACCCCGGCCACGAGGTTCTACGTGGACCCGCACAGCAAGGCCGCCAAGCAGGCGCTCACCGACCTCGGGAACCGCGACTTCGCGAACGCCCTGAACATGGCCAGGCTCGCGAGCTGGCCGCAGGCCGAGTGGTTCACCGAAGGCACACCCGACGAGGTCCGGACCAAGGTGAGAAGCCTCGTCCGCGAGGCCCGGCTGGTGAACCGGACGCCGGTCCTGGTCGCCTACAACGTGCCGGGCCGGGACTGCACCCAGTACTCCAGCGGCGGCGCCGCGTCCTCCGCCGCCTACCGGCAGTGGATCGACGCCTTCGCCGCCGGCATCGGCGACAGCAAGGCCGTCGTCGTGGTCGAGCCCGACGGCCTGGCCCTCCTCCCGAGCGACTGCGGGCCGGGCGTGGACCCGACCGGCGAACTCACGGCGACCCGCGTCGCCGACCTCGCGTACGCCGTCAGGACCATCAAGGCCAAGGCCCGCACCGCGGTCTACCTCGACGCGGGCAACGTCCTGTGGCGGCCCGTCGGCGACATGGCGCGACGACTGCTCGACGCCGGTGTCCAGGACAGCGACGGCTTCGCCCTCAACGTGTCCAACACCCACCCCACCGATCACAACGCGCGCTACGGCAGCTGGATAGCCAAGTGCATGTGGTTCGCCACCGAAGGACCCGAGCACGCCCGCGGCCACACCGACTGGTGCGCCACCCAGTACTACTCGCCCGCCGCGCCCAACGACGGCGCCCCGGGCAACGCGGTCGACTCCGCCGACCCGGCCACCTGGCGCTGGACCGACGCCTGGTTCGACCAGAACGTGGGCACCCCGCCGAACGACGCCCTGCACCACTTCGTCATCGACACCAGCCGCAACGGCCTCGGCGCCTGGACGCCGGAGCCTGGCAAGTACAGCGGCGACCCGGAGATCTGGTGCAACGCGCCCGGCCGCGGCCTCGGCGCGCGCCCGACGGCCGACACCGGTGTCCCGCTCGTCGACGCCTACCTGTGGATCAAGATCCCCGGCGAGTCCGACGGCAGCTGCACGCGCAACACCGGCGGCACGATCGACCCCGAGTACGGCATCGTCGACCCGCCGGCCGGCACCTGGTGGCCCGACCAGGCCCACACGCTGGCCCGCAACGCGGCACCGCGGCTGACCTTCAACCGCTGAGTCCCGCTCAGCCCCCGCCCACGTCGGCCACGTCGGCCACGTCGGCCACAGCAGGCCTCCCGCTCGCGGCCGGCCTCGCGCGGAAGCAGGGCGCGTGACCGGCCCCGCCGGCTGGCGGGCGGCGGTTCGTCGCCCGTCAGCCGGTACGACGCGGAAGAGGAGGCGGCGTAGTGGGCGGTCCCGGCGGCGGTTCGGGCCACACGAGCAGCACCGGGCAGGGGGCGTGGTCGACGACGAAGCGTGCGGCGGGACCGAGGCTGCGCGGTCCGAGGTGGGCACGGTCGCCGTCCCGGGCCAGGATCAGCAGGTCGCACCCCTCGGCCGCGGCGACGACCTCGCACTCGACTCGTCCGGTGCGCTCGGTACGCGTGCAGGGGCGCCCCAGACGGTCGGCGGCATCCTGGAGCAACTGCCGCGCGGAGTCGGCCGCGAGGTGTTCCAGGTGGATTCCGGGGTCCCTCCCCCAGCCTTCGGCCGGGCGGTTCCCCGAGGGGTGGCCACGGCCCATGAGCCCGGCGAACGCGCCATGGGCCGCACCCGGGACATCGACCGAGGTGACGTGCAGCAGGACGATCTCGGCGTCCGCCGGCGTGTGCGCGCGGGCGGCGTCCACACAGGCGGGCCAGGTGCCCTCGGCGATCCGGACGACCACGGCCATGGGTATCAGCCTCCTCCGATGACGGTCAGCGAGAGCCACAGTGCCAGGACGGCGGCGAGGAGGCTCGCGGGGACCGCGTACACGCCGAGCCGGGTGAACTCCTTCAGCTCCACCTCACCGTCGTGGGCGTGGACGATACGCCGCCACAGCAGGGTGGCCAGCGAGCCGGCGTAGGTGAGGTTGGGGCCGATGTTGACCCCGAGCAGGACGGCCAGGACGGCACCGGGTCCCGCTGGGGCGGTCAGCGGTAGCAGCACGAGTACCGCGGGCAGGTTGTTGATGACGTTCGCGAGGACGGCGGCCAGCCCGGCGAGAGCGAGGAGTTCCGGGAGGCCGGTGCCGTCGGGGATCAGGTGCCCCAGGGCTTCGTCGAGACCGTTGTCCACCACCGCCAGAACCACGATCCCGAGAGCGAGGACGAAGGCGAGGAAGGGCACGGAGGCAGCCCGGACCAGGGCCCGGGGACTGGTGCGGTGGCGGATGAGGGCACGGACGGCGAGCGCGAGTGCCCCTGCCAGGGCGGCCCACGCCGGGTCGACGCCGGCCATCGAGGTCAGCACGAAGCCCGCGAGCGTGCATCCCACGGTCACCAGGGCGAACAGCGGAAGTGGCGGCGGTTCGACGGCGGCGGGCGCCCGCGCCCCGGCGTCCAGGTCGGTGGCGAAGAAACGCCGGAGGACCAGGTACTCGACGCCGATCGCCACCGCCCACGGCAGGGCCATCAGCGCGGCGAACCGGGTGAAGCTGAGCCCGCTGGCGGCGAAGGCGAGCAGATTGGTGAGGTGGGTGCAGGAGCCGGCGTGGCCGACCCGCCGCCGTACGCGCCATCCAGGCTCCCCATGCCTGGAACAACCCCTCGTCGTCACAGAGTTGGGCCAGCACCAGTACGGCCGCCAGGAACCCGATCACCGGCGCGAGCCGTTCCGCCTCCGCCAGTGCGTCGCCGTAGGAGACGGCTCCGGTTGCGATCACCACGACTGCGGCCGGGACGGCCACGACCGCCTCCGGCCACCCGAAGGGGCGCATGACCGCACAGGCCAGCACGAGAACGAGCAGGGCCACGGAGAGCGTCTCCGCGAGCTGGGGGTCCAGGATCCGTTCCTTCCCTCGCGACGGGCGGGTCACCTGTACCATCGCGCCGAACGCTACCCCGGTGGATCTCGCGCGTCGCGCTTCGACGGGCAGCCGACTTCGTAGTGCCCCGTCGGGACCGTTGACGGCGGCACCGGGCGTCACTGACGTCCGCCGGAGATCTCCAGTCTGTCGGCCGCGGTTGGATGCGACGCTCTTTGGGAGCGCCCCCCACCGACTGTGCCCCACCAGTTGCGCCGGCGAAGGAGAAGTGGGCCGCGGGCGGGAGTCAGTACCTGCTCATCCGAGATGAGCCCCGGCTCTCCGCCAGCTCGCGACGCCACCAGCGCTTCTTCCTGCTGACCCCACAACCCGCTCGCGCACGAACACACCGGAGGCACGCGCCACCGACTACGCGACTCGATACGTGCCCCTCGCGCCGTCGCGCCGACAGTCACAGGGGAGGCCGGTCATCCGCCACCCCTACAGTGATGAAGTGGAGAAAACCCCAGGTCAACGCGTCCGACCCCGCGCCCTCAGCAGAGTGGGCGGGACCTCAGGATCCTCCAGCCGATCACCGTCGTACCCCTTCACCTCGCCGAAACGGTCGCCCCGCGTCCAGCCCTCCCCCGCCTCGCGGATCTCCTTGTCCGTGCGGCCGACGAAGAAGTTCCACCACAACGCGGAAGTCGCGTTGGCGATCTCATGGATGAACCGCCGGCCAGAACTGCTGGCCAGATAGGGTGCCAGAGCGTTCCGCCGATCTGATTCGGCGATACATGTCATGGCTGTGAGGCCACGCGGGTGATCGGGTAGACGACTCCGTCAGCACTGGCGTGGCGTTCGATCGTTCCGTCCAACGAGGCGAGAGATTAGACGGGATTTTCGGCCGGCCCAACCCGGAGCCCTATCGACGTCGGCAACCGGGCGTGTTTCGCCGCCCGACCCGCCCACTCGTCCACAGGGGAACGCATCCATGACCGACACTGGCACGTCCTACCGAGGTCTCCGCGCCCTGGTGATCAATTGCACGCTCAAGCGTTCGCCGGAGCGGAGCCACACTCAGGGGCTGATCGACATCAGTAGCGGGATCATGGAGCGCCAGGGCGTCGAGGTCGAGGTGCTGAGGGCGGTGGACATCGACATCGCGACCGGTGTGTGGCCCGACATGACGGAGCACGGCTGGGAGACCGACGAGTGGCCCGTCATCTACTCGAAGGTCATGGCCGCGGACATCCTTACCTTGGCTGGACCTGTATGGCTGGGAGACAACTCCTCAGTCATGAAGAAGGTGATCGAGCGTCTGTACGCCTGCTCGTCGATCCTGAACGAGCGCGGCCAGTACGCCTACTACGGTCGTGTGGGCGGCTGCCTGATCACCGGCAACGAGGACGGCGCCAAGCACTGCGCGATGAACGTCCTCTACAGCCTCCAGCACCTCGGATACGTCATTCCGCCGCAGGCCGACGCGGGCTGGGTCGGCGAGGCCGGCCCGGGCCCGTCGTACCTCGACCCCGGCTCCGGCGGGCCGGACAACGACTTCACGAACCGCAACGCGACCTTCATGACCTGGAACCAGCTCCACCTGGCGAGGATGCTCAAGGACACCGGTGGCATCCCCGCCCACGGAAACCAGCGCTCCGAGTGGGACGCCGGCTGCCGGTTCGACTTCGAGAACCCCGAGCACCGTTGAGCGCGGGCCGGATCGGTCGGAGGTCCGGCGGAAGTCGGCTCCGGATCAACCAGGTCCTTCGTGCGGCCTGGCGCATCTTCACCGGACAGGTCCTCCATGCACGGGATCGCCCTGGTGACCGCGGTGAACTCCCTCCAGGTCGGCCTCACGGACTCGGTTTCCCCCACGCGATCCAGGCCGTGCAGATCGTGCGCCGTCGCCGGAACGCGTCCACGTGGTCAGCGATCTGACGGTGTCGTGGCGCCAGGGCCTCAGATGAGGTCGCGGTGGCGGCCCACCGTGGTGGAGAAGAGGTAGAGCGGGGGCAGGAGGGCGGCGGCGCAGACGGTCCACAGCGCGGTGTGGGCGCCGACGTGGGTGGCGAGGAGGCCGGCGGTGAGCGCGCCGAGCGGCATCGCGCCCCAGGAGACGAAGCGAACCGTGGCCATCACGCGGGACAGCAGTTCCGGGGGCGACTGCGTCTGCCGGTAGGTGCGGGTGGTGATCGAGCCGATGACGGTGCCGAAGGCGAAGCCGGCGTTGCCCAGGGCGAACCAGTACGCGTCCCCCGCCGACGTGGTCAGCGGGGCGAGCAGGAGCATCGCGCCGCCGGCCAGATCCGCCACGATGACGCCCCGCGCGGTGCCTAGGCGCGTGGTCACGCGGACCGCGACGGCGGCGCCGGCGAGCGCGCCGACCCCGTCCATGGCGAGGACGAGACCGAGCTGTACGGAGTCGAGGCCGGCCTCACGGACCAGGTAGAGGGGGGTGAGCGCGACGAGGGCGGCGTTGAGGAAGTTGGCGGCGGTCGCCCAGATCATGCAGGGGCGCATGACCGGGTGCTTGGTGACGTACCTCCATCCCTCGCGCATCAGCCGCAGCGCGCTCTCGCTGGTGCGGGGCGCGGGGCGGCTCTCGGGGAGGGTGCGCAGGAGCACGGCGGAGGCCAGGTAGCTGGCGGCGTCCACGACGAGTGCGCCGACCGGGCCTGTCGCGCCGATCAGGACGCCGCCGAGGGAGGGGCCGCCGGTGTCGGTGACGGCGTGCGTGCCCGACATGACGCTGTTGCGGGCGGCCAGCTGCTGGGCCGGGACGACGGCGGGCAGGAAGGTCGAGTTGCCGATGTCGAACAGCACGGTCGCCGAGCCGGTGACGAGCGCCGCGAACAGCAGGTGCGGATACGTGAGCGTGCCCATCCACCAGGCGAGCGGCAGCGATCCGAGCGCCGCGAACCGTACGAGGTCGAGCGTGACCTGGAATCGGCGCAGCGGCACGCGCTGCGCGAGGACGCCCGCCGGGAGGCTGAGCAGCAGCCACGGGACCTGCCCGGCGGCGGCGAGCAGGGCGACCTCGAAGGCGGTGGCGTCGAGGACGGTGAGGGCGACGAGCGGCAGGGCGAGGGCGGTGACGGCGGTGCCCGCGCCGCTGACGGTGGCGGCGGCCCAGAAGCGCCAGAAGACGCCCGGCGATGAGGTCTCCCGTTCGTCGTCGCGTCGGTCGTGTTCCTGGATCGCTTGTGTTCCGCTCATACGGCGCCCACCCCCGGGTCTTGTTAGTCTCTTTTGGGAACTCACTTGTTCCAGGTGAGTTTCTATCCGGAACCGACCTCGTGGCGCAAGATGGTCCCGACGAGCGGCCGCCGTGCGCGCAGAAGTGGAGACGCAGTGATGAGGTCGGTTCCCGAGCGGGACGCCGCCTGCGCGATCGCGCAGGCCGCGGCGGTGGTCGGCGACTGGTGGAGCCTGCTCCTGATCCGGGAGACCGCCCGAGGGCACCACAGGTTCGACGCACTCCAGGAGGAGCTGGGCATCTCCCGGAAGGTGCTCACCGAGCGCCTGGCGCACCTGGTGGAGACGGGGGTGCTGGAGAAGGTCCCGTACCAGGAGCGGCCGACGCGGCACGAGTACCGGCTGACCGAGAGCGGCCGGGGGCTGCTGCCGGTCCTGCTGTCGATGCAGGACTGGGCCGACCGCTGGCTCCTCGGCGACGGCTCGCTCAGCGGCACCGCCGACGAGACGAGCGCGGAGGCACGGCGCGTCGCGGACCTGACGGGCCGGCGACTGCCGCGCCTGCGGTTGCCCGGTCACCGGGACGGCGCGCCGGTCGACCCGGTGGCCGGCGGCGTGGCCACCGTCCTGTTCTGCTATCCGGCGACCGGGAGCCCCAGTCCCCTACCGGAGGGCTGGTCACACATCCCCGGCACCGTCGGCTGCACGCTGGAGAACCGGCTCTTCCGGGACGCCTACGAGGAGTTCCGCGCCGCGGGCGCGGAGGTGCACGGGGTCAGCACCCAACGCCCCGACGAACAGCGCGTGTTCGCGAGCCAGGAGGACATCCCCTTCACCCTCCTCTCCGACGTCGACCTCCGCCTCGCCGCCGCCCTGCGCCTGCCCACCTTCCGCGCCGGACAACTGCTGCGACTGAAACGAACCGTGCTGGTCATCGACCGTGACGGCACGGTGCGGCACGCGCGGTTCCCGGTGACGGACATCCCGGCAGCGGTGAGCGAGGCGCTGGCCGAGGTACGGCGCCTGGCCGCGGAGGACTGACACGTACGGGACAGGCGCAAGAAGGATCTGGCAGAGGCGCTGATTGACGGTGACCGTTCTCCCCGGGAGGTTCGCGAGGCGATCGACACGTTGAACGGCCTGATGGCCGACGCCCGCACGAAGGTCGCCCAGTACAGCGTCAAGGCCAACCTCACTGACGTCAGCACCGCCGAGCTGCGGAAGGAGTGGGAGGACCACTCCGTGCCCCGGAGGCAGTCGGTGTACCTGGGGCTGATCAAGGAGATCCAGATCCACCCCACGACCCGGCCCTTCAACGTCCGGAACCCGGACCGAGTCGAGGGCCAGTGCAGCCAAAACGGCGCGCTCACCCGGTGCCCGGAGAAGCCCTACGCCCCGGAGAACCCCACCGACGCCGGGTACTGCGGGGGCTGGCACCGCGTCCTCGTGCCCGCCCATCAGTCGAGCACCTTCACCGGGGAAGGCGGCCTGACCCTCACCCGGTTCATCGTGGAAGCTGCGGCCGGTGAGCGGATTCCGTTCTGCTGACGCACGGCCGGGCGACATCCCGGGCTACGCGCTGCCGAGAATCTCGCTCCGGCTCCATCTCTACGGCCCGCCGCGCCTGCACCTGGAAGTCGGCGCACCGGTCGACAGCGCCGGCCTGCTCACCGACCTACTCGGCCCGGCCGTCTGAACACGCTGTGCCCTCCTGCCCGCTTCCTTCTGCGCGCTCCGGAGAGTTCCTGCTGTGCTCGTCGCCCGTCAGCCAGCAGCAGCCCCTCACTTCCACAGTTGCGGACAGGCCGGGGTGACCACAGGCGAATGCCCCGGGTACGGCGGGCGTACCCGGGGCGGGGGTGTCCACGATTCCCGGCCTGCGGCACGTTGCAGATCCGCGCCCAACTGCTTGCTGGTTGGACCTGTAGAGGCACCGGCCCCGCGTGGACGACGCTGTGGGGCGTAGGGCGGCGGCCGGGATGGTGCGCCTGGTGCGGAAGTGCTGACAGGAGCGAGAGGGCGGTAGTCGTGAGGCGACCACACCGGCCCACATGCGATGAGGTAGGCCTCTGGAGATCCCGTCACGGGCAGGTTCCTAACATGTGCACATGGTTGCCCGTGATACCCAGCACTCCGATGCGGGAGGGAAAGCAGTGTCCCGAGATGATGTCGAAGCCGGCGGCGGCTCTTCCGCACCGAGGGTCGAAGGGCGCGAGCCGACCGGCCGTACCTCCGGATCGCACCGGGACGAGACCGCCGAGGGCTCCCACCCGGTCGCCGATCTCGTCGAGCGGGCTGCCGATCTGGTGGAACCGATCAAGCCGAAACTACGTGGCTGGCTCCACGCCGGCATGGTCCCCGCCTCGCTCGCCGCGGGCATCGTCCTCATCTGCCTGGCAGGGACGCCCCAGGCGGTGCTGGCCTGCACCGTGTACTCCGTCACCGCCTGGCTGCTGTTCGGGACCAGCGCCGTCTACCACCTCGGCACCTGGGGACCACTCGGCGAGGCCGTTCTGCGCCGCCTCGACCACGCCAACATCTTCCTGATCATCGCCGGTACGTGTACGCCGCTCGCGGTGCTCCTGCTCTCCCCGGACCAGTGGTCCGTCCTGCTGTGGATCGTGTGGACGGGTGCTCTGGTCGGCATCGCCTTCCGTGTCCTGTGGGTCGGAGCGCCCCGCTGGCTGTACACCCCCTGCTACCTGGCTCTGGGCTGGGCGCCCGTACGATACCTGCCCGATTTCCTGCACAGCGGCGGGGTGGCCGTGGTCTCCCTGGTCGTGACCGGCGGGGTTCTCTACAGCGCGGGCGCGGTTGTCTACGCCCTCCAGCGCCCAAACCCCTCACCCCGCTGGTTCGGCTTCCACGAGGTCTTCCACGCACTGACAGTGGCAGCCTTCACCGCCCACTACATCGCCATCTTTCTTGCTGCCTACTGAGCGCTCAAGGTGCGGGCTGCCTCACCCACTCGCCGGCCGTCCGGAGGGCCTCGCGGGATCGGCACCGGTCGTCAGAGCGTGATGCGCCTGCCTCGGCGGGAACGCAGTATCGAGCGCACCAGCAGGTACAGCACGGCGACGACGAGAAGCAGCACCCCGGTGGAGACCAGGTACAGCATTCCGTCCACGACAGCGCCGATGACAATCAGGGCGATGGCGCTGCCGAGCAGAATCAGGACACTACGCCTCCCTGCGGCAGGGCGGCCCGGTGAAGACTTGACCATGGGGGGCTGCGTCGGCTCGGAGCCAAGCCGCCTACCAGTAATGACGGCGTCCGCCGACCGCGTGACCGACCGCCCCGAGGATCCACAGGATGATCCCGATCACGACCAGGATGATCCCGATCGTCCACAAGATGGAAATGCCGGCCACAAACCCGATGACAAGCAGGATGACCCCGAGAATGATCATGGTGACCTCCGGCCTCGCCGGTACCTCAATTTCAGAATAGGCGCACCCCTGCGAGGTGGCCTGTCAGGCTGCTCCTGGTCCTTCCAGCGGGCATGAACAGAAGCCGTCTGATCGGCAAGCCGATCAGGTGCGATGTGACGGCCAGGGCGACCGGGAGCCGGCGGGTGGGATTCCGTCCCTGGATACGGCGGGGAATTCTCAGTCGACCCGGTGAGCGTGGTGACGGACTTCCCGGAGGCTGACCTCCGCCGGGAGACGGTCCAGGCCGGCCGAGTTCCGTGCGCGTGCGAGCGTGTCCCGGTCGAGTCGGTCCAGGATCCGTTCCGGTTCCGCGTGAGGCTCCAGCCACAGCCGCATTCGCGCGACCGGGGCGGTAGGTCGGCCCCTCAGGCGCACCCGTGCCCGTGCGACTCCGTCCAAGGCTTGCGCGTCTTCCTCGATGACGTCCTCCAGGGCGCGGCCGTCGAGTCGGGCCACCGTCCCGTCCTGGCTGTCGACAGGGACCTGGTGCAGCCGGTCTTTGCGCAGCAGTGCCCAGAGCCACCACAGCAGCAGCGCCAGCAACGCGGCGAGCACCGCGATGACGGTCGGCCACCACCAGCCCTCCACCCGCCACCGTAGGCGTCCCTCGTCGCCCAGGACGACATCGGCCGGGCCGCGGAAGGGCCACCAGCCCGGCACGTCGAAACCCCACCGGCGCTGCAGATCCAGACCGCCCAGTAGCACGCCGCCGCCCAGAGCGAACAGCCCGAGGCCGAACAGCCCCAGCAGCACCCGGTTCACTGTCTTGATCATCGGGATCAGCGTCAGCCTTTCTTCGGGCGTCGGACGTGGACGGTCAGCGTGGGTCGCCGGGCGAGACCCAGACTCGCCACGGCTTCGCCCAGCGCGGCATCGAGGTCGGCACGGACCTCGTCGAGATCGCGGAAATGCACCTGCGCCCGGGCTTTGATCTTCCGGCGCCCGACATCGACCCGAGCCGACTCGACACCGGATACGCGCATGGCCCTGTCGCGCAGGATCAGCGCGACCGCCCGGCGGTCGAGACCGGCGCGGACCTCGCCTGTTCCTCCGGTGCCGGTGGGCTGCCGCATGGGAAGCAGTCTGCGCAGTCCCGGTGTCACCGCCAGCAGGACGAGGCACAGGCCGAGGGCCATCGCCACCGCGGCCCCGACGATCATCCAGACGTCGTCCAGCGGCCGTGTGGCCAGCTCATCCGCGAGCCGGCGTCGCCAGCCCATTCCGGGCTGACCCGCCCGCACCGAGACCACGTCGTACAGGAGCAGCCCGACGGCTGCGAGGGACAGCAGAGCCACGACGCCCGCAGGAACCCGCCGCGCGGACCAGAAACGACGCGGCGATCCGACCGTTTCCCGCTCTGCCGGTGTCGCGTCGGTGTCCGGGGCCCGTGCGGAGGAAGCCGGCCGCCCGGGTTCGGGGGGAAGAGCGCTGTCGCCGGGCTGCCGCCTCGTGTGCGCGCTCATCTCACCCTCTCCCGTTCTGTCCGCCGTGAGCGGGCCGAGTGCAGCCTCTCGACGGCCACCACGAGGTCGGACACCTCCACACCGGCCCATGCCGTGACGCCTTCGGTGACCTCTCGGCGCACCGCCGCGCACTGCGCGCCGATGTCCGACGGATAGCCCAGTTCCACGGCGATGCGCATCCGCACCTGCCCGAGCACCGGTCGGCTCTCGGGAGGACCGCCCGCCCTCTCCGAGCCGTTCCTCTCCGGTGCCCTTCGCACCACCGCCGTCACGTGCGGTGTGCGGTGGCCAGGGGGCACGTGACCGGTCGGCTCGGGGAAACGACTCAGCGCCTCGCGCGCCACCTGGGCGGCGATCTTCGCGACGCCCCGGTCGGCGACCGAGGTCGCACCCCGCTCCCGGCGCGGCACGGCCGGGCGCCTATCGGCTTCCCTGGTCACTGCCGCCAGTCTCTCCGTGCCCGGCGCTGGTCGTCATGAATACGTTGCCGATCGTCCCGGCGGCGCACGAAGTCACCGGGTTCGAGATCGCCTTCCATCAAACGCCCGACCACGAGTCCGACAACTCCCAGCACCAGCACCAGCAAGAAGGCCCAGAAGCCACCGAAGTACGCGGCGAAACCCAGCGCCATTCCGGCGGCCAAACCCACCACGGATCTGCTCATCACACGCTCCTTCACCCGGTAGCCGACTCCGTCCGGCTACTGGAGCCGCTGCCGCTCCTGCCCCTCGCCCTCCTCGTCCTCCTCGTCGGGCAGCTTCACATCGCCGACCATGATGTTGACTTCCACGACTTCCCGACCCGCCATCCGCTCCACCGCGGAGATCACGTTCTCCCGCACCGCCCCGGCCACGTCCGTGATCGAGACGCCGTAGTCGACGACGAGCTCCAGATCGATAGCCGTCTGCACCTCTCCGACCTCGACGCTGACCCCGCGGGTGACGGACTTGCCACTACCGGCGCCAGGCATCCGCTCCCGCATGGATCCCATCGAGCGCGCGAACCCGCTGCCCAGGGCGTGGACGCCGCGCACGTCCCGTGCCGCCATCCCGGCGATCTTCTCCACCACCACATCGGCGATGGATGTCCGGCCACGAGAACTGGGCTCGCCGCCATACTTCGCACCGGTGTGCTCAGTCATCAGGCACTCCTGCCTCGAGAAGTCAGCCGTGCACCCTTTATTCGAATTATATTCGCTATAGACCGTTTCATCCGGTCGTCGTGAGTCGAGGGAGAGGGCGGAGAGGTGAAGACCGAGGCGTTGATGCAGTCAGTACGTGGTCGGCTCGGCCTGGGGCGACTGCTGCCTCTCGGGGGGCCGGGCGACGGCACGTGGATCACCGAACAGGCGGCCGTCCGGGCTCTCTGGCGCAAGGCCGCCGGGGTTCACGGCGTTCGACTGGAGAGCATGCGCATCGGGCCGGTCCCGAACGAACCCGTGCTCGAACCGGCTGTTCGCCCGCCTGCCAGCGCGCTCCCGCCCGGCCCGCTCAGGATCGAGGCGGCCTTCACCGGTTCCGTGACACTGCCCGTACCTCAAGCCGCCGAGCAGTTGAGGACGACTCTGTTCAAGGCGGCCGACGAGGAACTCGGCCTGAGGACTGTGACAGTCGATCTGCGCGTCACGGATCTCCACGAGGGCACGGAGGCCGACGGAGGGCCGCAGACCGCGGAGAACGTCATGACGCCCCCGGCCCAAGAAGCGACCACGCGAAGCTCGACCCCCGCGACCGAAACCGTACCCCTGCGGGGGCCGATCGGAGAGCTGGCCGACGTCGCGTCGGCCGTGCCGGGCGTCGCCCGCCTCACCGCCCCACTGGGCGGCCACCCCGTCAGGGTGACGCACCAGGACGATCCGCCCGCCCGACACATTCAGGTCCAGCTCGCGGTCGCACCCGGCCGCCATCCCCTGGAAGTCGCCCGGGCCGTCCGGGACGCCGTGACCGTCGCGGCCACGAGTGACGTCCGGGTCCCGACAACCGCTGCCGTCCTCATCACCGAAACCGCGGCGTAGCCGCAGCGACATGGAAGGTCTTCAGGCCGACGGCCTGGGTACATTCGGCTTCACGGCGCGCCAGGCGGGGCCGTATGCGGCAGGGAGGGAACGAGCATGGACCGCGACGCACCGCGAGTCCGGTGAAGACCTGGACCTACGAAGGCGGCGGGCAGGCCGGAGCGGCCTGACCCGACTCGAGCCGGTCGCAATGTGGCAACGTCCGGTCCGTCAACCTGCCCCGGTCCCCGGCTATGGCGACTCTTCTGCGCCAGGTCCCATCGGCATCGCCGGGCCTTGCTCATTCCGCCAGTTTCACGGTGGCGACAAGGCCATGAGCGCGTTCCGGGACACCCAACCCGGAACGCGCGAAGCAGCCGTGCGCCCTGAGCCCAGTGCCCCGGTTCCGCCGGTGGGTGGAACGGGTCAGGCGGGGGTGATGTTCTCCGCCTGGGGGCCCTTCTGGCCCTGGGTGACGTCGAACGTCACCATCTGGCCCTCCTGGAGCTCACGGAAGCCCGTCGAGTTGATCGCCGAGTAGTGAGCGAAGACGTCCGGGCCCCCGCCGTCCTGGGCGATGAAGCCGAAGCCCTTCTCCGCGTTGAACCACTTCACAGTTCCCGTAGCCATGTCTCATGCCTTCCAGTCGATGAACGCCGCCCACACGGTGTGGGAGGCGGAGGTGATCGCCCTGGTTCCTGCGGCACAGCACAGCAAAAAAGCCCACGCCGAAGGCATGGGCAAAGGGGAAGATCCGAACCACGACAGCAAACGGGGACGGTACACGTCCACACACCCCGTGACCAGAAGGGCTCCTCCACGTGGGAGCGGGCCGCCCAGATACGGCGGGGCGCGCACCGTCTCAGGCCGCGGCCGGCGGGCCGTCCGCCTCGGCGGCGCGGCGGTATTCGGCGTTGATGCGCTGCGCCTCTTCGAGCTGGTCCTCGAGAATGATGATGCGGCAGGCGGCCTCGATGGGGGTGCCCTGGTCGACGAGTTCGCGGGCGCGGGCGGCGATGCGCAGTTGGTAGCGGGAGTAGCGGCGGTGGCCGCCCTCCGAGCGCAGCGGGGTGATGAGGCGGGCCTCGCCGATGGCGCGGAGGAAGCCCTGTGTGGTGCCGAGCATCTCGGCGGCCCTGCCCATCGTGTAGGCGGGGTAGTCGTCGTCGTCGAGACGGCCGTACGAGTCATCTGCTGTCATTTGCACCCCTCTGGGAAACGCGTGGAGGGGCCCTGGTGCCGTACTGGCACCAGGGCCCCGAAGGAACTACTACACCACCTGCCGGCCCTGATACTGCGCCGGCGTTCTGTGTCCGCGTACCCGACCTGACTGCTGTCGGGGGTGCGGGGATCGCGGTTGCTTGACCGGAGACCACCTCACTATCGATGTCCTGCGGTACCCGGGCTCACGACTTCCGCCCGGGCGATCCTGATGGCGTCGGGTTCCTCCGTTCTTCCTCGGTGATCAACTACGTACTGCTGGGTACTGCTGGGTACTGCGGGTACTGCGGGTGATGCGAACTGCTCAGTGGCCTGTGACAGCGCCACCCTTCGGCAGCCAGCCCCGTCGCCCGTCCTGCGTCTTCTCTGGCTTGGAACCCCACTGCCGAACTTCCCGATGCGCGCGTCCGCAGCCGACGCCTTCACCAGGGCTACCGCTCACTCTTCACTGCTGGGTACTGCGCACTGCACTCGCGGGTACCGCACCTGCCATGACAGCGGTCCCGCTCGCGGCGGCCCCTGATCACTGCGGGCCACCCGGTCCGGCCGTCAGTCCCGTCGCCGTCCTGCAACAACCCTGGCTTCGAAACTCCACCACCGCACCGTCCTGCGAACTGCAACTACCTGTACTGCTGGTACCGCTTGCCGGCAGTTCGTCTCTGCCAGGCCCTGCTGTCTCTCTGGGCTACGAGAGAAACCATAACCAGGCCGCCACCCAATGTCTACTCCAGCCGACATAGATTTCTGTGTGTCCGGCCGTGAGGTAATCGACCTCGAACGGCGAGCCTTTTCCAACCTCACGCTGACACGTGGTGAAGGGCGAGGACGGCCTGGACGATCGCTGTGATGCGGCTGGTGCTGCAGCGGAGCTTCCGTAGGAGGCGCCAGCCCTTCAGGGTGGCCATGGCCTGCTCGCCGAGGCAGCGGATCTTGGCATGCGTGCTGTTGTGGCGGCGCTGCCACCGCTTGAGGCGACGGCCGCGGAAGGGCACCCGGATGGAGCTGCCGGCGCCCTGGTATGCCTTGTCGGCCCAGCACTTGAGGCCGGCCTCGGTGAGTGCTTCGACGATGCCGTGGGTGCGGGCGGCGGTCAGGTCGTGGGGGAGCCGGGAAGCGCGGGCGAGGCCCACAGCAGGCGGCCGAACGGGTCGGTGAGGACTTGGACGTTCATGCCGTGACGTTTGCGCTTGCCCGAGTAGTACGGGGTGCTGGCGGCGATCCGGTCGATCAGCAGCAAGGTGCCGTCCAGGATCACGAACGCCTTGGTCCGCGCGACGTGCATCGCCTCGGCCAGGGCGGGCGCGAGGGCGGCCAGCACGTCGACAGCCTCGTGTACGTAGCGGTATGCGGTCGCGATGCCGATACCGAACCCGGCGGCGAGCTGGATCGGCGAGGTCGGGCCAAGGCCCTCGTACCTCGATCCGGGTTCGACCGGGCCGGACAACGACTTCACCAACCGCAACACCAGCTTCATGGCGTGGAACCTGATGCATGTCGCCGGGCTCCTCAAGCGGGCGGGCGGGATCCCGGCGCACGGCAACCAGCGCTCGGCGTGGGACGCCGACTGCAAGCCGGAGTTCGCGAACCCCGAGCACCGCTGACCGGACGTCCGGGGCGCCGGAGGGCGATCCGGCCACCCCCGTTTTGGATTGTCGGAGGATCATCAATACGATCCGGCGATGATCACGAGAAAACGGCTGGCGACCGGGGCCTTCGCGCTGCTCGCCGCCCTGACCGCCGCGCTCCTGCCGACGAGCGCGGCCGCCGACGAGCCGGTGGCGAAGGAATCCCCCAAGGTCGAGCTGGTGCTCGACGTCAGCGGGTCCATGCGGGCCAAGGACATCGACGGCAAGTCCCGCATGTCCGCTGCCAAGCAGGCCTTCAACGAGGTCCTCGACGCGGTGCCCGAGGAGGTCCGGCTCGGCATCCGCACGCTCGGCGCCGACTACCCCGGTCCCGACCGCAAGCGGGGCTGCAAGGACACCCGGCAGCTCTACCCGGTCGGCCCGCTCGACCGGACCGAGGCCAAGACCGCCGTGGCCACGCTCGCCCCGACCGGCTGGACGCCGATCGGTCCGGCGCTGCTCGGCGCGGCAAAGGACCTGGAGGGCGGCGACGCCACCCGCAGAATCGTGCTCATCACCGACGGCGAGGACACCTGCGCCCCGCTCGACCCCTGCCAGGTCGCGCGGGAGATAGCGGCGAAGGGCATCCACCTCGTCATCGACACGCTGGGCCTGGTGCCGGACGCCAAGACGCGGCAGCAGCTCACCTGCATCGCGGAGGCGACCGGAGGCACGTACACCTCGGTCCACCGCACCGAGGAACTCTCTCGCCGCGTGAAGCAGTTGGTCGACCGCGCCGCCGACCCGGTCGTCACCCCCGTGGGGACGAAGGGCACGGCGCGGTGCGTCGACGCTCCGCAGCTCAAGGCCGGTCTGTACACCGACCGCGAGACCTTCGGCGAGCACCGCTGGTACCGGGTGGACCTGCTGCCCGGCCAGGAACTGCGCGCCTCCGTCAGTGTGTCGGCCGACCGGGCCGTCAACAACGACTACGGCGTGCTGCTGCGCGCGGTGACCCTCCACGGCCGGGAGATCGTCCGGGGCTCCGAGGCGGGCGACGGGCGTACGGACGTGATCTCGACCGGCCTCCGCTACCCGAAGCCGGACCTCGACGACGAGCCGGGCGACGCCAAGCCGGCCGCCGAGACCGTCTGTCTCCAGGTCAGCAACTCCTTCTCCGCTCCCCCGTCGGTCAAGACGACGCCGGGCATGCCGATCGAGCTGACGGTCGACGTCGTCGACGGGCCGTCGGCCGCCTCGGACGTGGCCGCCTTCGGTCTCGGCCGCGGCTGGTGGCTGCTCGGCGTGCTCGTGCTCGCCGGTTTCCTGGCCGGTCTGCTCTGGGGCTGGGTGTCCCGCTGGCGCGTCGCTGTCTGGAGGACCAACTGATGCGTACCGTACGCATGCTCGCCACGGCCGCCCTCGCGGGCGCCGCGCTCCTGGGTCTCGCGGCGCCGGGCGCGACGGCCGACTCCCCCACCCCCACGGCGGACCCGGGGGCGAGTGCCGGTCCGACGGAGGCGGGGACCACGTTCCGTACGGCCGCGCGGTTCCTCCCGGGGCAGCAGGCCACCGCGCAGGCCGCCACGGGTGACTACCTGTACTGGGTGTTCCCGGCGGACGCCGGGCAGCGGCCGACGGTGAACGCGACGGTCACGCTCCCCGACGCGGCGCTGCGGCACGGGCCCACCACCTGGCGGGTCGACGTGTACGACGGGCTGCGGCGGCGTCAGCCGTGCATGTACGGGACCCAGTCCCGTACGGCGGCCAAGGACACCGCGTCGGTGCAGCTCGCCTGTGTGCTGCGGCCGGTCCGCGCCTCGGCGGACGCCTGGGCGAACGACCCGCTGCCCGGCAGCTACTACGTCCGACTGACCGTCACCGGACTGCCGGACGAGGACCTCGGCCAGCCGTTCACGGCCCGGGTCGGGGTGACCACCCTCGACAAGGGCGGCGCCTACGCCACGGACGGCTCGCTCGCCGCGCCGCTCGTGCCGGGGGCGACCACCGCCGACCAGGCGGAGGCGGACGCCGACGCGGGCAGGCCCTCCGCCGTGGAGGCGGCCGCCCCGGAGGACGGCTGGTCCTCGGGCTGGTGGTCCGACCGCTGGATCTGGACCGTCGCCGGTGGCGTCCTCGCGGCGCTCGCGGGCATCGGCGGTTACGCGCTGACGCGTGGGGCGGGCCGCTCGTCCCGGGTCCCGCCGACCGTCTGAGCCACCCCGCTCGTACGGCAGAAGGCCCCCACCGCCCTGGCGTGGTGGGGGCCTTCACGCACTCCGGCACGTCAGGGGCGCCGGTGTACGGGGAAGCCGTGGGCGCGGGCTCCCGTGACGACCGCGACGACGGGGATCAGCAGGAGCAGGACGCTCCAGGGGAGGGCCCCCGCGCCGAGGCCGCCGAGGAGGAGGCCGCCCGCGATACCGCCGGCCGCCATGGCCGCGTTCCAGAGGCTGACCAGCATCGTCTGGGCGGTGTCGGCGGCGTCGCCGCCCGCGTCGGCGACGGCCGTCTGGAGCAGCGTCGGCGCTCCGCCCCAGCCCAGGCCCCACAGTCCGGCGGCCACCAGGACGAGCGCGGTGCTCCCGGCCGGTACGGCGAGGGCGGCGACGCCGACGGCGACGAGGACCGTCCCGGCGAGGGTCAGGGTCCGGAGCCTGCGGTCGATGTACCGCCCGGTGATCCAGATTCCGGCCAGTGAGGCCACGCCGAACACGAGCAGGACGAGCCCGGTGGAGCCGGTCAGGCCGAGGTGGCCGAGGTAGGCGGCGACGTAGGTGTAGAGGACGGTGTGGGCGAGGACGAGGGCGAAAGTGACGGCGAGGACCGGCAGGACCCCGGGGACCTTCAGCGTCCGGGCGGCCGGGGCCCGCCCGCCGCGCTGTTCGCCCGGAAGGTCGGGGACGGCGAGGGCGATCCAGCCGAGGAGCAGGACGGCAATGACGGTCATGGCGGTGAAGGCGGTCCGCCAGCCGGCGGCGGCGCCGAGGAAGGTGCCCGCCGGGACGCCGAGCGACAGCGCGAGCGGGATGCCGGTCATGGCGACGGCGACGGCCCGGCCCTGGAGGTGCGGCGGGGCGAGGCGGCGCGCGTAACCGGCGAGCAGGGCCCAGGCCACCCCCGCGGCGACGCCGGCGAGGAAGCGGGCGCCCATGGTGAGGACGTACGAGGAGGAGACCGCGGTGACCGTGTTGGCGGCGGCGAATCCCGCGACCGAGGTGAGCAGCAGGCGCTTGCGGCGCCAGCCGGCGGTACGGGCGGCGAGGGGGACGGCGGTGAGGGCGGTGCCGAGCGCGTATACGGTGACCGACTGCCCGGCGGCGGCCTCGCCGACGCCCAGGTCGGCGCTCATGCCGGGCAGGACGCCGGCGGGGAGGGTCTCGGTGAGGCTGGTGACGAAGACGGCGGTGGCGAGGGCGAGCAGGGCGGCGAGGGGCAGTCGGCCGGCGGGCTTCGCAGGGGTGGTCGTGGCGGGAGTGGTCGTGGCGGGAGTGGTCGTGGCGGAACCGGCCGCCACTGTCGTGTGGTTGCTCATGGACCTATGCTCGAACCCTCACATTGATGTGAAGGTCAAGCGAGTCCCGGGAGGGGGCGTCCCATGCGGATCGGGGAACTGTCGGAACGCACCGGCACACCGCGCAGGCTGCTGCGCTATTACGAGGAACAGGGCCTCATCGTCGCGGACCGGCTGCCGAACGGCTACCGCGTCTACGACGAGTCGAACCTGGACCGGGTCGCGCAGATCCGGGGGCTCCTCGACGCCGGGCTGCCGACCCGGCTGATCAAGCAGATCCTGCCGTGCCTGAACAAGCCGAGGATCATCCACTTCCCGGACGCCACGCCGGAGATGCTGGCGACCCTCGAGGAGGAGCGGGACCGGATGACCGAGCGGATCCGGTGCCTCACCCGGAACCGGGACGCGGTGGCGGAGTATCTGGACGCCGTACGGGAGAAGTTGGCGGCCGGGGCGGCGTAGAGCCGCTCCGGCGGTGCGAACCGCTCTCACTCCATGCGGCGGGACCCTTCCAGGACCGCCTGCCGGATGCGGTGGTAGGTGCCGCACCGGCAGATGTTGCGGATCGTGTCGAGGTCGGCCTCGGTGATCTCCCGCCCGGCCTCCCGCGCCCGGCGGACCGTCGCCACGGCCGCCATGATCTGGCCCGGCTGGCAGAAGCCGCACTGGGCGACGTCCAGGTCGAGCCAGGCCTCCTGCATCGGATGCAGGTCGGCGCCGACGGTGTCCGGGAGCCCCTCGATCGTGGTGATCTCGTCGGTCGGGGCGAGGTCGTCGACGGGCACGGCGCAGGGCGTGAACGCCTTGCCGTTGAGGTGGCTCGTACAGGCCCGGCAGACGCCGACCCCGCAGCCGTACTTGGGGCCGGTGACGCCGAGGACGTCCCTGAGGACCCAGAGGAGCCGGACGTCGCCCTCGACGTCGGCGGTGACGGCCTTGCCGTTCAGGATGAAGGTGTGCTGCGGCACGGGGACTCCAGCTCTCAGATGGTGCGGTCGCGGCCGTCGGTGGGCGAGGCCGGGACGGGCGGGACGGTCGGCAGGGGGGTGAAGGCGAGCGGCTCGGCGTGGTTGACGGGGAAGACCGTCGGCATCGTGCCGGTGGCCCGCCCGTAGGCGCAGGCGACGGCGGCCGTGGCGCCGGCCACCGCCAGCTCCCCCGCCCCGCCCGGCTTCTCGCCGTTCGACGGCATCACGATGATCTCCAGCTCGGGCGGGGTGTTCCACTGCCGGGTGTAGAAGTACTGGTCCCAGCTGCCTTCGAGGAAGTGTCCGTCGCGCAGGTGGAGTCCGGACGTGAGGGTGATGGCGATGCCGTCGGCGATGCCGCCCATCATCTGGGCTTCCAGGCCGCGCGGGTTGACGGCGAGACCGACGTCGACGGCGCAGACGACCTTCGTCACGCGCGGTCCCGTGTACGCGTTGGGGATCGTCCGTCCGCTGGTCTCGGGGCGGCAGTCGATCTCGGCGAGGACGGCGACGTGCGAGTGGTACTCGGTGTGGACCGCGATGCCCTGGGCCGTACCGGGCGCCATCGTCCGGCCCCACTCCCCCGCCGCGGCGACCTTGTCGAGGACGGCGCGCGCCCTCGGGTCCTTCATGAGCCCGCGTCGCATCGCGTACGCGTCCTTGCCCATGCGGCGGGCCAGCTCGTCCATGACGAGTTCCTGGGCGCAGCGCACGTTGGGCGAGTAGATGCCGCGCATGGACCCGGTGTTGAAGCCCTTGTCGGTCTCGGAGAGCAGCTGGGTGGTGACGCCGAGGTGGTAGGGGCTCACCTGGGTGAGCTGGAACATCGTCTCGGAGAAGGCGAGGTCGGCGACGGGGAGCCGGGCCACCTCGGCGGTCAGGAGCTCGCCGATGCCGTGCCCGAAGTCGGTGGCCACGGAGGTGTGGCGCTGCTCGTACGTGAGGACCTCGCCCAGCGAGTACGTGGCGCGGACCCGCGAGGTGGACATCGGGTGCGTACGGCCCTGGCGGAAGTCGTCGGTGCGGTGCCACATCAGCTTGACGGGCTTGCCGAGGGCTTGGGAGACCTCTGCGGCCTCGTGGGCCGCGTCGTGGAAGAGCTTGCGGCCGAAGGATCCGCCGCCCTCGGTGACGTGGACGCGGACGGCGGTGGGCGGCAGGCCGAGCTTGAGCGCGATCTGTTCCTGGGCGACGATCGGGGCCTTCAGCGAGGCCCAGATCTCCGCGGAGTCCTCCCGTACGTCCGCGATGGCGCAGTTCGTCTCCACGGCGGCGTTGCTGGAGAAGTGGAAGGTGAAGCGGGCGTCGACCGCCTTGGTGAGGAGCGGCAGCGGCGGGACCACCAGCGGGAGTTCGGCCCGGCGGAGCTTGGCCAGGACGGTGGCGTCGGAGGCGCCCTCGGCGGTGCCGGGGCCCCAGTCGACGTCGAGGGCCCGGACGGCGTCGACGCACTGGCCGAAGGTGCGGCCGCGGACGGCGACGCCGGTGGAGACGGTGACGACGTCGGTGATGCCGGGCATGGCGCGGACCACGGCGAGGTTGGCCACGGAGCGGACGGTGCCGTTGATGGTGGGCGGGCGGCAGATCATCGTGGGCAGGGCGTCCGGGACCTGGAGGTCCATCGCGAACTTCTTGCGGCCGGTGACCGCGTCGAGGGCGTCCAGCCTGCGCTGTGCGGTGCCGATGACGCGGAAGTCGGCGCGGTCCTTGAGCTCCACCTCCACCGCCGTGTCGGTGAGGGCGGCGGCCTTCGCGGCGAGTTCGCCGTAGCCGAGGAGCGCGCCGGCCGGGGACACGACGGCGCCGGCCTTCGTCGTGAGGGTCTCGACGGCGTCGCCGAGGACGAGGGCGGCGGCGCGCAGGAGGCGGCCGCGGGCGACGGCGGCGGCGACCCGGATGGGGGTGTAGGTGGAGTAGGTGGTGTTGGAGCCGCCGGTCAGCTGGTTGAAGAGGAGCTCGGGCCGGGCGTCGGCGAGGGTGACCTTCACCTTGTCCAGGGGCAGGTCGAGTTCCTCCGCGACGATCATGGCGCTGGAGGTGGTGACGCCCTGGCCGACCTCGGCACGGGGCAGGGCGAAGTGGGCCGTGCCGTCGCTGTCGATACGGATGGTGATGAGGTTGCTGGTCGGCACGGCCGCGAGCGTCAGCAGGTCGTTGAGGTCGAGGAGTTCCGCGGGGCCGGGCAGCGAGGGGATGAGCGCCGGGGCCGCGGCGGCGGCCTGCCGGGGCACGAGGGCCTCGGCGCCGAGCTGGGCGGCGACGGTGAGGGTGGGGGCGGCCAGGACGTACCCGAGGAACCGGCGCCGGGCGATCCCGGGTTCGTTCCCGGCCGGCGGCGCGGAGGGCGCGGCTCCGTCCCTGGTGCCGCTGATGTGGTCCTTGTCCCGCGCGGGGTGCCGCCTCGGCATGCGGTGTGGCCTTTCGTCATGGTCCCGGTCTTGCTACCGCCGGGTATCGTCCGATGCGCCGATCATCGCTCATGCGGGGGACCTCCGGGGACCGTTCGGAGGGAAGCCGCCGGTAGGATGCCGCGATGACCGAAGCCGCGCACCTCACCGCCACCCGCCGTTCCTACGACACCGTCGCCGTCGACTACGAGCGCCTGCTCGGCGCTCAGTTGGCGTCGACGCCGCTGGACCGCGCGATGCTCGCCGCCTTCGTCGAGCAGGTGAACGCCCTCGACGGACCGCGCACAGTGGCCGATCTCGGGTGCGGTACGGGGCGGGTGGCGTCGCATCTGCGGGAGCTGGGGGCGGACGTGTTCGGGGTGGACCTGTCGCCGGGGATGATCGCGGTGGCCCGGGAGACGTACCCGGGCCTGCGCTTCGAGGTGGGATCGATGACCGCGCTCGACCTGCCCGACGCCTCACTCGGCGGGGCGCTCTCCTGGTACTCCACCGTGCACATGCCGGAGGAGGAACTGGCTGCCGGCTTCGCGGAGTTCCGCCGTGTCCTCGCGCCGGGCGGATTCGTCCTGGTCGCCTTCAAGGTCGGGGACGGGAAGGTACGGCTGGAGCGGGCGTACGGTCACGAGGTGGCGCTCGACGTGTACCGCTGGTCGCCCGACCGCGTCGCGGAGCTCCTGGCCGCCGCGGGCCTGGTCGTGGCGGCCCGCCTGGTGCGGGAGGCGGACCCCGAGGAGAGCACGCCCCAGGCCTTCCTGCTGGCCCGCAGGCCGCGCGACTGAACCCGGCCGCCGCAGGAGCGGAGCTGCGCCCCGGAGACCCTGGCGCGCTGCCCGCCGCCCGCGATGAGGGCGTTCACGGAGGCCATCGGGTCGCCGCCCGCCGACCTGACGAGCAGGGCGCCGAGCACCACGGGGCCGAGGGCCACCGCGAGCGCGGTGCCGGTGGCGGTGACGTGCTGGAGGGGGCGGGGGCGCCGGGCGTCGGAGGTCATGCCTCTATTCCAGCGGCGGACGGCGGGCCGCGTATCGGTCGACGTACTCAGCCGGGCGGCGCGGCCTACTCAACTGACGCGCAGCCGATCACGGGGGCGACCCCAGGGGCTCCCCCTCGGACGCTTCTTCGGAGATCCTCGGGGAATCGAACACCCCGGGCGTCCCCGGGCCGGAGCATGGAGGCGCGACCGCCGTGACGAGCGAGACGAGCGAGATGAGCGGGACCAGCGGGGCCACGTTGACCGGCGAGATGGCCGGGGTTGCCGAAAGCCCTGCGGGCCGGGGCACGGCCCCGGCCGTTCTCGTCGTCCAGCACGAGGAGGACGCGGGCCCCGGGCTCGTCGGGGACCGTCTCGTACGGACCGGCCTCCGTCTCGACATGGTGCGCGCCTGGCAGGGCGAACCCCTCCCGGACGACCTGGGCGGCCACGCGGGGCTCCTCGTCCTCGGCGGATCCGTCGGCTGCCGGGACGACACGTCCGCCCCGTGGCTGCCCCGCGTCCGTGCGCTCGTCCGCGAGGCGGTCGCCGACGAGGTGCCGCTCCTCGGGATATGTCTGGGCGGCCAGCTCGTCGCCGACGCCCTGGGCGGTTCCGTCGTGGCCCGGAGGCGGGGGCCCGAACTGGGCGCCGTCCCGCTGCGGCGACTTGCCGCGGCCGATGGGGACCCCGTACTCGGCGGGGTGCCGGAGGGCGCGCCGGCGGCGCAGTGGCACTGGGACGAGGTGGACCGGCTGCCGGCCGGCGCCGTACCGCTGCTGACGGGTGACGACTGCCCGCACCAGGCGTTCCGGGTGGGGCGTGCGGGCTGGGGGCTCCAGTTCCATCCGGAGGCGGGGTCCGGCACGGTCGCGCGGTGGGCGGAGGCCGACGACGCGCAGGTCCGCGCGGACGGGGGCGACCCGGCGGCCGTGGTGGCCTCGGTACGGGAGGCGGAGCCGGAACTCCGTACGGTCTGGGGCGCGGTGTCCGAGGCGTGGGGCGCGGTCGTGCGGGCTCATGCCGGAGCGCGCGCCGCCCGGGCGTGATCAGGGCCAGTCGACGAGGGCGAGGAAGAGGAGATAGAGGAGGACGACGGCGGCGGGGGCGAGGGCGGCGACCTTCCGGCGCCGGGCCGTGTTGCGGTGGCGCCACGGCAGGACCCAGCTCGTCACGAGCAGCCCGAGCGGCAGCAGCAGGCCGATCGCGAAGGTCCAGAAGGCGGGCATGAAGCTCGCGCTGAACGCGGAGCTCCGCGCGCCGGAGCAGCTGTCGCAGGCCATCGGGGCGAGCGCGACGAAGACGAAGGCGACGAACGCGAGCGGCAGGGTGACGACGGTGGCGACGGCCGGTGCGATCCAGGCGCGCGGAGCGCGGTCGTCGGCGACGGGCGTGGCAGCGGGGGCGGGCGTCGCGGCGGCGGCTGTGGCGGCGGCGGGCGTCGCGGCGGCGGGCGTGGCGGCGGCGGTGCGGTCGGGCATGGTGGCATTCCACCGGACTCGCGTGCGCGGCACATGAGTGCGGATACTCACGTCCGGGGCGGGTGCGCGACGGGCGCGTCCGCTTGGCGGGGCCGTGACCGTGGGGTTGTGTGGCGGTCGACCGTACCGCCACCGCACGACAGCGAAGGAGCTCCGCCGCCATGGCCGACTACCGGATCGAAACCGTCCGCACCGGGTACCGGAACTGGACCGCCCGCAACGACCGGGGCGCGGAGGTCCGGATGGCCGCCGCCGACGACGCGGACGCGCAGCCGTCGTTCACCCCGGTCGAGTTGCTGCTCGCGGCGATGGGCGGGTGCGGCGGCCTGGTCGTGGACCGGACCGCGCGCGCCGTGGACCACGACGACCTGCGGATCGTGGTGGAGTCCGTCTCTGGCCCCGAGGACGACGGCCGGGTGGGCCGGATCAGGGTCAGCTACGAGTTCGACCTGCCGGACAACAACCCGAAGGCGGACGAGGTGTTCGCCCGGGCGGTGCGCCTGACGCACGAGAAGTTCTGCACGGTGAGCCGGACAGTGGAGCACGGCGCACGGGTCGAGGCGATCCTCCCGGACGGCACGGTCGGCTTCGAGGGCTGACGCAACACGAGACGCGGCAGACGCTCAGTCGTTCGGCGTGACCGGTGACCACACGCCGAACCACTGCTCGGCGCCGTACTCCTCGAACCGCTCCACCTCGGTGAACCCCAGCTTCACCGCGAGGCGCATCGCGCGGTCGTTGGCCGTCTGGGTGGAGAGCACCACCGGCTCGCCGGGAAGCGCACCGGCGAACCAGTCGAGTGCCGCCGCGCACGCCTCGGCGGCGTACCCGCGTCCCCATGCCTCTGGCCGGAGCAGGTAGCCGAGCTCGGCCTCGCCGGCGTCCGGACGGACGTGCCCCGGGCGTTCGGCGTCACGCCGATCGAGTGTGATCATGCCGATCATCGCTCCGTCGAGGTCGATCACGAAGAGTCCGGGGCGCCGCCCGGGCACCTCGGGTACCGCGCGTTCGAGTGCGTCACGCGGCCGGGCGCCACCGATGTACGTGCCCACCTCGGGCGAGGCGAACAGCTCGACGAACGCCGCGCGGTCCCGGGCCTCGGACTCCCGGAGCACGAGCCGTTCGGTCGTTATCGGGGCGGGGGGCCAGGCGAGGGGGCGCGGTCCGGGTCCGGTCATGGTCGGCAACCTACCGCAGCCCGTAGAAGCGGCTCCGGAGAGACGACCTAGCCGACCGTGACGTGGGCGAGGGCCCAGGAGGTGTGGTCGAAGGACGTCCTGGCGTTGGCGTCCGTCACCTCCAGGCGCAGGACGCGGACACCGCGTACGTCCACGTCCACCGGTACGGGGCCGGTGGCGGCGGTGAGAGTGGGGGTGGTGAGGAGGACGCGGTCGTCGCCGTACACGGTGGCGCGGGTCGCGCCCGTGGAGCTCTGGCGGGCCGAGAAGTCGTCGATGCCGACGAGCGCGGTGAAACGCTGCGCCGCGCCGCCGAGGTGGAACGACACGTCGCTGTACGCGTGGACTCCGAGGCCCTTGGGGTACGTGGTGCCGCCGAAGGAGATCGGGGTGCCGTCACCGGCGCCGTTCTTTCCGTTGGAGCTGTCGCGCTCGACCGGGCCCCAGCCGTTGACGGCGCGGATCCAGGGGAGGTCGGAGAGGTAGCCGTCCCGGGCGGGCGCCGGGGGCGGGGTGGTGACGACGCCGTCGGCGGCGTACCGGACGGGGCCACCGGGTGCGAGGGATGTGCCCTCGGCGGTCAGCGTCCACGGGGTGCCCGCGGGGGCGCCGGTGGGCGGGGTGACCTGCCAGGCGGTGGCGAGCCGGGCACCGGGGGCGAGCCGGGCGGTGGCGGTGGCCGTGGTGGACCGTACGGTCCAGCCCGTGGGGGCGCGGAGGGTGACGGCGGCCGAGTCCCAGGCCCGCGAGGAGCCGTTGGCGAGGGCGGCGGTGACGGTGAACGGCTGCCCCGGTACGGCGAGTTGAGGGACGGCCAGGGCCGCCCCGAAGTCGGCGCGGGGGTAGGTGTCCTGCCAGGAGGAACGCATCAGAGCGACGAGTTCGGCGACTCGTGCGGGGTACCGGGCCGCGAGGTCGGAGGTCTCGCCGAGGTCCGTGGCGAGGTCGTACAGCTCGACCTGCCACTGGTCGTCGGGCAGGGCGTGGTCGCGGACGGGAGCGAAGCGCACGGCCTTCCACCGGTCCTTGCGGAGGGCCTCCGCGAGCCAGGTGGACCGCTTCTCGTCCTGGGCGTCGGCGCGGCTCGTGACGCCGCGCTCGTCGCGGAACCAGTAGAGGTGGTCGTGGTGGGCGGCGCTCCCGCCGCCGGCGAGGAGGGGCGCGGCCGAGAGGCCGTCGACGTCGGAGGGGGCGGGGGCGCCGCCGAGTTCGGCGAGGGTGGGGAGGAGGTCGGTGAGCGGGGTGGGGCGGTCGCTCGTGCCGGGCAGGACGCGGCCGGGGCCCCAGGCGATGAGGGGGACGCGTACGCCGCCTTCGTACAGATTGCGCTTGTAGCCGCGCAGTGGGCCGTTGGCGTCGAACAGGTCGGGGTTGACGCCGCCCTCCTCGTGCGGCCCGTTGTCGCTGGTGACGAGGAGGACGGTGTCGTCCGCGAGTCCGAGGGCGTGGAGCCGGTCGACGACGTCGCCGACGAGGGAGTCGAAGAGGCTCACCTGCGCGGCGTGGCCCTTGTTGGCGGCGGTCCAGGTGCGGGATGCGTAGGCGCTGGTGTCGGGGATGTCGCTGGGCGCGTGCGGCACGGTCGGGGTGAGCAGGAGGAGGAACGGTTCGGCGGCGTGGCGGTCTAGGAAGTCGAGGGCACGCTGCCGCAGCAGGTCAGGCGCGTAGGTGCCCTTGGCGCCGGACGCGTTGCCGGGGACGGGCTCCTTGGCGCCGTTGTGCCAGAGGTACTCGGGGTAGTACTGGTGCGCGTGCCCGTGGTCGATGTAGCCGTGGAACTCCTCGAAGCCGCGGGCGTTGGGGTGGCTGTCCTGGCCGGCGCTCTCCGGACCGAAGCCCCACTTGCCGATCACGCCGGTGCGGTAGCCGCGGGCCCTGAGCACCTGGGCGAAGGTGGTGTCGGCGGCGGTGAGGGAGCCCTGGGCGCCGGACGGGTTGGCGCGGACGGTCGCGTGCCCGGTGTGCAGCCCGGTGAGGAGCGAGCAACGGGAGGGAGCGCAGACGGCCGCCGTCGAGTACGCGTCCGTGAACCTCAGCCCGTCGGCGGCGAGTCCGTCGATGCGCGGGGTGGAGATGAGCTTCTGGCCGTACGCGCCGAGCTCGCCGTGACCGAGGTCGTCGGCGAGCACGACGATCAGGTTCGGCGGCCGCGTGGTGTCCTCGGGCACGGCGGCCCCGGCCGGTCCCGCCGCGACACCGACGACGCCGGTCCCGGGCAGCGCGCCGAGCCCGAGCGAGGCGGCGGACCCGGCGAGGAAACGACGACGGCTGGCCATGACGGGGCTCCTCAGGCAGGGGCGGGCGCGACGGACGACGCTTCAGGAGACGTCCCGGGCCTCCTTGCCGTACGGCTCCGGGCCCCTGCCGATCATCGACGCACCCGCCCCGGCGGACCATGCACAGCACATGAAGAACGTGTGACACACGCCAGGCGAGGTTCGCCCTCCACGTGCCCAAACGGTCCTCGCCGAGCTTCGGGTCACCGCAGTGACGACCGTGTCTTTCGGCGAGGTGCCCTGGTCGTTCGCCCAGGCCGAGGGCGAGGGCTATCCCGACGCCGCCCACTGGCGCTGTGTCCACGCCGATTACTGGCAGGACAGCGAGGGCCGTGTCATCACTGACGACACCCCCCGTGGTGTGCATGCACTTCCCGCGCACGACCCCGGCGTCGGACTGATATGCGTGGAATAAGGTGTCAAGGCCGAGGCCGAGCGGTGGAAAGGTGCGGCGGACCGGCGCGCCCGGTCCGCCGCACCGGCGTCAGGACGGGAGCCACGCCCGCCAGGTTCCCTCGTTCTCCTTCACCCAGCGCCCCGCCGCCTCCTGCGGCGACAGCTTCTGCTCCGCGATCATCAGGGCGACGTCGTTCTGCTCCTCGGTCGTCCACCGGAACTTCTTCAGGAAGGCGGCGGCGTCACCGCCACTGTCGGCGAAGCGGGCGTTGAGGAACTTCTGCAGCGGCGTGTGCGGGTACGCGCAGGCCACCTTCTCCGGGTCGGCGTCGCAGCCCTCCTTGTAGGCGGGCAGCTTCACCTCCGTCATCGGGACCTTCTCGAACAGCCACTGGGGCTTGTACCAGTAGGTCAGGAACGGCTTCTTCTCCTTGGCGAACTGCTTGATCTGCGTGATCTGCGCCGCCTCGGAGCCTGCGAACACGACCTGGTAGTCGAGGTCCAGGCTGTTCACGAGTGCCTTGTCGTTCGTGACGTAAGACGGGGAGCCGTCCAGCAGCTGGCCCTTGCCGCCGCTCTCCGCGGTACGGAACTCGTCGGCGTACTTGTCGAGGTTCCTCCAGTCGGTGACGTCCGGGTGTTCCTCGGCGAAGTACGTCGGCACGTACCAGCCGATGTGACCGGTCACCCCGAGGTCTCCACCCCGTTCGATCGTCCCCTTGTCGTCGATGTACCGCTTCTCCTGCTCCGGGTGGCCCCAGTCCTCCAGGATGGCGTCCACCCGGCCCTGGCTGAGCGCGTCCCAGGCGGGGACCTCGTCGATCTGGACGGTGTCCACCCGGTAGCCGAGCTCGTGCTGGAGCAGGTACTGGGCGACGGCGACATTGGCCTGCGCGCCCACCCACGACTGCGTGGACAGGGTCACCGTGCGAGAGCTCTTCGCGTCGGCGTACGGGGACGCCTGGCGGGTCATGTCGGCGGCACCGCAGCCGGTGAGGGCCGTCAGGGCGACGGCTGCCGCGAGCGCGGCACCGCCGAGTGCGATGCGGGTACGAGCCATCTCAGGCCCCCTTTCCGGCGAGGCCGCGGCGTTCCGTCGGCTGGGTGACGCGGTCGAGCACCAGGCCGAGGCAGACGATCGCGGCACCGGCGACCAGACCGGTCGCCAGGTCGCCCTGGGCGAGGCCGAAGACCGCGTCGTAACCGAGTGCGCCGCCGCCCACGAGGCCGCCGATGACGACGACGGCGAGGACCAGCACCACGCCCTGGTTGACGGCAAGCAGCAGCGCGGGCCGTGCCAGCGGCAGCTGTACGTGGAACAGCTGCTGCCGCCCTGTCGCGCCCAGGGAGCGCGAGGACTCCAGGGCGGCCGGGTCCACCGTACTCAGCCCCTGGGCAGTGATCCGCACCACCGCGGGCAGCGCGTAGACCACGGCGGCCGCGACCGCCGGGGCGCGGCCCACACCGAACAGGGCGACGACGGGGATCAGATACACGAACTGCGGCATCGTCTGGAAGACGTCGAGAACCGGACGCAGCGCGCGTCCCAGTCGTGTGCTGCGCGCCGCGGCGACCCCGAGGGCGAGGCCGAGCAGCAGTGTCACGGCGACGGCGGCCATGACCTGGGACAGCGTGTCGAGCGCCGGGTCCCAGACACCGAGCACACCGATCGCCGCCATCGCGAGGACGGCGGTCGCGGCGGTGCGCCAGGTGCCGATGAGCAGGGCGAGTGCGCCGACGGTCAGCAGGACCGCCCACCAGGGCAGCCATTGGAGCCCGTCGCGCAGGGGGTTGAGGACCCATGTGGTGAGACGTCCCGCCCAGTCGGCGGTGCCACCGACGAGGGGCACACCGGAGTAGAGGTGGGCGGTCATCCAGTCGACCGCCCCGTTGACGGGCTCGGCGAGGTCGACCGTCCACTCGTCGGGCCAGACGAGCCGGTCGGACAGGCGGCCCGCGACGGCGACGACGGAGGTCGCCACGAGAGCGACGGCCCAGCCGAGTCCGGCCCGGCGGGCCGGAGCCGCGCCGATCCGCTCCCCGGCCGCGGCGGTGACCCGGTCCAGGACGATGGCAAGGAGCACGATCGGCACACCGGCGGCGAGCGCGGCACCGACGTCGACGGAGCCCAGTGCCTGGTAGACGCGGTCGCCAAGGCCTCCCGCGCCGATGACGGACGCGACCACGGCCATCCCGAGCGCCATCATGATGGACTGGTTGACGCCGAGCAGGAGTTCCTTGCGGGCCAGCGGCAGCTGGGCCGTCAGCAGCCGCTGCCTGCCGGTGGCGCCGAGGGACGCGGCGGCCTCCACGACCCCGGCGTCCGCGCCGCGCAGCCCGAGTGCGGTGAGGCGGGCCATGGGCGGGGCGGCGTAGACGACGGTCGCGAGGACGGCCGCGGGTACACCGATGCCGAAGACCAGGACGACGGGCAGGAGATACGCGAAGGCCGGCAACACCTGCATGGTGTCGAGGACCGGGCGCAGGATCCGGTGCATGCGGTCCGACAGTCCGGCGGCGAGGCCGAGGAGACCCCCGAGCAGTACGGACGCGGCGACGGCGACCACCATCAGGGCGAGCGTCTGCATGGTGGGCACCCACATGCCGAGCAGTCCGCACACGGAGAAGGCGGCGACGGAGGTCAGGGCGAGCCGCACGCCCGCGACACGCCAGGCCACAAATCCGGCGGCGGCGGTGACGCCCGCCCAGCCGAGCGCGAGCAGCACCAGGTACACGGCGCGGACGGACACGACCACGACGTTGCTCACGTGCCCCAGGAAGTAGAGGAACAGCGGGTGGCCGTCACGGTTGTCGATGATCCAGTCGCTGGTGCGATCCAGCGGCCCGGACAGATCGACGGCGAGCGCCGCCGGCCAGCTGCCGCCGCCCAGGAGTACGGCGCCGAGGACGAGCACGACGGCCGTGCCGGCGCCGATCAGCCGGCCGCGGTGGCGCGCGAGGGAGCGCAGCGCACCGGACCCGGCGTCAGCGGCGGTCGTGGAGCCCGGAGAGGCAGGGGTGACGGTGGTGGTCATCGGCCCCACCGCCCCAGGACGGGGGCACCGGTCATGCCGCCCGGCGGCGGCCAGGTCGTATGGGAGTACATCAGGCCGCCGCCTTCCCCGTCACGGCCGGGATCCCGGCGACGACACCGAGGAGTCCCGCCTGGTCGACGACGCCGAGGCAGCGGCCGTCCTCGACGACCCGCGCGTTCTCGCCCGTACGGGCGACGGCTTCGATGGCCTCGTGGACGCTGGCACCGGGGGCGAGCGCGGGGCCGGTCTCGCGCTCGTCGGCGAGCGCGGGGCGCATCGCCGAGCGGACGGTCAGTACGTGCTCGCGCGGCACGTCCCGGACGAAGTCCCTGACGTAGTCGTCGGCGGGGGCGCCCACGATCTCCTCGGGCGTGCCCAGCTGGACCACGCGGCCGTCACGCATCAGCGCGATGCGGTCGCCGAGCTTCAGCGCCTCGCTCAGGTCGTGGGTGATGAAGACCATCGTGCGTCCCTCCTCCCGGTGCAGACGGATGACCTCCTCCTGCATGTCGCGACGGATGAGCGGGTCCAGCGCGCTGAACGGCTCGTCGAACAGCAGGACTTCGGGGTCCACCGCGAGGGCTCGAGCAAGTCCGACCCGCTGCTGCTGGCCACCGGACAACTGGCTCGGCCTGCGGTGCTCCATGCCGTCGAGGCCGACCTTGGTGACGAACTCCGCCGCCCGCTCGCGCCGTTCGCCGCGTGCCACGCCCTGGATCTCCAGCCCGTAGGCGACGTTGTCGAGCACCGTCCGGTGCGGCAGCAACCCGAAGTGCTGGAAGACCATGGCCGCCCGGTGCCGGCGCAGCTCGCGGAGCCGGCCGGGATCCATGGACAGCACGTCCTCGCCGTCGAGGGAGATCCTGCCCGAGGTCGGCTCGATGAGCCGGGTCAGGCAGCGGACGAGCGTCGACTTACCGGAGCCCGACAGGCCCATGACGACGAAGACCTCACCTTTGCGGACGTCGAAGGAGACGTCGCGGACGGCGGCGGTGCAGCCGGTCCTCTCGCGCAGCTCGGCGGCGTCGAGGGAGGCGAGCTCCTGGTCGGCGGGCACGCGCTCGGCCTTCGGGCCGAAGACCTTCCAGAGCTCGCGTACGGAGAAGACCGATTCGGCGGTGTCCTGCTGCACGTCGTTCATCGTCGCGAGCCTCCAAGCAGGTCCACACATTTCTCGCCGACCATGAGAACGCCGATCATGGGATTGACGGCGGTCATGGTCGGGAAGACGGACGCGTCGGCAATCCGGATGTTGTCGAGGCCCCGGATCCTCAGGTCGGGTGCGACGACGGCGAGTTCGTCGTCGACGGCCCCCATCCGGCAGGTGCCGGCCGGGTGGTAGACGGTGTGCGCGACGTGGCGGGCGTACGCGCTGAGTTCCTCGTCGGAGGTGACCTCGGGCCCGGGGCACACCTCGCGCTTCAGCCATCCGGCCAGCGGCTCGCTCGCCGCGATCCGCCGGGCGATCCGGATCCCGTCGACCAGGGTCCGGCCGTCGTAGTCGTCCTCATCGGTGAAGTACCGGAAGTCGAGCGCGGGCTTGACCTCGGGGTCGGCGCTCGTCAGGTAAAGCCTGCCGCGGCTGCGCGGCTTGGGGATGTTCGGGGTCATCGACACTCCATGCGCGGGACGTTCGTAGCCGATCCGCTCGGGGTTGTCGGTGAAGGGGATCTGGTAGAAGTGGAACATCAGGTCCGGCCCCTCGGACTCCGGGTCTCGTCGGACGAACAACCCGGCGTCGGAGTCCATCGCGGAGTTCTCCGGGATCGGGCCGTGCGTCTCCCACACGATGACCGACTCGGGGTGGTCGAGCAGGTTCTCCCCCACGCCCGGCAGGTCGTGCACGACGGGGATACCGAGCTTCTCCAGGTCGGCACGCGGCCCGATGCCTGAGTGCAGCAGCAGGCGCGGGGTGTCCACTGCCCCCGCGCACACCAGGACTTCGCGCCGGGCGCGTACGACGTGTTCCGTGCCCTCCTTGGTACGGATGTGCACGCCGGTGGCGCGGGTGCCCTCCAGCTCCAGCCGGAACGCCCAGGTCTCCAGGGCGATGTGCAGGTTCGGCCGGTCCAGGAACGGGTGCAGATAGGCGACGGACGCGGACGACCGCTTGTTGTTCTCCGGGTGGTAGGCGAGGTCGAAGAATCCGACTCCCTCGTAAAAAGAGCTTCGGTTGAAGCCCTCGACGCGCGGAACACCGAGCGCGGTCTGCGCGGCGTCGACGAAGTCCCGGGCTATCGCGTTCCGGTCGGCCTCGTCGACGGGGAGGATGTTGTTGCGCAGCCGGGCGAAGTAGGGATCCATGGCTGCCGCGTCCCACCCCTCGGCACCGGCCTCCGCCCACTCGTTCCAGTCGGAGGGAAGGGGCTTGAACGCGATGAGGGTGTTATGCGAGGAACAGCCCCCGAGGACCCGCGCCCGGCTGTGGCGGATGTGCGAATTGCCCCGGGGCTGCTCGGTGGTGGGATAGTCGTAGTCCAGCTCACCGCCGAGCAGGCCCATCCAGCGGCGCAGGGTGAGGACCTCGTCGCGGCCGACGTCGCTGGGGCCGCCCTCGATGACGGCGACGCTGACGTCCGGATTCTCGGTCAGCCGGGAGGCGATCACCGAGCCCGCGGTGCCACCGCCGACGACGACGTAGTCGTACACGTGCTGGTCGTTCATGCCTGGTCCTTCTCCGTCGTGCCCGCGAACCAGCGCACGGGGCGCGGAGCGAGGTTCTGGTAGATGTGCTTGGCCTCGCGGTACTCGGCGAGACCGCTGGGGCCCAGTTCGCGGCCGATGCCGGACTTTCCGAAGCCTCCCCATTCCGCCTGCGGCAGATAGGGGTGGAAGTCGTTGATCCAGACGGTGCCGTGGCGCAGCCGGGCCGCGACCCGCCGGGCTCGGTGTTCGTCGGAGGTCCACACCGCTCCGGCGAGGCCGTACTCGGTGTCGTTGGCGAGGGCGATGGCCTCCTCCTCGGTGCGGAAGGTCTCCACGGTGAGAACGGGGCCGAAGACCTCTTCACGCACGACCCGCATACGGCGGTGGCACCGGTCCAGGACCGTGGGCCGGAAGAAGTAGCCGGGTCCGGCCGGCTTCTCGCCGCCCGCACGCAGGACGGCGCCCTCACCGAGGGCGGAGGCCACGTACTCCTCGGTCCTCGCCAACTGGGCTGCGGAGACCAGCGGACCGCATTCGACGCCCTCGTCGGTGCCGCGCCCCAGCCGGATCAGTTCGGCCCGGCGGGCGAGTTCGGCGACGAAGCGGTCGCGCAGCGACTCCTCGACGATGAGGCGCGATCCGGCGGAGCAGACCTGGCCGCTGTGGATGAAGGCGGCGTTGAGTGCCTGGTCGACGGCGGTGTCGAACCCGTCGGGCGTCGAACAGGCGTCGGCGAAGACGACGTTGGGGTTCTTGCCGCCCAGTTCGAGGGCGATCTTCTTCACGCTGTCGGCGGCCGCCCTGGCTACCTTCGTGCCGCTGACGAGACCGCCGGTGAACGACACGAGGTCGACATCGGGGTGCTCGGCGAGCCGGGCACCGACGGTGCCGCCGGGGCCGGTGACGATGTTGGCCGCGCCGAGCGGCAGTCCGGCCTCCAGGAGCAGTTCGATCAGCACGACGGTGGTCAGGGGCGTGATCTCGCTGGGCTTGATCACGAACGTGTTGCCGGCCGCGAGGGCGGGCGCGATCTTCCAGCTTGCCTGGAGCAGCGGGTAGTTCCACGGTGTGATCAGGGCGCAGACCCCGACCGGTTCGTGCACGACGACGCTGCGGATCTCGTCGGAACCGGCGTCGACGACCCGTCCGCCGCTCTCGTTCGCCACGAGGTCGGCGAAGTACAGGAAGGCGTCGCGGACGCAGTCGACGTCGACGCGGCCCTCCTCCAGCGTCTTGCCCGCGTCCTGGCTCTCCAGGGCGCCGATCCGCTCGCGGTCCCGCTCAAGCAGGGCGGCGACCCGCCGCAGCAGGGCGGCCCGCTCGGCGATCGGCGTACGCGGCCAGGCGCCGTCGTCGAAAGCGGCTCGTGCCGCGGCCACGGCGTCGTCGGCGTCCTGGACATCGCCCTCCGCCACGACCGCGAAGGCGGTCGCGTCGACGGGGTCGATGATCTCGCGCGTGGCGCCGGTCAGAGCCGAGCGCCATTCTCCGCCCACATGGATGGTCTGTTGTGCTGCCGTCACGTCGCGTCTTGCCTTCCGTTCCTGTGGATCCCCCTGCCGGTTTGCACCGGCGATCCGGCCGCCTGCCCCGACTCCCGGCATCCATGCGCAATGCATTGCCAAGAGTGTTCTGCCTCACCCCGTAAAGAGACACAGACATGGACATAGGACCGATAACGCGAAGGGGGAACGCGGGGCGCGGGCGCGTATCCCGAGCCCTGGACCAGCCGGAGCTCGGCCGTGAGCACCTGCCGGCAGCGCCACTCTCCGCCGCGAGGACGCGGGAGCCGAGTACAGAAGGCGCTGCCGGGGCCGGATGAGCGCGTACGGTCCGCTCAGCCTTGGTCGGCCACGAAAGAGGCAATCCAGGTCAGGGCGGAGTTCCAGTTGATGGTGAGCTCGTTGGTGGACCAGGACTGGATGTCGTCGATGTAACAGAACTGGCCGGTGCATCCCTGGAGTCGGCTCTGTGCGAGCGGGTCCTGAATGCTTGAGTTCGGACCGCCGGACAGTGAGCCGGCAGGCGGGTGCGGCAGCTTCGGGTCGAGCTGGTGGGCGTACCAGCGGCTGTGCTGGTTCTGCGTGCTGACCTCGCCGTATCCCGTGACGTAGGAGATGTTGAGGGCGTTGCGGCCCAGGACGTAGTCCATGCTCTGGACGGCCCCGTCGCGGTACTTCGCGCCGCCGGTGATGTCGTAGGCGGTGGCCAGGACAGCGGCGTTGTTGAGGATCTGGTGGGTGGAGCCCCAGTCGTACCTCTGCCCCTCCGGGGCGTACGGCATGCCGTAGGGATGGGCTTTCAGCGTGGCCAGGTAGCGGTCGGCTCCCTCGCGTACGGACTGGCCGACCTTGTCGCGGCCGGGCAGCCGGTTCGGTACGGTGGCCAGGTCGAGCCGGGCGGGGACGGCCGTGCGCGCCCAGTCGAAGCTGATCGGCCCGAAGATGTCGGCACGGTGGACGGGCGAGTTCAGGATGTGGTCCTGGAACTCCTTCCCGCCCGTGGTCAGGTACAGCTCGGTGGCCGCCCAGTAGAACTCGTCGCTGATGTCAGGGTCGGCGTAGGCGCCGCCGCCGATGCCGTCGCTCTCGGAGGCGAGGACGTCCGGGTGGGCGAGCGCCGCGGCCCAGGCCTTGCGGGCCGCCGTGAGCGCGGTGGCGGCGAACCGAGGGTCGTACGCCTTGTACAGACGGGCCGCCTGGGCGGCGGTCGCCGCGAGGTTCAAGGTGGCCGCGGTGGTCGGGGCGTGCAGTTCGCGCTTCTGGGGGTCGTCGGACGGCATCAGCGGCAGGCCGGTCCACTGCGCGTCGTGGATCTTGTGGTGGACCATGCCGGCGAGCGCCTTGCCGTCCGGCACCTGCATCTTGAGCAGGAACTCCAGCTCCCAGCGGGCCTCGTCGAGGATGTCCGGGACCTTGTTGCCACTCTCCGGGATGTTCAACGTGCCGTCGCCCAGCTTCTCGACCTGCCCTGTGCGGGCGAGTCGGGCACGCTCGTAGGTACTGAGGAGCTGCCAGACGGAGATGCCGCCGTTGACGACGTACTTGCCGTGGTCGCCGGCGTCGTACCAGCCGCCGGTGACGTCGAGCGTGTAGTCGCACTCGCCCGGCCGACAGGTCACGTTCCCGTCCCCCTGGTTGGGGGCGACGTCGATGTGACCGGCCTCTCGGCCGTAACCGGGCCGCAGGCCGTCGCGGATCTCGACCCCGCTGCGCTGGGTGTAGTAGAACTTCGCGGCGTCCAGGCGGAGCTTCTCGTAGGCGGCGGTGCCGATGTCGAAGGGCCGGCTGGTCTCACCGTCGGTGACCAGGGTGAGGCCCGACCCGGCACCGCGGTGATCGCCGAAGTCGATCGAGTGGACGTTCTGCCCGGAGGAGGGGTCCACGCCGCGCGGCACGGTCCAGCCGTGTGCGACGACGGTGCCGGACGCGTTCTTCAGCTGCCAGGGCAGCCGCCCGGTCTCGTCCGTGACGAGCGTGGCGTTCTTCGGCCCGCGGGGCAGGTAGGCGACCTGGTTGACCCGAACCCGGGGGCCCGTGTCGGGCTCGTACCGCTCCGGCGGCACCCCGCCCAGCAGGGACACGTCGTCGAGGCAGAACCCCCAGGGGTCGGCGGCGCCGCCGAGGTGGAAGGCGACTTGCCCCTGGGCGGTGTCGACGGGGGACGCGAAGGTGTAGGTGTAGGTGTCTCCCGAGATGCTCAGCTGCGGGGTGATCTCGTAGTACGCGTCGTACGGCGAGACCTGCAGGCCCACGATCGCGCGGACGGAGTTTCCTTCGGGGGCGCCGGTCGCGCTGAAGGTGAAGCGGTACGACTCCCCCTTGACGAGTGCGAGGTCGTTCTGGCCGACGGCGGCGTCCCAGCGGTTCGCGGTGCCACCCGGCACGTCGGCGCAGAGTCTGCCGTCGGACGGCCGGACGGTGACGTTGTTCGTCCACCACGAGTCGGTGCCGGTGTCGAAGGTGCCGTTCCTGACCTGCTCGGCTTCGTCCGCCCCCGCCGGGCCGACGGGCACCGCGGTGAGTCCCGCTGCCAGCAGGGTCGTCAGGGACAGCAGGGCGGTTCTGCGTCTGTTCACGTCTGGGCTCCTCGTAGGGGGTACGGAGCGACTTACCGGTGGGAGCGCTCCCAGAATGCGGTGGACATCCTTGTGGCCGGAATGCGGGGACGTCAACGGCCCGGACGGGACGGGGTGGACAGGACAGGGCGGGCAGGGCGGGGTGGGCCCCAGCCGTGACTGTTCAGGCGCTCCGGCGGAACGCTGCCATCGCGCGAGCCCGCCCGGCGGCTGGAGTTCGCCGCCCCGACCGGGACCGCTCCCGGAACCCACTCCACGCGCTCGCCCCTGATGGGTTGTCAGAGGTGCCGCAAGACCCTACAGTGCCCCGAAGCCGTACGTGGGAGCGCTCCCAAACAGTCGGGAACAGTCCCGCGCCCCCCATCACCGCACCCGGTCGTCCCTCCCTCATCCCTCCCAGAGAGGCCACGCATGCGAGCGTCACCCCACCGCCCGAGAACCGCGCGCGGCGTGCTCGGCGCGCTGCTCATCGCCCTCGCCACCGTGATGGCGACGCTCGTGGGCACCGCACCGGCGGCCCACGCCGACACCCTGATCTGCGAACAGTACGGCTCGACCACGATCCAGGGCCGCTACGTGGTCCAGAACAACCGCTGGGGCACCAGTGCCCCCCAGTGCGTCACCGCCACCGACACCGGCTTCCGGGTGATCCAGGCCGACGGAGCCGTGCCCACCAACGGCGCCCCGAAGTCGTACCCCTCGGTCTTCAACGGCTGCCACTACAGCAACTGCTCGCCCGGGACCAAGCTCCCAGCACAGCTCAGCGCCATCACCAGTGCCCCCAGCAGCATCTCGTACGGCTACGTCGACGACGCCGCGTACAACGCCTCGTACGACATCTGGTTGGACCCCACGCCCAAGACCGACGGGGTGAACCGGACCGAGATCATGATCTGGTTCAACAAGGTCGGTCCGATCCAGCCGATCGGCTCACAGGTCGGCACCGCCACCGTGGGCGGCCGCACCTGGCAGGTGTGGACGGGCGGCAACGGCTCCAACGACGTCATCTCCTTCGTCGCGCCGTCGGCCATCCCCGGCTGGAGTTTCGACGTCATGGACTTCGTCCGGGAGACCGTCCATCGCGGCATGGCCCAGAACGACTGGTATCTGACCAGCGTCCAGGCCGGGTTCGAGCCGTGGCAGAACGGCGCCGGGCTCTCGGTGAGCTCCTTCTCCTCGGAGGTGAACCTCGGTACTCCCGGTACCGGTGAACCCGGCCCGGCGACGGCCTGCAAAGTGACGTACACGACGAACGTCTGGCCCGGCGGCTTCACCGCCGGCGTCACCGTCACCAACACCGGATCGGCCCCTGTCGACCCCTGGACGCTGTCCTTCGTCCTGCCCTCCGGGCAGCGCATCACGACCGCGTGGAACGCCGCCGTGACACCGACCTCCGGGGACGTGACAGCGACCGGCCTCACGCACAACGCGCGGATCGCGCCCGGAGCCGGCCAGACGATCGGCTTCCAGGGCACCTACAGCGGCGCGTTCACCCAACCGACCGGCTTCCGTCTCAACGACGCCGTCTGCGCGTGACCGGGAAGCGCGGGGCTCCGCCACCAGACGGAAACGCAAGAGGAGAGATCACCGACCGGACGGCAATCCCCACACACGCACAGGAGACACGATGGCTGGACACAAGAAACGACTTGCCTCCCTGGCGGCGGTGCTCGCGACCCTGCTCGGCGGAATCGGCCTGACCCTGCTGGGCCAGAACAGCGCGCAGGCGCACGGCGTCACGATGACACCCGGGTCGCGCACCTACCTCTGCCGGCTGGACGCCATGACCAGCACCGGCGCCCTGGACCCGACCAACCCGGCATGCGGAGCGGCGCTCGAAGAGAGCGGCGCGAACGCGCTGTACAACTGGTTCGCCGTGCTCGACTCCAACGCCGGCGGACGCGGCCCCGGTTACGTCCCGGACGGAAAACTGTGCAGCGCCGGTGACCGGTCACCGTACGACTTCACCGGATACAACGCCGCCCGCGCCGACTGGCCCCGCACGCACCTGACGTCCGGGAGGACGATCCAGGTCAAGCACAGCAACTGGGCCGCGCACCCTGGTTCCTTCCGGGTCTACCTGTCCAAGCCCGGCTACTCCCCCACCGCCGAACTGGGCTGGGACGACCTGGAGCTGATCCAGACCGTCACCGACCCACCACAGACGGGCTCACCGGGCACGGACGGCGGCCACTACTCCTGGGATCTGAACCTGCCCTCGGGGCGCTCGGGTGATGCGGTGTTGTTCACCCAGTGGGTGCGCTCGGACAGCCAGGAGAACTTCTTCTCCTGCTCCGACGTCGTCTTCGACGGCGGGAACGGAGAGGTGACCGGCATCCGTGACTCGGGCGGCACTCCGACCCCGACCCCGACTCCGACCCCGACCCCGACGCCCACCGACCCGCACGCCGGGTGCATGGCCGTCTACAGCGTGACCAACGCCTGGAGCGGCGGCTTCCAAGGTTCCGTCGAGGTGATGAACCACGGCACGACCCCGCGTAACGGCTGGGCCGTGCAGTGGACGCCCGGCGCGGGCACCCAGGTGAGCAGTCTGTGGAACGGTGCGCTGACCACCGGATCCGACGGCACCCTCACGGTCGGGAACCTCGACTACAACCGGACCATCCCGCCTGACGGCAGCGTCACCTTCGGGTTCACGGCGACGTCGACCGGCAACAACCTTCCGGCCGGCTCGATCGGATGCGTCAATCCATAGGCCTTGACGGAGGCGCCGGTCCGGCGCTGCGACGTTCTTCCGCGACATCGCAGCGGACGAGTGCCTCCTTCTCGGCCGCCGTCATCCGCGCGAGGAGGGCGTGGTGGTCGGGGGCGGTGGAGGATCTTGAACCGTGTGCCGTCCGCCCGCTGTCCCGGCGTGGTGATCAGGGACAGCGGGCGTCGGCCGCGTGGTCAGTCGAGCCAGATCGAGCGCACCCCGCTCAGCGGGTCCTCGGCGATTCGGGGCTCGGTGTCCCAGATCATCGTGGCGCGCCGGTCGGTGGTGTAGCGGGGCCAGTCGGTGCCCGGGTCCTGGTCCGTCACGAAGGCGACCCAGGCCCGGTGCATGGCGTCGGCCAGGGCGCGCGGCGGTGTGGACCCGGCGACGGGTGCGACGCCTTCGGAGTCGAGGACGTCGAAGGCGAAGGGCAGGTCGAGGCAGTGGAAGGCGATGCCCATGACCGGCGAGCGCCAGGCGAACTCGTAGAGCCAGGTGGGCTGTTCCCGCGCCGCGCGGGCGTCCGCGAGGGCGAGGTTCGGGGCGCGGAAGACCGCGTCCGTCATCGCCTGGCCGAAGAGGGCGGCCTCGCCGCCCTTCGCGTACGCCGCGGTGAAGGCGTCGGCCTGGGCAGCGTCGAGGCCGACGCCCCCGAGCAGGAGCGGCAGCGGGACGCCCTCGGGCGCGGGGACCATCGTGAACTCGTGCTCGGTGAAGCCGACCATCAGCGGGACGCCTTCGCCCGCGCCGCCCGTCGTCAGGGCCTCCTGCGCGGGTACGGGGATCAGGTCGCCGTCCGCGAACGGGGCGAGGGCCAGCAGCGGCGGCAGGCCCTCGCGGTCCGGTCCCTCCTCGGCCAGCCGGTCCTGGAGGGCGAGCATCTCGTCGTCGCCGAGGTCCCGCAGCGCGGCCGCGGTGGCGGGGACGCCGGTGCGGGAGGTGAGGAGCCGGGCGGCGGCGCGGGCGACCTCGGGGCCGTCGGGGTGCAGGACCGCGCCCGAGACGGAGATCACGCCGCGGAACAGGTCCCGGGCGGACGGGACGGCCAGGAGGGTCTGGACGGCGCCGCCGCCGGCCGACTGTCCCGCGATGGTGACCTTGGCCGGGTCGCCGCCGAAGGCCGCGATGTTGTCGCGGACCCATTCCAGGGCGGCAATCCAGTCCCGTACGCCGCGGTTGTCGGGCGCGTCCTCCAGGTGGAGGAAGCCCTCGATGCCGAGCCGGTAGCCGAGCGAGACGACGATGACGCCGTCGCGGTTGAAGGCGGCCCCGTCGTACCAGGGGCTGGCCGCCGAACCTGCGACGTAGCCGCCGCCGTGGATCCAGACGAGGACGGGGAGCCCGGCCTCGGGGGCGGTGTCGGGGGTGAAGACGTTGAGGTTGAGGACGCCGTCGCCCGGGATCGTGGGCTCGGGGATGATCACGACCTCGCCGAAGGGCCGGCGCTGCGCGGTCGGGCCGTACGCGGTGGCGTCGAGCGGCTCCGTCCACGGCTCCGGCGGGACGGGCGCGGCGAACCGCAGGTCGCCCACGGGGGGCTGCGCGTACGGAATGCCCAGGAAGCGGAGGCTGCCGTCGGCACGGCGTTCGCCGCGGACGGGCCCTCGGGCGGTGGTGACGGTCGTGCTCATACGGTGCTGCTCCTTCTGCGCGGGGGCGACACGGGGCCGGGCAAGGAGCGTGTCACCGTCCACTTACACGTGTCAATCCCGGTGTCGGCTCCACCCCCGCGACCGCCTCGCGCCGCGGGAGCAGCAGTGGCGTCGCCAGGAGGACAACGCCCGCGAGGGCGATCGCCGCCCGGGGGCCGACGAGACCCGCCAGGACGCCCCACAGGGCGGTCAGTGTCGCGGTGGTGGCCTTGCCGGTGACGGACCAGGCGGTGAGGGTGCGCGCGACCCGGCCGGTCTCGGTCAGGCGAATCCGGTGGGCGGCGAACACCGGATTGAAGACACCGATGCAGGTGATCAGCGCGAGCTCGACGGCCATGACGAGCAGGAGTCCGGTGGCGCCGGGACGGACGAAGACCAGACCCACCGGCCAGCACACGCGCAGCGCGCCTGAGACGAGGAGAACGCGGTGGCGGCCGAACCGGTCGACGAGTCCGGGCGCCAGGCGCGCGCCGATGAGCCCGCCGACGCACGGGACGGCGAACGCGAGGCCGTACTGCCAGGGCGTGAACCCCAGCGGCCCGAGCATCAGGACGGCGAGCAGCGGTGCTGTGGCCATGATCAGGCCGTTGACCAGGACGGTGTGGAAGAACAGCGGGCGCAGCAGCGGGTGGGCGAGGACGTGGCGCCAGCCTTCGACGAGGTCGCCGAAGCGCGCCCCGGCCCCCTTTTCCCGTGGGTTCTCCCGCCGCGAGCGGGGCTCCCGGCCGCGGATGGCCCGGATGCCCGCCGCCGAGAGCAGGTAGCTGAGGGCGTCGGCCGCCACGGTGGCGACCGGGCCGAGGAGCGCGATCAGGGCGCCGCCGAGCGGCGGTCCGACGACGGTCGCGGTCCAGGTCGTGGACTCCAGACGGGCCTGGGCGGCGACCATGCTCTCCGGCCTGACCAGCACCTTCAGGAAGGCACCGGCCGCCGCGCCGAAGGTGATGTCGGCCGCGGCGACGACGACCGAGACGAGCAGGAGCTGGGCGAGGCCGAGCCGGCCGAGGGCGTACGCGACGGGGACGCTCAGCAGCGCCGCGCACCGGACGAGGTCCATCGCCACCATCACGGACCGTTTGCGGCGGAACTCCACCCACGGCCCGAGCGGGACCGCGACCGCCGCACCCACAGCGGCGCCCACCGCGGCCAGCGAGGCCACCTCGGCGGCGCCCTTGTGGAGCACGGTGATCGCGAGCAGCGGGAAGGCGCTGAACGCGAGCCCGGTGCCGAGTGCGCTCGCCGCGTAGGCCGCCCACAGCCAGCCGAAGTCGCGCCCCGGCGTCGGCCGTCCGCCCCCCATGTCCGTACTCCTCTCCCCTCCGCGGCACGTCGAACAACCGCGCGTCGGTCGCCGCCATCCAACCGACTCGGCTATACCGGGAGCAAACAACCCGATGGCGCGCAGGGCACAACCAGCGGTTGTCGGGATAGCGTGAGGGCCGTGGATCTCGAAGCCGTACGCACCTTCCTCGCCGTCCTGGACTCGGGCCGTTTCCGGCAGGCGGCCGACGAGCTGGCGATCACCCAGCAGGCCGTCTCCAAGCGCGTCGCCGCGCTGGAGAAGGAGCTGGGCGTGCGGCTGCTCACCCGTACCGCGCACGGCGCCGAGGTCACGATCGACGGACAGGCGTTCCTGCCGCACGCCCGCGCCCTGCTCCAGGCCGAGGCCCGGGCGATCGCCTCCGTACGGCCGGGCAGCCGGGCACTGCGCGTGGACGTGATCGGCAGGCGGCTGGCGCCTGCGGCGCTGCTGCGCGCGTTCCACCGGACGCATCCGGAGATCGAGCTCGACGTCGTCACGCTCTTCGACGCCGACGCGGCCGTCGCGGCCCTGAGGTCCGGCACGATCGACGCGTCCTTCCGCGCGGTCACCATGCCCGGCCGGCAACTCCCCGAGGGCATCGGGGCCCTGCCCGTCCTGGACGAGCCGCTCCAACTGCTCACGGGACCGGCCCACGCGCTGGCGTCCGCCCGTTCCGTCACGCTTGCGCGTCTCGCGGGGCACCGGATCTGGGTGCCCGGGATCGTCAGCGGAACCGAGTGGGCCGCCTACTACGCCGACCTCGCCGCCGAGTTCGGCCTCACGATCGAGGTGACGGGGCCCGACTTCGGCACCGAACCACTCCTCGACACCGTCGCCGACTCCCCCGAACTCGCAACCCTTGTGGGCGCGGGAACGCGCCTCGTCTGGCCCGAGGCCCACGACCTGCGCCGCATCCCCGTGCACGGCCCGACGCCGGTCTACCCGCACTCGCTGCTCTGGTCCATGGACAATCCGCACCCGGGGCTCCTCGCCCTCCGCGACCACCTCGCCGCTCCCCGGAACGAGGCCTCGGGGGCCGACATCTGGACACCCTCCTGGGCACGCCAGCGGACGAGGCTCCCCGCGCCCTAGAATCGGACCGACCGGCAGCCGGACCGGCGGTACTGGGGGAAGGCGACGCGCGATGACCTGGAACCTCAATACCGTGATCGGGCTGCTCGTCCCGCTCGTCGGGTTGGGACTCATCACGGCGGGCATCGTCTGGAAGGGCCGTGCCGTACGGCCGTTCGCCGCTTCCCGGGCACGGTCCGTCGCCCAGCGGGAGTACGCGCGCGACCTCCAGCGGGCCGCCGACCAGGTGATCGCGACCGCCCGCAGCTCCGCCGGCGACGGCGAACCGGCCATCGTCACCGTCGACGCCGTGGTCCGCGTGACCGAGAACCGCTACGGGTACGCCGAGGTGGAGCGGCAGCACGCGGCGGCGGCGCTGCGGCGACGGTTCGAGCACTGGCGGTGCGCCGTCGACTGCGTCACGGACGCGTACACCTAGCGTCGCGCACGTGTGGGGGACATGGGTGGACCGAAAAGTACGACGGGCTGCGGGGACACAGTCCTTCACGGACCTACTGCGGCATCCGAGTCGCCTCATCGAGCAACTCACCGGAGACGACGCTCGGCATCGCGCCGAGGCGGACGTCGTGGCGTTGAAGGCTGGAGGGGCCCGCGAGGTCTCCGCGTTCGTCCGTGAGGGCCGCCGTCTCCGGCAGGGGTCGCTGATTCTGGATCCCGCCGCAACGTCGCCAGTGGTGTGGCGGCCGTTTCGCGTCCTCGGCGGATTCGCTGAAGACGTCGCCCTTGTTGCTCCGTTCCACGTTCATGGGGCGGGCCCTGTTGCAGGCCCGGGAAGTGGGGCGGTGGACAAGGGAGTGTTCCGTCAATTATCCGTGCAAGCCGCTGATCGCTACTGGGAACTCGCCCTCCCCGCTACGGACATCGCGCTGGTCCATGCCGCGCTGCGCGGGGAAGGCGCCAGAAGCTAGTGCCGCATCAGGTCGGCCGGCATGCCGGCTGACCGCCGAGCAGCGCACGTCACGACAGGTCCCCTCAGGCGTCGAGTGGGAGTTCCAACAGTTCCTCCGGAGGCTGGAATCCGGAGCGCTGATAGAGCGGGGTGCTGCGCTCTGACGGCCAGACGATCAGGCCTTCGAGGCCGACGCCGCGTGCGTGCTGCTTCAGTGCTTCGAGGAGCGCCGAACCAACTCCCTTGTTCCGACGTGACGGCGTCACGAAGAAGTGCGTGACGTAGCCGACCGGGTTGTTGTCCGCGTAGGGCTCCGGCATCCGCTCCACCGGACAGAGGAAGACGTGACCGCAGATCTCGCCGCCCGTCTCCGCGACCCAGGCCGACCAGCGGCCATCGCCGAGCCGGTCGCGGATCCAGACCTCGGCCCCTTCCAGGCTCCGCGCAGGGACCGGCGGTCGCCCCTCGTAGTCCTCCTGCTTGAACGTCCACCGCAGTTCAGCCAAGGCCCAGGCATCGGAGGGCCGGGCCGGACGTACCAGGAAATCTGTGGCCATGGGGCGAGCCTCACTCCTGGGGCACGATGAAGCAAACCGATTTCCTTACGAGTCACAGGAAGCACATGCCTTGTCGGCCGGCACGCGACCAGCGGCTGAGAACATCAGTGGCGTGATCACTTGGGTGCACCGCACCCCACGCTGGGCGGTGACGGTGGTGTGCGCCATCGTGACGACCGACCTCGCCGCCAACTGGTACGCCACCTACGGCATCCAGCACAGCAGCCTCGCCGCTCAGCCCGGTCTCCAACGACTGGTCGTCTTCACCGCACTCGTTCTAGGCACGGCGCCGTTCGTCCGACGACTCCTCCAGTACTCCAGCTGTCGATCGTGATCGCCTGTTCCCGTACCGTCCCCACCACTGCAGTCCGCTCAAGGCCCCGCAGGCTTCAAGGGGCGCGGAAATCCGTGGACGGACCCGCGGAAGATCACGTACGGTGTGGATCCACGCCCTGATACACGGATGGAAGGAGGCGAGTGCCGTGCAGTTCACACCTTTCCAGCGCTCCCTCTTCCACTATCCCGGCGTGATTCGTCAATTCTGACCGGGAGCGCTCCAAGCAGCCTGTATCCCGGAGGAATCCATGACCGATCCGGTCATCCGCACGCTCTCCGCGAGCGACGCTCATCTCTTCGACGCCCTCCCCGACCCCCTGGGCGCCCGTGAAAACCATCGGCGTACCCGGTTCCGACCCGACTGGAAGCGCGTCGCCCTGCGCGACGGCGAGGTCGTCGCACGCGGCGCTTGGTGGGGCGGCCCCGACGACTCGGAGCCCGTGAACATCAACTGGTTCGACGTGGCCGAGGGCGAGGAGGAGGCCGGGGCCGAACTCCTGCGTTCCGCTCCCTGGCAGGTCGAACTCGAGATCAACCTGCCCGGCGGCTGGCGGGAGAAGACCGACCAGCGCGCCGCCGCCGAGGCGCGCTTCGCCGCCGCACGATCCGCGGGGTACGAACTCCTGGTGGAACGCTTCCTGTACCGCTGGACCCCGGAGCGGGGTCTGCCCGAGCGGCCCGGACGCCTGCGCTTCAGCGCCGAACCCGACGACACCGTGTTCCTCGACGCGTTGCGCCGCATCCACTCCGTCACCTTGGACGCCCACGCGCTCAGGGCCATCGAGGAGGGCGGCCTCCACCAGGCCGCCCAGGAGGAACTCGACTTCTTCCACTGGTGCCCCTCCCCACGGGAGTGGTGGCAGGTCGCGCGCACGCCGGAGGGTGACCTGGCCGGCATCCACATCCCGGCCCACAACCCCTCCGGCCCGACCATCGGCTTCATCGGAGTCGTCCCGGAACAGCGCGGTCGCGGTTACGCCTACGACCTCCTCGCGGAGTGCACCCACGTCCTCGTCGAGCAAGGCGCGGAGTTCATCAGCGGAGCGACGGACCAGGGCAACTTCCCCATGGCCGCGAACTTCGCCAAGGCCGGCTTCCCCGTCATCAGTGAACGCATCAACTTCCACCCGGCGGGCCAAGCGGCCTAGCGAGGAGTAGCACACGGTGAGCGGTCCGGTCCGAGAGCAGGGCCGGACCGCTTGTCGTGCCCGGTGTCGGTCGGCGACCTTCAGCCCGTGCACTCGCCCTGCCGGGGCGCGGCTCACGGAGGGAGTGACAGCTCCCTCGGGTGAGGGGGATCGTTTCCTCCACGGCCATTCGGGTGGGGAATCGGCGCGAGTCGCGCGAGGGGCCGGTCACGAGCGGGCCGGCGTCCACGGGCGGCGTCGTTGTCAGTGCGTTCGTGCATGATCGGCGCGTCAGTTCTTCTACGGAGGCGGGGAAACCATGCCGATCACCCACCAGCAGATGGCAGCGCACGCGTTTCTGCGGCCGCTCTACGCGGACTCGTACTTCCCCGATCACGTCGTCGACCAGGGCAAGGCGATCCTGTTGCGGCTGTGCGAGCGGATCGAGGCCGACCAGCCGTCGGAGCTGGAGGCGCTGTATGTGCTCACCCGGGCCGCGACGGAGGAGTTCAACCTCCTGGAGGCGGAGTTCGAGGCAGCGGGGAGTGAGATCGAGACGGTTGCCCGTGAGGCGATCGCCGAGGACTTCTGGTCCATCGCGTCGGCGTACGGGTTCACGGACGCGGACGTCGAGGAGCTGATCGCCGACCGGGACTGGTGAGCGGGCCCGTCTCAGCGATCCGCGCGGCGCCGAACGAGTGGACTCGATGGGGCGCTCCTCGGACGGAGGCCTCCGGTGGGGGTCCGGATGGTGATGTGGCTGCCTGCTCCCCGACCTGGAAGAGGCGCCCCCCACATGCGACGCACCCCCACCCGACGTCTGTTCGCCGCAGCGCTGCTCGTGGCGTCCGTGCTGGCCCCGACGGCCTTGGCCCCGGCCCCGGCGGTCCACGCCGCGAGCGTCGACCGGTACGACAAGGACGCGGCGGTCCACGCCGCGAGCGTCGACCGGTACGACAAGGACGACTGCCCGCCGGGCGGTCTCGGCCCCGAGGTGAACGCCCGGCTGGACAAGGCCATCGAGGACGTCCGCAAGCAGGCGGGCATCCCCGGCGTCGTCGTCGGCGTGTGGATGCCGGGCAAGGGGAGCTACGTCCGCGCGACCGGCGTCGCCGACACGGTGACCCGCGAGCCGATGTCCGCCGACTCGTACATCCGGATCGGCAGCGAGACCAAGACCTTCACGGTGACCGCGCTGCTCCAGCTCGTCGACGACGGCCGCGTCGGTCTCGACGACCCGATCGCGAAGTACATCCCCCATGTGCGCAACGGCCACCGGATCACGCTCCGCCAGCTCGCCGAGATGCGCAGCGGCCTGTTCCCGTACACCTCCGACGCGGAGTTCGTCCACGATCTGCTGAGCGACCCGCAGCGGACGTACACGCCGGAGCAGTTGCTCGCGTACGGCATGAGGCACAAGAACACCTTCAAGCCGGGTGCCCAGTTCGAGTACTCCAACTCCAACCTCGTCCTGCTCGGTCTGGTCGTCGAGAAGGTGACCGGCCAGCCGCTCCGGGACGTCATCCGCAACCGGGTGCTGCGCCCGTCCGGCCTGTTCCACACGCTGTTCCCGCAGGGGGCCGAGTTCCCCGAGCCGCACTCGCACGGCTACACCGACCAGACGCTGAGCGGCGAGGTCGAGGACGCGACGGACTGGAACCCGAGCTGGGCCTGGGCGGCCGGGGCGATGATCTCGAACCTGCACGACCTGCGCCACTGGGCCGAGGTCGTCGCCACCGGGAAGCTGCTCAGCCCGGATACCCAGGCGCAGCGGCTCAAGACGCTGCCGACCGGCTTCCCCGGCACCAGTTACGGCCTCGGCATCTTCGAGACCGAGGGCTGGATCGGGCACAACGGCTCCCTGCCGGGGTACGAGACGGTGACCGTCTACCTGCCCTCGCAGAAGGCCACCCTGGTCCTCATGCTCAACACGGACGTCCGCCGCGTCGACAACCAGGAGCCGTCGACGCTGCTCGCCCGGGCGGTCACGCGGATCGTCACCCCGGACAACGTCTACGACGGCGGCAACGTCACCCCGCGTCAGTCCTGAGCGAGCTCGACGGAGAGCTGGGCGCCCAGTTCCTCGAAGCCCAGTGTGGCGGCGACCCGTCGCGAGGCCCGGGGACGGGCGCGCCACTGCGGCAGCAGTCCGGCGGCGAGCGCGTGGGCGACGGCCGCCGATGCCACGGTCCGTGCGAGGCCGCGTCCCCGTGCGGCCGGCGCGGTCAGCACGCTGAGGTGGGCCGTCCGGCGGGGCCAGATACGGTACCCGGCGGCGGCCACCACCTCACCGTGTTCGCGGACCACGCATGCCGGGGACGTGATCTCGTCGAGGGCGGCCTCCACCGCGTCCTCGTGGCCCGCCACCCGTTCCAGGCCGCGCACTGCCGGGTGGTCGCCGGGCAGGTGTGCCACGTCCGAGGCCGCGGCCACCGGGCGGAAGCCTTGCGGAGAGACGTACGACAGTGACGCCGGGCCGAGCACCCGGGCCACGGGCAGTGCGTCGTGGAGCGAGGCGGCGTCCACCACGGCCTCCACGGGCAGGTCCGCCAGCGCGGCGCGCAGTCTCTCCGCGACGCGCTCAGTCGGCGCGGTCGCGATCGCCGACCCTTCTAGGGCGACCACCCCGACCCAACCGGGCGGACACAGCCCCGACTCCGCGGACACCACCACGTTCACCCCGCCCTGCGGCGGGAAGGACACCGGAACCCGCGCCAGGTCCTCCCACAGCTCTCGGGCCGCCGGGGCGGGTCGGGTCGTCATGCGAGGTGCTCGGGTACGGGCGTCCCCTGGTGGTAGTACATCCGCAGGGGCCCGTCGCCCGCCGTGCCGGGGGCGCGTCGCCACAGGGAACTGCGGCGGACGAGACGGCCGTCGTACACACACTCGTACGTGAGGTGGACGATTCCGGGGGCGAGCACCTCGCCCGTGAAGGCGGTGGCTTCGTGGCGCGGACCGTCCTCGGTGCTGCCGGTCAGCTCGGGGAGCGCGGCGAGCATCTCCTCGTACGTCCAGCGGCGGCCGGAGGCGCCGACCTCGACGAACTCGGGGTCGAGGAGGGCGACGGAGAGGGCGTGGGAGGCGCGGACGGCCGGGTCCAGCAGGCGCAGTTCGCCCTCGATGGCCTCGGCGATGTCGGGATCCTGGGTCATGGAGGGATTGTGGCAGGTCAGGAGGGGTGGGTCCCGGGACTTTCTGCCGAGACCCACCCCTCCCGCCTTCTGCTACTCGAAGGCCGCTGCCGCCTCCTTGAGGGCCGCCGCGACGACCTCGGGTGCGTCGGGGCCCGGTGCTCCGGGCCGGTAGGTGACGGAGCGGAGGCGGCCGGTGAAGCGGAAGGAGCGGTGGCGTTCGAAGAGGGGCCAGGAGACGGGGGACTTGCGGTCGATGCCGACGCTGATGCCCTGGAAGGGGGCCATGCCGACGAGCTGGTGGACGCTGTCGGGGGCGGCGCGGTGCTCGCCGTCCACGAGCACGGTGAACCGCCAGCGGAGGCCCTCCTCGGCCGCGGCGACGAGGATGATCTCGTGCGGGCCCGGGGTCAGGGGGCCCGCGTCGGTCTCGTGGAGGCGGCCGTATTCGTTGTACGCGAAGGTCAGCCGGCCGTTCTCGACGTAGAGGCTGTAGCCGCCGCCCTGGTCGCCGTGGGAGACGAGGACGCCGTCGCCGGTCTCCTCGACGGCCACGGCGATCTCGAAGGACCGCAGGGAGACGAGCCGGGAGGAGCGGTAGCGCTCCAGCTCCGGGGTGCCGGGGAGCAGGGTGACGGGGCGGGTGAGGCGTTGCTCCGCGGGGTTGCGGCGGGCGAGGGCGCCGCTGTGGTCGGGCAGCGGGAAGACGCCGTCGCGCCAGGCGGCCTCCTCCCAGGCCGCCGACAACTCCTTGACCAGTGCGGGCTGTTCGGCGGCTAGGTCGTGGATCTCCGTGGGGTCGGTGCGGATGTCGTACAGGGCCCACTCGGAGTCGTCGTAGGGCGTGCCGGGCCGGTGGAGGGTGACGAGTTTGCGGCCGTCGCGGTAGTGGCTGCGGTTGCCGGTCATCTCGCAGTACTGCTCGGGGTGGGTCGACTCGTGGGCGGGGTCGGCGAGGACGGGGGTGAAACTGATGCCGTCGGGTTCCTGGAGGGGGATGCCGCGGCGGCTCTCGGGCCGGGTGAGGCCGGCGAGTTCGAGGAGGGTGGGGGCGATGTCGGTGACGTACTGGTACTGGGGGCGCAGCCCCGTCGCGAGCCTGCCGTCCCGTGCCCCTTCGGGCCAGGAGAGGACGAAGGGGACGCGGACGCCGCCCGCGTAGGTGTGGCCCTTGTAGAGGCGGAAGGGGGTGTTGGAGGCCATGCCCCAGCCGCGGGGGTAGTGGACGAGGCTCCGGGGGCCGCCGATGAGTTCGGGGTCGCGGTCGACGTCGGGGTCCCAGTCGCCGGGGAGGCGGGGGTGGTGGACGAAGCGGCTGAAGTAGGAGCGGGTGCCCTCCGGGCCGCCCTCGCCGGTGCCGCCGTTGTCGGAGGTGAAGACGATGATGGTGTTGTCGAGTTCGCCGAGGGCGGCGAGGGTGTCGGTGAGCCGGCCGAGGTTCTGGTCGATGTTGTCGACGAGGGCCGCGTAGACCTCCATGTAGCGGGCGTAGAGCCGCTGTTGATCTTCCGTCAGGGAGTCCCAGGCGGGGACGTCGAGGCCGGCCTCGCTGTTGCGTTCGGGGAGTTCGGTGCCGGGCGGGAAGAGTCCGGCGGCGAGCTGGGCGGCGAAGCGGCGCTCGCGCAGGGTGTCCCAGCCGTCGTCGTAGCGGCCGCGGTGGCGGGCGATGTCCTCGGCCTTGGCCTGGAGGGGGCCGTGGACGGCGTTGTGGGCGAGGTAGAGGAGGAAGGGCTTGTCCGGGTCGTGGGCGCGCAGTGACGTCACCATGGAGATCGCCTGGTCGGTGATGTCGTCGGTGTAGTAGTAGTCGTCGGGGAACTCGTCGATGTCGAGGGGGCTGTTGTCCCGGACGAGCTGGTGCGGGTGGAAGAGGCTGGTGAGGCCCTCCAGGACGCCGTAGTACTGGTCGAAGCCCTTCTGGAGCGGCCAGTTGGCGCGGTCGTCGGCGGCGTTGGAGGCGGAGTCGCGGACGAGGTGCCATTTGCCGACGGCGTAGGTGGCGTAGCCGGCGTCGTGGAGGAGTTCGGCGAGGGTGGGGATGTCGTCGGCGACCTCCATGCCGTAGCCGGGGAAGCCGGGGTCCGCGTTGGCGACCATGGCGTAGCCGACGCGGTGCGGGTTGAGGCCGGTGAGCAGGGCGGCGCGGGCGGGCGAGCAGAGCGGCATGGTGTGGTAGTTGGTGAGCCGTACGCCGTCGTCGGCGAGGCCGTCGAGGACCGGTGTGGGGATCTCGGAGCCGAACGGTCCGATGTCGCTGAAACCCATGTCGTCGACGAGGACCACGACGATGTTGGGGGCCTTGGCCGGCGGAGTCGTACGGCTGGGCCAGGCGGGTTCGGACTCGGCGAAGGTGCGGCCGACACGGCCGGCGAAACCTTCGTAGGGGTCGCGACGGGGTGCGGTGGTCATGCGGGGGCGGGTCCTTCCGGGAGAGGGAGTGTCCGGGCGGTGCGGAATCCGCCGTGGCCGGTCGAGGAGTCGGGGGTGTTGTGGGAGCGGGCGGCGACCCGGTAGCGGTTGCAGTAGGAGGCGTGGCAGAGGTAGGAGCCGCCCCGGATGATGCGCTCGGCCGGGCGGGCGGCATCGGCCTGGGGGGCGAAGGCGTCCTGGCACCATTCCCAGACGTTGCCGGAGGTGTTGTAGAGGCCGTGGCCGTTGGGGGCGTACGCGGTGACGGGCACGGTGCCAACGCGTCCGCCGGGCCGGTCGGAGCGGTGGGGGAAGTCGCCGGTCCAGGTGTTGCACATCTCCGTGCCGCCGGGGGTGAAGTCGTCGCCCCACGGGTAGCGGGCGCCGTCGAGGCCGCCGCGGGCCGCGTACTCCCACTCGGCCTCCGTGGGCAGCCGGACGCCCGCCCAGGCGCAGTAGGCGAGGGCGTCGTCGTACGAGACGTGGACGACGGGGTGGTCGGCGCGGCCTTCGAGGCCGGAGCCGGGGCCCTCGGGGGTGTGCCAGGCCGCCCCGGTGACCCCCAGCCACCAGGGGGCCTGCGGGACCCGACCGAGGACGTGGCCCGCGGCGGCGGGGTGGAGCAGGAGGTGGAAGACGAAGGAGGAACCGAAGCGTTCGGCGTCGGTGCGGTACCCGGTGGCCTCGACGAACTCCGCGTACCGGGCGTTGGTGACGGCGGTGGCGTCGATCGCGAAGGCATCGACCGTGACCTCCCGTACGGGTCCCTCACGGTCGGCCGGGTAGCCCTCGCCGAAGGCGTCGCCCATGCGGAACGTGCCGCCGGGCAGTTCCACCATGGGAGGGGGCGGCGGGGCGGCGGTCCGTACGGTCGGCAAAGGCAGCAGATCGACGGCGCGGGCGGCTCCGGCGTCCCCCGTACAGCCCCGTCCCGGGGTGCAGCAGGCGCTCACGCGGACACCGCCCCGGCGGGTACCCGGACGGGTACGGGTTCGGGCGCGGCGGCCAGGAGCGCGCGGGTGTACGGGTCGCGGGGGTGCTCGCACAGCTCGTCGGCGGCTCCGGTCTCGACGATCCGGCCCTCGTGCATGACGGCGATGCGGTGGCTGACCTGGCGCACGACGGCGAGGTCATGGGCGATGAAGACGAGGGCGAGGCCCAGGTCGCGCTGGAGGTCGGTGAGGAGGCCGACGATCTGGGCCTGGACGGAGACGTCGAGCGCCGAGACGGGTTCGTCGCAGATGAGGACGGCGGGTTCGGGGGCGAGGGCGCGGGCGATGCCGATGCGCTGGCGCTGGCCGCCGGAGAAGGAGCGCGGGTGCCGGTCGGCGGCGGCCGGGTCGAGGCCGACGAGCCGCAGGAGTTCCGCGACGCGCGCGGCTCGCTCCCCCGGGGCGACGGTCCCGAAGGCCCGCAGCGGTTCGGCGACGATCTCCCCGACGGTCATGCGGGGGTTGAGCGAGGCGTACGGGTCCTGGAAGACCATCTGGACGCGGCGGCGTACGGCGTGCAGCGCGGCCCGGCCGGGGCGGGTGACGTCCCGGCCGTCGAGGAGGATCCGGCCACCGTCGGCGGGGTGGGCGTGGGCGAGGACGCGCGCGAGAGTGGACTTGCCGGAGCCGGACTCGCCGACGATGCCGAGGGTCTCGCCCGCGGCGAGGGTGAGGGAGACGCCGTCGAGGGCGGTGAAGGTACGTCGGCCACGACCCTTGTACGTCTTGCGGAGGCCCTCGCCGCTGAGGACGACGGCACCGGGCGCGGGCCGGTCGATCCGGACGGGCGGCGGGGGCGGCGGCAGCGGCTCCGTGCGCTCGGCGGCGGGCAGGCAGGCGGCGCGGACGGTCTCCGTGACGGCGGTGAGCGGCGGGGTGGCGGTGTGGCACCGGTCCTCGGCGAGCGCGCAGCGGGCCGCGAAGGCGCAGCCCGCGAGGGGCAGGCTCAGGTCGGGCGGGGTGCCGGGGATGCCGGTGAGCCGGGTGCCGGAGGGGGCGGAGAGCCGGGGTACGGCGGCGAGGAGGCCGGCGGTGTAGGGGTGGCGGGGGCGGGACAGGACTTCGGCGGTGGGGCCGTCCTCGACGACGGTGCCGCCGTACATGACGAGGACCCGGTCGCAGGCGCGGGCGACCACGCCCATGTTGTGGGTGATGAGGACGAGCGCCGTGCCTGTGGTGCGGGTGAGTTCGCCGAGGAGGGTGAGGATCTGGTCCTGGACGGTGGCGTCGAGGGCGGTGGTGGGTTCGTCCGCGAGGAGGATGTCGGGTTCGCCGGCGAGGGCCATGGCGATGAGCACGCGCTGGCGCTGGCCGCCGGAGAACTGGTGCGGGTGGTCGTCGAGGCGGCGCTCGGCGTCGGGGATGCCGACGAGGCGGAGCAGCTCGACGGCCCGGGCGCGCCGGGCGGCCTTGTCGCGGCGGGCGGGCCTGTCGGGGTGGGCGGGCCTGTCGGGGTGGGCTGGCCTGTCGGGGTGGGCTGGCCTGTCGGGGTGGGCGGGCCTGTCGCGGCGGGCGGGCCCGGCCCCGCGGTCTGCGGACCCGGCCCGCCCGTCGTGGGCGCGGAGTACCTCGTCCAAGTGGCGGCCGACGGTGAGGACGGGGTTGAGGGCCGTCATCGGGTCCTGGAAGACCATGCCGATACGGGTTCCGCGCACGGCCCGCAGCGCGGACTCGTCGGCGGTGGCGAGGTCCTGCCCGTCGAGCCGGACGGAGCCGCCGCTGATCCGGCCGGTGCCGGGGAGCATCCGGAGCAGGGCGAGGGCGGTGGTGGACTTGCCGGAGCCCGACTCGCCCACGACGGCGAGCGTCTCGCCCCGGCGGAGCGTGAAGGACACGTCCCGGACGGCGTGCAGCGCCCCGCCGTCGGGGGTGGTGAACTCCACCTCCAGGCCCTGGACTTCGAGGAGCGGCGGGCTGGTCATCGGCGTATCTCCCGGTTCAGTGCCTCGGCGGTCAGGGAGAGGCCGAGGACGAGCGCGGTCACGGTCACGAGCGGTCCCGCGGCGAAGTGCGGGGCCTGGGCGAGATAGGGCATGGACTGGCTGAGTACGGCTCCCAGGGTGGGCTCGGGCGGCCGGACTCCCACGCCGAGGAAGCTCATGGCGCCCTCGATGAAGACGGCGACGGTGAGGGAGACGGCCAGCTGGACGACGAGTGGGTCGGCGGCGTTGGGCAGGATGTGCCGGGTGAGGATCCGGCCGCCGGAGGTGCCGCCGACGCGGGCGGCCGTCACGTACTCCCGGCCGCGCTGGACGAGGATGCCGGTGCGGAGGAGCCGCCCGAAGACGGGGATCTCCGCGAGGGCGATGACCAGGATCACGGGTGTCCGGCCGGGGCCGAGGATCGCGGTGACGGCGAGCGCCAGGATCAGTCCGGGGAAGGCGAGGACCAGGTCGAAGGCGCGCTGGACGACGGTGTCCGCGACCGGGTGGGTGGCCGCCGCCAGGGCGAGGAGGCAGCCGAGGGCGGCGCCGAGCGGGACGGCGACGGCGACGATGCCGAGGTCCGCGCGGATGCCGTACAGGAGGCGGGCGAGGAGGTCGCGGCCGAGGTCGTCGGTGCCGAGCGGGTGGCCCGGTGTGCCGGGCCCGGCGAGCGCGAGGGCACTCTGGTCGGTGGGGCCGTGGCCGGAGAGGAGCGGGGCGAGGAGCCCGGCGAGGACGACCAGGCCGACGAGGGCGAGGCCGGCACGGCCACGGGCGGTGGCGAGGGCCGCCCGGTAGGGGTGGCGGGACTTGTGGGGCTGTCGGGCGAGGGGCGGCTTGGCCGCCGCGAGGGTGGTCATGGCGGTCACTCCCACCTGATCCGGGGGTCGAGCCAGGCGTGGACGAGGTCGGTCACGAGCTGGACGAGGACGAAGACGGTGACTAGGAGGAGCAGGAGGTCCTGGACGACGGGGTAGTCGCGGCGGACCAGGGCCTGTTCGGCGAGCTGGCCGAGGCCGGGCCAGGCGAAGATCGCCTCGACGAGGACGGCGCCGCCGAGGAGGTGGCCGGTCTGCATGCCGAGGAGGGTGACGACGGGCGGGAGGGCGTTCGGGAGGGCGTGGCGCCAGAGCAGGCGTCGGGGCGCGATGCCGGCCGCGGTGGCGGTGCGAACGTAGTCCTCGGCGAGGGCGCGGCCGATGCTGTCCTCCAGATAGCGGCCGAGGACGGCGGCGCTGGGCAGGGCGAGGCAGAGCGCGGGCAGCAGCAGGTACTGGACGCCGAGGTCGGGTGCGGTGAGGAGCGGGACGCGGCCGCCCGGGGGCAGGACGCCGAGGAGGACGGCGAAGAGGAGGACGAGGAGGACGCCGGTGACGAAGGGCGGTACGGCGAGCGCTCCGGTGGTGAGGATCCGTACGGTGCCGCGGAGCCAGCGGTTGCGGGAGGTGGCGCCGACGCTGCCGAAGAAGCCGCCGAGGACGACGACGAACAGCAGGGCTCCCAGGGTGAGTTCGACTGTGGCGCCGACGCCGTCGGCGATCAGGTCGGCGGTCTGGCCGCCGATCGCGTAGGAGGGTCCGAGGTCGCCGGTGAGGAGGCCGCCGATCCATCGCGCGTACTGGGCGGGCAGGGGGTCGTCGAGGCCGAGGCGGGCCCGGATGGCGGCCTCGACCTCGGCGCTCGCGTCGGGTCCGGCGAGGACTGCCGCGGGGTCGCCGGGGACGAGCCGCAGGACCGCGAAGACGAGGAAGGAGGCGAGGAGGAGGACGAGGAGGGCGGAGGGGAGCCTCCGCAGCAGATACCCGTGCATCTCAGCCCGCCAGGTAGGCGTCGTCGAGGTTGAGATAGGAGAACTTGTTGAGCGTGACGCCGTGGAGCTTCCTGGCGGAGACCTGGACGGCGCCGCGGATGGCGAGGTCGATGATGAACGCCTCGTCGAGGAGGGTGTCGGTGATCTGCTGCCGGAGGGCGTTGGCGCGGGCGCCGTCGGCGGGCGCGGTCCAGGCCTCGCGGACGACCTTCGTGTAGGCGGCGGAGCGGAACTTGGAGGTGTTCTTGGCCTCGTTGAAGGGGTAGGCGCTGACGGCGAGGGTGGACGGCTGGACCTGGGCGAAGCTGTGGCTCATCGTCCAGAGTCCGGGCATGTTCTGGGAGATGAGGTTCTTCTGGGCGGCGGCGGAGTCGGTGGGCTGGAGCGTGACGTGGACGCCGATCTGCCGGAGGTCGTACTGGACGGCCTCGGCGACGGCCGTCTCGCCGGGCAGGTTGACGTGGAGCAGGGGCAGGTCGAGGCGGGTGTGTCCGGCGGACTTGAGGAGCTCGCGGGCCTTGCCGGGGTTGTGCGTGTAGTGGGTGCGGCCGGCCTCGGTGAAGGCGGGCGAGGACTTGGGCCAGGGGGTGGCGGAGGCGAGTCCGTAGCCGCCGAGGACCTGCTTGAGGATCCGCTCGCGGTCGATGCCCCAGGCGAGGGCCTGCCGGACGGTCTTGTCGTTCAGCGGGGCGACGGTGGTGTTGACGCCGAGGTACACGGCTCCGCCGCCCGTGGAGTACTCGCTGATGGCGAGCTCGGGGCTGGCGGCGACGACGGCAAGGTTCTTGCCGGGGACGCTGAAGGAGAGCTGGGACTGTCCGGTCCTGAGGGAGGAGAGCAGCGCGTCGGCCTGCGGCACGACGCGGATCTCGACGCCGTCGAGGTAGGGGCGGCCGGGCTGCCAGTACGTCTCGTTGCGGCTGAGGCCGAGCCCGGAGCCGGGGCTCCACTTGGTCAGCCGGAAGGGTCCCGTGCCGTTGAGCTTCTTGCCGGTGACGGCGTCCTCGACGCTGGCGCGATCCGTGATGATCATGAATTCGAAGAGGTCGAAGAGGTTGTTCACCGGGTGGGCGAGCTTCAGGACCAGCTCGTGGTCACCGCGCTTCTCGAAGCCGGTGACGGCGGCGGCCGTGGCCCTCAACTGGGCGGCGCGGAGCGGGTTCTGAAGGTTCTTCACCGCGAAGATCACGTCGTCGGCGGTGAAGGGGCGGCCGTCATGGAAGGTGACGCCGCTGCGCAGCGCGAGGGTGATGGCGCGGCCGTCCTTCGCGTACTCCCAGGAGGTGGCGAGTTCCGGCTGCGGCTTCAGCCGGTCGTCGTAGCGGGTGAGGGTGTTGTAGATGAGCCGCTGCTGGAGCGACTGGGCGCTCTGGGCGAAGAGCAGGCTGGGCGTGAAGTCGGCGTTGACGGCGACGGTGAGGGTGCCGCCGCGCCGGGGCGCGGCACTCGCCTTGCCCGCCTCGCCCGCCTTGCCGGACGGGGCGTCGGCTTCGGAGACCGCCGAGCGGCAGCCCGTGAGACCGAGCCCGAGGAGCAGGGCGCCGCCGCCCGCGGCGCGCAGGGTGGTGCGCCGGGTGGGAGCGGTGGGCGTGGTGGGGTACGACTCGGTCATCGTTGCCTGCCTGTGAAAGAGGTCGGAGGCGCGCGGGGTGCGGCCATTCCTTCCGCTGCGGGAGGAATGGCCACGCCAGGCGTGCGGGGTACGCGGAAGTGCGCGGTAGCGGTACGGAACGGGGTGCGGGGCGATACGGCGGTACGACGCGGTACGGCGAGGGGGCCGGCCGACGGGCCTGAGCGCCCGGACGTCCGGGCGCGCCGGAATGCCGGAAAGCCGGAGGAGCCGGAAGGTCAGGGAAGCCGGGGGGAGTTCAGCGGGACCGGGACGGCATCAGCGGACCCGGCGGGGCGAACGGTTCGACGCCCGACGCGAAGGTTCAGACGCGGACGGCACAGACCGCACTGGCCTGTCGACAGAGGTCGACGTGCCTGCGGGAGATGAGGCGCATGTCCGGATTCACGGGAGCAATATGACAGCGGCTGCGCGAGGCGGTCAACCGGCTGCGCCCGCATTCTGAGACGACATCACTTCTCGCTACCCTCGGCGAGGAGCTCGTCGACCGTCTGAAGAGGCCTTCTGAACAGGGGATTCAGTAGAACCGTGCCCGCCGCTACGGGCAGCGTGGCCGGTCCGGCATGTGGACTGACGATGCGTTCGGGGTCGTCGCAGACATGCGAGAGGTCGATCGCCGCCCCGCGGATCTCCTCCAGGTAGTCCGGGTCGAGGACGCTGGAGTGTTCGGTCACGACGACCAGATCCGGGTTCAGGACGTCGAGGAGCAGCGCGACGGCGCGGCCCACCGCCCGCGCGCGCTCGCGCAGCAGCCGGTCGGCGCGCCGGTCCCCCGCCGCCGCCGCGTCCACGACGAGGAACGTGTCGGGCTCGGGGACGATCCCGCGTCGCACGGCGGTGAGTCCGAGCGCGGTGTTCGAGGCGGTGGCCTCCAGGCAGCCCGAACGCCCGCACGGGCAGGGGACGGTGGAGTCGGGTACGGGCAGGTGCGCCACGTCGCCGGCCGCCGAGCCGGGGCCCTGGTGCACGATCCCGGCCAGCCCGACGGCCGCGTCGACGACGTTCCCGATGAAGAGGTGGACGAGGCTGCGCCGGGCCGCGGGCCGCCCGAAGAGGATCTCCGACTGGGCGATGGAGCGGGCGTGGTTGTCGAGCCGTACGGTGTGCCCGCCGAGGCCCCGGGTGAGCTCCGCGGCCAGCGGACGGCGGCGCCAGCCGAAGGCGTCGTGGCGGACGACGACCCCCTCCGCGGGGTCTACCCAGCCGCCGACGGCGGCGCCGACCCCGAGCAGCGGGCGTCCCCCGGTGTGCTCGTCGAGGAAGCCGCGCAGGGCGCGGCCGACGGCGGTGGGCACGCCGTCCGGCGCGATGCCGTCGTGCGGGTGGGTGCGCCGGGCCAGGACGCGGCCGCGCAGGTCGACCAGGCCGAACGTCGAGCTGGGGACGCCGAGGTGGACGCCGCCGACGACCGGTCCGCCGGAGGCGCCGATGTGCAGGTCGATGGGGATCTGCGGACGTCCCACACCCCCGCCGCCGGCCAGTTCCGGCAGTTCGCGCAGGAGTCCGAGCCGGGTGAGGTCGGTGGCCTGGCGCGAGACGGCGGCGGGGCTGAGACCGGAGAGCCGGGCGACGGCGCCGCGGGCGACCGGACCGTGGTCGAGCACGGTCCGCAGCACGGTGGCGGCGTTGGCCTCGCGCCGGCCGTCTCCCGCCATCCGGGAACCGTGGGAGGTGGTCGTCATGGGTACCTCTCTGCGTCACTGTTGCGGCGGTGTGAATTCCCGCGCCGCCGACGGTGGGGCCGTCGCGGCTCCGCCCGTACGGGTCACCCCCTCCGGATTTCTTCGCATCACCGCTGGTCAGCACGGGTGAGCGGGGGTACGGATCTCGGGGGCGCGGGCGGCGGGCAGGCGCCGATTCAACCATCACCAGGCACGGCTCGGGGCCCCGCCGTTCGCTTGACGTCCCGCGACGGCCGCTGCGAGGCTCCGGGACATGTTCGCGACCTCCTCGTGTCCCGCCGGCTCCGGCGCCTGATCCTCGCGACCCTCTCGCGTGCCGGGCTCGCCGCCCGCACCCGTACCCCCGGCGCGCACCTCGCCGCCTCCGTACACCGCGCTCGTGCGCCGCACTCCCGTCATCCCGCGATCCGCTCCCGTGCGACTCCCCCGGCCGAGCCGGTCCCTCGTCGTCACGTCATTGCTTCCGCTCCGGAATTAATCCCCGAGCCGGTTCGCACACTTCCGAAAGGACCACCATGTCGACCGCTACCACCACCACCGTCACCGTCCAGAAGGTCGGCGGCCGCCTCGGCGCCGTCATCTCCGGCGTCCGCCTGGGAGGCGACCTCTCCGCCGGGACCGTCGCCGAGATCCGCGCCGCGCTCCTCGCGCACAAGGTCGTCTTCTTCCGCGGCCAGGACCACCTGGACGAGGACGCCCACGAGGCCTTCGGCAAGCTCCTCGGCACGCCCGTCGCGCACCCCACCGTCCCCTCTGCCGACGGCCGTTACTCCTTCCCCATCGACTCGGACTACGGCGCCCGGGCCAACCAGTGGCACACGGACGTCACGTTCGTGCCGGCGTACCCCGCCTTCTCGATCCTGCGCGCGGTGACCATTCCGCCGTACGGCGGCAACACCCTCTGGGCCAACACCGCGACCGCGTACGCCAAGCTCCCCGAGCCGCTGCGCGTCCTCGCCGACAGCCTGCGCGCCGTGCACTCCAACGACTACGACTACGCGGCCCTGCGCCCGGGCGTCCTGCCCGAACAGCTCGCGCGCTTCCGTGAGGTCTTCGCCTCGACGAAGTACCTCACCGAGCACCCGGTCGTACGGGTCCACCCGGAGACCGGCGAGCGCACGCTCCTCCTCGGCAACTTCGTGCAGCGCATCAGTGGCCTGACGGGCGCCGACTCCCGCGCGCTGCTCGCGCTCTTCCAGGCGCACATCGAGCGCCCGGAGAACACGGTGCGCTGGCAGTGGCAGGTCGGCGACGTGGCGATCTGGGACAACCGCGCCACCCAGCACTACGGCGTGGACGACTCCGACGACCACGAGCGCAAGCTGCGCCGGGTGACCATCGACGGCGACGTGCCGGTCGGCGTGGACGGTGCTGCCTCGGTCCTCCTCGCGCCCGAGTCCGTCCCGGACCCGGCGTTCGGCATCGCCTCCGGCGCGTCGACGGCGGAGCCCGTCACCGTGTGAGCGGAGCCTGCCATCCCGGCGCGCCTCGCGGGGCGCGCCGGGGAAGGCGTCAGGATCCGGGACGTTGGGCGTAGTCGCCGAAGCCGACCCAGTCGAGGGCCACGCAGGCTTCGTCACCGAGGACCCAGGCATCGTGCCCGGGCTTGACCTGCATGAAGTCACCGGCGCCGAACTCCACCGTCTCGCCGTCGTCCATGACCACCTTCATCCGGCCACTGACGATGTATCCGACATGGGACGCCTGACAACTGTCGGTGCCGGCGATCGGCTTCACGTGCTGGGACCACTGCCAACCCGGCTCGAACACGGCGCGGCCGACCGCTCCCTGTTCGGCGTTGATCAGGTCGAGCCTGCCCTTGCCGCCCTCGAAGGGACGGGTCTCGTCCGCTGAATCGAAGCTCTTCTGTACGATGCCGGCCATCACGCCTCCCGGCGGTGTAAAGGCCTGCCCCGAGTCCTCTTCCAGGCTACGCCGGGGTGGTCGGGCCCACCCACGTTTGGTGGTTCCGGGCATATCCACGGCGCGAATTCTGTGCGCTTCCCCTAGCGGTCAAACCTACACATAAAGGGCAGATAAGCGCACAATGGAGCCGCGGCATGATTGCCACACAAGCGGTCAGACGTGCATGACGCCAAAAGGAGGCGAGTCGTATGGCCGACGTCTCTCACCGTCCTGGTGATATCTCGGGGCACCCCGATGCGTCGGAAATGCGGGATCGTTACGCCCGCATGCTCCAGACCCGAGGTGTCGCGGCGGTCGAGGAACTCGTGATCCTCGCCGGAATCTACGCCGCGATCTCCGCGTGGACGGTTCACTTCTCCGCCGCCCGCCCCGAGCTCGCCATCAGCAATCTGGTCGTCGGCATCACGATCGCGGCCCTGGGCCTGTGCATGTCGATGGCCCCCGAGCGGTCGCAGGACCTGAACTTCGTCGTACTGCTCCTGGGCGCGTGGCTGATCATCGCCCCGTGGGTGGTCTCGTCGAACCCCGACACCGGCGTGATCCTGAGCAACGTGATCACCGGCGCGTGCGTCTGCCTGTTCGCCCTCACGGCCGGCGGACTGCTCATGACCAAGAGAAGGACGTGACATTCCGATCTCTCCCGGAACGGCGGCGCCTCCCACCCGTGGAGGTGCCGCCGTTCACCGTGTCCCCGCGGCGACATAGAGCCGGTACGGAGCGTTTGCCCGTACCGCCTTGTGCACGGCGGCGCACGACCCGTGTCCACGGCCGCGCCTAGCCTCGCCGCATCGGCACGAACGAGGGGCGGTACCACCGGTGAACTGGCACATCCACGACTATCGCGAGAGCGATCTCGCGGCCGTCGTCCATCTGATCGACACCACGGCCGAGCTCGGGCAGGAGTCCGTGTTCTCGCTCGCCGAGTGCATCGGAGCCCTCACCTCGCGGCAGCCGGCCGTGGTCGCCGTCCACCAGGGCGTGCCCATCGGCGCCGCGCTCGCCTGCGTCTCCGGCGAGCGTGCCTGGGTGATGCGGATCGCGATCTCCTCGGCGTGGCGCGGCCGAGGCCTGGCCAGCGCCCTGCTCGTGGAGCTGGAGCGGCGGCTGGTGGCGGCCCGCGTCGGGCGGATCGCGTACGTACTGCCGGAGGAGGAGCTCCTCGGCGAGGGGCTCCTGAACGCCGGGTACACCCGGCAGCCGGCCGTCGCGTACTTCGAGAAGGTCGAGCCGCTGCACGGGCCCGCCGCCGGGCTCCTCGACGACCTCGGCGGGCGGCTGCTCCCGGGCGACCTGTGGGCGAAGGTCGCCGGGATGGAGCGGGAGAAGGACCTCATCGAGCGCCGGGTCGTCCTGCCGCTCGCCGAGCCGGAGCGGGCGACCCGGCACGGGGTGCGGCCGCCGCGCGCGGTCTGCCTCTTCGGTCCGCCCGGCACCGGGAAGACGACGTTCGCGCGGGGCATCGCCTCCCGGCTCGGCTGGCCGTTCGTGGAGATCCTGCCGTCCCGCCTCGCCGACGAGGGGAACCTCGCCGCCGCCCTGCGGTCCGCGTTCGCGCGGATCGCCGAGCTGGAGCGGGTCCTCGTCTTCATCGACGAGGTCGAGGAGATCGCCCCGGTCCGCTCGGAGCCCGCGCAGCCCGGCGGCATGCACGGCGTCACCAACGAACTCCTCAAGCTGATACCGGGTTTCCGGGAGCGGGACGAGCGGCTGCTCGTCTGCGCCACCAACTCGATCCGCTCCCTCGACCCGGCGTTCCTGCGCCCCGGGCGGTTCGACTACCTCATCCCGATCGGTACGCCGGACAAGGTGGCGCGGGCCGCGATCTGGGCCCGGTACACGGACGGCCGGACGGACGTCGACATCGACGAACTGGTCCTGGCGAGCGATCTGTTCACCCCGGCCGACATCGAGCACGCGGCCCGGATCGCCGCCCAGGCATCCTTCGAGCGGGACCTGGTAGCGGTCGGCGGCCGGGCGGACGGCCCCGCGCCCGGGGCGAGTACGGCGGACTATCTGGAGGCCATCGGGCAGTGCCGCCCGACGGTCACCCCCGCGATGGTCGAGCAGTTCGCCTCGGACATCACGACGCACGCCCGGATCTGAGGGCGAACTCCTCACGCGCGGCGTCCAGTTCGGCCCGGTCGGGCGGCTGGGCGCCGGCCCGGGAGACGGTGACGGCCGCGGCCGCGCCGGCCCGCGCGAGCAGCCCGGCGAGCTCTTCCGCCGAGAGCGCGCCGAGCGTCGCCCTGTCCTGACCGGCGAGGGTATCGAGGACGGCGGACATGAAGGAGTCGCCCGCGCCGACGGTGTCGACGACGGCGACCGGCGGCGCCCCGACGGCGACGGTGTCGTGCCGGGTGAGGGCGAGCGAGCCGTCCGCGCCCCGGGTCACGAGGACGACGGTCGGGCCGAGGGCCAGCCATCGGGCCGCGACCGTCTGCGGGTCCTCGCCGGGGTAGAGCCATGCCAGGTCCTCGTCGCTCGCCTTGACGAGGTCGCTGAGGGCGACGCAGCGCTCGACCCGGGCGACGGCCTCCGTGTGCTCCCCCATCAACTCCGGGCGGACGTTGGGGTCGTAACTGACCGTGGCCCGGTCGCGGAGCCGTTCGGTCTCGGCGAGCACGGTGTCCGCACCAGGGGCCGTGACGGCGGCGATCGAGCCGATGTGCACATGGGAGGGCGACGCGTCGGCCGGTTCCCCGTCCTCCAGGGTCCAGGCGATGTCGAAGGTGTACGTGGCCCGTCCCCGGTCGTCGAGGCCCACGACAGCCGACGGGGTGCGCGCGGGGGCACCGCCGAGGGCGATCCGCACCCCTACGCCCTTCAGGTGGGCCTCGATCAGCCGTCCGGCGGGGTCGTCGGCGAGCTGGGTGAGCAGGGTGACGTCCCGGCCGAGGCGGGCGAGGCCGTAGGCGACGTTGGCAGGACTGCCGCCCGGGTGGACACGGTCGGCGGCGCCGGACCCTGCGGGGGCACGGACGATGTCGGCGACGCACTCGCCGATCACCAGGAAGGACATGGGTCAGAGCTCCTTGGCGTAGGTGTCCTGGTAGCCGTCCCGGCCGCCGAAGACGCTACCCACGACCGGCATCGTGCCGCACGAACATCACGTCACGTGAGACAACTTCTAAGCCTTGATCGGTGCGGCCGACCTGGCGGCCCGCTCGATCTTCGCGCAATAGGCCGCACGGGCTTCCTCGTCGATCTGCTTCTCGTGTTCGGCACGCAACCCGGTCCGGCCGTCGACGCCCTCGCGCAGGATATCGGCGTGCCCGGCATGCCGGATGGACTCGCCGAGGACATGGACGATGATGGCGAACAGGTTCGTGTGGGTATGAGGCTCCGGCCACCACGGCACGTGGCCGGGAGCGTCGAGGGGAAGCTCGTTGATCGTCACGTCCGAGTGTTCCCATGTGCGCCGGTAGAACCCGATGATCTGATCACGGGTCTCGTCCTCGGTCGCCCACAGGTCGCTGCCGTCGGAGTCCTGCCACCGGGGCAGCGGTTCCGGGGAAGGGCGGTCGAAGACCTCGCCGAAGTACCTGGCCTCGACGGTGGCCAGGTGTTTGACCAGGCCGAGGAGGTTGGTCCCGGTCGCTGTCAAAGGTCGGCGGGCGTCGTATTCGGACAAGCCGTCGAGTTTCCAGAGCAGCGCCTCGCGGTCCCGCCGCAGTCTCCCGTGCAGGTTGTCCTTCGCGAATTCGTCGATCATGCGGCATGAGCCTGCCATGGGCTGCTCGTGGTCTCAAGATCCCGTACGTGGTCCGCAACGACTGACGGAGCCGACCTCTTCCGGCCTCGGTCAAATATCTTGTTCACGAAGGACCGTCGGCGGACTCGCCGGCGGCGTCGGCGGTACGGGGGAAGGGTTTACCGGTGGAGACGGTCGAAACGGTCGAGGGGCTCGCGGTCATCGCGTTCGGCGGCGGGAAGGAGCTGGAGGCCTGGCTGGAAAAGCACCACGGGGACACCCCGGGCATCTGGCTGCTGCTCGCCAAGAAGGGCACGGACCTCCCCTCGCCGACGGCGGACGAGATCCTCGACGGCACGCTCGTGTACGGCTGGATCACCGGCAAGCGCATCACGCGCGACGAGCGCACGTACCTGCAGAAGATCACCCCGCGCCGGAAGCGCAGTCTCTGGTCCCAGGTCAACGTCCGCCAGGTCGAGGCGCTCACCGCCGCCGGCCGGATGCGCGAGCCGGGCCTCGCGGAGGTGCGGGCGGCGCAGGAGGACGGGCGGTGGGAGGCCGCGTACCCCTCCCAGAAGGACGCGACCGTCCCGGACGACCTGGCGGGCGCGCTGGCGGCGGACCCGCGGGCGGCGGCGGCCTTCGAGGCCCTCGGGAAGACGGACCGCTACCTGGTGATCCTGAGCCTGTGGCAGGCGCGTACGGCGAAGACGAGGGCGGCCCGTCTGGAGCGGGCGATCACGGCGCTCGCGGCGGGCGGGAAGCCTTAGGGGGTGACCCTCCGGTACAGGACCTGGCGGGCGTCCCATTCCACGAAGGACTCGGCGTGCTCCAGGCCGACGGCCTCCAGAAGGCGGCGCGACCGGTCGTTGGCCTCCTGCGTGACCGCGACTACGCTCGGCGTGCCTTCCAGGACCCGCGCGACGACCGCGCCGACGGCCTCCCGGGCGTAGCCCCTCCCCCAGTGCTCGGGCAGGAACTGGTACGACACCTCCGTCTCCCCGCTCCGCGCGCCCGGCTCCACGGTGACGAGCCCCAGCAGGACGTCGTCCTCGACCCGGATCACGGCATGGCAACCGGGCGCCCCGACGATGCGCCGCTGCCGGATACGGATGACGGGCTCGGTGACGGGGCCGCCGAGATGGCGCCGCACCTCAGGGTCGGTCCACAGGCGGGACACAGCCGCGACGTCACCGCGGCGAACGGCCCGGAGCAGCAGCCGGTCGGTGGCGAGGGGCACGGGGGGCGCCGTGACGGCGGCCGGGGTCGGAGAGGCGGGCATGGTTCCGATCCTCTCAGGCCGCGCACGGGAACGACGCGGGTGGTCCGCGCGTTTCCGTCGTCGGATCACCGGATCAAGGGTGTGGAGGGTGGGGGCATGGGGACTGTCGTACGACTGTGGGCGGCCGGGGAGATGCCGTACCGCGACGGGCTGTACCGCCCGGACGACACCGGCAGGGAGGTGCACGTGGACGGCCCGGGGGCGTACCACCCGGGCGCCCGGCAACCGATCCCCTTCCGCCTGGGCGATCCGATCGACGTGCTCCAGGCGGTCGAGGAGGACGGCACCGCCGAGGTGGACCACTTCTTCGAAGTCCCGCTGCCGGACGGATCGGGCCGGATGTGCGGAGGTGGCGGCGGCATGGGCAACACCGGCCACCTCGCCCGCCTGGACGCCGACGGCTCCTTGCGCTGGGTGGCCTTCATGTACGAGTCGAATCCCTTCGTGGGCGTGCGCTACGAGGGAGCGACGGCCGTCTTCACCAACGACTGGGGAAACGAACTGCGCCTCGACCTCACCGACCCGGCTCTCACCTGATCTCACGGGATCTCTTCGGTCATGAAGACGCGGCTGGTGCCCAGCTCACCGCTGCGGGCGCTCGGCACGACCCGCGCTCTGACCGTGACGCCCGCCGGCCGCCGGGCATGGCACGACCACCTCGGTCCGCGGCCGAAGCGAGCCACGCGATAGCTTTCACCGTCGTACAGACGTCCAGACGCTTGTACGTCTGCACGCCCAGAGGCCCGGACGCCTCTACGCCGGGACGTCGACGCGCCCCGGCCCACAGCCTCAGCAACGGGAGCCGGCGACCATGAACATCCGCGTCATCCAGGGACTCGCCCTGTTCGCCACCGGCCTCCTCACGGGCGCGTTCGGTTACGGCGCGGCCAACCTGGTCCCGACCTTCAACGCCGTACCGCTCGACATGCGGCTCTCGTTCCACGCCGAGCTGATGAAGATGAACGGCATCACCATGCAGGCGGCCATGGCGGTGTCGACGCTGAGCTCCCTGGCCCTCGCCCTCCTCACACGCGGCCGCGCGCGGCTGATCGCGGGTACGGCGGCCCTGCTGACGCTCGCGTCCTTCCTGATCACGCGACTCGGCAACGTGCCGATCAACGGCCGCATCAAGGAGTGGGCGCTCACCGCGGCCCCCGCCGATCACGCGGAGATCCTGCGGCGCTGGGAGCTGTTCAACAACCTGCGCACGCTCACGGCGCTCACCGCGTTCGTCCTGCTGATCGTCCTCTGCCTGTGGCAGCCGGCGCCGGCGGTCCAGAACCGGGCCTGAGGCCTGGTGTGTGGCTCGGCCCCGATCCTTGGCGGCACCGGCCTGCGTGGAGCGCGTCACCCGGGAAGATCGCGTCCTGCGGGGCAGTAGGGAAGAGCGAAGGGCAGACCGAGGTCGGCGGGCAGGAGAGCCCCGACCCAGGTGTCCCGCAGGCTGTTCCTGCTGGTCTGGGCCGCGCGCAGGGTGCCTTCCCTGACGAAGCCGACCTTCTCCGCCACGGCCCAGGAGGGCGTGTTCCCCGCCTCCGCTCGCCACTCCAGGCGCTGGACCCCTCGTTCGGTGAAGGACCACCTGGCCAGGGCGAGCACCGCCTCCGTCGCATAGCCGCGGCCTCGGTGCTCCGCCACGGTCCAGTACCCGATTCCCCAGGTGTCGGCGTGACGGTGCACATTGACGGACGCCACCATCACGCCGCTTTCCCGGTCCTCCACCGCGAAGTGGTACATCGTTCCGTCGCGCCGGCCCTGCGGCACGACTTCGCGCAGGTAGAAGGCCGCGTGCCGACGCTCGTACGGTGCGGGCAAGTCCGTCCACCGCTGAATGTCGGCGTCTTGGCAAGCGGCGAAGACCGTGTCCTCGTCGCTCGGATCATGCGGGCGTAACAGCAGGCGCTGGGTCGTCAGCGAGATGTGTTCCATGGGCGGTGATTCTGACGCCCCCTCACACGCTCGGCCATTCGATTTGTGTCCAGGCCCTAGGGCGAGAGGCCGACGCGGGTACGGTCCCGCGGCCGAGGCGGGGGCGGCTGTCCGCGCGCCAGGATGATCCGCATGCGAATCGGAATTCTCGGTACAGGCAATGTAGGACGGGCCGTCGCCGCAGCGTGGTTGCGGGCGGGTCATGACGTCGTCCTCGGGTCGCGGCGACCCGGCGACGAAGAGCTTCTGACGGGGGTCAAGGAACTTCTCCAGGCGGGGTTACGGGTCGACGACCCCGCCGGGACCGCCGCGCACGCGGAGGTCATCGTGAACGCGACCCCGGGCACGGCCTCCGTGGCTCTGCTCGAATCGATCGGGGCCCCGGCGCTCGCCGGGAAGGTCCTTCTCGACGTCGCGGTCGGCTTCCTGGAGGACGAGTCGCTCTCGCACCAGGTCGTCAGCCTCGGCGAGGAGATCCAGCGGGCGTTCCCGGACACCCGCGTGGTGAAGAGCCTCTGCACCATCGACCGCGAGGTGATGGTCTCACCGGACTCCCTGGTGGGCCCGAGCACCGTCTTCCTCTCCGGCGAGGACGCCGAGGCCAAGCGCGTCGTGGGCGGCCTCCTGGCCGATCTGGGCTGGCCCGCCGATTCGCTGCTCGACCTCGGCGGCATCGTCACCGCGCGGGGCCAGGAGCACTTCGCCCTGCTCTTCGTGGGGATCGCCCTGGCGACGGGCGACTTCAGGTTCAACATCCGGTTCGTGCCGCCCGCGACGGACGGGGCGAACACCGGGGCTGCCTGACGCCCCGCGCCGCTTCCGGTAGGTCAATCCGTCCTGGCAGCCGTCAGGGCGGATTTGATCGCACGCCAGTCCGGGGCCATCGGCTCGTACGTCTCCCCCGCCGCGGCCACGTCCTTGTAGCCGCTGGACGTGACCACGCACACCACCGGGCCGTCGGTCTCGCACGGCCCGTGGGCCCGCAGTCCGGCGAGGCCGGCCGCCGCCGAGGTCTCGCACCACAGCCCTTGAGCCGCCAACTCGGCTCGGGCCGCCACCATCTGATTGTCCGTCACCGTGCGTGCCGCTCCCCCGGTCGTCCGGACGGCGACGACGCCTCGGTAACTGTTGATCTCGCAGTCGATGGCGTACGCGAGGGTGGGCCCGACTGGGACCCGGGCCGCGGGCCGACCGGTACGGAGGGCCTCGGTGAGCGCACCGGCCGCGGCGGGTTCGGTCGCGTACATCCGGGGGACGGAGCCGGTCACGCCGAGCCGGGCGAGTTCCTGGAATCCCTTGGCCACACCGAAAAGCAACTCCCCGTATCCCGTGGGGAGGTGGACGGCGGCCGGAGCCCTCCCCAGGTCGAGGGCGATCTCGTACGCGAGGGTCTTGTAGCCCTCGGGCCCGAAGGGGTGACCGGTGTGCGCGGTGTCCGTGACGCTGCTGACGGCCTGGAAGCCGAGTTCGTCGACGATCCGGCGCATCAGGGGGCGGACCGTCTCGTACGGGACGGTGAGGACCGTCGCTCCGTAGGCGCGCAGGTGGGAGGCCATGGCGGGCGGCGCGTACGGGGAGGTGAAGACGGCGCAGGGCAGTCCGGCGCGGGCCGCGTAGGCGGCGGCCGCCGCGCCGTGGTTGCCGGAGGAGGAGACGACGATGCCGCGCGCGCCCGAGGCGACGGCCGCGCTGACGGCCACCCGGTTGAGTCGGTCCTTGTGGCTCCAAGTGGGGTTGCGGGACTCGTCCTTGACCCAGACGCCGTCGGGGAGCGCGACCATCGGGGTGTTGCCCTCGCCGAGGCCGGGCGCGGCGAGCGGCGGGAGCAGCGGCGCCCACCGGTCGAGACCGTGGGCCGCCGGACGTGTGAACAGGTCGTCGGGAACCTCGTCGTAGGCGTAGTCGATGTCGAGGGGGTACGCGACCTCGTCCGTGGAGGTGACCGGGCAGCCCGCGGTGAGCGGCGGCCAGAGGGGGTGGCGTACGGAGGGGTCGGCGAGCGAGCGCTGGGCGGTGGCGAGCGAGCGTCGGTCCGTGAGGGACGGGGTCACGCGGTGGCCTTTCATGGGCAGGGGCTCGGCTGGCGCGGCTGGCCGGGTCAGGCCATGCGGCGCCTGAGGGCGGCGAGTGCGCCCGGGCGGCGGCCTGGGACCCGCTCCCGCAGGGCGACGAGGGCGGGGCCGAGGGTGCCCGCCCTCGCACGGTCGCCGATCTGTTCCCACTGGTGGTGGGCCCGGTCGACGGCCGCCTCGACGTCGGGGTCGTCCGCCCGCTGCCGCAGGGCGAGCCTGGACTCGGCTGCGGCCAGCCACAGTTCGCAGCTGCGGGCCGGTTCGCCGGCGAGGCGGGCGAGGTCGGCCCGTACCTCCGTCCAGTGCACGGCCTCGGCGGACCGGGGGCCGTGGTGGCGCAGGGCCTCGCTCTCCCAGGCGGCCGCCAGGCCGGCGGCCTCGCCGTGCCGGCCGGCCATGGCGGCGGCGAGGATCGCGGGATGCGGGTCCTGGGCGACGACCGGCACCGGGGCGGCGGGTGCCGGCACGACGACCGGCGCGGGGGCCAGGTGGAACGCCTCCGGCGCGGTCGCTCGGGCCGCCGCCCGTACGGAGGCTTCGGCGTGCATCGCGGGGACCGGCAGACGGGCGCCGGCGCGCCAGAGTTCCGCCCAGGCCCTGAGGTATTCGGGGGTCGTGGGCTCGCCCCTGCGCGGGGCGGGGGTCACCCGTCCGTACAGGTGCGCTCCGGGCCCCAGGTTCAGCAACTCCGGTGCGGCGGTGAGGCGCTGCCAGACGTCGGGGTCCGCCGCGAGGTCGGCGACGACGGTCGTGGTGCCTGCGGGCCGGCCGCCGAGTTCGCCCGTGAGCCAGTGCCAGGGCAGGGCCGTGTAGCGCAGGGTCGCCGTGGTGGTGCGGGCCAGGGCGAGATGGGGCAGGTACTGCCGCTTGTCGAGGTGGAGTTGGCCCGCGAGGAAGACGACGAGGGGGCCGGGGCTCGCCGCCGCCGCGCGCAGACGCGTGAGGACGGTCTGGGGGTCCAGCGGATCGGCGAGCTCGACGACGGACGCGGTGGCGGTGCCGGTGAGGACGGCGGGCGGCACGGCGGCGAGGACCGGCAGCACGGACGCGGCGTCCATGGCGCGGCCGCGGCCGGCGGGCGCGGCCGCGAGCAGCACCGCGGTGCCCACCGCCGCCGCGCCTGGCGCGCCCGGCGTGCCCGGCGCGCCCTCGCGCGCGTCCGCGCCCCTGCCCGCGCCCCCGTCCGCATGTATGTCCGCACCCGGATACGCGCGGGGCTGCGCGTCGGCCCGCGTGCTCGCACGCGCGCTCGTTTCCCGCACCGGCGTACCTGCCGAGTACGTGCCCACCGTGCCGTTTCCGTCGTCGATCACCACCCCCGCACCGTAACGCGTCGCGGCCTGTCCGATAATCGTCGGGCCGTTGGCATATGTCAGATGCACCACCGGATCGAGTGTTGCCAAATCCCTTACGAGGTGTCGCGGGCTGTGCAACAGTCGTGTGCGGGCCTCCCTTTCCCACCTGGCCGCGCCGCGCCTGTATCGGAGTACGACATGCCGTCCCATCTGTTCGCGGACCGTCCCGCCCAGCCGCCGGAGCCGGGCGCTGTGGACGCGCTGATCTCGCAGACTCGTCGCCTGCGCGGCGAGGTGGACGCCGTCCGCCGGGACGCCGTGACGAACGACGACGACCCCCAGCAGCGGTGGCAGCGTGCTCTGTGCGACCTCGCCGTCCACCAACTCGACGACTTGGGCGCCCACTTGGGTCAGCTCCGCGTCGGCGTCCCGGAGGGGATCGCACCGGGGACCGAATGCGGGACCGACGCCGAGCACGATTCCGCCCCGGACTCCGTCCCGGACGCCGTCCTCGCCTCGGAGGCCGACCCCGGCACCGCCTACGGCGAGGCCGCCCCGGCGCGCACCGGTTCGCTGCTCTCCCGCGTCGGCAGCGCCGAGTGGAACCTCCTTACCGACGAGGTGAGTTGGTCCGAGGAGCTGTTCCAGATCTTCGGCCGCCCGCGCGAGAGCGGCCCGATGTCGCTGGACGAGTTGCCCTCCATGGTCTTCGCCGAGGACCAGTCCGTCCTCCAGGGGCTGGTGACGGACTGCCTCATCGACGGCAAGCCGATCGACGGCGAGTTCCGGATCGTCCGGACGGACGGCCGCGTGCGGACCGTGCACATGACGGGTGAGCCCGTCCTCGACGCCGACGGCTGCACCGCCTCCATGTGGGCCGTTCTACGAGACGTCAGCGAGCTGCGGCGCAGCCAGCGGGCGGTCCGCGAGAGCCGGGACAGCCTGGAGCGCAGCCGCCAGATCGAGCGCACCGAGCGACGCGTCGCGGTCGAGCTCCAGGAAGCCGTGCTCCCGCCGTGGCGCGGCTCGCTCCGCTTCGCCCACGACGGTCCCGCCCCGCTCGACGTGGCGGCCCACTACCTGCCGGCCGCCAGCACCGGTCTCATCGGCGGCGACTGGTACGACGCGCTGGCCCTGCCCGACGGCGACGCACTGCTGACCGTCGGCGATCTCACCGGTCACGGGGTCGCCGCGACCTCCTCCATGGCCATGCTCCTCGGCGCGCTGCGCGGCATGGCCGTCGCCGGGATCCGCCCAGGCGCCCTGATGGGACACCTCAACCAGCTCCTGGAGACCTCCGTACAGCCCGCGCTCGGCAGTGCGATGTGCTGCCGCTACGACCCGGTCGCCCAGACCCTCACCTGGGCGCAGGCCGGCCACCCCGCCCCGCTGCTCTTCCGCGACGGGACGGGGCACGCCCTCCGGCGGCCCGAGGGTGTGCTGCTCGGGGCGACGTCCGGCGGCCGGTACGGCGAGACCGAGACCCGGCTGTTCCCCGGCGACCTGCTGGTGCTGCACACGGACGGACTGACCCGCGGCAGCGGCGTACACGACGACACGGGCACACGGCGGCTGCTCGCCCTCGGCCCCCGGCTCACCGCGGCACGGGACGCGCTGGAATGCGTGCGTGCCGTGGTCGAGGAGTTCGGCGAGGCACCGCGCGAGGACGACGCCTGCGTGATGGTGGTGCGGGTCGGCAGCTGACGGAGACACGGATCGCCGAGGAAGTCCCGGAACCCTGGAAGGGTTTCGGGGCGTCGGCGCGTCCGGTCTCGATCGGCCCTGCCGCAGCCTGACCCCACGAGACTGGCTCAGAGGCCCCTCGCATGGCCCGCTGCCCCGCGAGGGGCTCAGGCCTCACCGGTTCTCGGTCGGTTGACCGGCGACTTGGGGAGGGCCAGCTCGATCTCCTCGCGCAGGACCCCGATCTGCGAGTGGCCCGCGTACTGCCCGGTGAGCCGGTACATCTCCCGCAGCCGGTGCCACGTCCGGTGGGAAGAGGTCTCCCCCATGGAGACGAGGGCGAGCCGGGCGTACCGGTCGGCCTGCTCCGGGTCGTCGGCGATGAAGCAGGCCGAGGCCATCGAGATGAAGTCGAAGAGCTTGGAGCGGTTGTGCCCGTGGCTGCGCAGCTCCAGGGCGAGCCTGGCGTGCCGCTGAGCGGGGACCGCCGCGGAGGCGTCGTGATCGGCGAGGGTCCGGTAGGCGAGGGCCTGCATGCCGTGCATGTCGGCCTCGTCGAAGTTCTGCATCCAGCTGGGCGGTTCCACGTCCGCCCGGTCGGAGACGAACAGCTCCTCGGCCTCGCCCAGCGTCCGCTTCATGGCCTGGCCGCGCCCCATCGATGCCTGTGCCCAGGCCTCGATGGTGTGCAGCATGGCCTGCGTCCGGGGCAGCATCTCCTCGCCCCCGCCGGCCTTGGCCAGCTTCATCAGGTCGAGGGCGTCGTCGGGCCGGCCCAGGTGCACCATCTGGCGGGCGGCCCTGGACAGGGCCTCGCCGGCCCGGGGACGGTCGCCGCCCTCTCGGGCCGCGTGGGCGGCGATGACGAAGTACTTCTGCGCGGTGGGTTCGAGGCCCACGTCATGGGACATCCAGCCCGCCAGGACGGCGAGGTTGGCCGCGACGCCCCAGAGGCGTCGCTGGAGGTGGTCGGCGTGGCGGTAGGCGAGCATGCCGCCCACCTCGTTGAGCTGGCCCACGACGGCCTTGCGCTGGAGACCGCCCCCGCGGGAGGCGTCCCACGCGCGGAACACATTCACCGAGTACTCCAGCGCCTCGATCTCCTCCGACCCGACGGGGGCGGCCTCGTAGCGGTCGAACCCGGCGGGGTCGGCGTGGAGGGGATCGGTGGCGCGCTGGGCGGTGGCCTTGCGTGCGGGGTCGGTCTGCAGCCAGTCGTACATGCTGCTGCTGAGTGCGGAGCCGGCGGCAAGCGCGGCACCCGCGCCCACCAGGCCGCGTCGGTTGAGCATGAGGTCCATTCCCGTGAATTCGGTGAGGACCGCAGCCGTACGATCGGGTGGCCAGGGCAGGTTGTCAGGGTTGTCGTCGTGCCTGACGGCCTGCCGCTTTCCGGCGCGCCCGTGTCGTTCGAACCCGAGGTCCTCGATGGTCACGACACGGCCGAGTCGCTCGGTGAACAGTGCTGCCAGCACCCGGGGGACGGGATCGCGCGGGGTCTCGCCCCGGTCGATCCACCGCCGCACCCGCGAGGTGTCGGTCGCCAGCTGGGGGTGGCCCATGGCCGCCGCCTGCCGGTTGACGAGTCTCGCGAGTTCGCCCTTGGACCAGCCGGCCAGGCCGAACAGGTCTGCCAGGCGGGTGTTGGTATGTCCGGTCACGTCTAAGCCCCCAGGTTCTCGGCTGAGTTGACAGTAACCCCCTGTCATAGGGCTGGCGACTATTCGCCAGGGTTCGCCAGGGTGCGCCCGATGTTCCGCCACCCGCGCCCGGGTGTCAGGTAGGAACGCGCCACCCCGCCCCGCCGACCGGCCCTCATTCCCCAGGGTGCGGACCGGGGGCGGGCGGGGCGACGCACGCAACTCGTCGGACCACGAAGGGATCTGTCACCTCCATGTACACAGCATCGTCCTCCGTGTCCGCCCCGCCCCGGCCGCAGCACCGCATCGTCCCGGCCGGTGCCGGGCCGTACCTCGCCCCCGCGCCCCAGGCCGTACGGCCCCGGCGCTGGACGGGCGGCACCGGCACGCAGCCGGTGAGCGGGAGAATCGACCTGTCCGGCCCGCAGGGGGCGCAGCTGAAGATGGCGATCGCCTCGGTCCACCGCATCTGCCCGGAGTTCAACCCGGTCCAGGTGCTGCGACGCAGCGGCCGCTCCGTCCTGATCGTCGGGACGACCGGACGGACCACGGCGGTCGCGAAGTGTTTACTGGACCACTCCCCCGCGTGGGTCGAGCGGTTCCGGCACGAAATAGCGTCCTACCGGTCCTTCGTCCGTCACCGCCCGCCGGTGCGGGCGCCCCGGCTCATCGCCGCGGACCCGGAGAACTGCACGCTGGTGATCGAGCGGATGCCCGGACGGGCGGCGGCGCTCTCGCGCCACCCCGTCGAGGCCCCGCCCCGCGCCGACGTGCGGGCCGCGCTCGGAGCGATCGCCCGGCTCAACGCCTGGCGGCCGCCGGCCGGGACCTTCGACGCCCCGCTGGACTACGGGACGCGGATCGCGCGCTACCACGAGCTCGGTCTCTTCACCGACCGGGACCGGGACGACCTGCAGAAGCTGCTGCACGGTCTGGCGCACGCGGGCGGACGACAGGGCATGGGCCAGTTCTGCCACGGTGACGCCCTGCTCTCCAACATCCTGCTCTCCCCCGCCGGTCCCGTCCTCGTCGACTGGGAGCACGCGGGCTGGTACCTGCCCGGCTACGACCTGGCGACGCTGTGGGCGGTGCTCGGTGACGCACCGCTGGCCCGGCGCCAGATCAGTCAGCTCGCCCAGCAGGCGGGCCCGGCCTCCCGGGACGCCTTCCTGGTGAACCTGATGATCGTGCTGACGCGGGAGATCCGTACCTACGAGACGGCGGTGCAGCGCACCATCAAGGAGGCTCCGCCGGCCGGGACCGTCCCGGTGCCCTCCGGCGCACTCTCCGCGGGCGAGGAACAGCGGCTGCTGCTGAGGCGGCTGCACGACGACTGCGCCATGGCACGCCGGGCCGTGCGCGCGGCGGTCGGGACGCGCTGAAGGCGCGGCCCAGGCGGGACTTTGACGACAGGGCCCTAGGGTGGCGCGCCGTGCGCCCGGTGCCGACACACCGGGACACGGCGCGCTGTCTTGTCCGCCGCGCGGGCCGCGCGGGCGGCGTCCCCATTGGTCCACTCCACTGACGCGTCCCAGGCCCGGGACCCGTCTCCGCGAAACTCCGCCGAACGGCCTCCATTCCCGCCCTGACGTGGGAACTTCCGTGTGCGCAGGCGTGATTGACGGATCGTCCGGGAGCCGATACCCCTGTACGGGTTCGGTCCCGCACGCCCCCGTGTCACCCCCGCCCCTGGAGGCTGCCTTGCTCCGTTCCGCGTCCGACAGACGTGTGTCGCCCCCGCCGCGGTCTCGCCGCGTGCCGAGGGTGGCGGGCGCCGTCGCGTCCGCCGCCCTGCTGTTCCCCCTGCTGTCCGCGGCTCCGTCCGCCGTCGCCGACGTGCCCGACGCGGGCACGCTCCAAGGGCAGTTCGCGCGGGCGGCCGCGCGCCACGGCGTGCCCGAGAGCGTCCTGCTCGGCGTCTCGTATCTGCAGTCCCGCTGGGACGCCCACGGCGGTGCGCCGAGCGTGACCGGCGGCTACGGGCCGATGCACCTGACGGACGCGGTGACGGCGCTCGCCGGGTCCACCGTCCCGCACCACTCCGACGGCGAGGAGGACGCCCGCGGCGACTCCTCGCGTGCGGCCCGGACGGCGTCGGAGGCTCCCGTCCCCGCGCCCGAGGCGCTGCCCGGCCGGCTGCGGACGCTGGAGCGGGCGTCCGCGCTCTCCGGAATCCCGGCCGAGGAGCTGCGCGGCTCCACGGCCGCGAACATCGAGGGCGGGGCGGCGCTGCTCGCCGCGGCGCAGCGGGAGGCCGGGCTGCCGGCGAGCGCCGAGCCCGCCGACTGGTACGGGGCGGTGGCGCGCTACTCGGGCGCCGACGACTCGGCGACGGCGGCGACCTACGCGAACGACGTGTTCGACGTGATCAGGACCGGGGAGTCCCGCACGACGGACAGCGGCCAGCGGGTGACGCTGCCGGCCGTCCCGACGGTGGCGCCCGCCACGGAGCAGGTCGACGCGCTCGGGCTGCGCCGGCCCGCCGCCGGTCCGGTGGAGTGCCCGCGCTCGGTCGCCTGCGAGTGGATCCCCGCACCGTACGAGGAGTTCGGCGACGGCGACTACGGGAACCACGACAAGGCGGACCGGCCCTCGTCCCAGACGATCGACTACATCGTCATCCATGACACCGAGGCGGTCTGGGACGTCACGCTGAAGCTGGTGCAGGACCCGACGTACGTGTCGTGGCAGTACTCGCTGCGCTCCTCCGACGGGCACATCGCGCAGCACCTGCCGCTCAAGGACGTCGGCTGGCACGCGGGCAACTGGTTCGTGAACGCCAAGTCGGTGGGTCTGGAGCACGAGGGCTTCCTCACCTCGCCGGACTCCTGGTACACGGAGGCGATGTACCGGACGTCGGCGCGGCTCGTGCGCTATCTCGCCCAGCGCTACGACATCCCGCTGGACCGGCAGCACATCCTGGGGCACGACACCGTGCCGGGGACGGTGACCTCGACGATCCGGGGCATGCACACGGACCCCGGACCGTACTGGGACTGGGCGCACTACTTCCGGCTGCTGGGCCGGCCGATCACGCCGAGCGCCGGTCCGAACGCCGGAGTGGTGACGATCCGGCCCGACTACAGCGCCCATCAGCCGGTCTACACGGGCTGCGTGAAGGCGGGCGAGGTGTGTGCGCCGCACGGGAGCGGGGCGGTGCGCCTGCACACCGCGCCGAGCGCCGACGCGCCCCTGGTGAAGGACATCGGGCTGCGGCCGGGTGGGCAGGACTCGACCACCGGGGTCAACGACACCGGGGCGCGCGCCTCGACGGGGCAGAGCTTCGCGGTGGCGGAGCGCCGGGGCGAGTGGACGGCGATCTGGTACCTGGGGCAGCAGGCGTGGTTCCACAACCCGCGCAGGGAGCCGACGGCGGTGAACGCGCGGGGGCTCGTCCTGACCCCCCGGGAGGGGCTCGCGGAGGTGCCGGTCTACGGGCGGGCGTATCCGGAGGCCTCGGCGTACCCGGCGGGGGTTCCGGTGCAGGCGGTGTCGCCGCTCCCGTACAAGCTGCTCGCGGGTCAGCGGTACGTGGTGGGTGACCGCACACCGGGCGAGTACTACTTCGCGCCGGTGTTCGACAGCAGCGGGCACACGGTGGTCCGGGGTCAGGAGGAGTATTACGAGATCCAGTTCGGCCATCGCGTGGCCTTTGTGAAGGCCTCTGACGTGCGGGTTTCGCAGAGCTGACAGAGGTGTGGCCGAAAGGCGTGGGGTGGTGCCGGGGAAACGCTTCGGCACCACCCCGTCGGCGTTCATACGACTATTCGGGAGATCGCGTGTGCCATCCGGGCGACGGGTAAGGCTGGGCCGGTCACAGCACTTGCTCACCGGAAGGCCCTTCAGGAAATGCCTCAGCCCTTCGTTATGCCGGATTTCTATGTTCCGTATCCGGCGCGGCTCAATCCCCATGTGGAGACGGCCCGCACGCACACCCGTGACTGGGCGCGGGAGATGGGGATGCTGGAGGGCTCGGGCGTCTGGGAGGAGCACGACCTCCAGTCCCACGACTACGCGCTGCTCTGCTCGTACACCCATCCCGACTGCGACGCGGAGGCCCTCGACCTCGTCACGGACTGGTACACGTGGGTCTTCTTCTTCGACGACCACTTCCTGGAGGTCTTCAAGCGCACCCAGGACCGGGCGGGCAGCAAGGCCTATCTGGACCGGCTGCCGCTGTTCATGCCGGCGGACCCCGCGACGGGGATGCCCGAGCCGACCAATCCCGTCGAGGCGGGCCTCGCGGACCTCTGGCGGCGCACGATCCCGTCGATGTCGGACGCCTGGCGGGTGCGGTTCGCCGAGGCGACCGAGCACCTGCTCTACGAGTCGCTCTGGGAGCTCGACAACATCAACGAGGGGCGGATCGCCAACCCCGTCGAGTACATCGAGATGCGCCGCAAGGTGGGTGGCGCGCCCTGGTCGGCCGGTCTCGTCGAGTACGCGGCGGGCGCCGAGGTCCCCGATCGGGTGGCGCACTCGCGGCCGCTGCGCGTCCTCAGGGACGCCTTCTCGGACGCCGTGCACCTGCGCAACGACCTCTTCTCGTACCAGCGCGAGGTGGAGGACGAGGGCGAGAACAGCAACGGCGTGCTGGTCCTGGAGAAGTTCCTCGGCTGCACGACGCAGGAGGCGGCGAACGCCGTCAACGACCTGCTGACCTCCCGGCTCCAGCAGTTCGAGAACACGGCCCTGACCGAAGTGCCGGTGCTCGCCGCGGAGAAGGGCCTGAGCCCGGTGGAGTGCGCGGCCGTGGCGGCGTACGCGAAGGGGCTCCAGGACTGGCAGTCCGGCGGGCACGAGTGGCACATGCGCTCCAGCCGGTACATGAACGAGGGCATGGTGGGCGGCCCCTCCGGTTTCGACGGGGTGCTCGGCACCTCCGCCCTCGACATCCGCACGCTCTTCGGGCGTCCGGCCGCGTCCCGGCTGCGCGCGCTCACCCACACGCCACACCAGCACGTGGGGCCCTCGCTGCTCCCGGAGTTCGACCTGCCGTACCCGCTCACCCTCAGCCCTCACCATCAGGAGGCACTGCGCCTCTCGGTGGACTGGGCCGAGCGCATGGGCTTCCTGAACGACATCTGGGACCGGCCGATGCTGGAGGGCTTCGACTTCGCGCTCTGCTCGGCGGGGCTCGACCCGGACGCCACCCTGGAGGAGCTGGAGCTCAGCGCGGAGTGGCTGACCTGGGGGACGTACGGCGACGACTACTACCCGCTCGTCTTCGGGCGGCCGCGTGACCTCGGCGGCGCGAAGCGGTTCACGGACGGGCTCAAGTCCTTCATGCCGCTGGAGGACCCGGCGTCCGGAGCGGCGCTCGCCTCACACCCCCTGGAGGTCTCCCTCGCCGACCTCTGGGCGCGCACGGCCGGCCCGATGGGGCCCGAGGCGCGGGCGCAGCTCAGGGTGGCGCTGGAGGCGATGCTGGACAGCTGGCTCTGGGAGCTGCACAACCAGGCCCAGCACCGTGTGCCCGATCCCGTCGACTACATCGAGATGCGCCGGACCACCTTCGGCTCCGAGCTGACGATGCTGCTGTGCCGGCTGCGGCACACGGAGGCCCTGCCGGCGGAGATCTACCGTACGGGTACGGTCCGCGCGCTGGAGAACTCCGTCGCCGACTACGCGACGCTCATCAACGACCTGTTCTCGTACCAGAAGGAGATCGAGGTCGAGGGCGAGGTGCACAACGGCGTGCTCGTCCTGCAGAAGTTCTTCGACTGCGACTACCCGACGGGGGTGGCGATGGTCGACGACCTGATGCGGGGGCGGCTGCGTCAGTACGAGCACCTGAAGAAGAACGAAGTCCCGCTGCTGTACGAGGACTTCGCACTCGACCGGGAGGGCAGGGCGGCCTTCGAGGCGTATCTACGGGAGCTGGAGGACTGGCTCGCGGGCATCCTCAACTGGCACCAGAGCGTGCGGCGTTACGGCGCGGAGGACGTCCATTTGGGCAGCGGCACCCCGCTGGTGGGGCGTGGCCCGACGGGCCTCGGCACCTCGGCCGCGCGGGTCGCCGCGCTGATCGGCTCCGCTCCGCGCTGACACGGACGAGGGCCGTCTCCGGGATGCTCCGGGGACGGCCCTCGTGGGGAACGGGTGTACGTCAGGCGCGGCGGCCGCGCAGGTCGTCGATCTCGCGGCGCTCGCGCTTGGTGGGGCGGCCCGCGCCCCGGTCGCGCACCGCGGCGACGGCCACGTGCTCGCGGGGCGGCGGGGGCGGGCTGTTGTCCACGTACGCCTCGACGGCGACGGGCGGCCCGACCCGCTTGATGTGCAACTCCTTGACCACGACGATCCGTTCACGGCCGCCGTGGAAGAGTCGGACCTCGTCGCCGGGCTTCACGGACTGCGCCGGCTTGGCCCGGTCCCCGTTGACCTTCACGTGCCCGGCCCGGCAGGCCGCGGCGGCCTGGGCCCGGGTCTTGGTGAGGCGGACCGCCCAGATCCAGGCGTCGACGCGCGCGCTCATCGGCCCCCGCTCCCCGTCAGCCCTGCTGGAACAGCTCGGCGGGCAGGGGCTTGAGCAGCGCGTAGAGGTCGTCGGTGATCGGCCGGTCCCAACTGGCGATCGTCACGAGGACGTTGTCGCTGCGGTCGAACTGGACGCAGGAGATGCGGCTTTCGGAGAGCTTGAGGCGGCGGACGATGAGGAGATTGTCGCCCTGCATCACGGGGACGTCCTCGGTGTCGAGCACCTCGACCGGCTCGTCGTTCTCCAGGGCCGCGAGGAGCTGGGCGACCTCGAAGGGGATCTGCCCGTCGGCGAGCTCGCGCGCCGGGGAGCCCTCGGGGAGATTACCGATGATCATCGCGGGGCCGCGGCCGCCGAACAGGTCGTACCGGAGGAACACGCCCTGGCAGGAGCCGTCGGGGGCGGGCAGCAGACCGGCGCCGAGATTGCCGGGCCAGTCGCCCGGATCCATGGCCAGGACATCGAAGTCCGGGCCCGCGGGAGTGGCGGCGCTGCGGCGGCGGAGGAAGGACATACGGCCATGGTACGTGCCCCGGCGCGCGATGCCGCGCGCCGGGCGCCCCGCTCCGGTCAGGCCTGCTCACCGGGGCGGCCCGTGTTCCGCAGGGCCTGGTCGAGGCCGGTCCGGTCGGTGCCCAGTTTCCGGTAGACGGCCGAAAGCAGCCTGCTGACGGTGGCGGCGTCGACGCCGAGGTGGAGGGCCGCGTCCCGGTCGCGGACGGTGAGCTCGGCGGCCTGGCGCTCACGGGCGGTGAGCGTGTCCGTGCCGGCCGGGTGGAGGGCGCGGGGGCGCAGTCCTGCCGCCGCGAGCTCGGCCCGGGCCTCGTCGACCAGGCCGTCGGCGCCGCAGTCCTGGGCGGCCTCCAGGCCCCGGTAGAGGTGCTCGGCGGCCTCGCCCGCGCGTTCCGTGCGGCGCAGGGCGGTGCCGAGGGCGACGAGGGAGCGGGCCAGCTCGTACGCGGCGGGCGACTGGTCGAGCCAGTCGACGGACTCCTCCAGGAGCTTCACCCGGTCGGCGGGCGCGGAGACCTCGGCGAGCACCCGGAGCGCCGAGCCGATCGCGGAGGGTGCCCCGTACTGCCGGGCGCGGGCGACGGCCTCCTGGGCGGTTCTCCGGGCCCGTGCGGGGGTCGTGACCGCCTCGGCGACGGCGAGGTGGAGCATCCAGGGGCACCAGGCGGGGTTGCGCATGCCGCGCGGGTCGAGGCGGCGGCCGACGGCGGCCAGCTCGGCGGCGGCCTCGTCGGTGCGGCCGCGGGCGAGGAGCAGCTCGGCGTGGACGGTCTGGGAGTCGGGGAAGGTGACGGCGGCCGGGAAGGGCTCGCCGAAGTCGTGGTCGCGGGCGATGCGGTCGGCCTCCTCGACCCGGCCCCGGGCGAGCAGGACCTCGATGGTGACGCCGACCGCGTACCACTGGGCGGGGGTGCGGGGTCCGACGCGCTCGGCGAGGCGCAGTCCGGCGCGGACGAAGTCCTCGGCCTCGACGAGGCGGCCGCGGCGGTAGCGGATGTAGCCGAGCAGGGTGTACGCGAACGAGAGGTGTGCCCCGCGCCAGCCCTGGCGCTCGAACTCGGCGGTGCCGTCGGCGAACAGCTCCTCGGCGCGGCCGGGGCGGTCGGCGTAGAGGAAGGTGAGGGCGGTGAGGACCGGGACCTCGAAGCCGCGGCTCTCGTCGGCCCAGCTGAGGCCGCCTTCGAGGGCGCGCTCGGCGTGCCCCACGGCGATGGAGGAGGGTTCGGCGCGCAGGGTGGCGTCCCAGGCGCGCAGGCCGATGACGTACCGCTCGGTGAGGTCGCGGCCGGTGAGCCGGTCGGCGAGGGCGGTGAGGCGGCGGGAGCGGGCCGGCGACTCGGGTTCGTCGGCGCGGAAGGCGTCCCACATGAACTTCTCGGCCTGCATGCGGAGGCGGCTGCGGGCGTCGGTGGTCTGCCGGGCCTCGCGGCCGAGGAGTTCGGAGGCCTCCACGAGCCGGTCGCTGTGGGCGAGGACCTGGGAGAGGCGGTAGACGATGCCGTGCCGGAGGGCCGGGTCGGCGATCGGTTCCTCGAGGGCGGCGCGCAGGTGGTTGACGGTGGTGGCGGGTTCGGTGAGGAGGGAGGAGCAGCCGAGCTCGAAGAGGACGGCGGCCCGGTCGTCGGCGGTGGGGGGCTCGCGCAGGGCGCGGGCGAGGAAGCGGCGGGCGGCGTCGGGGGCGCCGGCGCGGAGGTTCTCGCGGGCGGCGGCGCGCAGGTGGCCGACGGCCCAGGAGTCGCCCTCGGGGTGGGTCTCCAGGAGGTGGCGGGCGGCGGCGGTGGAGCCGAGGCCGGCGTCGACGACGCACCAGGCGGCCTGGCCGTGGAGGGCGACGCGGGTGGCGGCGGGGATGGAGCGGTAGACGGTGCCCGCGATCAGGGGGTGGACGAATTCGAGGGGCTCGTCCGGGCCGTCGGACTCGGCGAGCACCCGGGCCTCGCGCAGGCGCGCGGCGGAGTCGGCGACGGCCTCCTCGCCGAGTCCCGCGACGGCCCCGGCGAGCTGCGGGGAGATCTCGGTGCCGAGGACGGCGCAGGCCCAGGCGAGGCGGACGGTGGCGGGGCCGAGGCGTTCGAGCCGGGTGACGAGGCCGCTGCCCTTGAGGGCGGCGGCGAGGTCGCGGAGTTCGTGGGCGCCGCCAGCGGTGGGTTCGAGACCGTGGTCGCGGACCTTGGCGGCGAGTTCGACGGCCTCGAAGGGGTTGCCGGAGGTGACGGTCCAGCACTCGCGGCAGAAGGTGTCGTCGGCGTGGGCACCGACGCGGTCGCGGACGAGCTGCGCTATGGCCTCGGTGGTGAGCGGGGCGAGGCCGAGGGGCCGCTGTCCGGAGCGGTGGCCGGTGAACTCCGCGCCCTCGTCGGAGAGTTCGTCGGGTCGGTAGGCGACGACGAGGAGCATGGGGAGCTCCTCGGCGCGCGGGGCGAAGGCGGCGAGCCAGCCGAGGGACTCGGGGTCGGCCCAGTGGGCGTCGTCGAGGACGACGACGAGCGGGGCGCGCCGGACGGCGAGGTGGGTGAGGACCCAGTCGAGTCCGTCGCGCAGGCCCTGCGGGTCGGGCGGGGAGCCGGCGCCGGTGGCACGCAGCCCGAGGGCGGGGCCGACGATGTCGTACCAGGAGCCGAGCCGCTCGCGGAGTTCGGTGTCGGAGGCGTGGGCCAGTTGGGGCTGGAGGAGCTGCCGGGCGACGTGGAAGGCGACCCGCTGCTCCTGGTCCCCGCCCCGGGCGGAGAGCACGGTGCAGCCGCGGGCGGCGGCGAGGCGGCGGACCTCGGCGAGGAGGGTGGTCTTGCCGAGCCCGGCGGGGGCGGCGTAGGCGAGGATGCCGCCGCGGCGGGTGGCATGCGGCAGGTCGGTGGAGGCTCCGTCGAGCGCGTCCGCCGGGGCGGGGAGGTGTCGCGGACCGGTGGCGGGTTCCACGCCCGGGCCGGGGGCGGGCCGACCGGGGGTCGGTCCTCCGTCGGGGACCGCGACGAGACGGGGGCCGCGGGGCTCGCGGGGTGCGGGCACGCGGTCGGGCCGGGCAGGGAGCTCCTCGGCGAGACCCGTCAGGAGGTCGAGTGCCTCCTCGGCCGCCGTGAGCGCCGCCTCGCGTTCGAAGAGGCCGAATCCCTTACGGGCAGGCCTGCCGTTCCCATGTACCACGTTCCACCCCCACACCGGGGGCGCACGCCCGGCGCACGGTGCGGGGTGCCGGGCGGGAGGCCCCGCGAAAGCCCCAGCGTACGCCGGATGGCGTCCGCTGTGACCGTCAATCGCGCCAACTTCCCGTGCCCTCCGCGAGTCCGTTCAGGACGGCCAACGCCTCCTCCGCCCTGGCGTGTTCGACGAACAGGTGGTCGTGGTGGAATCCGGCCACGACGTTGCAGCTCATGCCCGCGTCGGCGAGTGCGCCCGCGACGGCGGCGGTCAGTCCGACGGCGTCGAGCGCCGAGTGGATCCGCAGGGTGATCCACCCCGCGACGTAGTCGTAGGCGAGGGCTGCGGCGTCCGCCTCCTCCTGCCGTACGACGAGGGTGAGGCCCTCCCGTTCGGCGACGGTGACGACGGGGGCGACCCCGGCCGGGGCGGCGGGGCCGGCCACCGTGGTGAAGACGTACCGCCCGGGGGCGAGTTCCGGCCGCATTCCGGCGAGGAGCCGGGTCAGATCACGTTCCGCGTTCATGGGAGCCAGCGTAAACGGGGACCTGTCCGGATCCACGGGCTCAGGAGGCGGGCGGGGTGTCCCCGACGAGCCACATGGCGAAGAACTGAGCTCCGCCGCCGTAGGCGTGGCCGAGCGCCCGTCGTGCGCCCTCCACCTGGTGCTCGCCCGCCTCGCCGCGTACCTGGAGTGCGGCCTCGGCGAATCGGATCATCCCTGAGGCGCCGATGGGGTTGGTGGAGAGCACTCCGCCCGAGGGGTTCACGGGCAGGTCTCCGTCGAGTTCGGTCACTCCGGCCTCGGTGAGCTTCCAGCCCTCGCCCTCCTCGGCGAAGCCGAGGTTCTCCAGCCACATCGGCTCGTACCAGGAGAACGGCACGTACATCTCGACGGCGTCGATCTCCCGCCGGGGGTCCGTGATGCCGGCCTGCCGGTAGACGTCGGCGGCGCAGTCCCGGCCGGCCTGCGGCGAGACGAAGTCCTTGCCGGCGAAGAGGGTGGGCTCGCTGCGCATCGCGCCGCCGTGGACCCAGGCCGGTGGCCGCGGCGCACGGGCCGCGCCCCCGCTGTCGGTGAGGACCATGGCGCAGGCGCCGTCCGAGGACGGGCAGGTCTCCGAGTAGCGGATCGGGTCCCAGAGCATCGGGGAGGCCTGGACCTTCTCCAGGGTGAGGTCGTGCTCGTGGAGGTGGGCGTACGGGTTCTTGAGGGCGTTGCGCCGGTCCTTGTACGCGACGAGGGAGCCGATCGCGTCGGGGGCGCCGGTGCGGCGCATGTAGGCCCGGACGTGCGGGGCGAAGAAGCCTCCGGCGCCGGCGAGCAGCGGCTGCTGGAAGGGGACGGGCAGGGACAGGCCCCACATGGCGTTGGACTCGGACTGCTTCTCGAAGGCGAGGGTGAGGACGGTCCGGTGGACGCGCGCCGCGACGAGGTTGGCGGCGACGAGCGCGGTGGAGCCGCCGACCGATCCGGCCGTATGGACCCGGAGCATGGGTTTGCCGACGGCGCCGAGCGCGTCGGCGAGGTACAGCTCCGGCATCATCACGCCCTCGAAGAAGTCGGGGGCCTTGCCGATGACGACGGCGTCGATGTCCGCCCAGGTCAGCTGCGCGTCCTCCAGGGCCCGGACGGCGGCCTCGCGGACGAGTCCGGCGATCGAGACGTCCCGGCGGGCGGCGACGTGCTTGGTCTGGCCGATCCCTACGATCGCCACGGGCTCTTTAGGCATCGGAGTCCCCTTCCAGGACGGCGACCAGGTTCTGCTGGAGGCAGGGCCCGGAGGTGGCGTGGGCGAGGGCGCGGTCGGAGGCGCCCCGGTGGATGCGGGCGGCGGCCTCGCCGAAGCGGACGAGCCCGGCGGCCATGACGGGGTTGGCGGCGAGGGCGCCGCCGGAGGGGTTGATGCGGATGGTGTCGTCGAGGCCGAGTGCCTTGGCGAGGACGACCTCCTGGGAGGTGAAGGGCGCGTGGAGTTCGGCGGTGTCGACGGGCCTCTCGAAGGCTCCGGCGCGCTCGGCGGCGAGGCGGGTGGAGGGCGAGTCGGTGAGGTCGCGGACGCCGAGGGAATGGGCCTCGATGCGGTGGTCCATGCCCCGGATCCAGGCGGGGCGCGCGCAGAGTTCTCGGGCGCGGTCGCCGGCGGCGAGGATCACGGCGGCGACCCCGTCGCCGATGGGCGGGCAGTCGCCGGTGCGGAGGGGCTGGACGACGTACTCGCCCTGGGGGCGGGCGCCGGGCAGCTGGGCGTGCGGGTTCGCCGCGGCGTCGGCGCGGCTGCGGTCGGCGATGGCCGCGAGGGCGGTTTCGTCGGTGTGGCCCGCGTCGACGAGGGCCTGGGCCTGGAGTGCGGCGAGGGCGACGGAGTCGGGCCAGAGCGGGGCGAGGTAGTAGGGGTCGAGCTGACGGGTGAGGACGTCGCGTACGGAGCCGGGCGAGGACTTCCCGTAGGCGTAGACGAGGGCGGTGTCGGCCTCCCCGGTGAGGAGCTTCACCCAGGCCTCGTACAGGGCCCAGGCGCCGTCCATCTCGACGTGGGACTCGGAGATCGGCGGCCAGGCGCCGACGCCGTCGAGGGCCATGGTGAAGGAGAAGGCCCGGCCGGCGAGGTAGTCGGAGGAGCCGGAGCAGGTGAAGCCGATGTCGGAGGCCTTGAGTCCCGTCTGCCGGAGCACGTCGTGCAGGACGGGCATGACCATCTCGACCTCGGAGAGGTCGTCGGTGCGGCGGCGGTGGTCGCTCTGCGCGAAGGCGACGATCGCCACCTCTCGTTCCGGCCGGTGCGGCATCACAGCAGCTCCTTGTAGGCGTCGTAGTCGGCGTCGGGCTCGCCGGTGGGCCGGTAGTGGTCGGGGTAGCGGCCGTCCTCGCTCCAGACGGGTTCGACGCGCAGGCCCATGCGGACCTCGTCGTAGGGGATGCCGGCGATGCGGCCGTGGAGGGCGAGCCCGGCGCCGTCGAGGGCGATGTGGGCGTAGACGTACGGGACCTCGATGGCGGCGCCCTTGGCCTTGATGTTGACGATGCAGTAGGTGGTGACGGTGCCGCGGGGGCCGACCTCGACCTGGTCGGTGGTGGCGACCCCGCAGGTGGGGCAGGCGCCCCGCGGCGGGACGTACACCTTGGTGCAGGAGGGGCAGCGTTCGCCGACGGTGCGGCGCTCGGAGAGCGCGTGGAGGTAGCGGGTCTGGGCGCGGCCGGGGCTGTAGGTGTAGTCGAGGCGGGCGGGGGCGACGATGCCGGTGACGGCGTCGTCGCCGCCGAACCGGCCGTCGTGGAGCTGTGGTTCCGCTGCCGGGGCGTCGCTCTCGTACGGCTCGAAGCAGGCGATGTCGGTGATGGCGCCGGAGCGTTCGGCGGCCCAGCGGATCCGGACCCGCAGTCCGGTGCGGACGGCTTCGGGGCCGGGGGCGTCGAGGGCGTGCAGGAGGGCGGTGTCGGCGCCGTCGAGGCGGACGAGGACCCAGGCGAAGGGGGTCGCGAGCGGTTGGCCGGCGCGGGGCTCGGGGTTCCAGGCCCAGGTGGTGACGGTGCCGGTGACGCCGACCTCGACGAGCTCGCGGAGCTCGGCGGCGGTGACGGGGTCGTACTCGACGGGCGGGACGAGCACGTCGCCGGATTCGGTGCGCACGCCGAGCACGGTCCGGTCGCGCAGGCCGGTGAGGAAGGCGGACTGGACGGGGCCGAGGGAGCGGGTGAAGGGGAACTCGACGACGAGGGGTGCGCGGAGGGCCTCCGGCGGGGAGGTGGGGATGGGGGTCATGGGGCGGCTCCTTCGTTGGGGGTGGGGGCAAGCTCCCGGAATTTCAGCCCCGCTGGGGGTCCCCCCACGCCCCCAGGGCGTAGGGGGAGTTTGAGGCGCGGGGGTCCGTGGGCGGAGCCCCCGGTTACGGGAAGGGGCGGGGTGGGGTGGGGCGGGGTGGGGAAAGGTCACTCCCGCCGATACACCGGCGTCCGTTTCTCCGCGAACGCCCTCGCCCCCTCCTTCGCGTCCGCCGTGTCGAAGATCGGCCAGCCCCGCTTCAGTTCGGCGGCGAGACCCTCCGTCTCGGTCATCTCGGCCGTCTCGTAGACCGACGCCTTCACCGCTTCGACGGCCAGCGGGCCGCACGCGTTGATCCGTTCGGCGATGTCCAGGGCCGCTTCCAGGGCCGTGCCGTCGGGGACGACGCGCCCGACGAGGCCGATGCGGGCCGCCTCGTCCGCGGTGTACGGGCGGCCGGTGAGGAGCATTTCCAGGGCGTGGGTGCGGGCGATCTGGCGGGGCAGGCGGACGGTGGAGCCGCCGATGGGGAAGAGGCCGCGCTTGACCTCGAAGAGGCCGAAGGTGGCGGAGGCGCCGGCGACCCGGATGTCGGTGCCCTGGAGGATCTCGGTGCCGCCGGCGACGCAGTACCCCTCGACCGCCGCGATGACGGGTTTGCGGGGGCGGTGGTGGCGCAGCATCGCCTTCCAGTGCAGGTCGGGGTCGGCCTTCAGCCGGTCCCGGTACTGCTCGCCCTCCATGCCCTTGCCGGCCAGCGCCTTGAGGTCCATGCCGGCGCAGAACGCCCCGCCCGCGCCGGTGAGGACGATCGAGCGGATGCCGTCGTCGGCGTCGGCCTCCAGCCAGCCGTCGTGCAGGCCGACGAGCATCGGCAGCGAGAGGGCGTTCTTGGCCTCGGGCCGGTTCAAGGTGAGGACGAGCGTGGCGCCTTCGCGCCGCACGTCCAGATGTTCGGTGCCACCCATGGGGTCTCCCGTCTCCAGTTCTGGAACAGGTTGCAGGAGTGGGGGGTCCAGTTCAATAGTTTCCTGACACTCAGTCAGATTCTTCTGCGCATCCCCTTCCCCCCGTCGCCGGTCGGCGCTCTAATGACCGCCGAGTCACTGCGTACCCGTACGAGTCAGCGCGAGCCGGGGTCAGGAGGAACGGTGGAGTACAACCTTGCCGACCTGTTCGAATCGGTGGTCGACGTGGTCCCGGACCGCGAGGCTCTGGTGTACGTCGATCACCCGGGCACGGGTGAGGAGCGCCGCCTCACCTACGCCGAACTCGACGCCGCGGCGAACGGGATCGCCCACCACCTCGTCGAGGCGGGCATCCGTCCCGGTGAGCATCTCGGCCTCCACCTGTACAACGGCGTCGAGTACCTGCAGACGGTCCTCGCCTGTCTCAAGGCGCGGATCGTGCCGGTGAACGTGAACTACCGGTACGTGGAGGAGGAGCTCGTCTACCTCTACCGCGACGCGGACCTGGCGGCGCTCGTCTTCGACGCCGAGTTCACGGAGCGGGTGGCGGCGGCGCTGCCGCAGACGGAGAAGCTGCGGCACCTCGTGCGGGTGGGGACCCCGCCCACCCGTCGCCCGACCACCACCCCTCAAGGAGCTGCTGCGCAGCAAAGCCCCGAATTCGAGGGAGCGCCGGCGCTCGACTGCGTGCCGTTCGCCGAGGCGGAGGCCTCCGGGTCGGCGGAGCGGGGTTTCGGGCCGCGCTCCGGGGACGACCTCTTCATCATCTACACCGGCGGGACGACGGGGATGCCGAAGGGCGTCCTGTGGCGCCAGGAGGACCTGTTCTTCGCGGGTCTGTTCGGCGGCGAGCCGTCCGGCGAGCCCGTGAAGCGCCCCGAGGAGCTGGCCGAGCGGGTCGCGGCCGGCGGTCCCGGCATCACCTTCTTCCCGGCGCCGCCGCTGATGCACGGCACCTCCACGCTGACGGCGTTCATCGCCTTCAACTACGGCCAGCGGGTCGCGCTCCACCGCAAGTACGTGCCGGAGGAGGTCCTGCGCACCCTGGAGAAGGAGAAGGTCTCCAGCATCTCCCTGGTCGGCGACGCGATGCTGCGCCCGCTCGTCGACGCCCTGCGCGGACCGCTCAAGGGCACCGACCTGTCGGCGCTCTTCAGCCTCTCGTCCTCCGGGGCGATCATGTCCGACACGGTGCGGGCCCAGCTCCAGGAGCTCATGCCGAACGTGCTGCTGCTCAACAACTTCGGCTCCACCGAGTCCGGTTCCAACGGCCGCGCGACGGACGACTCCGGCCCGGACAAGGGCTTCCGGCTCCATGTCAACGAACGCACCCAGGTCGTCGACCCGGTGACCCGCGAGCCCGTCGCGACGGGCGAGACGGGCCGCCTGGCCCAGCGCGGCCACGTCCCGCTCGGCTACTACAACGACCCGGCCAAGACCGCCGAGACCTTCTTCGAGAAGGACGGCGTGCGGTGGGTGCTCCTCGGCGACATGGCGACCGTCGACGAGCACGGCGTCGTCACCGTCCTCGGGCGCGGCTCGCAGTGCATCAACACGGGCGGCGAGAAGGTCTACCCGGAGGAGGTGGAGCAGGCTCTGAAGTCCCACCCCGACGTGTACGACGCGCTGGTCGCCGGAGTCCCCGACGCCCGCTGGGGCAACCACGTCGCCGCGGTCGTCCAGCTCCGCGCGGACGCCCCGCCGCTGGACCTGGAAGCGGTGCAGAACCACTGCCGGCCGCGCCTGGCGGGGTACAAGGTGCCCCGCCAGCTGGTCCTCACCGACCGCATCCAGCGCTCCCCGAGCGGCAAGGCGGACTATCGCTGGGCCCGTTCGGTGGCCGTGGACGCGGACGCGGCCACCGAGGTCACTGGAAGCTGAGCCGGTGCGGGTGGGTCGGGTCGGTCGGGCAGGTGTGGACGCGCATGAGGCCGCGGCCCAGGTAGACGCCGACCGGGTCGATCACCCGCGGGTCGTCCGCCGCGGCACGGTCCTCGACCGGCAGCCAGCTCCGCGAGGCGCCGTCGCACTCCACCGTGGCGACGGTGAGCAGCGGTGGCATCGGCGTCCCGCACGCGGCGCAGTCCACCGGCCTCGGATCGGTCAGGTGCCAGGAGGCGAAGCCTCCGACCTTCCAGCCCGGGGCGATCGACAGGTCGCTCATGTAGTCGATCTCTTCGGGCTCCTGCGCGCGGGCGGCCGCCATGGCGGCCTCGTACTCCTCGTACGTCGCGTAGTTCGCGGGTGAGGACGAGTCGTACGCGTCATCCTCGTCGTCCTCCTCGTCGAGGAGGCCCTCCTCCCACTCGGAGATCTCCTCCTGGAGGTCCTCGCCGAGCAGCCCGAGGTACTCGTGCTCGACGACCCGCTCCGGGTGGACGACGCAGGACGTGGGGACGCACTCCTCGCGGCCCGCGACCGGCGGTTCGGGCTGCGGGGCGAGGACCGCGCCGACATCGGCGGAGCGCCGCCACCTCAACTCCACGTCGATGGTCCGCTCGGGACCGTGGACCTCGAAGGGGCACCAGAACACCTGGAGCAGGTCGTGTCCTTCGGGGACGGTGAGGTCCGGTACGTCCCGGGCGTGGAGCTGGGCGACGGCCAGCATCGGCAGCGGGTCCTCGTCGTGGAGGTCCGGAGCGTGCGTCCCGGACGTCATCCCGTCGAGGAGCCGCCGCTCCTCGTCGGTGAAGTCCCGCCCCCGGGCCTCGTCCTGGATGCGTCGGCGGGCCCGTACGTCGGCCAGCAGGTGCCCTGTGCCCTTCGGGTGCACGGCGGTGCACACCGGCCAGGGTTCGTCGGCGGGCCACAGCAGCGGACCCGCCACCGAGCTCTCCTCCGGCTTCGCCGTGCCCTGCCGGGGGTGCAGCCGCGTCGCCGTCCGCCGGTACGCGGCGAGGGCGGGGAAGACCGCTTCGATGTCGACGGGACGCGGGGGCGTGGTGCGGGTCATGCGCGGATCCTCCAGGGGCGGTTCGGCTTCGATGCTATCGGCCGGCGGTCGGAATCCGGGCGGCTACAGGCCGGGGACGGCGGTGCGGACTCCCGCGGCCGGGTTCTCCAGACTGTGGGTGAAGGAGAAGCCCTTGTTGCCGAACGCCGTGAACTCCAGCCGGATCGGGATCGGGTTGGTCCCTTCGTAGATCGGCTTGATGTGGTACTGCACGACTTCCTTGTTCTTCGTCACCTGGTCGAAGATGACCTGCTCCACCTGGTCTCGCTGGTCGGGCGAGTTCGTCGGGGTCTGGGTCTGCGTGACGAGGTTGTGCCAGGCGAGTCGTCCCTTGCCCGCGCCGCCGAGCCGGTCGGCGAGGAGATGGCCGCGGGCCTCGTTGAAGGCGGTGCCGTCGCCGCGCCAGCCCGGCGGTTTGAGCTTGCCGGCCTCCGTGCCCTTCTTCGCGTCGATGATGTCGGGCCGCAGGCAGGCGTACACGCCGGTGGGCCTGCCCAGGTGGTCGAGCCGTCCGTACCGGATCGAGCCGTCCCAGTCGTAGGCGTCCATTTGGCACCGCTTCGGCGCCAAGCCGAGCGGGTCGGTCCACACCCACGGATTGACCACGTACGTCGAGGGGTTGGGCGCCGGGGCGAGGCCCAGCGGGTCGGGGCTGGTGAAGCGCGCGGTGTCCGGGTCGTAGTGCCGGAAGTAGCTGGAGTGGAGGCCGGTCTCGGGGTCGGCGTACTGCCCGGGGAAGCGGAGCGGGGTGTAGGCGGTGGCCGCGGTGTTCCACCCGGTGGCGCCCCAGGTGGTGGACCGGCTGCGCCAGGCCGTGTCCCCTTCGGGGGAGACCAGTTCGGTGGGGGTGCCGACCAGGTCGGTGACGACGGCGAAGAAGCGCGCGTCGACCTCGTCGTCGTCGAGCGGCCTGCGTTCGTACTGGACCAGCGGCCGGTGCCCCTCGTACTCCCAGGTGAGGATGGTGCCGGCGGTCTCGTCGTACTGCTCGACGAGGAGCGGGCCGTCCCAGGTGAAGCGGATCGTCTCGACGACGGTGGTGCCGTCGCCGGCCATCCGGTGTTTGGCGCTGCGGCGGCCCAGCGGGTCGTACGTGTAGGTCCACAGGGTGTCGTCGGGCGTGGTGCACGCGACGAGGCGGTCCTCGGCGTCGTAGGCGTACCGCCACACGTCGGGCTTGCGGGACAGGCGGGTGCGGCGGCGCAGGACGACGCGGCCGGCGGCGTCGTGCTCGTAGTGGACGCCGCCCGCGGAGACGAGGTGCGCGCCCTCGTACCGGCGCGGGCCGCGCGCCTCGGTGTGTCCCGCCGCATCGGGCCATTCGGCCGAGGTCTGGTTGCCGGCGGCGTCGTACGCGTACCGCTCGACCCAGTCGGGTGCCTCGACGGACAGCGGCCGGCCCACGGGGTCGAGGCTGATGTGTTTGTCCTTGCGGGTCCGGCCTCCCGTGGTCTCGCCCAGGGCGACGGGGTAGCCGTCGGCGCGGTAGGCGTAGTCGCGGGCGCGCACCGGGTCCGGTGAACCGGACGCGGACAGCGTCTGGCGGACCGGCCGGCCGATCCGGTCCCAGTCGGTGGTGAGCGTGGTGGCCGTCCCCTGGCCTCCCCAGCTGCGGGTGAGTTCGCGGCCGAGGGGGTCGTGGGTGAACGTGAGCGCGTGACCCCCGGTGATCAGGGCGACCCGGTCTCCCGCCGCGTCGTACAGGAGTTGGCTGATCACGCCGGTCGGGGTGATGCGCGTGACGCGGCGTCCCGCGGTGTCGTAGGCGTGGCGGAGGGTGCGTCCGTCCACGGTCTCGGCGAGCGGCCGGCCGAGCGCGTCCCGTTCGACGGTGAGCGTGGAGGTGGCGGTGCGGGCCTCGACGAGGGCGCCGGAGCGGTCGTAGGCGTAGTGGGTCACCGCACCGTCGGCGTCGCGCGCCACCAGGCGTTCCATGGCGTCCCACGTGTAGGTGACGCTCCGGCCGAGGGGTGTGGTGCGGGTGGTCAGCCGGTTCGCGGCGTCGTAGCCGTACGTGAGCTCCCGGCCGTCGAAGTCGGTCTCCGCCTCCAGTCGCCCGGCCGCGTCGTAGCGGTACTGCCAGTCCTGGCCGAGCGGGTTGGTCACCCCGAGCAGTCGCAGTTCGGTGTCGTAGCGCAGTTCGTGGCGGGCGCCGTCCGGTGCGAGGCGTGCCAGCGGCTTGTCGAAGGGGCCGTACTCGGTGGTCCAGACGCCGCCGGCGGCGTCCGTGTACGCCAGGCAGTTGCCCTCCGGGTCCCAGGTCCAGGATTCCCGCGTCCCGTCGGCGGCGGTCCGGTTCCTCAGCCGGTCGTCGTGGTCCCAGGCGAACTCCTCGCGTCCGCCGGACGGGTCGGTGATCACGAGGGGCCGGCCCCGGTGGTCGCGCTCCACCGTGGCCACCCCGCCGTCGGATCCGGTGATCTCCACCGGGAGTCCGGCACGGTCGGAGCGGATGCGGAGGGTGGCGCCCAAGGGGTCGCTGACGGAGGCGACGGCGCCCGTGGGTCCGTGGGTGAAGCGCGTGACCGCGCCGTCCGGGCCCTCGGTGGACGTGCAGTTGCCGAGGTCGTCGAAGGTCTGCCGCCAGGGCGTGCCGTCGGCGGCGATCACCTCCAGCGGCAGGTTGCGCGCGTCGTAGCGGGCCGTCGCCGTGCTCCCGTCGGGCAGCCGGACCTCGACGAGGTTCCCGTCCTCGTCCCAGGTGAGTTCGGTGGTGTGGCCGAGCGGGTCGGTGCGGCTCAGCGGACGGTCGTACGCGTCCCAGGTGAGGTGGGTGGTGTGGCCGAGGGGGTCGGTCTCGGCGACGACCTGGAGACGGTCGTTGAGGACCAGGGTGGTGGTGGCGCCGGTGGAGTCGGTGTACCGCGTGATGCGGTGGCCGGTGTTGGGGTGGACGTCGTAGGCGAACCGCGAGGAGAGAATGCCGTCGGGGCCGACGGTGCCGGAGACCCGGCCCTCGGCGTCGTAGACGTACCGGAAGGTCGTGTCGTTGCGGTCGGTCCAGGACGTGATCCTGCTGTCGCCGTCGTACGTGAAGGTCATGACCGGGCCGGCGGGGCCTTCGGGGCCGGTCAGACGGGTGAGGTCGCCCGACGGGGAGTAGGTGTAGCCCACGAGCGCGGTCGGCTCTCCGGTGCCGCGGACGGCGAGGCCGGTGACGCGCGAGGCGTCGGCCGTTATCTGGAGGACGTAGCCGCCCGAGTGCGAGACGGCGGTCGGCGCGCCGTCGGAGCGGCGCGAGAAGCCGATCCGGTTGCCGTTGCGGTCCTCGATGGCGGACAGCCAGTAGGCGGTGGAGCTGCGGTAGGGGCTGCCGGTGTAGACGCGGACCTGGCCGCTGTGCGGATCGTGGATCTCGTACGAGGTCTCGTCGCCGGCCACACCGCCGTGGAGGAGCGGCAGGCGGTCGCCCTCCAGGGGCATGACCCGGTCGTCGCCCGGGCGGGGCAGTCGCGGGAAGATCAGTACCGCGCCGTCCTCGCGTGTCCAGATGGCGCCGCCGCCCGACGCGTCGACCTCGATCCGCTCGTCCAGGGTGGAGGCCCAACTGCGGCCGAACCACTGGCCGTAGCGATATGTCGAGACGTGGGTGCGGCGCAGGACGAGCGGCAGGACGCCGGGCAGGGTGAGGTCCGTCTGGGGCAGCAGCATCTTGCCCGTGGCGACGTCGACGGGGTCGTTCTTGCAGACCGTCTTGTCGAGGGAGACACCGTGGGTGCGGGGGTCGTCCTTGGCGTCTCTGACGGAGTTGGGCCTCGTCCGGACGTCGTCACCGGGGTCCCTGCGCGGCGAACCGTTCCCCTTGCCGCCGCCGTCGTTGTCGTGGTCGCCCTTGCGCTGGCGGGCGAAGCGGTCGCGGAGGTTGTCGTCGGTGGTCTTGTGGTCGACGGAGATCTGCTTCACGGCCTTGGGCAGCGTCTGGCCGACGTGGTCGCCCATGTTCTTCACGGCCTTGGTGAGCGCTTCGAGCGCCTTGTCGGCGATCGGGTCGATCGCGTCGGCGATCGAGTCACGCCCCCGCGTCCGGCCGTGCGCCGTCTTCGCCTTCGCGAGCTTGCCCGCCGTCTTGCCGTGGATGCCCGCGCTGACCGTGTTGAGCTGGGTGGAGGCGTGGTCGTGTTCCTGGTGCTCGATGTGCAGGTTCTTCAGCCCGCCACCCGGGCCCTTCCCGCCACCGGCGGAGGCCAGGTTCATGGCCTCCTTGCCCGTCTGGACGCCTTCCTTGAAGCCGTCCTGCCCGGCCTCCTTGGTCTGGTCGAGGTCCACCCCGTCCTGCAGACCGATCGCCACCGCGCCCAGCTGGACGACGAGATCGGCGGCCATGCCTTCGAGGGCCGCCACCGCCGGCTCGGTCATCGCGGCCACGACGTAACCGACGGCCTCCTCCACGCACTCCTTGATCAGCCGCTTGATGACCTCCTGCGTGGCCCGCATCGCCCCCGCGCCGATCAGCGCCGACAGACCACCCGTCACCGGAATGAGGGAGATCGCGATACCCGCCTCGGCCGCCAGATAGCCCAGCTGGACGATCGCCGCGAGCTTCATGCCCTCGATCGCGCCGGCCGCCGTGTCCAGACCGCCCGCGACCGTCCGCGCCGCACCCGAGATGTCCTTCAGATGCTTGGTCTTGACCTTCGCCCAGTGCTCGTTCAGCGCGTCGAGCGCCTCACCCTCACCCGACGACAGCAGCCGCTCGAAATGGTTGTTCGCGAGCTGACCGTCGTCCTCCAGGTCCTCCGCGAACTCCCTGAGCGCGTCCGCCATCTCGCGATACGCGTCCTCGTCGACGTTCGGCCACGCCACCCCGATCAAATCGAGAAGCGTGTCCGCCCAGCCCGGAACCGTGACCGCCACGTTGTGTTCCCCCGTCCGTGGAGACGTTCCCCGGCCAGCCGCGTCGACTGGCCGGAACAGTCCTACCACGAACGCCTGTTGAGAGATCATCGGCGAGGGTGAACCTCCACGCACCCTCCCCGAACGACCGGCCGGCGGCAGGCCCCGGTCTCAGGCCACGGGCCAGGGCTGCACAGGCGCGAGGGGTCGCCGAGCGCGCCGCCCGGCCGCGTACCCCCCGATCCCCAGACCGGTCCCGACCAGAGTCAGCGTGATCCCGAGGACCCCGGCCGCCAGCCACACCATCGGTACGGGGAACCCCGTCCGCACTCGGGCGAGCACCCCGGAGGCCGCGACGCTGCCCGACCGCTCGCCGAGGAAGAACCGCGAGTCGTGCGAGTTCCCCCGGTGGTCGCCCAGCAGGAACAGCCGTCCGTCCGGCACCCGCACGTCGTACGGCTCGGTTCCCGCGTTCACCTCGCCGCGCATCACATACGGCTCGTCGACCGGCTGCCCGTTCACCGTGATCCGGTCTCCGTCGCACACGACGTGATCGCCGCCCACGCCGATGACCCTCTGCAGGACCGGTCCGCCCCGATACCGCTCGGGCACGTGAACGAGGACGAGATCGCCCCTGCGCACCTCCCCGGCGTCGATGCGCTCGGCGACCAGCCGATCGCCCTGGTGGTACGTGGGCTCCATCGCCTGGCTCATGACGGTGACGCCCTGGAAGTTGCCGAAGAAGTACCCGAAGCCGCCCAGCGCCAGCACGAGCCCGAGCGGTATCAGTACCCGGGCCGCGACTCTCAGCCCGCTGCCCGCTCCTCGCCGCCGCATGCACACTCCTCCGTCGAACCGCCCGTGGCCGGGCTGACCAGCAGAGAGGGTACGCGGCCGCGGGGACGTCATCGCACCTGGCTCCCTACAGCCCGAACTCCCTTATAGCGCTGAGGAATTCGTCCGGCCGGGACGCGTGGATCAGATGCCCGGCGTCGATCGTGACCAGGCGGGCGCCCGGAATGCGCTCGGCGAGCCAGGTCAGGTGGTCCTGGGGCACGTGGCTGGACGGGCCTCCGGCGAGTACGAGTGTGGGGGCAGTGATCGCGGTGAGGCCCTCGCGCCAGGCGGGGTCCGGGGCGTTCAGCTGGGCGTCGGTGGTCGTGACGACCTCCCAGTCGAAGGCGAGCCGGCCGTCGGGGCGTTCGGCCACCGGGCGCGCGGGGTCGAGCGGGAAGAAGGCGGGCGCCTCCTCCAGGACGAGGCGGCCGATCAGGGCGGGTTCCCGCTGGGCGAGCAGGTACGCGGCCGCGCCGCCCATCGAGTGGGCGACGACGGTCGCCCCGGCGAGGCCGAGGGCACGCAGGAACCCGCCGAGTTCGTCGCGGAGGTCCTCGAAGCCGTAGCGGCCCGGGTGGTCGCTCAGCCCGTGGCCGCGCAGGTCGAGCGCGTACACCCGGTGGTCGGCGGCGAGTTCCTCGGTGACACCGCGCCAACCGGTGCCGTTCTCGCCCCGGCCGTGGACCAGGACGACGGGCGGGGCGTCCTCGGGGCCGTGCACCCGGTAGGCGAGGCGTACGCCGTCCACGGTGACCGTGCGGACCTCCGGGTCGAGGAAGGCGGCGATGGGGCGGACGAAGGCGTCCGCGTCGTCCACCCAGGGGAAGTGGCCGGCGCCGGGCTGGACGACGAGCTCGGCGTCGGGGAAGCAGGCCGCGATCTCGGCCGCCCTGGCCGGGGTGGGGCCGGCGTCGTACTCCCCCGCCAGGATCAGCACCGGCGCCGTGAGCGCGGTGAGCGCGCGCCGGGTGGCCTCCGGTTCGTAGGCGCCCTCGCCGTGGTAGGCGGAGGCGGCCTCCCAGCGGATCTCCTTCTCCGCCGTCGCCGCGTGCTCCTGGGCGGCCTCGTCCCAGCGGCCGTAGCCGAAGGGCGCCACGATCTCCAGGACGCGCGGCAGGGGCGTGTCGGGGCCGATCGTCGCGAGCCCGGCCCGGGCCTCCGCGTACCACGGCCGGTCGGCGAAGACCTCGACGGCCTCGTCCCACTCCTCGTCGGTGGTGCCGAGTCCGAGCGCCCATCCGTTGGAGGTGACGAGGACGAGCGAGCGGACGCGCTCGGGGTGGGCGGCGGCGTACAGGGTGGCCAGGTTTCCGGCGGCGGAGTGGCCGAGGAGGTCGATCCGCTCCAGGCCGAGGTGGGCGCGGAGGGCTTCGACGTCGCCGACCTGGCGGTCGCAGCGGTACGTGCCGGGGTCGACGGGCTCGGCGCTCGCTCCGGTGCCGCGGGAGTCGAGCACGATCAGGGTGCGGTGGGCGGCGAGTCCGCCGAGGTCGCCGAGGTAGGCGGCGTCGCGCATGGGACCGCCCGGCAGGCAGATCAGCGGCTCCCCCTCCCCCTGCATCCGGTAGGCGAGTTCGGTGCCGTCGTACGTCGTGAAGGTGGGCATGCCGCCGATCATCACGGCCCGTTGTTGATCTTCGCAACGGATTTCGCCGAGGGCTGCATGATCGACAAGACGTCCCCTGGGGGCGCGATACGGTGGACGGACGTCCCCGACATGCGAAGGAACCGTTCCACCGTGCCCGAGACCCGGGAATCCGCGCTCCGCGGCGACTGCGCCAACTGCTTCGGGCTGTGCTGCGTGGCGCTGCCGTTCGCGAAGTCGGCCGACTTCGCCGTGAACAAGTCGTCCGGTGAGCCCTGCCGCAACCTCCAGGAGGACTTCCGCTGCGGCATCCACACGCGGCTGCGGCCCAGCGGTTTCCAGGGCTGCACGGTGTACGACTGCTTCGGCGCGGGCCAGCAGGTCTCCCAGGTGACCTTCGGCGGCGTGTCCTGGCGCGAGGCGCCGGAGACCGCGCGCCGGATGTACGAGGTGTTCCCGGTCGTACGCCAGCTCCACGAGCTGCTGCGCTACCTCACCGAGGCCCTGGCCCTGCCCGCCGCCCGGCCGCTCCACGCGGAGCTGCGCGCGGCGCTCGCCCGGGTCGAGGAGCTGGCCGGGGGCACGCCCGACGCGCTGGAGAAGCTCGACGTGGCACCCGTGCGGGCCGAGGTGAACCCGCTGCTCCTGCGGACGAGCGAGCTCGTCCGGGCGACGGCCGGCGGCAAGCCGAAGAGCCGTCGGGGAGCCGACCTGATCGGGAAGCGGCTGCGCGGGGCGAAGCTGCGGGGCGCGGACCTGCGCGGGGCGCTCCTGATCGCCGCCGACCTGACCGGGGCGGATCTGACGCTCGCCGATCTCATCGGCGTGGACCTGCGGGACGCCGATCTGTCGGGTGCGGATCTGACCGGCGCGCTCTTCCTCACGCAGCCGCAGCTGAACGCGGCGCGCGGGAACGCGGCGACCCGCCTCCCGGCGGGCTTCGAGCGCCCCGCGCACTGGACGCCCTGACGGGTGCGCCGCGGCGATCTCGCCGAGGGTGAAGGTCCGTGGCACGCCCGGTCACGCCGGCACCCCGGGAGATCAGCGTTCACGGCAGCATGATGATCTCCTGCATGAAGTGACCATGCGCCGGGCCGGTCCGTGCGAGGGCTTCCGGCGGAAAGCGAATGAGGCGGCCATGAGTGAACTGACGAAGCCCGAGATCGACCTTCCGGAGGGTGACGCTCCCACCGAGCTGACCATCCGCGACCTCGTGGTCGGGGACGGGCTCGAGGCGAAGCCGGGCAGGGTCGTCCAGGTTCACTACGTCGGGGTCACCTTCGCGTCCGGAAAGGAATTCGACGCCTCGTGGGACCGGGGCCAGACGTACAAGTTCGCCGTGGGCGGTGGCAAGGTCATCAAGGGCTGGGACCGCGGGGTCAGAGGGATGAAGGTCGGCGGCCGGCGAGAGATCATCGTTCCCCCGCGCCTCGGCTACGGCAAGCAGTCGCCCTCGCCGTTGATCCCGGCGGGCTCGACACTCGTCTTCGTGGTGGACCTGATCTCCGTCGCCGTCTGAGGCCTTCCGGCACCCGGCCTCTCCGTCCGGAACCAAGGCCGGACAACGCCTGCCCCCGGTCGCCGGCGACACCGCCCCCCACGTACGTCGCCCTGGGGAGGGCCGAGCCGGAGCGTGAGTGCCGCCCTGGTGCCGACGAGCGAATGGGTTCCGGCTTGACCTTCGACCTGGGTCGAAGGTCTACCGTCGAGGTGTGAGCACGATGCGCATATCCCAGCTCGCCGAGCGCTCCGGCGTGCCGGCGACCACTCTGCGCTTCTACGAGGGCGCCGGACTCCTGCCCGCCGACCGGACTCCGTCCGGCTACCGGCTGTACGGCGAGGACGCGGTCGAACGGCTCGCGTTCATCGGCGCGGCCAAGCACCTGGGGCTGCCACTGGAGGAGATCGGCGAGCTCCTGGCGGTATGGGAGGCGGGTGCCTGCCGGGACGTGAAGGCTGACCTGCGGCCGCGGATCGCCGCGCGCCTGGCCGAGACCGATGCTCGCGCTGCCGACCTGGCCGCGCTGACCGCCTCCCTGCACACGGCCCTGGAGCACCTGGACGCGCTGCCCGAGCGTGCGAGCCCCTGTGACCCCGAGTGCGGCCTCCTCACCACGCCGACTCCGGCCGCCGCCAGTACGCGGCTGGTGGACGCGGTGGTCGCGCCCGGCCGCCCGGCAGCCGAGGCGGAGGTGTGGCGGACGGCGCCGGTGGCCTGCTCGCTGACCGGCGACGGGCTGCACGAGCGGACCGTCCAATGGCGCGAGGCGGTCGACGGCGCCGTACGAACCGCGCTGCCCGACGGGCTGCGGCTGACGCTGCCGGTCGAGCGGACCGCGCGGGTGGCGGAACTGGCGGTGGCCGAGCAGCAGTGCTGTCCGTTCTTCGACTTCCGGCTCCATCTCGACGGCCCGCGCCTGCACCTGGAGGTCCGCGCACCGGCCGACGGGGCGAGCCTGCTCGCCGACCTGTTCGATCCCACCACCTGACCGCGCATGGTCGCCGACGGCCCTGGGGGCAGCCCCACCCTCAAGTCGGAGGGTGGCCTCACAGACCAGCCACCCATCCTCGCGTTGGCTTTCACCACTGGGGCTCCAGCCCCCGGCCTCCGCACGGAAGGCGCCGTCTCCTTCAGCAAGGGCACCTCATGAACAGCTTCGACTCCCCGCCCCGGCTCACCACGTCACCGCGACGGCAGATCGGCGTCCTGAGCGCGGTGACCGCGGTACTCCTGGCCGCCTTCTTCGTCGTACCCGGCTCCTTGTCCCATCAGGGCGTCGACACCGGCAACCTCAGCGCGACCTTCCGTAGCGGCATGGTCGGATACTGGGAGTCCGGCAGTCAGGACTTCCCCCGCCAGTTGGAGGCCACGGTCGCCTTCTGGTTCCGCTTCCACCTCGTCAAGGCCGGTGTGTCGGCCCTGCTCCTCGCGGCGACCGTGGCCCTCGGCGTCGCGCTGTGGCGGCAGTGGCGCCGGCCGGCTGTCGACCGTCCCGGCCGTGTCCTCCTCGCGCCGCCCGCCCTCCTTGCCACGCTGCTCGGGCCCTTCGCTCTTGTCGCGCTGGTGGCCAACGTACAAGGCGCGACAGCACCGTTCGCGTCGCTGCTCCCCCTGCTCACCAACGGTGGCGCCGACGGTGAACTCACCACCACCCTCGCCCAGATCCGGCAGCAGCTCGCCGACCACCCCGCCGGCCCGCACACACCCGCCCTCACCGCCATGGTCAACGACCTCGCCCTCTACCACGCGGTCCTGGCCGCGATGGCCGCCCTGGTCACCGTCGCCCTGGCCGCCATCGCCATCGCGCAGTGGCGGCAGCACAGGACCACCCCCGACGCCCGGTCCCGGCGCGCCTTGAAACTCGGGATCACCATGTCGGTCCTCCTGTCGGGCGTCGTCCTCGTCGTCGCCTTTGCCAACACCACGACCGCCACACACTCGCCGGAGGCACTCGCCGGGCTCTTCAACGGAGGCTGGTAACGGCGTCTGACACGCTTCCCCGGTCAAAATGCGTTGGCGAGGGATCCACTCAGTGGCAGGGTGGCTCGGTGAACATGGCACAGAACCAAAGGGCCCCTGTCGTGCGTCCCATCACCGACGCCGACATTCCTGCCGCGGTCGATACCCTCGCCCGCGCCTTCGCCGACTACCCCTACACGCGGCACGTCATCGCGGCGGACGATCACGAGGAGCGGATCCGGCGGTCCCAGGAGCTGTGCCTGACCCGCATCGGCATGGTGTACGGCCGAGTCTGGGTCGCCGACGAAGGCCGCGCCGTGGCTGTGTGGGCCATTCCCGGCCAGGATCCCTCGCCCGCCTTCGCTGAACTGGGGCCGATGCTCGGCGAACTCAGCGGCGACCGGGCCGCCGCTTCCGCAGCCGCGGACGCGGCCCTTGCCCCCTACCGGCCCCAGGAGCCGGGATGGTTCCTGGAAACCGTGGGAACCGCCCCCGAGGCCCAGGGACAGGGCCTCGGCAGTGCGGTGCTGATTCCCGGCATCCAGGAGGCCGAGCGCGCCGGGTGTCCGGCGTTCCTGGAGACCTCCAGCGAGGCGAACGTGCGGTTCTACGAGCGCCTCGGCTTCAAGGTCACAGCCGATGTCCGGCTCCCCGACAACGGCCCCCGCACATGGTGCATGCGCAGGGACCCGCGCTGAGTTCCCGAAATCTGGTGCCCTCCCTCGCTCCGTCCCCGTCGCTTCCGGTGAATCGCCCCTGCTCAGGTGGTACGGACGCCGGGCCGTGCGCATCCTTGGCCGGCGGAGGGCGCGCCGTCTGTTCGGGCGGACCTGCTCCCTTTGATGATCGCCGCCGAGGAACGCGGGAACGCCTGTGGACCGTCGACGGCGACAGGCTCGGGGGGAGCGGACATGACCATGCGGACGAACGAGGTGCCGCCCGGGGGACGGACCAGGCGCACCCTGGCCACGACGGGGGCGACCCTGGTCACCCTCTGTTCGCTCGTCTCCGGATGTGTCTTCTCCGGGGACGAGGGCGAGGCCATGGACGTCGTCTGGGACACTCCTGCGGACCGCAAGGCCGAACCGCAGGGTGAGGGGGCCTGGCTGTCCGGTGACACGCTGGTCCGCAGTCGCTTCGACGCGGTGAGCGGGTTCGACGCGCGTACGGGAAAGCGGAGTTGGGAGTACGTGCCGCCCGGCCGCTCGGCGGTCTGCCACGCCACGGCCGACACCGACGGCTCGGTTCTGGTCCTCACCCGCGACGGGGACGGCGCTTCCGCCTCGGCCAAGGGCAAGCCCTGCGCCACCGCCGTCGCGATCGACATGAAGGACGGCCGCGAGCTCTGGAAGGCCCCTCTCGGCGAGCCGGACCCGCCCCGATTGCAGCACTCCTCGGTGTCCGCCGGCAGCGGTGTCGCCGTGCTCCTCCAGAAGGACGACCTGCACGCCGTGGACGTGCGCACCGGGAAGTCCCGCTGGAAGGCGGCCCTCCCCAAGGACTGCGTCCCGGGCAGGACCGCCGTGGCCGAGCGCCAGGTCGCCGCCCTCCTCGCCTGCGGCGGCACCGACAACATCTGGGGCGACAAGGTCACGGAAGACGCCGAACTGCACGTCGCCACCTTCGATCCGGCCACCGGCGCGCTCGTGTGGTCCGCCCCTCTCGGCGGCCGACGCGCCATCCTCTGGGACGCCAGTGCGGAGTTCGTCTCGGCCGATCCGGTGGTCGTGGCGGCCTCGGAGAGCAATGACTCCGAGGCCGGGGCCTACCTCTCCTTCGGCAGGAACGGCCGCCCGAACCCTCCGATCGATTTCAGCGGTCCCTACGGCGAGATCGAGTTCCACGACCGCCTCAGGGCCGCGGCGGACGGCGACAGGCTCTACCTCCTGCCCCGCCACCGGAAGGTCGACCGCCTGACCGTCTTCGACCTGGCCACCGGTGCCGCCGTCTGGGGCGGCACCCGCCACGACGACCTCTACGAAGGCGACTCCGGGTACCAACTCGTCCTGCAGGACGGGAAACTCACCCTCCTCACCTCGCACCGCCGCGACCCCTACCGCCTCCACGACTTCGACCCCGCCACAGGCAAGCGACGCGAGGTCCGGGTCCTCCCCGACGACCTGGGCCCTGTGGACAAGCTCCTCACGTACGAGGGCCGGCTCATCGTCGCCCGCTACGACGCCTATTCGACAGGATCCAGGCCCTTCACGGCCTACGAACGTCGCTAGGCGTCGCGGGCGGCGGCCCCGCCCGGGACGTCCGTGCGGGCGGGGCCCGTCCGGTGCCGGCTGGGGCGGGTTCCGTAGACGCGTTTGAAGGCCACGCTCAGTCCGAAGGCGCTCCGGTAGCCGACCTGGCGGGCGATCGCGTCCACGGTGGCGTCGGTGCGCGCCAGCAGGTCGGCGGCGAGGGCGAGGCGCCAGCCCGTCAGGTAGGCCATGGGCGGTTCGCCCACGAGGTCACTGAAGCGACGGGCGAGGGTGGCGCGTGACACGCCGGTCTCCTCGGCGAGGGCGGCGACGGTCCACGGACGCGCGGGCCGGTCGTGGATCAGCCGTAGCGCCCTGCCCGCGACGGGGTCGCCGAGCGCCCGGTACCAGGCGGGCGGGTCGGCCTCCGGGCGGGAGAACCACTCCCGCAGCGTGGCCAGCAGCAACAGGTCCAGGAGTCGGTCGAGCACGGCCTGTTGTCCCGCGTCGTCGCGGTCGATCTCCCGGTCGGTGAGGTCCAGGATCGGGCCGAGCGTGCCGTCGTGGCGGACCACGAGCACCCGGGGCAGCCCCCTCAGCAGTCGTTCGGATACGCGGCCGTCGACCTGGTAGCTGCCCGTGAGCAGCACGGTCGAGCCGCCGTGGCCGTTCCCGCAGGTGCGGAGGCCGAGGATGACGTCGTCGCCGACGGACTCGCCGTCGCCGGTCGTGCAGCCGTCGGGGTGGACGACGTAGAAGGGCTGGGTGTCCGCACGGTCGTCGTCGGCGACCGTGAAGGGTTCCGTCCCGGACACGATGGCCACGTCGCCGCGGCCGAGGGCGACGGGCGGGGCGTCGCCGGGGACGACCCAGCCGGTGCCGCGCAGCATCGTGACGACGGCGAGCGGTGTCCCGGCGGTGAAGCGGACCGCCCAGGGCGGGGCGACGATGTTCCGGCTGAACAGGGCGCCGTCGGACCGCACTTCGTACAGGAGGCTCGCCAGGGGATCCACGCGGCGATCTTAGACGCTGAGACATCGAAGTGAGCGTGGAGGGCATTCCGTGACTCAGCGGTGCTCCGGTTGACTGATCACATGATGATCAAGACACGACCGATTCTGGTCCTCGGCGGTACGGGCAAGGCGGGACGCCGGGTGGTCTCCCGGCTTCGGTCGCTCGGTCACGAGGTGCGGGTGGCCTCCCGGCAGGGCGACGGGCCCGCCCGCTTCGACTGGACCGACGAGAACACGTGGGAGCCGGTGCTCGACGGCGTCGGCGCGGCCTATCTGATCGACTCGCAGCGCGACGACGCCGCGACGTCGATGCGGGTCTTCGGCAAGCTCGCCGCGGCGGGCGGTGTCGAGCGGCTCGTACTGCTGTCCCACCGCGACTGGCTGGCGTCCGAAGGTGAGGAGAAGCTTCCCTGCGAGCGCGCGGTGCGGGAGTCCGGCGCGGAGTGGACGATCCTCAAGCCGGCGTGGTTCATGCAGAACTTCAGCGAGGAGGGGTTCTTCCGGGGGCAGCTCCTCGAGGGCGAGGTCGTGCTGCCGACCGGGGACGGCGTCGAGCCGTTCGTCGATCTGGACGACGTCGCCGACGTGGCCGTGGCGGCCCTGACCGAGGCCGGCCACGCGGGGGAGGCGTACGAGCTGTCCGGGCCGCGGCTGCTGAGCCTGGGCGCGCTGAGCCGGGAGATCGGCGGGGCGACCGGCCGGGACATCGCCTACCGTCCCGTCTCACCGGCCGACTTCACGCGCTACGCCACGGGGAGAGGCTTGCCCGAGGAGGTCGCCGAGATGCTGAACCTCCTCCTCGGCTGGATCGGCGAGGGCCACTTCGCCCACCTCTCCGACGGAGTCCGGCGGGCGCTGGGCCGCGAGCCCCGCGACTTCGCCGACTTCGTCGCGAGGACCGCCGTGACCGGCGTCTGGCACGGCTGACGGAGCCGCGCGCGGGCTCAGGGGGTGTACGTGTACGGGGTCGTCGTGGAAAGCGTCAGGAAGCCCAGGCGCTGGAGGATGGGACGGCTCGTGTCCGCCGCGTCGACCTGGACGTAGCGGTGGCCGCGGGCCGCGGCGATGCGGACCCGGTGCGCGACGAGCGCGCGGTAGAGGCCGCGGCCACGCCAGGCCTCGACGGTGCCGCCGCCCCAGAGTCCGGCGAAGTCGGTGCCCGGGCAGAGTTCGAGGCGGGCCGCGCTGACGGGTTCGCCGGCCGCGACGGCGACGACAGCGGTGACCGTGTCCGGGTCGGCGGCGAGCCGGTCGAGGAGCTGACGGCCGATGTGGGAGCTGTCGGTGCCGAAGGCGCGTTCGTGGACCTCGACGACCTGGCGTACTCCGGCCTCGTCGGTGACGGCGTGGAGCTCGACGCCTTCGGGGAGCGGCACGTCCTGGGGCAGGGCGGCGGCTTCGGCGGCCATGAGGGTCTCGGGGTCCTCGGCGGTGAATCCGGCGGCGAGGAGGCGGTCCGCGAGGTCGGCGGGGCCGTCGTGTCCGTACAGCTTCCACTCGAAGGGGAGTCCGGCGGCGCGGTAGTGGGCGATCTGCGCGGCGATGGCGGCGTCGGCCCCGGCGGCGTCGAGACCGGACCAGAGGACGCCGTTCCAGGCGTGCGCGGGACCGGTCTGCCGGACGACGGGTCCGACGCGCTCGACGCGGCACCCGGGCCCGTCGGGGCGCGCCTCGCGGCGCAGCTGACGGTCGTAGAGGTCACGCAGGTGCTGGGGTTCCATGCGGGTCACTCCAGCACCGGGCCCGGCGCCCGGCAACAGGTTTTGCCTGGCCGGAGCGCCGGGCGCCGGGCGCCGGGCGCCGGGCCGTGGTGCTCCGCCGGTGCGGTCACGAGGTGGGGATGCCACGACGGCCTCGAAGGCGGAGGCGGTACGGGAGTGCTCGCCGGTCACCTTGACGGTGACGTGCTGGGCGGCGGTGGTGAGGGTCTTGCCGTGGCCGGGCGGCACGACGAGGCCGCCGCCCGGTCCGATGGCTGTGGCGGTCACGGGATGCCGGGTCCTCTCACCAGGTGACGGGCAGGGTCTCCGGGCCGCGGATGAGGGCGCCGCGCTGCCAGCGGAGCTGTTCCTCGGGGACGGCGAGGCGCAGGTTCGGGAACCGGGTCCACAGGGAGTCGAGGAGGATCTCCGACTCGATGCGGGCCAGGGCGGAGCCCGGGCAGTAGTGCGGGCCGTGGCCGAAGGCGACGTGCGGGTTGTAGCCGCGGTCGAAGTCGAGGCGCTCGGGCTCGGGGAAGACGTCCGGGTCGCGGTTGGCGGTCAGGTACGAGACGTAGACCGGCTCTCCTGCCGGGATGGTGACGCCACCGACGTCGACGTCCTCCAGGGCGATCCGGGAGAGGCCGACGGCGTTGCGGTGCGGGATGTAGCGGAGGAGCTCGTCGACCGCCTGCGGGAGGAGTTCGGGTTCGGCGCGCAGCCGGGCGAGGTGCTCCGGGTGGGTGAGCAGCGCGTACACCATGTTGGCGCTGTTGTTGCGGACGGCGTGGGCGCCGCCGATCTGGATGAGGACGGCGAGCCCGACGGCCTCGTGCTCGGTGAGGGCGTCCTCGTCGACGCCGTCGGCGAGGACGGCGGCGAGGGTCTCCTTGCCGGTGCCGTGGCTGCGGCCGACGAGTTCGGTGACGTACCGGCCCATCTCGGCCTTGGCCTGCTCGCCGGCCTCCCGTCCGGCGCCGGCGGAGATGATCGTGTCGGACCAGCGGGCCATGAGCGGCTGGTCGCCCTCGGGGACGCCCATGAGTGCGCTGACCATGGCGAGCGGGAAGGGGCGGTTGACGAGTTCCATGAGGTCGGCGGGGGCGCCGTGTTCCTCGACCCGGTCGAGGAGCCGGTCCATGACCTCCTGGGCGTGGCCGCGGAGCGCGGTCAGGGCGCGGGCGCTGAACGCGCGGGCGACGACGCGCCGCATCCGGGTGTGGTCCGGCGGGTCGGCGAAGCCGACGGCCCCTTCCATCGGGATGAAGTGCGGGGGGACGCGGGTGATGGAGCGACCCCAGACGGCCTGGCGGCTGAAGCGGGGGTCGACGGAGACGAACTTGACGTCCTCGTAGCGGGTGACGAGCCAGGCGTGGCCCTCGCCGTGCGGGAGCCGGACCCGGGTGACGGGGTCCTCGTGCAGCAGCTTGGCGAGCAGCGGGTCGAAGGCGAGGCCGGTGAGGTCGGGCACGGCCCAGAAGTGGACCTGAGGGGTGTCGGCGGTGTCGAGCGTGAACTGGGTGGACATGACGTTCACTTTTCCCCGCCATGTCACCCGACCGTTGTGATTCACCCGAAAGCACCCCAAGGTGTGATACCGGGGCGAATCACCCGGCCGGTGGGAGTGATCACGTCCCACCCCTTGCCAACCCCCCGGCCCCAGTGGTTTTACTGGCCCGCAAAGGATCTACCGAATGATCGGTAGTCCGTTTTACGACAGCGTGGACGACGGTACGGGTGAAGGAGCGGCGCATGCCGGATCTGACGGGACTGCTCGACAGCGGCGAACGGCTCGGGCGCGAGGAGCTGGCGGCGCTCCAGCTGGAGCGACTGCGCGCGACGCTGCGGCACGCGTACGAGAACGTGCCCTTCTACCGCGACTCCTTCGACGCGGCCGGGCTCTCCCCCGACGACTGCCGTACGCTCGCGGACCTCGCCCGCTTCCCCTTCACCGCCAAGTCCGACCTGCGCGACCACTACCCCTTCGGCATGTTCGCCGTCGACCAGTCCCAGGTGCGGCGGATCCATGCCTCCAGCGGCACCACCGGGCGGCCGACCGTTGTCGGCTACACGGACCGGGACCTCGACATTTGGGCGGACGTGGTGGCCCGCTCCCTGCGCGCCGCCGGGGCGCGCCCCGGGCACAAGGTCCATGTGGCGTACGGATACGGCCTGTTCACCGGCGGACTCGGCGCCCACTACGGCGCCGAGCGCCTCGGGTGCACGGTGATCCCCGCCTCGGGCGGCATGACGGCCCGGCAGGTGCAGCTCATCCAGGACTTCAAGCCCGAGATCATCATGGTGACCCCCTCGTACATGCTCACGCTGCTCGACGAGTTCGAGCGGCAGGGCGTGGATCCGCGCTCGACCTCCCTGAAGGTGGGTGTGTTCGGGGCCGAGCCGTGGACGGAGGCGATGCGGAAGGAGATCGAGGAGCGGTTCGCGATCGACGCGGTCGACATATACGGCCTGTCGGAGGTGATCGGCCCCGGCGTGGCGCAGGAGTGCGTGGAGACCAAGGACGGACTGCACATCTGGGAGGACCACTTCTACCCGGAGATCGTGGATCCGTTCACGGGTGAGGTGCTGCCGGACGGGGAGGAGGGAGAGCTCGTCTTCACCTCGCTGACCAAGGAGGCCATGCCGGTGATCCGCTACCGGACGCGCGATCTGACGCGGCTGCTGCCGGGGACGGCACGGGTGTTCCGGCGGATGGAGAAGGTCACCGGGCGCAGCGACGACATGATCATCCTGCGCGGGGTGAACCTCTTCCCCACCCAGATCGAGGAGATCGTCCTGCGGACGCCGTCCGTGGCCCCGCACTTCCAGCTCCGCCTCACCCGGGAGGGGCGGCTCGACGTCCTCACCGTACGGGCGGAGGCCCGGCCGGAGGCGACGGGCGAGCAGCGCACGGAGGCGGCCCGGGCGATCGCGGCGGCGGTCAAGGACGGGGTCGGGGTCTCGGTCGGGGTCGAGGTGGTCGACCCCGAGACGCTGGAACGGTCGGTGGGCAAGCTCCAGCGGATCGTGGACCTGCGGGAGCGGGGGGCCTGACGGCGCGGGACCTGGCGGGTGGGGGTGTCCGTCCCCGTCAGGTCCCCCTAAGGTCCCGTCAGGACTCCCCCGCCCCGCCGAAGCGGTCCCGCAGTTCGCGCTTGAGGATCTTGCCGCTCGCGTTGCGGGGCAGCTCCGGGGTGAAGTGGACGCGCTTCGGAGCCTTGAAGCCGACGAGCTTCTCGCGGGCGTGCGCGAGGAGTTCGGCCTCCGTGACCTCGCCGCGCGGCACGACGACGGCCGTGACCGCCTCGATCCAGCGCTCGTCGGGGAGGCCGATCACGGCGACCTCGGCGACGCCCGGGTGGGTGTAGAGGGCGTCCTCGACCTGCCGGGAGGCGACGAGCACGCCGCCGGAGTTGATGACGTCCTTCACCCGGTCGACGATGGTGAGGAAACCCTCGGCGTCGCGCACGGCGAGGTCGCCCGAGTGGAACCAGCCGCCCCGGAAGGCCGCCTTGGTCTCCTCCGGCTGGCGCCAGTAGCCGTCGCACAACTGCGCTGAGCGGTAGACGATCTCCCCTGCGGTGCCGTCGGGCACGTCCTTCCCGTCCTCGTCGACGACCCGGGCCTCGACATGGCGGACGGGCCGGCCGCAGGAGTCCATCCGGCCCTCGTGCTCGTCGGGTCCGAGGACGGTGGCGAGGGGGCCGATCTCGGACTGGCCGAAGCAGTTGTAGAACCGCAGTCCGGGCAGCCGCGCCCGCAGTCGTTCGAGGACGGGTACGGGCATGATCGAGGCCCCGTAGTAGGCCTTGCGCAGGGCGGACAGGTCCCGCCCGGCGAACTCCGGGTGGTTGGCGAGGCCGATCCAGACGGTCGGCGGCGCGAAGAAACTGTCCGCGCGGCCCGCCTCGATCAGGTCGAAGAGGACTGCCGGGTCGGGTCCGTCGACGATCGTGTTCTCCGCGCCGACCGCGAGGTAGGGCAGCAGGAAGACGTGCATCTGCGCCGAGTGGTAGAGCGGCAGCGCGTGTACGGGCCGGTCGCCCTCGCGCAGGTCGAGGGCCTCGACGGCGCTCGCGTACTCGTGGACGAGCGCGCGGTGCGTCATCATCGCGCCCTTGGGGAGGGCGGTGGTGCCCGAGGTGTAGAGGAGCTGCACGACCTCCCGGGCGTCTCGGTCGGGGTCGTACTCCTCCGGTACGGCGACCGCGTCGAGGAGCGAACCGGGCGCGTCCCGGAGGGCCTTGGCCGCGAAACCGTCCGGGACCCGGTCCGCGAGGGCGGGGTCGGCGAGGACGAGCGAGCTCTCCGACTGCTCCAGGAGGTACGCGAGGTCGTCGCCGGTCAGGTGGTGGTTGACCGGCACGTGGATCAGGTCGGCCCGCGCGCAGGCGAGGAACGCGATGAGGTAGGCGTCCGAGTTGTGGCCGTAGGTCGCGACGCGGGCGGACTCGGGGAGGCCGAGGTGGTGCGGCTCCCGCAGGAAGGCCGCTGCGGTGGAGACGGCCGCGTCCAGCTCGGCGTACGTCCAGGTCCGGTCGGCGTACCGGACGGCGATCCGGTCCGGGACGCGCTGGGCGCTCATGCGCAGGACGCCGTCGACGGTACGGCTGAGGAGTCGTTCCATGCGGTGATCCTGGGCGCGGAGCGGGCGGAAGGTCAAGTACCGGGCGCTACCCCGTACATGCTCGGAACCTCCCCCGACCTCGGATACCGAACGGGATGTTGACAAGGGGCCACGCAACTGCGTGCATGGTCCGACCCGCAGTGCTCATCCATCCGTTGGGAGGCACCTTGCACCTCCGCACCCGCCTGAAACACCTGGCACTCACCGGCGCGGCCCTCGCCGTCGTCACCGCCACGCTGCCCGGCGCGGCGGCGGCCGACTCCGGGGACCGGGGTCACCGGCCCTCCGACCGGGGCCTGTCGGCCGTCATCCGGTACACCGAGTACGGCATCCCGCACATCGTGGCGAAGGACTACGCGAACCTGGGCTTCGGCACGGGCTGGGCGCAGGCCGCCGACCAGGTCTGTGTCCTCGCCGACGGCTTCCTGACCGTCAACGGCGAACGCTCCCGGTACTTCGGTCCGGACGCCGCCCCGGACGGCTCGCTGTCCTCGGCCGCCACCAACGTGTCCAGCGATCTGTACTTCCGCGGCGTGAAGGACGCCGGGACGGTCGAGGAGCTGCTCCGGACCCCCGCGCCGGCCGGGCCGAGCGGCGACCTGAAGGAGCTGATGCGCGGCTGGGCGGCCGGCTACAACGCCTGGCTGCGGAAGAACCGGATCACGGACCCCGCCTGCGCCGACGCCGACTGGGTCCGCCCGGTCAGCGCGCTCGACGTGGCCCGGCGCGGCTTCGCCGTCTCGGTCCTCGGCGGACAGGGCCGGGCCGTCGACGGCATCACCGGCGCCCGGCCGCCCGCCGTTCCGCCGGCGACCGCTCCCCCGGCGATCGCTCCCCCGGCCGGAGCGGCCGGCGTGACCGGCACGGCACCCGATCCGGCGCGCACCGCGGAGGCGGCCCGCGCCCTGTTCGCCGCCGAGAACGCCACGATGGGCTCCAACGCCGTCGCGTTCTCCGGGGCCGCGACGGCCAACGGGCGCGGCCTGCTCCTGGGCAACCCGCACTATCCCTGGCAGGGCGGCCGCCGCTTCTGGCAGTCCCAGCAGACCATCCCGGGCGAGCTGAACGTCTCGGGCGCCTCGCTGCTCGGCACGACCGTCGTCAACATCGGCTTCAACGACAAGGTGGCCTGGAGCCACACCGTCGCCACCGGAGTCCCGCTCAACCTCCACCAGCTGACGCTCGCCCCGGGTGACCCGACCTCCTACCTGGTGGACGGCCGGCCGGAGCGGATGACCCCGCGCACGGTGTCCGTACCGGTCAAGGGCGGCGCCCCCGTCACCCGTACCCAGTGGTGGACGCGGTACGGCCCGGTCGTCGGCGGCCTCGGTGCGCAGCTCCCGCTGCCGTGGACGGTCACGACGGCGTACGCGCTCAACGACCCGAACGCGGCCAACCTGCGCGGTTCCGACACCGCGCTCGGCTTCGGCAAGGCGCGCTCGACGCGGGACGTCGCCGACACCCTGCGGCGCACGCAGGGGCTGCCGTGGGTCAACACGATCGCGGCGGACTCGGCCGGCCACTCCTATTTCAGCCAGTCGCAGGTGCTCCCCCGGATCACCGACGAGCTCGCCCAGCGCTGCTCGACGCCGCTGGGCCGAGCCACCTATCCGGCCTCGGGTGTGGCGGTGCTCGACGGCTCGCGCTCCGAGTGCGCGCTCGGCTCGGACCCGGACGCGGTCCAGCCGGGGGTCTTCGGCCCGGCGCGGATGCCGGTGCTGCGGGACACCCCGTACGTCGAGAACTCCAACGACAGCGCCTGGCTCACCCACGCCGACCGGCCGCTGACCGGCTACGAGCGGGTCTTCGGCACGATCGCCACCCAGCGCTCGCTGCGTACCCGGGGCGGTGTGGAGGACGTGGCGGCGATGGCCGACCGGGGGCGGCTCACGGTGGCCGACCTCCAGCGTCAGCAGTTCGCCAACCGGGCTCCGGCCGGTGACCTGGCGGCGGCCGACGTCGCCGCGGCCTGCCCCACGGCGTTGCCGGACGATCCCGAGGCGTGCCGGGCGATCGGGGCATGGGACCGGACGGTGAACGCGGAGAGCCGGGGCGCGCTGTTCTTCGACCGGTTCTGGCGGAAGTTCAGCGGTACGGTGCCGCCGGCCGAGCAGTGGAAGGTGCCGTTCTCGGCGGCGGACCCGGTCCGTACGCCGCACACGGTGAACACGGCGGCGCCGGGCTTCGCGAAGGCGCTGCGGGACGCGGCGGCTGAGCTGCGGGCGGCGGGGATCCCGCTGGACGCGCCGCTCGGCTCCCACCAGTTCGTCGTACGGAACGGGGAGCGGCTCCCGGTGAGCGGCGGGACCGAGTCGCTGGGCGTCTGGAACAAGACGGAGCCCGTGTGGAACGCGGCGGGCGGCGGCTACGTGGAGGTCGCGCACGGGACCAGCCACGTACAGGCGGTGGGCTGGGACGGGGGCCGGTGTCCGGTGGCCCGCACCCTGCTCTCGTACTCCCAGTCCTCGAACCCGGCGTCGCCGCACTACAGCGACCAGACCCGGCTGTACGCGGGCGAGCGCTGGGTGACCTCGCGGTTCTGCGAGAAGGACATCCTGCGCTCGCCGGCGCTGCGGGTGGTGGTCGTCAGGGGCTGACCCGGCCGTCCGGGAACCGAACAGGCCCTCAGGGGCTGAACGACAGGAACACGAAGGCGGCGAAGATCACGAGATGGACGCCGCCCTGGAGGAGGGTCGCCCGTCCGGGCACCACGGTCAGCGCGCTCACCACACCGGTGAGGACGAGCAGGACCATGTGGACCGGCCCCAGCCCGAGGACCAGGGGCCCGGACAGCCAGATCGAGGCGAGCGCGATCGCCGGAATCGTCAGACCGATGCTGGCGATCGCGGAGCCGTAGGCGAGGTTGAGGCTGGTCTGCATGCGGTCCCGGCGGGCCGCGCGGACGGCTGCGAGGGTCTCGGGCGCCAGCACCATCAGGGCGATGACGACACCGACGACCGCATTGGGCAGACCCGCCGACTCGACGCCGTCCTCGATGGTGGGCGAGACCAGCTTGGCGTTGCCGACGACGGCGACGAGGGCGAGGACGAGCAGGCCCAGGCTGGCCTGCGTCTCGCGCTTGCCCGGCGGGTCGGCGTGGTCGTCGGCCGACTCCTCGCCGGGCCGTGGGACGGGGAGGAAGTAGTCGCGGTGCCGGATGGTCTGTACGGCGACGAAGAGGCCGTACAGACAGAGGGAGGCGACGGCGGCGAAGGCGAGCTGCGCGGTGGAGAACTCGGGGCCGGGCTCACTCGTGGTGAAGGTCGGCAGGACGAGCGTCATCACGGCGAGGGTGCAGACCGTCGCGAGCGCGCCGCCGGAGCCCTCGGCGTTGAAGGCCGCGACGCGGGTGCGGAGCGTGCCGACGAGGAGGGACAGGCCGACGATGCCGTTACAGGTGATCATCACTGCGGCGAAGACGGTGTCGCGGGCGTACGTCGAGGTCTTCTCCCCGCCTCCCGCCATGAGGGTGACGATGAGTCCGACCTCGATGACGGTGACGGCGACGGCGAGGACGAGCGAGCCGTAGGGTTCGCCGACGCGGTGGGCGACGACTTCCGCGTGGTGGACGGCCGCGAGGACGGCGGCGATGAGGCAGACCGCGATGAGCGCGACGGCGAAGGCGGGGAGGTCACGCCCCCACGCCACGCCAAGCGCAAGCGCCGCCACCACCGGCCCCCAGGTGGTCCACTGCCTTGTCATTGACGCCGTGCTCGAACTCATGATCCGCATCCTGCCATAAACGGGGGTTTTACCCGGTTCGGCGGGAATCGCCACCGCCGGGGACCGGCGCGCGGAGGCCGGGGCCGCCCGGCACGACGCCGGTGCGACCCCTGGTACCTCGATCAGCTCTCAGGCGATCGGGCACCTCCACGCGTCAGCGCGGGTAGTTGAAGCAGGACGATGCCGACCGGGGGCAGTCCGCCCAGGCGTGGCCGGCATGGGTCCTGTCGTAGACATCGATCACCACTTCGGTGATGCCGCCGGAGATCCCGCTGCCGTCGAGCTGGATGTTGCCGTACGAGATCCACCGCCCCGCCGACGAGGACGAGCACTGGTCTCCGACGTCGAAGGAGTCGACGCGCGTGCCGCCCTGCCAGGCCTCGACGGTGAAGGTGGCGCACTCGCGGGGGGCGATGTAGAAGCGGACGGACGTCAGCGTGACCGACCGGTTGTACCAGGAGATCCCGCCCAGCACCTGAGCCCCGACCGCACCCGTCCCACCGCCGTGGACGGACGCGGTGTTGAAGCCGCTCGGGGCCGCGCTGGCCGCCGAACTCAGTCCCAGGAGCGAGGCCGTGGCCACGCCGATCGTGAACCCGATGTGCAGCAACCGTCGTCCCAGCATCGTCTCTCCCTCACGTCGCGGTTCCGCCCGCTGCCGCCGGGCAGTCCCGCACAACCTACCGATCCCTGACGACCCGGGAGAAGAGTGGCCGTCGGGTGCGGCCGGTCCGGTCAATCCAACGGGTCGCTGAGGCCGCGCTCGTACGCGGCGAGGGTCTCGAGGAACATCCGCCGCTGCGCCGCGTCGAGCGGGGCGAGGGCGGAGCGCCAGGCGTCCGCGCTGCGGCCGAGCCATCCGTCGATCGCGGCGGCGTGCGCCGGCGCGATGGAGACGATCTTGCGCCTTCGGTCGGCCGGGTCCTCGACCCGTTCCAGTACGCCCTTCCTCGTCAAGTCCCCCACCATGAGGCTCACGGTCGTCGGGGCGACCTCCAGGCGGGCGGCGAGCTCGTTGACGCTCAGCGACCCGTCGAACAGGAGGTAGGCGAGCAGCGAGAGGTGACGCGGCGCGAGCGTGAGTGTCTGCAGCTCGTCGGGAATCCTGATGCGCTTCACCCGCGAGACCATCCGAGGCATGAGCAGCAACAACGTGCGCACGGCATCGCAGCGGGGCGTTGATCACGATCTCGGTCCGGTGGCGGACGAGGGCGTCCGGGACGACGCCCTCGCCGCGGCAGGTGAGGGAGGCGCCGGGGTGGGAGCCCTTGGAGGGTGGGGAGTCGGCGGACGCGACGGCACCGGCGGGTGCGGCGGCGGTGCCGACCTGTCCGGGCTCGTACACGCCCTGCGCGACTGGGCCTTGACGGGCCCTCAGCGGTGCTTCCTCGTCTACGGCACGCCCGTCCCCGGCTACCAGGCACCCGCGGACACCCCCGCCGTCTCCTCCGAGATCATGACGACGCTGCTCGACACGTGCGCGGCGCTCCCCCAAGGGGGCGCCGCGACCTCGTTCGGCGGTTACCTGGAGGACCATCGGGACTGGGCCGCCGGCCATCCCGCCCCGCCCGAGAGCCGGCCGAACTCGACGAGCTGCTCGCACCCCGGCCCTGAGGCCGGACGCGGGGGGCTTAAGGCGTGCGGAAGCCGCGGAAGGTCACGTGCTTGCGCGTCTCGAAGCCGAGCTTCTCGTAGAGGGCGATCGCGCCGGTGTTCGCTTCGGCGACATGGAGGAAGGGCCCTTCGCCCCGCGCCTCGATGCGTGCCGCGAGCGCTCCGACCAGGCGGGCCCCGTGACCCTGCCCGCGGGCCTCGGGCGCGGTGCAGACGGCGCTGATCTCGGTCCATCCCGGAGGCCGGAGCCGCTCGCCGGCCATGGCCACCAGCGTGCCCTTCTCCCGGATGCCGAGATAGGTGCCGAGTTCGGGGGTGCGGGACCAGAACGGGCCGGGCCGGGTGCGTTCGACGAGGTCCAGCATCTCGGGCAGGCTGTCCGCACCCAGTTCGACCACGCGGTCGTCCGTCTCGTCTCCCGGACGCCCGGAGGCACCGCCGTCCGGCCGGATCATCTGGCGGCCTTCCAGGACGAAGACGGGCTCCCAGTCCGACGGCGGGAGAACCGGGCAGCTGAACATGTCGGCGAACTCGCCCCGGCCGAGGAGTTCGGTGAGGTCGGCCCACCTCGCCGGGTCCGGGTCGGTGGAGACGGCGGCGAAGGTCGATACGTCCGGCAGATAGGTGGCGGCCCGGCCGACGCGGCGGGCGAGATGCGCGTGACGGCCCCGGAGGGACTCACCCACGGGGTCGTCCAGGACGTAGGGATCGCGACCCGCCATCGTGTTGTCCCTCTCAAGCTCCGTGCCGAACGGGGAAGGCGGTCACCGTGGGAGACCTCCTCGCGGACGAAGTCTAAGGGGGCCGGGACGCCGCCCCGCGGGCCGGGTCCACCCGACCTCCGCCCGCCGCACCGCACGCCATGTGCCCAAGGAGTGGGCGGACCGCTACCGGGGCGCATTCGACGAGGGCTGGGACGCCTACCGCGCCGGTACCTTCGACCGGCAGAAGCAGCTGGGTGTCATGCCGCCGGACGCCGAGCTCTCCCCGCGTGACCCGGATGTACCGCCCTGGGAGTCCCTGTCGCCGGACGCGCGCCGGCTGGCCGCGCGGATGATGGAGGTGTTCGCCGGGTTCCTCTCCCACACCGACCACCAGATCGGACGGCTGCTGGACTTCCTCAAGGAGATCGGCGAGCTCGACAACACGCTGGTCATGGTGGTTTCCGACAACGGCGCGAGTGCCGAGGGCGGGGTCACCGGCACCACCAACGAGCTGCAATTCTTCAACAACGCACCGGAGTCGCTGGAGGAGAGCCTGGCTCGGATCGACGAGATCGGCGGCCCGGAGACGTTCAACCACTATCCGTGGGGCTGGACGTGGGCGGGCAACACACCGTTCAGGCGGTGGAAGCGGGAGACCTACCGCGGCGGTGTCAGCGACCCGTTCCTGGTCCACTGGCCTCGCGGTATCCAGGCCCGCGGCGAGATCCGGCACCAATTCGCGCACATCATCGACATGGTCCCCACCGTGCTCGACGTGCTGGGCGTCGAGCCGCCCGCGACCATCCGCGGGGTCACCCAGTCGCCACTGCACGGGGTCAGCTTCGCCCACACCTTCGACGACCCCGCCGCCCCGACCCGTCACCGCACCCAGTACTACGAGATGCTCGGCCACCGGGCGATCGACCACGACGGGTGGCGCGCGGTCTGCCCCTGGCCCGGCCCCTCGTTCGCCGAGGCCGGGCGCCCGTTCGGCACCCCGATCACGATGACGGACCTGGACGACCTCGACGCCCACCACTGGGAGCTCTACCACGTCGCCGAGGACGTCGCCGAGACCCGTGACGTCGCCGAGGAGAACCGCAGCCTCAGATCACCCAGGACCGGACCAGCTACACCTTCCGTCCCGGCACGCAGGTCCTCCCGGCCGCCGTCGCCCCCCGGGTCCTCAACCGGCCGCACAGCGTCACCGCCGACGTGGAGATCCCGGCCGACGGCGCCGAGGGAGTCCTGCTCTGCCAGGGCACCAACGCCGGCGGCTGGTCCTTCTACGTGAAGGACGGCCACCTGCACTACGCCCACAACTACGTGCGCCGCGCTCTGCACCACGTGGCCTCCGCCGAGCGCTTGCCCGAGGGCCGCCACGCGCTCCGCTTCGAGTTCGAGCCCACCGGGAAGCCGGACATCGCCCACGGCAAGGGCGCGCCCGGTCGCGCCCAGCTCTACGTCGACGACCGCCTGGTCGGCGAGACCGAGATGCCGTACACCACGCCGGTGGCCTTCAACCCCGGCGGCATGTGCTGCGGCGCGAACCCGGAATCGGCGGTCGCCGCCTACCGGGCGCCGTTCCGGTACACCGGCACCCTGCACAGCGTCACGGTCGACATGTCCGGCGACCTGATCGTCGACGCCCCCAGCGAGATGCGCAGGCACATGGCCCGCCAGTAAGGGCCCGCAGGCCGGGCCTGCCGCTGGTGAGGGCCTTGTCCGGCCCCGGTGCGATCGCCGCGCGTTGGGCCGACCGGGCTGAGCTGAACCGGTTCGGAGCAGGGCTCCCGTGGGCCTGGCCGACATCGCCATAGGGTCGGACTCCGCATCCCTGCGCGAGGCAGGACGGTCCCCGGGGCGGCGGCCCGGCACGCTGCCGCCCGCCCCCTGGCGCGGGTCGCCCCGGCGACGAACAGGTGCCTGGTGTGAGGAGTGCGGATGAACGTCTGGGCCGTCCTGGTCGCCGGCGCTGTGGTCGTCGGATACGGGGCGCTCTCACGGCGCTTGTCGACCACGGCGCTCTCGGGACCGCTGGTGTTCATGCTCGCCGGTGTGGCGATCGGCCCGCTGGGCCTGGACCTGCTGGACCGCGCGAAGGATCCCGAGGTCACGCGGGCGCTGCTGGAAAGCGCACTGGTCCTCCTGTTGTTCGCGGACGCGGCGGGGATCAAGGCCCGGGACCTGCGCCGGGAGGAGTTCCTGCCGCTGCGGCTGCTCGCGATCGGCCTGCCGGCCACGATGGCTCTGGGATGGCTGGCGGCCTGGCCCCTGCTGCCGGGCCTGGGCGTGTGGGAGCTGGCCCTGGCCGCCGTCATCCTCGCGCCGACGGACGCCGCGCTCGGACAGCAGGCCTTCTCCAACAAGCGGGTGCCCCCGCTGATCCGCGGCGGCCTGACCATCGAATCCGGTCTGAACGACGGCCTGGCCCTGCCGTTCTTCGTCCTGGCACTCGCCGCGGCGGGCGAGGGCCACGGCCATCCGGGCGTCGCCGAGACGTTCCTGCGCGCGCTGCTGCTGAGCAGCGTGATCGGAGTCGCGGCCGGCTGGGGCGGGGCGAGCCTGTTGCGCTGGTCGCTCATGAGGGGATGGAGCAGCTCCGACTGGCGGCAGTTCCTCGTACTCGTCGTCCCGGTCATCGCGTACGTCCTGTGCGCCGAGAGCGAGGGCAGTGGCTTCATCGGCGCCTGGGTCGCCGGTCTGGCCTTCGGCATCCACCTGCGCCACACCCCCGCCGGTCTGGGCCTCCGTCCCGAGGACGCGGATCCCGCGCAGAGCACCGGCTTCACCGAACGCCTCGGCCTCCTGCTCGCCTCGCTCAGTTTCCTCGTCTTCGGCGCGGTCATCCTGGGACCGGCACTCGAGCACCTGACGTGGCGCGTGGTCGTCTACGCACTGCTCAGCCTGACCGTCATCCGTATGCTGCCCGTCGCACTCGCGCTGGCCGGCACCGGCCTACGCCCCGCGTCCGTCGCGTACATCGGCTGGTTCGGCCCGCGCGGACTCGCCTCCCTGGTGTTCGGCCTCCTCGCCCTGGAAGAACACCTGCCCGGGGGAACCCTGCTGAGCGAGGTCATCGCCGTGACCGTGGGCCTGAGCATCATCCTCCACGGAGCATCGGCGCCCTTCCTCGGGGAACGCTACGGCGCATGGTTCACCAGAACCCTCCGCGTCACACCGAACCTGCGGGAGAACGCACTCGCGGACCACGGGACCCCACGCCGGGAAGGTGGAGCATGAGCACGTCCGACATCGACTTCGAGGCGGTATTCAACGCCCTGCCCGGCGCCGTCGCCCTGCTCAGCCCTGACCTGGTGTTCGCCGACGCCAACGAGGCCTACCTGTCGCTGTCCGGCCGCACGCGTGAGGAGGTGATGGGCCGCTACCTGTTCGACGTCTTCCCCGACGATCCCGGCAACCCGGCCGCAAGCGGCATGCGCAACCTGCACGACTCCCTGCGCAGGGTCGCCTCCACCGGGGAAAGCGACAGCATGGCGCTCCAGCGCTACGACGTCGAGGACCCGGACCGGCCCGGGGAGTGGCAGGAGCGGTACTGGAGCCCGGTCAACGTCCCGGTGCTCGCTCCGGACGGCGCCGTGGCGCTGCTCCTCCACCGGGTGGAGGAGGTCACCGAGCTCATCCGCGCCCGCAGCACCGGCAGCACCCGCAACGGAGGTGACGGTGCCCGCGTCCTGGAGGCAGAGCTCTACACCCGCGCCCGCGAACTCCAGGAACTCAACCAGCGCCTGCGCGAGGCCCACGCCCGCGAACGCGAAGTCGCACTCCACCTCCAGCAGTCGATGCTGCCCGCGCCCGGCCCGCTCGGCCACCGCGCAGCGGTGCGCTACCGGCCCGCCACCGGCCCCCTCAACGTGTGCGGGGACTGGTACGACCTGATCGACCTGACCGACCTGCCCCACCGCGACCACACCGCCGTCGCCGTCGGTGACGTCGTCGGCCACGGGCTGCACGCCGCCGGCGTCATGGGTCAGCTCCGCAGCGCCCTGTCCGCCGCCTCCCGGGTGGCAGCCGGGCCCGCCAAGGCCCTTGAAGTCCTCGATCTGTACGCCCGCCATGTCGACGGCGCGGAGTCCGCCACCGCCGTTTCGGTCTTCGTCGACTGGGCCGGCCGGACCCTCACATACAGCAGCGCCGGTCACCCGCCGCCCGTCCTCTGTCACCCGGACGGCACCGTGACGTTCCTCGACGAGGCGACCGATCCTCCGCTCGGAGCCCGCCCCGAACACGTACCGCGCCCCCAGAGCCGGACCGGCTTCACCGACGGCTCCACTCTCGTCCTCTACACCGACGGACTCGTCGAGCGCCGCCACGAGGACATCGACACCGGCCTCCACCGGCTCGCCGACTCCCTCACGCGCCACCGCACCGCCGACCCCGACCAGCTCGCCGACGCCCTCCTGAGAGACCTGATCCCGCCGGCCGGCATCACCGACGACACCGCCCTGGTCGTCCTCCGCCTATGACCACAGCGGGTCACAACGGGCGGTCGTGGCCCTCCCAGTACGGGTCGCGGAGGCGGCGTTTGTACAGCTTGCCGTTCGGGTCGCGGGGCATCGTGGTGACGAAGTCGAGGGACTTGGGTCGCTTGAAGCCGGCGAGGTGGTCGGCGCAGTGGGCCAGGATCTCGTCGGCGAGCGCCGGGCCCGGCTCGTGCCCCTCGGCTGCCTCGACGACCGCTTTGACCTCCTCGCCCCAGTCGGCGTGCGGGATGCCGAAGGCGGCGGCGTCCGCGACGGCCGGGTGGGTGAGGAGCGCGGCCTCGATCTCGGCCGGGTAGATGTTGACCCCGCCGGAGATGATCATGTCGATCTTGCGGTCGCGGAGGAACAGGTAGCCGTCCTCGTCGAGGACGCCCAGGTCCCCGACGGTGAAGAAGTCGCCGATACGGTTCTTCGCCGTCTTCGCCTCGTCCTTGTGGTACTGGAATCCGCCGGTGTTCATCTTCAGGTAGACGGTGCCCACTTCGCCGGGCGGCAGGCGTTTCCCGTCGTCGTCGAAGACGGCGAGTTCGCTGATCGGCCAGGCCCTGCCGACCGTGCCGGGCTTCTTCAGCCACTCCTCGGCGGTGGCGAAGGCGCCGCCGCCCTCGCTGGCCGCGTAGTACTCCTCGACGCACCGGCCCCACCACTCGATCATCGCCCGCTTGACGTGCTCGGGGCAGGGCGCGGCGCCGTGGATGGCGTGGCGCATGGAGGAGACGTCGTACCGGTCCCGTAGCTCCTCGGGGAGGGACAGCAGGCGGTGGAACTGGGTCGGGACCATGTGGGTGTGGGTGCAGGCGTAGCGGTCGATCAGCCTCAGCATCTCCTCCGGCGTCCACCGGTCCATGAGGACGAGCGGATGCCCGATGTGCAGGGCCGCGGAGGCGAACTGGAGGACGGCGGTGTGGTAGAGGGGCGAGCACACGAGGTGGACGTTGCCGTCGGCGGGCCGGATGCCGAAGATGCCGAGGAAGCCGCCGAGCGGCGTCTCCTCGGGGAGCCTGCCGGGCAGCGGGCGGCGGATGCCCCGGGGCCGTCCGGTGGTCCCGGAGGTGTAGTTCATGACCCAGCCGAGCGTGCGGTCGGCGGGTGCGGAGCCGTCCTGGCCGTCGAGGAGTTCGGCGTACGGACGGAAGCCGGGGACCGCGCCGACGGCGTAGCGGTGGCTGGGGGCGAGCCCGGCCTCGTCGGCGGCGAGGGTCGCCGCCTCGGCGAACCGCTCGTGGGCCAGCAGGACCTTGGCGCCGGAGTCGGCGACGATCCAGGCGATCTCGGGGCCGACGAAGTGGTGGTTGACGGGGACCAGGTAGAACCCGGCCTGGGTGGCGGCGAGATGGGCGGTGAAGAACTCGGGGCCGTTGGGCAGGACGACGGCGAAGGCGTCGCCGCGTTCGAGTCCGGCGGCGCGCAGCCCGTGGACGAGCCGGTTGGCCTCGGTGTGCAGCCGGCCGGCGGTCCACTCCTCGCCGTCGGGCGCGACGAGGACTGTTCGGCCCGGGTCCGCGGCCGCCTGGGCCCAGAATCCGGTGGTCGCCTGGCTCATGCCTCGCTCCGTCCCGCGATGCGGTTGATGCGGTCGACGGCCTTCTCGAAGCCCCGGGTGAGCTCGTCGACGACCTGCTGGACACTGCGCTCGGAGTTCATGCGGCCGACGATCTGCCCGACAGGCGTGCCGAGGAGGGGATCGACCTCGTACTTCTGGATACGGGAGACGGCCTCGGCCACCAGGAGTCCCTGGAGCGGCATGGGGAGCGGGCCGGGGCCGGCCGGGTCGTCCCAGGTGTCGGTCCACTCGGTACGGAGCTGGCGCGCGGGCTTGCCGGTCAGCGCGCGGGAGCGGACCGTGTCGCCGGAGCCCGCGGCGAGGAGCTTGGCGGTCAGGGCGCGCGAGTGCAGGTCGGCCTCGGTGGTGGTGAGCCAGATCGAGCCGAGCCAGACGCCCTGGGCGCCGAGGGCGAGTCCGGCGGCGATCTGCTCTCCGCTGCCGATGCCGCCGGCGGCGAGCACGGGCAGCGGGGACACCGCCTCGACGACCTCGGGGGTGAGGACCATGGACGCGATCTCGCCGGTGTGGCCGCCCGCCTCGTATCCCTGGGCGACGACGACGTCGATGCCGGCCTCGGCGTGGTGGCGGGCGTGCCGGGCGCTGCCCGCGAGGGCGGCGACGAGGACCCCGTGGTCGTGGGCGCGGGCGACGACGTCCGGGGGCGGGGAGCCGAGGGCGTTGGCGAGCAGTTTGATGGGGTAGTCGAAGGCGACGTCGAGCTGGCCGCGGGCGACCTGCTCCATCCAGCCGGTGATGCGCCACCCGGAGGCCTCGCCCTCGGCGAGTTCGGGCACGCCGTGTTTGGCGAGGGTCGCGCGGACGAACGCGCGGTGCTCCTCGGGGATCATGGCCTCGACGTCCGCCTCACTCACGCCCTCGACCTTCTTCGCCGGCATCACGACGTCGAGGCCGTACGGCAGCCCGTCCGTGTGCTCCTGCATCCAGTCGAGGTCGCGGGCGAGATCGTCGGGCGCGGTGTAGCGGACCGCGCCGAGAACTCCGAATCCGCCGGCTCTGGTGAGGGCGGCGGCCACCGCGGGGAAGGGCGTGAAGCCGAAGATGGCGTGCTCGATCCCCAGGGTGCGACTCAGCTCCGTCTTCATGGGCGGCAGGATGCCGCAGTGGCGCGGCGGAGGGAAGAGATTTTCTGATGCCACGTCAGATTCTTTTGCCGCCGCGCCGAGCGGCACGTTGACGTTTCGTCGCGGCGCGTCGTGGGAGAGGGTGGGCATGACGGAGCATGCGACAGCACGAGACGGAGTTCTGAGCCGCCGCGCGTTCGGCGGCGGGGTACTGGCACTGGGAGGTGCGGTGATGATCGGTGCGGTGCCGGGGGCCGCGGCGGCGGCCGGCCCGGGGACTGCGACGCGGCGGACGACCCTGCAGCGCGGGTCGGCCGAGCGGGCCGGACTGCTCCCGGACCACCTGGACCGGCTGGTCACGGACGCCGAGACCTTCCTCGCCCCCTCCCCCACGCACCCCTGGTACGCGGGGGCCGTGTTGCTCGCCGGGCGCGGCGGGACCGTCGCCCTGCACCGGCCGATCGGCTCCGCCGTCCGCTACTCCGCGTACGACGAGAAGACGGACACGGGCATCGAGCTGCCGCCGGGCGAGCAGCTCCCGATGACCGAGGACACCGTCTTCGACCTGGCGTCGGTCTCGAAGCTCTTCACCTCGATCCTGGCGGTGCAGCAGATCGAGCGCGGGACCCTGGAGCTGGAGGCGAAGGTCACCGCGTACCTCCCGGAGTTCGGGGGCGGCGGGAAGCAGGACATCACGGTACGTCACCTGCTCACGCACACCTCGGGGTTCCGGTCCTGGATCCCGCTCTACCGGGAGCCGACCCGGGAGGGGAAGCTGCGACTGCTCTGGAACGAGGTCCCGGCGAACGCGCCGGGTTCCACGTACCTCTACTCCGATCTGAATCTGATCTCCCTTCAGCTGATCCTGGAGGAGATCACCGGTCATGGTCTGGAAGTCCTGCTCCACGACGAGATCACTGCTCCGCTCGGGATGCACCGCACTCGTTTCAATCCACCGCTCTCCTGGCGGCCCGACATCGCCGCCACCGAGGACGCCCGGCGTCCCTGGTCGGGTCTCGACCGGGGCATGGTGTGGGGCGAGGTACACGACGAGAACGCCTACAGCCTGGGCGGGGTCGCGGGCCACGCCGGGGTGTTCTCCCGCGCTTGGGACCTCGCGATCCTGGCCCGTACCCTCCTCAACGGCGGCGCGTACGGCCGGGCCCGCATCCTCTCCCCCGAGTCCGTCGACCTGATGTTCACCGACTTCAACACCGCCTTCCCCGGCGACGAGCACGGCCTCGGCTTCGAGCTCTACCAGCACTGGTACATGGGCGCGATGGCCACCCCGCGCACGGCCGGCCACACCGGATTCACCGGCACCAGCCTCGTCCTCGACCCGACGACCGACGCCTTCCTGATCGTCCTCGGCAACTCGGTCCACCCGGTGCGCTCGTGGCGCTCCGGCTCGGCGCCCCGGGTCGCCGCGGCGAACCACCTGGCCCGCGCCGTCCCCGTCCGCCCCGCCCGGGGCCGCGCCGCCTGGTTCTCCGGCATGGCGAGCGCCACGACGGCCACGCTGACGCTCCCCCAGGTGCCGGGCGCGGCACGCCTGGAGTGTGCCCTGTGGTGGGACACCGAGCCGCACGCCGACCCCGTCGCCCTGGAGACCTCGGCCGACGGAGGTACGACCTGGCGGCCGGTGCCCTTCACCACCGGCGGCGGCACCGCGCACCCGACGGGCACGGTCGGCGGCTGGTCCGGCCGCGTCTGGCACACCGTGTCGGCACCGCTGCCCGGGACGGACTCGCTCCTGCGCTGGCGGTACACCACGGACCAGCGGTACGTGGGGCGGGGCGTGTACGTGGACGGGGTGCGGCTTCTCGACGCGGCGGGGCGCCCCGTGTTCGACGAGGCGCGGCCGGCGGACGGGGCCCGGATCGAGGCGAACGGCTGGGCCAGGTCGGCCGATTGAGCCCGCACGGACCGGGGGCCCGGACCTCGGGGCGGACTGCGCACAAGTGATCACATGAGGTAGCGTCCCCGCCGGGAGATCTCACCGGGGGGATGGGACGAACGCCTAGGCGAGCGTCCGTCGCGTCGCCCGTTCGCGGTGGCCTTCCGCTCCGCGGGGGTCGCCGCAACCGGCCCGCTGACGAACGCGGCACAACCGCTTCGAGGCCCAGCCGCCCCCATCGTCCTTCGCCCTCGCCTTCACACCGAGGTGTTCCTTCATGCTGCCCCTGTCCGAGCGCCGTCCACCGGGCGCTCGCCGCTTCGCGCTGCCCGCATGGCTGTGCGCGCTCTCCCTCGCCGCCCTGGCCGCGGTCGTCCTCGCGGTCACGCCGCCGTCGCGCGCGGCCGCGTCGACGACGATCGCCCGCGCCACGACGACGGCCACGACCGCCTCCGCGGCGGCCTCGCTCACCACCCAGGTGTCCACCACGCCGTTCAAGGCGCGCGAGAACTACTACTGCACGCGCATACCGGCCCTCGTCACCAGCAAGACGGGTGTCCTCCTCGCCTTCGCCGAGGGCCGCACGCGGCTGACGACGACCGGCTGCCACGACGTCGGCGACAACGACCTCGTGCTCAAGCGGTCCCTCGACGGCGGTGCGACCTGGGAGGCCCTCCAGGTCGTCGTCGGCGCGGGCGACGCGCTCGCCCACGGCAACCCCGCCCCGGTCGTGGACGCGGTCACCGGCCGGATCACGCTGCTGTACTCCAGCAGCGACTGGAACCGTGACGCGGCCAAGCCCTCGCGCAGCGGCTTCCCCCGCACCGTCCACGCCGTCCACAGCACGGACAACGGTCTGACCTGGTCCCCGAGCGTCGAGCTGCCGCAGCTGAAGGCCGCGGGGTGGAGCTGGGTGTCCACCGGCCCCGGCCACGGCATCCAGCTCGACCGCGGCCCGCACCACGGCCGGCTGATCGTGCCCGGCGACCACACGGCGGGGAGCAACACCACCGCGGGCGCCCACCTGTCCTACAGCGACGACGGCGGCTTGACCTGGCAGCTCGGCGCCACCACCACCCCCGTGGCCAAGTCCGGTTCGTACCCGGCGGAGTTGACGGTCGCCCAGACCGTCGACGGCGGCGTGTACGTCAACGCGCGCAACTCCGAGCCCACCCGCTGCGCCACCAACGAGCACCGGCTGGAGACCACGAGCGCCGACGGCGGCGCCTCCTTCGCCGCGCCCTTCACCCCGGTGGCCAACCTCGACACGTCCCCGACGTTCGGCTCGCTGCTGCGGCTGCACGCCCAGGACCGCGACGGCAAGCCGAACCGGCTCCTCTACTCGGGTCCCTCGCGCCTCGGCCCCAGCCCGCTGGAGGACCGGCGCGAACTGGCCGTCCGCTCCTCGTACGACGAGGGGAAGACCTGGAAGACCGTCGGCACCCTGATCTCCGCGGCCCGCACCGGCTACTCCGATCTGACGGCGCTGCCGAACGACTCCGTCGGCGTCCTGTACGAGACCGCCGGAAACATCCCGCACGGCAACGTCGCCTTCACGGCCTTCACCGAGGGCGCCATGGACACCGCCGCGACGGAGCTGCGCCGCCCGCGCACCGCCGACACCCGCGAGCGCCCCGCCGGCGAGCCCGGCAACCACGCCGTCATCCACGGCGGGGCCGCGCTCGGAGCCCGCGGCAGCGGCAAGGCCATGGAGTTCGACGGCCAGGACGACTACCTGCGTCTCGTCTGCTCGCCCTCCCTCCGGGTCGACGACCGGAACTTCACCGTCACGGCCTGGTTCCGGCACACGGCCACCACCGGCACGCTGCCGATCGTCTGGGCGTACGGGATGCCCGGCACCGACCCGCTGAAGAAGGGGCGGCACTTCTCGGTCCGGGCCGAACCCGGCACCGGAACCGCCGACGTCCTGCGGGCGACCGTCGGCACGGACATCGGTTCCACGGAGGTGACGCTGCCCTCCTCGTACAACGACGGCGGTTGGCACCACGTCGTGTTCACCCGCGACGGCCTCACCCTCGGCCTCTCGGTGGACGGCGGCGTTCCCGCCACGGCCGTCATGCCCGCGGGCAACTCGGCGACGGAACGGAACCTCACCCCCACCGGCGAGTTCACCATCCACATTGCGGCCCGGCCCGACTTCCCCAACCAGCCGGCCGGGGTCGCGCAGCTCTTCCGCGGCACGCTGGACGACGTGCGTCTCTTCCAGCGGGCACTGACCCCGGACGAGGCCACCCTGGTGAGGGACGGCTCCCTCGCCGTGGCCACCGCGGACGAGCGTCTCCGCCTCGGTTTCTCCACCATCTGGTAGCCGCGCGACGACCCATCCGGCGGGCGGACACCGTCCGCCGGAAAGGTCAGTCGCCGGCCTGCGACGCCGCGCGCAGGGCGGTCAGTACGGGGCTGATCAGGGGGTGGTCCTCCGCGCCTCGCCGGACGGCGGCGAAGACCCTGCGGGTCGGGGCGACGCCGTCGATCGGTCGGACGTGCACGCCCGTCAGCTCCATGCCGCGCAGTGCCGACCGCGGCACGAGCGCCACGCCGGCGGACGACGACGCGAGGGCGACGACGGCGCGGAAGTCGTCGGACGAGTGCTCCGGGTTCAGGGTGAATCCGGCGTACTCGCAGGCCAGGACGGTCACGTCGTGACAGGGATTGCCGGCGGACTGGCCGATCCAGGCGTCCTTCGCGAGGTCGCCGAGCGCGACCCGCTCGCCGTCGGCGAGGGGGTGGCCGGGCGGCAGCACCGCGTCGAAGGGCTCCGCGTAGAGCGGGACGCGGGTGAGCCGGGCGTCGTCCTCGCCCGGAGCGCCCCGGTACTCGACGGCGACGGCCACGTCGACCTGTCGGTCGAGGACCATCATCAGGCTCTCGTCGCCCTCGGCGTCCCGCACCCGGACCCGGATGCCGGGGGCGGAGTCGGCCAGGGCACTGATGGCGGGGGCCACCACGAGCCCGATGCCGGTGGCGAAGGCGGCGACCGTGACCGTACCGGCCTCGCCGGAGCCGTAGGCGGCCAGTTCGGACTCGGCTCGCTCCAGCTGGGCGAGGACGGCGTTGGCGTGGCTGAGCAGGATCTCGCCGGCCGGGGTCAGCCGGACGCCCCGGGCGCTGCGGTCGACGAGCCGGTGGCCGGTCTCCTGCTCCAGGGCGGCGAGCTGCTGGGAGACGGCCGAGGGGGTGAGATAGAGCGCGGCGGCCGCCGCCGTGACCGTACGGTGGTCCGCCACCGCACGGAGGATGTGCAACCGCCGCGCTTCGATCATGCCCCTAGTCTCGCAGGCCGCGGGGCCTGCGCCCGCCTCAGCCCTGGAGGGCGGCGCGGGCCTCGACGAACGCGTCCACGGCCCGGTTCACGTCCTCCAGGGAGTGCGCGGCGGAGAGCTGTACGCGGATCCGGGCCTGGCCCTGCGGCACGACCGGGTACGAGAAGCCGATCACGTACACGCCGCGCTCCAGGAGGAGCTCGGCCATGCGCCCGGCCTCGGACGCGTCGCCGATCATGACCGGGGCGATGGCATGGTCGCCGGGGAGGATGTCGAAGCCCTCCTCGGTCATGCGGGAGCGGAAGAGCGCCGTGTTGGCGTTCAGGCGGTCGCGCAGGTCGCCGGCGGACTCCAGCAGGTCGAGGACCTTGAGGGAGGCGGCGGCGATGACCGGGGCGAGGGTGTTGGAGAAGAGGTACGGGCGGGAGCGCTGGCGCAGCAGGGCGACGATCTCGGCGCGGGCCGCGACGTAGCCGCCGGAGGCGCCGCCGAGGGCCTTGCCGAGGGTGCCGGTGATGATGTCGACGCGGTCCATGACGCCGTGCAGCTCGGGGGTGCCGCGGCCGCCGGGGCCGACGAAGCCGACCGCGTGCGAGTCGTCGACCATCACCATGGCGTCGTACCGCTCGGCCAGGTCGCAGATCTCGGCGAGCGGGGCGACGTAGCCGTCCATCGAGAAGACGCCGTCGGTGACGATCAGCTTGCGCCGGGCGCCGCCCGCGGTGGCCTCCTTGAGCTGCTGCTCCAGGTCGGCCATGTCGCGGTTGGCGTAGCGGAAGCGGCGGGCCTTGGAGAGGCGGATGCCGTCGATGATCGAGGCGTGGTTGAGGGCGTCGGAGATGACGGCGTCCTCGGCGCCGAGGATCGTCTCGAAGACGCCGCCGTTGGCGTCGAAGCAGGAGGAGTAGAGGATCGTGTCCTCCTGGCCGAGGAAGGCCGAGAGGCGCGCCTCCAGCTCCTTGTGCACCTCCTGCGTGCCGCAGATGAAGCGGACGGACGCCATGCCGTAGCCCCAGCGGTCGAGCGCCGCGTGGGCGGCGGTGACGACCTCGGGGTGGTCGGCCAGGCCCAGGTAGTTGTTGGCGCAGAAGTTCAGGACCTCGCCGGGGCGCCCGCCCGCGGTGACGGCGACGGTGGCCGACTGGGGGGTGCCGATCACGCGCTCGGGCTTGTGGAGCCCGGCCTGCCGGATCTCTTCGAGGGTGGTACGGATGTCGTCGCGTACGGAATCGAACATGGGTCAGGCTCCCGCAGTCCAGTCGAGGATGATCTTGCCGCTCTTGCCGGAGGCCGCGTCGTCGAAGGCGGCCTCGAAGTCGGAGTACGCGTACCGGCCGGTGACGACGGGGGCGAGGTCGAGACCGCCCTCCAGGAGCACCGACATCGCGTACCAGGTCTCGAACATCTCGCGGCCGTAGATGCCCTTGACCGTGATCATGGAGGTGACGATCTTCGCCCAGTCGACGGCGAAGTCCTCGCTGGGCAGGCCCAGCATGGCGATCTTTCCGCCGTTGGTCATGTTGGCGACCATGTCGCGCATGGCGTGCGGGTTGCCCGACATCTCCAGACCGACGTCGAAGCCCTCCTTGAGACCGAGGGTGCGCTGGCCGTCGGCGATGGTCTGCTCGGCGACGTTGAGGGCGAGGGTGACGCCCGTCTTGCGCGCCAGGTCGAGGCGCTCCTCGCTGACGTCGGTGATGACGACGTTGCGGGCGCCGGCGTGCTTGGCGACGGCGGCGGCCATGATGCCGATCGGGCCCGCGCCGGTGACGAGGACGTCCTCGCCGACGAGCGGGAAGGAGAGCGCCGTGTGCACGGCGTTGCCGAAGGGGTCGAAGATCGCGGCGATGTCGAGGTCGACGGGGACGCGGTGCACCCACACGTTGGAGGCGGGCAGCGCCACGTACTCGGCGAAGGCGCCGTCGCGGCCGACGCCGAGGCCGACGGTGGCGCGGCAGAGGTGGCGGCGGCCGGCCAGACAGTTGCGGCACTTGCCGCAGACGAGGTGGCCCTCGCCGCTGACCAGGTCGCCGACGGCGATGTCGACGACGTCACGGCCCACGGAGGCGACCTCGCCGACGAACTCGTGGCCGATCGTCAGCGGTGTGGCGATGGACTTCTGCGCCCAGCCGTCCCAGGAGCGGATGTGGAGGTCGGTGCCGCAGATACCGGTCCGCTTGACCTTGATCAGTACGTCCCCGGGGCCGGTCTCCGGCTCGGGCACGTCCGTGAGCCAGAGTCCCCGCTCCGCCTTCAGCTTGACCAGCGCCTTCAATGCATCGGCTCCCGACGTGCGTGTCCTGTGATGTGCGGGTCCGGGCACGGCTGAGCACCCAAGATCCCTGGAAGAGAATCTTCCGTACACGGGGCTCCTGGTCCATCGAGGATTTCTTAAGCGCGCTCGCAGATCAGCTTCACGCCCCAGGCGGGCGCGTTCCGCCGTCAACGTGCGACGGGGTTCGGGTCACCGTCCGAGGGCGCGCGCGGGTCACCGTCCGTGGGCGCGCCGGTCACCGTCCGAGGGCGGCCATCGCGGCGTTGTGGCCGGGGATGCCGCTGACTCCGCCGCCCCGGATGGCGCCCGCTCCGCACAGCAGCACGTTGGCGTGGCGGGTCTCGACGCCCCAGCGGCCCGCGCCCTCCTCCCCGTACGGGAAGGAGAGGTCGCGGTGGAAGATGTGGCCGCCGGGCAGGCGGAGTTCGCGTTCGAGGTCGAGCGGGGTCTTCGCCTCGATGCAGGGGCGGCCGTCCTCGTCGAGGGCGAGGCAGTCGGCGATCGGCTCGTCGAGGTGGGCGTCGAGCTGGGCGAGGGTGGTCTTGAGGAGTGCGGCGCGGGTGCCGTCGTTGTCCGCGGCGAACAGCCGGGCGGGCGTGTGCAGTCCGAAGAGGGTGAGGGTGTGGTGGCCCTCGGCGGCGAGTGATGGGCCGAGGATCGTCGGGTCGGTCAGGGAGTGGCAGTAGATCTCGGAGGGCGGGGCGGTGGGGAGGTGTCCCGCGGCGGCCTCGGCGTGGGCGGTGGCGAGCTGCCCGTACCCCTCGGCGATGTGGAAGGTCCCCGCGAAGGCCTCGCGCGGGTCGACGGAGCGGTCGCGGAGCCTCGGCAGCCGGGTGAGCAGCATGTTCACCTTGAGCTGGGCGCCTTCCGGGGGCGGCTGGGGCGTCTCGCCGAGCAGGCCTGCGAGCGCCTGCGGGGAGGCGTTGACGAGCACCTGCCCGGCCTCGACGGTGCCCTCGCCGTCGTCGGCCGTGCGGTAGGTGATGGCGGCACGGTGTCCGTCGGTCTCGATACGGGTGACCTCGTGGCCCGTGAGGATGCGGGCCCCGGCGGTGCGGGCCGCGTCCGCGAGCGCGTCGGTGAGGGCGCCCATGCCGCCGACGGGGACGTCCCAGTCGCCGGTGCCGCCGCCGATGACGTGGTAGAGGAAGCAGCGGTTCTGGAGCAGCGTGGGGTCGTGGGCGTCGGCGAAGGTGCCGATGAGGGCGTCGGTGAGGACGACTCCGCGCACGAGGTCGTCGGCGAAGGTCCGCTCGACGGTGACGCCGAGGGGTTCCTCGAAGAGCATTCGCCAGGTCTCGGCGTCGTCGACGCGGGCGCGGAGTGCGGCGCGGGCGGGCAGCGGCTCGGTGAGGGTGGGGAAGATGCGGCGGGCCGCCCGGCCGGTACGGCCGTAGAAGGCCTGCCAGGCCTCGTACGCGCGGTCGGAGCCGGTGAGCGCGGCGAAGGAGGCCCTGGTCCGGTCGGGCCCTCCGCCGACGAGGAGACCGCCGTCGCCCTTCGGGGTGTACGAGGAGACGGACCGCTTCCGTACGGCGAAACGCAGCCCCAGCTCCCGCGTGATCTTCTCGGGGAGGAGCGAGACGAGGTACGAGTACCGGGAGAGCCGGGCGTCGACCCCGGCGAAGGGCCGTGTGGAGACGGCCGCCCCACCGGTGGAGCCGAGCCGCTCCAGGACGAGGACGGACCGTCCGGCACGGGCCAGATAGGCGGCGGCGACGAGGCCGTTGTGACCGCCTCCGACGATCACGGCGTCGTACGCGGGGGGTGCGCCGGGGGCGCCGGGAAGCGGGGCACGGGCGGTCATGGCTCATGCTCACACGGCGTCGACGGGCCGGGGAAGACCGTGGAGCCGGGGGGCACCGGATGGCCGACGCCGCCGTAGGAGATGATCACCATATGGCCGAGATCATCTTGATGTCCGATCCGCGCGTCACCTCGATACCCGTGGCGGAGTGCGGCGAACGCCTCGTGGACGTCCGCCGCGACGGCGTACTGCTCGTCGACCCTCGCAAGCAGGACCCGGACGGGTCCTTCGCCCACCTGCGCGAAGGTGTCGTCGAGCGCCTGCTCACGGCCCAGTCCCTGCTCCCGGACGGGCTGAGGCTGCTGTTCGTCGAGGGGTACCGTCCGCCCGCCCTCCAGCGGGAGTACTTCGAGGAGTACACGGACGAGCTGCGCGCGCTCCACCCGGAGTGGCCGGCGGAGCGGATCCGTGCGGCCGCGAGCCGGTACGTGTCGCCGCCCGAGATCGCGCCGCACAGTGCGGGCGCGGCCGTCGACCTCACCCTGGTCGGGCCCGACGGACGTGAACTGGACCTGGGGACCCGGATGAACGCGGGGCCGGAGGAGAGCGCGGGAGCGTGCTACACCGACGCCGACTCGATCGGCGCCGAAGCCCGCGCGCACCGGGACCTGCTGGGTGCCGTCCTGACCGCCGCCGGCCTGGTGAACTACCCGACGGAGTGGTGGCACTGGTCCTTCGGGGACCGCTACTGGGCCCTCATGACCGGGAAGCCCGCGGCGCTCTACGGCCCGAAGGAGCCGGCCCCGGGCCGCTGAGCGCTGAGCCGCTGAACCGCTGTGCCGCTGGGCCGGACCCGGCCGTCGGGGCTCACACCGAGTCCGGGCCGGGGAGGCCGGACGTGGCGCGGTGGAGGGCGGCGGCCTCCGTGGGGCGGCCGAGCCGCTCCAGGCACTGGGCCTCGTCGTCACGGCCCGCGAGGGTGTCCGGGTGGTCCGCGCCGAGGACCCGGGTGCGGATGGCCGCGATCGCCCGGTGCGCCGTCAGGGCCTCCTCCCAGCGGCCGAGCCGCCCGAGGGCGACAGCGGTCTCGCGGTGGCTCAGGAGGGTGTCGTGGTGCTCGGGGCCCAGGACGCGCTCCCGGGCGGAGCGGACGCTCTCCGACTCGTCGAGCGCCTCCTCCCACCGCCCGAGCCTGCCGAGGTTGACCGCGAGGGCGTGGCGGGCGCGCAGGGTCTCGGGCCCGTCGGAACCCTGCACGCGCGTGCGGGCCGCGACGACGTCACGGCAGACGTCCAGGGCGTCCGCGGCCTGCCCGATGCGGCCGAGGCAGACCCCGGTCTCGTAGCGGGCGGTGAGGGTGTCCGGGTGGTCGTCGCCGAGGGCCGCGGCACGCGCGTCGGCCACGGCGCGGTACTGGGCGAGCGCCTCCTGTCCGCGCCCCAGCCGCCCGAGGGTGTACGCGACTTCGTGGCGGGTCACGAGCGTGTCGGGGTGGTCCTCGCCGAGCAGCCGGGCCCGGGCCTCCACGACCTCGTTCGCCGTGCGGTACGACTCCTCCAGGCGGCCGAGGCGGCCGAGCGTGAAGGCGAGGTTGTGCCGGCAGCGCAGGGTGTCGGGGTGGTCGGGGCCCACGGTGCGCTCGCGGGCGGCGAGCACGGCGACGTACACCTCGTACGCCTCGGTGTGCCGTCCGAGGCGGCCCAGCGCGTACGCCCGCTCCTGACGCGCCGCCAGGGTGTCGGGGTGGTCGTCGCCGAGGACCCGGGCGCGGCCTTCGGCGACGCGGTCGAAGGCGTCGAGGGCGTCGGCGGGGCGGTCGAGCCGGGCGAGTGCGAAGCCGACCTCGTAACGGCTGGTCAGCGTGTCGGGATGGTCGTCGCCGAGGACGCGGGCACGGTGCTCGGCGACGGAGCGGTGCACCGTCTCGGACTCGTCCCAGCGGTCGAGCCTGCCGAGGCCGATGCCGGCGCGGTGGCGGCCGGCGAGCACGGCGAGCAGCTCCGCGGTGGGCCCGGGGGCGGGGGCCGCCGTCTCGTCGGCGAGCGAGCTCGCGTCCGACGCGCGCGTGGCGGTGGTCCACTCGGTGGTGAGCACGGCCGCGGCCGGGTCATGGGCGACCGGGCGCGGCGTCGTGGCGGCGCCGGTCGGGGCGCCCGCGACCACGGGCCGGTGTCCACCGCTCATCCCCCGGGCCCACGCGGGCGCGTGCGCGCCGGGGCCGGGGCCAGGCACCAGAACTCCCGGCACCGGGTACGGCGCGGTCTCCGCGAGCTCCACACCGAGGCCAGGGACGGGCACGGGCGCCGGGGTCGGGGCGAAGCGGCCCGAGACGATCCGGCGCCGCAGGTCGCCCGCGTCGGCGGGTCGCTCCTCAGGGACCTTGGCGAGCAGGTCGACGACGATCCGGTCGAAGTAGGGGGGCAGCTCGGCGCGGTGCGAGCGCGGCGGGCTCGGGACGGTGTCCCGGTGCCCGATGAGGATCGCCCAGGAGTCGTCCAGGTCGAAGGGCGGGGCGCCGGTGGCCAGTTCGTACAGCACGCATCCCAGCGAGTAGAGGTCGCTGCGGTGGTCGACCTCGCCGCCGCCGATCTGCTCGGGGGACATGTAGTGGGGCGTCCCCATGGCGATGCCGGTGGTGGTGAGCTTGGAGGTGAAGCCCATGTCGGTGCCGAGTCGCGCTATCCCGAAGTCGCAGATCTTCACCGTCCCGTCCGCCAGCCGCATGATGTTCGCGGGCTTCAGGTCGCGGTGCACGATGCCCTGGCGGTGTGTGTAGGCGAGGGCGTCGGCGACCTGGTCGGCGATCTCGACGAGGTCCTGGACGGGCAGCGGGTGCTTGGCGTTGGCCGTGAGGAGCTGGCTGAGGTTGCGTCCCTCCAGGAGCTCCATGACCAGGAACAGCACGCCGTCGTACTCGCCGAAGTCGTGCACGACGGTGATGCCCCGGTGCTGGAGCGCGGCGGCGACGCGGGCCTCGCGCCGGAAGCGCTCGCGCACCACCGAGAGGAAGTTCGGGTCGTGCTGCGGACCGAGTGGCTTGAGGCACTTCACGGCGACGCCGCGCCCGAGTGCCTCGTCGGTGGCACGCCAGACCTCGCCCATGCCGCCGCGGCCGATGACCTCGTGCAGGCGGTACCGGCCCTGGATCAGCCTGCTGTCCCCCATCGTGTGCTGTCGCCCCCGTCGCTTGCGTGCACCCTCCCCGACATGTCCAGTATGGCCGCAGGGTCCGACAGTGGGTACGGGTAGGGCGCGTGTCAGGGCTCGGAGGGTGTGCCGGCGCCCCCGCCCCGGGCCCCGAGGAGGGCGTGGGGATCGGGACGGGTGTCCCGGCCGAGGCGGTCCATGGCCCGGAGGATGTGCCGCGGCGGCAGCCGCCAGCGCAGGCGGTCGGGGACGCAGCGGAGGAGGTTGGCCGTCGCGGTGAGCCGGTGGGTGACGGTCTCGGGCGCCGGGGCGGGCCTGTCGTAGAGCGCGTGGGCGTAGGGAGGCAGGGTGTCGTACGCGAGCGCCGTCACGCGCCGCCAGATCACCTCGCGCGCCGGTACCAGGGCGGGTTTGACCGGCGGACGGCGCAGGAATTCCTCGACGGTCCGCGCGTCCGGCCCGGCGGCGAGCCGGGGAAGCACCGACGCGAAGTAGCGGGCGAGCGCGGCGGCGGAGCCCGGGACGGCGTCCGGGTCGAGGCCGACGAGGCGGGCGGAGACGCGGTGCTCGTCGAGGTAGCGGTCGGCCTGGGCGTCGGTGAGCGGGATGCCGGAGCGGCGCGCCACCGAGAGGTACGAGTCGACCTCGGCGCAGTGGACCCAGAGGAGGAGTTCGGGGTCGTCCACGCCGAGCAGCCGGTGGATCCGGCGGACGCGGGCGCCGGCCGCCTCCGCCGCCTCGGTGGTCCCGTAGCTCAGCGTGCCGACGAAGTTCGCGGTCCGCATGAGGCGCCCCCAGGGGTCCTCCCGGAAGCTGCTGTTGATCATGACGCCGCGGACGGCGACGGGGTGCAGTGCCTGGAGCCAGAGGGCCCGGACACCGGCGATCCACATCACGGGGTCGCCGTGCAGCTGCCAGGTGACGGAGCGGGGTCCGAAGAGCCCGGGGTCGGCGTCCTGCCTCATGTCGCTCAGGCTACGCCGGAAGCCGCCCCGGACAGCAGGTCCCGGGAGAACCGGTCCCGAAGGACTCGGGCCCGGTCAGGTCTCCGCTTCCTCCTCCGTGACGAGTACGCGGGTGGCGGGCGTGCCGACCAGTGCCGGGGCCCGTTCGGGACTCGCCCACACCCGCGTGCGGAGGAGATCCAGGAAGCCCTCGGCGCGCTCGGCGGTCGCGAAGGACAGGTCGACGACGACGTAGGCGGGGTCGTCGACGGGCCGGCGCACCTGGTGCCGGAGCACTCCGGCGTCCCTGCGGGCGTCGGCGAAGCGGTCGAACGCCGCCTTCCACACGGTGTAGTCGGTGATCGGGTGTTCGATGTGCAGGGTGATCACGGCTCCTCCTCCCGGCGTCCGGGGAACGCTTCCAGCGTGGACCGCGGCACCGCGTCGCGTACATCCCAGATCTCTGGGGTATCGGCCCGTACGCTCCGCCCATGCGCCTGCCCGCCGCCCACGCCCGCTCCCACGAGCGCGTGCTGCGGATCTGCGCGGCCGGCGGGGACGCGCACGCGCTGCGGGTCCGGCTGCTCCGGGAGTTCCGGGCGCTGCTCGGCGCCGAGGCGTTCGCGTTCCTCCTGACCGACCCGGCGACGTCGGTGGGGTGCGCGCCGGTGGCCCGGGTCCCGGTCCTGCCGGAGCTGCCCCGGCTGATCCGGCTCAAGTACCTGACCCGCGCGGACCGCTGGACGTCCCTCACCGGTGCCGCCGCGCTGAGCGGCCTGCCGGAGGAGGAACGGGGGCCGCTGTGGGAGGACCTGTTGCGGCCGGCCGGGGTGCGGGACGTGGCATCGGCGGTGTTCCGCGACCGGTTCGGCTGCTGGGGCTTCCTCGATCTGTGGCGGTACGGGGCGGAGTTCGGCGCGGCGGACCTGGCCTATCTGGACGCGGTGACCGCGCCGGTCACCGAGGCATTGCGGCGCGCCCAGGCCGCGGGGTTCCCGGCGCGCCCGCCGGGTGTGGCCAGGCCGGGTCCGCTGGTGCTGCTGCTCTCCCCGGACCTGCGGGTGCGCGGCCAGACTCCCGAGGCCCCGGCCTATCTGGCGGGCCTGATCCCGCCGGAGGAGGGCCGCGCGCCGGTCCCGGCGGCCGCGTACAACGTGGCGGCGCAGCTGCTCGCCCGCGAGGCGGGCGTCGATCCGAACCCGCCACGCGCGCGCGTCCACCTCGCCGACGGCGTGTGGCTGACGCTGCGCGCGGCACGGATCGACGACGGCTCGGGAGTAGCCGCGCCGGGAAAACGCGCGCCGGGCCAGGGGATGTCCCCGCCGTCCGATCGGGAGATCGCCGTGACGATCGAGGAGACCACCCCGGCCGACCGGCTGGACGTGTTCTGCCGCGCCCACGGCCTGACGGGCCGTGAGACGGAACTGCTCGGCCATCTCGCCGACGGCGCCGACACCGGCGCGGTGGCGCACGCGATGTCCCTGTCCGCGCACACCGTCCAGGACCACCTCAAGTCGGTCTTCGCGAAGACCGGCACCCGCCACCGCCGCGGCCTGCTCGCGCGAGCACTGGGGACTTAGCCGTCCTGGGGCCCGCCCTTGCGGACCGTGCAGTGGAGCGAGTCGTCCACGATGTCGGCGACGATCGTGTCGCCGGGCCCGGCCTCGCCGCCGAGCAGCAGGTTGGCGACGCGGTTGTCGAGTTCCCGCTGGATCGTGCGGCGCAGCGGGCGGGCGCCGAACGCCGGCTGGTAGCCGTGCGCGACGAGCAGCTTCTTCGCCGCTTCGGTGACCTCAAGGGTCATGCCCTGGGCGTGGACGCGGCGCTTGCTGCGGTCGAGGAGGTGTTCGAGGATCTCCGACAGGTCTCCCTCGGTGAGGCTGTGGAAGACGATGATGTCGTCGATGCGGTTGAGGAACTCCGGCAGGAACTTCCCCCGCAGGTCCTGCATCAGCTCGTCCTTGAGCTCGGCCGCGTCGCCCTCGTGGGCGAGGATGCGATGCGCGCCGATGTTGGACGTCATGATGACGACGCAGTGGCGGAAGTCGACGGTGCGGCCCTGTCCGTCGGTGAGCCGGCCGTCGTCGAGGATCTGGAGCAGCGTGTTGAAGACGTCGGGGTGCCCCTTCTCCACCTCGTCGAACAGCACGACGCTGTACGGCTGGCGGCGGACCTTCTCGGTGAGCTGGCCGGCCTCCTCGTACCCGACGTATCCGGGAGGCGCGCCGACGAGCCGGGCCACGGTGTGCTTCTCCTGGAACTCGCTCATGTCGAAGCGGATCATGCGGTCCTCGTCGCCGAACAGCAGCTCGGCGAGCGTCTTGGCGAGTTCCGTCTTGCCGACGCCCGTGGGCCCGAGGAAGAGGAAGGATCCGACGGGACGGTTCGGGTCGCCCATGCCCGCCCGGTTGCGGCGTACGGCCTCGGAGACCGCGGTGACCGCCTCGGCCTGGCCGACGATCCTCGCGTGCATCTCCTCCTCCAGCCGGAGGAGCTTCTCCTTCTCGCTGGCGGTGAGCTGGGCGACCGGGATGCCCGTGCGGCGGGAGACGATCTCGGCGATGTCGGAGGCGGTGACCGAGACGACGCCCTCGCGGCGCTCCTCGATGCCCGCGAGTTCGCCCTCGATCTCGGCCATCTGCCGCTTCAGCTCCGAGGCCTTCTCGAACTCCTCGCCCGCGACGGCCTGGTCCTTCTCGCGCGCCAGCTTCGCGAGGCGGTCCTCGCGGCTGACGACCTCGGTGGAGCGGCCGGCGCTGCGCAGCCGTACCCGGGCGCCGGCCTGGTCCATCAGGTCGATGGCCTTGTCGGGCAGGAAGCGGTCGCTGATGTAGCGGTCGGAGAGTTCCGCGGCCGCGGTCAGGGCGCCGTCGGCGAAGCGGACCTGGTGGTGGGCCTCGTAGGCGTCCCGCAGTCCTTCGAGGATCTGCACCGTCTCCTCGACGGTGGGCTCGGGGATGAGGACGGGCTGGAAGCGGCGTTCGAGGGCGGCGTCCTTCTCGACGTACTTGCGGTACTCGTCGATCGTCGTCGCTCCGACGACGTGGAGCTCGCCGCGCGCGAGGGCGGGCTTGAGCATGTTGCCCGCGTCCATCGAGCTCTCGCCGCCGGCTCCCGCTCCGACGACCGTGTGCAGCTCGTCGATGAAGAGGATGATGTCGCCGCCCGCCTCCTGCACCTCCTCGATGACCTTCTTCAGCCGCTCCTCGAACTGGCCGCGGTACTGGGCGCCCGCGACCAGGCCGGACATGTCGAGGGAGACGACCCGCTTGTCCTTGAGGATGTCGGGCACCTCGCCCGCCACGATGCGCTGGGCCAGTCCCTCGACGATGGCGGTCTTCCCGACGCCGGGCTCGCCGATCAGCACGGGGTTGTTCTTGGAGCGCCGCGAGAGGATCTCGACGGTCTGCTCGATCTCGGCGGCCCGGCCGACGACGGGGTCGAGCCTGCCCGCCTTCGCCTCCTCGGTCAGGTCCCTGCCGAACTCGTCGAGCGTCGTCGACGGCTGCTGTGCCTGCGCGCCCGCCTTGCCCTGCCTGCCGGCTCCGGTGCCGGTCCCGATCCCGGACCCGGACCCGGCCCCGGTCCCGGGGGAGCCGTCCGCGCGTACCGCCTGGTCCGCGACGCCGCGCACCTTCCGTACGTCGACACCCTCCGCGCGCAGGAACCGGGCGGCGCCCGAGTCGGCGTCGTTGAGGAGCGCGCCGAGGATGTGCTCGGGGCCGATGTACGAGACCCCGGACGCCTGCGACGTGGCGTGCGCGAGGGCGAGTGTGCGCTTGGCTGCGGGGGTGAGCCCGGGCTCGGCGGACGGTTCCTGCGACTCCCCGGGAAGCGCCTTCTCGATCTCCGCGGCGAGCGCCGCGGGGTCCACCCCGGCCTGGGCGAGGAGCCGCCGCGAGGGGTCGACCTGGGTGGTCGCCCACAGGAGGTGTTCCGTGTCGAGGTCGGACGTGCCGTCCTCGGCCGCCCTGCGCGCGGCCAGGTTGAGGAGCTCGTGCGACGACTCCGTCAGCAGCCGCCCGATCGGTACGCGCTGCACGGCCGGGGGCGACGACGCCGGCGACATCCCGAAGAACCGGCTCAGCAGATCGCTGAACGGGTCGTCGGGCGAACCGAAGGGTGAACCGAACGCCATCGACATGCCGAGCTCCTGGTGCGCAAGGGGATGGTCCTCGTCTCACACCCAAACCCGATGTCGATATGTCCGCAAACGGAGCGACGGTGGGCGGAGAGAGGAGCGGAGAGCCCCCGGGCCGAGCCGTATCGTCACCGCCGGGCAGAACACCCGATCAGCGTCTGATCACAGGAGGCACCAGTCATGAACATCCCCGCATCCGGTCGACGCGTGCTCGTCAGCGGCGCGTCACGGGGGCTCGGCCGCGCGGTGGCCAGGGCGTTCGCGGTCAACGGCGACCGCGTGGCCGTCCACTTCGGCTCGCGCGAGGAGGAGGCCCGTACCACCCTCGCCTCCCTGGCCGGCGGCGGCCACACCCTGGTCGGCGGCGACCTCGCGGACCCGTCGGGGGCGGTGGCCGTGGTGGACGCGGCGGCGGAGGCGTTCGGCGGAATCGACGTGCTGGTGAACAACGCGGCCGTGAACATCCGCCACCCCCTGGCGGAGACCCCGTACGAGGAGTGGGTGGAGGTGTGGCAGCGGCACGTGGCCGTGAACCTGCTCGCCACGGCCAACCTGAGCCATCTCGCGGCGCGGCGGATGATCGACCAGGGCGGGGGCGGCCGGATCGTGAACATCGGCTCCCGTGGCGCCTTCCGGGGCGAGCCGGACCATCCGGCGTACGGGGCGACGAAGGCCGCCGTGCACGCGCTGGGCCAGTCCCTCGCGGTCTCGCTCGCGCCGCACGGGATCGCCGTCGCCTCGGTCGCCCCCGGCTTCTTCGCGACGGAGCGGGTGGCGCCGCGCGTGGAGGGACCCGAGGGCGAGGCGATCCGGGCGCAGAGCCCGTTCGGGCGGGTGGGCTCGGCCGAGGAGATCGCAGCGGCGGTGCTGTGGCTCGCCTCCCCCGCCGCCGAGTGGTCCTCGGGCACGATCCTCGACCTCAATGGCGCGTCCCATCTGCGGAGTTGACGTCGGCTCGGGGCCGCACGCCACGGCCCTGCGCGTAGCGTCACCGAGGTGAGTACCCGTACTCAGGTATCGTCGCCCGGACTCCGCGATGCTGATGCTCGAACACCGGAGCGTCATGCGTCACAGGGGGACACACATGAACCACGCCTTGCAGCTGCGCGCTGCCACGCCCGAGGATCGCGACTGGATCCACGAGCTGCGCCATCGCGTGTACGCGGCGGAGCTGGGGCAGCATCCGGTGGATCCGTCGGGGCGGCTGAGCGACGGGCTCGACGGCGACAACGTGTATCTCGTGGCCGCGCGCGGCGAGACGCGGATCGGCTTCGTCAGCCTCACCCCGCCGTGGGTCGGCCGCTACTCGCTCGACAAGTACCTGACGCGCGAGGAGCTGCCGGTCCTGACGGACGAGGCGCCCTTCGAGATCCGCGTCCTGACCGTCGAGGAGCGCTGGCGGTCCACCGCGGCGGCGCCACTCCTCATGTACGCGGCGCTGCGCTGGGTCGCGGCGCGGGGCGGCCGCCGGGTGGTGGCGATGGGACGCACGGAGCTGCTCGACATGTATCTCGCCGCCGGGCTGCGGCCGGTGGGACGGACGGTCCGCTCGGGCGCGGTCTCCTTCGAGGTGCTGACCGGCGCCGTGGCCGAGCTGACGAGGACGGTCGCGGAGCGCCACGGACGGACCCTGGAGCGGCTGCGGGCGGACCTCGACTGGCGGCTGGACGTGACGTTCGCGCCGCGCGCGGACGGCTGCGAGCACGGCGGTGCGTTCTTCTCGGCGATCGGTACGGACTTCCGGACGCTGACCCGCCGTCACGAGGTGGTCGCGGCCGACGTGCTGGACGCCTGGTTCCCGCCGTCCCCCGATGTCCGCGCGGTCCTGTCGGACGATCCGGGGTGGGCGGCGCGGACCTCGCCGCCGACGGGCGCGGAAGGACTGCTCGCGGAGATCGCCGGAGTCCGTGGGCTGCCGGTGGAGTCGCTGGTCGTCGGGGCCGGCTCGTCCGACCTGATCTTCCGGGCGTTCGGCCGGTGGCTGACGCCGGGCAGCCGGGTGCTCCTGCTGGATCCGAGCTACGGCGAGTACGCGCACGTCACCGAGCGGGTGATCGGCTGCCATGTCGACCGGCTCACGCTCCGCCGCGAGGACGGCTGGCTGCTCGATCCGGCCCGGCTCGCCGCCGCGACCGCGAGCGGGCGGTACGACCTCGTGGTCGTGGTCAATCCGAACAATCCGACCGGACGCCACGCTCCCGCCGACGCGCTGCGCGCGGTGATCGAGGCCTCGCCCGCGCGGACCCGCTGGTGGATCGACGAGGCGTACCTGGGCTATGTCGACCCGGCGGATTCGCTGGCCGGACTCGCCTCGGTCGACCCGCGGGTCGTGGTCTGCACCTCGCTGTCGAAGATGTACGCGCTGTCGGGCATGCGGGCCGCGTATGTGGTGGCGGACCCGGACACGGCCGGGGAGCTGCGCCGCTGGACGCCGCCGTGGCCCGTGAGCCTGCCGGCCCAGCTGGCCGCGGTGACAGCGCTGCGCGACCCCGCGTACTACGCGGAGCGCTGGGCGCGCACCGCTGTGCTGCGCCGGGAGCTCGCCGCAGGGCTCGCGGAGCTCGACGGGTTCTCCTCGGTCGACGAGGGGGTGGCGAACTTCCTCACGGTGACCCTGCCGCCGGACGGTCCCAGCGCGCCCCTGCTGGTGCGCGAGTGCCGCCGCCACGACGTGTACCTGCGGGACCTGTCGCCGATGTCCCCGGCGTACGAGGGAAGGACCGTCCGCGTCGCCGTCCGCGACACGGCCGAGAACGCGCGGATCGTGGCGGCCTGCCGAAGCGCCCTGGAGGCCTTGGGCGCACCGGGGCCGGTGCCGGTGGCGTCGGGCGTGCGGGTCTCGTCGGGCGTGCCGGACGGGCGGGTCTCCTCGTGACGCCGACGGTCGCCGGTCTCGTGCCGTACCTCGGCGGGGCACTGGCGGTCGGCGGGATCGCGGTGGCGGCGACCCGCCAGCGTGAGCTGGTGGTCCGCTGGTGCGTGTGGGCGCTCGGAGTCCCCCTGGTCACTGCCGCGTTCTGGCTCGGCCCGCCGGGGATCGCGGTCCTCTCGGCCGTGGTCGGAGTGGTCGCGGTGGCGGAGTACGGCGGGCTGCTGCGGCTGGCCGCGGTGGACCGGGCGGTGCTCGGCGCGGCGGTCGTCGGGCTGATCCTGACCGCCTGGCTGGCACCCGGGGAGATGCTCCGGGTGGCGGCGATCGGGGCGCTCGCGATCGCCGGGGTGCCCCTGCTGTCGGGCGACGCGGAGCACGGGCTCCGCCGCCTGGGGGCGGGGCTGCTCGGGCTCGTGTGGCTGGGTGCCCTGGCCGGCCTCGTGCCGTCGGGCGCCCTCGGCCTCGTCCTGTTCGTGGCCGTGTCGATCGCCGACATCGTCGCGTACGCGGCGGGTCGCCGTCTCGGCGGCCCCCGGCTCTCCCCGCTGTCGCCCGCCAAGCGGTGGAGCGGCACGCTGGCCGGCGCGGCGGCCGGTCTCTGCGCGCTCGCCGCGCTGTCGTCCCTGACGTGGCAGATGGCGGTGGCCGTGGCGGTGGGCGGCCCGCTCGGGGACCTGCTGGAGTCGATGGTCAAGCGCGGTGCCCACGCGAAGGACGCCGGCCGCTGGCTGGCCGGCTCCGGCGGCCTGCTGGACCGGATCGACTCCCTCCTCGTCGCCCTGACGGTGCTGCTGGTACTGAGCTGAGGCACGGTTCCGCGAGGTGGGGACCAAGCCTCCGTCATCCGGCCCCGTTATTCTGCCCGCGTGAACGGTACGGATGAGGTGCGGGGTCTTCCCGACTGGCGGGTGCTCGTCGTCGGGGGCGCGTCGGGGATGGGGAAGACCGGTGTCGGCCGGGCATTGGCACGACGGTACGACGTCCCCGTCGTGGAGGTCGACGACATCGTGGAGGCCCTCCTCGCCGTCACCCGTTCCGAGCACCTGCCGGAGATCCACTTCTGGCGCACTCACCCGGAGGCCGCCCGTCAGGCGCCCGAGTCGGTGGTCGAGCGGCAGATCGCGATCGCCGAGGCGCTGGCGCCGGCGATCGAGGCGGTGGTGGCCAACCACGTGGGCACCGACACCCCGGTGGTACTCGAAGGCGACTACGTCCTGCCCGGACCGGCGACGCCCGGCGGTCCGGTCCGTGCCGTCTTCCTCCACGAGGACGACGAGGCGCAGGTGACGGCCAACTACCTGCGCCGGGAGCCGGAAGCCGGACCGCAGCGGCATCGCGCACGCGTCAGCGTGCTGTACGGCCGGTGGCTCGCCGCGCAGGCCCGGGCCGCCGGCGTGCCGGTCATCGCTCCGCGTCCGTGGGAGAACCTGGCCGACCGCGTCGCCGAGTCGGTTGAGGGCGGCTGCCGACGGTCCGGGGATCGTCTCCTTCACGAGCGAGGCGGGCATCCGCCACGGCCCGAGGACACCGCATCGGTGGGGAACGGCACCAGGCTCTCGCCTCGCACGGAGGTCGCCATGGCGACGAAAGCAGCCGCCACCCCAAGGCCGGCAAGCACTCCGAACAGTTCCGGATAGCCGCCCAGAAATCCGACGAGGGTGGCTGCCCCGAAGGGCGCGAAGGCTGAGGCCGTCATGGCGGGAGCGCTGAGGATGCCGGAGAGTCGGCCGTAGTGCTGTGTGCCCCAGCGGTCGGTGATCGCGGTCGCCTGGAGGAGCGTGAGATTGCCGCGGACCATCCCGGCCGCGATCGACACCGTGATCACCAGGCCGTACGGGCCCGGCGTGACGGCGAGGGCCGCGGTGGTCACGGCGCCGAGCGCGATGAGCGTCGTGGTGCGCACTGTCGTGCCGGTGTGGCGGGCGAGCGGGGCGTAGAGAGTGCGGCCGAGGGTCTGGCCCGCGCCGCCGAGGCCGAGGGCCCAGGCGGCTTGTGTCGTGGTGTAGCCGCGTTCGAGCAGGAGCGGGACGAGGGTGACGACGACGGCGTACATCGCGAAGGCCGAGAGCGTGAACGCGACCGCGAGCAGGAGGAACGGTCGGCTTCGGGCTACGGCGCCGGGGCTCGCGTCCGTACCGGCCGGGGAGGGTGGTGCCGGGGGCCAGGGGGCTCTGAGGGCGATGGCGTGGGCCGGGATCGTGACGGCGGCGAGGATCGCCGCCAGCACCAGATAGGTCTCGCGCCACGTCAGTTGGGCGGCCAGGGCGGCGGTGAGCGGGGCGAAGACGGTGGAGGCGAGGCCGCCGGCGAGGGTGACGATCGTGAGGGCGCGGACGTGATCAGGGGCCCACCAGCGGGTGAGTGCGGCGAACGCGGGCTGGTAGAAAGTGGCCGCCATGGCAATCCCGCCCAGCAGCCACCCGGCGAAGAAGACCGGCAGGTTCGGCGCCAGGGCCACGATCACCAGACTCAGGACCCCGGCGACGGAGCCTGCCGTCATGACCGTGCGGGGGCCGCGGTGGTCGATGATGCGGCCCACGCGGATTCCGGCGATCCCGGAGATGACCAGGGCGAGCGAGAACGCCGCCATCGTGGCGCCGGTGGACCAGCCGCTGTCGGCGGTGATCTGCGGGTTCAGGACCGGGAAGGCGTAGTAGACGATGCCCCAACTGGTGATCTGGGTGGCGCAGAGCGCGGGCAGGACGGCACGGGGCCGCGACCGGTCCCCCGCTCCGGTCGCGGCTCCGCGGGTGTGAAGGTCGGTCATCGAGAGATCAGCAGCATCCGCCGGCGGCGACCGGTTCACTCGCCTCGTTGTCGGCGGTGGTCGCCGTGCCGGCGCAGCAGGTGCTGCCCTGTTCCTTGGTCAGGGTGGCGGCGTCGGCCTTGACCACGTACACCTCCCACGGTTCGCGGCCGGGGCCGTGGACCCACACCTTGTCCTGGAGGGCGTAACAACAGGTGGTGTCGTTCTCCTCCGTCGTCGGCAGACCGGCCTCGCCCAGGCGGGTGGTGGCGGCGTGGACCGCCTCGGTGGTGTCGACTTCCACGCCGAGGTGGTCCATGCGGGTGTCCTCGTTCTCGGCGCCTTCGATGAGGACGAGCTTGAGCGGCGGTTCCGCAAGGGCGAAGTTGGCGTAGCCGTCGCGGAGTTTGGCCGGTTCGGTGCCGAAGAGCTTCGTGTAGAAGGCGACGGATGCCGCCAGGTCGGGAACGCGGAGGGCGAGCTGTACGCGGGACATCGTGTTCCTCCAGCTGTCGGTGGATGGGACGGGTCAGCAGCCGCCGGAGGCGGCCACCGGGGCTCCGACGCCGATCTGGAGCGCGGCCGGGGTCGCGCAGCAGCCGCCGCCGTCGGTCGTCGTGTCGGCGGGCTGCTCGAAGAGGCCGGCGCCGCCGCAGACCCCGGTCTCGGGGAGGACGAGCTCGACGCGCTCGGCGGACTCACGGTCACCGGCGATCGCGGCGACGACCGAGCGGACCTGCTCGTATCCGGTGAGCGCGAGGAAGGACGGAGCGCGGCCGTAGGACTTCATGCCGACGAGGTAGACGCCCTCCTCCGGGTGTGACAGCTCCTTCACACCGTGCGGGTAGACGGTGCCGCAGGAGTGCTGGTTCGGGTCGATGAGCGGCGCCAGTTCGACGGGGGCCTGGAGGCGGTCGTCGAGACCCAGGCGCAGCTCGTCGAGGAAGGACAGGTCGGGGCGGAAGCCCGTCAGGACGATGACCTCGTCGACCGGGTCGAGCCGGCGGCCGTCCTCGGCGACCAGGACCAGTCGATCGCCGTCGCGCTCGATCGCGTCCGTACGGAAGCCGGTGACGGCGTCCGCGTACCCCTCGTCGACCGCGGCCTTCGCCGCGAGGCCGAGGGCGCCACGGGCGGGGAGCTGGTCGGCGCCGCCCCCGCCGAAGGTGTTGCCCGAGATGCCGCGCCGCAGGATCCATGTCGCACGGGTGTCCACGCCGTCCTGGGACTTCGCGAGGGCGGCGAGCGTGGCGAGCGCGGTGAAGGCGGAGGCTCCGGAGCCGATGACGGCGGTGCGCTTGCCTGCATATCGGGCACGCACGGCGGGGTCCTTGAGGTCGGGAACGCGGTAGGCGATCCGGTCGGCCGCAGCGCGCTCGCCGAGGGCCGGGAGGCCGTCGCCGCCGGCCGGGCTCGGGGTGGACCACGTACCGGAGGCGTCGATCACGGCCCGGGCGAGGACGCGCTCCTCGCGTCCGTCGCCGTACCGGATGTGCACGGTGAAGGGTTGCTGCTCGCGGTCGGCATCGACGACGCGGTCGCGGCCGGTGCGGGAGACACCGGTGACCCGGGCGGCGAGCCTGATCCTGTCGCCGAGGACGTCCGCGAGCGGCTGGAGGTAGTCGGCCGCCCAGTCCCCGCCGGTCGGGTACGTGTCGGCGGCGGGCTTCACCCAGCCGGTCGGGGCGAGCAGCTTCTCGGCGACCGGGTCGACGACCTCGCCCCACGCGGAGAAGAGCCGCACGTGGGACCACTCCCGTACAGCTGCTCCCGCCCGGGTGCCGGCCTCCAGGACCAAGGGCTCCAGGCCCCGGTCGACGAGGTGCGCGGCAGCGGCCAGACCGGCGGGCCCGGCTCCGACGACCACGACGGGCAGCTGGTCGGTGGCGGTGACGTTCACGGCTCTTCCCCTTTTGATTCGACGTTCGTCGATCTCTTGGCCTTCAGCATGGCACTTGCTTCGACAGGCGTCAACATAGACATCTATCGAATCCAGGGTGGCCGCGGGGCTCGCTCGCCGACGCCACAGCCGCACAAGAGACGAATCCTCGGGCCTCTGGTTCGACATGTGTCAACATAGACACATGTCGAACGTGAAGGTGCTCCCGGTGCTGGAGCCCGAGACAGCGCCCTGCTGCCCGCCACTGAACGAGCGGCCGCTGACCGCCGAGGAGGCCGAGCGGACCGCCGTCATGTTCAAGGCGCTGGGCGATCCGGTCCGACTGCGGCTCTTCTCCTCCGTCGCCTCGCACGAGGGCGGCGAGGCATGCGTCTGCGACATCTCCGACGTCGGCGTCTCCCAGCCCACGGTCTCCCACCACCTCAAGAAGCTGAAGGAAGCGGGCCTGCTCTCCTCGGAACGGCGCGGCACCTGGGTCTACTACCGCGTCGAGCCCGCCGTCCTCGCGGCCATGGGAGCGCTTCTCACCAAGGCCGCCTCAGTCTGACCGCAGTCCGAAGACGGCCGGGTCATACGGGAGCACGGTCGTCCAACGCGGACAGGCCGATATCGGGGCGCACGGCCCGTTGTCCGAGGGTTGCCGTAGCGTTCCCCGCGTTCGCCTGCCCTGGGAGATTCGCGTGTCCGCTCGTGCCCGGCTCCGTGCCACCGTCCCCGCTCTCATGCCCTCGACGGAGGCCGGACCGCCGGAGATCGTCGGCCTGCCGGGAGGCAGGATGCTCGTCCAGCGGAGCGACGACGAGATCGTGGCCCAGCCTCTGGACGACGCCTTCGTCGCCCAGCCTGACGCAAGCGTGCGCTTTGCGGCACCCTGGCCCCGGCACCGTGGGACGTGGGAGGTGTCGCCGGACGCAAGTGTGGCCGTATTCGCCGGAGTTCACGCTGTGCGTGCGGTGGAGCCGTCGGGTGCGACGCGCTGGGAGGTCCGCCATGGATGCTGGTACGGCGCGTGCCGGGAGACGCACGCGTCGTACGACGAGTACGCGGACCGTCAGGACCATCGCTACCCGGACGGCGGCTCGGTCGGCTTCTCGGCGGACGGAAGACTCGTCTGGGCTCACGTACGCGGGCCGCTGCCCGGGGGCGAGCTGAGCCCGGACACCGTCGACGAATGGCTCGTGCTGGACGCAGAGAACGGTCGCGTGCTCGCGCGGGCCGACGCCGAGGCCGCAGCGGCCGGCAGCTTCCACCTCCCCCACCCGACCGACCCGCGTCAGATGGGGCTGAGCATCGGCGAAGGACAGGACGGTGCACCGCTGCGCTGGGGCCGATGGGACGGGAAAGAACTGACCGTGGACTGCCTGGACAGCGACCTCTGCCTGCTGAGCGTCAGCCCCTCGGGCGAGCGGCTCATGACCGTCTCCCACGACCAGGACTCACTCGCTGTACGCGACTCCCGTGGCGCCGTGCTGGAGGCATGGGAGTGGAACGCCGAGGCAACGATCCCGAGGCACCCCGACGCTCCCTCCGGCGATGACGGCGAACTGCACGCCTGCTGGGACTGGGCGGGCGGATTCGTCGACGAGACCGCCCTCGTCGTATCGACCGCCGACAGCGACGACGAGTGGGGGCCGATGCGACACTGGCTGATCGACACCACGGATGCGCGCGAATGCGTGCCGGTCGACTATCCCTCGCCGGTCCGCTCCCAGCCGTCCGCACGGGGAAAGGGAACCTGGTCGACCTTGTCCGAGTCCCGCGACGCTCTCCACATCTGGGAACTGGACACTCGGAAGGACTGACCGCGGCTGCCTCGTCGCATCAACGCCGCCCGCTTGGGCAGCGCACGCGAGCTCGCGGCCGGCAGTCTCCGCCGGGCCGTTCCGCCACTCGGGTCTCGCTCTGGGAGACTCCACCCCATGACCGGATCAGCCACCCACGCAGGCACCACCACCGCCGTACCGCTCACGACCGCCCACGCCGACGAGGTCGTCGCGATCTATCAGGCCGGCGTCGACGAGGGCAACGCCACCTTCGAGACCACCGCCCCGACCTGGGAGCAGTTCGACGCCGCCAAACTGCCCGAACACCGCTTCGTCGCGATCGACGAGAACGGCCGGGTGCTCGGGTGGGTGGCCGCCACGCAGGTCTCCGACCGGTGCGCGTACGCCGGTGTCGTCGAGCACTCGGTGTACGTGCACCCCGACGCTCGGGGACGCGGCGCCGCCTCCGCACTGCTCACGGCACTCATCGACTCCACCGAGGCGGCGGGGATCTGGACCATCCAGTCGGGCATCTTCCCCGAGAACACCGCCAGCCTCGCCGTCCACGCCCGCGCGGGCTTCCGGGTCATCGGCACCCGTGAGCGCATCGGGCGCCACCACGGCGTGTGGCGCGACACCGTCCTCGTCGAACGCCGTAGCCCGCACATCGACTGACCGCCACGACCGACCGTCAGAACCTCGGAGTCCGGGGCTTGGGTCGGTAGTACACCCAGGTGCCGCGCCGCTCGGAGGTGAGCAGGCCCGCCCCCCGGAGCTTCTTCACTCACGCAGCCTCATCGCAGAAGGGCCGCGATGGCCCGCGTGGCTTCGCGGGCGGGACGGCCGACGCCGACGAGGGTGGCCGAGGCGGGGCCGGTCCAGTCGCCGTACCCGAGCAGATGAAGTCGCGGCTCGCCGACAGCCTCTGTTCCCCGGGTGGGGATGTGTCCGCGAGGACCGCGGAGCCCGAGCGGGGCGAGGTGGGCGAGCGAAGGACGGAAGCCGGTGCACCAGATGATCGCGTCGGCCTCGGCCCGCGTACCGTCAGCCCACTCGACACCGGTCCCCGTCACACGCGTGAACATCGGCTGCGCCTTGAGGAGGCCCGCATCGCGGGCTTCGCGTACAGGCGGTACGGCGACGATGTCACCGAGCGAAGCGACTCCCCCGCCGTCGGTGCGGCCTTCGTCGAGGGCACGGCGGCGGGCGGTGGCGTGGTCGAAGAGGGCACGGCCGTCGATGTCGTCGGCGAGGAACCGCGCGGGTCGCTGCGTGACCCAGGTGAGGTCGGCGCCGTACGCGAGATCGGCGGCGACCTGCGCTCCGGAGTTCCCGCCTCCGACGACGATGACGCGCATTCCGGCGAACTCGCCGGGGGTGCGGTACTCGACGGTGTGGAGCTGCCGCCCCTGGAACGCGTCACGGCCGGGGACGGCGGGGAGGAACGGTCGTGACCATGTGCCGGTGGCACTGACGACGGCGCGGGCGCGCCAGGTGCCGGAGTCGGTCTCGACGCGAAGGCGATCGCCGTCCCGGCGGACCGCCTGAACGCGGACGGGCCGGTGGACGGGGAGCTCGTATCGCTGCTCGTAGTCGGTCAGGTAGTCGACGACGTGGGCGGCGTCGGGGTACGTCTTTCCCTGCTGCAGTGGCATCAGGCGGCCGGGCAGGGAGGAGTACGGGGCCGGGGAGAAGAGGTGGAGCGAGTCCCAGGTGTGCTGCCACGCTCCGCCCGGCGTGGGCTGAGCGTCCAGGACGGCGAAATCGAGGCCGCCGAGACGGCGCAGGTGGTATCCGGCGGCGAGTCCCGCCTGGCCACCGCCGATGACGACGACGTCCAGTGAGCTGCTCATCTCTCCGGCTTCCCTTCGTACGACGGTGCCTCGCCCGGTCGGAGGGGCGAGGCACCGAGGAGTGGCGTGGCGGGGCTACCGCTGGGCTGGGGTGAACTTCTTGCGCCAGGCCAGCGACACGTACACGAGCGCGACCAGGACCGGGACCTCGATGAGGGGGCCGACGACTCCGGAGAGCGCCTGGCCGGAGGTGACGCCGAAGGTGGCGATGGCGACGGCGATGGCGAGCTCGAAGTTGTTGCCGGCGGCGGTGAAGGCGAGCGTTGCGGTGCGGTCGTACGTCAGGCCGATGGCCTTGCCGAGCGCGAAGGTGCCGAACCACATCACCGCGAAGTAGACGAGGAGCGGGAGGGCGATCCTCGCGACGTCCAGCGGCTGCGAGGTGATGGTCTTCCCCTGGAGGGCGAAGAGGATGACGATCGTGAAGAGCAGCCCGTAGAGCGCCCACGGTCCGATCTTCGGCAGGAACTTCGTCTCGTACGACTCCCGACCCATCTTCTTCTCGCCGATCCGGCGCGTGAGGAAGCCGGCGACCAGCGGAACGCCGAGGAAGAAGACGACGTTCAGGGCGATCTTCCCCATCGAGATGTCGAGCGTCTCCCCCTCGCCGAGGCCCAGCCAGCCGGGCAGCAGGTCGAGGTAGAACCAGCCCAGGACACCGAAGGCGAGGACCTGGAAGACCGAGTTCAGCGCGACGAGGACCGCCGCGGCCTCGCGGTCGCCGCAGGCCAGGTCGTTCCAGATGATCACCATGGCGATGCAGCGCGCCAGGCCCACGATGATCAGGCCGGTGCGGTACTCGGGCAGGTCCGGCAGAAAGATCCAGGCGAGGGCGAACATGAGCGCCGGACCGAGGATCCAGTTGACGACGAGCGACGAGACCATGAGCTTCCGGTCGCCGGTGACGGCGTCGAGCTTGTCGTACCGGACCTTCGCGAGGACCGGGTACATCATGACCAGCAGGCCGACGGCGATGGGCAGCGAGATGCCGCCGATCTCGACCTTGGCCAGCGCGTCGTTCAGGCCGGGGATCAGCCGCCCGAGCCCGAGGCCGAGGCCCATGGCGAGGAGGATCCAGACGGCGAGGAAGCGGTCGAGCGTCGACAGCTTCGCGACGACCGAGGAATCCGCCGTCGGAGCGGGCGCTTGGGTGGGGGTCACGGACAGGCCCTCTTGTTCTCGGCAGCGTTACGGGCGGACTCGGCCAGGTCGGCGAACTGGCCGGCGAGCTGGGCGATGACGTCCGGCTTCAAGCGGTAGTACGTGAAGCGACCGCAGGGCTCGGTGTCCACCACACCGGCCTCGCGCAGTACGCGCAGGTGGTTGGAGAGGTTGGTCTGCTTGGCACCCGTCTCCTCGACGAGGTGGGTGGTGCAGAGCGTCTCGCGGGCGAGCAGGGTCACGATCTGGAGCCTGAGGGGATCGGCCAGAACCCGGATCAGATCAGTGTCGACTGACGTCATCATGGACTGATACTGTCACATCACTCGCTGCTGATACCAGCCGGGGCTGACCTCTTGCCTGCAAGGAAGAACCGATGACCGCCGCTCCGCTCGCCTCCGTGCTCTTCGTCTGCGTCCACAACGCGGGCCGCTCCCAGATGGCCGCCGGATTCCTCGACCACCTGGCCGGCGACCGCGTCGAGGTCCGCTCCGCCGGTTCGATCCCGGGCGACCAGGTCAACCCGGCCGCGGTCGAGGCGATGCGGGAGGTCGGCGTCGACATCTCCGGCCAGAAGCCGAAGGTGCTGACCAGCGAGGCCGTCCAGGCGTCCGACTACGTCATCACCATGGGCTGCGGCGACGCCTGCCCGATCTTCCCGGGCAAGAAGTACCTCGACTGGGCCCTGGAGGACCCGGCCGGCCAGGGCGTCGCGGCCGTCCGCCCCATCCGCGACGAGATCAAGGTCCTGATCGAGGGCCTCATCGCCGAGATCGACGCGAAGCAGGAGGCGTGACTCCCTTGACCGACTCGGATGCAGCGACCGGTGACGACGTCCGCGAGGTCATCGTCATAGGCTCCGACGAGCGCCCTGGACGAGCGGAGCCGCGACACGGGCGAGGAGTCCGTAGCGGCCCTGCGGGCAACCGGACAGTCTTGCTCGTCTCTCACGACCCTGCGCAGGTGGAACGGCTCTGCGACCGGACGGTCCGGATCGACCTGCCGAACACCTGCGCGCCTTCCCCGGCAGCGGTCTGACCGCTTGTCCACTCCGCACTCCGTGCCTGCTGGCACCTGGGCCCGCCGTCCCGAGGACCGCGCGACGGCTGGCCCCAGGCGCATGACCAGGATCGCGGCGGTTCCACCGGTCGGCCCTCGTCTCAGCGGATCAGCAACTCAGCGGCGGACGCGGGGCATGCCCAGGCCGATCCAGGAGATGATCTCGCGCTGGATCTCGTTGTTGCCGCCGCCGAAGGTGAAGATGACGGCGGAGCGGTAGCCGCGTTCCAGTTCGCCGTGGAGGACCGCGCCGGCCGAGCCCTCCTTGAGGGCGCCCGCCGAGCCGACGACCTCCATCAGGGCCGCGTAGGCGTCGCGGCGGGCCTCGGAGCCGTAGACCTTGACGGCCGAGGCGTCCTGAGGGGTGAGGGTGCCGTGCTGGACGGCGTTCACCATCTGCCAGTTGAGGAGCTTCATCGCGTCCAGCCGGGCATGGGTGCGGGCCAGGGTGCGGCGGACCCACGGGAGGTCCAGGACGCGCCGGCCGTCGGTGAGCTTCGTCTCGGCCGCCCAGCGCTGCACGTCGTGGAGGGCGCGGATCGCCATCGTCCCGTGGGCCGCGAGCGTCACGCGCTCGTGGTTGAGCTGGTTCGTGATGAGGCGCCAGCCCTTGTTCTCCTCGCCGACGCGGCGCGAGGCCGGGACGCGGACGTCGTCGTAGTAGCTGGCGGTCGTGTCGTGCGACGCGAGGGTGTTGATGATCGTGCACGAGTAGCCGGGGTCGCTCGTCGGGACGAGGAGCATCGTGATGCCCTTGTGGGGCGGGGCGTCGACGTCCGTGCGGACGGCGAGCCAGACCCAGTCGGCGGTGTCGCCGTTGGTCGTCCAGATCTTCTGCCCGTTGACCGTGTACCGGCCGGTGGTCTCGTCGCCCTCCCGGATCGCGCGCGTCTTGAGCGCGGCGAGGTCGGTGCCCGCGTCGGGCTCGCTGTAGCCGATGGCGAAGTCGATCTCGCCCGAGAGGATCCGGGGCAGGAAGTACGCCTTCTGCTCGTCGGTGCCGAACCGCATGATCGTCGGCCCGACGGTGTTCAGAGCCATGAGCGGCAGCGGTACGCCGGCCTGGGCGGCCTCGTCGAAGAAGATGAACTGCTCCATCGGGGAGAGCCCGCGCCCCCCGTACTCGGCGGGCCAGCCCACCCCGAGCCAGCCGTCCGCGCCCAGCCGGCGCACGGTCTCCCGGTAGAAGCGCTTCTGCGCGGCGGGGTCCTCGTACCGGGTGTGGAAGTCGTCCGGGACGAGCCCGGCGAAGTACGCACGCAGCTCGGCGCGCAGGCTCTTCTGGGCGGGCGTGTACTCGAGGTGCATGCGGGCCTCCCGTGGCGGCGCGCCCCAGGGGCCTGTCCGGCGGCGCGTGACGGCGGCCACGGTAGAACGTGTTTCACAAATGTGGAAGGCCGCGGCCCCGGTTCGGGCAAGCCGATCCGGGGCCGAGGGGACGGGTGGGACGACAGGTCTAGGGCAGGAGCTCGTCCATGGAGGCGCGCCCCTTCTCCGCCATACGGCGTTCGGCCCAGGCGAGGCTCTTCGGATTCACGTCACGGCCGGAGGCCAGGACCAGGTCCTCCGCCGTGAACTCGCCCTCCGATCCGGCGTGGAGCAGCCGGTCGGGCGTCGGGAGATCCCCCACGGACGTCTTGTCGGGCTCAGCGTTCATGCCGCCTCCTACGTGTTCTTCCGGCACTCGCCATTCTCGTGGCCTGCCGACGGGAGCGCATCCGGGGCGGTCGTCCGCCGGGGCGGTGCAGGGCCCTCACTGGCCGAGGGGGTGCCGCAGGGCATGTCGATGCCGTGTCGGTGGCGTGTCGACGGGGCCCGGGAGGGTGAGTGAGCCCGTCGGCGAGGCCGTTCTTACGTACCCCCCCAGGAGTCAGCCATGTCCCAGCCCCCTGCCTTCCCCCTGCGGCGTCTGCTCGTGACCGCCGTCCGCCGCATCACCCCGCGTACGCTGCGCGTCACCCTCGGCGGCCCGTCCCTGGCCGGATTCACGCTCGACGGACCCGACCAGCAGGTCAAGCTGTTCCTCCCCCGGACGCGGGACACGGAGCTCGTCCTGCCCGCCGTCGGGGCGGACGGCGACGTCATGCGGTGGTACGCGGCCTACGCGGCGATCCCGGAGGCGGAGAGGCCCTGGATGCGGAGCTACACCATCCGGGCGCACGACCGGGTGGCGGAGACGGTCGACATCGACTTCCACCTGCACGGGGAGGGTGGCGCGGAGGCCCACGAGGGTCCGGCGACCCGGTGGGCGCGGGGTGCGCGGCCCGGTGACCCGCTGGGCGTGTTCGGGCCGTCCGCCGCGTTCGCGGTGCCCTTCGACCCGGGCGCGGGCGACTGGACGCTCCTGTACGCCGACGCCTGCGCGGTGCCCGCCCTCGCCACGGTCGTGGCCGCGCTCCCGGCCGGCCGGCGGGCCGTCGCGTACGTCCAGGTCGACGACCCGGCCGACGTACAGGCCCTGACGACGCCCGCGGACCTCACCGTGCGGCTGCTGCCCCACGACGCGCCGCCCGCCGACGCCGTACGCGCCGGGGCCCTCCCGGCCGGCAGCCCCTCCGTGTGGCTCGCGGGCGAGGCCTCGGCCGTACGCGGGCTGCGGCGGCACCTCGTGGAGGAGCGCGGCATCGACCGCCGCGCGGTCCACTTCACCGGCTACTGGCGCCGCCGTCTGTCCCAGGACGACGCCCCGACCCCCGAGGACCTCACCGAGGCCCGGGAGCGCCTCGCGGCGGGCCGAGCGGGAGCCCGTCCGGTGCGGGAGCCCGTACAGGAGCCCGTACCGGATCCGGTACGAGAGCGGAGCGCGCCGCCTCCTCCCAGAGGTCCAGCCCGGCGCTCAGGAAGCCCCTCGCGGCGGCGGCGTCATGGACTGCCCCCTGCGCTGGGAGAGGCGAGCGGCACGCCGGCACACTGCGTGCGAGGTCCTCGCGTCAGGCATCCAGGGCCTCCTGAGGCTGCCGGACGAGGTCCGCGGCCGTGTCGACGGAGAGCTTCGCGCCCTCCGCGTAATGGCGGGTGTACTCCGCCGGGGTGAGGCGCTCGCGGAGCGCCTCCTCCGCTCGGGTGCGGATCGCGGCCTCCGTCTGCGGGGCGAAGGGGCGGAAGCCGCCGCCGGGCCCGGGGCCGATGTGGGTGTCGTACGCGCCGAGGAGCGCGGCTCCGGTCTCGGCGTCGCCCGGGGCGCCGCGCCCGCCACGGGCCCAGGCGGCCGTCGCGAACTGGGCGACGACGAGGTAGGGGGCGACCAGGTGGGCGAGGGTCTCCAGATCGGCGACGGCACGGGCCAGCCGGTCAAGGGCCCGGTCGTGGGCGCCGTCCAGGCAGTCGAGCCACGCCCACGTCCCGCCGACGAGGCCCCAGAAGAGCGACGGGGTGTTCTCGCCGAACTCGCCCTCCAGGCGGGTGAGCTGCGCGCGGGCCAGGGCCGTACGCCCGGTGTGGCCGTAGTGCTGGACGAGGAGCAGCCGGCCGGTGCCGGCGGCCTCGGCCCCCCACGCGCCCGCCTCGTCGGCGGCTTCGGCCAGGAGCCGTTCGGCCGCCTCGTCCCCCTCGGGGCGGAGCCGGAGGCGTACGGCCGCGAGGCGCGCCGTGAAGAGCGGCACCTGCGAGCGGGCTCCGACGAGGGCGGCGGCGCGGGTGGCCCGCTCGAAGTCGGCGGCGGCCTCGGTGAGGCGGCCTGCGCGCTCGTACGCCTCGCCCCGCGCCGAAAGGGACTCCGCGATGCCCCAGGCGTCCTCGGACGCCTCGAAGAGGGCGAGTGCCTCGTCGGCGTCCTCGGGGCCGTGACCGAGGAGTTTGCCCCTCACCAGGAGGGCGAAGCCGAGATCCCAGCCGGTCCCGTGGTCGCGGCAGGCCTCGACGATCAGCGTCAGGGTCTCGTCGAGGCCGGCCAGCTCGCCCGTCATCAGGCGGGCGAAGAACCACATCGTCCCCGGCTGGCGGCAGGTCTGCGGGAGGCCCGGGCGGTACGCGGCGGCGAGGGCGCTGAGCCGCGCGCGGGTCTCGGGCCGTTCTAGGGCGGTGGCGCCTTCGCCGCCCTCGGTCGCCAACGCGTACAGGTGGGCTCCGCGGCGGGCCTCCCAGAGCCTTTCGCCGGTCCACGGCGGCGGTACGTCGCCGCAGTAGCCTTCGAAGGGTTCGGCCGGGCGGACGGGCTCCCGGAGCGGGTCGGGTCCGAGCCGGGCGGCCGTCGCCGCCCAGGTCCGGGCGTCCGTCTGGTGGTTCCGCAGCTGCCAGAACCAGCTCAGGGAGTGGACGAGGCAGAGCGCCTCCTGCTCGTCGCCGAGCGCCACGGCGGTGCGGAGCGCGGTCCGGAGGTTGCCGTGTTCGCGCTCCAGGACGGTGATGGCGGCGACCTGTCCGGAGCCGCGGAGCTCGGGATCGGTACGGCGGGCCAGCTCGCGGTAGTACGCGAGATGCCGCCGCTCGGTCGCCGACCGCTCCCCCGCCTCGTCCAGCCGCTCCCCCGCGTACTCCGCCACCGTCTCCAGCAGCCGGAACCGCATCCCCGCACCCTCGGGACCCGGCCCCGCGACGACGAGCGACTTGTCGACAAGAGCACCCAGAACGTCCAAGACGTCCGCCCCCGCGCCCTCGTCGGCGCAGACCGTCTCCGCCGCCACCAGATCACACCCGCCCGTGAACACCGCGAGCCGCCGCAACACCGCCCGCTCCGCCCCGTCCAGCAACTCCCACGACCAGTCCACCACCGCCCGCAACGTCTGCTGACGCGGCAACACCGTCCGCGCCCCCGACGTCAACAACCGGAAACGATCGTCAAGACGGTCCGCGATCTGCCGCACCGACAACATCCGCAACCGCGCCGCCGCCAACTCGATCGCCAACGGCAACCCGTCGAGCCGACGGCACACCTCCTCCGCCGCCCCCACGTCGTCCGCCACCCGGAAACCCGGCCGGGCCGCCGCACCCCGCTCACCCAGGAGCCGCAACGCCATGTCCACCGGCAACGGCCCCAACGGACTCAGCACCTCCCCCAGCACCCCCAACGGCTCCCGGCTCGTCGCCAGGACGGTCACGCCGGGGCAGCGTGTGAGGAGGGTCTGCGCGAGCTCCGCCGCCGCGGCGATCACGTGCTCGCAGTTGTCGAGAACGAGGAGCATCCGGCGCCCTGCGCAGTACTCGACCAGGTGGGCGAGCGAGTCCTTCGGCCCGGCCGCGTCGGTCCCGGCCGGACCGTTCCAGAGGTGGGTCTCGCGCGCGCCCAGCGCGCCGATGACGGCGGCGGCGACCGAGGACTCCTCCCGTACGGAGGCGAGTTCGGCGATGTGCACCGGTCCGCTGTCGAAGGTCTCGGCCGCCTCGAGAGCGAGCCTCGTCTTGCCGACGCCACCCGGTCCTGTGAGGGTGACGAGCCGCCGGTCGGCCCACCCGGCCGCGAGCGCGCCCAGTTCGCCGTCCCGGCCGATGAACGAGGTCAGCCGGGCGGGCAGGCGCCCGTTCCGGTCCACCGCGAGGCCGGGCACGGGCGCGGGTGCGCCGAGGAGTTCGGCGTGCAGGGCGCGCAGTTCGGGGCCCGGGTCCGTACCCAGCCGGTCGGCGAGGCCCGTGCGCACCTCGTCGTACGCCGCGAGGGCCTCCGCGGGCCGTCCGGCGGCCCGCAGGGCCCGGATGCGCAGGGCCTGGACGGGCTCGTCGAGCGGGTGCCCGGCGGCGAGGGCGGCGAGGGGTGCGAGGACGTCCGGGGCGCGTCCGAGGGCCAGATCGGCGGCGAACCGGTCGCGGCGCGCCCGCGTGTGCCGCTGTTCCAGGCGTACGACGAGGGGGTCGGCGTCCCGGCCCGGCAGGTCCGCGAGGGCGGGCCCGCGCCACAGGCCGAGCGCCTCGTCGAGGAGCGCGGCGGCCCGCACGGCGTCCCCGCCGGACAGGGCGGCCGAGCCCTCGGAGGCGAGGCGTTCGAAGCGGTGGAGGTCGACGGCGTCCGGGTCGGCGGCCAGGCGGTAGCCGCCGCCGGGCGCGGAGACGATCGCCTCGTGCCCGAGGGCCCGGCGCAAGCGCCCCACCAGGGCCTGGAGCGCGGCCGTCCGGTCCTGGTCGGCGGCCGGGTCGTCGTCGGCCCACACCTGGGCGATCAGCGCGCCGGTGCTCATCGGGTGCCCGGCTCCACCGGGTCCCGCGGATCCACCGGCCCCAGCGCCGCCCGCGCCCGCGGCGAGCGCGGTGAGCAGCGCGCGGAGCCTGGCACCGCTCAGCGTGGCCTCCGTCCCGTCGTCGGTACGGAGGGCCTGACAGGGGCCGAGAACACGGTAGGACGGCTGCACCGGCCCATTCTGCCCCGCCGGGGACACCCTCCGGGCGCCCGGCCCGTCGAGGCGAACTTGCGCCACGCCGTGCACCGCCATGGCGTCCACGGGGTGCGGGTTCGACAATGGGGGGGATGACCGACGACGACCGGCGTACGCGCAGTGGCGAGATCGGGCCCGCCGAGCGGCTCGCCATGAACCGGACCGGCAGCTTCGACTGGGATCTCGACACGAGCACGATCGATGTCGACGAGGCCGGGCTGCTGGTGTTCGGGCTGGCCCCTGACACCTACGACGGGCGCCCGGCGACGCTGGTCGCGCGCCTGGCGCCCGAGGAGCGGACCCGGCTCGAAGGGATCGTCCGGGACGCGGTGAAGGGTGGCTCGGTGTCGTACACCGCGCACTTCCCGATCCCGCAGGACGAGGGTGCACCCCACTGGACGCACGTGCAGGCACGGATCCTGCGCAAGCCGGACGGCAGGGCCCAGCGCATCGTCGGGGTCGTGCGGGACACGACCGCCGAGGTCACGCACTCCGCCTTCGTACTGGAGCTGGAGAAGCGGCGCGAGCTGCAGACGAGCATCGTCGAGCGCACCACGAACGCGCTGTCGCGCGCGGTGACGGTCGACGACGTGACCGCCGCCCTGACCGGTCCCGGCGGGCTCGCCCGGCTCGGCGCCGAGGGGCTGGCGCTCGGGCTCGTCGAGAACGGTTCGCTCAACGTGATCGCGCTCAGCGGCGAGTCCCTCGACGCCCTCAACGACTTCCGCACCCGGCGGCTCGACCGCGGCCTCCCGCTGGCCGAGGCGGTGCTGAGCGGCCGGCCGCGGTTCGTGTCCTCGTTCCAGTCGCTGGGCCGGGAGTTCCCCGAGCTGGCGCCGTACCTGTCACGGCTGCAGTTCCGGTCCGCCTGCTACCTGCCCCTGGTGGCGCAGGCCCGTTCGCTGGGCGGCATGGCGCTGTTCTACCGGGGCCGTTCGTCCTTCAACGCCGACGAGCGGAACCTCGCGCTCGGTCTCGCGGCGATCGTCGCCCAGTCGCTCCAGCGGGCGATCCTCTTCGACGAGGAGCGGGAGCTCGCGACGGGGCTCCAGGCGACGATGCTGCCGCGCCGGATCCCGGAGATCACCGGCGGCGAGATCGCCGTGCGCTACCACGCGGCGTGGAGCGGACGGCAGGTCGGCGGCGACTGGTACGACGTGATCCCGCTGCCCCGGGGCCGGGTCGGGATCGTCGTCGGCGACGTGCAGGGGCACGACACGCACGCGGCCGCCATCATGGGGCAGTTGCGGATCGCGCTGCGGGCGTACGCGGGTGAGGGGCACGCCCCGTCGACGGTCCTCGCCCGGGCGTCGCGTTTTCTCGCCGAGCTGGACACCAACCGCTTCGCGACCTGCACCTACGCACAGGTCGACCTGGCGAGCGGCACCCTGCGCGCCGTACGGGCCGGGCATCTCGGCCCGCTGATCCGGCACACCGACGGCCGGGTCGGACAGCCCAATCTGCGGGGCGGGCTGCCGCTGGGCCTGGCGACCGTGTTCGGGGACGAGGAGTTCCCGGAGACGCGGCTCGACCTCGTACCCGGGGAGACGCTCGTCCTCTGCACGGACGGGCTCGTGGAGCAGCCCGGCTCCGACATCGACGCGGGGCTCGACGCGCTCTCCGAGGCGATCGGCAGCGGCCCGCCGCAGGCGGAGGCGCTCGCCGACCACCTCTCGGAGCGGCTGTGGGAGCGGTGGGGTTCCGGCGACGACGTCGCGCTCCTCGTGCTGCGGCGCAGCCCGGACCCGGGCACGCCCCGGGCGCCGCGCATCCACCAGTACATCCACCAGGCCGATCCGCAGGGGCTCTCGGACGCGCGGGCGGCCGTGGGGCAGGCGCTGCGCGACTGGGGTCTGCCGGAACTGGCCGACGACGCCGAGCTGTTGACGGGCGAGCTGCTCGTCAACGTCCTGCTGCACACCGAGGGCGGCGCGGTGCTGACCCTGGAGGTGCTGCCGGAACCGGTGCGGAGGGTACGGCTCTCGGTGCAGGACCGGTCGAGCGCGTGGCCCCGGCGGCGCACCCCCGGTGAGGCCGCCACGTCGGGGCGGGGGCTGCTCCTGCTGGACGCGCTCGCGTCCCGGTGGGGCGTCGAGCCCCGCGGCGAGGGCAAGGCGGTCTGGTGCGAGATCGAGCCGGCTCCGGTGGCGGCCGAGGCCGCCCCGGGCGGCGGGTGAGGAGGATGCCGTGGACCCCGTGGCCGCGTTGAACCGGATCGCGTTCCTGCTGGAGCGCGCCCAGGCACCGGCGTACCGGGCGAAGGCGTTCCGTACGGCCTCCGCCGCCGTGGACGCCCTGCCGGCGGGCGAGGCGGCGCGGCGCGCGGAGGCGGGCACCCTGGAGTCGGTGAAGGGGCTCGGGCCGAAGACGGCCGCGGTGGTGCGCGAGGCCCTTGAGGGCCGGGTGCCGAAGTACCTGGCGGGTCTTGAGGCGGAGCTCGCGGCGAGCCTGGGGCCGATGGAGCCGGCGGACGGCGCCGGTGCCGCACTGCGGGCGGCGCTGCGCGGGGACTGCCATCTCCATTCCGACTGGTCCGACGGCGGCTCCACGATCGAGTCCATGGGGCGCACGGCGGCGGGGATCGGGCACGAGTGGGCGGTGCTCACGGATCACTCGCCGCGGCTCACGGTCGCGCGGGGCCTTTCGCCGGAGCGGCTGCGGGAGCAACTGGACGTGGTGGCGCGGCTGAACGAGGAGTGGGCGCCCTTCCGGCTGCTCACCGGGATCGAGTGCGACATCCTGGAGGACGGTTCGCTCGACCAGGAACCGGAGCTGCTCGAACGGCTGGACGTGGTCGTCGCTTCGGTGCACTCGAAGCTGCGGATGGACGCGGGCCCGATGACCCGCCGGCTCGAACGGGCCGTCCGCGACCCGCTCGTGGACGTGCTCGGGCACTGCACGGGGCGGCTCGTGGCGGGCGGCCGGCTGCGGCCCGCTTCGGAGTTCGACGCGGAACGGGTCTTCGCGGCGTGCGCCGAGGCCGGTACGGCGGTGGAGATCAACAGCCGCCCGGAGCGCCTCGATCCCCCGCGCGAGCTGCTGCGCGTCGCGGTCGACGCGGGCGCGTACTTCGCGATCGACACGGACGCGCACGCGCCGGGTCAGCTGGAGTGGCAGATCCTCGGCTGCGCACGGGCGGAGGAGTGCGGCGTACCGGAGGACCGGGTGATCAACACCTGGCCGGCGGAGCGCCTGCTGGAGTGGACGCGGGCCTGAGGGCCTCCCCGGGCGGCAGGCGGGTCAGGCGCGCTGCCAGACCGTGGTCGCGTTGCAGAACTCGCGGATGCCGTGGCCGGAGAGTTCACGGCCGTAGCCGGAGCGTTTGATCCCGCCGAAGGGGAGCGCGGGATGCGAGGCCGTCATTCCGTTGACGAACACGCCACCGGCCTCCAGGTCGCGGACGAAGAACGCGATGTCCTCCTCCTTCCGGGTCCAGACGTTCGAACTGAGCCCGAACGGAGAGTCGTTGGCGACGGTGACGGCCTCCTCGATGTCCCGCACCGGGTAGACGGTGGCGACCGGGCCGAACGTCTCCTCCAGGTGGATCCGCATCGCGGGGGTGATGCCCGTGAGCACGGTCGGCCGGTAGTACCAGCCCCGCCGGAGCCCTTCGGCTTCCGGGCGGCCGCCGCCGCACAGGACGTGCGCGCCCCGGCGTACGGCGTCGTCGACGAGGCTCTCCAGGTCGGTACGGCCCTGCTCGGTGGCGAGGGGGCCGACGTCGGTGGACTCGTCGAGGGGGTCGCCCACGGTGAGGGCGTTCATGGCGGCGGTGAAGCGTTCGGCGAAGTCGTCGTAGACGTCCTGGTGGACGATGAACCGCTTGGCGGCGATGCAGGACTGGCCGTTGTTCTGCACGCGGGCGGTGACGGCGGTCTTCACCGCCCGCACGATGTCGGCGGAGGGCATGACGATGTACGGGTCGCTGCCGCCCAGCTCCAGGACGGTCTTCTTGACCTCGTCGCCCGCGACGGCGGCGACGGCCCGGCCGGCGGGTTCGCTGCCGGTGAGCGTGGCGGCGACGACCCGGGGGTCCCGAAGGACGGCCTCCACGTCGCGGGAGCCGATGAGGAGCGTCTGGAAGCAGCCGTCCGGATAGCCGGCGCGGCGGAACAGGTCTCCGAGGTAGAGGGCCGTCCTCGGCACGTTCGAGGCGTGCTTGAGGAGGCCGGTGTTGCCCGCCATGAGCGCGGGCGCGGCGAAGCGGATCACCTGCCAGAGCGGGAAGTTCCACGGCATGACGGCGAGGACCGGGCCGAGGGGCCGGTAGTGGACGCGGGCCAGGTCCGCGCCGGAGTCCTGGACGTCGCTCTCGGCCGGGTGCTCGTCGGCGAGGAGTTCCTCGGCGTTGCGGGCGTACCAGCGCATGGCCTTGGCGCATTTGGCGGCCTCGGCGCGGGAGGCGGCGATCGGCTTGCCCATCTCGACCGTCATGGTCCGGGCGATGTCCTCGGTGTCCTCGTCGAGCAGCGTGGCGGCGGCCCGCATCAGGCGGGCGCGCTCGGCGAAGGACGTGGTGCGGTACTGCCGGAACGCCTCGTGCGCGGCGGCGACGCGCCGCTCGACCTCCTCGGGCCCGTGGGCCTCGTAGGTGCGCAGCGTCTCGCCCGTCGCGGGGTTCACCGTGGCGATGCCCATGACGTCTCTCCTCCTGCCATCGGCCCCCAACGGCAACTTCCCGCGCCGGGCGCGGCGGCGCAACAGGGGCGGGGCGGTGGGGTGACACCTCCCGGGTGGGGCGGGGTGTGCGGCCTCCGGCGCGTGATCTCGGAAGGCCGCCCTCTCGCGGGCGCCTTCAGGCGGTGAGCCACGCCAGCGCGCCGGAGAGGTGCGCGCGGAAGGCCGGGTCGTCGTACGCCTCCGAGGAGTGCCCGAGCGCGGTGAAGAAGACGCGCCCCTGGTCGACCTCGCGGCACCACACCAGCGGATGGTCGTCGCCGAGGGTGCCGCCGCTGTACGAGGTCTCGTCGGCCCGCGCCAGGACCCGTACGCCCGTCCCGCGCGGGTTGGCCGTGAAGTTGTACCACTCGTCGGTCCAGGTCCAGCGGCCCGGGAGCGGCGCCGTCGCCGGGTGGCCGGGGTCCTCGACGAGCACGGTGCCGGGCTGGATCTCCGGATGTCCGTCGAAGCGGGTGCCGAGGAGCTCCCCGTAGAAGGGCCAGTCCGGCTCCGCGTTGGCCGCCGCGTGGACGGCGAGGAGGGCGCCGCCGCCCCGGAGGTACGCGGCGAAGGCGGCGCGTCCCTCGGGCGTCAGGACGGTGCCGGTGGTGGAGAGCAGCACGACGGCGGCGCACCCCGCCAGCCGCCCGGGCGTGAAGGCCGCCGGGTCTTCGGTGACCTCGGCCCCCCAGCCCCGCTCGCGGGCGATCTCGGCGAGGGCGGCGGCGCCGGCGGGGATCGAGTCGTGGCGGTACCCGGCGGTGCGGGTGTAGATCAGCACGTCGGCGGTGGGCACGCGGTGGACTCCTGAGGGAGCGGGGTCGACGGAGGACAAAGGCTTTGGAAAGCGCTTTCTATCATCTCTGCGCCGACCGTCGCCAGCGAAATCCCCGCGCCGCAAGCCCCGCCACTCGGGCAGACTCCCCCGATGACGCCCCTCCACGACCCCGCACGTCAGGCTCTCGCCCATGTCGCCGGCCTCGCCACGGGCACTCCGCTCGACCCCACCCTGCGGGTCACGCTCAACTTCCACCCGCATTTCCTCGACCGGCTCGCGGACGACGGCGTCTACCGCTCCCAGTTCGTGACCGGTACCGGCAACGGCGGCCTCACCGCCCGGCCCGGCGGGGACCGCTGGTGCTGGGAGAGCCGGATCTTCGGCGGGGCGTACGACGCGGCTCCCGCGCACACGCGGCCGGTCTACGGAGCCCTCGACTTCCGCCGCCGCCCGTTCGGCGCCGCCCCCCGCTTCGGCTCCGCCCATCTGCGGCTGGCGCCGTCGACCCTGGAGCGGGCGTCCTTCTGCTACCCGGACAGCTTCCTGGAGCCCGCGGACTTCGGCGTCGCCTCCCGGATGCGTCTGGTCGCCCTCGCCGAGGCCGACGGGAAGGACCCGCTCGACGACTACGTCGAGGCGCACGTCCACGGTCCCGTCGTGATCGGGCGCGACGTGGAGGCGCTGGTCCTTGACCCGAGCCACCGGGGTACGGCGGTCGAGGCGGCGGCCCGGCGACTGCCGTGCGCCGTCGAGTGGCACGGCGGGTTCCGGCTCTCCGTCGAGGAACTGCGGCGGCATCCCGGGTTCCGGGGACCGGATCACGTGGCGCTGGGCGCCCGGATCGCCGTCGGCGGGTTCCTGGACCCGCGGATCGTTCAGGAGGCGGCAGGTTCCGGGGAGCACGACCCCCAGGACGTGAAGAAGGTCTGGCACTACCTGGCACGTTTCGGGGCGCCTGCGGCCTGAGAGCGATCCATTGTCGTATCGGATGCATCTCTGTATCTTTTGGCGCGCCGTGCCCCACCCGCTCGCCAAGGAAGCCGAGGAGCCGCCATGAGCACCGTGCCGCCCGCGCTCGCCGCCGCCGTCGGGCCGTTGCCCGACGGGGTCGTCCTGCCGCTGCCGCCCGCCTTCGACACCGTCGAGGAGGAGCGCCGGTACCGCAAGGAGCAGCTCGCCGCCGGGTTCCGGATCTTCGGCCGGTTCGGCTTCTCCGAGGGGGTCGCGGGGCATATCACGGTCCGCGATCCCGGGGATCCGAACGCCTTCTGGGTCAACCCTTTCGGGATGAGTTTCAGCCAGATCAAGGCCTCCGACCTGATCCGGGTGGACCACGAGGGGGCCGTCCTCGAAGGACGCAGGCCCGTGAACCGGGCCGCGTTCGTCATCCACTCGCGCGTCCACGCCGCCCGGCCCGACGCTGTCGCCGCCGCGCACTCGCACTCCCTGCACGGCAAGGCGTTCTCCAGCCTCGGCATCCCGCTGGACCCGATCACCCAGGACGCGTGCGCGTTCTTCGAGGACCACGGGATCTACGACGACTACCGGGGCGTGGTGAACGAGACCGAGGAGGGCGAGCGGGTCGCGAAGGCCCTGGGCGGGCACAAGGCCGTCATCCTCAAGAACCACGGGCTCCTGACGGTCGGTCACTCCGTCGCCGAGGCCGTGTGGTGGTTCGTGACCATGGAACGGTCCTGCCAGGCGCAGCTCCTCGCGATGGCGGCGGGCACCCCGCAGCTGATCGACCGGGAGACGGCGCTCCTGACCCGCGGCCAGGTCGGCGGCCACCTCGCGGGCTGGTTCCAGGCGCGCCCCCTGTGGGATCAGATCACCGCGTCCGACCCGGACCTGTTCGACTGAGCTTCGGGGGAAGGGAGTTCCCGCGTCGAGACCTCCAGGAGCGGGGCGAGAAACTCGCGTTCGAGACTCCCCGGCGGCAGCGCCGCCGGTTCGACGTAGCTCTGCGCGAGTCCGCCCTCCCGCAGGGCGACGATGAGCCGGGCGAACCGGTCGGCGTCCACGGTCAGTTCCCGCCCGGCCCTGCGCAGGACGAGGGTGAGGCCGCGGGCGATCTCGGCGCGCAGCCGCTCGTCGTGGCGCGCGAGCACCCAGGCGGCCTGCCGGTCGCGGATGGCGTGCAAGGTGAACTCGGTGGTGACCAGGTACCAGTCCCGCTCGTCCGGCTCGATCCGGGCGGCGAGCTCGGCCAGCCGCGCCAGCGTGTACTCCTCGGCGGTCAGCGCGTCGATCGCGTCGGCGAGCCGTCGTACGGTCCGGTCGCTGTGCTCGTCGAAGAGCGCGAGGAAGAGCTCTTCCTTGCTGGCGAAGTTCGAGTAGTACGCGCCTCGTGTGTAGCCCGCGCGCTCGCAGATCTGCTCGATCGTCGTGGCGTGGAAACCGTGCTCGGCGAAGGCTTCCAGGGCGGCTTTCAGAAGCGCCGCGCGCGTGCGGGGCCGTCGCCTGGTGACACCTTTCGGCACGGGTGGGCCTCCTTCGTCGGGCGCCGCGTCCGGCGGCGGAAGCGCCCACCCTACCGGCGCCTCATCCCGGGCAGGGATCAGCGCCGACGGATAGGATTCACGCATGGGAGAGCGGCCCGTCGCACCCGCCGCGCCCGCTTTGATCCTCGAGATCGACGGGGACGCGACGCTCATGGACCCGAGCCGCGTCTATCGCATCGGGCGCGACCCCACCAGCGACATCGTGCTCTCGGACGCCCGGGCGTCCTGGCACCACGCACAGCTGCGCGCCGTCCGCGGCCATTGGGACCTGGCGGACGAGGGCAGCACGAACGGCACCTTCACGAACGGGCTGAGGGTGGCGGGGGTACGGGAGGTCGGCCCCGGCACGGTCGTACGGTTCGGACACCCGCAGGACGGCCCGCGCGCGGTGCTCTCGACCGCGCCCCGGGCCCACCCGCAGGCACCCCCGCCGCCCGCGCCCCCTCCACCCCCCGAGCCCCCGCCGCCGGTCCACGAGCCCCCGGCCCACGAACCGCCGGTCCACGAGGCCCCGGCCCACGAACGGCCGGTCCACGAGGCCCCGGCCCACAAGGCGCCGGTCCCCGCACCGCCAGTGCTGGAGCCGACACCCCCGGAACCGACGTCCCCCGAGCCCGCGCCCCCGGAACCGACGTTCCTGGAGCCCGCACCCCCAGAGCCGTCCGCCCCGGCGCCCCCCGTCCCCGTAGCGCCCCTCGCGGAGCCCCCCGCCGCCGAGCCGCTGCGCCCCTCCTCCGTCTCGTACCCCGCCGCCACCGGCACCTTCCGGCAGCCGACGTCCGTGCGGCCGCTGCCCGCGCACAGCATCAGGATCGGCCGCGCACCCGACAATGACGTCGTCGTCGCCGACCTCGTCGTCTCCCGCCGTCACGCCGAACTGCGCGCCAAGCCCGACGGCACGTACTGGATCCACGACCTCGGCAGTCACAACGGCACCTTCCTCAACGGCCGCCGCGTCGTCGACGCACGCGTGACGGCGGACGACATCGTCGGCATCGGCCGTTGCGCGTTCTGCCTGATCGGCGGGCAGCTCGTCGAGTTCACCGACAACGGCGAGATCTCCCTCGACGTCCAGGAGCTCGCCGTCACCGTCGACCACGGCCGCAAGACCCTCCTCGACGAGGTGTCGTTCCCGGTGGGCCAGAAGTGCCTGCTCGCGGTCGTCGGCCCGTCCGGTGCCGGGAAGTCGACGCTCCTGGGCGCGCTCACCGGCCAGCGCCCCGCCGACCGGGGCAGCGTGCTCTACGACGGCCGTGACCTGTACCGGGACTACGCCGAGCTGCGCCAGCGCATCGGGCTCGTCCCGCAGGACGACATCCTGCACCTCCAGCTCACCGTCCGGCGGGCCCTCGGCTACGCCGCCGAGCTGCGCTTCCCCGAGGACACGGCGCCGGCCGAGCGCCGGGCCCGGGTCGACGAGGTGATCCGCGAGCTCGGCCTCGTGGAGCGGGCGGAGCAGCCGATCCACAGTCTCTCCGGCGGCCAGCGCAAGCGGGTGAGCGTCGCCCTCGAACTGCTCACCAAGCCCTCGCTCCTCTTCCTCGACGAGCCGACCTCCGGCCTCGACCCGGGGATGGACCGGTCCGTGATGCACATGCTGCGCGGGCTCGCGGACGACGGGCGCACGGTCGTCGTCGTCACGCACAGCGTCCTCAGCCTCGACGTCTGCGACCGTCTGCTCGTCCTCGCCCCCGGCGGCCGGGTGGCCTACTACGGACCGCCCGCGGACACCCTCGGCTTCTTCGGCTACACGCAGTGGCCGGAGGCCTTCGAGGCCTTCGAGAACGACCGGGAGCGCGACTGGGCCGGACAGTACCGGTCCTCCGACTTCCACCGCAGGTACGTCTCGGACGCGACGGCACGCCCGCTGCCGCCCACCGGGGACGGCGGGCCCTCCGGCGCGCCCGGGCAAGCCGGGCCGGCCGGGCGGGAACTCGCTCCGCCGCCGAAGGCGCAGAGCTGGGGCTCCCAGCTGCGGACCCTGGTCCGCCGGTACACGGCCGCGCTCTCCGCCGACCGCACCTTCCTCGCGATCATGATCGCGCTGCCGTTCGTGATGGGCGCGATGGCCCGCGCCCTGTCCGAGGGCGAACTCAACCCCGAGTCGACGTTGAACGTGCTGCTCATCCTGTGTGTGGGCGGTGTCCTCACGGGCGCGGCGAACGCCGTGCGCGAGCTGGTCAAGGAGCGCACGATCTACCGGCGCGAGAGAGCCGTCGGCCTGTCCCGGTCCGCGTACCTCGCCTCCAAGGTGGTGGTCCTCGGCCTGATCACGATCGTGCAGGCGGTGGTCCTGACCCTGGTGGCCCTGATCGGCGTCCCGCTGAACGTGCCCGGGGGCAAGGGCGTCCTGCTGCCCCCGCTCGTCGAGATCACGCTAGCCGTCGCGCTCCTCTCCTTCACCGCGATGATGCTCGGCCTCCTCGTGTCGGCCGTGGTCCGCAAGGAGGAGGTGACGATGCCGCTGCTCGTCCTCCTCGCGATCGTGCAGGTGGTGTTCTGCGGGGCGCTCCTCTCGGTGCGTACGCCCGGCCTGGAACAGTTGGCCTGGCTGGTGCCCTCGCGCTGGGCGTTCGCCGCGATGGGCGCGACGCTCGACATCGGGGAGGTCGCGCCGAGCGACAAGACCGACGATCCGCTGATGCGGCACACCCTGGACGCCTGGCTGTTCGACATGGGCATGCTGATCGTGATCTGTCTTGCCCTCGGAGTGGTCGTGGCGCGGCTGCTGCGCCGCCACGAGCCGGTCGTGATGCGGAGGTAGGCCCGTGAGCGTCCCCGTAACCGAAGGCGTGCCGGACTTCCGGCCCACCCACGTCGTGCCGCGCGACGGTCTGCCCGCCTGGGAATCCCCCGATCCCGGGCTGCCGACGTTCTCGCTCGACGCGTTCCTGCCGGTGCGGCTGACGGAGCGGGCCGGGGACTGGGGGCACGTGCTGTGCTCCAACGGCTGGTCGGCGTGGATCGACGCGCGGCTCCTCGTCACCGTGCCGGACGATCCTCCGGCGGCGGGCCGGCCGCTCACCAGGACGGCCGATCCCAGGCCCCTGCTCGCCCGCGCCGAGGACGCGCTGGGCCGGTACCGGCGGGCGGCCGACGAGCTGGGCGCGGGCCGCCTGGACGGCGAGGCCTTCCGGCTGCGGACCCGCGGCCTGCGGGTGGGGATGGTCGTCGACGGCGAGTCGGTGTGGCTGTACGACGCGGAGCACGAGCGCTGGGTGTTCTGCGACGGCCTCGGACTCCATACGTACGCGGCGTCCGGGGCCCCGTCGGCCTCCGTGCGGGTCGCCGGCTCGCCCGCGCCCCGGGCGGACGAGGTCCCGGAGTCCGCCGGGCCCGCGCCCGGTGACCGGGCGGGAGCCGGACCTCCCGTGTACGAGCCGACCCAGGTGGTGCCGCAGGTCGACCCGGCGGTGGCGGCCGGGCCGCCGCCGACGCAGGTCGTGGAGCGGCCTTCCGAAGCGGCGGGTGAGGACTGATGGCCGACGGCGCGCGGGACGCGGAGCTCCCGGCGGGCCGGCCCTCGGGGCTCCTCGGCAAGGAGATCGCGGGCTACCTCGTGGAGGACGAGATCGGACGCGGGGGCATGGCCGTCGTGTACCGGGCGCGCGACCTGCGCCTGGACCGGACGGTGGCCCTGAAGCTCCTCGCGCCCGAGCTGGCCCGCAACGACACCTTCCGCAAGCGCTTCGCGCACGAGTCACGGGTCGCCGCCTCCATCGACCACCCCCACATCGTGCCGGTCTTCGACGCCGGCGAGACGGAGGGCGTCCTGTACATCGCGATGCGGTACGTGGCGGGGCAGGACCTGGTGGCCCTGCTCCACCGCGAGGGGCCGCTGCCGCCCGTGAAGGCGGGGCGGATCGCCATCCAGGTGGCCTCCGCCCTGGACGCGGCGCACGCGCACGACCTGGTGCACCGGGACGTGAAACCGGGCAACATCCTGGTGGCCGAGGGCACCGACCGTGACCACCCCGAGCACGTCTACCTCACGGACTTCGGGCTGACGAAGAAGTCGCTCTCGCTGACCGGGTTCACGACCGTGGGCGAATTCGTGGGCACCCTGGACTACGTGGCGCCGGAGCAGATCTCGGGCAAGCCGGTCGACGGCCGGTGCGACGTCTACAGCCTCGCGTGCGTGGTCTTCGAGACGCTGGTCGGCGCGCCGCCGTTCCGGCGCGACACGGACTGGGCGGTGCTGTGGGCGCAGCAGTACGATCCGCCGCCGCCGCTCTCCGAAGTGCGCCCGGGGCTGCCGGAGGCGGCGGACGCGGTCTTCGCGAGGGCGCTGGCGAAGTCCCCCGAAGAGCGGTACGGGACGTGTCTGGAGTTCGTCATGGAGCTGCGGTCGGCACTGGCCGGCCCGGGCGCGGCCGGGGGCCCCGTGGTCACGTCGGGCACCCGACGGCCCGGACCGCCGCCGGCACCGCCGGTATGGGCACGGCCCGTCTTCCGGGAACTCTGAGGTCCGTCCGGACCGACCCTGAGGGGCGTCCGGACCGCGGCCTACTTCTTCTTCGCCGTCTTCTCCGCCTCGCCCTTGCGGTGGACCCGGGTGGCGAGGAGGCCGCCGAGGAAGCCGAGGACCAGACCCCAGAGGAGGGCGAAGCCGACCGTCTTCCAGACGTCCGGGCGCAGCAGCACCTCGCCGCCCAGTGCGTCGAGGTCGCCGATGCCGAGGATCGAGAGCCCGAAGCGGGCCTCGACCAGGGTGAGGGGGGCGACGACCAGCATCGTCACGGCGAAGGCGATGCCCAGGCGCAGGGAGTGCTGCCAGAGCTTGGTCCTGGCCGGGGAGCGGACCGCCGCCGCGAAGGCCGCGGCGAGGACCAGGACGGCCGCGATGGGCAGCAGCCACCAGGCCCTCGCGTCCTCCGCCGCGAGCGAGGAGAGGTCGACCGTGGACAGGTCGGTGCCGCCTCCGTCGCGGAGGACGGCGTCGAGGATCTGGGGCATGGGAAGGCCGAACGGGCCCTCGACCCTGCCCTCCCACGAGCCGCCGATCCCGACGCCGAGCGCGAGCCAGGACACGTTGGGCAGGCCGAGCAGGAGGACGGCGAGGGTCTCCGCCGCATGGCCCTTGGTGGCCGCGACGACGATCCCGATGACCAGGCCCAGGGCCACGTACGCGAGGAGGAGCATGAGCATCGCGTGGGCGGCGGGCCGGACGGGCTCGTGGTAGCGGACGAGCCGGGGCGGCAGCGGGGTCCTGCGGGACACCAGGAGGGCGACGACGAGCACGCCGAGGATCCACAGCAGCCCGTAGAAGAGGGTGGGCCCGACGTCGGTACGGAAGCCCACCGTGGGGTTGACGGCGTCAAGAAGCTCGCCGAAGAGGTCCCCGAGGGAGTCCTGCGACGCCTCCGAGGTGTCTCCGCCGATCGTGAGCGGGAAGTCGTGCCGGGCGAGGGCGGAGAGGCCCAGGAGCCCGGCCAGCCAGAGGACGACGGTCCCCGCGGCGCGGAGCAGGAGTTCACGGGTGCCCGCGACCGCGTGGTGGCGCAGGGGGCGGAGGAAGCAGTAGCCGATGACGAGTGCGCCCACCAGGGTGACGGTGAGGGGCATCGCGGTCAGTTCGGCCTGGGTTCCCGCGAGGTCTCCGGCGTCGCCGGAGAGGTCGACCTTGCCGCCCGCGGCCATGACGACGACCGCGGCGAGGACGGCGGTGAAGCCGCCCGGCAGGTCGGCGGCGCCCGCGGCCCAGAGGCCGAGTCCGGCGACGACGCCCATGGCGACGTACCCGGCGACCACCGCTGCCAGCGCCTGGACGCCGACGCGTACGAAGAGCCCGGTCGGGGTCACGGGGCCCGCTGAGGTGGAGAGCCGACTGCTCACGCTGTCCACGCTAGTACCGGTGGCGGCCGCCCGCTTGTGGACGCTCTCCTCCTCTTGCGGACGGTTTCCTCCGCCTGCGGACGGTCTCCTTCGCTTGCGGACGGGCGTTTCTCCGCTTGCGGGTGGGCACCGATCCGCGCACACAATGGGCCCGGAACGGAAGAAAGGGAAAAACGTGACTTCCCACCCGCCGTCAGGCCCTCCGTCCGGCCCTCCGTCGGTACCGCCGTCAGGCCCGCCCTCCGGCCCCCTGTCAGGGCCGGGGAACCGCCCCGGGACCGGCGGCGGCCCCCCACCACCTCCCGGCCCGCCCTCGGGCGGCGGCGCGGGGGGCGCCTCGTCCGGCGGAGGCGGCGCGCCCGGCGGCGGCCCGTCCGGGGGCGACTCCGGCAAGGGCGACGGTGGCGGCCCGTGGTGGCGCTCCGTCCCGAAGGTCGCGTCGGCCACCGCCGTCCTCGTGGCGGGCGTGGCCCTGGCCGTCGTCCTGACCAACCAGTCCGACGACACGAACGGCACGACCGGATCCGGCGGCGGCGAGGTCTTCCTCCAGAACGCCGCCGCGTCCGGCCCCGACCCGTTCACCCAGTCGACGGCCCGCACCGGCGGCGCCTCCGCCTCGCCGCCCTCGCTGCCGCCCCGTACCGCGTCGGCCGAGGCCGGCACGCCGCGGGTGTCGGGCTCGGCACCCGGCCTCTACGGCGGAACGCAGTCGGTCGCGAGCTGCGACGTCGAGCAGCAGGTGCGCTACCTCTCCGCCCAGCCCGCGAAGAACTCGGCCTTCGCCGGGGTCCTCGACATCGAGCCCAACGCGGTGCCCGGCTATCTCCGCTCCCTGACCCCGCTTCAGCTACGGGCCGACACCCGGGTGACGAACCACGGCTTCCGGGACGGCTCCGCCACCTCGTACCAGGCGACCCTCCAGAGCGGGACCGCGGTCCTGGTCGACGGCCGCGGCGTACCGCGCGTCCGCTGCGCGTGCGGCAATCCGCTGACCGAACCGGTGGCGCAGAAGGCACCGAAGACGACCGGCACGCCCTGGCAGGGGTACAACTCCTCGCAGGTCGTCGTCGTGGCCCCGTCGGTGACGGTCGTGAACGTCTTCGTCGTGTACGACCCCGAGGACGACGGCTGGTTCGCGCGGAAGCACGGCGACACCGGCGCGCAGGACAAGCCCGTTCCGCCGCCGCCTCCGACGTCGTCGCACTCGAAGTCGCCCTCCGAGTCGCCGTCCACCTCGGCCTCCACGCCCCCGTCGGACCCCACGTCCCCCTCGGATTCCCCCTCCTCGCCGTCCGACTCGACGAGCCCGGCCGACGAGTCGCCGTCGTCCGAGTCGCCACCGGCGGAGGATTCGCCCGCTCCGGAGTCGAGTCCGGCCACCGACGAGTCCGCGGAGCTGCCGCCGGCACCGCCGGCCGACGAGTCGGCGTCGGTGCTCTCCTCCGTTCCCCCGCCGTCCCCGCAGAGCGAGTCCCAGGCCCCGCCCCTGTCGCTGCCCTTGTCAAACGCGGCGTCCGGCCCGGAATCGGGCTCGGGCTCGGGCTCGGGCTCGGGCTCGGGCTCGGGCTCGGGCTCGGGCTCGGGCTCGGGCTCGGGCTCGGGCTCGGGCTCGGGCTCGGGCTCGGCAGCAGGCTCAGTCCAGGGGTCCGGTCCGGGCGCCGCGCCCGTCATCTGACCTCTCGGCCCGTCGGCCCCCGTCCGCCGCCCGTACCTCCGTACCGGATCCACCCGGTGCGGAGGTACGGGCGTTCCTGCGCAGGACGCGGGCCTCCCCCGGGCGCAGCGCCGGGCCCGGCACTGTCAGCACCGGGCAGGCCGCGCGGTCCTGGACCGCGCGCAGGACCGGGCGGCGACGCAGCCGCGCGAGGCGGCCCCGGCGCGAAGCGGCGCCGACGACCAGGAGGTCGCCGGGGCGGTCGGCCGCGGCGCGGAGGGCGGCCGCGGGGGCGTCCCTGACGATCCGCCGCTCCACCGCGAGGTCCCCGGGAGCCGCCCCGAGGGCGTCGGCGAAGGCGCTCCACAGCCGGTCCCGGGCGGCCTCGCCCCACAGACGGGCCCAGTCCCGGTCGGGCCTCCGGGCGTACAGCCCCTCCCCTTCCGGCGGCTCCCAGGCCAGCACCGCGAGGAGCGGCACGGACTCGCGGCGGGCCAGGGCGGTCGCGTACCGCAGGGCCGCGAGGGAGGCGAGCGAGCCGCTCACGCCGACGACGACCCGTCGAACGGTCCCCTCGGGAACCGCCTCGCCGCCGGGGTGCGCGTCGCTCACGACGAGCCGCCGCGTATCGCCGTGCGCAGGCCACGGAGCCAGGCTCCGATCGCCAGGGGCCGGGCCTTGCGCTCCTCGGCGCACTGTTGCCACATCCGCTCGTCGCGGTCGGTGAAGTGTCCGGACATCGGTCGTCTCCTTTCCCGTGGGGAGGTGGCCACCAGGCCACTGGACAGGAGTCTGTACTCTGATTGGCCTGGACAGCAGAGCCAATAAGGAGTGATTGGCATGGCAGTGGCACGCGTGGTCCACACAGCGGACCGGACCCTGACGGGCCGCCAGCTCGCGTCGCTCCTCACCCCGCCCGCCGAGGGCCGGTTCGGCTACCGGGAGCTCGCGCGGGCGGTCCGCGAAGCCCTGCTCGACGGGCGGGTGGCGCTGCGCCTGCGGCTCCCGGCGGAGCGCGAGCTCGCGACGGTGCTGCAGGTGAGCCGGACGACCGTGACAGGCGCGTACGACCTGCTACGGGAGAGCGGGTACGCGCACAGCCGCCGCGGCGCCGGAACCTGGACCGCGCTGCCGGACGGTCAGGCGCCGACCCCGCTCGGCGCCTTCCAGGACGACGCCGGGGCCACCATCGACCTCGCCCTGGCCGCGCCGCAGGCCCCGGACGAGCTCGCCGCGGCGCTGGCGTCGGCCGCCGCCGAGCTCCCCCGCTACGCCGGCACGCAGGGCTACCACCCGTACGGACTGTCCGTCCTGCGTGCCGCGGTCGCGGAGCGGTACACGGCCCGCGGCCTGCCGACCCGGCCCGAGCAGATCCTCGTCACCACGGGCGCGCAGCAGGCGCTGTCGCTGGTCCTGACGCTGCTCGGCCGGGCCGGTGACCGGGTGCTCGCCGAGAACCCCTCGTACACGAACGCCCTCGACGCGATGCGCGGCCGCATGCTGCGCATCACCCCGGTGCCGGTGACCGAGACCGGCTGGGACACCGGCCTCGTCGACGCCGCGCTGCGGCAGACCGCGCCACGTCTGGCCTATCTGATCCCCGACTTCCACAATCCGACCGGGCATCTGATGCCGCAGGAGCAGCGCCGGGAGCTGGCGCGGGCCGCGCGGGCCACCGGGACATGGCTCGTGGCCGACGAGACGCTCGCCGACATCGCCCTGGACGTGCCCGCGCCGCCGCCTTTCGCCGCGGCGGCCGGCGGGGGCGACGGCGAGCAGATCGTCTCCGTCGGCTCGCTGAGCAAGAGCTGCTGGGGCGGGCTGCGGGTCGGCTGGGTCCGGGCCGCGTCCCGGGTCGTGACCGAGCTGGCCCGGGTCCGGATCACGGCCGACCTGTCGGGGTCCGTCCTGGACCAGCTGGTCGCGGTCGCCCTGATGGAGCGGCTCGACACGATCGTGCCGCGGCGCCTTGCGGAGCTGCGCCGGCGCCGGGACGCCCTGACGACGGCGCTGGCCCGGCACGTGCCCGACTGGCGCTGGACGGAGCCGGCGGGCGGGATGTGCCTGTGGATCGACCTGGGCCGCCCGGTCGCCTCCTCCGTCTCGGCCCGCGCCCTGCGGCACGGGGTGCGGGTGGAGGGCGGCGCGCGGTTCGGGGTGGATCCGGGGACGCACGAGCACCGGCTGCGGATCCCGTTCACGCTGCCGGAGGACGTGTACGAGCCGGCCGCCGAGCGGCTCGCGGCGGCTCTCGACGGGGCTCCGGGACGGTTCGCCGACCCGGCGCTGCCGGACTGGGTGGCCTGAGGCCGCATGCCCCAGGCCCCATCAGGCCGCTGGCCGCTGGTCGGACCCGCGGCCGCCCTATATTCGCGTGCCCCACATCGGTGGTCCGTGTACGGTCCAACGAGTGGAACCACTGACCGACAAAGAGATCCGCTCGTCCTTCGTGAACTGCACGAAGGGTGAGGCGGCACGACTCAAGCTGCCGCTCGACTTCGCCGAACTCCCCTGGGAGGAACTGGACTTCCTCGGATGGGTCGACCCGGGCGCGCCGCTGCGCGCACACCTGGTCGTCCCCCGTGAGGACGGGCCGCTCGGCGTGACCCTGCGGGTCCCGGCCACCGGCCGGACCAGCGCCGTGAGGTCCAGCATGTGCCAGGTCTGTCTGACCGCGCACGCCTCCTCGGGCGTGACGCTCCTCGTCGCACCGCTCGCCGGGGTCCGCGGTCGCGAGGGGAACACGGTCGGCATCTACCTCTGCGCCGACCTCGCGTGCTCCCTCTACGTCCGGGGCAAGCGGCAACCGAAGCTGCGCGCCGGGCGCCAGGAGGAGTCCCTCACCGTGGACGAGCGGATCGCACGGACGACGGCCAACCTGGACGCCTTCGTCGGCCGGGTGACGGCCGTTTGACCGCCGGTTCCGGGGCCCGCTCGCGCGGGGCCCCGGGACGGGCGGAAGGCTCAGCGGAACGCCTGCTCGCCGGTGAGCGCCTTGCCGATGACCAGGGAGTGGACCTCGCTCGTACCCTCGTAGGTGAGCACCGACTCCAGGTTGTTGGCGTGGCGCAGCACCGGGTATTCCAGCGTGATGCCGTTGGCGCCGAGGATCGTGCGGCACTCGCGGGCGATCGCGATGGCCTCCCGTACGTTGTTCAGCTTGCCCACGCTGATCTGTTCGGCCGTGATCGCGCCCGCGTCCTTGAGGCGGCCGAGGTGGAGGGCGAGCAGCATGCCCTTGCCGAGCTCGACCGCCATGTCGGCGAGCTTCTGCTGGGTCAGCTGGTAGGAGGCGAGCGAGCGGGCGAAGACGGTCCGGTCGCGGGCGTAGGAGACGGCCGTCTCCAGGCAGTCGCGGGCGGCGCCGAGGGCGCCGAAGACGATGCCGAATCGGGCTTCGTTGAGGCAGCCGAGCGGGCCGGAGAGGCCGCGGGCGTCGGGGAGCATCGCGTCGGCCGGGAGGCGCACGTCCTCCAGGACCAGTTCGCTGGTGACGCTCGCCCGCAGGGAGAGCTTCATCTTGATCTCCGGGGCGCTGAAGCCGGGGGTGCCCGCCGGGACGAGGAAGCCGCGGACGCCGTCCTCGGTGCGCGCCCAGACGACGGCGACATCGGCCACGGAGCCGTTGGTGATCCACATCTTGGTGCCGTTGAGCACCCAGTCCGAGCCGTCGCGCTTGGCGTTGGTGCGCATCGCCCCGGGGTCCGAGCCGGCGTCGGGCTCGGTGAGGCCGAAGCAGCCGATGTACTCGCCCGCCGCCATCTTCGGCAGCCAGCGCTGCTTCTGCTCCTCGGAGCCGTACTTCCAGATCGCGTACATGGCGAGGGAGCCCTGGACGGAGACGAGGGAGCGCAGTCCGGAGTCGACGGCCTCCAGCTCCAGGCAGGCGAGGCCGTACGCGACGGAGTTGGTGCCGGCGCAGCCGTACCCCTCCAGGTGCATGCCCAGGACGCCGATGCCGCCGAGGGTGCGGGCGAGCTCGCGGGCCGGGATCTCGCCCTTCTCGAACCAGTCGGCGACGTGCGGCCGCAGCTCGCGGTCGGCGACGGCGCGCACGGTCCGGCGGATCTCGCGCTCCTCGTCGGTGAGCAGGCCGTCGATGGCGAGCAGGTCGAAGGGGTGGACGGGAGTGGACGGCGACTTCACGGACGGCCTCCTGTGACGGGCGACTGACGACTGTGCGACTCGGCGAGCCGAAGCGTAGCGTCAGATCGGATATTGGATCCAGTATGGAAAATCCGATCGGCGGGCCGTACCGTCTCGGTCATCCGACATCCGACATCCGACGGGATCCGACATACGACAGGATCCGACGGCCGGCATCGCCTGGCGAGGGAGAAGCGGCATGCGCGCAGACCACGAGGGCACACCGGGCGCCGCCGCGGCGGGTGCCCTGGACGGGATCGTCGTCGCCGACTTCGGCCGGGTCCTCGCGGGGCCGTACATGACGATGCTCCTCGCCGACCTGGGCGCGGACGTCATCAAGATCGAGCGGCCTGGCTCCGGGGACGACACCCGCGCGTGGGGGCCGCCGTTCGCCGGCGGCGAGGCCACGTACTTCCTCGGGGTGAACCGCAACAAGCGCTCCGTCTCGCTCGACCTGACGGATCCGGAGGACCTGGCGACGGCGCGGGCCATCGTCGACCGCGCGGACGTCCTGGTGGAGAACTTCCGGCCGGGCACGATGGAGAAGCTGGGGCTCGGGTACGAGGACGTGCGCGCGGGCAATCCCGGGCTCGTCTACTGCTCGGTGACCGGCTTCGGCACCGCCGAAGGCGCCCGACTGCCCGGCTACGACCTGCTCGTGCAGGCCATGGGCGGCCTGATGAGCGTGACGGGCGAGCCGGAGGGCCCGGGGACCAAGGCGGGCGTCGCCCTCGTCGACGTCATCACCGGCCTCCACGCGGGCCTCGGGGTCCTCGCCGCGCTCCGGCACCGCGAGCGCACCGGCGAGGGCCAGCGCGTCGAGGTCTCCCTGCTCACCTCGCTCCTCTCGGCGCTCACCAACCAGGCCGCCGCCCACCTCGGGGCGGGGGTCGTCCCGCGCGCGATGGGCAACAGGCACCCGAGCATCGCGCCGTACGAGGTCTTCGAGGCCCAGGACCGGCCGCTGGTCCTCGCGGTCGGCAACGACCGCCAGTTCCGCGCCCTCTGTGAGCGGCTCGGCCGGCGGGAGCTCGCCGAGGACCCTCGTTTCGCGACCAACACGGCCCGCGTCGCGCACCGCGAGGAGCTGGTCGAGGAGCTGTCCGGGCCGCTCGGTACGCGCACGGCCGACGGCTGGTTCGAGGAGTTGACGGCCGCCGGGGTGCCCTGCGGCCCCATCAACGACCTGGCCGCCGCCTTCGACCTCGCCGACCGGCTGGGGCTCGACCCGCACGTCCCCGAGCCGGCGGCCGGCCCCGGTCAGGTCGCCAACCCGATCCGGCTCGGCGCCACCCCGCCCTCGTACCGAGGTGCTCCCCCGCGCCTGGGCGAACACACGGACGCGCTGCTCGCGGCGCTCGGTCGGCCCGCGCGTACGCCCTGATCCATAGGAAGATGGTGGTCACCGGCGAGGGGAAGCGGCCGGTGGGCGACATCGGGAACGGAAGGTCACAGGCGATGAGCAGCGCGGTGCAGAAACGGCGGCCGCAGACCGCCCAGCAGTTCGTCCTGGAGGAACTGCGGCGCGCCATCACCAGCGGGGAGCTCAAGCCGGGCGACCAGATCCGTCAGGACGCGCTGGCGGCGCGGTTCGACGTGAGCCGCGTCCCGCTCCGCGAGGCGCTCAAGGCCCTGGAGGCCGAAGGCCTGGTCGTGCACCACATACACCGGGGGTACTTCGTCGCGGAGCTCTCGCTCGCCGACCTGGAGGAGATCTACCGGATCCGGGAGCTCCTGGAGACGGAAGCGGTGCGGATGGCCGTGCGCCGCATGCCGGACGGCACGGTCGAGGCGCTCGAAGCCATCCAGCGCGAGGTGGAGCGGGCAGCCGGGGACGGGGACGTGCCGGCGATGGCGGCCGCGAACAGGCGCTTCCACTTCACCCTGATCGAGGCGTCCGGGATGCCGCGCCTGGTCCGCCTCATCGCGACCCTGTGGGACTCCACCGACGCGTACCGCTCGCTCTACTACACGGAGACCTCGCACCGCGAACAGGCCGTCCACGAGCACCGCGCCGTGCTCTCGGCGCTGCTCCACGGCGACGAGCACGCAGCCGTGCAGTGGCTCGACGAGCACCGCGCCCACGCGGTGGCGGCCCTCCGCGAGGTCCTGGACCTGGACCGGGGCTGACGGCCGGTCGGGCCGCCCCGCCCCTGACGCGCCGTGGCCTAGGGGGTGTCTTGTCGATCAGGCCGGATCAGGGAGCGGCGCCTGGTGCGGTGCGTCGCAAGGCGCCGGAGCGTCCTCATAGCGGAGCTATGTGGGCGTTTCGGCAACGCGGCGAGGTGCCGTGCCAGACGCCGCGAGCCCGGTCTGATCGGCAAGGCACCCCCTCGCGACTTACCCTGTCGCCGGACGCGAGGAGGAACCATGGCGCGGATGCCGTCGGCCGAACGACGCACGCAGCTCGTCGAGGCGGCGATCAGGGCGATGACCAGGGACGGTGTCGCGCGGACGACCACGCGGTCGATCTGCGCCGAGGCGGGCGTCTCGCTGAGCGTCTTCCACTACTGCTTCGACTCGAAGCAGGCGCTGCTCGAAGCCGCGATCGAGACGATCACCGGCAACTACGTCGCCCGGGTGAAGTCGGCGGTCGAGCCGAGGGCCACGCTGCGCGAGACCGTGCGGGCCGGGCTGCAGACGTACTGGGACCACGTCACCGCGCATCCCGGTGAGCACATGTTGACGTACGACCTCACCCAGTACGCCCTGCGCGAGCCGGGGTTCGAGCATCTGGCGCGTGCCCAGTACGAGCAGTACGTGGCGTCGGCGGCCGCCCTGATCGAGCAGGTGGGCGTCGTGCGCGGGGCGGACCCCCGGGTGCCGGTGGAGGTGCTGGCGCGGTATCTGGCGGCGGCGATCGACGGGCTCACCCTCCAGTTCCTGGTCCTGGGCGACAAGCAAGTCGCCGATGACCAGCTCGACATGACGGCTGATCAGCTGGTGGCCCTGATCGACGGCTGAAAGCCTACCGGTCGGTCTACCCGTCGGTCACTTCGCCAACAGGTCGTTTGTCCCGGACTCTTGACTCACTGGCTCGACACCGCGATTCTCGGGGCGCCCGGCACACCCCCACCGACCGGAGGCATCGCCGACCATGATTCGACCCTCACCGCGAAGGACCGGCGGCAGATCCGCCCTCCTCGCCCTGTTCCTCGCCCTCGCCGCGCTCCTGTTCGGATCGGGACCGGTCCCCGCGGCCGCCGCCGGATCCGCCACCGGTACGTGGTGGGAGCCGACGTCCCGGCCCGCACCGGACTCCGGGATCAACGTCACCGGTGCGCCGTTCGCCGGGACCGACGCCCAGGGGAAGGTGCGCGGGTTCGTCGACGCGCACAACCACCTGATGTCCAACGAAGGCTTCGGCGGCCGGCTCATCTGCGGTCAGACGTTCTCCACGGCGGGCATCGCCGACGCGCTCAAGGACTGCCCCGAGCACTACCCGGACGGCAGGGGCGCGCTCTTCGAGAACATCACCGGCGGCGCGGACGGCACGCACGACCCGGTCGGCTGGCCCTCGTTCAAGGACTGGCCCGCCAACAACTCCCTGACCCACCAGCAGAACTACTACGCCTGGGTCGAGCGCGCCTGGCGCGGCGGGCAGCGCGTCCTCGTCAACGACCTGGTGACGAACGGCCTGATCTGCTCGATCCTGCCCCGGGACCGCGGCTGTGACGAGATGGAGTCGATCCGCCTCCAGGCCAAGAAGACGTACGAGCTCCAGGCCTACGTCGACGGCATGTACGGAGGCCCCGGAAAGGGCTGGTTCCGGATCGTCACCGACTCCGCCCAGGCCCGCTCGGTGATCGAGCAGGGCAAGCTCGCCGTCGTCCTCGGCGTCGAGACCTCGGAGCCGTTCGGCTGCAAGCAGATCCTCGACGTCGCCCAGTGCGACAAGGCCGACATCGACCGCGGCCTCGACGAGCTGTACGGGCTCGGCGTGCGCAGCATGTTCCTGTGCCACAAGTTCGACAACGCGCTGTGCGGCGTGCGTTTCGACTCCGGAACCATCGGGGCGGCCGTCAACATCGGCCAGTTCCTGTCCACCGGGACCTTCTGGGCCACGGAGCAGTGCGCGGGCCCGCAGCACGACAATCCGATCGGCCTGGCCGCCGCGCCCGTGATGGCCCAGAAGCTGCCGGCCGGGGTGAGCGTGCCCTCGTACGCCTCCGACGCCAAATGCAACACCCGGGGCCTCACCAGGCTCGGCGAACACGCCCTGCGGGGCATGATCGACCGGGGCATGATGCTGGAGCTGGACCACATGAGCGTCAAGGCCGCCGGCCGCGCGCTCGACATCCTGGAGTCCCAGGAGTACCCGGGCGTCCTCTCCACCCACAGCTGGATGGACCTCGACTGGACCGAGCGGCTCTACCGTCTCGGCGGCTTCGTCGCCCAGTACATGCACGGTGCCGAGGGCTTCATCGGCGAGGCGGGCCAGAAGGCGGACCTCCGCGAGAAGTACGGGGTCGGTCTCGGCTACGGCACGGACATGAACGGCGTCGGAGGCTGGCCGGGTCCGGTCGGCCCGGACGCGCCGAACGCCGTGAAGTACCCCTTCCGCAGCGCCGACGGCGGCACGATGATCGACCGTCAGGTCACGGGCGAGCGCACGTGGGACCTCAACACCGACGGCGCCGCGCACAACGGCCTGGTCCCGGACTGGATCGAGCAGATCCGGCTCAGCGGCGGCCAGGGCGTCGTGGACGAGCTGGCCTCCGGCGCGGAGTCGTACCTGACCACGTGGAAGTCGACCGAGAAGCACGAGCCGGGGATCAACCTCGCCTCGGGCGCGGCGACTTCGGCGAGCTCGGCGGAGTGGCACCCGTTCACCAGCTACGCACCGGGCCGTGCCGTCGACGGTGACACGGGCACGCGCTGGGCGAGCAACTGGTCGGACGGGCAGTGGCTCCAGATGGACCTCGGCTCCGTGCACCGGGTGGGCAAGGTCACCCTCGACTGGGAGCGGGCCTACGCGCGGGAGTACCGCATCGAGCTGTCGGAGAACGGCACGGACTGGCGGACGGCGTGGTCCACGGACGCCGGTGACGGCGGCTACGACACGGCGGAGTTCGCTTCGCAGTCCGCGCGGTACGTACGGATCCAGGGGGTGCGGCGCGCGACCCAGTGGGGCTACTCGCTCCACGAGGTCGCGGTGCACCGCACCTGACGCTCGTCGCGACCCGGCTCAACTCCCCGTGGTGCCCGTCCAGTCGGCGGGCACCCGGGCGAGCCGGACGCGCTGGGGGTGGTCGCCGACATCGACGGTGGCCACCCTCCGGCCGGTGGCGAAGTCGATCGCCGTCACCCGGTCGGCGCCGCTCTCGGAGACGACACAGGACTTTCCGTCGCCGCTGACGGTCGCCCAGTAGGGCTTGGACACCTCGACGAGCGGACCCTGCCGGAGGCTCTCCCGGTCGACGACGGTGGCGTAGTCGTCCATCGTTCCTGCGACGCACAGCTTGGCCCCGTCGGGGCTGATCGACAGGCCGTGGTGGCGCGAGTCGTTGACCCACTTGGTGCGGTCGGGGTCGGTCGACGGGCTGCCGGGGAGGTACTTGGCCCGGGTGATCCGGTCGGTGGCGATGTCGTACTCCAGGAACCCGCTGAGGAACGAGACCTGGAAGTACAGCTTCTTCTCGTCCGGGGTGAAGACGAGCGGCCGTACGGCGTCGGAGAGGTCGTCGCGGCCGAAGGCGTCGAGGCGGGTGCGCATGTCGATCACCCGGACGGTCTCGAAGGTGCGGGCGTCGACGACGGTGATGCGCCGGTCGCCCTTCGTCCAGTCGAGCCAGGGCGCGTCGAGGGCGGTGGTGACCTCGCCGATGGACATGTTCCACAGCCGGCCGTCGGAGGTGAAGACGTTCTCGTGAGGCTTGTCGCCGGTTGCGAAGGAGCCGAGCTGACGGCCCGTGGCGATGTCGAGGACGTGCACCGTGTTCGCCGTGGAGGCGGAGACGGCGACCCGGGTGCCGTCGGGCGAGACGGCCATGTGGTCGGCGCGGTAACCGGCCACGGGGAAGCGCCAGTTGATCCGCCCGGTGCGCAGGTCGAGGGAGACCACGTCGGCGAAGCTGGGGCGGGAGACGACCATGGCGGAGCCGTCGGGGGTCGCGTACATGTCGTCGACGAACTGGTCGTGCCCCTCCCCCGGTCCGCTGCGGACGCCGAGGAAGAAGGCGAGCTTGACGGGGTTCAGATAGATCTCCCGCAGCCGCTCCTCCCGGTCGGGGACGACGTTCAGCCGTCCGATGCGGCGGAAGTCGCCGCGGGACTCGATGACGTCGGCCGTACCGTCCCAGTTGTTGCCGACGAACATCACCTCGCGCAGCCCGGCGGGGGCGCCGCCCGGGGTCGTTCCCGTGGCGGCCGTTCCGGTGGCACCGGTCGTCGCGAGGAGGGCGAGGGCCAGCGCGAGGGCGCCGCCGAAACGGCGGCGGCGGGATGTGCGAGGGGAGGGCATGAGGGGTCCTTCTTCCTTCTCGGAACCGCGACTTACCCGAAGTAACCATGTACATGACACCTCCGGCAAGCCCCTGTCCGACCCTCGTTCGCCACCCCCTCACACCAGGACTACGTCCGGTGCGGGACCATGGAGTCCGGAACGCAGAAGGGACGGAACGGACGATGAGGAACCGCAGTGTCGCGGACCTGATGACGCCGGCCGCGGTCGCGGTGCAGCGGGGGACGTCATTCAAGGAGATCGCGCGGCTCCTCGACGAGTACGGCATCACCGCGGTCCCCGTCGTCGACGACGAGAACCGACCCGTGGGCGTCGTCTCCGAGGCGGACCTGTTGCGACGGCACACCGCGAAGGACGGCCCGAGCACGGCCGAGGCGATGATGTCGAGCCCGGTCCTGACGGCCCGCCCGTCGTGGACGGCGGTCGAGGCGGCCCGGCTGATGGAGCGGCACCGCGTGAAGCGGCTGCCGGTGGTGGACTCGGACGGCCGGCTCATCGGCGTGCTGAGCCGGAGCGACCTCCTCCAGCTGTTCCTGCGGCGGGACCGGTCGATCCAGGAGGAGATCCGGGAGGACGTCGTCGTCCGTATCCTGCGCCTCTCCCCCGCCGCCGTGCACATCGACGTCGACGAGGGCGTGGTGACGCTCAGCGGCACCCTGGACAGCGCGGACACCGCGCCGATCCTGGTCCGGCTGTGCGAGACGGTGGACGGCGTCGTCGAGGTCGTGGACCGGCTCGCGTACGAGGACGGCGACGGCGCCGCTTAGCGGGGATCCGGCCGGGCGGTGCCCGTCCGGCCGGATCCCCGGGGCGGGTGGCGACTCCGTCAGGAGATCGGAGGATCAGGGGTCAGAAGACCTGGGATCAGGAGACCGCCTCCGGCCAGCCGTATCCGGGACCGGTGTGCCGGGGCACGGTATCCGCACCCACCGCCTCCATCTCCCGGTTGGCCTCCCGCATGAGTTTGCCGGCCAGGTCCTTCATGGCCCGGCTCGCGGCGAGCTCGTCGCCGATCGCCGGGACGTCCACGTCCGACGGGTTGCAGCGGGCGGTGCCGTGGCCCGTGATGGTCGAGGTGCCGGTGCTCAGGCGCGCCTCGGCGTCCGTCCTGCCGCTCTCCTCGACCAGTTCCAGGCCGACCGTCCACTCCAGGGTGCGTGTCATGGTCTGCCTCCTCGCGCATGGCTACTACCAGCATCCACCGGCCCGCGCCTCCGCGCGCGGGGGCGCGGGCCGGCGACCCCGAACCCCGTCAGGGCGCGCGGAAGAGGCGAGGGAAGCGGGGCGCGAGCCAGGGCTTGCGCCCCCAGCCGAGGGCCTTGCCCCGGGCGATCACGGGCCACGGGTCGAGCCTCCCCAGGGCCAGCAGGTGGAAGGCGACCGGATCGGTGAGGATCGTGCAGTCCGGGCGGACGGGCGGTTCGTGGGCGACCCGGACCTCGCCGTCCGTGACGGTGACGCCGAAGGCCGGGCCGCCCCGGAGCCGTACCGCGAAGGCCGCGGTCAGACCGGCGACGGCGGCCGGGTCGGCCACCCTCGGCATCGCGACGAACATGAAGGGGAGGGTGAGGGCGACCCGGCGGGCGTCGACCATGTGGGGGCGGCCCAGGGCGAGGGCCAGGTCGTAGCCGTGGCCGAGCATGTGGGTCAGCAGGTACGAGCCGAGGACGGCCGGGCCCATCGTGCCGAGCGGGGTGACGAGCACCTCGTCCGGATGGCGCCGTTCGACCGCGTCCAGGAAGGCTTCGGCCTGCACCGTGATCATGTCGGCGAGGAGGGCCGGGTCGCGCTCGGCGAATCCGGCGAGGGCGCGTTCGTTGGCCTCGGCCAGGCCGCCGGGGGTGCCGTCGCCGTAGGGACACTCGTGACCGGCGGCGAGGTCCGCCATGAGGCCGTTCACCTGGGCCAGGTGCGCGGCGGCCTCGCCGACCGTCCAGACGGACCGGGGAACCGGCAGACCACCGCGGTGCCCGGCGCCCCCGGCCTGCGGCGCGCGCAGGACCTTCGCGATGTCCTCGGCGGTTCCGCGTATCGCCTCGGCGAGATCCTCGGTAAGTACCGCGGTCGTTCGCTGCACCCTCTCCACCCCTCCCAGGACGCCGGCAACTCCCCCGTTGCGGAGTACCGGTCGGTGAGGGACCGTACCAGGGGTAAGCCCACGCGGCGCCGATCTTCACGCGGACCCCACGTTGCATGACCATGCAGGATGATGCATACTCTTCCCATGTCTAAGGTCCTCACCTCCCTTCCCGCCGGCGAGCGCGTCGGCATCGCCTTCTCGGGCGGCCTCGACACCTCGGTCGCGGTCGCGTGGATGCGCGACAAGGGCGCCGTCCCGTGCACCTACACCGCCGACATCGGCCAGTACGACGAGCCCGACATCGCCTCGGTGCCCGGCCGTGCGAAGACGTACGGCGCCGAGATCGCCCGCCTGGTCGACTGCCGCGCCGCGCTGGTCGAGGAAGGCCTGGCCGCGCTCACCTGCGGTGCGTTCCACATCCGCTCGGGCGGGCGTGCCTACTTCAACACCACGCCGCTCGGCCGCGCCGTCACCGGCACGCTGCTGGTCCGCGCCATGCTCGAGGACGACGTCCAGATCTGGGGCGACGGCTCGACGTTCAAGGGCAACGACATCGAGCGGTTCTACCGGTACGGCCTGCTGGCCAACCCGCACCTGCGGATCTACAAGCCGTGGCTCGACGCGGACTTCGTGACCGAGCTCGGCGGCCGCAAGGAGATGTCGGAGTGGCTCGTCGCCCACGACCTCCCCTACCGGGACAGCACGGAGAAGGCGTACTCCACCGACGCCAACATCTGGGGCGCCACGCACGAGGCGAAGACCCTGGAGCACCTGAACACCGGTGTGGAGACGGTCGAGCCCATCATGGGCGTCCGCTTCTGGGACCCGTCGGTCGAGATCGCCGCCGAGGACGTCACGATCGGCTTCGACCAGGGCCGTCCCGTGACCATCAACGGCAAGGAGTTCTCCTCCCCCGTCGACCTGGTGATGGAGGCCAACGCCATCGGCGGCCGCCACGGCATGGGCATGTCGGACCAGATCGAGAACCGGATCATCGAGGCCAAGAGCCGCGGCATCTACGAGGCGCCCGGCATGGCCCTGCTGCACGCGGCCTACGAGCGGCTCGTCAACGCGATCCACAACGAGGACACCCTCGCCCAGTACCACAACGAGGGCCGGCGTCTCGGCCGTCTCATGTACGAGGGCCGCTGGCTGGACCCGCAGGCCCTCATGGTCCGCGAGTCGCTCCAGCGCTGGGTCGGCGCGGCCGTCACCGGCGAGGTGACGCTGCGGCTGCGGCGCGGCGAGGACTACTCGATCCTCGACACGACGGGCCCGGCGTTCAGCTACCACCCGGACAAGCTCTCCATGGAGCGCACCGAGGACTCGGCGTTCGGCCCGGTGGACCGGATCGGCCAGCTCACCATGCGGAACCTCGACATCGCCGACTCCCGCGCCAAGCTGGAGCAGTACGCCGTCCTCGGCCTGATCGGCACGGGCAGCCCCGCCATCGGCGCCGCCCAGGCGGCCGCGACCGGCCTGATCGGCACCCTGACGGAGCTGCCGGAGGGCGGCGCCGAGGCGATCGCCTCCCGGGGCGAGGTCTCCGACGACGACGAGATGCTCGACCGCGCGGCGATGGAGATGGGCACGGACTAGCCGTCCGCCCCTTCGGGCACAGGAAAGGCCGGCTCGGCGCGCACAGCGCCGAGCCGGCCTTTCCGGCGTCACGGGACTCCTTGCGTCACGGGAAGCCCTGCGTCACGGGACGTCCTGCGTCAAAGGTCGCCCTCAGCCCGCGGCAGGCGCCTCGTCCACGACCAGGACGATCTTGCCCGTGGTGCGGTCGGTCTCACCGAGGGCGTGGGCCTTGGCGGCGTCGGCGAGCGGGAAGACGGCCTCGACGTGGGCGCGCAGGGCGCCGGACCCGACGAGTTCGGCGACGGCCTTCATGCCTGCCTGGTCGGCCTCCACGAGCAGGGTCTCCACGCGCACTCCGCGCGCCGCGGCCTTCGTCGCCTCGTCCGGGTCGGTGCCCGGGAGGAGGGAGACGAGGACGCCGCCGGGGCGCAGGACGCCGAGGGAGCGGACACGGGTGTCCCCGGAGACCGGGTCGAGGACCACGTCGACGTCCCCGACGACCTCGGCGAAGTCGACCGATCGGTAGTCGATCACCTCGTCCGCGCCGAGGGAGCGGACGAAGTCGTGCTTGGCGGCGCTCGCGGTGCCGATGACGTACGCGCCGCGGGACTTGGCGATCTGGACGGCGAGGTGTCCGACGCCGCCGGCGGCCGCGTGGACGAGGACCCGCTGTCCGGGGCCGACCTGGGCGGTGTCGACGATCGCCTGGTACGCGGTGAGGGCGGCGAGCGGGAGGGCTCCGGCCTGGACGTGGTCGACGTCGGCCGGCTTGTGCGCGAAGGCGCGGGCGGGGCCGGTCACGTACTCGGCGTGCGAGCCGACGCCGTACGGGTAGGGCAGCATCCCGAAGACCTCGTCGCCCGGCTTGAAGAGGGTCACGCCGTAACCGACGGCCTCCACGACTCCGGAGACGTCCCAGCCGAGGACGAGCGGCAGATGGTCGAGGAACAGGCCGGCGGAACGGTGCTTCCAGTCGGTCGGGTTGACGCCGGCCGCGCGGACGGCGACGAGGATCTGGTTCAGGCCGGGCTCGGGCCGCGGGACCACGACCTCCTGGAGCACGTCGGGGGTGCCGTGGACGGTCTGGCTCATGGCGCGCATGGTGCGGTGATTCGTCATGCCCACCAGCGTCGTCGGCCGCCCCGCGGCGTACCATGGCATGATTGCCATCTTTCGACAGGATTCTGCCATGACCGTCAGGGGAAACCGCCATCGTGTCGTCGTCCTCGCCCTGGACGGGGTGTACCCGTTCGAGCTGGGGATCCCGAATCGGGTGTTCGGTGCCACGCCGGAGTTCTACGAGGTCGTGACCTGCTCGGTGGACGGCCTGCCCGTCCGGACCAACGCCGACTTCTCGGTGACCGTCGCGCACGGCCCGGAGGTGCTGCGCGCGGCCGACACGGTGGTGCTGCCGCCCTTCGACCTGTCGCTCCTCACCCGCGAGGTACCGCCGGCGGTCGCCGAGGCGCTCGCGTCCGTGCCCCCGGGGGCCCGGCTGGTCTCCATCTGCACGGGCGCGTTCGTGCTGGCCGCGGCCGGGATGCTGGACGGCCGTCCCGCCACCACGCACTGGGCGCTCGTGGACACCTTCCGCTCGTGGTTCCCGCAGGTGGCGCTCGACCCGGACGTCCTCTTCGTCGACGACGGGTCCGTCCTGACCTCGGCGGGCGCCGCCTCGGGGGTGGACGTCTGCCTCCATCTCGTACGGAAGGACCACGGCGCCGCCGTCGCCAACCGGGTCGCGCGCATGTGCGTCGCACCGCCGTGGCGGGACGGCGGGCAGGCGCAGTACATCGAGCAGCCGGTCCCCGAGGCGACGGCGAACGACACCTCGGCGACCCGGCAGTGGGCGCTGGAGCGGCTGCACGAACCGCTCGCCCTGAGCGAGCTCGCCGGGCACGCCCGGATGAGCCTGCGCACGTTCGCCCGGCGGTTCGACGAGGAGGTCGGCATGAGCCCGGGGCGGTGGCTGATCCAGCAGCGGGTGTCCCGCGCCCGGCAGTTGCTCGAAACGACCGACCTGGCCGTGGACGACATCGCCGGACAGGTCGGCTTCGCCACCGGCACCTCACTGCGCCAGCACCTGCACGCCGCCATCGGCGTCACCCCGCTCGCCTACCGGCGCACCTTCCGCGGTGTGCCCGTGGCCTGAGCCCCCTCACCCTCCCCCCGATCGGCTCAGCCGCCGGCCGCCTCGCGGGCGATCCGGTCGAACTGCGCACCCATGGCCTCGGAGAGCGCCCGGGCCGCCGACAGGGGCCGGACCATGACGGTCAGGTCGTCGATCTTCCCGTCCTCGTCGACGTGGAGGAAGTCGCAGCCGTGGATCTGCTTCCCGGCGACGGTCGCGGTGAAGACGAGGGCGTGGTCGCGGCCGTCGGGGTTCGCGATCTCCCGGACGTACGTGAAGTCCTCGAAGACGCGCATCACGCCGCGGAGGATCGCGGCGGTCATCGCGCGGCCCGCGTACGGCGCGAACGCCACCGGGCTGGTGAAGACGACGTCCTCGGCGAGCAGCGCCTCCAGGGCGTCCGGGTCACGGTCCTCGACGGCCTTGCGGAACGGGTGCATGGACCCTCCTCACATACACGTACTCAATAAGTTGAATAGGTGAGTCGGAGGCTATGCCCGGACGGTGCGGCTGTCCAGCGGCCAGGCGCGTGGGGCGGGTGGGATAGCGTGCGGTGGTTGATTCGCACGTGCGACGCCCGGGCGAGGGCGGGAAGCAAACAGGGGGCGGGGATGAGCGATTCGGCATGGGCCCGGTTCCGGCGGCACCGATGGCTGCCGCAGGCGACGCTGGTCCTGCTGCTCGTGGCACTGACGGCGGGCTTCGCCCTCGTGCGGGGCGAGCAGCGCCACCGGCACAACGAGGACGCGCTGGCCCGGGCGTGCGGCGGGGCGCTGCCCCGCGAGGACGCGGCGGAGCTGCTGGCCGACGACGCCTGGTGGACGCTGCGGACCGGACCCGGGCCGCGGGGCCTCGTGTCGTGCACCGTCGGCGGGGACGGCGACGGCGACCCGTGGTTCACCGTGACGGCGGAGCCGGTCCTGGACCCGCCGCTGAAGAGCGTCCGGGTGGACGACGTCGTGAGCCGCACCCCGTACGAGGAACTGCCGGACTGGGCCGAGGAGCACAAGCGCGCGGACCAGCGCGTCACGGTCCCCTGCCCGAGCGGCCTGCCGGGGTACGCCCGCCCGGCCACGTCGTTCCGGGTGCACGCCTCGACGGACAGCCCGGCGAGCGAATGGCTCGGCACGCTCGTCGCCGCCGTCGCCGAGGACGTACGCACGAGCGGGCGTTGCGGCGGGAAGCCGGTACGGGACACCGACGTGCGACAGGTCTCCCCGTCCGCGCAGGAGGCGGCGCCGGACGCGCCGCCCGCGGAGTGCGCCTGGTTCCGCCCGGCGCTGCTCGGCCCCGCTCTGAAGGGCGCCGAGCAGTCGGCCTACGGGGCCACCCACGCCTGGGCCAGGGCCTGTTCCACGACCCTCTCGAAGCCGGGGGGCGGTGTGGTGGTGAGCTCCGCGAGCTGGTGGGGCGAGGTCCTGCCGGAAGTGCGTACCGAGTACGGGCACGAGCTCGCCCTGGCCGGGCGCGACGGACAGCCGGCCGCCGGGGCCAAGACGTACGAACTCGCGGTCTGGGCCGAGGCCCGGTGCGCGGGCGGCCGGACCCTGCACCGTCTCGGCCTGGAGGGAGCGGACCGCGATCTGCTCCTCTCCCGCGCCGATGCGCTCCTCGCGCGCTACCTCGACGCGTCGGGCGACTGCGGTGACACGAAGGTGCTCGGAAAGGTGTGGGGATGAGCGAGGAGACCGTGGAGCCCGTGGAGCAGGAGCTGGACCGGATACGCCGACGGCGGCGGATCCGGCTCGCGGCGGGCCTGACGGCCGGCGCGGCCGTGGTGGCGGGCGGCCTGTTCTGGCTGTCGGGCGGTTTGCAGGCCTGGCTCGACGACCGCGCCCTGGACTCGGCGTGCGACGGCACGTTGGCGGCCGATCCGGTGCGGGAGCTGGTCGGCGGGGCCGGGGTGACGGCGGAGGTGAGGACGGGCAGGAGCTTCTGGCAGTGCCGGGTGAGCGAAGCCGATGAGGAGTACGAGGAGGACGGCCGTATCGACCTGCGCGTGACGGTGAGCGACGCGCGGGACCACTTCGCCACGGTGGACGCGACACGCACCGACGCGCCACTTGGCCACGGGTGGACCGGTGGCTTCGCGTTCGACCCCGACCGGGAGGACCGGGGCGAGGCGTCCGCCACCGTCCTGCTCGACTGCGGCGGCACACGGGGCGGCGGCCTCGTCGCGGAGGCACGCGCCAGGATCGACCGGGCCGACTTCGGCCGCCCGGAGGCCCGGACGGGGCTCACCGCGGTGCTGACCCGGACGGCGACGGCCTACGCCCGGCAGCAGGAGGGGTGCGAGGTCACCGAGGGCGCGCCGGTGCGGAAGGTCGACACCTCCGTGAACGCCTGGGACCACGAGCCCTTCGCGTCGGTGTCGGGCAGCTGCGCCGGAATCGTCGACCCGCGGACCTCCGCACGCTGGGGGGTCCGGACGGCCGTCGAGACCGCGCCGGGACCGAAGCCGGTCGAGGGCTGCACCCTGGGCGGCCTGCGGGGCGCACCGCTGTACACGTTCACCGCGACGTACGGCCCCGCACTGGAGCGCAGCACGCGGAACCTCCTCGACGACGTGACCGACCAACGGGCGGGCGACGCCCCGGACGGTCGCTACATCCTGTGGGCGGAGTGCCGCGGCGCGGTGGACCGAGCCGCCTACGTCGTCGCACCGGTGGGCGGCGAACGCGGCCGCACCACCGACCTCGCCCTCGACCACGCGGGCCTCCGCACCGCCCTGTCGGCCTTCGCCGACCGCTCGGCGAAGGCCCACGGCTGCACGGTCACGGTCGACTAGGGGGCGTCCGGCGGGACGCGCGACCGGTCCGGGGGGCGGAGTCGATTACCTGCCGGGTCATCGACCCTGTCGCGGCGGAAAGCCACGATCATCCGCGTACGGAGCAGGAACCGACCGGAAGGACGCAAGCCATGACCGCGTACGCCATCGCGAAGCTGTACAACGGGACCCCGCATGCCGAGGTCGTCGAGTACATCGAGCGCATCCCCGCCACCTTCGAGCCGTACGGCGGCCGCTTCCTCGTGCACGGGACGACGCACGAAGTGAAGGAGGGCGACTGGTCCGGACCGGTGGTGATGATCGGGTTCCCCGGGATCGCCGAGGCGCGGGCCTGGTGGGACTCGCCGGCGTACCAGGAGATCTCGCCGCTGAGGTCCCGTCACTTGGACGGCGACATCATTCTGGTCGAGGGCGTCCCCGCGGACTACGACCCGGCGGCCACCGCGAAGGCCATGCTGGAGGCCATGCCCGCCGATTAGGCGGATGCGTCCGGATCACCGGTGCTGCGACAGGGACGGTCCGCCGACGCTGTCGACGGACCGTCCCTGAGGATCGAGACTCTCAGCGGATTCGATGCGGGTGTCGAACACCGCGATGCCGACGCTGCCCACCGGGGTGGCGACGGTCGGGTTCGGTGGGGCGCCGGCGAGTGCTCCTGCTCGCGGTGATGGCGGGAGCGGCCTTCCTCGTACTCGACGGGTACGCGGACCTGGCCGCAGCCGTCACCTCGGACGCCCCTGTGCGGTGACGCCATGGGGTGCCTTCCTGCGACCGAACTCGTCGGCTGGCCGATCTCCCGCGTGGTGCTGTAATCGAAGGGGCTGCCCCGGACGATCGGACAAGGCGGGAGAGGGTGTGATGGGCCGCTCTCAGGATGCGGACCGCTCGGCGGGCCCGGCGCTCGACAAGGCCGTGCTGGACGCCGTGTTCTCGGAGTTCCCCTTCGGGCTGCACGTGCTGGACCCGGACCTTCGGGTCGTACGGTTCCGGCCCAGCGCACGGTTCGCCCGGCTCTTCCCGCTCGGGGACGTGACCGGACAGCCGCTGATCGAGGTACTGCGGCGCCTCCGCATCCAGGATGCCGAGGCCGCCGAGCGGGCAGCGAGACGGGTTCTGGACACGGGGCAGCCCGCACGGGACATCGAGATGCCGGTCCGGAATCCCGGGGACGCCCACCGCGACGCCATGCTGTCCGTCTCCTGGTTCCGCCTGCACGACGAGGAGGGTGCCGTACTGGGCCTGGCGGCCGTGGCCCTCGACGTCACGCAGCGGCATCGGGCGCAGGAGCGTCTGCGCCTGCTCGACGAGGCCGGCGCCCGCTTCGGAGCCACCTTGGACGTCCTCGGCATCGGCCGGGAACTCGCCTCCGTCGCCGTACCGGACCTCGCGGACATCGTCACCGTGGACGTCATCGACTCGGTGCTGCGCGGCGACGCGCCCGTACCCGGCCCGGCTGCCCGGAACCTGCCTCTCCGTCGTGTGGGACGCGCCGACGGCGACGACCGGCAGCGGGGTGGCGCGGCGGTGGGTCAGATGAGCGACGTCTCGTTGAGTCCGGCGTACCAGCAGGCTCTGGCCGACCTGCGGCCGCGCCTGGTCACCAGCCTGGCCGCGGGCCGGGCGTGGGCCGGTGAGGAGCCGGAGCTGCGGGAGCGTCTCCTGTCGGCCGGGGTGCAGTCCCTGATGATCGTTCCGCTGTCCGCCAGGGACGTCGTCCTCGGACTGGCCTGCTTCTACCGGCTGCACGGGCCGCCCGCGTACGAGCAGGACGATCTCACGTTCGCCGTCCAGCTGACGGACCGCGCCGCGCTCTGTCTGGACAACGCGCGGCTGTACGCCCGGGAGACGTCCGCCGCCCGCGTCCTCCAGCTGGGGCTGCGGCCGCCCGAGGTCCCCTGGCAGTCCGCGGTGGAGACCGCGCACAGCTATCTGCCGTCGGGCGCCGCCGGGGACTGGTTCGATGTCATCCCGCTGTCCGGGGCGCGTGTCGCGCTCGTCGTGGGAGACACCGCCGGGCGGACCCTTCACGCGGTGGCCGCGATGGGAGAGCTGCGCGCCGCGATCGGCGCCCTCTCGGATCTCGACCTGCCGCCCGACGAGCTGCTGGAGCGTCTGCACGGCCTCGTCACGCGCCTCGGTGGTGCGATGGGCGGGTTCGCGGAGGGCGGTCCCGAGGACGGGCCCATGCGCGCCAGCTGCCTCATCGTGGTGTACGACCCGGTCACGGGAGTGTGCGTCATGTCGACGGCCGGTCATCCCCCGCCGGTCGTCGCCTACCCGGACGGCAGGATGGAGCTCGTCGACATCCCCGACGGACCGGCTCTGGGGCAGGGTGTCGCCCGGTACACGGCGGTGCGGCGAACCCTCCCCGAGGACAGCGTCCTCGTCCTCTACAACACGGCACTTCGCGAGGCCGCCCCTCAGGCCACCACGGACGAGCGGCTCGACCGCCTGCGTGACGAGCTGCGGACCGAGGGCCGGAGTCTGCAGGCCGCGTGCGACGCCCTCCTCGGGATCCTCACCGCCCGGCTCTCGCGGCACGACGCGGTCCTGCTGCTCGCCCGCACGCGCCTCCTGGACTCCGAGCACGTGGCCACATGGCAGCTGGTCAACGAACCGGCGACCGTCGCGGCCGCCCGCGGGCTCGTCTCCGAGCGCCTCACGTCCTGGGGCCTCGGCGAACTCGCCTTCACCACCCAACTCGTCGTCAGCGAGCTCGTCACCAACGCGGTCCGCTACGCGACGGGCCCGATCGAGCTGCGCCTGATCCGGGACCGGGCTCTCATCTGCGAGGTCACCGACGACAGCAGCACGGCGCCCCAGCTCCGGTACGCCGACGACACGGACGAAGGCGGGCGGGGGCTCTACATCACCGCGCAGATCACCCAGCGGTGGGGGCACCGGCCCACACCGCGAGGCAAGACGATCTGGACGGAGCAGGAGCTGCCCTGACGGGTCGGGGCGGCTCCGGTGATCAGGGAGTGACGATGGCGAAGTCCGGGTCGAAGTCGTCGAGCAGTCCGGCCAGGGTCTGGAGCACGGTCTCGTCCCCCTGCAGCGTGATCTTCCCCGCCCGTGCCAGCTGCGGGGCGCCCGCCGGCTTGAGGAGGGTCGAGACGAGGGCCGCCTTGGGACCGGTCACCGTGAGCTGTGTGTCGGGCGAGGGGCCGCGGCGGGCGTTGAGGACGCCTCGGCGGACCCACATCGTCCACGTCTCCTCGGCCCCGGCGTCCGCGAAGCGGAAGTCGACGCGGAAGTCGGCGGCGGCGGCCTTGTCGCCGATGAGGTGGACGGCGACGTAGTCGAAGAGGATGTCGATCGGCATGGCCAGGATCGAGTCCGGGCTGGCCGTGGCGAACGCCGCCGGCACGACGCCCTCCCGGAGTTCCTTGGCCGCGGTGAGGAAGATGCCGCGCCACTGGGGCCCTTCGGCCTGGTAGCCCAGCTGCTCGTAGGCGTCGGCCTGCAGGTTCCTCGCCTCGGTGTGCTCCGGGTCGGCGAACACCAGGGCGTGCAGGATCTGGGCGGCCCACCGGTAGTCGCCCGCGTCGAACGCGCGGCGCCCTTCGGCGAGGATCCTCTCGGGACCGATCAGGTCGGTGAGGCGGCGGGCCGTCTCGACCGGGGGGTGCGGGTGGAGGGAGACGGGATCGCCGTCCCACATGCCGAGTTCCTTGGTGAACACGGCGCGGACGTCGTGGTGGAGCGTGCCGTGGTAGCCGCGGTTGAACCACTTGCGGTCCAGCTCCTCGGGCAGCTCGACCACCTCGGCCGCCTCCAGCGGCGTGTATCCCTTGTTCGCGAGCCGGAGCGCCTGGTCGTGGATGTACTTGTACGTGTCGCGCTGCGACTCCAGGAACGAGGTGACCTGTTCGTTGCCCCAGACCGGCCAGGTGTGCGGTCCGTAGTGCACCTCGGCCTCGTCGCCCCACCGTTCCAGGGTCTCGTCGAGGTAGCGGGCGAAGTTGCGGGCGTCTCGGGTCCGCGCACCGCGGAGCGTCTGGATGTTGTGGAGGGAGTGGTTGGCGTTCTCCGCGCACGTGAGCGCCCCCAGCTGCGGGATCCAGATGTGCATCTCCTCGGGCGCCTCGGTGTCCGGGGCGTAGAGGAACTCGAACTCCAGGCCGCCCAGTTCGCGTTTCTCGCCGGTCTTCGTGACCGGGTCGGTCGGCGAGATGTACGAGACGGTGACGCCCGGCACGGTGGAGATGCCGATGCCGCAGGTGACGCAGCCGGTCTCGCCTTGGTCGAGCAGGCTGTTGAAGGCGTACGACGCCCGCCGTGACATGGCGTTGCCCGCGATCACGTTCTCGCCGATCGCGTGCTTGTCGAAGGAGGCGACGGTGCCCGGCGCGATGATGGGCACCTTGCCCGAGGCGACGTCCTCGACGCTCACGACGCCCTTGACCCCGCCGTAGTGGTCGATGTGGGTGTGGGTGTAGACGACGGCGGCGACGGGCTTGTCGCTGACGTGCTCCCGGATCATGCCCATGGCCTGGGTGGCGGCCTCGACGGAGGCCATGCAGTCGACGACGACCAGACCCGTCTCGCCCTCGATGACGGTGAGGTTCGCGATGTCGTTGTTGCGTACCTGGTAGACGCCGTCGACCACCTTGTAGAGGCCGCCCTTCCGGATCAGCTGCGACTGCCGCCACAGACTCGGGTTCACCGTGTCAGGGGCGGGTACGTCGTCGCCGATGTAGTCGAACCGCGCCGCGTCGAAGATCACCCGGCCGTCCCCGCCGTACAGCTTGTCGGGCAGCGGAGCGAGGAAACCGCGGTCCCGGTCGGCGAAGTCCTGCCGGTCCTCCATCGCGTACCGGGAGAGCGCCTCCCGGTTGACGGCCGCGGTCGCGGCGCTGGCGGGCTTGGACGAGTCGACCATGGTCTTCCTCTCCGTCACGGGCGACGCCGGCGGTTTCCGGCCTGCCCTGGCTTCGAGCCTCGGGCAGGGGTCGTCGGTCGGCGAGACGGGTTCGCCCGTTCGGGTGCACCCGGATGTACGCCGACCGCCGACCGCCCGCCCGCGCCGCTCCCGCCGACGCCCGGGCCGGGTCAGTGCTTCAGCAGGGCACAGACGAAGTCCTCCTGGACGGCGCGGACCTTGGCCAGCAGGTCCGGCTTGACGCTCTTGCTGGTCTGGGTGGTGATCGAGAACGTGAGGGCCCGCTTGCCGTCCGCCGTGCCGACCGCGAGCTGCGTGTAGCCCGGGAAGTTGCCGGTGTGGCCGTAGACCGTGCCACAGCGTGTCGTGTAGCGGAAGATCGCCAGTCCGCCCGCGTTGACGCCGGGGCCCGCGGGCTCCGAGGCGGCACCGGGGATGAAGGTCCGCTGCTGGCGGCGCGTCTCTTCCTTCAGGAAGCCGCGTCCGCCGGCCCAGGCGCGGACGAAGGCGCTGAGGTCCTTCGGCGTCGAGACGATGCCGCCGGAGGCCCAGACGCCCGACGCGCTGAGGACCTCGCTGATGTCCTCCGGCGGGGCGGGCGGCGTCACGTCATAGCCGTGCAGGTACGGCCTCGGCAGCCGGTAGCCCTGGGGGAGACTGGTCTGCCGCAGGTCGAGGGGCCGGTACACGAGCTCGTCGAGCAGCCGCTCGTACGGCTGTCCCGTGACCGCCTCGGCCATCAGCGCGACGGCGATATTGTCGGAGTTCGAGTACTCGTACCTCGATCCCGGCGGGAACAGCAGCTCCTTGTCGGCGACGAATTCGAGCAGCCGGCGGGAGTCGAACCGGTGCCTGGGGTCTTCCCGCAGGATGTCGAGGAACGCCGGCGCCGTCGAGAAGTCGGGCAGCCCGCTGGTGTGGCTGAGCAGCTGGCGGAGCGACACCTGGTGCCATGCGGCGGGCTGTGACGGCAGGAGCTCGCCGATCGTGTCGTCGAGGTCCAGCTTGTGCCGGTCCACCAGGCGCAGGGCGACCGCACCGCTGAAGGCCTTGGCGACGCTCGCGATCCGCATGTGGTCGGACGCACGGGGCGGACGGCCGGTCCTGATGTCGGAGACGCCCGCCCGGTAGGCCGACGTCCGGTCGCCCTGCCGCAGCAGCGCGATCACTCCGGGCGGCCCTCCCGCCGTACGGACGAGGTCGTTCAGTTGCTTCTGCAGGGCCTTGTCGTGGGGGGCCGGCGTGCCCGTGGCCTGTGCGGGCTGGACCAGGGCGCCGAGCACCGCGGACGCGGCCAGGCCGGCGAGGGACAGCCGTAGACGTGCGCGCGAGCGGGAACGGATGGGGGTGGGTGCCGCCACAGGAGCTCCTTCACGATGACGCCGGGCGGACGTGCACCCGGTTCCAGGGGGTCCGCACCAGCTTCGGACGCACCGCCGGGACCCGCCTGCCCGATGCGCCATCCGGCCCAGACGCCGTGTGGCCCGTGGGTGCCGTGGCGTGGCGGGTGGGGCGTGGGCCATCCTGGGGGTATGGCTGCCAAGCGCGGTGGGTCCCGTCGTACGGGCCGGCACGGGGGCCACGGCCCCCGCCGGCCGCTGCTCGCCGCCGTCACCGGGGGCGCCGCGGTGGTCGCGGTCGTCGTCGCGCTGACCGGCTGCGCGGGCGGCGACGGTAGCGGTACGTCCACGGGCGTGCACGGCCCGACGTCGGTGGTCCCCTCGACCTCGGCGCCGGCGGCATCGGCCACCTCGGCTTCCCCGGCCCCCTCGGCCCCCTCGGCGAAGGTCCCTCCCCTCACAGCCTCGGTCACCCCGGCCACGTCGCCGGCTCCCTCCCCGCGGGGCCCTGTCGCCGCCGAGATGTCCATACCGTCGATCGGCGTCGAGAACCTGGACGTCACGCCGTACGAGGGCACGACCGACGACCGCGCGGGCACCCGCATCCAGGATCGCGGCGTGGCGGCGAGCCCGTACGGAAAGCGCGGCGGCGTGGGGCCGGGCGAGATCGGCAACTATCTGGTGACCGCCCACCGGCTCTCGGCCGGCGGGCCCCTGCGTGAGCTGCCCTCGGTCGAGGTCGGGGACCTGGTGCACGTCACCGCCGAGGGCACCGTCTACACCTACGAGATCGTCGAGACCCGGTCGACGTCCTTCCGCTCCGCCCGCTCGCTCGCCGAGCAGCGGGCAGCGGTGCCGGGTGAGCCCGGCGAGAAGCCCACCCGGGCCATGATCACGCTCTCCACGTGCGCGACGCCGGAGGACAACGCGGCGGGCAACTTCTGGCGAGACGCCCAGAACAACCCCGAGCACCGGATAGACAAGATCGGCGTCCTGACCTCGACGCGGTCGGCCTAGGCCGAAAAGCCGCGGGCTCTTGCAGCGAAGGGGCCGCTAGGCTCCACGGCATGTGGCCACGGGTAGACGACATGCGGACGCTTGAACTGGGCACTCCGGGCAGCCTTCGCGACAGGCTCAGTGCCCTCGTCCTGGCGGGCACGAAGACCGCCACCGCCACCTTGCTGGCCGAGTACGCCGAAGAGGAGGAGGCCCTGGAGACCCCCGGAGAGGTCCTCGCCCTCCTGGACAGTCACGGTACGGTCCTCGCCGAACTCCGTGTCACCGCCGTGACGACCGTGCCTTTCGGCGAGGTGCCCTGGTCGTTCGCCGAAGCCGAGGGCGAGGGCTATACCGATGTCGCCCACTGGCGCCGTGTTCACGCCGACTACTGGCAGGACAGCGAGGGCCGCGTCATCACCGACGACACCCCCGTGGTGTGCGTGCACTTCACGCGTACGACCCCGCTGTCCGACTGATCCGACGACGTTCCCGCCGCACCAGACGGTCAGCTCACTTCGCCGGAACCTGACGGATCGGTGACGTCGGGGGTGTCAGGTCCGGGAGCGAGGTCGGCCACGCGACGTCGTCGATGGCGAGCCACGGCGCAGCGGCTACGGCGGTGGGGGTCACCCCGGTGAACACTTTGACCTCGCGGTGGAGGTGGGCCTGGTCGGCGTAGCCACTCGCGGCCGCCACCTGGGCGGCGGCGTTACCCGCCGCGAGGAGATGGGCGGCGTGGTCGAAGCGCACCAGCCGGGCGGCGTGCTTGGGGGTGAGGCCGATCTGGGACCGGAAGCGGGACCACAGGCGCTTACGGCTCCATCCCACCTCGTCCGCCAGGCTGTCGACGCGCACCCGTCCCCGGCTGGTGAGCATCAGCCACCAGGCAGCGGCCACCTCTGGATCAAGCGCCGGGCGGGCGCTCGTCCGTCGGCCGAGGGCATCCACGGCGATCGTGAACCGCTCGTCCCATGACGCGGCGGCCCGCAGCCTTTCCTCGGTTCGCCCGGCGTCGCGGCCCCAGACGTCCTCCAGGGAGACCACCGGCCCGCTGAGGTCGGTCGATGCGCCGAGCACCGCAACCGCCAGGGCCGGTGACAGCCGGATCTGGAGGCACTCGATCCCCCCGGCCGCCCGGCCTCCGAGCCGAAGGTCGCCCGGTACCAGTCCGACGACCATGCTGCCGCGTTCGCGCCGACCGGGGGCGTCGTAGACGAGGCTGTCTTCGTTACTCAGGTCCACGAACAGGGTGACCGAGGGGTGCGCGACCATGGCGATCTGCACGGGCGCCGGAGCACGTTGGCGGAACCCGGCCATGCTGACCCCCGGCAGCCGGTCCGGCTGCCGGGGCACGGCGACCTCCACCGACGCCCAGTCAGGTGGTGATTCGGTGGACATCACAGCACCAGGCTAGGCGATGGGTGTCAGCGGCCCGTCGCGGCGAAGCACAGCAGCAACTCGCCGGTTGCCTCCGGCGCTTCGAGCATGGGGAAGTGCCCGACATCGGGCAGCTGCTCGACTCGCGTGTTCGGCACCGTGTCGTAGTGGTGCGCCGAAGACGGATCCCAGCGGGGGTCGGCAGCGCCGAAGATCACCAGAACAGGGACGTCGAGTGCGGTCAGGCGCGCGGGTACGCTCCTCTCGGCGATGTACGCGCCGTTCTGACGCAGCACCGCCCTGAACGTGCGGTAGCCGATGCCCCGTACGTCGGCGATCAGGTCGTCCGGGACGTCCACCGGGCGGTTGCACACCGCGGTCACCCCCCGGCGGAGCATCGCTTCGGAACGGATTCTCCAGAGAAGCGGGCCGAGCGGCGGGTCGAGCAGGACCCGAAGGATGACGGGCTGCGGAAGGAGCGCGTCGGGACTCGGGCCACTGCTGACCAGCGCGAGCGAACCCACCAGGTCCGGACGCTGTTCGGCGAGGGCGGTGGCGATGTATCCGCCGCTGGAGTGCCCGACCACGGTGACCGGACGAAGGCCGAGCTCATCGAGCGCCGCGGCCAGGCAGGCCGCCTGCTCAGGCACCTCGTACGACGGTGCGGGCGGGGACTGACCGTGGCCCGGGAGGTCGATCCGGATGACGTGATACCGGCCGGCCAGTGCCGGTACCACCGGGCCCCAGGAGCTGCCCGAGGCCCCCGATCCGTGGATGAGCACCAGCGGCGGCGCCTCCCGCGGGCCGTCGTGGACCACGTACATCCCGTGCACATGCTTACCGTCGGAGATCCCCATGCACGGGAGGATGCCTGGGCCGGCGGCCCTCGGTCTTGTACGAATGTCGTCACGGGGCCGACGATCGCCAGGGCTTTGGGCCTCCCCCGCCGAAGTCAGCCGTCGGCGTGGAGAGGGGAGGCGCGTGGAGTGCTGTCGATGAGCTGGGCCGGGTCAGCCTGCCAGTCGGGCGAGGGCCAGCGCGTGTGCGCGGTCGAGGGAGTCGGCGGCAGCGCAAGGGATGTCCGGCTGCACACCGGTGCCTTCCCAGTTCGTGCCGGAGACGGGGTTGACGGCGCGGCCGACGGGGATGGTGGCTTCCAGGTGTGGGTGCACGGTCCAGCCGTTGCACGGGTGTGCGCCGCCGCGGGTGGGCTCGCCGACGACCACGGCGCGGCCGAGCTGCTGGAGGTCGTACGCCAGCTCTTCGGCGGCAGAGAAGGTGGTGTCGCTGGACAGCACGTACAACGGCTTGCTGCCGCCGAAGCGCGCGCCGGGAACGTGCGGCAGGCTCCAGGACTGCTCGCTGCGCTCGCCGCTGCGCCAGTACATGCTGTTGAGGTGGGTGCGCTCGTCGAGTAGATAGCTGCAGACGAAGGCGACGGTGTCCGGGTCGCCGCCCCTGTTGGCGCGAAGGTCCACGATCAGTGCCTGGGCGCGGGAGGCCAGGGTGAGCGCGGCGCTCAGTGGTTCTGCGGCCCACTCCAGCGGAAACAGCATCGGTGCCAGCTCCACCACGGCGACCCCTCCGTCGAGCAACTGCACCCGGGGCGCACCGCCCAGCGAGGTGTCGAAGTCACGGCGCATGGCGTCCAGGGTGGCCGCCCCCCGCTTCGGGGGGACCGGGCCGACGTGGTGCTTCAGTCTCAGGTGTCGGTCGCCGTTGACGGACTGGAGGTCCGCGGTGACCAGCCGGGCGAGCTCCTCGGCGTCGTCGACGTCGTAGGCGCCCTCGGCGAGGCGTCGTCGCAGCAGGCCGGCGAGCTGCTCGGCTATCTCGGGGAAGACGTAGTGCTCGGTCACGAGCCGGGCTGTCTCGTCGATGACAGGGGCCGGCGGAAGCTTCGTCGAAGTCGTCATGGCAGGGAGTAGAGCATTGCCCTTGCGAAAGCGTCAAAGAGTTTAGACACTTTCGGTATGCGTGATGAGCCTCCCTATCCACCGCCCCCTGAGGACGTCCTGGAGATCGGTGCGCCCGAGCAGTTCGCGGCACTCGCCCACCCGCTGCGTCAGCGGTTGCTCTTCGCCCTTGGCCACCGGCCTGCCACCACCAGCCAGCTTGCGGCGCAGCTCGACGCGAAGAAGGGCAACGTGGCCCACCACCTCAAAGTGCTCCGCGATGCCGGGCTGATCCACGTCGCCGAGACCCGCCGGGTCCGCGGCGGCACGGAGCAGTACTACCAGCGCACGGCCCGCCACATGATCGTCGCCGAACCCCAAGCGGCAGGCACCGCCGCGATGCTCGCCGCGGTCGCCCAGGAGCTGGACCTCTCCCCCGCCGAGCCCCACCTGACACTGCGCCACCTGCGGCTCAGCCCCGCGAAGGCGCGAGAACTCGGCGAGACCCTCGCCGGACTGGTCGACGAGGCCGAGGAAGAGCCAGAAGACCAGCCCCTGCACGGCGTGTTGGTGACGCTCTATCAGCAGGTCCTGCCGCCCCGGTAACGGGATCAGATGATGGTCAACGCGTCGATGAGCTGAGCGAACTCGGTGCGTTGCCGGTCGGTCAGTGCAGCGTAGAGCGGCGCCTGCAACGCGTCGGTGAGCTGTTCGGCACGCTGCCCTCTGGGGATCTGGGTTGCGTCGGCGGGATGCGACCCTTGCCAGCCGTAGTGGCTCGCCTGCTCGGCGCCGAGGTTGATGACCATGGCCGCTCGGGCGCTCAGCCCACTCAGGCGCACCGCCGCCAGATGGCAGGCGCCGCGGTGTTCCCGTAGGACGTGTACGCGCTGCATGGCCGCGCCGACCGGGTCGTCTTCGGGGCAGGGTTGCGCGCGCCAGCCGGCGAACAGGGGCAGCGCGTCGGCATCAGCGGCATCGATCAGCCGCTGTGCCAAGTGGTTGAAGTGCTCCACGTCCACGTCGGCGGGAATGTGGGCGGGGCCGTGTGCCAGCAGCTGGCCGCGCTGCGGCACGACGTGGGGGTCGATCTGCTGCGTCCCGACGGGCGTACCGTCGCTCTCACGGAAGCGGGCCGCGTCCTCCGCGAACACGCCGACCGGATCCTCGCCGCCGCGGAGGAGGCCGAGTGCGCCATCGCAGCGATCAAGGGCACGGTCGGCACCACCGCCACGCTCTCCGCGCTGCCGTCGACCGTCGCCAGGATCGTGGCCCCCGCACTGGCCGCACTGGGCACGCTCCATCCGCAGCTCACGGTGACCTGCCTCGTCACCGACCAGGCGCAACTGCGCGAACTCACGCTCGGCACCGTCGATGTGGTGCTGGGCCAGCGCTATCACCACCTCCCCGACGCGACACCCCGGGGCATCGAGGTCTCACCGCTGCTCGACGATCCCCTGCTCGTCGTCACCGCAGCCGACCGAGCCGTCGACGGGCCCGTCGCCCTACTGGAGCTGGCCACGCACGATCTGGCCGTGCCGCCGCCGACCACGGACTGCGGACAGGCCATCCTGCACGCCTGTCACCAAGCCGGCTTCACACCCAGGCCCCGCTACGTCACCGCCGACATCGCCGCCCAGCTCACCCTCGCACGGACCGGTCTCGCGACCGCGCTCGTCCCCCGAACCGCCATCGACCCGACCACACCCGGCATCCGCACGGCACCCCTCGAAGGCCACCCGATCCAGCGCCTCCTGTTCGGCGCGACCCGTCACACGGAGGCCGCGAAACCGACGACCACGGCCGTCATCGCAGCACTGCGCACCGCCGCACGACAGGACCACCCCACACACCTCCCGGCGGCCCCTCGACGGTGGTGACCTCCCGGCACCACCCGGTCCCGGTGAGGAGGACTCGCGCGGAAGCGGTCTTGCCCGCATGACGTTCGCAGCGGCAACGTTGATATTGCCCAAGGCGGGAACCGCCACCAAGACACCAGACGTGCGCCCCTCCCTCGAAATCCAAGGAGACACCCATGCGGATGTTGATCAACGTCCCGGAGACCGTCGTGTCCGACGCGCTGCGGGGGATGGCCGCCGCCCACCCCGAGCTGACCGTGGACGTGGAGCGGCGGATCGTCGTGCGGCGGGACGCGCCCGTGGCCGGGAAGGTCGCGCTGGTGTCCGGGGGCGGGTCCGGGCACGAGCCGTTGCACGGCGGGTTCGTGGGGCCCGGGATGCTGTCGGCTGCGTGCCCCGGGGAAATCTTCACGTCGCCGGTGCCCGAGCAGATGGTACGGGCCGCGGCCGCCGTCGACAGCGGTGCCGGGGTGCTGTTCGTCGTCAAGAACTACACCGGCGACGTGCTCAACTTCGAGATGGCGGCGGAGCTCGCCGAGGACGAGGGCATCCAGGTCGCGAAGGTCCTGGTCGACGATGACGTGGCGGTGACCGACAGCCTGTACACGGCGGGGCGGCGCGGGACCGGGGGCACCCTGTTCGTGGAGAAGATCGCGGGGGCCGCCGCCGAGGAAGGCGCCCCGCTGGAACGGGTGGAGGCGATCGCCCGCCAAGTGGACGCGCGCTGCCGGTCCTTCGGGGTCGCGCTGAGTGCGTGCAGCACGCCCGCGAAGGGCAGCCCCACCTTCGATCTCCCCGCCGGCGAGCTGGAGTTGGGCATCGGCATCCACGGCGAGCCGGGCCGCGAGCGACGCGCCATGATGACCTCGCGGGAGATCGCGGACTACGCCGTCGACGCCGTGGTCGAGGACCTGCGCCCGTCCGGTCCGGTGCTCGCGCTGGTCAACGGCATGGGCGCGACCCCGCTGCTCGAACTGTACGGCTTCAACGCCGAGGTGCAGCGGGTGCTGACCGAGCGCCGGATCCCGGTCGCCCGGACGCTCGTCGGGAACTACGTGACGTCGCTCGACATGGCCGGCTGCTCGGTGACCCTGTGCGAGGTGGACGAGGAGCTGCTGCGCTTGTGGGACGCGCCGGTGCAGACGCCCGCGTTGCGCTGGGGTCGGTGAGACAAGGTATGGGAGACGGAGTGGGAGAGGGTGAGGACGCAGGCATGGACGAGACGTTCGGTGCGGACTTCTTCGTGCGGTGGCTGGAGGCGACGGCCGGGGCCGTCGACCGTGAGGCCGACCGGCTCACCGAGCTGGACTCGGCGATCGGCGACGCCGACCACGGCGTCAATCTGAAGCGCGGGTTCGCGGCCGTGGCGGAGCTGCTGGCGAAGGATCCGCCCGCGACGCCCGGAGCGGTGCTCGTCGCCGCGGGACGGCAGCTGATCTCCACGGTGGGCGGAGCTTCGGGACCGCTGTACGGGACACTTCTGCGCCGTACGGGCAAGGCACTGGGCGAGGACGAGCGTGTCGCCCGGGAGCGGCTCGCGGAGGCGTTCGGTGCCGGGGTGGCCGCTGTGGGCCAGTTGGGTGGCGCCCAGGTGGGCGACAAGACGATGCTGGACGCGCTCGTCCCGGCCGTGGAGGGACTGCGGAGCTCCTTCGGTGCGGCGCGCGCGGCGGCCGAGGAGGGCGCCCTCGCGACCGTACCGCTCCGGGCGCGCAAGGGCAGGGCCAGCTATCTCGGCGAGCGGTCGATCGGGCACCAGGACCCGGGGGCGACGTCGTCGGCGCTGTTGTTCGCCGAACTCGCCGCCGCAGCCCGTACGGAGGGCGCCGGGTGAGCGCGACCGCGCCGGTCGGCATCGTGCTGGTCTCGCACAGCGCGGATGTCGCGGCCGCGGTGGCGGCGCTGGCCCAGGGCCTCGCGGGCGGGGGCGGGACCGCGCCGATCCTGCCGGCGGGCGGGCTCCCCGACGGCGGTCTCGGGACGAGCGCCGAGCTGATCCGCGCGGCGGCGGAGGCCGTCGACGGCGGCGCCGGGGTGGCGCTCCTGGTCGACCTCGGCAGTGCGGTCCTGACGGTGAAGGCGCTGCTCGCCGAGGGCGACGCGCTGCCGGAGGGCTCCCGGCTGATCGACGCGCCGTTCGTCGAGGGCGCGGTCGCGGCGCTGGTGACGGCGAGCGCGGGCGGGGATCTCGACGCGGTGGCCTCGGCGGCCTCGGAGGCGTACACCTATCGCAAGCAGTGAGTGACGGCGCCAGGGAGTGAGGGTGTCGACTTGATAGGCAAGCGAGGAGTTGCCTATCCTGGAGTGGTGGCCGACGACCTTTTCAAAGCCTTGGCCGACCCCACCCGCCGCACGATCCTCGACGAGCTCACGGAGAAATCCGGACAGACACTGTTCGAGATCTGTTCGCGGCTGAGCATGAGGCATCAGCTCGGCATCTCGCGCCAGGGGGTCTCCCAGCACCTCGCCGTGCTGGAGGCCGCCGGGCTCGTCGAGACCAGGCGGGAGGGCCGGTACAAGTTCCACGACCTGAACACCGCCCCCCTGCGGCACATCACCGAGCGATGGCCCGTGCCCGACACCCCAGGACCGGAGAAGAGCACCTCATGAAGATCCATCTGACCAGCGTCTTCGTCGACGACCAGGCCAAGGCCGAGCGTTTCTACACCGAGATCCTCGGCTTCGTGAAGAAGCACGACGTCCCGCTGGGCGAGACGGACCGGTGGCTGACGGTCGTCTCGCCCCACGAGCCCGCCGGCACCGAACTCCTCCTGGAGCCCGCCGGCCATCCGGCGGTCAAGCCGTACCGCGACGCGCTGGTCCAGGACGGCATCCCGCTGGCCCAGTTCGCGGTCGACGACGTGCGGGCGGAGTACGCCCGTCTGCGCGGCCTCGGCGTCCACTTCACCCAGGAGCCCCTGGAGATGGGCCCCGTCACCACCGCCGTCTTCGACGACACCTGCGGCAACCTGATCCAGATCGCGACGGAGCCGAAGTAGTACGGAGCAGTGGCGGGCCGGCCGACTGTCGGCCCGCTCCCCCCGTCGTCAGTCCACGACCGCGTCGAGCTCCACCTCGACGAGCCACGCGGGATCGATGAACCGCGAGACCTCGACGAAGGTCGTCACCGGCCGCACCTCCGCGAACCGCTCCCCGTGGGCCCGCGCGGCCTCCTTCCACGAGGTCACGTCGGTGAGCATGACGCGGGTGCGCACGACGTCGTCCAGGGACGCACCCGCCGCCTTCAGCGCCGCCTCGGCGATGTCGAGACACCTGGCGGTCTGGGCGTACACGTCGCCCGGCGCGACGGCGGCCCCGTCGTCGCCGATGGGAGCGGTCCCGGCGACCGCTACGTACGCACCCTTTCGAACGGCCCGGGAAAAGCCGATCTCCGGTTCGAGTGGCGACCCGGAACTGACCCTCTGTCGAACATCACTCACCGCTCCGTGCTCCTCCGCGTTGTAATGCACCTGGTCAACGCACTAGTGTCGCAGGGCCTTGGTGTACGGGAAACCGGTGCAGTACCGGTGCGGCCCTCGCCACTGTGATCGGGAGTTCCGGCTCCACACCCGTGGGAGACCCCCGTGGGCAAGCCACTGGACCGTTGTGGGAGACCACCGCGGTGTGGGAAGGCGGAGTCGGGACGTATGACCGTCAGCCAGGAGACCGGCCAAGGTGCGTTGTCCATCCACGAGGTGCTGGAGAGGGTCTCCCAACCATGCATATAGCCGAGGGGTATCTGCCCCCCGTACACGCCGCCGCCTGGGGCGTCGCGGCCGCTCCGTTTGTCGTCCACGGGGTTCGCGCGCTCACCCGCGAGGTGCGCTCCAACCCCGAGTCCACCCTGCTGCTCGGCGCCTCCGGCGCCTTCACGTTCGTCCTGTCCGCGCTCAAGCTCCCGTCCGTGACGGGCAGTTGCTCGCATCCGACGGGTACGGGTCTGGGCGCGATCCTCTTCCGACCGCCGATCATGGCGGTCCTCGGGACGATCACCCTGCTCTTCCAGGCGCTGCTGCTCGCCCACGGCGGGCTCACCACGCTCGGCGCGAACGCCTTCTCGATGGCGATCGTCGGGCCCTGGGCGGGGTACGGGACCTATCTGCTGGTGCGCCGGTTCGGTGCGCCGCTGATGGTCGCCGTCTTCTTCGGCGCGTTCGTCGCCGACCTGTCCACGTACTGCGTCACGAGCGTCCAGCTCGCGCTGGCCTTCCCCGACCAGGGGAGCGGCATCATGGGCGCCCTGGCCAAGTTCGGTTCCATCTTCGCCGTGACGCAGATCCCGCTGGCGGTGAGCGAGGGCCTGCTCACCGTGCTCGTGATGCGGCTGCTCATGCAGTCCAGCAAGGGCGAGCTGACCCGGCTGGGCGTCCTGACCCGGTCCGCCACGAAGCGACACGAGGAGGCGGCCGCGCGATGAGCTTCACCGTCAGCCGGAACACGAAGATCAACGCCCTGCTGCTGCTCGTCGTCGCCGCGCTCGCGGTGCTGCCGCTCGCGCTGGGGCTCGGCGACCACAAGGAGGAGCCGTTCGCCGGGGCGGACGCGGAGGCGGAGACCGCGATCACGGAGCTCCAGCCGGACTACGAACCGTGGTTCAGCCCCCTGTACGAGCCTCCGTCGGGGGAGATCGAGTCGGCGCTGTTCGCCCTCCAGGCGGCGCTGGGCGCCGGTGTCCTCGCCTACTACTTCGGTGTGCGGCGCGGACGTCGGCAGGGTGAGGCCCGCGCGCTGGCGCAGGCCGGGGATGGTATGGAGAGCGCGGAGGGTGTCGCGCGTGCGGACTCGCGCGTCGACGCCGGGGACAAGGACGCGTAGCCGCCCATGTTGCCGATCGACGCGGCGGCGCACAGCAGTCGCTGGCGCCGCCGCCATCCCGTCGAGAAGGCCCTGCTCGGCTTCGGTCTCACCCTGTGCGCGGTGTGTCTGCCGCCGTGGCCGGGTGCGGTGCTCGTCGCGGCGGCCACGCTCGTGGTCCTGCTCGGCCCGGCCGGGGTGGCGGGCCGTCAGCTGTGGCGGGCGTTCCGCGTGCCGCTCGGGTTCTGCGTCACGGGCGCGGTGCCGCTGCTCTTCGAGGTGGGCGGGGCGCGGGGGTTCGTGGCCCTCGCGCCCGGCGGGCCCGTCCACGCGGGCGAGCTGCTGCTGCGGACCGCCGCCGCCTCGCTGGGGGTGCTGCTCTTCGCGTTCACGACGCCCGTCTCCGACGTGCTCCCCCGGCTCGTCCGTGCGGGGGTGCCCGCTCCCGTGGTGGACGTGGCGCTCGTGATGTACCGGATCATCTTCCTGCTCCTCGACTCCCTGTCCAAGATCCGTCAGGCGCAGGCCGCCCGCCTCGGGCACACCACCCGGGCGGCGACCTGGCGCTCGCTCGCCGGCCTCGGCGCCACGTCGTTCGTGCGCGCCTTCGACCGGGCCCAGCGCCTGCAGTCCGGGCTCGCCGGGCGCGGCTACGACGGGACCCTGCGGGTCCTGGTCCCCGCGGCCGCGGTCTCCCGCCGGTTCCTGGCGACGGCCGGCGGGCTCCTCTGCGGGCTCGTCGCCCTCACCCTCGTACTCGAAAGGTTCCTGCCGTGACGTCTCCGACGACCTCCGCGACGCCCGTCGTGGAGCTGGTGAAGGCGGGTTTCGCCTACGAGGACGGGCCGGCGGTGCTGTCGGACGTGGACTTCGCGGTGCCGGAGGGGCGGGCGATCGCGCTGCTCGGGCGGAACGGCAGCGGCAAGACGACGCTGCTGCGGCTGCTCAGCGGGGGGCTGCGGCGCGGGAGCGGGTCGCTGCTCCTGGACGGGGCGGAGGTGACGTACGACCGGAAGGGGCTGACCCGGCTGCGGACGACCGTGCAGCTCGTGGTGCAGGACCCGGACGACCAGCTGTTCGCGGCCTCGGTCGGCCAGGACGTGTCCTTCGGGCCGATGAACCTGGGACTGCCGGAGGAGGAGGTGCGGCTCCGGGTGCGCGAGGCCCTGGAGGCGCTGGACATCGTGGCCCTGGAGGACCGGCCGACGCATCTGCTGTCGTACGGGCAGCGCAAGCGGGCGGCGATCGCGGGCGCGGTGGCGATGCGGCCCCGGGTGCTGATCATGGACGAGCCGACGGCCGGGCTCGATCCGCACGGCCAGGAGCGGCTGCTCGACGCCCTCGCGCGGCTGCGCGCGTCCGGGACGACGGTGGTGATGGCGACGCACGACGTGGATCTCGCGCTGCGCTGGGCGGACGAGGCGGCGGTGCTCTCCCCCGCCGGGCTGCGGACCGGTCCGGTCGCCGAGCTCCTCGGGGACGACGCCCTGCTCGACGCGGCGCGGCTGCGGCGGCCCTGGGGCACGTCCGTCGCCCGGCTGCTGCGCGCCCACGGGCTGCTCGCCCCGGACGCGCCCGAGCCCCGTACGCCGGAGGAGCTCGACGCCTGGTCGCAGACCGCCCCGGTAGCTACTGAGTAGTACACATCACGTTCCGAACCTTCTGCAACTAGTTGCATAACAGAGAGGGGTCCCCTAGAACTGAGGTCGACTGATCCTGCGCGAGGAGGCGCCCCCATGACCGCGACCCCCACCCCCACCCCGTACCCGCATCTGCTGAGCCCGCTCGACCTCGGGTTCACGACCCTGCCCAACCGGGTGATCATGGGTTCGATGCACGTCGGCCTGGAGGAGACGGAGCACGGCTTCGAGCGCATGGCCGCCTTCTACGCCGAGCGCGCCCGCGGCGGCGTCGGCCTCATCGTCACCGGCGGCATCGCGCCCAACGAGGCCGGCCGCCCCTGGGACGGCGGGGCCAAGCTCACCACCGCCGACGAGGTCGCCGAGCACCGGCTGATCACCGACGCCGTGCACGGCGAGGGCGGCCGGATCGCGATGCAGATCCTGCACTTCGGCCGGTACGCGTACCACCCCGGCCTCGTGGCGCCCAGCGCCATCCAGGCCCCGATCAGTCCCTTCGTACCGAACGAGCTGACCGACGCCGAGGTCGAGCAGACCGTCGAGGACTACGCCCGCTGCGCCGAGCTCGCCAAGGAGGCGGGGTACGACGGCGTCGAGGTCATGGGCTCCGAGGGCTACCTCATCAACGAGTTCATCGCCGCGGCCACGAACCAGCGCACCGACCGGTGGGGAGGTTCGTACGAGAACCGCGTCCGCTTCCCGCTGGAGATCGTCCGCCGGATCCGCGAGCGGGTCGGCACGGACTTCATCCTCGTCTACCGCCTCTCCATGCTGGACCTCGTACCCGGCGGCTCCACCCTGGAGGAGGTCGTCCAGCTGGCCAAGGAGATCGAGGCGGCCGGCGCCACCATCATCAATACCGGCATCGGCTGGCACGAGGCGCGCATCCCCACCATCGCCACCTCCGTGCCGCGCGGCGCCTACACCTGGGTGACGAAGAAGCTGATGGGCGCGGTCTCCGTCCCGCTCGTCACCAGCAACCGCATCAACACCCCCGAGGTCGCCGAGGAGATCCTCGCCGACGGCCGGGCCGACCTGGTCTCGCTGGCCCGTCCCTTCCTCGCCGACCCCTCCTTCGTCGCGAAGGCCTCGGAGGGCCGCGCCGACACGATCAACACCTGCATCGGCTGCAACCAGGCCTGCCTCGACCACACCTTCAACCTGAAGATCACCTCCTGCCTGGTCAATCCGCGCGCCTGCCACGAGACCGAGCTCGTCCTCTCCCCCACCCGCCTCGCCAAGCGCGTCGCGGTCGTCGGCGCCGGCCCCGCCGGACTCGCCTGCGCGGTGTCGGCGGCCGAACGCGGCCACGCCGTCACCCTCTTCGACGCCGCCGCCGAGATCGGCGGCCAGCTCAACATCGCCAAGCGCGTGCCGGGCAAGGAGGAGTTCGACGAGACCCTCCGCTACTTCCGCGTCCAGCTCGCCGAGCGCGGCGTCGAGGTCCGCCTCAACACCCCGGTGGCGGCGGGCGACCTCGACGGCTTCGACGAGGTCGTCGTCGCCACCGGCGTCTCCCCGCGCACCCCCGTGATCGCGGGCGTGGACCACCCGAGCGTCGTCAGCTACCTGGACGTGCTCCGGGACGGCGCGCCGGTCGGCGAGCGGGTGGCGATCATCGGCGCCGGCGGCATCGGCTTCGACGTCGCCGAGTTCCTCACGGACGGCGGGGAGGGCGCGAGCCAGGACCCCGAGACGTACTTCCGCCAGTGGGGCGTCGACACCTCCTACGAGAACCGCGGCGGACTGCGCGCCCCCGAGCGCACCGCGCCGCCGCGCCAGGTGCACCTGCTCCAGCGCAAGAGCACCAAGGTCGGCGCGGGCCTCGGCAAGACGACCGGCTGGATCCACCGCACCGAGCTCAAGCACCGGGGCGTCGCGATGGTGGCGGGCGTGTCCTACGACCGGATCGACGACGAGGGCCTGCACGTCACGATCGACGGAGAGGCCCAGCTCCTGCCCGTCGACACGATCGTGCTGTGCGCCGGCCAGGAGCCGCGGCGGGACCTGTACGAGGAGCTGGTGGCGGCGGGCCGCTCGACGCACCTGATCGGTGGCGCGGACGTCGCCGCCGAGCTGGACGCCAAGCGGGCGATCGACCAGGGCACGCGGCTCGCCGCCGCCCTGTGATCCGTGTGGCCGGCCGAATCTAGGATGCGAGCATGTCCCTCCCGCACGCGATCCTCACCGCGTTGCTCGAAAAGCCGTCCTCCGGCCTCGAACTGACGCGCCGCTTCGACAAGTCGATCGGCTACTTCTGGTCGGCCACGCACCAGCAGATCTACCGCGAGCTGGGCAGGCTGGAGCAGGCGGGGCACATCCGCGCCCTGCCCGCTCCGGTGCCCGCGCGCGGGCAGAAGAAGGAGTACGAGGTGCTGCCCGAGGGCCGGGCGGAGCTGAGCGACTGGGTCGCCAGGTCCGAGGACCCGAAGCCGATGCGGGCCGCCCTGCTGCTGCGGATGCGGGCGGCCGCGATCGTCGGGGCCGAGGGGCTCCGGTCCGAACTGGAGCGCCATCTCGCGCTGCACCGGGAGCAGTTGGAGGAGTACCTCGCGATCGAGGAGCGGGACTTCCCGGCGGAGCGACGCCGCACCGAACCGGACCGGCTGCGCCATCTCGTCCTGCGGGGCGGGGTGGATCTGGAGCGGTTCTGGGTCGAGTGGCTGACGGGGGCACTCACGGAGCTGGGACGGCCGGAGGCGTAGCCGCGCGCGGCCTGCTCCCCGCCGGCCCCCGTCCCGCGAGCCCCCCGTCGCACACCACGACTCACGCCACGGCCTTCTCCGCTCGGCGCCAGGCCGCCTCCCGTAGCAGCCGCAGTCCGTTGAGGCCCACGAGGACCGTCGAGCCCTCGTGGCCGGCGACGCCCAGGGGCAGGGGCAGGTGGCCGACGAGGTCCCAGACGACCAGGGCGCCGATGCAGACGCCCGCGATCACCAGGTTCTGCACGACCAGGCGGCGAGCCCGGCGCGAGAGCGCCACGACGGCCGGGATCGCGCCGAGTTCGTCGCGGACGACGACCACGTCGGCGGTCTCCAGGGCCAGGTCGGAACCGGCCCTGCCCATGGCGACGCCCGTGTGGGCGGCGGCCAGGGCCGGGGCGTCGTTGACGCCGTCGCCGACGAGCAGCACCTTCGCGCCCGCCCGCTCCCACTCCCGTACCGCCTCCGCCTTGTCGTGCGGGAGGAGTCCGGCGCGGACGTCGTCGATGCCCGCCTCGGCGGCGATCCGGGCGGCGGCGCCCGCGTTGTCGCCGGTCAGCAGCGTGGGGGCGGTGCCGGTGAGCCGGCCGAGGGCGGCGACGGCCTCCGCCGCTCCCTCGCGGAGCCGGTCGGAGAGTTCCAGTACGGCGGCCGGGGCGCCGTCGACGACGACCTCGACCGCCGTGTCGCCGTGGGTGCCGGACGCCCGGCGGACCCGTACGTCATGGCCGTCGACCACCGCCCGTACGCCCTGCCCCGGCTCGGCGGCGAAGTCGGTCGCCTCGGGCACGCGCAGGCCCCGGGCGCGGGCCTCGGCGACCACGGCGCGGGCCAGCGGGTGCTCGCTGGGGAGTTCGGCCGCGGCGGCCAGGGCGAGGGCGGTCGCGTCGCCGCGTACGGCGGTCACCCGGGGCGCGCCCTCGGTGAGGGTGCCCGTCTTGTCGAGCGCCACCCGGTCGATCGCGCCGAGCCGTTCCATGACGACGGCGGACTTCACGAGGACGCCGTGGCGCCCGGCGGTGGCGATGGCGGAGAGCAGCGGGGGCATGGTGGCGAGGACGACCGCGCAGGGCGAGGCGACGATCATGAAGGTCATGGCGCGCAGGAGGGCCTCGGTGAGGTCCGCGCCGAAGGCGACGGGCAGGCCGAAGAGCGCGAGGGTGGCGACGACGACGCCGACGGAGTAGCGCTGTTCGATCTTCTCGACGAAGAGCTGGGTGGGGGCCTTGGTGGCGCTCGCCTCCTCGACGAGGGCGACGATCCGGGCGACGACGAAGTCGCCGGGGTCCTTGTCGACGCGGACGCGCAGCGCCCCGGAGCCGTTCAGGGTGCCCGCGAAGACCTCGTCGCCGGGCACCGCGGGGGCCGGGAGGGGTTCGCCGGTGATGCTCGCCCGGTCGATGTCGCTCGTGCCGTTCAGGACGGTTCCGTCGGCGGGAAGGCGTTCCCCGGGCCGGACGAGGACAGTGTCGCCGGGCACGAGCGCGGTGGCCTCGACGGTCTCCTCGCCCGCCGCCGTGAGACGTACGGCGGTGGCGGGCGCGAGGTCGAGGAGCCCCCGTACGGAGTCGGCCGTACGACGGGTCGCGAGGGCCTCCAGGGCGCCGGAGACGGCGAAGATCACGATGAGGAGCCCGCCGTCGAGGTACTGGCCGATGGCGGCGGCGCCGATGGCGGCGACCACCATCAGCAGGTCGACGTCGAGGGACCGCTCGCGCAGCGCCTGGAGGCCCGCGACGGCCGGCTCCCAGCCTCCGGCGGCGTAACAGACGGCGTAGAGCGGCCCCCAGGCCCAGCCGGGGGCGCCGGCCAGGTCGAGGGGGAAGGCCGCGAGGAAGGCGAGGGCGGCGAGCGCGGCCCAGCGCACCTCGGGGAGGGCGGTGGCACGGGTACGGGTGGGGCGGACCGCCCGGGCGGGGGCGGGGGCCGTGGCCTGAGCGGTGTCCAGCTCCGGGAGGGCCATGGGAGGAGCACCTCTTTCGAGGGTGGCGGGGAGGGCTATGCCCTGTCCGGCGGGGGCGGGGCATCACCATACCCGAATACATGAAGAGGTCTTCACGTATTGACATACAAGCCGCGGCTACGATGAGCACATGGGACACGGAGTGCACGGCGAGACGACCCCCGCAACCCACTTGGACGCCGAGTCCGCGGCGACCATCGCCGCCACCCTCCAGGCCCTCGCCACCCCGTCGCGGCTGATGATCCTCACCAAGCTCCGCCAGGGCCCCTGCGGAGTGACCGAGCTCGCCGCCGCCGTCGACATGGAGCAGTCGGCCGTCTCCCACCAGCTCCGTCTACTGCGCGCCCTCGGCCTCGTCAGCGGGGTGCGTCAGGGCCGCCGGATCGAGTACAGCCTCTACGACACCCACGTCGCCCAGCTCCTCGACGAAGCCGTCTACCACATCGAGCACTTGCGCCTCGGGGCACGCGACGCGGCCCGCACCGCAGTGGATACTGGTCAGTTGTAGATCCACGCTACGAAAGGGCGGGCATGGCCGACGACTTGGGGCGCCGCGCGACACGTCACGCGGTGGTCATCGGGGGAAGTCTCGCGGGCCTCCTGGCCGCACGGGTCCTCGCGGAGCACGCGGAGAAGGTGACGGTCGTCGAGCGCGACCGCTTCCCGGAGGGGCCGGACGCCCGGCCGGGCGTGCCGCAGGGCCGGCACCTCCACGTCCTGATCGCGGGCGGGCAGCAGGCGTTCGACGAGCTGCTTCCGGGGTTCATGGCGGAGCTGAAGGAGCTCGGGGCGCCCAGGGTGGGCATGCCCGAGGACATGGTCCAGCTCCAGAGCGGCCGGTGGTTCCGCCGGACGCCCGCGACCGCCCACTTCTACGCGGGTCCGCGCCCGCAGCTGGAGTGGCTGGTGCGGCGACGGGTGCTCGCCGACCCGCGCATCGAAGTCGTCGAGGGCCACGAGACCGTGGGCCTGACCGGCGACTCCTCCCGCGTCCGCGGCGTGCGGCTGCGCGAGCGCGGCGCGGGCACCGGGAAGGAGACCCGCGTCCTGGAGGCCGACCTGGTCGTGGACGCCTCCGGGCGGTCCACGAAGGCGGCGGACTGGCTGGCGGGGATCGGCGCCGAGGCCCCGCACGAGGAGACGCTCGATACGGGTCTCGCCTACAGCACGAGGGTGTACCGGTCACCGGCCGCCAGCCCGGACGACGACTCCATCGGCTACAACATCGTGCCCAACCCCTCCCAGGTGTACGGCGGTGTCGTGCTGCCGCTCGGCGACGGACGGCACCTCGTGACCCTGTCCGGGCTACGCGGCGACGAACCTCCCACGGAGGAGGGGGCGTTCGAGGAGTACGCGAAGCGACTTCCGCACCCGATGGTGAGCGACTGGCTCGCCCGGACCGAGCCGGTGTCCCCGGTGTACGGCTTCCGCGGGACCGCCAACATCCGGCGCCGGTACGACCGTCCGGGCCGACGCCCCGCCGGCTTCCTCGCCACGGGTGACGCGCTCTGCGCCTTCAACCCGATCTACGGGCAGGGCATGGCGGTCGCCGCGCTCTCCGCCGTGGCGCTGCGCCGGGCGCTCGCCGACCCGAAGCGCACCGCGACCACGCGGCAGGTGCAGCGCGCGCTCCTCGACGCCTCGAAGCAGGCCTGGGAGATCTCCGCCGGCGCGGACAAGAAGATGCCGGGCGCCACCGGAGACGCGGCCCGCCCCGGACGCATGGACAAGGTCGTCGGCTGGTACCTGGGCCGCGTGCAGGAGCGGGCCGCGGGAGACCCCACCGTCGGGGCGCCGTTCCGCGCGGCAACCCACCTGACCGCCCCGCTGACGGCGCTGTTCGCCCCGGCCGTGGCGAAGGCCGTGCTCTTCGGGCCGGTGCCGGAGACGCCGGCCGCTCCGCCGCTGCGCCGCGACGCGTAGCACGTAGGGAGCGGCGGTCCCGGGTGCCGGACGGTTCAGGCGCCCGGGGCCGCCGTCACCATGCCGGCCGCGATGGCCGCGCCGAGCGCCGCGTAGTCGTCGGCGTTCTGGCCGGCGTAGGCGAGCGAGAAGTCGGCGACGGCGCGGTCGAAGACGTCCGAGGTGCCGAGGTAGCCGGCGATGGCGATCCGGTCGCCGGAGCGGGCGTGGGCGCGGGCCAGGGCTCTGCCGCAGAGCCGCGCGTAGTTCCGGAGCGTGGCCGGGGACATGGTCTCCACTTCGGCCGAGCCCTTCATGTCGCGCAACTGGCGCCAGTAGAAGTGCCGTTGCCCGGGTCCGGTCATCCAGCCGAGGAAGATGTCGCTGGCGGCCTGCGTGAGGCGCTGTCCGGAGACGACGCGGCGGCCCTGGTGCTCGTAGGCCGTGGGCGGCAGGTAGGGCTCCAGGACGGAGCGGCCGGCCTCCTTGATCTGGAGGAAGAGCGGGTCGGCGTCGTCGCGGCCTTCGAGGAGGAGCACGAAGCAGCGGGTGCCGACGCTCCCGACCCCGACGACCTTCCGGGCCGCGTCGACGAAGCGGTAGCGGTCGAGCAGCAGGCGCCTCTCCTCGGAGAGCGAGCTGCGGTAGTCGCTGAAGATCTTGCCGAGGCCGACGCGGTCGACGTCCGTGGCCCGCTCCAGGAGCGGCGGGTCCTCGACGATGCGGCGGGCACCGGACTCGTCCGTCTCGGTCAGCTTGGCGAAGGCCTGGAGGCTGGTGCGGCGGCGGGCCCGGGCGATCCGGTCGGCCAGGCGGGCGCGCTCGTCGCGGCGGACGAGGGGAAGCAGGTCGTCGGCGGCTATCCGCTCGTACCAGACCTCGAGTTCACCGAGATCCGCGAGGCGGCTCATGGCCGTGCGGTACGCCTCCGTGGCCACGAGCGCGGCCCGGTGGGCCTTGGCCTTCGTGCTGCCGTTCTGGAGGGCTGCGACGGTGACGCTGGCGGCGAGCCGCTTGACGTCCCACTCGAAGGGCCCGGGGAGGGTCTCGTCGAAGTCGTTCACGTCGAAGAGGAGCGTCCGTTCGGGTGATCCGTACACCCCGAAGTTGAGGAGATGGGCGTCGCCGCAGAGCTGGACGGTGAGTCCGGTGTGGCGCGGGGCGGCGAGGTCGGCCGCCATGATGCCGGCGGCGCCGCGGAAGAACGCGAAGGGCGAGACCGCCATCCGGCCGTAGCGGAGGGGGACGAGGTCGGGCAGCCGGTCCGCGGACTCGCGCTCCAGGACCGCCAGCGGATCGGGGCGCTGCGAGGAGGGTATCCAGCGGCCGTGCGAGGAGCGGGGGACGCGCTTGCGGGCGGCCCGACCCCTCGCCGCGCGCTCCGACGGTGTCGTCATCCGGCCTCACCCGCCTCTTCCGCCGCCGCGGCCCGATGCCCGCCGCCTGGAACCCATTACACGGTGCGACGCTCGTTTCGGCCACTCTGCCGGGCCGCTCTAGCGGAATGGTTTAGACCAATGATAGGAATTGATCACCGATACGGCCCATGCGGTCACGCTGTGCTTAGAGAGGGTTTGATCATGGCCGAGCCCGATGTCGAAGCGGCGGAAGTCCCGCTCTATCTCCGGGTCGCCGCCGCGCTGCGCGAGGATCTCGCTCACCGGCGCATCTCCCCCGGGACCCGGCTCCCTTCGGAACGGTGCCTGTCCCAGCGCTACCACGTCAACCGGCAGACGGTCCGCAGCGCGCTCCAGCTCCTGCGCGACGAGCGCCTCGTGGTCACCGACCGGCGCGGCACGTTCGCCGCGGCGGCGGGCGCCGATCCCGCCGCGCCGGCGCTCGCGGCGCGCCGACCTACCTTCCCCGGCGGGCCGCGCGTGAGCGAGGCCCTGGTGCGGGCCTCGCTCACCTGGGAGCCACCGCCGACGCCGCTCACCTCCCGCCTGCTGCTCGCCCCCGGCGAGCCGACGCTCGTCCACCGGCATCTGGTGCTGGGGCCCCAAGGAGCGGCGCTCCAGCGGGCGGTGTCGTGGTTCTCCCGGCCGGCGCTCTCCGAGATTCCGCAGCTCGCCCGCTACCGGCGGATCAAGGAGAGCCATCACCAGCCCGACCTGCGGCTCCTCTACCACTGGATGCACCAGGCGGGACTGCGGATCACCCACCGGGAGTCGATCGGCGTCCCGCCCGGCCCGGTCACCACGACGACGGCGGGCGACGGCGCGGCCCGGCTGATCGTGCACCGGGTGGTGACCGACCAGCACGGACACGCGCTTGAGATCACGGACATCGACTTCTCGGCCCGGTCCGCGGCCTGGACGTACGAGTTCAGCGCCTGACCCGCTCGCTACGGAGTCGTGATCAGCGGCCTCGGCGGAGTGCGCATGCCGTTGCCGATGTGGAAGCTCGGGTGCGGGGGCTGGTTGTAGGCGGTGTTCTGCCAGGCCAGCCCCGTGCGGTACATGGTGTCGTGCAGCAGGGTCGTGATCCGGGTCCCCGTCTCGTACGGCGTCGAGTGGATCCGCAGCGCGGTGTTGTCGCTCGTGCGCCACACGACCTCCTCGCGCCAGTCGCCGAGGATGTCCCCGGAGAGCGCGGGCGTCGCCTTGGTGGTGTTGTTCGACGCCACCGAGGCGCCGGTGAGGAGCCGGGTCTCGCCGGCGGTCCCGTACTTGTCGATCCTGGTTCCGTCGAGGAGTTCCCGGGTGGTGTCGCCGTCCCACCAGCTCAGGAAGTTGGCGGACGAGGGCTCGCGCCCTTTCGTGGCGCCGGCCTCGTCCCGTATCGAGGTGTCGGACGAGGACCACACCTCCGCCCCGTCGTTCCCGGCCCAGATGTCGCCGGCGACCCCGCGGCCGTTGTCGCAACAGGCCGCGAGCCGCCAGCGGACGGCGCCGTTCGCCGGGTCGATGTACAGCTGGGAGGGCTGAGCGGACGACTCCGAGACCTTGAAGTACTCCAGACCCGCCGTGCCCGGGTCGAGGTCGCCGAGGTGCTGGGCGTCGCCGTGGCCCGTCCTCGTGGTCCACAGGCCGTTGCCGTTGTCGTCCACGGCCATCGCGCCGTAGACGATCTCGTCCTTCCCGTCGGCGTCCACGTCGCCCACGGAGAGGCTGTGCGAGCCCTGGCCGTCGTAGCCCTTCCCGGCGTTCGTGGAACTCGACGAGTCGAAGGTCCACCGGCGGGTGAAGGCTCCGTCACGCCAGTCCCAGGCGGCGATCACGCTCCGCGTGTAGTAGCCGCGCGCCATGATCAGCGAGGGCCGGGCGCCGTCGAGGTACGCGGTGGCCGCGAGGAAGCGGTCGACCCGGTTGCCGTAACTGTCGCCCCAGGAGGAGACGGTGCCGCGCGCGGGCACATAGGCGGTGGTGCCCAGGGCGGCGCCCCTGCGCCCGTCGAACATCGTCAGGTACTCGGCACCCGCCAGGACGTACCCGCTGCTGTTGCGGTGGTCGGCGGAGGCGCTGCCGATCACCGTGCCGCGTCCGTCGACGGTCCCGTCGGCGGTCTTCATGGCCACCTCGGCCCGGCCGTCGCCGTCGTAGTCGTACACCTGGAACTGCGTGTAGTGCGCGCCGGAGCGGATGTTGCGGCCGAGGTCGATCCGCCACAGCCGGGTGCCGTCGAGCGTCACGCCGTCCACGATCGTGTTGCCGGTGTATCCGGACTGCGAGTTGTCCTTGGCGTTCGTGGGCTGCCATTTGAGGACGAAGTCCAGGTCGCCGTCGCCGTCGAGGTCGCCGACGGAGGCGTCGTTGGCCTCGTACGTGTACGCCACCCCGTCGGGGGTCGTGCCGCCGGCCGGCGGGGTGATCGGCACGTCCTTGTAGCCGGTGCGGAACTGCACGGCGTGCACGGAGTCCGCCTGTTCGACGCCGCCGACGACCGCGCGGACCGTGTAGTCGGCGGTGCTCGGCGCGCCCGCGTGGAAGTAGTTGGTGGAGGCGGTGACGGGCGTGGCGTTCACCTTCGTACCGGCCCGGTAGACGTTGAAGGCGACGGAGTCCGGGTCGGTACCCAGCCAGCGCCAGCTGACGAGGTTGCCGGTCCCGGTGTGGACGCTCACCACGCCCCGGTCGAGCCGCTCGGCCTGCCGCGCGGTGGCGGCGGAGGCGGTTCCGGTGGTCGCGGTGAGCGCGGCACAGGTCACGACGCCGGCCACGAGCGCGGCGGCCAGGCGGCGGGCGGCGACGGGGAGTCGGGGGTACCTGGTGGGTACGTGCGGGTACTGCACGAGTCCTCCTGCGGGGGGAAGAGAGCCGTTGCGTACCTCCCAGTCGTCGCCGCCCCCGGGATCGGTTGCCCGTTCCCGGCGATCGGTTGCCCGGCCCCGGTGATCGGTCGCCCGGCCCCGGTGATCGGTCGCCCGGCCCCGGTGATCGGTCGCCCGCGCCTGGCGATCGGACCGTCCGTCAGTCGGTGTCGCGCGGGTCGAAGGACTCGGTGTCGACGATCAGGGGCCGGTCGAAGGCGCGGGCCACCGACTCCCAGGGCGTGAACTTGAAGTTCGTGCTCTCGCGTTCGCCGTCGGCGGGCGCGGCCTCGCCGTCGTGGGTGATGAGGACGCCCCGGGGGAAGTCCCGGCCGAGCGGCACGTTGACCACGGTGCTGCCGTCGGAGTGCTGCACCCCGTCGGTGGCGGCGCCGTCGCCTATGGCGAAGGAACCGAGGTAGGCGTTGTCGCCCTGCCGGTCGTAGGCGGCGAAGGTGTTGTCGCCCTGACTGGAGGCGAGGACGTAGCCCTTGCCTTCACCGGCGTGGTAGACGGTGACGCCCTCGGCGTCGGCGCTCAGGTGCTCGCCGCCGAAGCCGGGGTCGTGGGCCGTGTCGACGACGCACTCCTCCTCGGCGCTGTCGTACGTCCACGGAGTGCCGTACTCGCGTACGCGGTCGAGGAGTTCGGGATCCTCGAACTCGGCGTCGTCGAGCTCGACCCGCCACAGGCCGACGGCCTCCTGGGCGGCGTAGAGGACGTGCTCCTCCTGGTCGACGGCCATGCCCTCGACCTGCGGGCGCTCGCCGGGGTCGGCGCAGGGCCGCCAGGAGGTGCCGTCGGGGAGGGTGAAGGAGGCGGGCAGGTCGAGGGTGTCCTCGGTGCGGTAGCCGACGCGGCCGCCCCGGTCCACCAGTTCGAGCAGGCGCAGGCTGGTCTCCTCGCGACGGGAGACCACGACGTAGGCGTCTTCGTCGTCGCTGTAGGCGGCGAGACCGTACGTGGTGTGCTGCTCGTCCACCTCGGACTCGTCCGCGGCGAAGACCGGCGGCACGCCGGCCGCGGTCACGTCGCGCAGGGGCGGGCGACCCGCGGCGACGGCGGCGGGGTCGATGGCGTAGGCCCGGACGCGGTCCCGGCCGCGGTCGCTGACCAGGGCCAGGTCGGTCTTCCGGCCGGCCAGCTCGAAGCCGTAGACGATGTCGACATTGTTGAAGCGGCCGGGTGCCGCGTCCTCGCCGGGGGCCTGCGGTGCGGCGATGTGCTGGAGCCGGCGCCCGTCGAGGCCGTAGACGTCGAGCCCGGCCTCCTTCAGGGTGCCGATCACGATGCTGCGGCCGGGGCGTGCCGGGTCGACCCAGACGGCGGGGTCGTCGGCGTTCGCGTTGCCGCCGGCCTCGTCGTCGTACACGGCGGGCGTCTCGACGCGCGCGGTGACGGTGGCGGGGACGGGCTGGGTGGTCGCGGAGGCCGCGGTGACCACCGCGAGGGCGGCGGCGGCGAGAGCGGTCAGAGCGGAAGCGCTCACGGTACTCCTCGGTAGCGTTTGCGGACGGGCGTGACGCTACGGACGGAGGGTGGAGCACCGGGGTCGCCGATGTGAACACCGGATGCACCGTGAACCCCCGCTGCGTGTGCGGGGGTTCACGGTGCCGAAGGCGCGGGTGTCAGACGATGCCCTCCGCGATGTCCGCTTCCTCGCGGGCCGTGCCGTACGTCGTCGGCGTGCCGTACGAGCGGCGGGCGACGTACCACCAGACGCTGGCCAGGACGAGGACGACGGCGAGCGCGATCACGGCGTAGTTCATGGTGTCGACGGTCACCGGAGACTTCTGCGGCAGGCAGAAGAGGACGGTCACCACGGCCACCCACACGACGGCGGTCCAGCCGATCGGCTTGCTCCAGCGGCCCAGGCTCCACGGTCCGGGGGTGAACCGGTCTCCGGCGCGCAGCCGGAGGTAGATCGGGATGGCGTAGGCCGGGGTGATGCCGATGACGTTGATCGCGGTGACCGCGCCGTAGGCGGTGGCGGAGTACAGCGAGGGCAGGGCGAGCACCGCCGCCACGGCGACGGCGAGCCAGACGGCCGGGACAGGGGTCTGGGTACGGCCGCTGACCTTCCGCCAGATCGCGGAGCCGGGCAGGGCGTTGTCGCGGCTGAAGGCGAAGACCATGCGGCTCGCGGCGGCGACCTCGGCGTTGCCGCAGAAGAGCTGGGCGACGATCACCACGAGGAGGAGGGCGGTGGCACCGCCGGAGCCGAGCGCGTCCAGGAAGATCTGGGCGGGCGGGACGCCGGTGGCGGTGCCCTGCGTGGCGGCGTAGTCCTGGATGGCGAAGCTCAGTCCGGCGAGGAGGGCGAAGCCGGCGATCCAGGAGACCCAGATGGCCCGCACGATGCCCTTGGCGGCGGTGACGGAGGCGTTCGAGGTCTCCTCGGAGAGGTGGGCCGAGGCGTCGTAGCCGGAGAACGTGTACTGGGCGAGGAGCAGGCCGATCGCCGCGACGTAGAAGGGGTTGGCCCAGCCGGTGTCGTTGACGAACTCGGTGAAGACGAAGCCGACGGACTGGTGCTGGTCGGGGATGATGGCGAGCGCGCCGACGATGACCGCGACGCCCGCGAGGTGCCACCAGACGCTGATCGAGTTGAGGACGCTGACCAGGCGGACGCCGAAGAGGTTCAGGACGGCGTGCAGCAGCAGGATCGCGAGGAAGATGAGGAAGGTGGAGCCCGCGGTGGGCTCGAAGCCCCACTGGAGGTTGAGGAAGGCCCCGGTGAAGAGGGCGGCCCCGTAGTCGATGCCGGCGATGGCCCCGAGCAGGCCGAGCAGGTTCAGCCAGCCGGTGTACCAGCCCCAGCGCCGCCCGCCGAGCCGGTCCGCCATGTAGTAGAGCGCGCCGGAGGTGGGGTAGGCGCTGGTCACCTCGGCGAGGGCGAGGCCCACGCAGAGGACGAAGAGGCCGACGCCGGCCCAGCCCCAGAGCATGACGGCGGGGCCGCCCGTGCCCATGCCGAAGCCGTAGAGGGTCATGCAGCCGGACAGCACCGAGATGACGGAGAAGCTGATCGCGAAGTTGCCGAAGCCGCCCATGCGGCGGGCCAGGACCGGCTGGTAGCCGAGCTCTCTGAGCCGCGTCTCCTCGTCCTGGGCGGGGGGCGGTGGCTTGCGTATCGCGTCGATCGGTGCCGTGCTGCGGGACATTGGGGACCTCCGGGGGACGGACGGATGGAGCGGGAGCGGGGGTGGTACGTACGGGGGGCGCGGTGGCGCCTGGGGCCGGCCGTGGCGCCGCGGGCTGTGGCGCGGGGCGGGGTCAGCCGGTGAGACAGCGGGCGCGGGCGCGGAGGAAGATGTCCTCCGCGAGGGCTCGGTCGTCCGGCCGGGCGGTGCGGTAGGCCCACGGCAGCGTCGCGTAGTACGGCCCGAGTGCCTTGAAGACGCGGGCCGCGTCGTCGAAGCGGAGGGCCCCGTAGAGCGCGTGCGCCAGGTAGTTCAGGTCGAGAAGGGAGGCCTCTTCGGTGGCGCAGAAGAGGAACCAGGTCTCCAGGGCCCGCTCGGCGTCGCGTACGGCGTCCTCGGCGACCCAGTGGAGGTCGAGGGCACGCTCGTGGCCGCGCTCGCGCCGGTAGCGCTCGACGCGCACGTACAGCGGGAGGGCGTGCAGGGCGGAGCCGACGGGTGCGGACGTGGCGGCCCATTGGGCGTAGTTGACGGCCTCGGAGAGCGGTCCGGGGCTGCGTGCGTAGACGAACTGGAGCATGCGGTGGTGCGCTTCGCGGTTGTACGGGTCGCGTTTCTCCGCCTCCGCGAGCAGCCCCCAGGGGCCGGGGGCCAGCATGGGCGCCGGCGGGGAGAGCCGGTGCTCGGCCATGCGCTGGCGTCCGTCGAGGGCGGCGAGGGCGAGGAGGCCCACCCAGGGCACGGGGTCGGCGGGTGCCAGTTCGGCGGCCTCGCGGCAAGCGGTCCACGCCTCCTGCCAGAGCTCGCGGGTGCGGGCGTGGCCGGCGCGGTGGGCGCGGACGGCCCGCTCGACGGCGACGCGGCTGTGCATCACGGTGGCGGCGATGCTCCCGGGCTGTTCGGTGCGCCAGGTGTGGACGACGTCGGTGCCCGCGGCGACGGCGGCGAGGACCTGGGTGCGCCGGGTCCAGCCGTCCCACCCGGAGGTCTCGTCGAGCAGCCGGGCCATGGCCACCCAGCGGCCGGTGCGCAGGTCCTGGACGGCACCCCGCAGGGCGTGGTCGTGTCCCGCCGGGTGGTAGACGGGCCGGAAGCCCTGTGCGGCCATCAGGGGGTGGTGCCAGGTGTGGGTGACATGGTTCCTCGGTGGACGAAGGGGGGTGGTCAGTCCCCCGAAGGCCTTCCTGCCGTTGATCGGCGATCACTATAGAGGGCACTGGACTCGACCAGTCCACTCTTCTCGACGACAGTAACTATTAAGACAGCGACTGGAATTGACTCACTGTCAGGCGGGCGGGGCCGACCTGACGATGTCGGTCGCCGACGCTTGACGCGGGCCCCTGACGGGGGCACCCTGACCCCTTTCGGTGATCGGACGATCACCCTCCGATCCTGCGACGGGAGCAACGGAATGACGGGCGGCCCGGTACTCGCCGTCGACCAGGGCACGTCGGGCACGAAGGCGCTCGTCCTGTGCCCGGAGCGCGGGGTGATCGGCACCGGCACGGCCCCGGTCCGGCCCCGGTACCTCCCGGGCGGCCTCGTCGAGGTCGACCCCCGTGAGCTGTACGACTCCGTCGTCGCGGCCGGGCGGGCGGCGCTGGCCGAGGCCGGCACCCCGGTCTCGGCCGTGGGTCTCGCCAACCAGGGGGAGACCGTGCTCGCCTGGGACCCCGCCACCGGCGAACCCCTGACGGACGCGCTCGTCTGGCAGGACCGCAGGGCCGCCTCCGTCTGCGCCGGACTCGACGACCACGCCGAGCTCCTGCAGCGGCTGACCGGCCTGCCGCTGGACCCCTACTTCGCGGCGCCCAAGATGGCCTGGATCCGCCGTCACGCCACCAGCGCCGGGGTGGTCACCACCAGCGACGCCTGGCTCGTCCACCGACTGACGGGCGCCTTCGTCACCGACGCGGCGACCGCCGGCCGTACCGGACTGCTCGATCCGGACACGGTCGCGTGGTCGGAGACCGCCCTCGACCTGTACGGCCTGGGCGGCGAGCGGCTGCCCCGGGTGGTGGACTGCGACACCCCGGTCGGCACCACGACCGCCTTCGGGCCGCCGCTGCCGCTGACGGGCCTTCTCGTCGACCAGCAGGCCGCCCTGCTCGCGCAGAGCGCGGGCGACCCGTCCGCCGCCAAGTGCACGTACGGCACGGGCGCCTTCCTCCTCGCACGGACCGGACCGGAGCCGCGGCGCGTCACCTCGGGCCTGGTGAGCTGTGTCGCCTGGCGGCTCGGCGGGCGCGTCGAGCACTGTCTGGACGGCCAGGTGTACACGGTGGCCTCGGCCGTCCGCTGGCTCACCGACCTGGGCGTCCTCGCCGGCGCGGAGGAGATCGACGCCGTCGGCGGCGGTGTGCCGGACACGGGCGGGGTCACGTTCGTGCCCGCGCTCGCCGGTCTCGCCGCGCCGTGGTGGCGGGGGGACGTGCGCGGCTCGCTGACCGGGCTCGGCCTGGACACCGCCCCGGGCCATCTGGTGCGCGCGCTGTGCGAGGGCATCGCCGCCCAGGTGGTGGAGCTCGCCGCGGCGGTCGCCGCCGACCGGGGCGCGCCGCTGACCGCGCTGCGCGCGGACGGGGGCCTGACCCGGTCGGCGCTGCTCATGCAGACCCAAGCCGACCTGCTGCAACTCCCCGTCGAGGTGGCCTCGTCGCCCGATGCCACGGCCCTCGGGGTGGGCGCGGTGGCCCGCCTCGGCCTCGACCCGGGGCTCTCGCTCCGCGAGGCCGTGCCGGAGTGGAAGCCCTCGGCCGTGTACGAGCCCCGGATCCCGGGCGACGAGGCCGCCGCGCGCCTGGCCGCGTTCCGGGCGGAGGTGTCGACGCTGCTCGACCGCGGCGGCGCGGGTGCGGGTGGTACCGGTGGTGCGGGGAGTGCCGGGTGAGCGTCACCCGTACGGGGCCGCTGCCGACGGGCCGGGAGGCCGAGTACGACGTCGTGGTCGTCGGCGCGGGGGTCGTCGGCTGCGCCATCGCGCGCGCCCTCGCCCGCCATCCGTTGCGGGTCGCGCTCGTGGAGGCCTCGAACGACGTCGGAGACGGTACGTCGAAGGCCAACACCGCCATCCTGCACACCGGTTTCGACGCCGCACCGGGCACACTCGAAGCCCGGCTCGTGCGCGAAGGGCACCGGCTGCTCGGCGCGTTCGCCGGGGAGGCGGGCATTCCCGTCGAGCCGCTCGGCGCGCTGCTCGTCGCCTGGGACGAGCAGCAGCTGGCGGCGCTCCCCCGCCTCGCGGAGAAGGCGGTGCGCAACGGCCACCGCACCACACGACTCCTCTCCGCCGACGAACTTCCCACCAGCGAGCCCCACTTGGGTCCGGGCGCGCTCGGCGCGCTCGCCGTCCCGGGCGAGTCGGTGATCTGCCCGTGGACGACCACCCTCGCGTACGCGACGCAGGCCGTGCGGTCGGGCGTCGACCTCTACCTCGGCTGCCGGGTGGAGAAGGTGCGTACCGGCGATCCGTGGCACCGGCTCGTCACCCGGCGCGGCGTGCTGCGGACCCGCCACCTGGTGAACGCCTGCGGGCTCCACGCGGACGCCTTCGACGCGCTCCTGGACCGCCACGACTTCACCGTCACTCCGCGCCGGGGCCAGCTGCTCGTCTTCGACAAGTTCGCCCGCGACCTGGTCCGGCACATCCTCCTCCCCGTACCAGGACCGCTCGGCAAGGGCGTGCTCGTCTCCCCCACGGTGTACGGGAACGTCATGCTCGGGCCCACCGCCGAGGACCTCGACGACAAGTCCGCCACGGGCACGACGGCGGAGGGACTCGCCGGGCTCCGCGAGCAGGGCGGCCGCATCGTTCCCGCACTGCTCGACGAGGAGGTCACGGCGGTCTACGCGGGGCTGCGGGCCGCCACGGGACAGGAGGACTACCGGTGCGCGGCCCACCCCGAACTGCGGTACGTCACGGTCGGCGGGATCCGCTCCACCGGGCTCACCGCCTCCCTGGCGCTCGCCGAGCATGTCCTGGGGCTCCTCGCCGACTGCGGCCTCGACCCCGGGCCCGAGCGGCCACTCGCCCCGATCCGCATGCCGAATCTCGGCGAGGCCTTCCGGCGCCCGTACCGCGACGCCGAACTCATCGCACGAGACCCCGAGTTCGGGATGGTCGTCTGCCACTGCGAGCGGGTGACGCGGGGTGAGATCCGGGCCGCCTACGCGTCGGTGATCCCCCCGGCGGGCCCGGACGGTCTGCGGCGCCGGACGCGCGCCCGGGGCGGGCGGTGCCAGGGCCATTTCTGCGGCGCGGAGGTCAGGGCGTTGAGCGAGGAGTACGGAAAGGGAGCGCAGTGAACCGAACGGTCGACGTGCTCGTGGTCGGCGCGGGACCCGCCGGACTCGCCGCCGCCGCACGCCTCGCGGCGGCGGGCGCGGGGCGGGTCGAGGTGCTGGAGCGGGAACGCGTGGCCGGGGGCGTACCGCGGCACTGCGGGCACGTCGGGTTCGGCGCGGACCACCGGGGGCGGCCGCTCGACGGCCCCGCGTACGCGCACCGCGCACTCCGGGCGGCGCTCCGCGCCGGGGCCGTCGTCCGCACCGGGGTCTCCGCCACGGGCTGGGCCGGGCCGCTCACCCTCGACGTCACGGCGCCGACGGGGCCCGAACGGATCCGGGCGGGCGCCGTGGTCCTCGCGACGGGGGCACGCGAACGACCGCGCAGCGCGAGGCTCGTGCCGGGCACCCGGCCGTCCGGGGTACTGACGACGGGCGAACTCCAGCAGACGGTGCGGATGTTCGGACCCGAACGGGATTCCGTCCGCGAACGCGTCGGGCGTCGTGCGGTGGTCGTCGGCGGTGAGCCGGTGGCCCGGCACGCCGTGCGGACGCTGCGCGGGGCGGGCGTGGAGGTGGCCGCGGTCGTCACCGAACTCCCCCGTGCGGCCCAGGGCTTCGGGCCCGTGCCCGTCCTCACCGGGACAGCGGTGACCGAGCTGCTGGGACGGGGGAGGCTGACCGGGGTCGCGGTCCGGGGACGGGGAGGACGGACGTCCGTACTGCGCTGCGACACCGTGGTGTTCACCGGGGACTGGATCCCCGACCACGAGCTGGCCCGCGCGCGGGGTCTCGCGATGGCGCCGGGCACCCGCGGGCCCGTCACGGACGGCTCGTACCGCACGGTCGAGCCGGGGGTCTTCGCCGTCGGCAACCTGCTGCGCGGGGTGGAACCGGCACAGGTGGCCGCCGCCGAGGGCCACGCGGTCGCCGACGCCGTCCTCGACCTGCTCGCCGGGCGACACCGCCCCGCCGAGGGGGTACCGGTGGTGACGGAGGGACCCTTGCGGTGGGTGACACCCGGTCTCCTCGGCCCGGCGGCCGTCCCCCTGCTCGTACGGCCGGACCGCCCGCTCGTACACCCCCTCCTGACCATCACCCAGGGGGGTGTACCGCTCCGGCGGGAACGGCTGCGGGGGTCGCTCGTGCCGTGGCGTTCGGTGCGGCTGGGGCCGGAGTGGACGAGCGGCATGGATCCCGCGGGCGGTCCGGTGGTGATCGGCGCAAAGGAGTGCCCGACTGGGGAACGGTCGGTCAGACTGGGCCGTATGTCGGCAAAACGCAGCGCGGGTCTTCTGGTCTTCCGTCACACGGCGGGCAAGGGCGTCGAGGTCCTCATCGGCCACATGGGCGGGCCTCTCTGGGCCTCCCGGGAGCAGGAGGCCTGGTCGATCCCCAAGGGGGAGTACGAGCCGGACGAGGCTCCCGCAGCGGCGGCGCGGCGGGAGTTCCTGGAGGAGCTGGGGCTGCCGGCCCCCGAGGGCGCGTGGATCGACCTCGGCGAGTCCCGCCAGCGCAGCGGGAAGACCGTCACCGTCTGGGCGGTCGAGGGAGAACTGGACCCGACGGCGGCGGTCCCCGGCACCTTCACGATGGAGTGGCCGCCCCGATCGGGTGTCCGCCAGGAATTTCCGGAGATCGACCGAGTCGGCTGGTTCACCCCGGAGGCAGCAGCTCCCCTGCTGGTCGCCGGCCAGCAGGTCTTCCTGGCCCGGCTGACGGAACACCTCGGGCAATCGGCCTGACTCCCCTGACGCTCCGCGCCCGCGGTCAAAAGGCGTCCGGACAGACCCTGCGCCACGGCCATCGGAACCCGCTACGAGCGTCGATGTCAGACCCGTGCGAGAGGGTGGTCCTGCAGAACTGTCGAGAGGGAGCCCGACATGACCACGATGACCGCCACCGAGCGCGCGGCGGCCCAGGCGTACCTGCGGCTGCTCGAATCCACGCAGGCCGTGCTGACCGACCCGCAGCTCGCCCCGTACGCCGGGGTGATGCTCACCCATCCGATGGCCGAGGCCGACGAGGCGCTCCGCGCGGCGGGCCTCTCGGGGAACGAGGACCGGCTGTTGCGCCTCGTCTCCTCGCTGCGGGCCTCCCCCGCGAGCGTGTGGGGGAGGACCGGGTAGCGGTGTCGGCGGCGGTCCGTCAGGGGGTCGGGTGGACCGGGAGCGTCCGGACGCTGTTGCCGACGAAGCCGGAGTGGCGGGTCAGCGAAGCCTCCGGAACGGCCAGGTCCAGGTCGGGGAAGCGGGTGAAGAGCGCCTCCAGGGCGATCGCGGCCTCCATGCGGGCGAGCGGGGCGCCCAGGCAGTAGTGGGGGCCGTGGCCGAGGGAGAGGTGTTTCGCCGCCGTGGTGCGGGTGATGTCGAAACGGTCGGCGTCCGGACCGTGCGCCTTCGCGTCTCGGCCCGCCGCCGAGTAGCCGGCGAGGACGGGGGTGCCCTTGGGGATGAGGGTGCCGTCGATCGTGAGGTCGCGGGTGGGGTAGCGGAACGGGAAGTAACTGACCGGGCTGTCCCATCGCAGGGTCTCCTCCACCACGTCCGCCCACGCGGCCCGGCCATCGAGGACAAGGGCGAGCTGCTCACGGTGGCCGCAGAGCGCGCGGACGGCGTTGGTGACGAGGTTCAGCGTGGTCTCGTGGCCCGCGATGATCATCAGAAGCAGGGTGCCGATCAGCTCGGGCTGGCTCAGTCGGTCGCCGCCCTCGTCCCTGGCGGCGATGAGCGCGCTGGTGAGGTCGTCGCCGGGGGTGCCGGCCTTGTCGGCGACGATCGAGGCGAGGAGCTCGACGAGTTCGCGGTTGGCGGCGACGGCCCGCGCGGGCTCGGTGTCGGTGGCGACGACGAGGCTGGACAGGTGGTGCAGCCGGTCCTGGTGGGCGGGGTCGACGCCGAGGAGTTCGCAGATGACCCCGAGGGGCAGGGGCAGCGCGTAGTGGCGTCGCAGGTCGGCGACGCCTCCGCCGGTCCGGGCCGCCTCGGCGAGTCCGTCGAGGAGCCCCGCCGTGACGGCTTCGACGCGCGGGCGGAGCGCTTCGACCCGGCGCGCGGTGAAGGCGCTGCTGACCAGGGCGCGCAGCCGGCGGTGGTCGGCGCCGTCCGCCGTGGTCATGCCGGGCACGGTGGCGAAGGTGCGCAGCGGCCAGCCGTCGGGTATCCGGCCCTCGGAAAGCGCGGTGAAGTGCCGGGCGCCCTTGGCGACGTCGGGGTGGGAGAGGAAGTCGCGGAGGGCGTCGTGGCCGAGGACCGCCATGCCCTCGATCTCGCCGGGCAGGACCACGGGGGTCACGGCTCCCTCGGCGAGGAGCCGGGCGTTGGCCGCGTGCGGGCAGCCGCCGGCCGGGTCCATGCGGTGCGGCGGCCGGCCGGGGGCGGCGCTGTGCGGGGTGTTCATGGAGGGCACTCCTGACGACGAGGACGAGGACGAGGACAAGTACGGGGCCGGTTCGGCGCGCGTGGGCGGGCGGGCGGGCGCGCGGGCGGTCAGATCCTAGGGAATGGCGCGCAGTTGAACCTGCCCGGTGACAGGAGGGTCTACGGGGCCTCTTGACCTCAAGCGTGATTGAGCATCTATCGTCGTCTCCAGTTGATCATTTGACGACGGGAGAACACGCTCATGATCCTCGTGACCGGAGCCACCGGAAACATAGGCAGTGCGCTGGTGAAGGAGCTGCGAGCGTGCGACGCCGGGCCGCTGAGGGCGCTCAGCCGGAATGCCGCGCAGGCCGCCTTCCCCGAGGGGGTCGAGGCCGTGGAGGGTGATTTCGCGGATCCCGCGTCGTTGAAGCGCGCGCTGGAGGGGGTGCGTTCGCTGTTCCTCGTGTCGCGGGTGGGTTCGGACGCCGACATCCTCGAAGCCGCCCGGCAGGCGGGGGTGGAGCACGTGGTGCTGGTGTCGTCGATCACCGTCCAGACCCATCCGCACCTCGGCCCCGCCGCCGAGAACGCGGCGGTCGAGCGCCTGCTCCAGGAGAGCGGCATGTCCTGGACGATCCTGCGGCCGACGCAGTTCGCGTCGAACGCCCGGATGTGGGCGGCTTCCATCCGTGGCCACGAGACGGTCCGCGCGCCCTACGCGGACACCGCGCTGCCCACGATCCACCCCGCGGACATCGCGTCGGTGGCACGGGTCGCGCTGACCGAGCCGGGCCACCAGGGGCGCACGTACGCCCTGACCGGTCCCGAGCCGGTGTCCGCCCGGCAGCAGGCCGAGGCCATCGCGGCCGCTCTCGGGCGCGAGGTTCCCTTCGCCGAGATCAGCCGCGACGAGGCCCACGCGCACATGGCCGCGGTCTTCGGGGCGGAGGCCGCCGACGCGGTGCTCGACGTCACGGGTGGAGACGTCAACGACGAGCTTCTGATGGTGCGTGACACGGTGTCGCAGGTCACCGGAGTGCCGGCCCGGCCGTTCCGGGAGTGGGCTGCGGAGAACGCCGCCGCGTTCCGCTGAAGCACCCGGCCCGTTGCCCGTTCGCCTCGTCCGCCGTGAACGGCAACGTGCCTCGGGTTATGCCGAGTTGTCCGATGGGTGGGCTTCGGCGGTGCCGTGGGCCGTCGCGCCCCCGCGGCCGAGGAGTTCCGCCAGGCCCCGGCGGGTCGCGGCCACGATCACCCGGTCGCCCGGGCCGAGGACCCGCTCCGGGGCGAGGCGCCAGTCCTGGCCCCGGGCCGCTGTCCCGGCACCGGACGGGACGCCGTAGGCGCCGTACGAGGAGCGGCTCAGGTCGAGGGCGATCACCCGCCAGGCTCCGGGTGTGAAGGCCTCGGCGACCGTACGGTCCTCCAGGAGCGGGTGGTCCGCGACGTCGACGGCGGCGAAGAGCAGGACCCGGCGCTCGACGGGGACGGCGCCGAGGACCTGGCGTCCCATCATGGCCCCGGCGAAGGCGGGCGCGGCGAGGTGGGAGACGCTGCGGCTCCGGGTGAGTGCCTCGGGGTGGGCGGTGCGCAGGGTGCGGTAGACGGCGGTGGCGAAGTCGTCGTCGTACAGGCGGAGCACGACCCGCAGGTCGGGGGTGACGGAGCGGGCGGAGAGCGCGGCCTCCAGATTGGTGATGTCGACGCTGGTCAGGGCGAGGAGGGCGTGGGCGCGGTGGATGCGGGCGGCCTCCAGGACGCCTTCCTCCGTGACGTCGCCGATGACGGTGGGGACGCGCAGCCGCCGTGCCACGGCGATGCCGCGCGCCTCCGGGTCGGACTCGACGCACACGACGGGGATGTCCATCCGGCGGAGTCTGGCGAGGACCCGGGTGCCGACCTTGCCCAGGCCGAGGAGGACGACGTGGCCGTGGAGCCCGCGCGGCGGCCGTCGCAGGGTGGTCGCCGTGCGGAAGGTCCCGAGGCCTTCGAGGAGGGCGGCGACGATCACGGGCAGCAGGAGCAGTCCGACGAACCCGGCCAGGATCTGGAGGACCTGACGGCTGGTCGGCTCTCCGACGGCCGGGTCGCCGATGGCGAAGACGTCGAGGAGCGTCAGATAGGCGGCGTGCAGGGGGTGGTCGCCGGTGGTGAAGGTGGAGGCGAGGGCCAGGGCGAGGACGGCGGAGACCGCGCCGCCGAGGGACCAGCGCAGACGGCGGGAGAAGAGCGAGGCGACGGGCAGTCCGGTGCCGCCGAAGCGGCCGGACGGGAGCGTCGGGGCGGCCGGGGTGACCGCTTCGAGCGTGACGGCGGCCCGGCCGGTGGCGGCGGCCACCGTACGGTCGTCCGGGAGGAGGCGCGGGCCGTCGTCGCCGCTCCGCTCGGAGCCCTCGCAGCCCGCCGGGTCGCCGGCCGTGGCGGAGAGCAGCGCGAGCGTGCACCGGCCGGGGTCGGGAGCCTCGCCCTCGGGTGGGGTCCGCTCGACGGCGTGCAGCAGGAGTCCACCGGCCTGGACGACCTTGCTGGTGCCCGCGACGGCCGCCGCGGCGAGCCCCGGGGCCGCGGTGTCGACGTCGGAGAGGACGGTGGTGGCGGCGTCGAGCTTCTCGGGGTCGAGGCCTGGTTCGGCGACGGCCGCGGCCTGGTCGAGGAGGGTTTCGAGGTGCTGTCCGAGCTTGCGGTTGTAGAGCCGGATGACCAGGCGCAGCCGGGGGTTGAGGCGGCGGGCCGTGAGCGCGGCCCGGATGTTGGTCTCGTCGTCCTCGTGGACGAGGGCGAGCGCGGCGGCGCGCTCGACCCCGGCGTCCGTCAGGGCCCGGTCGTCGGCCTCCGCGGCTTCTACGACCCGCAGGGTGCCGGTCGGCTCGCCGCCGTCCGGGTCGCCTCCGGTCGCCCCTGTGGCCCCGCCGGTCGCCGTAGTCCCGGACGCCCCGGACGCCCCGGACGCCCCGGTGGTGCGGGTGACGGCGGCGGTGACGCGCCCGAACAGGGCGAGGGCCCGGCCGGTGCGGGCGGTGGGGGTGCGCGGAGCGTCGGGCCGTACCGGCACGAGGAGGGTGACCCGCTCTCCGTACACCCCGTGCAGCTCGTCCGCGAGGCGGTGGGCGAGGGCGTCGTCCCCGCAGACGATCATGTGCCCGGCGGGGGCGGTACGGGGCTGCCGCTCGGTCCGGAACGCGGGCACGCCGAAGGGACCGCCGGTCTGGCTTCCCTGCGCCCGCGCGGGCGCGGGCACCGACCGGCCGGCCGGGACGACGGGAGACGTTCCGGCCGGTGGGGCACCGGGAGACGTTCCCGCGGGCGCGGCGCCGGCGCCGGCGTCCGGAACGGCGTTGTTCTGGTTCGGGTGTGAGGGCACGTCACCAGCATGCCCTGTCGGACAGACAACAGCTGCGGGAGCCCGTGCGGCTCCGTCCTCCCCCGGGCGGGCGCACGCCGTGCCGCCGTACGCCGGAACCTCTACGCCGGTCGGCGCACTCCGTCCTGCGCGGTCCGCGCCTCCTTCCTACGGTGGCTGAATGATCGTCACGTCAGCTGTCCGTCATGCTGCCGCCGGTACCGCGGCGCTGCTGTTCGTGCTGTCCGCTCCGGCGGCCACGGCCTCCCCCGCTCCCCCCTTCTCCCCCGCCTCCGGCTCCTCCGTGGACGAGCCGACTCCGCCGGCACCGCGGTTCGTCGATCCGGCTCGGCTCGACCGGAAGGGCACGCAGGTGCAGCGGCTGCCGGGCGCACCCTCCGTACCGGAGCTCTCCGCGCTGTCGTGGGTGGTGGCGGACGCGTCCTCGGGCGAGGTGCTCGCCGCGCGGAACGCCCACCGGAAGCTGCCGCCGGCCAGCACCCTCAAGGCGCTCTTCGCGCTCACCGCGCTCCCCCACAACGAACCCTCGGACCAGCACACCGTGGCCGATTCCGAGCTGACCGGGATCGGGGCGGGCAGCAGTCTCGTCGGGATCAAGGAGGGGTACACCTACAAGGTGTCGGACCTGTGGAACGGGGTCTTCCTCAGCTCGGGGAACGACGCCGTGCACGTCCTGGCCGCGATGAACGGCGGCTGGGAGTCGATGTCCCGGAAGATGCAGGAGAAGGCCCGCTCCCTCGGGGCGCGGGACACCCACGTGGTCTCCCCCGACGGGTACGACGCGCCCGGGCAGGTGTCCTCCGCGTACGACCTCGCGGTCTTCGGACGGGCCGGGCTCCAGGATCCCGCCTTCACCCGGTACTGCTCCACGCCGTACGCGGACTTCCCCGCGGGTTCCTGGTCGTACGGCATCGCCAACACCAACCGGCTCCTCACGGGCGCGGACGGCGTGGCCCGCTACCCGGGGCTCCTCGGCATCAAGAACGGCTACACGACGAACGCGGGCAACACGCTGATCTCCGCGGCGCGCCGCGACGGCCGGACGCTGGTCGTCTCGGTGATGAACCCGCAGGGCGGCGGCGGGCTCGCCGTCTACGAGGAGGCGCGCGCGCTGCTCGACTGGGGCTTCGAGGCCGCGGGGCGTGTGCAGCCGGTGGGCTCGCTGCTGCCGGGCCGGCCGAAGGCCGAGGCCGAGGCCGAGGCCGAGGCGGAGGCGGGCGGTCGGGCCATGGCGGCGGTGCGGGCCGCCGACCGCGCGGACGAGACCGTCTCCGTCGCCGCCGGTGGCGCTCCGCGCGCCGGGGCGGAGGCGGTGGCGGCGCCCGACAAGGGCTTCGTGGGCGAGGACGCGCCGTCGGGCCGGTCTGCCGGGCTTCCGCTGGCACTGGTGGGCTCGGCCTGCGCGGCGGCCCTCGCGCTCTGGGCCTGGCGGCGCCGCGCGGCTCACCGTGCCTGACGGCGGCACGCCTGGGGGACGCGTACGGGGGACGGAGGTCGGGACCGCCGGTCGTGCGGCGCCGCTGGAGACATCGGACGGTCGTGTGGGCGACGGTCCGGTGGGCGCCGCACGGTCCGGCTGCCAGGGGGTGCCCGTTGATGCCGGGCACCCCCTGGGACGTACGGTCAGGCGCCCACGTACGCCGCGAGGTGTTCGCCGGTGAGGGTGGAGCGGTCGGCGACGAGCTTCGCGGGCGTGCCCTCGAAGACGATCGAACCGCCGTCGTGGCCGGCGCCCGGACCGAGGTCGATGATCCAGTCGGCGTGGGCCATGACCGCCTGGTGGTGCTCGACGACGATGACGGACTTGCCGGAGTCGACGAGCCGGTCGAGCAGGCCGAGGAGCTGTTCGACGTCAGCGAGGTGCAGACCCGTGGTCGGCTCGTCGAGGACGTAGATCCCGCCCTTGTCGCCCATGTGCGTGGCCAGCTTGAGCCGTTGCCGCTCGCCGCCGGAGAGCGTCGTGAGCGGCTGCCCGAGGCTGAGGTAGCCGAGGCCGACGTCGGCGAGCCGTTCGAGGATCTTGTGCGCGGCCGGCGTGCGTGCCTCGCTGTCCCCGTCGCCGAAGAAGTCCTCGGCCTCGGTCACCGACATCGCGAGCACCTCGCTGATGTCCTTGCCGCCGAGGTGGTACTCCAGGACGGAGGCCTGGAACCGCTTGCCCTCGCACTCCTCGCAGGTGCTCGCGACCCCGGCCATCATCCCCAGGTCGGTGTAGATGACGCCCGCGCCGTTGCAGGTCGGGCAGGCGCCCTCGGAGTTGGCGCTGAACAGCGCCGGCTTGACGCCGTTGGCCTTGGCGAAGGCCTTGCGGATCGGTTCGAGCAGCCCGGTGTACGTCGCCGGGTTGCTCCGGCGCGAGCCGCGGATGGGGCTCTGGTCGACGGAGACGACGTCCTCGCCGGGCGGGATCGAGCCGTGCACGAGCGAGCTCTTGCCGGAGCCGGCGACCCCGGTGACGACGGCGAGCACGCCGAGCGGGATGTCGACGTCGACGTCGCGGAGGTTGTGCGTGGACGCGCCGCGGATCTCCAGCGTGCCGGTGGGCGTCCGGACCGCGTCCTTGACGGAGGACCGGTCGTCGAAGTGCCGGCCGGTGATGGTGTCGCCCGCCCGCAGGCCCTCGACGGTGCCCTCGAAGCAGACCGTGCCGCCGCCCGTACCGGCGCCGGGGCCGAGGTCGACGACGTGGTCGGCGATCGCGATCGTCTCCGGCTTGTGTTCCACGACGAGCACCGTGTTGCCCTTGTCGCGCAGGCGCAGCAGCAGGTCGTTCATCCGCTGGATGTCATGGGGGTGCAGGCCGATGGTCGGCTCGTCGAAGACGTACGTGACGTCGGTGAGCGAGGAGCCGAGGTGCCGGATCATCTTGACGCGCTGTGCCTCGCCGCCCGAGAGCGTGCCCGCGGGCCGGTCGAGCGAGAGGTAGCCGAGGCCGATCTCCACGAACGAGTCGAGGGTGTCCCGCAGGGCGGTGAGCAGCGGCGCCACCGAGGGCTCGTCGAGCCCGCGGACCCACTCGGCCAGGTCGCTGATCTGCATGGCGCAGGCGTCGGCGATGCTGACCTTCTTGATCTTCGATGCCCGGGCCCCCTCGCTGAGCCGGGTGCCGTCGCACTCGGGGCACGTGGTGAAGGTGACCGCCCGGTCGACGAACGCCCGGATGTGCGGCTGCATACCCTCCTTGTCCTTGGCCAGGAAGGACTTCTGGATCCGCGGGATCAACCCTTCGTACGTCATGTTGATGCCCGCGATCTTCATGCGGGTCGGCTCGTGGTGGAGGAAGGCGTGCAGTTCCTTCTTCGTGTACTTGCGGATCGGCTTGGCCGGGTCGACGAGGCCCGACTCGCTGTAGAGGCGGTAGTTCCAGCCGCCCGGGGTGTAGCCGGGGATGGTGAGCGCGCCCTCGTCGAGCGACTTGGCGTCGTCGTAGAGCTGGGTGAGGTCGATGTCGGAGACGGAGCCGCGGCCCTCGCAGTGCGGACACATCCCGCCGGTGCGTTCGAAGGTCGCCCGCACGGCCTTCTTGTTCCCTCGCTCGACGGTGATCGCGCCGCTCGCCCGGACCGAGGGGACGTTGAAGGCGTAGGCGCTGGGCGGGCCGATGTGGGGCTTCCCGAGGCGGCTGAAGAGGATGCGGAGCATCGCGTTGGCGTCGGTGGCGGTGCCGACGGTGGAGCGGGGGTCGGCTCCCATCCGCTGCTGGTCGACGATGATCGCGGTCGTCAGCCCTTCGAGGACGTCGACCTCCGGCCGTGCGAGGGTCGGCATGAAGCCCTGGACGAAGGCGCTGTACGTCTCGTTGATCAGCCGCTGGGACTCCGCGGCGATCGTGTCGAAGACGAGGGAGCTCTTGCCCGAGCCGGAGACGCCCGTGAAGACCGTGAGCCGGCGCTTCGGGATCTCGATGCTGATGTCCTTGAGGTTGTTCTCGCGCGCGCCGAGCACGCGGATCGTGTCGTGCTGGTCGGCGGCGTGCGGCGCGGCCGCCTTCTTACCCGTCCTCGGGGTCTGGCTCATCGTTTCTCCTCCGTCGGACGGGCCGAGTCATGATCATCGCGAACGTCGTGATCATCGCACCGTGCCGGCTCCGGCGCCGGGGAAATCGCGATGTCCACGACGCCACGCTAGCCGGGGCCCCATGTCGACGCTTCTCGATTCCTGACGGGACCCGACCGGTCCCCGCTCAGCTCCCCGGCAGCCCTTCCAGGGTCTGCCGGGGTGCGGGCCGCCCCTCGGAGACGTACCGCTCGGCCGCGCGGACCGCCTCGTGCGCGGTCCGCTCTCCCATCAGGACGCAGAGGGTGTACGCCGTGTCCTCGAAGCGCCGGCGGACCGACAGGTCGCACGGCCTGGCGAGCACGGACCGCTCCTGGGTGCGGTAAAGCCGGAGCAGCCGGTCGACCGTGTTCGCGTCGGGCAGCAGCATCGCGTCCTCCTGTCTTCTGGCTCGAGTCGCTCCATCCTGACGGTCGTCGACCACGCCCGCGACCCGCGCGGACACGCTGCGTGACGGGGCGGGTTCCGGAGTGCGGATCCGCCGCCCATGGCGGAGGGTCGGAGACATGAACCCGAGCACGCAACAGCGGGTGGTCGTCACCGGCGCCACCGGCAACGTCGGTACGAGCCTGGTGCGGGCGCTGTCCCGCGAACCGCGGGTCGGTTCCGTCCTCGGGCTGGCCCGGCGCAGGCCCGGCCTGGAGCTGCCCGGCGTGGAGTGGGCCGAGGTCGACCTCTCCCGGGAGGGGGACGAGCCCCGGCTCGCGCAGTACGTGGCGGACGCGGACGCGGTCGTGCACCTGGCCTGGCGGTTCGGGCCGACGCACGACCCGGTGGAGACCTGGCGGACCAACGTCCTGGGCGCGGTGCGCGTCTTCGACGCGGTCGCGGCGGCGCGGGTGCCGGTCCTCGTGCACGCCTCCTCGGTGGGGGCGTACTCCCCCGGCCCGAAGGGCGGCGCCCCCGTGTCCGAGGCCTGGCCGACGCACGGCTGGCCCGGTGCCGCTTACACCCGGGAGAAGGCGTATCTGGAACGGGTCCTCGACACCTTCGAGCGCGACCATCCGCTGACCCGGGTGGTCCGGATGCGCCCGGCCTTCCTCTTCAAGGAGGAGTCGGCGAGCGGGCAGCGGCGGATCTTCGCGGGACGGTTCTTCCCCGGTCAGCTGATGCGCCCGGAACTACTGCCGCTGCTGCCGGAGTTCGAGGGGCTCCGCTTCCAGGTCCTGCACACCGAGGACGCCGCGGACGCCTACCGGAGGGCGCTCCTCCGGGACGTCCGCGGCGCGTTCAACCTCGCCGCCGAGCCGGTGCTCGACGCCGAGACGCTCGGCCGGCTCCTGCATGCCCGGCCGGTGAGGGTCCCGGCCGGAGCGGTACGCGGCGCGCTGTCGGCGGCCTGGCGGCTGCGGCTCGCCCCGGCCTCCCCCGGGCTCTTCGACGCGCTGCTGCAGATGCCGCTGCTCGCCACCGAGCGGGCCCGGCGGGAGCTGGGGTGGGAGCCGTCGGCGAGCTCCCTGGAGGCCGTGGAGGCGTTCCTGCGCGGGGCCCGCGCGGGAACCGGCGACGACACGGCTCCGCTGGCGGGCCACCGCATCGGCTGAGGGCGCGGGGCCACGACGGACGTTCCGGCGGCGGCCGGTGTCGGCGGCGCGCGGCCGGTCGCTGTCTTCGCCGTCAGCCGGTGGTGCCGGACCAGTCGACGAGCCGGATCCCGGCGCCCGCGGCCTCATGGCCGCGACAGTGGGCCTGGTGCCGGCGCAGCACGGCGTCGATGTCGAGATGGCGGGCGAACTCCGGGCGGGCGGCGAGGCGTTGGGCGTACGCCCAGAGCGCGGGATGTCCGGCCACCCGGTCCATCGCCGCGGCGTCCAGGTGCCAGCGGTGGACGGTGTCGAGGCGGACGAGGGTGACCCAGACCTGCACGTCGGCGGCGGTCGGGCGGTCGCCGAGGACGTAGGGGCGGCCGGTGAGGCGCCGCTCCAGGGAGCCGAGTGCCGCGAAGAGGACGCCGAGCGGGTCGCGGTGGGCGGCGTCGCCGTCGAGGCCGAGTTCGCCGGCGCGCTGCGCTGCCCGGTTGACGCTCCGCTCGCACAGGTCGGCGATGGCCTCGATCTCGCCCCGGTGCTCCTCGGGCAGCAGGTCGGGGCCGTCGCCGCGGAAGCGCAGGGCGAGGTCCCGCAGGATGTCGGGCACGTGCGTGCTGACGATCCGCCCGGTCCACCCGTCGCTCAGGACGGGCGCGGCGGCCGGCCCCGCGTACAGGTGGGCGCTCGCCTCGTACAGCGGGCGGAGCGCGGTGTACCCGCCGTCGGGCATGTCGGGGGTCCCGGGGAGCACGGTCAGCGGAAGGGTGTCGTCGAGGCCGAGCAGGCCGTGGGTGAGGGCGATGCTCAGACAGCCGGGGCCCGACGGTGCCAGATGGAGGCGGTAGCGGTGCGGTACGGCGTAGTGGCCGCTGCGCACGTCGCGGCCGATCCGGCCGCGGAAGGCGGGCACGGCGGAGGCGGGCAGCAGCGAGGACGGGACGACGGACATGCTTCTCCCTGGTGGGTGCTCGGTGCTGGGTCGGGGCGGTGCACGGCGGCGACGGTCGCGGTCGTGCGACGTCGTCGGCCGCCGTGCAGGGCCCGGAGGCAGCAGAGGAACGGGAAGGAGGAGACGGGCGGACCGCGGCGAGGTGCACGTCCGGTCCCGGATCCCGGCCCGGCCCGGAGCGGCCGAAGCGGGCCGTCGCGCCGGGGCGGCGCGGGGCGGACGGGCTCAGCGGACGCGGGGGACGCCCCGGCGGGGCAGGCGACTCGCGGCGCTGCAGACCCGCAGCAGATCGATGTGACGGCGGGACGTGAGGGGCACGGAGCGCGGGAGGAGCACGGCGTGCGCGGTGTCCCGCCGGCCGTTGCGTCCCATGATTCCCTACCCGTTCACTCGGTTTTTCCCTTTCACGAGTCTCGGACCGGTCACCCGTGACGTCAAGGGTGCGGGACGCGCCGCCTCCGGGGCGCACGGATCCGGCCGGGGGCGTACGGGATAATGCGCGCATGCGCATTTCAGCCAGGGCCGACTACGCGGTACGGGCCGCCCTCCAGCTCGCCGCCGCCCAGGACACGGGGCCACTGAAGGCCGAGGCGATCGCCGAGGTCCAGGGGATCTCCCACAAGTTCCTGGAGGGCATCCTCGGCGACATGCGCAAGGGCGGGCTCGTCCAGAGCCAGCGCGGCGGCAACGGCGGGTACTGGCTGGCCAGGCCGGCCGAGTCGATCTCGGTCGCGGACGTCATCCGCTGCGTGGAGGGCCCCTTGGTCTCCGTGCGCGGCGAGCGGCCCCCGGATCTGGCGTACACGGGGCCCGCCGAGTCGCTGCTCCCGCTGTGGATCGCGCTCCGCGCGAGCGTGCGGGAGGTGCTCGGGGTCTCCCTCGCGGAGGTGGCGGCGGCCGAGCTGCCGGCGGACATCACCGCGCTCGCGGACGACCCGGAGGCCTGGACCAACCCCTGACCCAGGGTGGTCCGAAAAGCGCCCACCCGGCCGGTTCCCGACGAAGCCAACTCCGCACGACCTGCGCCGACGTGACGGCATCTCACTCAACAAGACGCACGCGTCCAGCCCTCGGACGCCTCTTGGGGGCAGGCGACCGCCTCTGTCACTATCCCTAGTGTTCCAGTGGGGATACAAGGGATCGGGTGAGGTGACGTGACTACGCCGAGGAAATCGGTCAGGAGAACCGCGATACGCATCGTCCCGGCACCGGCCGACCGGCCCGCGGACGACGAGATCTGGCCCCGCGTCACCCGCGAGCTCGCCGACGACCTCGCCGTCGACGCGCCCGCCCGTGACCGGGCGGGCAAAGCCCCCTTCGACGAGGTCGCCCGGCTCCAGGAGGCCGGCCTGCCCGCCCTCCTCACCGCGCCCGGGGCGAACCGTCGGGGCGCGGACTGGCGGGCCGCGTCCGCCGTCGTACGGGAGATCTCCGCCGCCGACAGCTCGGTCGGCGAACTCCTCGCCCACCACTACGTCCTGTCCTGGAGCAGCCGGTTCTTCGGCCGGGCGCACGACACGGAGGGCGCGAAGGACGCGACAGGCGCCCCCGCCCACGACCTCGACGTTCGGACGGCCGAGGAGCACTGGCTGCTCGGCGGGGGCGTCGAGCCTCCGCGTACCGAGAAGGACCCCGGCCTCAGACTCACGCCCGAAGCGGGCGGCTGGATCCTCGACGGGCGCCGCGCCTTCGCCTCCGGTGTCGCCGTCGCCGACCGGCTCGTCGTCGGCGCGCGTCCCGGCGGGACCGGCGACTGGCTGATCGTCCTGGTGGACCCGGCGCACCCCGGCGTGTTCACCGATGCCGGCACGGACCGGGTCGGACAACGGGTCTCCGGCGCGGGCACCGTCACCTTCGACCACGTCCCGGTCCAGGCCGACCAGGTCCTCGGACTGCTCCCCCACGACGAACACGCCGTCACCCCCTTCGCCGCCCTCGCCCCGCTCGCCCTGCGGCTGCTCCTCGTCCAGGTCGGGCTCGGCATCGCCGAGGGGGCGCTCGCCGAGGCCCGGGACATCAGCCGCGCCGGGCAGGCCGGACCGGCCCCGGCACCCTCGGCCGCCGGCAGGCCGTCCAGCGCCGGCGCGGATCCCGTGGGGACTGACGACGACCCCTATCTGCTCCTCGCGTACGGCGAGCTGGCCACGGCCGCGCACGCCGCCTCGGCGGTGGTGGAGCGGGCGACGGACGCCCTGGCCCGCGGTCTCCTCGCCGGACGGACGCTGACCCCCGAGGAGCGCGCCGACATCGCCGTCCTGGTCTCCGCCGCCGAGACGGTCACCGGCCGGGCCGCCGTCCGCATCACGACGCGCGTCCTCGAACTCGTCGACGGGGCCGAGGGTGCCGACGCCCAGTCGGGAGGGCCGGGATTCGACCGCTTCTGGCGCAACGCCCGTGCGCTCACCGCCCACACGCAGCCGGCCCATCGGCTCCGCGACATCGGCGACCACTACCTCAACGGCACCCACACGCGGCTCACCCTGCCGGCCTGACACCACGACAGCCGACGGCACGACCGCACGACCGCACGACCGCACGACCGCACGACCGCACGACCGCACGACCGCACGACCGCAGCAGAAGGGACGGACGGTCCGGCATGTCGGGACGTCCGTCCCTCTCTTCGGGCCGCCGATGGGCCCAAGCTGGAGGCAGGAGGGCCCCGCCGCCCGGCGGGCCCGTCGCGCTACCGACGGAGGCAGTCCGATGAGTCGTGAGATCGTCGCAGGAGTGGACGGTTCCCCGGAGAGTCTCGCCGCGGCCGACTGGGCCGCCCGCGAGGCCCTCCACCGGGGGCTCCCGCTGCGGCTCGCCCACGCGTGGCGCTGGGAACCCCTCGACATCCCGCTGGTCCAGGACCGGGCGAGCCAGGAGCGGATCGCCGACGAGGTCCTGCGCGAGGCCGAGGCGACGGTCGCGCGGCGCCACCCGGACGTCACTCTCACGGCCGAGGTGCTCCCCGACACACCGGTCGCGGCGCTGCTCGGCACCGAGCCGCGGGCCGAGATGCTCGTCATCGGCTCACGCGGCCACGGCGCCGTCGCGGGCTTCCTGCTCGGCTCGTACGGGCAGCAGATCATCGCCGCCGCCGGCCGGCCCGTGGTGGCCGTCAGGTCCCGGGACGGCGAGCCCGCCGAGCCGCCGGTCGGTGACGTCCTCGTCGGCCAGCTCGGCAGTCCCGAGGACAGTGCCGCGGCGCTCGGCTTCGCCTTCGAGACCGCTGCCGCGCGCGGGGCTTCGGTGCGGGCCGTCCGCGCCTGGAGCCTGCCGCCCCTCTACGCCTACAGCCCGGCCTCGATGCGGATCGCCGACGAGGCAGGCGGCCTCGTCCCGTACGAGGAGAAAGCGCTGCGCGAGGCCTTGGCACCCTGGCGGGAGCGGTTCCCCGAGGTGCCGGTGACGGAGCACGTCGAACTGGGCAGCGCGGGGCAGGTGCTGCTCTCCGCCTCGGGGGCGGCCCAGCTCCTGGTGGTCGGCAGGCGGGCCAAGCGCGGCGCCGTCGGCCCGCGCATCGGCTCCGTGGCCCACGCGGCGCTCCATCTCGCGCCGTGCCCGGTGGCGGTGATCCCGCAGGGCTGAAAGGCTCTGACGTGCGTTGACGCGTCGGGTTGACGAGGAGTGTCGGGGCGGCCGGGGCCGGAAAGGGTTACGCCGTCGCCCCGGTGGCTCTCCCCAGCGCCGGACCGTCCGGCGACCTCGGCGAGAGAGCGGATCTCCATGCGGCACCACGACCATCCCTGTCACCCCGACGACCCTGAACACGTCGAACACGTCGAACACGAAGAACGCATCGCCCACGAAGAACATGTCGTGCGGGACGGCGGGCGCCACCGGAAGGGCCACGGACCACGGCGGCGCGCTCTCCGCCGTCCGGGCTTCCGTACGGCCGTCACCGCCGCCGGGTCCGCGACCGTCGTCCTCACGGTGGCGGCCGGGGTGTACGTGGCCGCTCCCGCCCCGGCCGCCGGCACCTCGGCCGTCACGGCACCCGCCACCGCTGATACCAGTGCCGGAGTCGGAGCCGGTGGAGCCGACGCCGTCGGCGGGACCGTCTCGGAGTACGTCCAGGAGCTCGTCGCCCTCGCCAACACCGAACGGGACAAGGCTGGTTGCGGCCCGCTCCGTGCGGAGAGCCATCTGCGGACCGCCGCCCAGGGGCACGCCGACGACATGGCCGCGCGCGACTACTACGAGCACGACAGCCCGGAGGGCCGTGACGCGGGCGACCGGATGACCGTCGCCGGGTACACGTGGTCGACGTGGGGGGAGAACATCCATCGCGGGCCGAAGACCCCGGCGCAGGCGATGGAGAGCTGGATGGACAGTCCCGGACACCGCGAGAACATCCTCAACTGCTCCTTCGAGGACCTCGGTGTCGGGGTGACCCTCACCGCCAACGGCCCTTGGTGGGTCCAGAACTTCGGCGCCAAGGGCTGACCCGCCGGCCCCGGCGGCCCGGGGTTCAGGAGGCCGGGGCCGCCAGCTTCTGCACCCAGATCGTGCCGCCGGGACCGGGCACCGACGCCACTCCGGTGTCCCGGTACCGGCAGTTCAGCATGTTCTCCTCGTGCATCGACCCGTCGGTCCAGCCGTCGACGACGGCCGCCGGGTCCGCCGCCCCCTGGGCCAGGTTCTCTGCCCAGGCGCTCCAGGCGTACCCGGACGCGGTGATCCGCACGTCCGCGAAGTCGCCCTCCGGGCTGCTGTGCGCGTAGTAGCCGCGCGCGACCATGTCGCGGGCGTACCCCCGGGCCGCCGCGACCAGGCGCGGGTCGGTCCGCAGCGGGGCGCAACCCGCCGCCGCCCGAAGCCTGTTGACCCTCTCCGTCACCCGCTCCTCGACGGTGGGTGCGGGTGCGGGGGGCGTGGTGCGGCGGGGTGCCGGAGTGCGGGTCGTGGGGGCCGGGGCCGCGACGGTGGCCGCCGTGGTGGTGGGGGGCGCCGGGGTGGTCGGGGGCGCGGGTGCCGGGGTCGCGGCGCGGGGCCGGTCGGGTGTCACCCGTACCTCCTCCTGCCTCGGTACGAGCACGGCGAGCGCGCCGAGGACGGCGACGGTCACGCCTCCGGCGAGGCAGGCGCGCCGTATCGGCGTCCACCGGCCCACGGGCGCGGCCGCGAGGGTCTCCGCGCCGGGCCGGGCGAGGGCCGCCGCGGCCAGCGGGGGGACGAGGCCGATGCCGACGAGCAGGCCCTCGACGGGGGCGAGGCCGCGGCTCCCGGTCGCCTGCCCCGTACAGGCGGCGCAGTCGCGCAGGTGGCGGGCGATCCGCTTGCGCCAGAGGGGCGAGGGGCGGCCGTCCCAGCCGGTGAGGGACTCGGCGAGGCGCGGGCACGACGGGTCGGCGTCGAGGGCGCGGACCACGGCCCGGCCGGTCTCCAGGCGTTCCTTCATCCGCTGGACCCGGACGGCGGCGTGCTGCGGGGAGACGCCGAGGCCCTCGGCGAGTTCGGTGCGGGTGAGCTCTCCGGCGGCCTCCAGCCACCACAGGGAGAGGAGTTCGCGGTCCTCGTCGTCGAGCCAGCGGGTGGCGCGGGCCACCTCGCGGCGCTCTCCGGAGAGGCGGAGGCGGAGGATGGTGAGTTCGGTGAAGTCGCCGGCCGGGTCGGCGAGCTCGGCCGCCCCGTCGAGGCCGGGCACGGGGGCCTGCCGGTTCTCGCGCCAGCGACGGCGTATCCCGTTCATGGCGATGGCGACGAGCCAGGAGCGGAAGCGGGCCGGGTCACGGAGCCCGGCGAGGCCGTCGAGGGCGCGGACCATCGTCTCCTGGACGATGTCGTCGGTGTCGGCGTGGCCGTCGAGGGCGCGGCCGACGACGTTGTGGACGAGGGGCAGGTACGCGCGTACCAGCTCGTCCCTGGCGTGCGCGTCACCGGCCCGGGCCGCCTCCACCAGGGCGGTGGTGCGGCGCTCGTCGCTGTGCATGGGTCTGCTCCCTCATCCGTGATCCGAGTCCCCCGTCGTTCGGAGACCCGTGGGAGCGGGAGGGATAACACTTCCTGCGGTGTGACGGTATGCGTCGCGACCGCGCGAGCCCTCGCGACTACGGTACTGCTCCGGGCAGCGACGGGACCGTGGCCCCCTTGCCTTCCCGGACGGCCTCCACGACCGCGTCGTGGAGATCTCGGCTCTCCTCCTCCGTCGCGCACGGAACGGGACTGCCCGACATGGTGAACCAGTCGGATGCGCCGCTGTACTGCACGGCCACGCGTGCCTCGCGCTCGGCCCAGGTCGTGTGCACGGTCAGATCGCCCGTGACGACTCCGGCCTCGTCGGTCAGCACCCCACCACGCCCGGTGTAGACACCGGCGGTCGTCCAAGATGCCCAGCTCATCCATCCAGGTTCACACCCGGACGGCGGATGCGCCACCGACGGGACCGCCCCGACCGGAATCCCTCCGGCCGGGGCGGTACGTGTCATCCGCCGGGAGCGGGTGACCGGGTCGCGCGCCGGATCAGGCGAGGGACGCGAGGGCCTCGTTCAGCGTGGCGGACGGGCGCATCACGGCCGCGGCCTTGGCCGGGTCGGGCTGGTAGTAGCCGCCGATCTCGGCCGGGGAGCCCTGGACGGCGACGAGCTCGTCGACGATCTTCTGCTCGTTGGCGGCCAGCGTCTCGGCGAGCGGGGCGAAGGCCTTGGCCAGCTCCGCGTCCTCGGTCTGGGCGGCCAGCTCCTGGGCCCAGTAGAGGCCGAGGTAGAAGTGGCTGCCGCGGTTGTCGATGCCGCCGAGGCGACGGGTCGGCGACTTGTCCTCGTTGAGGAAGGTGCCGGTGGCGCGGTCCAGCGTGTCGGCGAGGACCTGGGCGCGGCCGTTGCCCGTGGTCGTCGCGAGGTGCTCGAAGCTGGCGGCCAGGGCGAAGAACTCGCCGAGGCTGTCCCAGCGGAGGTAGTTCTCCTTGACGAGCTGCTGGACGTGCTTCGGGGCGGAGCCGCCGGCGCCGGTCTCGAAGAGGCCGCCGCCCGCCATCAGCGGGACGACCGACAGCATCTTGGCGCTGGTGCCCAGCTCCAGGATCGGGAAGAGGTCGGTCAGGTAGTCGCGGAGGACGTTGCCGGTGACCGAGATGGTGTCCTCGCCGCGGCGGATGCGCTCCAGGGAGAACTTGGTGGCCTCGACCGGGGACAGGATCTTGATGTCCAGGCCCTCGGTGTCGTGCTCCGGCAGGTACTGCTCGACCTTGGCGATCAGCTGGGCGTCGTGGGCGCGCGCGGCGTCCAGCCAGAAGACGGCCGGGGAGCCGGTGGCGCGGGCGCGGGTGACGGCGAGCTTGACCCAGTCCTGGATGGGCAGGTCCTTGGTCTGGCAGGCGCGGAACAGGTCGCCCTCGGCGACCTCCTGCTCCAGGACGACGTTGCCCGCGGAGTCGACGAGGCGGACGGTGCCGGCCTCGGCGATCTCGAAGGTCTTGTCGTGGGAGCCGTACTCCTCGGCCTTCTGCGCCATGAGGCCGACGTTCGGGACGGAGCCCATGGTCGACGGGTCGAAGGCGCCGTGGGCACGGCAGTCGTCGAGGACGACCTGGTAGACGCCCGAGTAGCTGTGGTCCGGGAGGACGGCGAGGGTGTCGGCCTCCTGGCCGTCCGGGCCCCACATGTGGCCGGAGGTGCGGATCATGGCCGGCATCGAGGCGTCGACGATGACGTCGGACGGCACGTGCAGGTTGGTGATGCCCTTGTCGGAGTCGACCATCGCCAGGGCGGGGCCCGCGGCGAGCTCGGCCTCGAAGGAGGCCTTGATCTCCGCGCCCTGCGGGAGGGACTCCAGGCCCTTGAGGACGCCGCCGAGGCCGTCGTTCGGGGTGAGACCGGCGGCGGCGAGGACCTCGCCGTACTTCGCGAAGGTCTCCGGGAAGAAGGCGCGGACGACGTGGCCGAAGACGATCGGGTCGGAGACCTTCATCATCGTGGCCTTGAGGTGCACGGAGAAGAGCACGCCCTCGGCCTTGGCGCGGGCGACCTGCTCGCTCAGGAAGGTGCGCAGGGCGGCGGCGCGCATGACGGCGGCGTCGACGACCTCGCCGGCGATGACCTTCAGCGGCTCGCGGAGCTCGGAGACGGTGCCGTCGGCGGCGGTGAACTCGAAGCGGAGGGTGTCGTCCTGCGCGATGACGGCGGACTTCTCCGTGGAGGCGAAGTCGTTGTCGCTCATGGTGGCGACGTTCGTCTTCGACTCGGGGGTCCAGGCGCCCATGCGGTGCGGGTGGGCCTTGGCGTAGTTCTTGACCGAGGCGGGGGCGCGGCGGTCGGAGTTGCCCTCGCGCAGGACCGGGTTGACGGCCGAGCCCTTGATCTTGTCGTAGCGGGCGCGGACGTCCTTGTCCTGGTCCGTCTGCGGGTCGTCCGGGTAGTCCGGGAGGGCGTAGCCCTGCGCCTGGAGCTCGGCGACCGCGGCCTTCAGCTGCGGGATGGACGCCGAGACGTTCGGCAGCTTGATGATGTTGGCGCCGGGCGTCTTGGCGAGCGCGCCGAGCTCCGCGAGGGCGTCGGCGATGCGCTGGCCCTCCTCCAGGTACTCCGGGAAGACGGCGATGATGCGGCCGGCGAGGGAGATGTCCCGCGTCTCGACCGTGACGCCGGCCTGCGAGGCATACGCCTGGATCACGGGCAGGAACGAGTACGTCGCCAGGGCAGGCGCCTCGTCAGTGTGGGTGTAGATGATGGTCGAGTCAGTCACCGGGTGCTCCGCTCCACGTCTGCGTATGCGAGATTGCTCGACATCAAGATATCTCGTGATCGCGGTCCTCCGTAAAGGGCCCCACGAGCTCGCCGTCGTGCGGTGCCCCCGCGGCCTCCACGAAGGGGCCGCCGAGGCGGTACGGGGCGGGGGCCCCGTCCACGGCGACGCGGCGGAGCAGGGTGAGCAGGAGCAGTCCGGCGGCGGCGGTGACGCCCGCGGCGAGGGCCTGTCCGCAGCGGTGGGCGAGCCGGAGCTCGGCCGGGTCGTAGGGGGCGGTGGCGGGCAGGCCGAGGGTGTCGCCGAGGAGCCAGACACCGGCGCCGAGCCCCGCGGCGGCGAGGATGGCGAGCGGGACGGTCGCGAGGAGCACGTGCGGGAGGGGGCCGCGGGGCGCGGGGCGGATCTTGCCCTTGCGGGCGAGGAGGCCGACCAGGCCGCAGAAGACGGCGAGGACGACGAGGGCGGCGGCTATGAGGTCGCCGGGACGGTGGTCCCCCGCCGCGATGGTGTACGCGCCGACGGCTCCGGCCCAGAGGGTGCCGGCGAGGACGGTGGGGCCGCGGAGCCGGTACGGGACGACGAGGGCGAGACCGAAGGCGGTGCCGAGGGCGAGGGTGGTCTGGGCGCTGGGGAAGCCGCTCTGGAGGAGGGCGCCGCCGGCGTCGAGGAGGCGGGGGCGTGGCGCGTACCGCTGGAGGAGCCCCGTCAGCGCGAGGGAGGTGACGAGGGCGCCGGCGACGGCTCCGGTGAGCGCGTACCGCTTGCGGAGGAGGCCGGTGGCGAGCAGCAGGACGCAGCCGAGGACGAGGGAGAGCGTGGTGAGCCCGGCGAGCGAGGGGTGCTCGCGGAGGACGGTGGCGGCGGCGGTGTCGGCGCGCCGTCCGGTGAGGGCGGCGTCGCCCCAGCGGCGGCCGGTCGCGGTGAGCACGAGGCCCGCGTAGACGACCGTGAGGAGGAGGACGGTCCCGAGGCAGGCACGCCGGGTCCGGGTGCGGACCCTGGTGCTGAAGGAGCCGGCGGCCTCGCCGGCCACGGCGGCGTACCACCAGGTGTCACCGGTCTCCAGCGGCCTCGGGGTGCCGCCGGCGCGGAGCCTGTCGTAGGAAGCCATGCCCCGATTCGAACCCACGCGCGGCACACCCGCCCGCTGGATGCACCCGAACGACACGCCGAAGGTCCTGGCGGGGCTGTGTGCCGCTTCCCGGCAGCTCGGCCGGGCGCGGCGGGGCGCTCATGCCACGGCGAGACGGTGGGCGGCCGCTCGGTCGTGGCGGCGTGTGCCGTACAGCGTGAAGGCGGTGTTCACCAGTGCCACGTGGCTGAGCGCCTGCGGCGTGTTGCCGAGCTGGCGGCCGGCCACCGGGTCCCACTCCTCGGCGAGCAGCCCGACGTCGTTGCGGATGGCGAGAACCCGCTCGAAGACGGTGCGGGCCTCGGCGACGCGGCCGGTGGCGGCGAGGGCGTCGGCGTACCAGAACGTGCACGCGACGAAGGACCCTTCGGTGCCGCCGAGGTCGTCGAGCCGGTGAGTCCCGCCGTCCCGGACGTCGCCGTACCGGCGCAGGAATCCGTGCTCGTCGAGCCGTCCCATCGCCTTGACGGTGCCGAGGACCCGGGGGTCGTCGGCGGGGAGGAAACCGAGCCGGGGGATCAGCAGGGCGGTGGCGTCGACCTGAGGGCTGCCGTAGTACTGCGTGAACGACTGCTGCTCCTCGCTCCAGCCCTGGGCGCAGATCTCCGCGTGGATCTCGTGGCGCAGAGCCTGCCAGCGGCGCACGGTGCCGCGCAGTCCGGCGACGCGGGCGAGGCGGACGGCGCGGTCGGCGGCGACCCAGGCCATGACCTTGGAGTGGACGAAGTGGCGGCGCGGGCCCCGGACTTCCCAGATGCCCTCGTCGGGTTCCTGCCAGCGCGTCCCGAGGTATTCCAGGAGCTCGGCCACCAGCGCCCAGGCCGGCGGGTCGACGGCGACCCCGGCGCGTACGGCCGAGTAGACGGTGTTGAGCACCTCGCCGTAGATGTCGAGCTGGAACTGGTCGACGGCCGCGTTACCGAATCTGACGGGGCGTGAGTCCTCGTAGCCGGGCAGCCAGTCGGCGTACGTCTCGGGAAGCCGGCGCTGCCCCTCGACCCCGTACAGCGGCTGGAGGTCGGCGGGATCGCCCGCGACGGCGCGGAGCAGCCAGTCCGTCCAGGCCATCGCCTCCCGGCGGAATCCGCCGCGCAGCAGACAGGACAGGGTGAAGGTGGAGTCGCGCAGCCAGCAGAAGCGGTAGTCCCAGTTGCGCTGCCCTCCGATGCTCTCGGGGAGGGAGGCGGTGGCGGCGGCGACGACGCCGCCGGTGGGGGCGTAGGTGAGGGCCTTGAGGGTGAGGAGGGACCGGAGCACGGCGTCCCTGGCCGGCCCTTCGTAACGGAGCGCGCTCGCCCAGTCGTTCCAGAAGTCGAGGGTACGCAGGAGGGTGGCGTCGATCTCGGCGGGCGAGGCGGTGGGGGGCACGGAGGCGTGCGAGGGGCGCCAGCCGAGGACGAACCGGACGATGCTCCCGGCGGTGACGGTGAACTCGACGGTCGTACGGTCCGACGTGACGACGGGGTCGGCGCCGGGGCCGCAGGAGAGGTAGGCGGCGTCGGGTCCCGCGACGCAGGCGACGGTGTGCCGGTCCAGCGCACGGGTCCAGGGCACGATGCTGCCGTGGTGGAATCGGAGGCTCGACTCGCCGCGCATGGCGACCCGGCCGGCGATCCCCTCGACGACGCGGACGATCCTCGGCCCGCTCTCGTGGGAGGAGTCCGGGGAGCGCGGGGGCATGAAGTCGGTGACCCGGACGGTGCCGGTGAGGGACTCCCAGAACGTGTCGAGGACGAGTGTGTCGCCTCGGTAACTCCTGCGCGTGCAGCGGGTTTTCCCGACCGGGGCGAGGAGCCACCGACCGTGACCTGGATCGCCGAGGAGGGCCGCGAAACAGGCGGGCGAGTCGAAGCGCGGCGCGCACCACCAGTCGACGGACCCGTCGGACCCGATGAGCGCTGCCGTCTCCAGGTCGCCGACGAGGGCGTAGTCTTCAATTCGCCCTGCCATGACCGGATTGTATGCCGTTCAGAAATCTCGCGCAGAAACAGCGGCGGTAGGGAAGAGTATTCCTTCGCGGCCCTCCGCATATTCTTCCGGTTTTCTTGACGGCATCACCTTCCCCGCAGGATTCTGAAATACGCGGGTTCGCCTCGCGGAAGGCCGTACCCATGGGTAGTGACGCGCATCCCCTCCGCCGGTCGACCGACCGGGTGCCCGGCTCCGGCACGCGCACCGTGAGCCTCGTCCTGACGGTCCGCCCCGACGGACGGGACCCGGGACACGCGCTCGACCTGCTGCTCGACCAGGTACCGGAGGACGTGCGGGACGTGGTCCTGATCGGCGGACCGACGGGCACGAGACCCGCGCGGAAGGGCATGACCATCCGGACGCTCGGGCCCTGGGACTTCGCCCGGGGCGACATTCCGCACGCGGGACTGCGCGCGGCCACCGGGGATCTGATCGTGCTGATGGACGCCGACGGCAGCATGTCGCCCCACGAGATCCCGCACTACCTGTATTACCTGGAAAGCGGGTTCGATTTCGTCAAGGGTTCCCGTTTCATCGCGGGCGGGGACGTCGCCGACTATCCGCTCGCGCGGCGCCTCGGCCATCGCGCCCTGCTACGGGTCGCACGGCGGCTGTACGGCCAGCAGCTCACCGATCTCTGGTACGGATTCTGTGCGTTCCGGCGGGGCTTCGTCGACCTCCTCGACCTGCGCGAGGACGGTGTCGAGCTCGGCGCCGAGCTCGTGACGCACGCCCTGCACTACGGGCTGCGCGTCGCCGAAGTGCCCAGTCGCGAACTGCCGCGCCGCCACGGCCCTTCGCACCCCCGCACGGTCCGCGACGGCGCCCGCATCCTCGGCACGCTCCTCGACGAACGGCCGCACAACGCCCTCTCGCGGTTCGCCCACGGCCGCTCCCGCCACGCCCAGGCAAACCCCGGCACTCCGCCCCTGGACGCCTCCGGCCGACCCCCTGGCTGACCCTCCGGCCCGGTTGACGAATCCCACCCGGGGGGATAAGGCTGGAAAGAGCATGATTTCAGGCCAGAGAGCAGACCCTCGGTTGGGTCGGTTGCCGGAAGAGGCTCATCGTGACCTCACGCCAGATCAACCGCGTGCCGGCGGCACCCGCTCCGCATCCCTTGCGGCGGGTGACCGACTGGCCCCTCGCCGAGGCCCGACGCCGTCCCGTCCGCAGCGCCCCGCACCGCCCGAGCGTTCACCCGGCCCGCCGGGTCTCCGACCGGCTCCGCGCCGTCGTTCCTCCGCCCCTCAGCAGGGCGTGCAGGCCCCGGGGCGCCGCCCGCCGCCGTCGCGCTCGTACGGTCAGGACACACGCCCGGAGCCGCGACGGTTCCGGCGGCCCAGCCGGTTCCGACGGTCCCGCCCGATCCGACGGCCCCTCCGGGTCTGACGGCCCACGTGCCCAGGCCCGTAGCGGCCGTCGCCCTGGTCGACGCCCCGCCCCCGCGCTGACCCCCCGCTCTGCCGCGCGCGCCACGCGCCGCGCCTCCTCCCAGCACACCCTCGACTCGTCGCGGTACCCCGGCTCGCGCGCCCTGGGGTACCGCGGCGTGCCCGGACACGCGGTGTTCGGCGGGCACGTGGTGGGCGAGAAGCCCAAGGGGCGCCTGCCATGACGACCTCACGAGGCGTTCTGCTGGTGGCGGTGTCCGGTCCCGACGGAGCGGGCCTGTCCTCGCTGGTCCGCAGGCTCGCGACGCTGCTCGGGGAGCGGGGGGTCCACGTCGTCACCGCGCAAGGCCACGGCTGCTTCCTGTGCCGCAGGTTCCCGGTTCCACCGCGGGTGAGGGATGAGGGGGAACCGGGTGAGCGATGGGCACGGCGGGCATCGGATCCCGAGCGCCGGGGATCCCTGCCGCGCCGCGCCCACGCGTTCCTCCACGCCGCCGAGCTGGCGGTCCGGATCACGGTGGCCAGGCTGACGGCGGCCCTGCGGGCGCGCGGCAGGCAGGCAGTGGTCCTGACCGACCGGGGCCCCCTGGACGGTCTGGTGACCTTCGGCCCGCCCGCCTCGGCGGCGGCGGGCGCCTTCCGCCGGCTGGCCGACCGGTACGCCCTGACGCTCCTCGTGGAGACCGGGGCCGACACGCTGCTCGGGCGCGGCCGACAGGTCCTCGCCGGCTCTCCTGCCGCCTCGCGGGCCCGCTACCGGTCCCGGTCCGCGCAGCTGCCGCGGGTGGTGCACGTCGACGGAGAGCGGGCCCCGTCGCTCGTCGCCGCCGGCGCCCTGGAACAGGTCCTCGACGTGGTGCGGACGCCCCCTCCGGGGCGCGAGGACGACGGCGGGCGCGCCGAGAGCGGCGCCGATGCCCGCCAGCACGTGGTCGTGTCGGTCTACGACGACGCCGACGGCCCCGGCGACCGGGGCGGCGGTGCCGTGGTCGTCGGCAAGGTGGCCCGCAGGCTCGCGGAGGACTTCCGCGTGACGGTCGTGACGGCGGGCCGCCGCGCCGGAACCGAGTACCGCGACGGCATCCGGTACGTACGGCTGCCGGTGGGCCGCGTGGGCCCGCGCGCCGGGCGGCTGGTGTTCCTGGCGCTGCTGCCGTTCGCGGCCCGCCGCATCCCGCACGACCTGTGGCTGGAGAGCTTCACTCCCCCGTTCTCGACCGGCTTGCTGCCCCTGGCGACCCGCGCGCCCGTCGTCGGCATCGACCAGAACCGCGGCGCCGAGGCGCTGTGGCGCCGCTACCGCGTGCCGTTCTTCCTGGCCGAGCGGCTCGGGCTGCGCCGCTACCGGCACCTCGTGGCGATGAACGCGGCGGACGCCTCGGCGATCCGGCGGCTCAGCCCCCGCGCCGACGTGCAGGTCATCGCCAACGGCGTGGAGCCGCGTCTCCTCGACGAATCCCGGCTCGGCAGGGGGCAGTTCATCCTCTTCCTGGGGCGGATCGACACCTGGGCCAAGGGCCTCGACCTGCTCCTCGACGCCTACGACCGGGCCGGGGCGCCACTGGAGCTGCTGCTCGCGGGCAGTGGCACGCCGGCCGAGGAACGCCGGCTCGCGGCGCTCGTCGCCGCCCGGGCGAGGGGACCCGAGCCCCGGATCCACTGGGTGGGCTGCGCCGACGAGGAACGCAGGCGGCAACTGCTGCGCGACAGCGCGTTCCTCGTGATGCCCTCCCGCCACGAGACGTTCGGTCTCGTGGCCCTCGAAGGCATGGCGTACGGCAAGCCCGTCCTCCACTTCGACCTGCCCGCCCTGCGCTGGATGCGCGACGGCGGCGACGTGGCCGTCCCGCCGTTCGACGTGGCGGCCTTCGGCGACCGGATGGGCGAGCTGGCCCGCGACGCGGCGCTCCGCCGCGGCCTGGGCCGGCGCTCCGCGCTCGCCGCCCGGCACTACACGTGGGACGAGATGACGGGCCGCTATCTGGCCCTGGCCCACCGGCTCCTGGACGCACCCGCCCCCGCACGGCGGCCGAGGAAGAGGGGGACGTCATGGCAGTCGACCCGCTGACCCCCTTCGTCCGGCCCCCCTTCGTCCGGCCCCCCTTCGTCCAGACCGTCCTCGGATCGGACGCCCCCATGCCGGTGCTCTCCCCGCACCCGGCCGACGCCGTGCTCTCCTGCGGCGCGCTGCCTGAAACCGCCCGGAGGGACCTTCGCCGGGCCCGTTCCTCCGGAGGTGTGTCGTGACGATCCCCCTGTACGGTTCCCGGCGCCGCGGCCTCGACGGAGACGGAGGCGCGTGATGGTCCGCCATGAGCGGCCCCGGGTGCTGCTCCTGACCGGCGGCCCGATGGACGGGGCGGAGAGCTCCGACGTGCGGCTCGCCTCCGACGTCCTCGAAGCGCTGCCCGACGTCGACTTCGTCTGGTTCGCCCGGTGGCCGGACCACGGGCGGGACCCGCCGCGGCGCGGGCGCCCGGTCCGCATGCTCTCCCGCGACGGCGTCTCCCACGTCCCGCAGCGGGTGCAGGCCGTACTCGCCGGAGCCGTGTTCGCCCGCAGAGTCGACCTGGTCCACGCCTTCCTCTCCGTCGGCAGCGCCTTCCCTGTCTTCTCGTGGCTCCGCCCGCTGTTCCTCGGGGGGCGGCCGGTCGTGCACACCGTGCCCGCGGTCGCGGACTGCCGCTTCCTGGCCCGCTCCCGGCCCCTGGGGGCGACGGTCGCCCTGTCGGAGTCGATGGCGCGGCGGCTGCGGTCCGCGGACTTCGGGGACGTACGGGTGATCCCGCCCATGATCGACTTGGACACGTGGCCGTATCTGCCGCGCCCGCGGGGGTATCCGATGGTCCTCTTCGCCGGATACCACGATCTGCGGGGCGGCGCGGAGACGGCGATCGACGCGGCGGCCGAGGCGTGGCGGGCGGGTGCCAGGTTCCGGCTGGTGCTCGCGATGCGCAGGCGGCCGGGGCAGCATTCCGGGCTGCTGGACCAGGCGCTGCGGGAGCGGGCCGGCGCGGCGGGGCTCCCGGACGTCGAAGTCCGGGGTCACGTCGAGGACATGCGGGCCCTGATCGCCTCGGCCCACGTGCTGGTGTACGCGCCGGCCGTGCTCGGCGGCAAGGCGGACATCCCGCTCATCGTGCTCCAGTCGCTGGCCTCGGGACGGCCTGCGGTCCTCAGCGACCTGCCGCAGTTCGCGGACTTCGGCCACGCCGTGCTGCGGGCGCCCGCCGGCGACGCGCGCCGCACCGGACAGCAACTGGCGTGGCTGCTCGACCAGCCGCGCTCCTGGGACGTGCTCGCGGAGCGTGGACGGGCGCTGGCCGAGGACCACTTCGGGCCCGAACGGTTCGCCGCCCGGTACGCGGCGCTCTACCGGGAGCTGCTGCTGTCATGACATGACCGTCGCTCAGAAGTTGCCGGGCGGCAGGGGAAGCGGCAGCCCGGGCAGGCCGTCGATGCTCTGCGCGATGTGGTCCTTCTTGGCGAAGTACGCGCTCAGCGAGGCGTCGTCCTCCCGCGCGAAGCGCTTGCCGTGCAGGTCGCGCTCCTCGTCGTACGACATGAAGGGCACCCCGTATCCGCAGGAGTCACGGACGAGTTCGGCCGTCACCACGATGACCGCGCGCAGCCCGTGCCGGGTCGGGTCGATGTCCGGGAAGTGGGCGAGCAGTTCCGTGAAGCGCGGGTCGTCGCGGAAGACGGGCTCGCCCCGGCCGTGGACCCGGACGATGTTGGGCGGCCCCTGGAAGGCGCACCACATCACCGTGATCCGGCCGTTCTCCCGCAGGTGCGCGATGGTCTCGGCGGTGCTGCCGGCGAAGTCGAGATAGGCGATGCGCTGCTCGTCGAGCACCGCGAAAGAGCCCTTGAGGCCCTTGGGCGAGAGGTTGACCGTGCCGTCGCCGTCCAGCGGGGCGGTCGCGGTGAAGAAGATCGGCTGCTGCTCTATGAAGGTGCGCAGCCGGCCGTCGATGCGTTCGTGCGTCTTTCCCATGTCCGAGGATTATGTAAGGAAACGCTTCGCCTGTCTCACGAACTCGTCCGGTGCGGCGCGGTCAGGGGTCGGCCCGCAGCGCTGTCATGAGCAGGACGCCGGTGTCGCCGTATTCGGGCAGGGTGCGGTCCTTGGCGAGCCGCTCGATCCGCAGGCCGGTGGTGCGCGGTCCGAAGACGGCCCGCAGGGCGGCGCCGTCGACCGGGCAGGCCGGCCAGACCGGTCCCTCTCCGATGCGGTAGCTCGGCATGCGTTCCATGAAGGAGGCGACGAGGCAGCCGCCGGGGCGTACCGCCCGGACGAAGGTGTCGCAGAGGGCCGTGAATTCGGCGAAGTCCTCGGTGACGCTCTCGGCGACGAAGTTCATCGACGCGAGGGCGTACGTGCCGTCGGTCAGGTCCTCCGCGGTGCCCGGCACGACCCGGACCCGGCGGAGCGCGTCCGCACAGCTCTCGGGGAGTGCGGGGTCGAGGCTGCGGCACAGGGTGTAGAAGGGCAGCCAGCTGTCGTCGGGGCCGTCCTCGAGCTGCTGCCGCAGGTAGCGGACGTTGGCGGCGCTCGGTTCCAGGGCGTCGACGCGGAGGCTGGCGGCGCCCGCCTGCATCAGGGGGTAGAGGTTCGGGCCCGCGCCCAGTTCGAGGGTGCGGGGAAGGGCGCCGGGGGCGAAGGTCCGGTAGACGGCGGCGTGGTGGCGGATGACACCGACGTCGCAGGGGTGGAGCCTGCGGTAGTTCTCGGCGAGGTAGTCGGCGACTGGCCAGGCGTTCCAGTCCGCGTCCCGGTTGCGGCGCAGTCCAACGGCCAGGCCCCACCGGCCCGACTCGCCCGACTGACCCGACTCGCCCGATCGGCTCGACGGGCGCGGCGGGTTCGGGGGGCCGGGGCGCCCGGTCGTGTCCATCACCGCACGGGCGGCCGGCGGCCGGCCGTGACGGCGCCGGGGCGCTGGGCCTCGGCGTGCTGGAGGGTGAACCGCTCGGCGAGCGCCGTGAGGGCCGCGCACAACTGGTCGATCTCCTCGTCGGTGTTGGCGGCGGTGACCTGGATGCGGAAGCCGACCTTGTCGCGCGGGACGAGCGGGTAGGAAGCGAGCGTCACGTAGATGCCGTGCTCCCAGAGGAACGCGGCGACGGCGTCGAGATCCGCGGAGTCGGCGAGCGGGATCTCGATGATCGGCAGCCCGTCGGTGTTCGGGGTGGCGAGGCCGAGGCTCCGGACGTGGGCGAGGACCCGGCCCGTCTTGCGGTAGAGGTCGGCCCGGATCTCGTCGCCGCGCTCGTCGTTGACGTCGAGCCCGGCGAGGGCGGTGGCGAGCGAGGCCGTCGGCGAGGGCCCGGAGTAGAGGTACGGAGCCGCCGCCACCTTCAGGTGGTCCTTGAGCCACTTCGGGACGGCGAGGAAGGCGAGCAGCGAGGAGAACGCCTTGGAGAAGCCTCCGACGAGCACCAGGTCGTCGTAGGTCTCGCCGAGGTGGCGGACGATGCTGTTGCCGCGTGAGCCGTACGGGCTGCTCTCGTCCGCGGTCCGCTCCCCGATGACGCCGAAGCCGTGGGCGTCGTCGACGTACAGCAGGGCGCCGTTCTCCCGGCAGATCCCGGCCAGGGTCCGCAGGTCCGGGAAGTTGCCGGTCATGCTGTTGACGCCGTCCATGCAGACGAGCCGGCCGGCGTCGCCGGGGGCCCCGCGGAGCAGCGAGGCCAGTTCGTCGGGCCGGTCGGCGCTGAAGCGGTGGATCTCGGCGCCCTGGCCGCGGGCGACGACACAGCCGTCGTACACGGTGCGGTGGGCCTGCGCCTCGACGAAGACCTGGCCCGTGCCGGCCAGGAGCGGGATGACGGACTGGTGGATGAGGGTGATCGTGGGCAGCAGGAGGGTGTCGGGGGCGCCCAGGAGCTCGGTGAGCCGCTCCTCGATGCGCGGGTAGAGCCGCGGACTGCCGATGAGGCGGGACCAGCTCGGGTGGGTGCCCCACCGTCTGACCTCCGGTTCGATCGACGCCATGATCGTGGGGTCGAGGTCGAAGCCGAGGTAGTTGCAGGAGGCGAAGTCGACGAGCCAGTCGTCGCCGACCCGGATGCGGCGGCCGTCGATCTCGTCGATGACGGCGTCGCACATGAGGCTGGTCCGCTGGAGGTGCTCCAGGTCGCGCCAGCGGGACGGGCGCGGCGGCCGGCCGGTCCGGGCGGTCGCGGCGGCGGGTCCGATGGCGGGTGCGGGTGCGGGTCCGATGGCGGGTGCGGGTGCGGGTCCGATGGCGGGTCCGATGGCCGGTGCGGGTGCGCGTGCGGGGCCGATCGCGGGGGCGGAGGTGCCGGCGCCCGCGCTGGTGGGGACGGCGGCGGGGGCGGTTCCCGGTGCGGCCGGGGCGACGGGCCGAGCCGGGCGGACGGATCGGTGGGCGCCCGGGGACGGGGCGCGGTGGAGGTACGACTCGGCCTGGTGGGCGGTCATCGGCCGGGCGAAGAGGTAGCCCTGCCCGTAGCGGCAGCCCATCTCGGCGAGGAGCTCCCGCTGCTCCTCGCGCTCGATGCCCTCGGCGACGACCAGCAGGCCGAGGACGTCGGCGATGCGCACGATGCCCTCCACGAGGGCGACCTGCTGGGAGTCGGTCGTGATGTCGTCGATGAACGACTTGTCGACCTTGAGGATGTCGATCGGGAACTCGCGGAGATAGCTGAGCGAGGAGAAGCCGGTGCCGAAGTCGTCGATGGCGATGGAGACCCCGAGGTCCTTCAGGGCGGCCATGGTCGTACGGATCTGGGTGTCCTGGCGCATGAGGACGGTCTCGGTGAGTTCCAGGACCAGCGATCCCGGCGCGAGCCCGGAGGAGCGGAGGGTGCGCCGGACCCCTTCGAGGAACCCCGGGTCGCGGAACTGGCGGGCGGAGACGTTGACGTTGGCGTACAGGGGTGGCCGGTTCGGGCGGGAGCGCTGCCAGCGGGCGATCTCGAGCGCCGCGTGTTCGAGGACCCAGGCGCCCAGCGGCATGATGTGGCCGCTCTCCTCGGCCAGGGTGATGAACTGGTCGGGCGGCACCATCCCGCGCCGGGCGTGCGGCCAGCGGATGAGCGCTTCCAGGCCGGCGGTGGCACCGCCGTCGACCTCCACGATGGGCTGGTAGCGCAGGGCGAAGGCGTGGTCGGCGATGGCCGTGTCCATGCCCGCCTGGAGCTCGTGCCGGGCGACGAGCCGGGAGTGGAGTTCCGGGTGGAAGAGCCGCCACCGCTTCTTGCCGGCCGCCTTCGCCGCGTACAGGGCGAGGTCGGCGTGGCCGAGGAGCTCCTCGGCGTGCGCGCTGTCGAGGACGGTCGCGATGCCGACGCTCGTGGAGACGGAGACGGCTCCGTCGGTGAGGTGGAACGGCTGGCTGAGGGTGTGCACGATCTCGGCGGCGAGGGTCTCGGCGTCGCGGGGTTCCCTGGCCCCCTCGATGAGGACGGCGAACTCGTCCCCGCCGAGCCTGGCCGCCGTGTCGGTGAGCCGCAGGACGGACGTGAGGCGGCGGGCCACGGCGACGAGGAGTTCGTCGCCGACGGAGTGCCCCATGGTGTCGTTGACGACCTTGAAGTCGTCGAGGTCGACGAAGAGCATGCAGGTCAGGGTGGACTCGCGGCGGCCGCGGAGCAGGGCTCGCTCGATCCGTTCGAGCAGCAGGACGCGGTTGGGGAGGCCCGTGAGGGAGTCGTGGAAGGCCCGGTGGGTGAGTTCCCGTTCCAGCTTCCGCTGTTCGGTGACGTCCCTGAGGGTGAGGACGAGACCGTGCACGGTGCGTTCGTTGCGGAGGTTGCTGCACCGGACCTCGACCTGGAGGTCGGCGGAACCGCTGGGGCCGCCGTGGAGCAGCTTCCAGTCGTCCCGGGCGTCGACCGCGTCGCGTGAGCGGGCGTCGGCGAGGACGCGCAGGGCACTGGCCTTGTCCGCGGGGGCGAGCAGCTCCGTGAGCGGGGTGCCCGGCAGCAGGGAGTGACCGAACATGGACTCGGCGGACGGGCTCGCGTAGCGGACGGTGTCGTCGTCGTCGACGATGAGGATGACGTCCGAGGTGTTGTGGACGAGCGTCCGGAAGTACGCCTCGCTCGTCCGGCGGTTGACCTCCTCGCTGAGCCCGAAGCGTTCCAGCGCGAGGGCCGCCTGGGAGGCGAGCGACTGGGCGGGGCCCGCGATCTCGGAGAGCTTCTTCTCGTCTCCCGCGAGGAGCAGCACGCCGAGCATCGATTCGCGTCCTGTCGGCGTCTGGAGCTCCAGGGGGCAGAGCAGTGCGTGGGACTCGGGCGCCGCCTCGGCGGCGACGGCGGGGTCGAGCCGGGTCACGGGGAGGAGCCGGGCACCGTGGGCGACGAGCTCGGGCCAGGCCGTCGCGGGAGGGAGCGTCAGCCGGTCGGTACTACAGCTCCATGGGTGGGCCACGGTGGCCACCGCGGTGAGGCCGCCCTTGCGGTCACGGGTGAAGAGGAGGACCCGGTGATCGGTGCCGGGGCCGAAGAGCGTCGCGGAGGCCGTCTCCACCGATCCGGCGACCTCGCGCGGGCTCAGGGCCGCGACGAGGGAGGCGGCGGCGACCCGGAGGCTGCGCTCGCGCGCCTCGGACTTCCCGTGAGCGGTCATCATGCTCCACAGCCGGGCGAGGACCAGCAGGAACATCAGCGCCGAGAAGATCGCGATGACGGCGATGTCCTGGTCCTTGTCGTTGCGCAGCGACTGGAAGAGGAGCAGGGCGGGGGCGACGAGGGAGGCGCCGGCGAGGAGCGCGAGGCGGCGCTCCGCGACGTGCGGTGCCGGTTCGGGGGCGCGCTCGGTGAGGCCGGTCATCGAGGGGTGGAGCGCGGCGAGGCCCCAGGCGGTGAAGAACACGACCCAGCCGAGGTCCCACGGTGTGCCGACCTGCCAGGTGCCCTTGAGCTGGAGCGTGCCGTAGATGACGTCGGAGGCGAGGATGCCGCAGGTGCCGAGGGTGAGGAGCTGCACGGAACGGGAGCGCAGGCCGCCGGGGACGAGCAGCCGGGCGAGCATCGCGAGCATCAGGACGTCGCCGAGGGGATAGGCGATGGAGATGGCCTTCTCGGTCCAGGTCATGTCCTCGCTCCGGGCGAGCGGGGTGATGAGGTTGACCCAGGAGAGCAGCGCGATTCCCGAGGTCAGGATCAGCGCGTCGAGGACGACCGCGAGGTCGCGGCCGGCTGCCCGGTAGCGGATGAAGCCGAAGAGGCCGATGGCGAAGAGGGGGTACGTGGCCAAGTACAGGGCGTCGGCGACGGAGGGGAAGGGCCGGGTCTGGCCGAAGAAGCCCTCCAGGACGTTGTAGGCGGTGTCTCCGGCGACGAAGGCGAAGTTGGCGGCGGCGAGCACCAGCCAGGGCCAGCGGCGGGCGGGCCGGTGAAGGTGGACGCCGACGAGGATCGCGACGACGCCGCCGAGTCCGATGAGTGCCCAGAGGATGGTGTGGCGGGCCGGGAACTGGAGGTACGCGAGCGTCAGCAGGGTGACGACCACGAGATAGACCAGCGTCCACGTGCGTAGTGACCCGGACGCGGTGAGTGACCGGATCGGCTGACGCAACGCCATCGTGGCCCCCTTGCCGGGTCGGGCGCCGAGGGAAGCGCCCTGGTCGCGGATACGGACCCCGTACGGTGTCCATTCTCCGGGGGCCCGGAGCGGGCTGCATCTCGGACCGTCCCGGACCGTCCCGGACCGGCAGCCGCCTCTGAAGGGGCTCGTCAGGAAGAGCTCGTCAGGAGGAGCCGCGGACGACCAGCTCGGTGGGCAGCATCCGGCGCGGCTGCTCGTCCGGCTCGCTGGGCTCGGCGATCTCCTGGAGGAGGAGGCGCGCCATCGTGCGGCCCATCTCCTCGATGGGCTGCCGGACGCTCGTGAGGGGCGGGTCCATGTGCCGGGCGACGGCCGAGTCGTCGACGCCGACGAGCGCGACGTCCTCGGGGACCCGGCGGCCCGCCTCGCGCAGCATCCCGCGCGCGCCGGCCGCCATCACGTCGGAGGCGGCGAAGACCGCGTCGAGGCCGGGCCTGCGGTCCAGGAGTTCCCGCATGGCGCGCCGGCCGCCCTCCTCGGTGAAGTCGCCGTTGGCGACGAGGGCCTCGTCGGGGGCGAGTCCGGCCTCCGCCAGGCCCTCGCGGTAGCCGTCGAGCCGGCAGCGGGCCACGTACATGTCGAGGGGGCCCGTGATGGTGGCGATGCCGCGCCGGCCGCGTGCGGCGAGGTGGGCGACGGCGGTCCGGCCGGCGCCGGTGTTGTCGGAGTCGACGAAGGCGACGCGTTCGTCCTCGCGGCGGCGGCCGTTGAGGACGGCGGGCAGGCCGAGGGCGCGGACCTGGTCCGGCAACGGGTCGTCGCCGTGCACGGAGACGAGCAGGACGCCGTCGACGCGCTGGGCTGCGAGGTACTGCTCGAAGCGCTGGCGCTCCTGGTCGCTGCGGATCAGGGTGAGCAGCAACTGCTTGTCGGCGTCGGCTAGTTCGGTGCTGACGCCGCGGATGATGTCGAGGAAGTACGGCTCGGCGAAGAGCCGTGCCTCGGTCTCGGGGATCACCAGGGCGACGGCGTCGGTGCGGCTGCCGGCGAGGGCGCGGGCGGCCCGGTTGGGGACGTAGCCGAGTTCGGCGACGGCCTGTTCGACGGCGGCCTTGGCCTGCTCGCTCACTTTCGGGGAGCCGTTGATGACCCGGGAGACCGTGCCGCGGCCGACTCCGGCCCGGGCCGCGACCTCCTCCAGGGTGGGCCTGCCGGTCTGCCGTCCGCTCACCGCCATGTGCCGCTTCTCCCCTCGGGCCGCCGCCCCGCCTGCGTTTCCGCGAACCTATCAGGCGGGCCGGGGGCCCCAGAGGCGTACGGGGCCGGGGCTCAGGCCTCGGTCGGGGCGAGCTCGGCCATGGCGCCCCAGCCCTGCTGCGGGACCTCGACGTTGATGATCTCGGGGGTGGTGGCGATGGCTCCGGCCATGGTGGCGAGGCCGGCGGCGAAATGGGCGGAGGAGACGTGGGCGGCGCCCGCCTCGGCGTCGGCGAACGCCTCCAGGAGGACGAAGACGTTCGGGTCGTCGACGCCGCGGGACCAGTCGAAGAAGAGGTTGCCGGGCTCCTCGCGGGTGGCGCGGGTGAAGTCGGCGACCAGGTCGAGCCAGCGGTCGGCGTGGTCGGGGCGGGCGGTGAAGCGGACGGCGATGAAGATCATGCGTCCACCCTGCGGCGGTCCCGCCCGGTCGGCCAGCCGGGCCGGTCAGGATTCCGGCAGGGCCGGAAAGTCGGGTACGGCGCGGGCGAGCGCCGCCCGCAGTTCCCCCTGCCGCCGTCCGAAGTCGGCGGTGGGGAGGGAGACGGAGAGCGCGTGGACGATGCCGTCGCCGCGCTCGGGCAGCGCCACGGCGAGGCAGGTGTAGGCGAGGTCCGCCTCGCCCACGGAGACGGCGAAGCCCTGACCGCGCACCCGGGTGGCCTCCGCCTCGAAGCGTTCGGCGCTGGTGATGGTCCGCTCGGTGAAGCGGGCCATGCCGTGGTCCGCGAGATAGCGGCGGCGCAGCGGGCGCGGGAGCGCGGCGAGGAGCGCCTTGCCGTGGGCGGTCGCGTGCGCGCGGACCTCGGGGCCGGGGGTGAAGGGGTGGGCGGTGTCGGTCACCGGGGCGGTGGTGTCGACGACGGTGATCAGTCCGTCGCGGTAGGCGGTGTGGTACGCCTCCGCTCCCGTGGCCCGCCGCAGCCGGCCGAGGAGCGCTCCGGTCCCGGCGTCGAGACCGTGGTGGCGCTGGTGGGAGCGGTGCAGGGCGGGGACGCGGGGCCCGGGCGCGTACCCCTCGCCGGTGCGGACGAGGTAGCCGCGCGCGAGCAGGGGCCCGGTGACGTGGTAGACGGTCGAGAGCGCGCAGCCGAGCCGCCGCGCCAGCGTCTTCGCCCCGACGGGCCGGTCGGCGTCGGCGACGGCGTCGAGCACGGCGAGGGCCCGGTCGACGGACTGGGGCCCGGCGCTCGAAGGTCCGGGGCTCAGCACTCCGGGGCTCAGCACTCCGGGGCTCGGGGGCCCGGGGCTCGGGGTGGCGGTGCTCGGGCTCGGCGTGACGGGCATCGTTCCAGCTTAGGGGGCGCTTTCGGCAGCCTTCGCAGTCCCCCGGAACGGTCCGGAACGGTCCGTACCGCTCCCGTCCCGCTCCGTATCCCCGCAGGTCAACCCTGCTTTATGTGCATTTGACACTCTTTCGGCGTACCGTCGTGGGGATCCCCTCATCCTCGACGCCCCGGGAGAGCGTGTGCCCCGCTCCAGGACCGACCGTGCCCCGACGCCCCGCGAGGGGCGCAGTCCGCGCCTCCGGACGGCGGCGATCGCGACGGGTGTGGTCGCCGTCGCCGCGGGCGGCCTGTACGTCGCGGGCCTTGTCACCACCGGGGACGACATATCCGCCGGCACCAGCGTCGCCGGCGTGGACGTGGGCGGCATGAGCCGCGCCGAGGCGCGGGCGAAGCTCGCGGCCGAGGCCCCGGCCGCCTGGAGCACACCGATACCGGTCAAGGTCGGCGACCGCGCGTCCACCGTCTCCCCCGCCGCCGCGGGCCTGACCGTGGACGTGGAGAAGACCGCCGACCTCGCGGCCGATCCGTCCCGCGACCCCGTGACCGTCATCGGACGGCTCTTCTCCTCCGGAGAGCGCGAGATACGGCCGGTGTTCGCCTACGACGAGGCCAAGGCGCGGGCCGCCGTGGCCGAGCTGGCCAAGAAGAACGACCGGAAGGTCCGCGAGGGCTCCGTCGCCTTCCGCGACGGCGAGGCCGTCGCGACCCGGGCGGTCACCGGCCAGAAGCTGGACACCGGGCGGGCCGCCGAGACCCTGCGCGCCGCCTACCCCGCCACTTCGGGCGCCTCGCCCGTCACCCTCCCCGTCGCCCTCACGGAACCGAAGCTGGGCGACTCCGAGGTCACCCGCTTCCTCGACACGTACGCGAAGTCCGCCGTCTCCGCCCCCGTGACGCTCACGGCCGGTGCCGAACGGCTGCGGATCTCCCCCGCCACCCTCGGCGACCACCTCTCCGTGAAGGCCGAGAACGGCACGCTCAGCGCCGCGCTCGACGCCGAGGCCCTCCTCCGCGACCCCGACGTCGCCCAGCCCCTCGCGTCCATGACGGGCGCCCCGGTCGAGGCGACCCTCGGGGTGCGGGACGGCAAGGTCGTCGTCGAGGCGGAGGGCAGGCCGGGGCAGGAGGTCACCGCGAAGGCCCTCGGCGACGCCGTGCGCCCGCTGCTCACGAAGGACGGTGCCGCGGCCCGTACGGCCCCGGTGGCCACCACGGTCACGCAGCCCGAGCTGACCGCCGACTCGCTGGCCCGCCTCGGCATCACCGAGCAGATGTCGACCTTCACGGTCGACTTCCCCACCGCGCCCTACCGGACCACGAACATCGGCCGGGCCGCCGAGCTCATCAACGGCTCCGTGGTGCAGCCCGGCGAGGTGTGGAGCTTCAATGAGACGGTCGGCGAGCGCACCCCGGACAACGGCTTCGTGGACGGCACGATGATCCTCGACGGCCAGTACCGGTCCGCACCGGGCGGCGGCGTGTCGGCCATGGCCACCACCGTCTTCAACGCGATGTTCTTCGCCGGGGTGAAGCCCGTCGAGTACGGCGCCCACTCCTTCTACATCGAGCGCTACCCGGCCGGCCGCGAGGCCACCGTCGCCTGGGGCAGCCTGGACCTGAAGTTCCGCAACGACTCGGGCAAGCCGATCTACATCAAGGCGGACGCGACGGACTCCTCGGTCACCGTGAGCTTCCTCGGGACGAAGAAGTACGACTCCGTCGAGGCGGTGGCCGGTCCGCGCACCAACGAGACGGAGCCCGCGAAGCGCGAGGGCACCGGCGAGGCCTGCATGCCGCAGGAGCCGCTCGAAGGCTTCGACATCTCCGTGGACCGCGTCTTCAAGGACGGCGGCGCCGTGGTGAAGCGCGAGACCTTCACCACGCACTACACCCCGCGTGACGAGGTCACGTGCAAGTCAACTTCTCGGCCCTGAAGGACCGAGCTTGTCGGCGCGGTCGGGAGGGTCGTGATGGCAAGTGGAGCGCGGCTGGCTGTCGCGTTGTCCTCTACGTCCGGAATCAGCGTGTGCTGGTTCTGGGGCGGTTGACCGCGCCCCGCTTCCACACAGCGTCGCCTCGGTGGGCGATGTTGCGGGAGCCGTTGTGGTCCGCGTGCATGACGGTCCCGCAGGACCGGCAGACGAACCGTGCTTGAGTCACCCTGTAACCCTCTGCCGGAACTCCGCTGCTGCGCGGCTCCGCTCCAGGGAGTCGATTCCTCCCGAGGTTGAAGCCCCGGGCTTCCCAGGCAGATGAACAGGTGAAGTCCTGGGACAGGGGCTGACGGAAGGGTGTCTTCCCCCACTGCCCGGGCATGACTCCGGAGCGGGGCCCGTCAGGGAGCGGACGGGTCCGGCCCGCCGGCCCCGGACGGGTCCGCCCCGACCCGCCGGAGGCACGCCTTGGTCCAGCTCAGCGATCCCTTGACCCAGCACGGCAATCCCTTCGGACCGCTCCTCGACGACGGCGTGCGCGCGGGCGTGTACCCCGGTGCCGTGTGGGCGGTGGGCGACGCACGTACCACCCTCTCGGCGGGGGCCGTCGGAGCGCTCGATCCCGCGCGGCCCGCCGGACCGATGCTCCGGGACTCGCTCTTCGACGTCGCGAGCCTGACCAAGATCCTCACGGTCTGGGCCGTGGTCGGCACCCTCGTCGACGCGGGGAAACTGGAACCGGACGCACCGCTCGGCGCGTACTGGCCGGAGGCCGCGGGGCGGCCCCTCGCCGGCGTCACGGCCCTGAACCTCCTCACCCACACCGCCGGGCTGCCGCTCCGCGCCAACCTGCGGCCCCTGTACGGCTCCGATCCGCAGGACGTCCGCGACGGGGTCCTCTCCGAGCCCCTGCGGCACCGGCCCGGGGAGGCCGTCGCGTACACGGACCGGGCGGCGCTGATCCTCGGCTACCTCGCCGAGCACCTGACGCGCAGGCCCCTGGCCCGGCTCGCCCAGGACCGGGTCTGGACACCGCTCGGCATGACGGAGACCCGCTACGGACCGCTGTCCGCCGAGACCCGGGAGCGCTGCGCGCCCACCGAGTACGACGAGGAGAGCGGCGCCCCGCTCCGGGGGACCGTGCACGACTTCTCGGCCCGGCTCCTCGGCGGCGCCTGCGGGATCGCCGGCGTCTTCACCACGGCGGGCGACATCGGCCTGTTCCTGCGCCACCTGCTCGTCCCGGCGCCCGGGACGTTCTCCGCCGACTGGACGGCGGCCTCGCTGCGCGTCCGCACCGGCGCGCTCACCCCGCCGCGCGGGCTCTTCTGGCACCCGGCGCCTGGCACGGAACCGGCGGACGACATCTGGGCGCACTTCGGGTTCACGGGGACGGGCATGTGGGTCTCGCCCGCGCGCGGGCGCTGGGCGGTCCTGCTCACGAACCGGCTGTACTTCACCCGGGACCCCGGACCGCTTGCCCGCGTCCGTGAGGTCTTCCGGACGCTCGCGTTCCCGGACCGGACCGGCCTCTGACCAGCACCTGAAACACACGTGCTTCCCCGGCCTGACTCTGCGATCCTCCTCACCGTCCGGTGATCGTCGACGGACTCGACACGTACACGGGGGCGGATCCATGGGTTTCACGCTGGAAGGGCCGGTTCTGGAGGGCGCGTTCGTGCGCCTGGAGCCGCTGGGGCATCAGCACGCAACAGGTCTCGCCGACGCGGCCGAGGAGAACCGGGACTCGTACGGGTTCACCTGGGTGCCGGGGCGGGAGGGATTCGGGGCGTACGTCGACACGCAGCTCGGCCGCGCCGCCGACGGCAGGCTCGCCCCGTACGCGCAGGTGGACGTGGCGACCGGGCGGGTGGTCGGCGCCACCTCCTTCTGGGACCCGCGATTCTGGCCGTCCGGTGAGCGCCTGTGCGCGATCGAGATCGGCTTCACGTGGCTCGCGGCCTCGGCCCAGGGCACGGGCGTGAACGCGGAGGCCAAGTACCTGCTCTTCCGGCACGCCTTCGAAAGCTGGGACGTGGCGCGAGTGGACCTCAAGACGGACGCGCGCAACGCCCGCTCGCGGGCTGCGATCGAGAAGGTGGGTGCCACGTTCGAGGGCGTCCTGCGGAACTGGTCCGTCTCGTGGGCCCCGGGCGAGGAGGGCCGCCTCCGTGACTCCGCCGTCTTCTCGATCGTGGCCGAGGAGTGGCCCGCGCGCCGGGCGGCTCTGGAGGAGCGTCTGGCGCGCGCCCGCGAGCGGCGCGCGGGGGCGGAGCGTGGGATGCGCCACCCCTCTGAAGCACCGCGCGGACCTGGGGTTACCATATGAGCGCCGCCTAGCTCGAAAGATAAACTTGTGACTGTCAATGACGACTCGTTCACCAGCTGGAAGAACCGCGAGGAGATCGCGGAGTCGATGATCCCGATCATCGGGAAGCTGCACCGGGAGCAGGACGTCACCGTCCTGGTCCACAGCCGCTCCCTGGTGAACAAGTCGGTGGTCAGCATCCTCAAGACCCACCGCTTCGCCCGGCAGATCGACGGCGAGGAGCTCTCGGTCACCGAGACGCTCCCGTTCCTCCAGACGCTCACGACGCTCGACCTGGGCCCGTCCCAGATCGACATCGGCATGCTGGCCGCCGAGTACAAGAACGACGACCGCGGTCTCTCCGTGGCGGACTTCACCGCCGAGGCCGTCGCCGGTGCGATCGGTGAGAACAAGATCGAGCGCCGCGACGGGCGTGACGTCGTCCTGTACGGCTTCGGCCGCATCGGCCGGCTCGTCGCCCGCCTCCTCATCGAGAAGGCCGGCTCCGGCAACGGTCTGCGCCTGCGCGCGATCGTCGTCCGCGGCGGCGGCGACCAGGACCTGGTGAAGCGCGCCTCGCTGCTGCGCCGCGACTCGATCCACGGCCAGTTCCAGGGCACGATCACGGTCGACGAGGCGAACAGCACGATCCTCGCCAACGGCAACACGATCAAGGTGATCTACGCCAACGACCCGTCCGAGGTCGACTACACGGCGTACGGCATCGAGAACGCGATCCTCATCGACAACACCGGCAAGTGGCGCGACCGCGAGGGTCTCTCCAAGCACCTGCGCCCGGGCATCGACAAGGTCGTCCTCACCGCGCCCGGCAAGGGCGACGTGCCGAACATCGTCCACGGTGTGAACCACGAGACGGTGAAGCCGGACGAGAAGATCCTGTCCTGCGCGTCCTGCACGACCAACGCGATCGTCCCGCCGCTGAAGGCGATGGACGACGAGTACGGTGTGCTCCGCGGCCACGTCGAGACGGTCCACTCGTTCACGAACGACCAGAACCTCCTCGACAACTACCACAAGGCCGACCGTCGCGGCCGCTCGGCGCCGCTGAACATGGTGATCACCGAGACCGGTGCCGCCTCGGCCGTCGCCAAGGCGCTGCCCGACCTCAAGGCCCCGATCACCGGCAGCTCCATCCGCGTGCCGGTGCCGGACGTCTCGATCGCCATCCTGAGCCTGCGCCTGGGCCGCGAGACCACCCGCGAAGAGGTCCTCGAGTACCTCCGCGACGTCTCGCTGCACTCGCCGCTGAAGCGTCAGATCGACTTCACCACGGCCCCCGACGCCGTCTCGATGGACTTCGTCGGCTCGCGCCACGCGTCCATCGTCGACGCCGGTGCGACCAAGGTCGACGGCGACAACGCGATCCTCTACCTCTGGTACGACAACGAGTTCGGCTACTCGTGCCAGGTCATCCGGGTCGTCCAGCACGTCTCCGGCGTGGAGTACCCGACCTTCCCGGCTCCGGCGGTCTGATCGCCCGGCACCGACAGCACGGCGGCGCGCCGCACTTCCCGTACGGGGGGTGCGGCGTTCCGCGCTTCCCGTACGGGGGGGTGCGGCGTTCCGCGTTTCCCGTACCAGGGGGTGCGGCGCGGCATTTCCGCCGGGCGGGTAGCATCGTGCCCGCCGCGACTGGCGAAGGTGGATCACCACCGGGGAGCGGCATCCGGTCCCGTCTTCCCGCGTGCGCGTCGACCGCCTGGGCGCCTGCGTCAGTGATGTCCCGCTGACCCAGGAGGTCTTGAGATGGAACTGCGCTACGGCATCAATCCCCAGCAGCTGGTGGCGACCGCCGTGCCGGTGGAGCCCGGGAGTCGGCCGGTGCGGGTGGTGAACGGCAGCCCGTCCTACGTCAATCTGCTGGACACGCTGAACAGTTGGCAGCTGGTCCGGGACGCGAGCCGCGCCCTGGGCGGCCGGCCGGCCGCCGCCTCGTTCAAGCACGTCTCGCCGGCCGGCGCGGCGGTGGCCGGGCCGGTCGACGAGGTGACCGCCGAGCTGTACGGCGTGGACCGCGACCGCGTCGGCGCGGTCACCAGCGCCTACCTGCGGGCGCGTGACGCCGATCCGAAGTCGTCCTACGGCGACTTCGCCGCCGTCTCGCACCCGGTCGACGCCGAACTCGCCGAGCTGCTGACCCGGGTGGTCTGCGACGGTGTGATCGCCCCGGGCTACGCTCCCGGCACCGTCGAGACCCTCAGCCGGAAGAAGAGCGGCCGCTTCCTGGTCGTGGAGGCCGACGCGACCTACACCCCGCCGGGCCAGGAGGCCCGGGAGGTGTTCGGCACGCGGCTGACCCAGCAGCGCGACGACGTGCCCCTCTCCCCCGCCCTCCTGGACGACGTCGTGTGCGGTGAGCTCACGGCCTCGGCCAGGGAGGACCTGCTGCTCGGACTCGCGGTGCTGCGCTACACCCAGTCCAACTCGGTCTGTTACGTACGCGGCGGGGCGACGCTCGGGATCGGCGCCGGGCAGCAGTCCCGGGTGGACTGCACCCGGCTGGCGGGCGCGAAGACCGACACGTGGTGGCTGCGCCGCCACCCCGCCGTCCGCGCGCTCGCCTTCCGGCCCGACATCCGTCGGCAGGACCGGATCAACTGGCAGATCCGGTTCGTCGAGGGCGACCTCACCCCGGACGAGCGCGCGCGCCTGTCCGGGGCCCTGTCCGTGCCCACCCCCGACCTCACCGACGTCCGGCGCACCGCGTGGCTCGCGGAGCTGACCGGGGTGGCGTTCGCCTCGGACGGCGCGCTGCCCTTCCGGGACAACGTCGATCACGCGCAGCGGCACGGCGTCACCGCCGTCGCCGAACCCGGCGGGTCGATGCGGTCCACCGACGTCGAGGACGCCTGTCGCGAGCACGGGATCACGCTCGCGCGCACCGGACTGAGGCTCTTCCACCACTGATCGGCGCGATGCCGGCCGAGGTAGCCCCTACGGGACCCAGTGGTTCCCGGAGGCCGTGATCATGACCTGGAGCTGGATGCTGGCCGAGAAGTAGCTGCTCGTGTCGACCGGGGTGGCCAGCATCTTGTTCCAGAGGGCGTCCAGCCAGGCCTGGCTGCCCGGGTCGGTCATGGCCGCCACGGCGAACGGCGCGAAGAAGGCGGCCTCGCTGCCCGCCGAGATCTGGGTGCCGTTGAGCTTGTAGCCGATGGCGATCTTGTTCGGGTCGCCGCCGGTCTTCGTCTTGATCCAGCTGTTGAGCTTCCGCGCGGCGGCGAGCGACGTGGCGTCCCCGCTGGTCACCGCGTCGTCCGCGATGCGCCACGGCGTACGACACGCGTTCCACCAGTACGCGCCGTCGTTCGGGTCCTCCAGGACCTGGCCGGGAGCGGGCTTGGGCGTGGTGTTCGTGTCGACGACGAAGTCGGGCAGCAGGCCGGTGCCGGACGCGTACGTCGACTGGAGCCGCGATATCTGGGTCTGGTGCGCGGTGCGCACGGCGTCCCAGGTCGTGTCGCCGGAGGCCGTACGGAAGGCGCGGAAGTGGTCGACCATCCAGTCCGAGGTACGGGAGATGTAGTAGTACTGGTCGCCGGAGCTGCTCCAGTCGCCGAGCTTCAGGAGCTTGGTCGTCGGGTTGAGCTCGTCCTTCTTGATGGCGGCGATGTGCTTGAGCGCGAGGTCCTTGTAGTCGTACGTGCCGGCGCTGCCCCACTGCTTGTCGGCGAGGAGCAGGCCGTAGGCCACGTCCATGTCGCCGTCGGTGGCGCCGTCACCGCCGTTGACGCTCTTGCAGGCCGCGTCCTGTTCGGCCGCGAGGAGGTTCGGGTTGATCGAGGACGGGTGGTCGATCTTCCACTTCACGAGACCGTCGAAGATCTTCTTCGCGTCGGGGTCGGCGCCGGCCATCGTCGCGGTGACGACCATGCCGTAGCCCTGCGCCTCGGCGACGTACGGGTGGTCGGCGTCCGGCGAGATGATCTGGTACCAGCCGTTGCCGCAGTTCTGCCGGACGAAGGCGGCCTTCCACTTGTTGTAGTACTCGACGACCTTCTGGTCGACGGTGGCCTGCGCGCCCGAGGGCTTCAGCGTTCCCGCGGTGTACGGCCTGAGGTGGCTGCCGAAGGGGACGGCCGGGCCGCCGGGGACGCCGCCGCCGGTCGGGGCGCCGTAGACCTCGAACTCCCAGAGGGAGTAGCCGTACGGCGTGCCGCGGGTGGTCCCGTGCATGCGGAGGTACCGGCCGGTGCCGGAGACGGTGAGGTCGTCGACGCCTCCGTCACCGGTCGTCGTCGCGTAGACGTCGGTCCAGGTCGAGCCGTCGGTCGAGGTCTGGATCCGGTACGCCTTGCCGTAGGCGGCCTCCCAGTTGAGCTTCACCCGGGAGACGGTGTGCGCCGCGCCGAGGTCGATTCTGACCCACTGCGGGTCGACGCCCTCCAGACTGGCCCAGCGGGTGCCGGTGTTGCCGTCCACGGCCTTGCCGGCCTCGAAGCCCGCGGCCTCGACGGACGAGGCCGTCACCGGCTTTCCGACGGAGACCAGGCTGTCGGCGGCGGCCGCCTGATCCTGCGCGCGCGGCTGCGCCTGGGGTTGTGCCTGTGCCTGCGGGATCGACACCAGGGGCAACGCCAGTAGTCCGGCGAGCCCGAGAAGCGAGACGCTTCGTCGACGCATGACAACTCCCTTTCCTTCGCGGCTCATTCGTTAGGAAGTTTTCCTAACCATTGAGCCGCGAGGGTAGAGAGGGTCGGGGATCCGCGCAAGACCCCCGACCCGTCACGTCCGCGCTACGGGACGAGCCGCAGGAGGCGGTTGGGCGAGCCGCTGCCCGGGCTGGTCACCTTGTTCGGGGTCGAGCCGTTCACCAGAGCGGTCGCGACCTGCGCCGGAGTGGCGGAGGTGTGCCCCGCGAGGTACACGGCGGCGGCGCCCGCGACGTGCGGGGTGGCCATCGAGGTGCCGGAGATGGTGTTGGTGGCCGTGTCGCTCGTGTGCCAGCCCGCCGTGATCGAGACGCCGGGGGCGAACAGGTCCAGCACCGAACCGTAGTTGGACCAGCTCGCCTTGGCGTCCGTGTTGCTCGTGGCGCCGACCGTGATGGCGGCGGCGACGCGGGCGGGGGACGTGGAGGAGGCGTTGACACCGGAGTTGCCGGCGGCGACGGCGTAGGTGACGCCGTCCGCGATGGAGTTCTTCACCGCATTGTCGAGGGCGGTGGAGGCACCGCCTCCGAGGGAGAGGTTGGCGACGGCCGGGGCCCCCGCCGTGTGGTGGGAGGTGACCCAGTCGACGCCCGCGATGACGCCGGCGGTGGTGCCGGAGCCCGCGTTGTCGAGGACCCGGACGGCGACGATCTTCGCGGCCTTGGCCACGCCGTACGTCGATCCCGCGATGGTCGTGGCGACGTGCGTGCCGTGTCCGTTGCCGTCCTGGGCGACGGTGTCGCCGTCGACCGCGTCGTACCCGTTGACGGCCCTGCCGGCGAGCTGGGCGTGCGAGATGCGGACGCCGGTGTCGATGACGTACGCGGTGACGCCGCCGCCCGCCGAGTCGGGGTAGGTGTACGTGCCGTTGAGCGGCAGGTTCGCCTGGTCGATGCGGTCCAGGCCCCAGGGGGCGTTGGTCTGCGTCGCGTCGGCGCGGAAGATCTGGTTCTGCTCGACGGAGGCGACGGCGGGGTCGGCGGCGAGGCGGCGGGCCTCCGTCGCGCCGAGGGTGGCCGTGTAGCCGTTGAGGGCGGAGCCGAAGGTCTTGCCGACCGTGCCGCCGTAACCGGCTATCAGGTTCCGGCCCTTGGTGGAGGCGGCCTTGAAGCCCGCGCCCTGCTTCAGGGTGACGATGTAGCTGCCGGGCACCGCGTCGGCCGAACCGGCCGCGAGGACGACGCCCTCGACGGGGGCCGCCTGGGCGGGGACGGCGGCGAAGGTGCCGAGCAGGGCGGCCGCGGTCGCGGCGGACACGGTCAGCGCGAACCGGGCCTTGGTGTGCTGCGGGAGTGCCATACGAGGGAGTCCTCCTCTTCGGCGTCGCGCCTCATGTGGGGGCGGCGCGACTGTGGGGGGCGCGTGTGGGTCACACGCACGGCCGGGAGCCGTGTGGGGCGCTCCGGATGACCAGCAGCCTGTCCGGTCTACGGGCGTAGCTCAAGGGAGTTGGGCGCTTGTCATGCATCTGCCACACTCCAGCAATCGAACTCCCGTCGAACCCACAGAAAACGCCCACCGCACCGCCCCGGGAACGCGCGTCGAACTGCCCGGCGACCCTGGACGTAATGCCCCGATTCGCCTGATACCTTCGGCTTGCCGTGACCGATCCGCGGCACGCATCCGTGCCGCCCGCTGCCCGACGGGATCAGACATGACCGGTGGACCCGAGCCCCTCAGCGCCGTCGCTCGTGCGGCGTTCGAGCGCGAACTCGCCGACCTGCGCGCCGAACGCGAAACGGTCGCCGTGACCTTGCGCGACGGCGGCGGCGATCAGGTGGGCGATCGCGCCGACCAGGCCGACGAGCTGCAACGCGTCACGCAGCTCCAGCGCCTGGACGCACGCATCACCGACATCGACGCGCGGCTGCGCGAAGGCTCCGTCGCCGGTCCGCCGAGCACCGACGAGGTCGGCGTCGGCAGTTCCGTGACCGTACGGTTCGCGGACGGCACGGAGACGACCGTCCAGATCGGCGAGGTCGCCGAGGTCCTGGACGCCACGATGGTCACCGCCGCCAGCCCGCTCGGCCGCGCGCTGCTCGGCCACCGAGCCGGCGACACCGTCTCGTACGACACCCCTGAGGGCCGCACGAGCGCGGTCGTGCTGTCGCTCGGCGACGCGGGCGACGCGGGCGACGCGGGCGACGCGGGCGAGCCGTCATAGCCGCCGGGACCGAACGGGCCCAGCAGACCGAGCGCAACGGACCGACCGGCTGATCGAGCTGGGCCGCAAACGGTACCGGCGTCGTCGGCTGGAACCTCGACTCGGAGCAGATCTCCAACCGCCTGGGCTGCACGAGCGAGGAGAGCCGCTACGTACGCGAACCCTGGTGGCGCACCTAGGTGCAAGGGGCCGCTCAGGCGAACACATCACCAGCCCCGGGCGCCGCGGCTGCCGCGGCCCTCGTCATCCGGCCGGCTCAGCCGGTGACGATGCCGGTCACCAGGTTGATGGTGGTCGCCAGGATGCTGGCGCCGAAGACGTAGGACAGCAGGCAGTGGCGGAGGACGATCGCGCGGAGCGAGGACGTCGAGACGTTCGTGTCGGAGACCTGGTAGGTCATGCCGAGGTTGAAGCTGAAGTACAGGAAGTCGCTGTACCGCGGCGGGTCGTGGGTGTTGAAGTCGATGCCGCCGCCGGGCTGCACGGCGTAGTAGACGTACGCGTAGCGGGCCGCGTACATCAGGTGGAGCGCCGCCCAGGCCATGAAGACGCCGCAGAGCGCCGTCGCGGCGGCGGCGTGGCCCAGGTCCGAGTGGCCGACCAGGAGCATCACGATGATGCCGACGAGGCCGCACACGGCGGTTCCGACGACGACGAGTTCCTCGACGGCGGGCCGGAACTCCTCCCGCCGAACGTTGCGATGGGTAGTGGCCGCGTCCATGGGCCAGAGCACGAGCCACCCCGTGACGACGAAGAGGGTCTCCGCCGTGGCGATGCCGGCGAGGAAGCCCAGGGGCGTGTTCGCGAGAGCGCCGACGACCACCCCGGTCGCCGCCCCGACGGCCGTCGCTCCGACGAGCCGTGGGACGGCGTCGACCGGTCGGCGGTTCACGGCTCAGGCCTCCAGGACGACCACGGCCTCGTCGGTATGGGCGAGGAAGGTCAGCGTCTCGTGGAAGTACAGGTGGATGTCGTCCGCGTCGTGCCCCGCGTAGCCGATCGCCACGTCCTGGCCGAGGCGCAGTTCGAAGTCTCCGCCCCGGGTGGAGAGGAGGAAGCCGCCGCGGAGGGCCGGTGCCCAGATCGGGGAGCCGTCGAGCATCCGGGTCAGGTGGGCGGCGATCGGGTAGCCGTGGTCGGAGGTCTCGCTGACCGCCCGGTACTGGTCGGCGCCGAGCAGCAGCGCGTACGGCCCGTCGACGCCGACGAGCCGCAGCGCCGTCAGGGCCCGGCTGACCGCGTCGGGGTACTCGCGAGGCTCGGCGGGCAGCCGCAGCACCGGGTTGGAGGACCGGGAGCGCAGTCCGTCGACGCCGGCGGCGCCGTATCCGTCGAAGATCGTCCGGTCCTCGACGTACGCCATCGTGCGCGCCGCGTCCTTGACGGGCTGCCAGTCGGAGTCCTTGGAGCCGCGCTCGACGTCGTCCACGGCGGCCCGGGAGACGGTGAACGGCACCCGCAGTTCCACGATCGGCCGCGCCTCGCGCAGCCGCGCCGAGACACCGGGCGCGGGCGGCGCGATGTCGGTGAGGTGGCCGACACCGACGGCGGCGAGCCCGGGGCCCGCCGGGTCGGGCACGTCGACGACGCGACGGCCGGCGACGTGGCGCCGGAAGGTGCGGCGGGCCTCCTCCTCGATCTCCGCCCAGGCCGCGGGGGTGATCGGGGCGAGTTCTCGGTGCAGGTTGTTCGTCACGTCGGGAGTCGTCATGGCGCGGGGGCTCCTTTCAGGCTGCCGATGCCCAGGGAGTCCCCGGGGCGCGCGGCGGCCGCGGACGGGGCGGCGGGGAGGTCGTCGAGCAGGTCGGCGCTCGGCACGAAGAAGAGGCCGCCGGTGACGGCGCGGGAGAAGTCGAGGATGCGGTCCGTGTTGCCCGGGGGATCCCCGAGGAACATGTTGCGCAGCATCCGCTCAGTGACGGCGGGCGTGCGGGCGTAACCGATGAAGTAGGTGCCCAGTTCGCCGCTGCCGACGCGGCCGAACGGCATGTTCTGGCGCACGATCTGCTGCTCGACACCGTCGTCGTCGACGACCGTGGTGAGCGCGACGTGCGAGTCGGCCGGCTGGACGCCGTCGGGGAGTTCGACGTTGGCCTGCTTCGTACGGCCGATGACGCGTTCCTGCTCCTCGACGGTGAGCGAGTCCCAGGCGGTCATGTCGTGCAGGTACTTCTGCACGACGACGTAGCTGCCTCCCCGGAAGTCCGGGTCCTCGTCGCCGATGTGCACCGCCTCGACGGCGGTCGCGCCCGCGGGGTTCTCGCTGCCGTCGACGAAGCCGAGCAGGTCGCGCTCGTCGAAGTAGGTGAAGCCGTGGACCTCGTCGACGACCGTGACCGCGCCGGCGAGCCGGTCCAGGATCAGCCGGGCCAGTTCGAAGCAGAGGTCCATGCGCCGGGCACGCAGATGGAACAGCAGGTCGCCCGGGGTCGCCGGGGCGCGGTGGCGGGGGCCGCTCAGGGGCGGGAAGGGGTGCAGGTCGCGCGGGCGCGGATCGCCGACGAGCCGGTCCCACGCTTCCGACCCCACGCCGACGACGCAGCCGAGCGCCGATTCGGGGGAACGGAACGCCACCGAACGGGTCAGGCCCGCGAGGTCCTGGAGTGCCTCCCGTACGACCGGCTCTCCGCCGGGGGCGACGGTGGCCACCAGGAAGACGGCCGCCCGGGAGGAGGGTGTGATGACGGGCTGCGCGATGACGGGCTGAGCGACGACCATGAGACTCCCGTCGAGCAGGACAGATGGTACAAAAACGGATTTCTGGAGCGGCGTCAGCGTAGCCGCGCACGGAGGTGCCCGCGCGGCCGGACGGGCACACGGGAGAGGCCACGGAGTGGACGCCGGAGAGGACACCGGAGGCAGGCGGCGAGACCCCCGGGGTCGAGTGGCAGGGGGTCCTCGCCCGACCTAGCCTGCCGGAGAAAGCCGTTTCGCCTCCCCGTGCCCGAAGGCCGGAAGGGTTGAGAGTCGTGAATGCTGCCGACCGCGACGACCAGGAACGCCCGGAAGGCTCGGACCGCCCGGAGCCCCCCGAGCGGCCCGCGCACCCGGAAGCCCGTGTGGGGCCCACTCCCGAGGGCGAACCGGAGTTCCACCCGTACCACCACCCCGCGGCCGGCTGGGGCGCGGCCAAGAGCGTGACGCGCTTCCTCGTCGCCGAAGGCGCGCTGGTGGACGGCCCCCGCGCGATCATGAAGATGAACCACGAGAACACCGGGTTCGACTGTCCCGGCTGCGCGTGGCCCGACGACACCAAGGGCCTGCACCTCGACATCTGCGAGAACGGCATCAAGCACGTCACCTGGGAGATGACGAGCAAGCGCGTCGGGCGCGAGTTCTTCGCCGCCCACTCGGTCACCGAGCTCGCCGGGTGGAGCGACTACGACCTGGAGAACCAGGGCCGGCTGACCGAGCCGATGGTCTACGACCCGGACACGGACCACTACGTACCGATCAGCTGGAAGGACGCGTTCGAGGTGGTCGGCCGCGCCCTGCGCGAGCTGGACAGCCCGCACAAGGCGGCCTTCTACACCTCCGGCCGGCTCGGCAACGAGGCCACGTTCCTCTACCAGCTGATGGCCCGCGAACTGGGCACGAACAACCTGCCCGACTGCTCCAACATGTGCCACGAGGCCAGCGGCCGCGCCCTCACGGCCTCGCTGGGCACGGGCAAGGGGACCGTCGACCTGAAGGACTGGGAGACCGCCGACGCGCTGTTCATCCTGGGGGTCAACGCCGCCTCCAACGCGCCCCGGATGCTCACCGCCCTCGCGGAGGCTCACCACCGGGGGGCGCAGATCGTGCACGTCAATCCGCTGGTCGAGGCGGCCGCCACCCGTACGATCGTCCCCCACGACTTCCTCGACATGGCCCTCTTCAAGACGACGAAGACGAGCACCCTGAACCTCCAGCCGCGCATCGGCGGCGACATGGCGCTGCTGCGCGGCATGGCCAAGGCGGTCCTGGAGCAGTCGGAGACCGATCCCAAGGCGCTGGACCGGGAGTTCATCGACCGGCACACGGCCGGCTTCGACGAGTACCGCGCGGTGTGCGAGGCCACGTCGTGGGAGCAGCTGGAGAGGCAGTCCGGGCTGAGCCGCGCCGACATCCTCGCGGCCGCGCGCGTGTACGGGGAGGCCGACCGCTCCATCGTCAGCTGGTGTCTGGGCGTCACGCAGCACGAGCACGGCGTCGACACCGTCCGGGAGATCGTCAACCTCCTTCTGCTGCGCGGCAATCTGGGCCGCGAGGGCGCGGGCCCCTCCCCCGTCCGCGGCCACAGCAACGTCCAGGGCAACCGCACCTGCGGCATCGACCACCGCCCCACCGACGCGTTCCTCGACCGCCTCGCCGAGGTCTGCAAGATCGACCCGCCGCGCGAGCACGGCCTGGACACCGTCCGGACCATCCCGGCGATGCACGACGGCGACATCACGGTGTTCGTCGGCATGGGCGGCAACTTCGCACTCGCGGCGCCGGACACCCCGTACACGTACGCCGCACTCGCCAACTGCGACCTCACCGTGCAGGTGAGCACCAAGCTCAACCGGAGCCACATCGTCCATGGCCGTCGGGCCCTGATCCTGCCCTGCCTCGGCCGGACCGAGAAGGACCATCAGCGCAAGGGGATCCAGAGCACGTCGGTCGAGGACTCGATGAGCATGGTCCACCTCTCCGTCGGCATGAAGCGCCCCGCGTCGCCGCACCTGCTGTCCGAGCCGGCCATCGTCGCGGGCATGGCGCGCGCGGCGCTGCCCGGCAGCGAGACGCCGTGGGAGTGGTACGTCGAGGACTACGACCGCATCCGCGACACCATGGCCCGGGCCCTCGACGGCTTCGAGGACTTCAACCGGCGGGTCCGGCTGCCCCTCGGCTTCCGCATCAAGCAGCCCGCGCGGGAACTGGTCTTCCTCACCCCGTCCGGACGCGCCGAGTTCTCCTCGGCCGCGCTGCCCGACGTCGTCCCCGCCCCCGGCACCCTGGCGCTCGGCACCATGCGGTCCCACGACCAGTGGAACACCACGATCTACTCCGACAACGATCGCTACCGGGGCGTCAAGAACCTCCGCACGCTGGTCTTCATGAACCGGGCCGACATGCGTGAACGCGGCATCCCCGACCTGGGGCCCGTCGACATCACGAGCACCGCGAAGGACGGCAGCCGGCGCTTCCTGCGCGGCTACCTCGCGGTCCCGTACGACATCCCCCGGGGCTGCGCGGCCGGTTACATGCCGGAGATGAACGTGCTGTGCGCGCTCGGCGACTACAGCACCCAGAGCGACCAGCCGATCATGAAGCACGTCAAGGTCACGATCGGCCCGGCGGCCTGACGAGCCGATCGAGGAGCCGGTACGCGCGCTGCTCCGCGGCGGCCAGTTCGGTGGGATCCATCTCCGCGGGCCAGAGCTCGCCCGCCGCGGCGTCGTCGGCCTCGCGGAGCTCCACGACGGCCGCCGCGAGTCGCGTCTGCACGAGCGGGAACGACACCTGTGCCCCCTCGGCCAGGGCGCGTTCCGCGCCGTCGGCGGCGTCCGTGCACGCGGCCAGCGCGCGCTGCGCCCGGACGGCCGCCCGGTCGTGGACGACGAGCAGCGCGCAGACCAGGGCGATGGTCATGCCGAGGACGCTGCTCAGCGCCCGGTCCTGGACGAGCGCTTCGGCCGGGGAGTCGGCGGCCAGGTCGGTCAGGAGCAGGGCGAGCGGTGTCAGGAAGACGACACCGAGACCGTAGTTGCGGGCCACCACGTATTCGAGCAGGAACTCCAGGAGCACGATCACCAGGACCAGCACGACGGGTTCGGGGCGCGCGGCGAGCACGCCGAGCGCGAGGGCCAGGCCGACGACGGTGCCCAGGGTGCGCTGGACTGCGCGCTGGGTCGCCGTACGGACGTTGACCGAGTGCAGGACCGCGGCGGCGGACACGGCCGCCCAGTAGCCGTGGCCGAGGCCGAGCAGGAGGGCCGCGCCGCCCGCGAGACCGGTGCCGAGGACCATCCGCAGCGCGGGGACGAGCAGGACCGAGGCGTGCGTCTCGGCGCTTCTGCCGCCCGTCAGCAGTTCCGCCGCGCGGAGTTCGGCGGCGCGGCGGGTGGTGGGGGCGGGCGGCGGCGGGTCGGGGCCGGTGTCGTCCTTGGCCAGGGCGGACAGGAGCGCGAGTTCGGGCAGGAGTCCCGGGTCCCGCCGGCGACGGCTCACGAGCAGCCGGACCTGGGCGCGGAGGGAGCGGGCCAGGCCGGTGGGGTCGTCGGACGGGCGGCGGGCGATGCCGATGAGCAGTGACCAGGCGAGGTCGGCGAGCCGCAGGCAGGTGCCGTCCCGGTCTCCGCGTGCGGCATCGGCGGCGGTCGGCGGTACGCGGCCGAGTGTCCGGTACGCCTGGAGGACGGCGGCGGTCGCGCGGTGGCGCGGTAGCCCGCTGTCGTACGCCGTGCCCGTGGTCGCCTGGACGTCGAGGAGGTCCGCGAGCTCGCGGAGCGCCGCGGCGACGGCGAGGCGCTGCGGCCGGTCCGGGTGGACGAGCCGGCCGGACACGGCGAGGACCCAGGCCACGGCGGCGCCCGACGCGGCCAGGGCGGTGTGGGGCAGGACGTCGGCCGTCGTCGAGGAGCTGTTGGCCGCCACGGCGAACGAGAAGAGCAGCAGCACCGCGCCGAGGCCGCTCAGGCGGGCCGCGTCACAGGCGAGCTTGGCGAGTCCGGCCACGACGGCAGTCGCCGCGACCACCACGGCGGCGCCCGCTCCCCCGCCGGCCGGTTCGGCCCACGCGGCGAGCGCCGAACCGCCGCCCACGCACGCGGTCATGGCCACCGCGGCGAGCGCGAGCACGCGGGCGCGCCGCGCGTAGGGCAGATTGCGGCCGAAGGTGGTGGTGAAGGACCCGAGCATGGCGTAGACGGCCAGGTCCGCCCGGCCCGCCAGGGCCATCGGCAGCGCGGGCAGGGCCATCGCGAGGGCGGCCCGCAGCGCGAAGGACAGGGCGCCGTCCACGCTCTGCAGGGCGAGCGCGCCGCGCGGGGAGAGCGCGCTCCGCGCCCGGCCCGCCGTACGCCGCAGACCGTTCAGCACGCGCCGACCCACTCCGCCGCGCGATGCGGGCAGGAGCCGGCCGAGGTGTACGCGGCGGCCACCGCCGCGTACACCTCGACCGCGTACACCTCCTCGGAGAAGAGCGAGATGTCGCGTACGACGCGGAGGCAGCGGTGCATCGGGGCGTCGGCGGATGCGGGGCGGTACGGCATCGGGCTCTCCACGGGGATGGCTCGTCCGCTGTTCACGGTCCCGGTACGTCCAGGATCTCGACGTCGGCCCCGGCCGGGACGCCGCCGGGCGGGACGACCGCCAGGCCGTCGGCCACGGCGAGACCGCGCAGCATCGCCGGTCCGCCGAACGGCAGCGGCGCGACCCCGTGCGCCACGCGCCGCACCGGGAGCAGCCACGTGTCGTGCGGGTGCCCGGGCAGCGTCTCGGCGGCGGCCGTCCGGCACGCCGCGGGGTCCGGTTCCGCGTGGCCGCCGAGGCGGCGCAGCAGGGGTACGGCGAGGGTGACCGTACCGGCGACGGCGGCCAGCGGGTTGCCGGGCAGCCCGACCAGGTGGCGGGGCCGGCCGTCGGGGGACGGGGGCAGCTCGGCGAGCAGCATGGGGTGGCCGGGCCGTACGGCGACGGAGTCGACCAGGAGCCGCGCGCCCGACTCGCCGAGGGCGGCGTGCAGATGGTCCACGGGCCCGGCGGCAGTGCTGCCGGTGGTGACGACGACGTCGGCGGTGGAATCGCGCAGGGCGTCCCGCAGCCGTGCGAAGTCGTCCGCCAGGAGGCGGCGGCCGGTCAGCTCCGCTCCGTGGCGGGCGAGCCACGGCGGGAGGAGGGGGCCGAGCGCGTCCCGGACGAGTCCGTCGCGGGGCGGGCCGGACTCCAGCAACTCGTCGCCGAGGACGAGGAGTTCCACGCGGGGGCGGCGGTGGACGACCAGCCGGTCGTAACCGGCCGCGGCCGCCAGGCCGACGACGGCCGGGGTCACGGCCGTCCCGGCGGGAAGCAGGGTGTCGCCCGCGCGACATTCCTGCCCCCGCGCCCGGACGTCACGGCCGGGGCCCGCGCCCACGCCACCGGCCGCCGGGCGTCCCGAGCGGTCGAACAGCATGCCGTCGTCCGCCCCCGCCTCGCCGTGCTCCGTGCGCAGTACGGCGCTCGCTCCCGTCGGCAGGCGGGCGCCCGTGGCGATGGCGACGGCGGTGCCGTCGCCCAGCGGTTCGGGCTGCCCGCCCGCCAGGACGCGGCCGCCGCGCAGCCGCCACGGCCCGGGTCCGGCGACGGCCCAGCCGTCCATCGCCGAGGTGTCGAACGGCGGCAGGTCGGTGAGGGCCGTCAGCGGTCCGGCGAGGGCGTGGCCGAGGGCCGCGTCCAGGTCGCGGGTGACGACGGGCAGCGGCTGCCCGAGGCGGGCACGGGCGCGGGCCTGCTCCCACGCCATGGGGAGACCCGCCGTCGCAGGCTCAAGCGCGGGCTCGCGTGCAAGCGCGGGATCGGGCGTGGGCAGCGGCACGGGCGTGGGCGCGGGCGGCCGCGCGTTGGTCGAGCCGAGCAGCCTTTCGAGGGCGAGCTCCCTGTCCAGTTCGGCCTCGGCCGCGGCGATCCATTGAGGCATCTGGTACATCCGGCTCCCCTTCAGTCGTGCGGTGCCGGAATTCGCTGTCGTTCCGGTCGGCCGGCGAAACCGGAACAATCACCCGCCGATCACCTTCGGCGCATTCCCTCGGGAAGTCAAAGAGGGATTCTCGATGGGTTCATCGGCGGCGCCTATCCGACCACAGAACCCCTGTACACAGCCGTGCGACACATCGATAGGCCGCGCCTGTCACCTCATCGGAAACACCTCTTTGACATTGCCCGGGAAATCCCACGAAGCTTCCCCCGCAGCGCGAGCCGGAATGGGGAAAGAGGCAGAGCGGAACATGAGTTTCATCGAGGACCCCAGCGACGACCTGAAGGTCACCGCGCCCAAGACCTGGGCGACGGGTCTGCCCGCCGTGACGCACGCGCTCCAGTACTCCCTCGGGCAGACGTCCCCGCTCCGCACCGCGCTGACCCTGCTGAACATCAACCAGCCCAAGGGCATCGACTGTCCGGGCTGCGCCTGGCCGGAGCCCCCGGCGGGCGAGCGGCACCGGAACGAGTACTGCGAGAACGGCGCCAAGCACATCAACGACGAGGCGACCTCGCGCCGCGTCACCCGGGAGTTCTTCCGCGAGCACTCGATAGCCGAGCTGGACGGGAAGTCCGACTACTGGCTCAACCAGCAGGGCCGGCTGACCGAGCCGATGGTGAAGCGCCCCGGCGCGACGCACTACGAGCCGGTCGGCTGGGACGAGGCGCTCGGGCTGCTGGCAGCGGAGCTCAAGGCGTCGGCCTCCCCCGACGAGGCCCTCTTCTACGTCTCCGGCCGGCTGAACAACGAGGCCGCCTTCCTCCTCCAGCTCTTCGCCCGCGCCTACGGCACCAACAACCTGCCGGACTGCTCCAACATGTGCCACGAGTCGAGCGGGTCCGCGATGTCGGAGACCCTCGGCATCGGCAAGGGCAGCGTCTCGCTCGACGACATCCACCACGCCGACCTGGTCTTCGTCGTGGGCCAGAACCCGGGCACCAACCACCCGCGCATGCTCTCCGCGCTGGAGGAGACCAAGCGCAACGGCGGGCGGGTCGTCGCCGTGAACACCCTGCCCGAGGCCGGTCTCCTGCGCTTCAAGCACCCGCAGAAGGCCCGCGGCATCATCGGCCGGGGCACGCCGATCGCCGATCAGTTCCTGCACATCCGCGCGGGCGGCGACCTCGCGCTCTTCCAGGCCCTCAACCTCCTGCTCCTGGAGGCCGAGGACGCCGCGCCGGGCACGGTCCTCGACCACGACTTCATCCGGGCCCACACGACCGGCTTCGACGAGTTCGCCGAGCACGCGCGGAAGACCTCCTGGGACGACGTCCTGCGGGCGACCGGCCTGACCCGCGAGGAGATCGAGGAGGTGCACGAACGGGTCCTCGGGAGCGGGCGGATCATCGTGTGCTGGGCGATGGGGCTCACCCAGCACAAGCACGGGGTGCCCACCATCCGGGAGGTCGTCAATTTCCTCCTCGCGCGCGGCAACATCGGCAGGCCCGGCGCCGGCGTGTGCCCCGTGCGCGGCCACAGCAACGTCCAGGGCGACCGCACGATGGGCGTGTGGGAGCGCATGCCGCAGGCCTTCCTCGACGCCCTGGGGCGCGAGTTCGGCTTCACGCCGCCCACCCGGCACGGGCTCGACGCGGTGAACGGCATCCGTGCCATGTACGAGGGCCGGGCCAGGCTCTTCCTCGGCGTCGCCGGGAACTTCGTCCGGGCCACGCCCGACAGCGCGGTCACCGAGGAGGCGATGCGGAAGTGCCGGCTCACGGCGCACGTCTCCACCAAGCTCAACCGCTCGCACACCGTCTGCGGCGACACGGCCCTCATCCTGCCGACCCTGGGCCGCAGCGACCGGGACGTCCAGGCGGGCGGCGAGCAGTTCGTGACCGTCGAGGACTCCATGAGCGACGTGCACGCCTCCCGGGGGAAGCTGCCGCCGGCCTCTCCCCAGCTCCTCAGCGAGGTCGCGATCGTCAGCCGGCTGGCCCGGCTGACCCTCGGCGACGAACCGGCCGTCCCCTGGGAGGAGTTCGAGGCGGACTACGGGACGATCCGCGACCGGATCTCCCGTGTCGTACCGGGCTTCGAGGACTTCAACGCGCGGGTGTCCGTGCCCGGCGGCTTCACCCTGCCCAACCCGGTGAACGCGCGGGTCTTCCCCACCCCGAGCGGCAAGGCGGTCTTCACCCGGAACGCGTTCACGATGCCGCATGTCCCCGAGGGCCACCTGCTGTTGCAGACGCTGCGCTCGCACGACCAGTGGAACACCGTCTGGTACGCGCCGAACGACCGCTACCGGGGCATCCACGACGCGCGCCGGGTCGTCCTCGTCAACCCGGCCGATCTGGCGGCCCTCGGCCTCGCCGACCGCGACACGGTGGATCTGGTGAGCGTCTGGCACGACGGCAGGGAGCGCCGCGCGGAGGGCTTCCGGGTCGTCGCGTACCCGGCGAGCCGCGGTTCGGCCGCGGCCTACTACCCCGAGACGAACGTCCTGGTGCCGCTGGACAGTGTCGCCGACATCAGCAACTGCCCGACGTCCAAGGGTGTCTTGATCCGGCTTGAGCCCGCCGAACCGACCGGGGCTTCGGCCGGGACTTCGACCGGGGCTTCCGCCGGGGCTTCGGCCGGGGCGGTGACGCCGATTGGCGTTCCGCCGGGCTCTCGGGTAGACCCGTGAGGTGCTGTTCCGTCAACTCGAATACCTGGTGGCCCTGTCCCGGGAGCGTCACTTCGCGCGCGCTGCCCAGGCCTGTCACGTCTCCCAGCCCGCGCTCTCCGAGGCCGTACGGAAACTGGAGGAGGAGCTGGACGTCCCGCTGGTCCTGCGCGGCCGTACGTACGAGGGCCTCACGCCCGAGGGCGAACGGATCGTGGTGTGGGCGCAGCGGATCCTCGCCGACCGCGACGCCCTCACGAGCGAGGTCGGCGCCCTGCGCGGCGGGCTCGGCGGCAGGATCCGGATCGGCGCGGTGCCGACCGCGTCCGGGGCGGTCGCCCAGCTGACCGCCCCGTTCTGTCTGGCGCATCCGCTGGTCACGGTGGAGGTGACAGCGGACCTCCAGGCGGAGGAGGTGCTCCGGCAGCTGCGGTCCTTCGAGATCGACGCCGGGATCACGTACCTCCACAAGGGGCTCGCCGAGGGCCTCCGGTCGGTCCCGCTGTACGAGGAGCGGTACGTCCTCCTGACCGACGCCGCCGACAGCCTCGTCCATGTGACGACGGCGACCTGGGCGGAGGCCTCGCGGCTGCCGCTGTGTCTGCTGACCGAGGCCATGCAGGGGCGTCAGGTGCTCGACGAGGTGTTCGCGGAGGCCGGGGTACGGCCGTCGCCGCGGGTCGAGACCGACTCGGTCGCCGCCCTCTTCGCCCACGTCCGCACGGGCCGGTGGGCGAGCATCGTGCCGCACACCTGGCTGCACGTCTTCGGCGTGCCGCACGGGATGCGGGCGGTGCCGCTGGTCGGGCCCGCGCGCACGGTGCCGGTCGGCCTGGTGACCGTCGCCCGGGAACCGGGCTCGGTCATGGCCCGGGCGCTCACTGAGGTCGCCCGCCGGACGGATGTCGCCGCAGCCTTGGAGAGGCTGCCGGGGGACCCCGCGCCGTAGCCTGTCCGCATACCGGCCGCCGCCGCAGACGATGCGGACGACGCAGACGAAAGGACAGCCATGCCCCTCGAAGGTGAGTACGAGCCCAGCCCGTCGACATGGGTGCGCGACCAGGTCGAGCTGTACGAGTCGTCCGGCGGCACGGAGGGCACCACGATGCGGGGCATGCCCGTGGTCCTGGTGACGAACGTCGGCGCACGGAGCGGCAAGCTCCGCAAGACGCCGCTGATGCGCGTGGAGCACGAGGGCGCCTACGCGCTGGTGGCGTCGAACGGCGGGGCGGTGAAGCACCCCGTCTGGTACCACAACCTGGTCGCCACGCCCCTGGTCGAGCTGCGCGACGGCCCGCGGACCTGGGACATGAAGGCCCGCCTGGTCACGGGCGAGGAGCGGCAGGCGTGGTGGGAGCGGGCGGTCGAGGCCTTCGCCGACTACGCGGACTACCAGCGGAAGACGGACCGCGAGATCCCGGTGTTCGTGGTCGAGCCCATCAGCTAGGACCGGACAGGTCCTGGCCCTCGGTCCGCCGTTGCCCGCGCGGACGCCGGTGTCAGCCGAGCGCCGCGCGGGCGCGGTTGAGGAAGTCGCGGAAGGTGGTGCGCTCGCGGGCGGTGAAGCCCGCGAGCATCTCGTCCTCCAGGTGCTGGACGGCCGGCGCGTGGAGGGCGAGCAGGGCGCGGCCCTCGTCGGTCAGGCTGATCACGTGGCGCCGCCGGCTCGCCGGGTCCGGGGACCGGGTGATGAGGCCGCGCCGCTCCAGGGCTCCGACCAGGTCGGACATCGACTGGGGCGTGACGAACGAGTTGCGGGCGAGCTCCGCCGAGGACATGCCGTCCCGGCGTTCGAGCACGGTCAGCGCCGTGTACTGGAGGGCGGTCACGCCCGCGGGCCTGAGCAGCTCGTCGAGCCGGGCCCGGGTCGCCAGCTCGACCTGTTTCACCGAGTACAGCAGAGACGGCGGAGCGGCGTCCGTCACATCCCCTCCCCTTCTCACCATCATCAGGAATCCTGTCGAAAATTCTAGCGCAATCCCCCTTGCCTGGCGGCGGGGCATCCTCCGATACTCAGGATTCCTGATGATTGAGGAGTCCTTCTTGAGCACGCTTTCGATCGACCGCCGCGACGGCGTGGCGGTCCTGACGCTCTGCCGCCCGGCCAAGCGCAACGCCCTCGACGACGCCACGGTGCTGCGCATCGAGGAGTTCTTCCGGAAGCCGGGACCCGACGTCCGGACCGTCGTCCTGGACGCCGAGGGCGACCACTTCTCCGCCGGGCTCGACCTCGGCGAGCTGACGGAGCGGTCCACGGAGGAGGCTCTGGAGCACTCGCTCATGTGGCACCGCGTCTTCGACACGATCGAGGGCGGGCGGGTCCCCGTGGTGGCCGCGCTGAAGGGCGCGGTCATCGGCGGCGGCCTGGAGCTCGCGGCCTCCGCGCACATCCGGGTCGCCGAGCCGTCCGCGTTCTACGCGCTGCCGGAGGGGCAGCGCGGGCTGTTCGTCGGTGGCGGCGGCTCGGTCCGGATCCCCCGGCTGATCGGCGCGCACCGGATGGCGGACATGATGCTCACCGGTCGCGTCCTCGACGCCGCCGAGGGACAGGCCGTCGGCCTCTCGCACTACCTGACCGACGGGGGCGGGGCGCGCGCCAAGGCCCTGGAGCTCGCGGAGCGGATCGCGGCCAACGCGCCGCTGACCAACTTCGCCGTCCTCCAGGCCCTCCCCCGGATCGCCGAGGCCTCCCCCGCCGGCGGCCTCCTGCTCGAATCCCTCATGGCGGCCGTCGCCGCCGGCAGCTCCGACGCCCAGCAGAGGATGCGGGCGTTCCTCGACGGCCGCGCCGGAAAGGTCACCCGATGAGCGAGATCCTCAGCACCCCCGGCCCCCGGGTCAGGGACGAGTCGGAGATCGGGCGCTACCTCCGCTGGCTGGAGTCGGAGCGGCAGCTGTCGTTCCCGGACTACGACAGCCTCTGGCAGTGGTCCGTCACCGACCTCGACGGCTTCTGGTCCTCGATCTGGGAGTTCTTCGACGTCCGCCCGCACACCCCGCCCACCGCCACCCTGGGCCGCAGGTCGATGCCGGACACCGAGTGGTTCCCGGGCGCGACCCTCAACTACGCCGAGCACGCCCTCGGGCGGGAGGCAACCGACGACGACGCCGTCGCGGTCGTCGCCCACTCCCAGACCCGGGCGCCGGTCGAGCTGACCTTCGGCGAGCTCCGCGACCACGTCGCCCGGGCCCGTGCCGGGCTCCTCCGCCTCGGCGTCCGCAAGGGCGACCGGGTCGTCGCCTATCTGCCGAACATCCCCGAGACCCTGGTGGCGTTCCTCGCCACGGCGAGCATCGGGGCGGTCTGGGCGGCCTGCGCGCCGGAGTTCGGGCCGCGCAGCGTCGTCGACCGGTTCGCCCAGCTCGAACCGAAGGTGCTGCTCACCGTCGCCGGCTACCGCTACGGCGAGCGGGACGTCGACCGCCGTACCGAAGTGGCGGAGATCGCCGCGCTGCTCCCCACCGTGGAGCGGGTCGTCCACGTCCCGTACGGCCCGAACGCGCTGCCCGACGCGCTGGGCTGGGCGGAGCTGCTCGCGAAGCCCGCCCCCGGGCCCGTGCCGTTCGAGCCCGTGCCGTTCGACCATCCGCTGTTCGTGCTGTTCTCCTCCGGCACCACCGGCATCCCCAAGGCGATCGTCCACCGCCACGGCGGGATCCTCCTGGAGCACCTGAAGAACAACGCGCTGAGCTGGGACCTCAAGCCGGGCGACCGGATGCTCTGGTTCAGCACCACCGCGTGGATGCTGTGGAACACCCTGGTCTCGGCGCTGCTCGTCCGGGCCTCGATCGTCATGATCGACGGCAATCCGGTCCACCCGGAGCTGCGGGAGCAGTGGCGGATCGCCGAGGAGACGGGGGCGACGCTCATGGGCGTCAGTCCCGGCTACCTGATGGCCTGCCGCAAGGCGGGGGTCCGGCCCGCCGAGGAGTTCGACCTGTCGCGGCTGCGGCAGCTCGGCGCGGCGGGCAGCCCGCTCGCCGCCGACGGCTTCCGCTGGGTGGCCGAGCAGTTCGGCGACCGGCTGCTCCTGAACGTCGGCTGCGGCGGCACCGATGTGTGCACCGGGATCCTCCAGGGGAGCCCGCTCCAGTCCGTGCGCGCGGGGGAGATCTCCGGCCCGTGCCTCGGGGTCGCCGCGTACGCCTACGACGGTGAGGGGAATCGGGTCGTCGGCGAGCTGGGCGAGCTGGTGATCACCGAGCCGATGCCGTCGATGCCCGTCGGTTTCTGGGGCGACACGGACGGCTCCCGCTACCGGGCCGCCTACTTCGAGGAGTACCCGGGTGTGTGGCGGCACGGCGACTGGGTGCGGTTCTCGCCCGAGGGCCACTGCGTCGTCGCCGGCCGCTCCGACGCCACCCTCAACCGTGGCGGGGTCCGGCTCGGCACCGCCGAGTTCTACGCCGTCGTCGAGGACCTGCCCGAGGTCGACGACAGCCTCGTCGTCCACATCGAGGACCCCGAGGGCGGCAACGGCGAGCTGCTGCTCTTCGTCGCGGGCCCCGTCGAGCTCGACGACGCGCTCCGTACGAAGATCGCCCGCACGCTGCGGTCGGCGCTGTCGCCCCGGCACGTCCCCGACGTGATCGAGCGGGTGCCCGCCGTCCCGCGCAACCGCACCGGCAAGAAGCTGGAGGTGCCGGTCAAGCGGATCCTCCTCGGCGCGGCCCCCGAGTCCGTCGCGAGCACCGACGTCCTCGCCGACCCCCGCTCGCTCGACACCTTCGTGGCGTACGCCACCACGCGCGGCGGCGCGGCGAAGCCCGGGAGCGCGGCCCAGCCCGGGAGCACGGCGACGCCCGGGAGCGCGTCATGAGGGTCGCCGTCGTCGGGACCGGCGTCATCGGGGCCTCCTGGACCACCCTCTTCCTCCGGTACGGGCACGAGGTCGTCGCCACCGATCCGGCGCCCGGCGCGGAGGCCAGGCTCCGGGCGGCCGTCACCGCCGACCAGACCCGGCTGACGTTCACCGCGGACCTCGCCGAGGCCGTCGCGGACGCCGGATTCGTCCAGGAGAACGGCCCCGAGCGCCCCGACCTGAAGGACGAGGTGTTCGCCGTGCTCGACGCCGCCGCCCCGCCGGAGACCGTGCTGGCGAGCAGCTCCTCCGGGCTGCTCCCGTCCCGGATCCAGCAGGCCTGCGCGGCCCACCCCGAACGGGTCCTCGTCGGGCACCCGTTCAACCCGCCCCATCTCATTCCGCTGGTCGAGGTCGTGCCGGGCGAGCGCACGGGCGAGGCCGCGGTGGACGAGGCCATGCGGTTCTACCGCGGCCTCGGCCGGCGCCCGATCCGGCTGCGCCAGGAGCTGCCCGGGCACGTCGCGAACCGGCTCCAGGCGGCGCTGTGGCGCGAGGCGTACTCCCTGGTCGACCGGGGCGCGGCCAGTGTCGCCGACATCGACACGGCCATCGCCCACGGCCCCGGTCTGCGCTGGGCGCTGCTCGGGCCCTTCCTCAACCAGCACCTCTCGGGCGGCGCGGGAGGCATCGCCCACGTGCTGGAGCATCTCGGCCCGCCCATGGAGGAGTGGTGGGCCGACCTCGGAGCGCCGCGCCTCACGCCCGAGCTGACCCACAAGATCACCCAGGGCGTCGCCGAGGAGCTGGACGGGACCGCCGAGGCCGATGTCGTCGCCGCGCGCGACGCCCTCCTGGCCCTCCTGCTCGACGCCAAGAACCGGACCGACCACCTGTGAGCACTCCGATGACCTCTCCGCTCCCTTCGCTGAATCCCGACGCGCTGACCGCGATCGACTTCCACGTCCACGTCGAGCAGGACGCCCACGGGCATCTCGCGCTCGACGCGGAGCTGATGGACGCCTCGGCCGCGTACTTCAGGTCCGGCCAGGACCGCACCCCGACCGTCGAGCGCCTCGCGGCCCACTACCGCGAACGCCGGATGGCCGCCGTGATCTTCACGGTGGACGCCACGACGGGCCTCGGCCACCCGGCCCTGTCCAGCGAGGAGATCGCGGCGGCCGCGGCCGAACACCCCGACGTCCTCATCCCGTTCGGCTCGGTGGACCCGCACCGTCCCGACGCCGTCGACCGGGCCCGCTCGCTGGTCCTCGACCACGGCGTCCGCGGCTTCAAGTTCCATCCGAGCCTCCAGGCGTTCGCGCCGAACGCGCCCGAGCACTACCCGCTCTACGAGGCGCTCCAGGAGCTGGGCGTCCCCGCGCTGTTCCACACCGGGCAGACCGGCATCGGGGCGGGCCTGCCCGGCGGCCGCGGCATCAAGCTGCGCTACTCGGACCCGATGCTCCTGGACGACGTCGCCGCCGACTTCCCCGGCCTGACGATCGTCCTGGCGCACCCGTCGGTGCCGTGGCAGGACGAGGCGATCTCCATCGCCACCCACAAGGCGAACGTCCATATCGACCTGTCGGGCTGGTCGCCGAAGTACTTCCCGCCGCAGCTCGTCAAGGCGGCCGGCTCCTTCCTCCGGCACAAGGTGCTGTTCGGCTCCGACTTCCCCGTCGTCACCCCGGACCGCTGGCTGGCCGACTTCGACGCCCTCGACATCAAGCCCGAGGTCCGGCCGCTGATTCTGAAGGAGAACGCCGTGCGTCTTCTCGGCCTCTGACGCCGTGCAATATCTTGCTGCAACAGTCAGCAAGATATTGCCTGCGGAGAGGAGCAGCGATGGCCGGCGAGTACGACGTCCTCGTCCTGGGAGGCTCGGGCGTCGACACGATCGTGTACGTCCCCGAGCTCCCCCTGCCGTACGCCGACAGCTACATGATCCGGCCGGGCATCGAGGCCCGGGCGGGGCAGACCGGCGACTTCGTCGCCCTGGGGCTGACCTCCCTGGGCCTGCGGACGCACCACCTCGACATGATCGGCGCCGACACCCACGGGGACCTCGTCCGCGCCTTCCACCGCGACCGGGGCATCGACTTCACCGAAGTGCCCCTGCCCGGGGGGACGAAGCGGGCCGTCAACCTCGTCGGCCCCGACGGGCGGCGGCTCTCGCTCTACGACGACAGCCGCTCCCACGCGTCGGACCGGCTGCCCGAGGAGCTGGTCCGCTCCCTGGCCGCGAAGAGCCGCCACGCGCACGTCTCGATCACGTACCCGTGCGCCTTCGCCTTTCCCGTGCTGCGCGAGGCGGGTCTGACGATCTCCACGGACCTGCACGACTGGGACGGCGAGAACCCGTATCACGAGCCGTTCGCCTACGGCGCGGACATCGTCTTCGTCTCCACCGCGGCCCTGGTGGACCCGGAGAAGACCATGCGGCGCATCCTGGAGCGGGGCCGGGCCGACGTCGTGGTCGCCACCGCCGGGGCCGAGGGCGCGTACCTGCTGACCTCCGACGGTCTCGCGCACGTCCCGGCCGTCGCGCCGCACGCGCCGGTGGTCGACTCCAACGGCGCCGGGGATGCCTTCGCCTCCGGCTTCCTCTTCGGCCGGCTGACGGGTGAGGACCCGTCCCGGTGCGCGCTGTTCGGCGCGGTGGCCGGCGCGTACGCGTGCACCGTCCCGGCGACCGGGAGCGACACCATCGACCGCGCGACCCTCCTCCGGGAGACCGCCGAGCCGACGCCCCTGACCTAGGCCGTGTCCGGAGCGGGCGTCGTGGTGCGTGGTCGTGCCTGCATGTGCAGGTCGCGGAGTTCGAGCGTCACCGCCGCGGCGAGGCGGCCTCGGTGGCCCGGCACGTGCTCCAGGCGCCAGCGTGCGGCGATGGTCGCGAGGGCGAGGGTGGCCTCGATCATGCTGAAGGAGTCGCCGATGCACTTGCGGGCGCCCGCGGCGAAGGGGAGGAAGGCGTGGCGCGGAGGTCGGGGGTGCGGGGCGGCCCAGCGATCGGGGGCGAAGGCTTCGGGGTCGTCGTAGAGGTCGGGCCGGTGGTGGATGAGGTAGGGGCTGTAGGCGACGCTGGTCCCGGCCGGCAGCAGGTGCCCGCCGAGGTGCGTGTCGGCGGTGACCACGCGGGTGAAGAACCAGCCTGGCGGGCGCAGCCGGAGGGTCTCGGTGATGACGCGCTCGGTCAGTCGCAGGCGCGGCAGGTCGGCGTGGGTGGCCGGCGCGCCGCCCAGGACGCTGTCGACCTCGGCGTGCAACCGCCGCTCGATCTCGGGGTGGCGGGCCACCAGATCCAGCGCCGAGGACAGTGTGGCGGCGGTGCTCTCGATGCCGGCCAGGATGAAGGAGACGACCGTGTCGCTGATCTCGGCGCCGGTCATGCCCGGTCGGTCGTCTTCGGGGTCGTGGGCCGCGACCAGGGCCGAGAGCAGGTCACCGTAGTCGGCGCCCTCGGCGCGGCGCTGGGCGATGACGCGCTCGACCGTGTCGTGGAGGCGGGTGCGGGCGGCAAGGTGGGCCCGATTGCCGGGGGTGGGCAGTCGATCCAGCGGCGGGATCAGGAACATCCGCTGATAGAGGCTCTTGACCACGGTGGTGACGTCGTCGACGAGCCGACCGTGCGCGGTCGAGGGCAGGGTGTCGGAGAACAGCGTGGCGGTGATGATTCTGGAACTGGTCGCCATCATCTCGGCGGGCACGTCGAGGACCTGGCCGGGACTCCAGGAATCGGCCGTCTCCTGTGCGCAGGTCGTCATGGCCCGGGCGTAGTCCGGAAGCCGCGCCTGGTGGAAGGCGGGCTGGGACAGCCGCCGCAGCCGGCGATGCGCCTGGTGCTGACAGGAGATCACGCCGTCGCCGATCACTTCGCGCAGCCGGTCGTACAGCGGGCCGCCCTTGTCGAAGATGCGGTCGTCCAGCAAGGCTCGCCACGTCAGCTCCGGATCGCAGATCACGATCATGGTGAGGGGGCCGAGCCGGATGCGGACCAGCTCACCGAGGGCGGGCAGCGAGTTCAGGAACGCCAGCGGATCCCGCAGCAGCGGCACGACGTGCCCGATCAGGGGCAGCGCACAGGGAGCGACAGGGATCGAGGGGAAGTCCTTCATGACGCGCTACGGCTCCTCTTGTCTCGCCCGGTCCCGCCCGTCCACGCGTCGTATCTAGCCCAGCCTCCTGGCGTCATATGCGTCCGGCCCGGAAAGCGGCAGGTCAGCGGCCGTCACCCGGATCGCTGTCAGGTTGACGAGCTGCGGCGCTGTATCGCGGGCATATCGAAAAACGCCTACGCCACCGCAACAGCCCTCCCGCTCCAATGAGGACATGAACCACGACGCGTCCCTGTCAGCACCGCCCCGCCGCACGCGCGGGATCGTGCTCATCGGTCTGGCCCTCCTCGGCGTGGCGAGCGCCCTCTTCGTCATCCGGAGGCCGCTCCTGATGTCCGCTCCGCGGTGCATGGCGGGGCGGTGGCACGGCTGCTTCGACACGTTCAACGGTGTCGTGCTCATGACCTTGGTTGCCCTGCCGTTGTCCGCGCTGGTGGTGTGGGCTCTGGCGCACCGTCGGCGTACCGCCGGCGTCACCGGCGCGTGGCGGATGTCGCTGGCCGAGGTGGGCATGGTCCACGGGACGCTGCCGTTCCTCTGGATGACGATGATGCCGGGCGGTGGGGCCGGCATCGTCCCGGCCAGGATGAGCCTCGTACCGCTGCGGGACCTGGTGACGATGGGGCCCCTCGGGATCGGCGGCAACCTGCTGGTCTTCGCGGCGCTGGGGTTCTTCGCCCCGATGCGCTTCGCGGCGCCGGCGTCCGTGCCGCGGGTCCTGGCCCTCGGGGCGGGCTGCTCGGTCCTGGTCGAGACCGCGCAGTACGTCCTGCGACTCGACCGGGTGTCCTCCGTGGACGACGTCCTCGTGAACGCCACCGGCGCCGTACTGGCCGCTCTGGCGTCGCGCCGCTGGTGGCGCGGTCCGGCGGGCGCGTCCCCGCATACGTCGGCGATACGTCGTGCTGCTTAGGCTTCGGACATGCGCGTACTGATCGTGGAGGACGAGCCCTACCTGGCGGAAGCCGTCCGTGACGGTCTCCGGCTGGAGGCGATCGCCGCCGACATCGCCGGCGACGGCGACTCCGCCCTGGAACTGCTCGGCGTCAACTCCTACGACCTCGCGGTTCTCGACCGCGACATCCCCGGCCCCTCCGGCGACGAGGTCGCCCGGCGCATCGTCGCCTCCGGCAGCGGCATCCCGATCCTCATGCTCACCGCCGCCGACCGGATCGACGACAAGGTCTCCGGGTTCGGGCTCGGCGCCGACGACTACCTCACCAAGCCGTTCGAGCTGCGGGAGCTCGTCATGCGGCTGCGGGCGCTCGACCGCAGACGCGCGCACGTCCGGCCGCCGGTCCGCGTGATCGGCGGACTCCGGCTCGATCCCTTCCGCCGGGAGGTCTTCCGCGACGGGCGCTACGTCGCGCTCACCCGCAAACAGTTCGCCGTGCTCGACGTCCTCGTCGCCGCCGAAGGCGGGGTCGTCAGCGCCGAACAGCTGCTGGAACGGGCCTGGGACGAGAACGCCGACCCCCTCACCAACGCCGTCCGCATCACCGTCTCCGCCCTGCGCAAACGGCTCGGCGAACCCTGGCTCATCGCCACGGTGCCCGGCGTCGGCTACCGGATCGACACCGGCCCCGGCCCTGGCACCACCCGTCCCGGCGGTACGCGTGCGTAGACGCCCAGGCCTCAGCGCCCGGCTGAAGCTCACCCTCAGCTATGCCGGGTTCCTGGCCGTCGCCGGCGCCCTCCTGCTGGCCGTGGTGTGGGGGTTCCTGCTGCGCTACGTACCCGACAACTCCCAGGGCCTCCTCGGGGTCGCACCCAACCGCTACCTCCTCGTGCGTACTTTCGCCCCCGCCGCGGCCGTGGCGATGGCCTTCCTCCTCGTGTTCGGCCTCCTGGGAGGCTGGCTCCTCGCCGGGCGGATGCTGGCGCCCCTCACACAGATCACGGATGCGGCACGGAGGGCGGGCAGCGGATCGCTCTCCCACCGGATCCGCATGAAGGGCCGGCAGGACGAGTTCCGTGAACTCTCCGACGCGTTCGACTCGATGCTCGAACAGCTCGACTCCCACGTCGCCGAGCAGCAGAGGTTCGCCGCGAATGCCTCCCACGAACTGCGCACCCCGCTGGCGATCTCGAAGACGCTCCTCGACGTGGCCCGCGAGGACCCCACGCGGGACCGGGGCGAACTCGTCGAGCGCCTGCACGCCGTCAACGCACGGGCGATCGACCTCACCGAGGCCCTCCTGCTGCTCAGCCGCGGCGATCGCGGAATCGTCATCCGCGAGAGCGTCGACCTCTCCCTCGTCGCCGAGGAAGCCGCCGAGACACTGCTTCCCCTCGCGGAACAGCGCCGGACCACGCTCGACGTCACCGGCGGGCCGGCCTGGACCGGCGGCTCCGCGGAGCTCCTGCTGCGGATGGTGACGAACCTCGTCCAGAACGCCGTCGTCCACAACCTCCCCGCCGGCGGCACCGTGACGGTCCACACCGAGGCGCACGGCGACACGAACGTGGTGCGGGTCGAGAACACGGGCCCGCCGCTCCCACCGGACCTGGTGCCGACCCTCACCGAACCCTTCCGGCGCGGGACGGATCGGGTACGCACCGACGAGCACGCGGGGGTCGGCCTCGGCCTGGCCATCGTGCACAGCATCGTCCGCGCCCACGACGGGACCCTCGACCTCACTCCCCGCCCCGCCGGCGGTCTCCTGGTGACAGTCCGGCTTCCCGGCACGCCACAGGCGGCCTAGGCTTTTCCTTCCCTGGCGCGGTGGCCGTCCACGTACGTCGCCACGATCTCGATGTCCCCGATCCGGGACGGGTCGACGCGGCGCGGGTCGTCTCCCAGGACCACGAGGTCGGCGCGCTTGCCGGGGCTCAGGCTGCCCGCCGTGTCGTCCCAGCGGCAGGCGTACGCGCCGGCGGCGGTGTAGGCGTGCAGGGCCTCGTCGACGGTGACGGCCTCGTCCGGGCCGATCCGGCGGCCGGAGAGGGAGGCGCGCTCGACCATGAACTGGACGGCCCGCAGCGGCGAGCCGTCCGTGACCGGGCGGTCCGAGCTGCCGACGAGGGTGACGCCGTGGTCCAGGAATCCCCGGCCGCGGTACATCCACGGCGCCCGCAGCTCCCCCATGATCTCCGCGTAGTCGTCGCCGAAGTACCGCAGGAAGTTGGGCTGGACCACGGCGCTGAGACCGAGGCGCCCGAGGCGGGGCAGCTGGTCGGGACGGATCAGCCCGGCGTGCTCGATCCGGTGGCGGGCGTCGGGGCGGGGCCGCAGCTCCTGGGCGCGTTCCAGGGCGTCGAGGGAGGTCGTGGGCGACGGGGTGGTCCGGGTCCATCGTGAGGACGTGCGCGTTCGTCAGCCTCGTACAGAGCATGGGCGGTCCGTCCGGTTCGTCGTCGGAGTCAGTCGCAGTCGGTCGGAGTCAGTCGGCGTCGTCGGCGTCGGTCGGCGTCAGGAGGTCTCGGCCAGGACGTTGGCGCCGGTGGACGTGGGCGCGTACCGCTTGGGCGCCGCCGGCACCATCAGGGGCGTCCCCGTCTCCGGGTCGTCGATGATCCGGCAGGGCAGGCCGAACACGTCCTCGACCAGCTCGGCGGTCATGACGGTCGACGGGTCGCCCTCGGCCGCGATGACGCCGCCGGGCCGCATCACGATGAGGTGCGTGGCGTAGCGGCAGGCCTGGTTGAGGTCGTGGAGGACCGCCACGATCGTGTGGCCCTCGCGGGCGTGGAGTTCGGCGCACAGGTCGAGGACCTCGACCTGGTGGGCGATGTCGAGGAAGGTCGTCGGCTCGTCGAGGAGGAGGATCGAGGTCTGCTGCGCCAGGACCATGGACAGCCACACGCGCTGGCGCTGGCCGCCGGAGAGGTCGTCGACGGGCCGGTCGGCGAGTTCGAGGACGCCGGTCTGCCGCATCGCCTCGACGACGGCCGTCTCGTCGTCGGCGGACCACTGCTTGAGCATGCCCTGGTGCGGGTAGCGGCCACGGGCGACGAGGTCGCCGACCGTGATGCCGCCGGGGGCGGTGGAGGACTGCGGGAGCAGTCCGAGGCGGCGGGCGACCTCGCGCGAGCGGTACGAGCCGATGGCGCGGCCGTCGAGGTAGACCTGTCCGGCGCGGGGCTTGAGCATCCGGGCGAGGGCGGTGAGGAGCGTGGACTTGCCGCAGGCGTTCGGGCCGATGATCACGGTGAACGAGTGGTCGGGGATGTCGACGCCGAGGTCGGTGGCCACGGTCCGCTGGTCGTAGGAGAGGGTCAGGTTCTCGGCGCGCAGGCGGGAGGCCGGACGGTCCGTCGGACGGTTCTCCGTGGTCGGACGGTTCTCTGTCGTCGGACGCTTCGCTGTCGTTGTCATGCGCGGCTCTTTCGCGACTCGGTGACCAGTAGCCAGATGAGGTAGAGCCCGCCGACGCAGCCGGTCGCCGTGCCCACGGGCAGGAGCGCGGGGGCGAAGAGCCGCTGCACGGCGAGGTCGCTGAGGGCGAGCATGACCGCGCCCATGAGGGCGGACGGCAGCAGGGCGGGCCCGGAGGAGCGGGTCAGCTTGCGGGCCACCTGGGGAGCGGCCAGGGCCACGAACCAGATGGGGCCGGTGACGGCGGTGGCGAAGGCGGCGAGGGCGACGCTGATGACGAGGAGCAGGGTGCGGGTGCGTGCCACGTCGACGCCGAGGGCCATCGCGGTGGTGTCGCCCATCTCCACCATGGAGAGGCGGCGGGAGAGGAAGAAGGCGAGCGGCAGCAGGACGGCGACGGCGATGCCGATGGCGTTGGCGTGTGTCCAGAGCCGGTTGCCCAGGCTGCCGATGAGCCAGGCCTGGGCCTCCAGGGCCTCCTGGAAGGTCGCCCGGGTGATCAGGTACGAGTTGACGGCGAGGAGCAGGGCGCTGACGCCGATGCCGACGACGACCAGCCGGAACCCCTGGATGCCCCGGCCGAGCATGAGGAGGTGGACGGCGAGGGCGGTGGCGAGACCGCCGATCAGCGCGCCGAGCGCGATCTGCATCATGCCGCCGTGGAGGACGACGATGACGACGAGCGCGCCCACGGCGGAGCCGTTGGTGAAGCCGATGATGTCGGGGCTGCCGAGGGGGTTGCCCGTGATGCTCTGGAGGATGGCCCCGCTGACGGCGAGGGCGGCGCCGACGAACAGGGCGGTCAGGAGCCGGGGCATGCGCAGGGTGTTGACGACGAAGTCGGCGATGCCCGTTCCGTTGCCGGTGAGCGCCTGGAGGACCTCTCCGACGGTGAGGTCGAAGTCGCCGGTGGTGAGGGTGACGCCGGCGACGGCGAGGAGCGCGGCGAGGAGGGCGGCGGTGACGGCGACGGTCCGGCCCCGGACGAGCACGGAGACGGCCCCCGAGGGCGTACGGACGACCCGGCCACTGACGACGCGTGACGGGGCGGGCCCGCCCTCGGAGCCGGTCGGGGGTCCGGAGGCCTTCGCCTCCCGTACGGCAGTCACAGCATGACCAGCTTTCGGCGGCGGCACAGGGCGATGAAGAGGGGGGCTCCGATGAAGGCGGTGACGATGCCGACCTGGACCTCGCCGGGGGCGCCGAGGATCCGGCCGAGGACGTCGGAGCCGACGAGGAGGACGGGGGCGATGAGCATCGAGTACGCGAACACCCACCGCTGGTCGGGGCCGACGACGAAGCGGGCGACGTGCGGGACGGCGAGCCCCACGAAGCCGATCGGTCCGGCGGCGGCGGTCGCGGCGCCGCACAGCAGCATCACGGCGACGGCGCCGAGGGCGCGGGTCCGGCCGACGTTCACGCCGAGGGCCCGCCCCATCTGGTCGCCCATGGCCAGGGCGTTGAGCGAGGGCGCGAGGACGAGGGCGATGACCAGGCCGACCGCGATGAACGGCAGGGCCATCAGGACGACGTCGTAGTAGCGGCCCGCGAGGGAGCCCACGGTCCAGAAGCGGAACTGGTCGAAGGCCCGGGGGTTGAGCAGCAGGATCGCCCAGTTGAAGGCGTACAGGACGGCGGTGACGGCGGCGCCGGCGACGACGAGCCGCTCGGGTGAGGCGAGCTTGCGGCCGGAGGAGCCGAGCAGGAAGACCCCGACGGACGCGGCGGCGGCGCCCGCGAGGGCGAACCACACGTAGCCGAGGGGGGCCGCGATACCGAAGAAGGCGATGGCGACCACCACGCCGGCGGAGGCCCCGAGGTTGACGCCGAGCATGCCGGGGTCGGCGAGCGGATTGCGGGTCAGGGCCTGCATGAGGGCGCCGGCGAGGCCGAGCGCCATGCCGACGAGCATGCCGAGGAGGGTCCGGGGGATGCGGTAGTCATGGATGATCACCGACGTCTCCGACCCGTCGGGGTTCCACAGGACGTTCCAGGTGGCGGTGAAGGGGATGCCCCGGGTGCCGACCCAGATGCTGAGGAGGGAGACGAGGACGAGTGCGGCGACGCCGACCAGCAGGCCGAGGCTCCGGAGCGTCGCCCCGGTACGGCCCGACCGGGGTGCGGCGTCGACGGCCTTCCCGACTCTTTCGCGGGACTGGACGGACAACGACAGCTCCCCTGACGGCAGTTGGCGTGTGGGGCGGGCCCTCGACGCACGGACTGGCGAGTCGATACTTAGGTGAGGCTAACCCGAACGCAAACGGCCGGTCAACGCGCCGTACGGTCAGAGTAGGCTTACCTAACCATTATCTACGTCTCCGTGGAGGAGTCACATGCCAACGGGCGTACCGACAGGGGCACTTGTCCTCGGTCGAGCGATCAGAGGACAGCGCCCGCGCATCATCGCGGCGTCCCTGCTCGGCATGACCCACCAAGGCTGCGAGGCCCTGATCCCGGTGGTCATCGGCCTCATCATCGACTCGGCCGTGGCGACCGGCTCCTCCGCGTCCCTGCTGCGCTGGCTCGTCGTCCTCGCGGTCCTCTTCCTCGTCCTCTCGACGTGTTACCGCACGAGCGCGCGGATCACCGAGGGCGCGGGCGAGCACGCCGCGCACCGGCTCCGGATGGAGCTGGCCGGGCGCGTGCTCGACCCCCGGGGCGGCTCCGAGACGAACCGGCTCCCCGGCGCCCTCACCAGCATCGCCACCAACGACGCCCGCCGGGTGGGCTCGGTGGCGGGCGCCATCGCCTACGGGGTGTCGGCGATCGCGGCCCTCGTGATCAGCGCCGTCGCCCTGCTCAGGATCTCCGTGCCGCTCGGCCTGCTGGTCCTGCTCGGCATCCCGCCCCTGCTCTGGCTCGGGCACCGCATCAGCCGGCCGCTCGAACGGCGCAGCGAGACCGAGCAGGAGCGCGCCGCCCACGCCTCGGGCGTCGCCGCCGACCTCGTCGCCGGGCTGCGGGTCCTCAAGGGCATGGGCGCCGAGTCGGCGGCCGTCGCCCGCTACCGCACCACGAGCCAGGACTCGCTGGCCGCCGCCCTGCGCGCGGCCCGCAGCCGGGCCGGGCACGAGGGCGCGGTCCTCGCCCTGACCGGCGTCTTCATCGCCGTGATCGGCCTGGTGGGCGCCTACCTCGCCATGGACGGCAGCATCAGCGTCGGTGAACTGGTGGCGGCCGTGGGCCTGGCGCAGTTCCTCCTCGGGCCGTTCCAGCTGCTCACCTACGTCAACGCCGAACTCGCCCAGGGGCGGGCCTCCGCCAAGCGCATCGCGGAGGTGCTGGCCTCGCCCGTCACCGTCGAGGGCGGCGAGGCGGTCCCGGCCGACCCGGCCGCCGGGCACCTCGCGCTGCGCGGAGTGGCGCTCGGCGCCCTGCGCGGAGTGGACCTCGACCTGCCCGCAGGCAGCCTGACCGGCATCGTCACCAGGGATCCGGCGGCCGCCGCCGACCTGCTGCTCTGCCTGGCCCGGGAGAAGGACCCCGCCGAGGGCACGGTCGAGCTCGACGGCGTACCGCTGACCGGGCTCGACCCCGACGCGCTGCGCCGGGTGGTCCTGGTCGCCCACCACGACGCGGACCTGTTCGAGAGCACCCTCCTCGACAACGTACGGTCCGGGGCCGACGGCGACGCGGCCGCGGTCGAGAGCGCCCTCGCGGCCTCGGCCGCCGACGACGTGGCCCAGCTGCTCCCCGACGGTGTGGACACCCTCCTCGCCGAGCGCGGCCGGTCCCTCTCCGGCGGCCAGCGCCAGCGGGTGGCGCTCGCCCGGGCGCTCGCCGCCGACCGGCCCGTCCTCGTCCTGCACGATCCGACGACCGCCGTCGACACCGTCACCGAGTCGCGGATCGCGCGCGAGCTGCGGGAGGTCCGCCGGGGCCGTACGACCGTCCTCGTCACCACCAGTCCCGCGCTCCTCGCGGTGACCGACCGGGTGGTGGTCCTGGAGGACGGCGCCGTACGCGCCGACGGCCACCACAACGACCTCCTCGCCGCCGACGAGACGTACCGCGCGGCGGTGCTCGCATGACGGCCGACGAGGCACCAGGTACGACACCGGGTACGACGCCGGGTACGACACCGCCCAAGGAGACGGAACAGACCATGACCGGAAGCAGCCCGGACCGCGCGCTCCTGCCGACCGCCACCGGCGCCGAGTCCATGGCGGCGCTCCGCACCATGCTCCACGGCCACCGGCTCCTGGCCGTGGCCGCGATCACCGTCCTGGTCGCCGGCACGGCCATCGGGCTGCTGACGGCACCCCTGCTCGGGCACATCGTCGACCTGGTGGTGGAGCAGCGGGGTTCCCAGGCCCTGACGCTGCCGCTCGTCCTGCTCATCGCCGTCGCCGTGGCGCGCGGCGCCGCCGCCGCCGTCGGCAGCACGCTCGTGGCCCGGCTCGGCGAGACCGTGCTCGCCGCGCTGCGCGAGCAGTTCATCGAGCGGGCGCTGCGGCTGCCGCTCGAACGGGTCGAGGCGGCCGGCTCCGGCGACCTCGTGTCCCGGGTGACGAGCGATGTCAGCATGATCGCGAAGTCGGTGCGGCAGGCCCTGCCCGAGTTCAGCCGGTCCGCGCTCACCATCGTGCTCACCTTCGCGGGACTCGCCGTGCTCGACTGGCGGTTCCTGCTCGCGGCGCTCCTCGCCGCGCCGGTGCAGGTGTTCTCCGTCCGCTGGTACATGCGCCGCTCCTCCCCCGTGTACGGCGAGCACCGCATCGCCACCGGGGCGTTGCAGCACCAGCTGCTCGACAGCGTCGGCGGCGCGCGGACCGTGCGCGCCTTCCGGCTCGGCTCCACGCACACCGGGCTCCTGGAGGACCGGTCGGGGGCCGCGCGCGACCTCGGCCTGCGGGGCATCCACCTCGTCACGGGCTTCTTCTCCCGGCTGAACCTCGCCGAGTTCATCGGCCTCGCCGCGATGCTCGCCACCGGCTTCGTGCTGGTCGACGGCGGCTCGGTCAGCATCGGTACGGCCACCGCGGCCGCGCTGTACTTCCACAGCCTCTTCAACCCGATCAACGCCACGCTGTACCTCCTGGACGACGCGCAGTCCGCGGGTGCGAGCTTCGCCCGTCTGGTGGGGGTCTCGGCCCTTCCCGCGGAGTCCGAGCCGGAGGAGGCCGACGCGCCCGTGGACGGTTCCGTCACGGTGTCGGCGCTCGGTCACGCGTACGGCACCGGGGCTCCGGTGCTGCACGAGGTCGACCTCACCGTGCACGGCGGGGAGCGGGTCGCCCTGGTCGGCGCGAGCGGGGCGGGCAAGACGACCCTCGCCAAGGTCATCGCCGGGGTCCACGAGCCGACGTCGGGCTCGATCACGCTCGGCGGGGTGCCCGTGGGGAAGCTGGGTCCGGCCGGGGTCCGCCGCGCGGTGACCCTCATCAGCCAGGAGGTGCACGTCTTCGCCGGGCCGCTCGCCGAGGACCTGCGGCTCGCCCGGCCCGGCGCCGGTGACGACGAGCTCCGCGCGGCCCTGGACCGGGTGGGTGCCCTGGAGTGGGCGGAGGCGCTGCCCGAGGGCCTGGCCACGGTCGTCGGCGAGGGCGGGCACCGGCTGACGGTGACGCAGGCGCAGCATCTCGCGCTGGCCCGGCTGGTGCTCGCCGATCCGCCGATCGCCATCCTCGACGAGGCGACGGCCGACGCGGGCAGCGCGGGCGCGCGCGTCCTGGAGGACGCCGCGGCGCGGGCCCTCGAGGGCCGTACGGGCATGATGGTGGCCCACCGTCTCCCGCAGGCCGCGACGGCCGACCGGGTCGTCGTCCTGGACAGGGGGCGGGTCGTGGAGAACGGCACCCACGAGGAGCTGATCGCTGCGGGCGGCCGGTACGCCGACCTCTGGGCCGCGTGGTCCGACAGCCGTCGGCAGCCCGCGGACAAGGTGCCGAAGCCGGCCTCCGGCTCCGAATCCGCCGCCGAGTTGCCCGTCTCGCCGGCTCTCTGACGGGGAGAACGAAGGAGGGGCGTCACGACGGATCGTCGTGACGCCCCTCCTTCGTTGCTCAGCCCTGCCGGGCCACGAGGCTCGCCGGGCGCAGGTCGGTCCAGTGGGACTCCACGTACGCCAGGCACGCTTCCCGGGTGTCCTCGCCGAAGACGGTCCGCCAGCCGGCGGGTACGGCGGCGAAGGAGGGCCACAGCGAGTGCTGGTTCTCCTCGTTGGCCAGGACCCAGAAGCGGCCCTGCGGGTCCTCGAAGGGGTTGGTCGTCATGCGTTCTCACTCCTCGTGGATGTGACGTCGAACAGTTCGGACAGCGGCAACTCGGAGTCGGCTGTCACCGTGCGCAGCAGGGTCTGGAGTTCCTCGGCGATCCGGCGGGCCTTGGCGGCGCCGATCCGCTGGTGGGCGTGGATGATGCCGCAGTGCACGGGCCCGTCGCCGCGCGGCTCGTAGAAGGAGAGCGTCAGCTCCGCCCGTGTCGAGCCGGTCGGGACGGCCTGGAGGGTGCCCACGCCGCCCTCCAGCCGGTCGAGGTCGGCCTGCTCGTGGTGGATCACCATCACCTGCGGGCCCTCCGGCCGCAGACCGGCCGTCCGGACGACCGCGTCGAAGGGGACGTCTTGCCGGTCGAGGGCGCTGAGCGTGGTCTCCCGTACGCGGCCGAGCAGTTCGGCGAAGGTCGGGTCGCCCGCCGTGTCGGTGCGCAGCAGGACCGTGTTGAAGAAGCAGCCGACGAGGTCGGCGAGCCGGTCGTCGGTGCGCCCGGCGACCATGGTGCCGATGGGCAGGTCGGTGCCCGCGCCGTGGGCGGTGAGCACGGCGGCGAGCGCCGAGTGCAGGACCATGAACATGCTGGTGCCGGTGGCCCGCGCGAGCCGGTCCACGTCGGCGTGGAGCTGCTCGTCGAGGACGAACTCGACGATCCCGGTCGCCGGCCCGCGGCCGGTGTGCCCCTCGGTCCGGGGTGCGGGGACGTCGGCCGGCAGGGCCAGTTCGCGCGGTGCCTCCCTGAGCGTCCGGTGCCAGTAGGCCAGTTGGCGGGCGCCCCGGCTGTCCGGGTCGTCGAGGTCGCCGAGGACCTCGCGCGCCCAGCGGGTGTAGTCGGCGTAGGAGACGGGGAGCGGCTCCCAGTCGGGCGCCCGGCCGGCGGTCCGCGCTCCGTAGGCCGTGGTGAGGTCGCGGAGGAGCGGGACCACGGACCATTCGTCCACGGCCAGGTAGTGCATGGTCAGCAGGACCGCCTGGGCCCCGTCCGGGCCGGTGAGCAGCCGGACGCGCAGCGCGGGTTCCCGCTCCAGGTCCGGTGCCTGTCCGGCCAGTTCGGCCAGTCGGGCGTCCAGGTCCGCGCAGTGCTCCGAGGTCGGGGCCGGCGCCTCGGCGGCCCGCCGGAGCACCGTCCCGTCGGGCTGCGCGGCGAAGGCCGTGCGCAGCGGTTCGTGGCGGGCCGTCACGTCGGCGAGCGCGGTGGCGAGGGCGTCCTCGTCGAGTCCGCCGGGCGAGCGCAGCACGAGCGCGTGGTCGAAGCCGGGGCTCCGCCGGTACGCGTCCCACTGCCACTGCTGGACGGGGGCCACCTGAAGGTCGCCGTCAAGACCGGCGTCCCGCGGCGCGGGGCGCAGGGCGGGGCGGGCGGCGGTCGCGCCGTCCAGTTTGCCGGCGATGCCGGCGACGGTCAGGGCGTCGAAGACGTCCCGGATGCTCAGCTCGACGCCGAACTCGGCGCGGATCCGGCCGAGGAGCCGCATCGACGCCATGGAGTGGCCGCCGAGCGCGAAGAAGCTGTCGTGGACGCCGACGGCGTCCAGCTTGAGGATCTCGCAGAACAGCTCGGCGAGCCGGGCCTGGGTCGGGGTCGCCGGGTGGGCGTCGCCGGTCATCGCGGTCCACTGCGGCGCGGGCAGCGCCTTGTGGTCGAGCTTGCCGTTGGGCGTGAGCGGCAGCGGGCCGTCGAGGGCGACGACGAGGGCGGGGACCATGTACTCGGGCAGCTGGCCGGCGACATGGGCGCGCAGTTCCTGCGGGTCGAGTTCGCCGGGCCGGCCGTCCCCGGTCTCGGGTACGGCGTAGCCGACGAGCCGGACGATGTCGCCGTCGCGGTCGGGCAGGACGGCGGCCTGGGCGACGGACGGGTGACTGGCGAGCGCGGCCTCGATCTCGCCCAGTTCGATGCGGAAGCCGCGGATCTTCACCTGGGTGTCGACCCGGCCGAGGAAGTCGAGGTTGCCGTCGGAGCGCCAGCGGGCGCGGTCGCCCGTGCGGTACATGCGGCTGCCGGGCGCGCCGAACGGGTCGGCGACGAACCGCTCCGAGGTGAGCCCCGCCTGCCCGAGGTAGCCCCGGGCGAGGCCGCGCCCGGCGACGTACAGCTCGCCGACGACACCGGGCGGCACCGGCCGCAGGTGCTCGTCGAGGACGTAGCAGCGGGTGTTGGGGTCGGGGCGGCCGATCGGCACCCGGCCGGCGGCCCGGCCGCCGTGCTCGCGGGCGGGCCACAGCGTCGAGTTGACGGTCGCCTCGGTGAGTCCGTACGCGCAGATCAGGTGCGCGGTGGCGCCGAACCGCTCGAAGAGGTCCGGCGGCACGGTCTCGGTGCCGACGAGGACGGTCGAGCCCTCCGGCAGGGCGCAGCCCGGGGGCAGCGCCGAGACGAGGGACGGCGGCAGGATCATGTGGGTGATCCGCTGGTCCGCGAGGAAGTCGGTGAGCGCGGGGCCCGCGACCCTGGCCTCGTCGGTGATGAGGACGAGCCGTCCGCCGTGGCAGAGCGCCATGGCGAGCTCGAAGGCGAAGACGTCGAAGCCGATGGACGCGAACTGGAGGACGCGGCTGTCGTGTGCGAGGCCCATCCGGTCGACGGCGGTGGCGACGAGGCTGGCGATGCCCTCGTGCGGGACGACGACGCCCTTGGGCCGGCCGGTGGAGCCGGAGGTGTAGATGACGTACGCGGCCTGGTGCAGGCCGACCGGGCCGCCGGGCGGCGGCGTCGCGGGCAGCGCGTCCAGCTCGGCCGCGATGTCCGGGGCGTCGAGCAGGAGCACCGGGACGCCCGGCACGTCGGGGATCTTCCCGGCGACGGGCTCGGTGCCGACGACGACGGCCGCGCCCGAGTTCTCGATCATGTACGTGAGGCGGTCGCCCGGGTGGACGAGGTCGAGCGGCAGGAAGGCGGCGCCCAGCTTCAGCGCGGCGAGGACCGTCGCGATCATGTCGACCGAGCGCGGCACGGCCACGCCGACGACGCTCTCGGCGCCGACACCGCGGGCGGTGAGCAGCCGGGCGACGCGGTCGGCGCGGGCGTCGAGCTGGGCGTACGTCACCGACCGGGAGCGCTCGACGACGGCGACGGCGTCCGGGCGCTCGGCGACCCAGCGGGCGAAGAGCGCCGGCAGGGTCTCCTCGTCGACCTCGCGGGGCGCGCCGTTGAAGCCTTCGAGGACCAGCCGGCGTTCCTCGGCGGAGAGGATCTCCGCGCGCGACACGGGTTGGTCGGGGGCGGCGACGAAGGCCGCGACAAGCCTGCGGAGGCGGTCGGCGACGAGCTCGGCGGTCTGCCGGTCGAAGAGTTCGGTGGCGAACTCCAGGCGGCAGCCTAGGGAGTCGGAACCACCGGCGCCCTCGACGGATGTCCGCTCCGTGAAGCTGAACACGAGGTCGAACTTCGCGGTGCCGATCCCGTACGGGACGTAGTCGGCGCGGAGTCCGGGCAGCCGCAGCTCGTCGTCGGTGCGGGCGTGGTAGCCGACCATCACCTGGAACAGCGGGTTCCGGGAGAGGGAGCGGGTGGGGTTGAGCTTCTCCACGACCGACTCGAAGGGGACGTCGGCGTGGGAGAACGCGGCCAGGTCGGTCTCCCGGACCCGGGCGAGCAGCTCGGTGAAGCTGGGGTCTCCCGCGAGGTCCGTCCGCAGCACCAGCGTGTTGACGAAGAAGCCGACGAGCTCGTCCAGGGCTTCGTCGCCCCGACCGGCGATGGGTGCGCCGAGAGGGATGTCGGTGCCCGCGCCGAGCCGGTGCAGCAGGGCGGCGACGGCCGCGTGGGCCACCATGAACATGCTGGCGCCGGTCTCGCGGGCGAGCCGCTTGAGTCCCTCGTGGACCGTCCGGTCGAACGTGATGTCCAGCTCGCCCCCGGTGAACGCCGGGCGGGCGGGCCGCGGCCGGTCGGTGGGCAGCTCCAGCTCCTCGGGGGCGCCGGCGAGGGTCGTGCTCCAGTGCTCCAGCTGCCGGGCCGCGAGGCTGTCCGGGTCGGCCGGGTCGCCCAGGAGGCGCCGCTGCCAGAGGGCGTAGTCGGCGTACTGGACGGGCAGCGGCTCCCAGTCGGGGGCGGCGCCGTCGAGGCGGGCCGTGTAGGCGGTGGTCAGGTCTCGCAGGAAGGGGCGGTCGGACCACTCGTCGGTGGTGATGTGGTGCAGGAGCAGCGCGACGACGTGGTCGTCGGGCGCGACCTCCACGATCGTGGCGCGGATCGGCAGTTCGCCGGAGAGGTCGAAGGGCCGCCGGACGGCGGCGTCGACGATGCCGGGGACCTCGTCCTCGGTGGCGCGCAGGTGCTCGACGGCGGGCAGGACGCCGGCGGGCAGGACCCGCTGGAACGCCTGGCCCTCGCGCTCGGCGAAGACCGTGCGGAGCGCCTCGTGGCGGGCGGTCACGTCGGCGAGGGCGGCGCACCAGGCCTCGCGGTCGAAGGCGCCGCGCAGGCGCATGACGAGCGGGAAGTTGTACGCGGCCGAGGTGCACTCGATCTGCTGGATGACCCACAGGCGCTGCTGGGCGTGCGAGAGCGGCAGTTCGTCGGGCCGTTCGGCGGCCGTGAGTGCCGTCAGGGCCGGGCGGGCCGGGCCGCGCGAGGCGGCCGCGCGCTCCACGAGCTCGGCGACGGTGGGCGCCTCGAACAGGTCGCGGATCGCGAGTTCGGCGTCGAGGGCGGTGCGGGCGCGGCTGACGAGCCGGGTGGCGAGGAGCGAGTGCCCGCCCAGGTCGAAGAAGTCACTGTCGATGCCGACGCTGCCCTCGGCGAGGCCGAGGACCTCCGCGAACAGCGCGCAGAGCGTCTCCTCCTGCGGCGTGCGCGGCGCCCGGGTCTCGCCCGTGCCGGCGAAGTCGGGTGCGGGCAGGGCCCTGACGTCCAGCTTGCCGTTGACGGTCAGCGGCAGGGTGGCCACGGTGACCAGCGCGGACGGGACCATGTAGTCGGGCAGGCCGGCCTTCAGGTGCTCGCGCAGCCGCTGGACGAGGGTCTCCTCGACGGGATCGGCGCCCTCCTCCCGTACGACGTAGCCCACCAGCCGCTTGGTGCCGGCGGCCTCGTGGACCACCACGGCGGCGTGGGCGACCTCCGGGTGCCCGGACAGGGCCGTGGAGATCTCGCCGAGTTCGATGCGGTAGCCGCGGATCTTCACCTGGTCGTCGGTGCGGCCGAGGAAGTCGAGCAGGCCGTCGGGGCGCTGCCGTACGAGGTCGCCCGTGCGGTACATGCGTTCGCCGGGCTCGCCGAACGGGTCGGCGACGAACCGCTCGGCCGTGAGGCCCGCGCGGTCGTGGTAGCCGCGGGCGAGGCCCGTGCCGGCGATGTACAGCTCGCCGGGACAGCCCGGCGGAACGGGGCGCAGCATCGTGTCGAGGACGTGGGCGCGGGTGTTGCGGATGGGCCTGCCGACGGTCGGCGTCGCGCTGTCGGTGGTGGAGCCGCCGAGGGTGTTGATCGTGTATTCGGTCGGGCCGTACAGGTTGTATCCGTACGTGTCGTCGGTGTCGCGCAGGCGGGTCCAGACGGTGTCGGAGACGGCCTCGCCACCGAGCAGGACCAGGGCCGGCCGGTGCCGCCCCGAGGCGTCGTCGCGGTCGAGGAGGCCCTCCTCGATGAGGAGCTGGGCATAGGTGGGCGTCACGTTGACGACGTCGACGCGGTGCTCGTCGCAGTACGCGACCAAGGCTTCGGCGTCGCGGCGGAGCTCCTCGTCGCAGACGTGGACCTCATGGCCCTCGACGAGCCAGAGCAGCTCCTCCCAGGACATGTCGAAGGCGAAGGAGACGGTGTGCGCGATCCGCAGGCGTCGTCCGCCGGCCGAGGCGATGGCCGGGTCGAAGATCTCCTTCTGGTGGTTGAGCTGCATGTTCGTCAGACCCCGGTAGGGGGTGACGACACCCTTGGGGCGGCCGGTGGAGCCGGAGGTGTAGATGACGTACGCGGGGTGTTCGAGGCGGTCCGGCACCCCGCGGGCGAACGCGGGCCGCTCGGCGTCGGTGATCCCGTCGCCGGACAGCGCGGCCAGCTCGGCCGTCACCGCCGGATCGTCGAGGAGGAGTTCATGGGCGACGGGCCCGTCCTCGCCGCGCAGCGTCGGGGCTACCGCGGTCGTGGACAGCAGGCACAGCGGTCCCGTGTCCTCGGCCATCAGGCGCAGCCGATCGGCGGGGTGGTCGAGGTCGAGCGGCAGGTAGGCGGCGCCCGTCCGCAGGACGGCGAAGAGCGCGGCCACCATCTCGATGGACCGGGGCAGCGCGAGCGCCACGACGGTCTCGGGCCCGGCGCCGCGGGCGAGGAGGAGGCGGGCGAGCCGGTTGATCCGCCCGTCGAGTTCGGCGTACGTCAGGGCGACGTCGCCGAAGACGAGCGCCACGGCGTCCGGGGTACGGGCGACCTGGGCCGTCAGCATGTCGGCGACGGTCTCGTCCGGCACGTCCTCGCGGGTGGCCGCACGGCCGGATTCCAGCGCGAGGCGCTCCTCCGGCAGCAGCAGGTCCACACCGGCGGTACCGGTGGGCGTCCCGCCTTCGAGGGCCTCGCCCAGGCGGTCGAGGACCGTCGTGAAGCGGTCGAGGATCGTGGCGGCCGCCTCGGCGTCGAAGAGGTCGGGCCTGGCCGCCAGGGTCACCCGCAGCCGCGCGCCGGGCGTGACGATCAGGGTCAGCGGGAAGTGGGTGCCGTCGACGTTGGCGACGCCGGTGATGCCGTGCCGCGCCCGGAGCTCCGCCGCGCGGTCCTCGCCGTCGGCCGAGCGGAGCACGAAGAGGGTGTCGAAGAGGCGGCGGTGGCCGGTCTCCTGCTGGAGCGTGCCCAGGCCGACGTACTCGTACGGCATGACGGAGGCGCGCTCGGTCTGCATCCGCCGCAGCAGGTCGAGCGGCGGCTCGTCCGGGGCGAAGGCGACGCGGGCGGGGACGGTGTTCAGGAACATGCCGATGATGCCGGCCACGTTCGGTACGTCCGCCGGGCGGCCGGCGACCGCCGTGCCGAAGGCGACGTCCCCCCGGCCCGTCATCGCCGAGAGGACCAGGCCCCAGGCGGCGTTCAGGACGGTGTTCAGGGTGAGTCCGTGGCGCCGGGCGAGGGTGCGGAGCCGGTCGCTGCTCTCCTGGGTGAGGTGGGCGTCGAAGTCGGCGGGGATGACCGGTCCGGCGTCGCGTCCGGACGGGGCGACGAGCGTCGGTTCGTCGAATCCGGCGAGCGTCCCGCGCCAGGCGTCCAGGGCGGCGGTGGTGTCCTGGGCGTCGAGCCAGGCCAGGTAGTCGCGGTACGAGCCCGGCAGCGGCAGGCCGGTGGCGTCGCCGGCCCGCTCGTACAGCGTGAACAGCTCCTCCAGGAACAGCCAGGCGGACCAGCCGTCCCAGAGGATGAGGTGGTGGGTGACGACGAGCCGGTCGCGGCCGTCGCCGAGGCGGATGAGCAGCAGGCGGCAGAGCGGCGCGGCGGACAGGTCGAAGCGCTGCCGGCGGTCGGCGGCGAGCAGCTCCTCCACGCGGGTCCGCTGCTGCTCCTCGGAGAGGTGGGTCAGGTCCTCCTCGACGAGCGGGATCTCGGCGCCGTCCGCGATGAACTGGACGGGCCGGGGCAGGCCGTCGCTGGTGAATCCGGCGCGGAGGCTCGCGTTGCGGTCGAGGAGGGCGCGGCAGGCGGCCCGCAGCCGGTCGGCGTCGACGCGGCGGTCGAAGTCCAGGGCCTCCTGGGACTGGTAGACGTCGAGGGCGTCGCCCGCGTCGTAGGTGGCGTGGAAGTACATGCCCTCCTGGAGCGGGGAGAGCGGCCAGATGTCCGCGACGGGGAGGCCGGCGGCGGCGTGGACGCGCTCGGTCTCCTCGGGGGTGAGGACGAGTCCGCCCAGCGGGGCCGGGGCGGGGGCCGGGGCCGGGGGCTCCGGGGGTGCGGCGGCGGTCAGTTGGTCGAGCAGGGCCTTCAGGGCCGGGTCGACGGCCGCGCCGGACTGCTGCTGGAGGGCCAGGACGGCCTGGAGGGCGGCGGCGGCCTGCCCGGCGTCGGTGGCGGAGACGGTCACGCCGTCTGAGTGCACGGGTACCTCGGGTGTCTGGAGTGCGGTGGGGTCGGCCGGGGCCTCGACCGGGGCCGCGTGCGCGGCCGTCTCGGCGAGGGCGGCGGGGGTGCGGCTGGCGAACACGTCGCGCGGGCTGAGCGTCAGCCCCTGCTCGCGGGCGCGGGTGGCGACGGTGATCGAGGTCAGGCTGTCGCCGCCCAGGACGAAGAAGTCGTCGTCGACGCCGATTCCCGGGACGCCGAGGACGTCGGCGAAGATCGCGCACAGGGCTCGCTCGCGGTCGTCGCGGGGTGCGCGTCCGTCCGCCCGGGGTGCTGCCTCGGGGGCCGGCAGGGCGTTCTGGTCGAGCTTGCCGCTGGGTGTCAGCGGCAGTTCGGTGAGGACGACGACGGCGCCGGGCACCATCGGGGCGGGGAGCGCGGCGACGAGACCCGCGTGCAGGGCCGCGGAGTCCGGGGTGGCGCCGGGGGCCGGGACGGCGTAGCCGACGAGGGCGCCGTCGCGGACGACCACGGCCGCCCGGGCGACGCCGGGGAGCGCGGCGAGGGCGGTCTCGATCTCGCCCAGCTCGATGCGGTTGCCGCGGATCTTGACCTGGCGGTCGGTGCGTCCGAGGTACTCGACCGCCCCGTCGGGGCGCCGCCGCACCAGGTCGCCGGTGCGGTACATCCGGGTGCCGGGCTCGCCGAAGGGGTCGGCGACGAACCGCTCGGCGGTCAGCCCGGGCCGGTCGTGGTAGGCCCGCGCCAGCTGGACGCCCGCGAGGTACAGCTCGCCGGGCACCCCGTCGGGCACCTGGCGCAGGAACGGGTCCAGGACGTGGAGCCGGGTGTTCCACACGGGTCGGCCGATCGGCACGGCCGGCTCGTCGCCGCCCTCGTACGGGAAGTACGTGACGTCGACGGCGGCTTCGGTGGGGCCGTACAGATTGTGGAGGGGTACGGGTCCCCGCCCGTCGCGGGAGGTCCCGGTCGTGAGGTCCCGCCAGCGGCGGGCGTCGGCGCCGGTGAGCGCCTCGCCGCTGCAGAACACCCGGCGCAGGCTCGCCGCCCAGTCGGGGACGTCCGCGGCGGTGACCGTGTCGGCCTCCATGACCTGGGTGAACGCGGCCAGCATCGAGGGCACGAAGTGGGCCGTGGTGACGGCGCGGTCGCGGATCAGGCGGGCCAGGTAGGCCGGGTCGCGGTGGCCGTCGGGGCGGGCGAGGACGACGGTCGCGCCCTCGGTCAGGGCCCAGAAGAACTCCCACACCGACACGTCGAAGCTGGACGGGGTCTTCTGGAGGACCCGGTCGTCGGCGGTGAGCCCGTAGGCGTGCTGCATCCAGGCGAGCCGGTTGACGATGGCCCGGTGGGTGACGGCGACGCCCTTGGGGCGGCCGGTGGAGCCCGAGGTGTAGATCAGGTACGCGGGGTGGTCGGGTCCGGCGGTCCGGGCTGCCGCTGCCGCTGCCGCGGGGACGGTCTCGGCCGGGTCGTCCGCGCCGATGACGACGTGGTCGAGGCCGGGGACGGCGGGCAGCCGGCCGGCGGCCTCCTCGGTCGTCACGACGGTGCGGGCGCCCGAGTCGGTGAGCATGAACGCGACCCGGTCGGCCGGGTAGTCGAGGTCGACGGGCAGGTAGGCGGCGCCCGCCTTGAGGACGCCGAGGAGCGCGACCATCAGCTCGGCCGAGCGCGGCACCGCGACGGCGACGTACTGCTCGGGGCCCGCGCCGTGGGTGCGGAGCCGGGCCGCGAGGGCCTCGGCGCGCCGGTCGAGTTCCGCGTAGGTGAGGGTGGTGTCCTCGAAGACGACGGCCGGGGCGTCCGGGGTGTCCGCCACCCTTGCGGCGATGAGCGCGTCGAGGGTCGTCTCGGGAACCGGGTGCCCGGTGGCGTTGAGTTCCGTGAGGTGTTCCCGCTCGCGGAGGGAGAGCAGGCCGGTCCGGCCGACGAGGCGGGAGGGTTCGGCCACGACGGTCCGCAGCAGGGCCGTGTACCGGCCGGCGAGGACCGCGACGGCCACCTGGTCGAGGCGTACCGCGTCGTGCTTGAACCGCAGCAGCAGCCCGCCGTCGGCCGGCTCGACGACGAGCGCGAGCGGGTAGTGCACGGAGTCGAGGACCTCGGCACCTGTGATGCGCAGCCGCTCCGGCTCCTGTCCGTCGGACCGGTCGCCGGTCGGGTAGTTCTCCAGGACCACGAGCGTGTCGAAGAGTTCGCCGCCGCCCGCGACCCGCTGGATGTCGGTGAGGCCGAGGTGCTGGTGGTCGAGCAGGGCCGTGTGCTCGTCCTGGACGCGCCGCAGGAGGTCGGTGAGCGTCTCGTCGGCGCGCAGGGTCACCCGGGCCGGGATCGTGTTGATGAAGAGGCCGACGGCGGAGTCGAGGCCCGCGACCTCCGTGGTGCGGCCGGACACGGTGGTGCCGAAGACGACGTCCTGGCTGCCGGTGAGCGCGCCGAGGACGAGGCCCCAGGCGCCGTGGAGGACGGTGCTCAGGGTGAGGCCGTGGGCGCGGGCGTAGGCGGTCAGCTCGTCGGCGAGGTCCTGGGGGAGGCGGGTGTCGACGTGCTCGGGGCGGGCGGGTGCCTCGGTGGTTCCCGTGGCGGAGAGTTCCGGCAGTCGTGTGGGTTCCGCGAGCCCGGCGAGGGCCTCGCCCCACGCCGCACGCGCGGCGTCCCGGTCGCGGCCCGCCAGCCAGGACAGGTACGGCTCCGGGGCGACCGGCTCGGGGAGCGTGACGCCCTCGTACGCGGCGGTCAGTTCGCGGAGCAGGACGGAGACGGACCAGCCGTCGGCGACGATGTGGTGCAGGGTGAGGAGGAGCCGGTGGCGCTGCCCGTCCTTGACGAGCGTGGCGCGGAGCAGCGGCGGCCGGTCGAGGGCGAACCTCTCGGCGCGGTCGGCGCGCAGGAGCTCGTCGAGTCCGGTGGTCGCGGTGTCGGCCTCCCGCCACGGCAGGGTCACGCGGTCCGCGAGCCGCTGGACGATCTCGCCGCCGGGCAGCTGGCGGAACGACGCGCGCAGCAACGGGTGCCGGTCGAGGAGCAGTTGGAGGGCGCGGCGCAGCCGGTCGGGGTCGACGGGGCCCGTGAGGTCGAGGAGTTCCTGGACGACGTAGAGGTCGGCGGCGCGGTCGTCGAACTCCGCGTGGAAGAAGAAACCTTCCTGGAGCGGGGAGACGGGCAACGCGTCGGCGTCGAGCTCCACTGGGGGAGCCGTGGCGCCGGCCGTCTCGCCGGCGATCCGGGCGAGCGCGGCGACGGTCCTGTTCCGGAACACCTCGCGCGGGGTGATCGCGAGGCCGGCCTCGCGGGCGCGGTTGACGAGCTGGATGGCGACGATGCTGTCGCCGCCCAGTTCGAAGAAGCTGTCGTGGACGCCCACCGACGGCAGGCCGAGGACCTCGGCGAACAGCGCGGCGAGCGCGGTCTCGGCCGGGGTGCTCGGGGTGTCGGCGCCGGTCATGGCCGTCCACCGGGGCTCGGGCAGCGCCTTGCCGTCGAGCTTGCCGTTGGGGGTGAGAGGGAGCGGGCCGGCCAGGAGCACGACGGCCGACGGGACCATGTGGTCGGGCAGCGCGTCGGTCACGTGGGCGCGTGCGGACGTCACGGCGGCCTCGGCCTCCTCGCCGTCCACCTCCGCGACCAGGTAGGCGACGAGGCGCTTCACGCCCCGGTGGTCCTCGCGGGCGAGGACGGCGGCCTGGGCGATGCCCGGGCAGGCCATCAGGGCGCTCTCGATCTCGCCGGGCTCGATCCGGTGGCCGCGGATCTTGATCTGGCCGTCGGCGCGGCCGAGGAACTCCAGGTTGCCGTCGGCGCCCCAGCGGACCCGGTCGCCCGTGCGGTACATCCGGGTGCCGGGCTCGCCGTACGGATCGGCGACGAACCGCTCCGAGGTCAGTCCGTGGCGGCCCAGGTAGCCGCGGGCGAGGCCGCGCCCGGCCACGTACAGCTCGCCCTCCGCGCCGGCGGGGGCCGGACGGAGTGCCGTGTCGAGCACGTAGGCGCGGGTGTTGGGGTCGGGCCGGCCGATGGGCGCGGGGCCGGGCCGGTCGGGTTCGGCGATCCAGAGCGTGGAGTTGACGCTCGCCTCGGTGAGGCCGTAGGCGACGACGACCCGGAGCCTGCCGTCCCAGCGGGCGATGAGCTCGCTCGGGACCGCCTCGGTGCCGACGACGAGCACGGCTCCGGTGGGGAGTTCGCACTCCTGCGGCAGCGCGGAGACGAGCGACGGCGGCAGGATCATGTGGGTGGCGCGGTGGTGTGCGATGTAGTCGGTGAGCGCGGGGCCGGCGACGCGGCGCTCGGCGGGGACGACGATGATCCGGCCGCCGACGCACAGCGACATGATCAGGTCCCAGACCGTCACGTCGAAGCCGACGGAGGCGAACTGCACGACCCGGCTGTCGGCGGTGATGCCGATCCGTTCGGTCGCCGTGGCGATGAGGCTGCCGACGCCGTCGTGCGGGACGACGACGCCCTTGGGGCGTCCGGTCGAGCCGGAGGTGTAGATGACGTACGCGGCCTGGTCGAGGACGACCGGGACGCCCGGGTCGGTGGCGTCCTGGGCGGCGAGGGCGTCCGCGGTCGCCGGGGCGTCGAGCAGGAGGTGCGTGACGCCCTCCGACACGGGGAGTGCACCGGCGAGGTCGCGCACGGTGAGGACGGTCCGCGCCCCGGCGTCGGACAGCATGTAGGCGATGCGGTCGCCGGGGTGGTCCGCGTCCAGCGGCAGGTAGGCGGCGCCCGCCTTCATCACGGCGAGCAGGGCGACGACGAGCTCCGGCGAGCGGGGCAGGGCCACGCCGACGACGTCCTCGGCGCCCACGCCGCGGGCGGCGAGGAGGCGGGCGAGGCGGTTGGCGGAGGCGTTGAGCTCGGCGTAGGTCAGCTCGCGGTCCTCGCAGACGAGGGCGACGGCGTCGGGCCTCCGGCGGACCTGCCGCTCGAAGGCGGCGGGCCAGGAGAGTTCCGGCGACTCGCACGGCGCCACGCCGAACTCGTCGAGCACCAGGGTGAGTTCGGCGGCCGATGTGAGGTCGAGGTGGCCGATGGGGCGGTCGAGGTCCGCTGTGAAGGCGTGCAGCAGGGCGAGGAAGCGGCGCTCGTGGTCGGCGAGTGCGGCCTCGTCGCAGACGTCCGCGTCGGCGTCGAGGTGGACGGTGAGGCCCTGGCCGTGCCGGGTCTCGGCGAAGTTGACGGCGAGGTCGCTGACGGGCCCGAGCCACTCCGGGCGCAGTTCGGCGGCGTGCTCGGTTCCGCCGTCCGCGAAGCGCAGGCCCTCGGGGCGCGGCAGGACGTTGACGGTGGGGCCGACGAGCTCCGGTACGCCGTCGACGAGGCCGAGGTCCCTGGCCAGGTCCTCGGCGCGGTAGCGGCCGTGGGCGACCGCGTCGGCGACCGCGTCCCGCACGTGGGCCACGAGCGCGGCGCCGGTGACGGCGGGCCCGACGGCGAGGCGCAGCGGGACGATGTTGGACACCATGCCGGGGACGGTCGCGGAGGTCTCGTCCCGGCGGGCGGCGATCGGCAGTCCGAGGACGAGGTCCTGCTCGCCGCTGACGCGGTGGAGGTAGGCGGCGACGGCGGCGAGGAGGACGCGGGACGGGCGGACGCCCGCGGTCCGGGCGGCGGCGTGCAGCCGGTCGACGTCCCGCGGGTCGAGTTCCGTCGTACGCCGCAGGCGGCGGGTCATCGGGGAGGCGCCGCGCTCGACGAGGCGTACGGGCTCGGTGCGGCCGGCCATGCGGTCGGCCCACCAGGCGCGGTCCTCGCCGTGCTGTTCCGACGTGCGGTACGCGTGGTCGGCGGCGACCAGGCGGGCGAGGGAGCGGTCGCCGGGCGCCGGGGCCCGCTCCCCCGCCGACGCCGCCGTGTAGAGCTCGCCGGCGCGCCGGGTGACGAGGGCGACGCCCATGCCGTCGATGACGATGTGGTGGTAGCGCTGGACCCACAGGACGTGGTCGTCGGCGAGCCGCAGCAGCCCGTGGCCGGTGAGCGGTCCGTGGGCGAGGTCGACGGGCCGGTCCCGGTCCGCGGCGGTCCACGCGGCGGCGGCCTCCTCGGGGTCGGCGGCGGCGCGCAGGTCCACGACGGTGACGTCGGCCGTGTCCGCCGGGTCTGCGGGGAGGTCCCTGAGCGTCTGGCGTGGTCCGTCGCTCCCGGGGACGACGTTCACCCGCAGGCACTCGGTCTCTTCGACGGCCCGGCGGACGGCCGTGGTGAGCCGGTCGAGGTCGAGGTCGCCGCGGAGGTCGAGCGCGAACACGATGTTGTAGGCAGAGCTGTCCGGCTCCAGTTGCTGGGCCAGCCAGATGCCGGATTGCCCGCCGGTGAGGGGGATCCCGGAAGCGGACGTCCGGTCCGACTCGACGTCAAACATCGTACGAAGTGGCCTTTCCCTGGAGGTGCGTCGGTGTGGGGTGGTCCCGGGCGCGGCTCGGCACCCCTCCGTGCGCGGGGTGCGCCTCGAACGCCGACGGCGTGGCGGGGCCGCCACGCCGTCGGTTCGACCGACGCCCCCTGACGCCGCGTCAGCGGCGGGTGGGTCAGCGGAGCGTCGTCACTTGACGGCCGCGAGCAGCGGCGTGATCTCGTCGATGGCGTACGGGATCGACAGGACGGTGTTGAAGGAGAACGCGGCGCCGATGTCGGGGTCCTGGTAGGGCACGAACAGGTCGCGCTTCTCCTGGTTGACCTTCAGCTTCTTGTAGAGCGGCTCCGCCTTGATGCGGTCGTTGGCCTCGGTGCTGGAGGTGACCCAGACCAGCCGGTCGACGTCGAGGATGTTCAGCTTCTCGGCGCTGAGTTCGGCCACGTTCCAGCCCGGCTTGGCCAGGCCGTCGATCTCCGGCTTCAGCTTGAAGCCGAGCTCGGAGAAGAAGATCGCCTTGGGGTCGGTCTTGGTGAACGCCGAGTACTTGCCGGCCTCGAAGGAGTCGGCGACGGCCAGCGTCTTCGTCGCGAACTCGGGGTTCTTCTCACGGACGGCCTTGAAGCGGGTGTCGATGTCCGCGATCAGCTTCTCGGTCTCGGCGTCCTTGCCGAGCGCCTTGCCGATCTGGCGGGTCATGACCTGCCACGGAGCGCCGTAGTCGGGGTGCTCCTTGGGCTGGGCGACGACCTTGGTGAACTTGGAGAGCGTGTCGTACTGCTCCTTCTTCATCCCCGAGTACTGGGCGATGACCAGGTCCGGCTTCAGCGCGGCGATCTTCTCGATGTTGTACTCGTCGCGCTCGCCGACGATCTCGGGCTTCGTGGAGCCCCACTTGTCCTTCGTCCAGGGCCACTTGCCGTACGGCTGCTCCTTGAACCAGTCGACCGAGCCGACCGGCTTGACGCCGAGCGCGAGCACCGCGTCCTGGTCGGAGAGGCCGAGCGTGACGATCGTCTTCGGCTCCTTGTCGATCGTCGTGCTGCCGTACTTGTGCGCGACGGTGACGGGGAACGCGGCGGGCTTGGCCGCTCCGTCCGCCGACGCCGAGCCGGAGGGCGAGGAGGTCGAGCCGGACTTCTCCGCCCCGCCCCCACAGGCGGCGAGTGCGAGCGCCGCCACCGCGAGGACGGCCACACGGGGAGCGGATCTGGCGAACCGCGCGAGGGCGGGACGTGCACCAGTGGACACAGACGTTCCTTTCAGGGGGATCTTCCATGCGTGCCACGCCCGCCGGACACGGGAACGCTGCCCGGCGGGGAGTGTGGCGGATCGTACGTGGGGGGTCGCGGAGTGGTTCGCGGCGGAGGGTGGGAGGGCCCGCGTCAGCGGGCCGTACCCACACCGTCGACGACCGGCCGGCCCTCGCCGGAGGCGGAGGCGGGCGCGGGGACGGGGACGGTGGCCGGGGAACGGGTGGTGGCCGGGCGGTGGCCGACGACCGAGTCGAGGATCTCCCCGACCCGGATCGCGGTGTTGGAGAGCAGCGACGACGTGATGCCGTGGGTGTGCTCCGTACCGCCCTGGAGGTAGATGCCGCAGCGCAGTTCGGGGTCGGTGGCGACGCGGTAGTCGCGTTCGACGCGGATGCGGCCCTGCTCGTCGCGGTGGCAGCGCTGGGCGACGTCGCCCAGGACGCCGAGCGGGTCGGCGGGGCTGTAGCCGGTGGCGAGCACGACCACGTCGGCGTCGAGCGTGGTCTCCTCGCCGCTGACCAGGGACTTGACGACGGCGCGGGCCCCGTCGGGACCGTCCTCGACGCCGACGAGCCGGGAGACGTTCAGGAAGCGCAGCCGCTCGGTGCCGAGGACCTTCTCCTGGTACGACTGCCGGTACAGGTCGTCGATGAGGTCGATGTCCACCACGGAGTAGTTGGTGTTGCCGTGGTACTCCATCAGCTTGCGCTTGATGTCGTCGGGCGCGGTGAAGTACTCGTCGACCGCTTCGGGGTCGAAGATGCGGTTGGCGAAGGCGCTGTCGTCGGCGGGGCTGTAGCCGTAGCGGGAGAAGACGGCGCAGATCTCGGCGTCGGGGAACCGGCGGTGCAGGTAGGCCACGTTCTCGGCGGCGCTCTGCCCGGCGCCCACGACGACGAACCGCTCGGGGGCGGTGCCCTCCAGGCTGTCCACCTTCGCCAGCAAGTCGGAGTTGTGCCAGACCCGTTCGCTCCGCTCGATGCCCTCCGGCATGCGGGGGCGCAGTCCGGTGCCGAGGACGAGGTTGCGGGCGCGGTGGACGACGAGCTCCGTGCCGGCGCGGGCGGTGACCTCCAGGTACTCCACGACGCCGTCCTGGACGACGGGTTCGACGGCGATGATCTCGTGGCCGTACGAGACCATGTCGTCGACCTTCGCCGCGGCCCACTCGAGGTAGTCGTGGAACTCCACGCGCAGCGGGAAGAGGTTCTTGTGGTTGACGAAGTCGATCAGCCGGCCCTTGCTCTGCAGGTAGCAGAGGAAGCTGTACTCGCTGGACGGGTTCCGCAGCGTCACGAGGTCCTTGAGGAAGGACACCTGCATGGTCGCGTCGTCGATCAGCATGCCGCGGTGCCAGCCGAAACACGGCTGCCGCTCGAAGAAGTGCGCGGTCACCGCCTCCTCCCGGCCGACGCGGGCATTGTGCTCGCTGAGCGCCAACGCCATGGCCACGTTGGACGGCCCGAAGCCGATTCCAATGAGGTCGTGGACCAGAGGTGTGTCACCAGGAAGAACCTGAGACATGTCACTCCCATCGTGCGTGCCGCCTGTGGGGGGCGTGGCTTGGAACAGGGCGTCGGGGCACACCGGAGAGGGCGACCCGAGCTGAACTTAGGTAAAGCTAACCTGATCTGACACCGCCTGTCGACGTCCTGTGACGATCCACGACGAAACAATGGCTTCGAACAACCTTGAAACGCGGCCCAGTTGTCATGTTAGGTAAGCCTTGCTTTACTTGGCGTCGATCAATCGCTCTTCCTGGGAGGAAGCCCATGCGGGTCGTCATGTTCGGTTATCAGACCTGGGGCCATCGCACCCTCCAAGCGCTCCTGGACTCCGAGCACGACGTGGTGTTGGTCGTGACACACCCCAAGAGCGAGCACGCCTACGAGAAGATCTGGAGCGACTCGGTCGCCGATCTGGCCGCGGAGCACGGCGTCCCCGTCGTCATCCGCAACCGGCCCGACGACGAGGAGCTGTTCGAGCGGCTGAAAGAAGCCGATCCGGACATCATCGTGGCCAACAACTGGCGTACGTGGATCCCGCCGCGCATCTACACGCTGCCGCGCCACGGCACGCTGAACATCCACGATTCGCTGCTGCCCAAGTACGCCGGCTTCTCGCCCCTCATCTGGGCGCTGATCAACGGCGAGCCGGAAGTGGGCGTCACCGCCCACATGATGGACGAGGTGCTCGACGCCGGCGACATCGTCCGGCAGGACGCGGTCACCGTGGAGCCGACCGACACGGCGACGGACCTCTTCCACAAGACGGTGGACCTCATCGCCCCGGTCACGATCGGCGCCCTCGGTCTGATCGCCGCCGGGCAGACCGAGTTCACGAAGCAGGACCGGTCGCAGGCCAGCTTCTTCCACAAGCGGGCCGAAGAGGACATCCGGATCGACTGGAGCTGGCCCGCCGAGGTCCTCGAACGCCTGGTCCGCGCCCAGTCCGACCCCTATCCGGCCGCCTTCGCGTTCCACCGGGGCAGGCGGCTGGAAATCCTCTCCGCCGTGGTCTCCACGGGCCGTTACGGCGGCACTCCCGGCCGGATCTTCTACCGCGAGGGCGACGGCGTCGTCATCGTCGCCGGCGCCGACGCGCGCACCGGCCGCAACCACGGCCTCGCCATCACGCGCGTACGGACGGACGACGGCCGCGAGCTCTCCGCGGCCGAGTACTTCACTTCCATGGGCGGCTACCTCACCAGCCGTCCCTGACCACGAGGACCCTCACCATGCGTACCGCACGGCCTCGGCACTACCTCATGTGCCGGCCCACCCATTTCGACGTGGTCTACTCCATCAACCCGTGGATGGACCCGGCGAAGCCCGTCGACACCCAACTGGCCATCACCCAGTGGGAGAAGCTGCGCGAGGTCTACCTGAGCCTCGGGCACGCCGTCGACACGATCGACCCCGTCCCCGGCCTCCCCGACATGGTCTTCGCCGCCAACGGCGCGACCGTGATCGACGGCCGGGCGCTCGTGGCGAGGTTCCGCGACGCCGAGCGCATCGCGGAGGGCCCCGCCTACCACGACTGGCTGCGCGACAACGGATTCCCCGACCTGCGCACCGCCAACGTCGTCAACGAGGGCGAGGGCGACTACCTGTTGACCGGTGAGTGGCTGCTCGCCGGTACGGGCTTCCGCAGCGACCCGCGCTCGCACGACGAGGCGCAGGAGTTCTTCGGCCGCCCCGTCATCGGGCTGACGCTCGTGGACCCGGAGTACTACCACCTCGACACCGCGCTGACGGTGCTCGACGAGCGGACGATCGCGTACTACCCGGCGGCCTTCTCGCCGGGCAGCCTCGCCGTGCTGCGGCGTCTGTTCCCCGACGCCCTCATCGCCACCGCAGAGGACGCGGCGGTCTTCGGACTCAACGCGACGTCGGACGGCCTCAACGTGGTGCTGCCGCACAACGCCACCGGTCTGACCGAGCAGTTGCGCGCCCGGGGCTTCAACCCCATCGGCGTGGACCTCTCGGAACTCCTCAAGGCCGGCGGCAGCGTCAAGTGCTGCACGCTGGAACTGCGGACGGCCACCGCATAGCCCTGACGTGCCCCGGACGGTCCCGGGGCACGCCAGTGGACGCATATTAGGTTCGCCTCACCTAGGGAAGAGTTGATGGAGCAGCCGGTCGTCTCGGGAACGGAACACGACCCGGAGGGCGAGCGGTTCGCCTTCGTCGGCATCTCGAACGTGCCGACCGACTGGGGGCGGGTCCTCGCGGCGCTCACCGACGCCGGCCTGACGCTCGTCGCCCTCCCGGGCGAGGCCCCGGCCGCACCGGCCACACGGGCCGCCGACCCTCCGCCCACCCCGGCGGCGCCGACGCGCATGACGCCACCGAGCGTCCTCGACCTCCACGCGTACCTCCTGACCGCGATCGGCAAGGCCGCGCGCCGCCGGCTCACCGACAGGCTGACCGCACGGGGGCTCCGCCTGTGGCACCTCACCGTGATGGCTCTTCTCGGCGACCTCGGCCCGCAGATGAAGACGGCCCTGGCCGCGCGACTCGACATGAACGCCAGCGACCTCGTGAAGATCGTCAACGATCTGGAGAGGGCCGGGCACGTCGACTGTGTCCGGGACACCGCCGACCGGCGCCGCGTCGTCGTCGCGCTGACCGCCGAGGGCAGGACCGCGCTGGCCGAGCTCAGCGCGGACATCGCGTCGGCGGACGACGACATCCTCGCCCCGCTCACCCCGGCGGAACGCGACCAACTGGGCTCTCTGTTACGCCGCGTGCACCGCCATCTCGAACCGGCACCGGCGGGGGTGGTCCACGAAGCCCCGAGCGGCACCCACCACCGGGGGCAGAGCACCGGCGCCCCCGTCCGGACCCACTCCGCCGAGGACGGCCGGATCGACTGGTCGCTGCCGGCGGAGTCCCTCGCGCGGTTCGTCGACGCCCGGCGGGGCGCCTACCCCGCCGCGTACACCCACCACCACGGCCGGCGTCTGGAGATCCTCACGGCGGCGGTCACCCGCCACACCTACGCGGGGACGCCCGGCCTGGTCCTCCACACCGAGGACGAGGGCGTCGTCATCGTCACGGGAGCCGCCGCCCACACGGGCCGCAACCACGCCCTCGCCCTGACCCGCGTCCGTACCGAGGAGGGCCGGGAGATCGCCCCCGAGGAGTGCTTCGGGGCGGCGGACCAGGACCCTTCCGACGAACGTCGAACTCTCAGCGACGGGCGAGGACTTCGGCGATCCGGGTGAAGCCCTCGGCGCCGTGCCCCAGGCCCACCGTGCGGCGCGCGAGCCCCTCGGCCGCCCGCATCACGCCCGCGTCGATGCCGTGGGCCTCGGAGGCCTGGACGATGTGCGCCATGGACGACACCACGGACGTCAGCGGATTGCCCTCGCCCGAGTAGGAGCCGCTCTCCAGGTCCTCGGCCAGGGCCTGGAACAGCGGCGGCAGGATCGTGCCGATGCCCTGGGCGAACGGGGCCAGCTCGCCCGGCGAGACGCCCTCCGCCCCCGCCAGGGCGACGGCGTGGACGTACCCCGCCATCGACGTCCAGAAGATGTCGAGCAGCGCGATGTCGTACGCCGCGGCCCGGGCGATGTCCTCGCCGAGGTGCGTGTGGGTGCCGCCCAGGACGTCGAGCACCGGCCGGTGTTCGGCGTAGAGCTCCGCCGGGCCGCTGTGCAGGAACACGGCCTGCGGCGTCCCGATGGTCGGGGTGGGCGTCATGATGGCGCCATCGAGATACCGGATGCCGTGGTCGCCGGCCCAACGGCCGGTGTCCCGGGCCCGGTCCGGCGTGTCGGCCGTGAGGTTCACCAGGGTGCGGCCCTTCAGCGCGGCCGTGACGTCGACGTGACGGAGTACGGCGTCCGTCGCGTCGTAATTGACCAGGCAGACGACGCTGAGCGGGCTCGCGGCGACCGCCTCCTCGACCGACGCCGCCCCGATCGCACCCCGCGCGACCAGCTCACCGTCCCGGCCCGGGGTGCGGTTCCACACGGTGGTACGGACCCCGGCGGCCACGAACGCACCGGCCAGCGCACGGCCCATGGGCCCGAGTCCGACGACCGTGACGGACGGCACCTGGGAAGAAGACATGAGGGAACTCCCTTGTATGTGAGGTAAGAAGAAAGGCATGACCGGGGTACGAAGGCGGGGGCGAGCACGATGACGCGTGGCCGGGCCGAGGACACGGGGGTCTGCGGCGTGACCGCGGCCGTCGCCGTGATCGACGGCAAGTGGAAGACCCTGCTGCTCTGGATGCTCGAATCCGGCCCCCACCGGCCCGGCGAGATGCGCCGGCGGATCCCGGCGATCAGCGAGAAGGTACTGACCCAGGCCCTGCGGGAGATGGAGTCGGACGGCCTCGTGCATCGCGAGGTGCACGACGTGGTGCCGCCGAAGACCGTCTACTCCCTGACCGTCTTCGGCCGCGAGCTCTCCGACGCCCTGGCACCCCTCTCCGACTGGGGCCACCGCAGGCTGGACCGGCTCGCCGAGGAGCGCGCCGCGTCCTGACCGTTCGGCCGTCTCCTTTCCCGCTCCGTTCCCTCGGCCACCACCAGGTTCTCCCCGCGCCCTTCCCCCCGGCAAGTACCCACAAAAAGGTGGGTGTGCCGGCGGCACTCAGGCAGCCATCGGCCGGCGCCACGTCAACCGGCGGCCTCGGGGTCCTTCGGGAGAGTGCTCCTGTTTGCCACCAAGATCTGCCGCCCCCTAGGGTTCTGACCTGCTGGAACACGATTTGTCCCTGCGGCGAAGGGCGCCATCATGGCTGCCGACCGGCCTGACGACCAGGAGCCGGCCCGCGCGCTGGGCAGGGCGCTGCGCGACCTCCAACGCCGCTCCGGACGCACGCTGCGGGACCTCGAGACGAGCGTGCGCATCAGCGACTCGTCGCTGTCCCGGTACTTCCTCGGCATCACCGTTCCCCCGTGGGGGACGGTGCGCGACCTGTGCGAGGCCCTCGACGGCGACCCCTCCGAGTACCGGCACCTGTGGGAGGCCGCCGACCGGAGCCAGCGCAAACCGGTCCGGCGGCAGCAGGTCCAGGACGACCTGCCCATGAGCGAACCGCCCCAGGGCGAACCGGTCCGGGACACCAGTACGGATACGGAAGGGGCGTCCGCGCCCGAGGAGAGCGGCGCAACGGCGGCGTCCACACCGCCCGTGCCCGCGCGGCGGCGGCTCTCGGTGCGGAGCCGGCACACGGTATGGGCCCTCGCCGGGGCCGTGATCGGTCTGCTGATCGGAGCCACGAGCACCGCTCTCGTCCAGCCGCGGCCCCCGGCGTCCGGCGACGACACCCCGACGGCCCCGCGCAGTGCGCAGGGTGCGCAGGGCGCGTCCGCCGTGTCGGACGACCCCAGGATCTTCGTGAGCCGCGCGACGGGCGCCTGCCTCGACGACAGTCTCGACAAGGGCACCCGGTCCTTCGCGTGCAACGGCATGTCGTACCAGCGCTGGACGGTCCGCAGGACGCCGGACGGGGGCACCCAGCTCAGGAACCACGCGACGGGAGAGTGCCTGGACCATCTCCCCGGCGGTCTTTCCACCACGCCCTGCGGCGCGTCCGCCTCCCAGCGGTGGACCGTCAGCGCGGGGGACGACGCGGCCGTCGAGATCAGGAGCACGACGGCCCGGCGCTGCCTGGCCGACAGCGCGGGCGGTCTGCGGATGTCGCCGTGCGACGCGACGACGCGTCAGAAGTGGGCCTGACGCGGCGAGTCGGGAACGCGGCGGCTACGCCACGTCCACGGCGTCCAGCTCGGTGTAGCGGTCCCCCTTCGTGAGGCGGAGGGTGTTCCACCCCGCGCGCAGGTCCACAGGGACCTCGGTCGACGCCCACTCGTCCCAGCCGGTGAACGGGTAGTCGACGGCGCCCGCGCCCGTGCCGTTGACCGTCAGGGCGTGCGACGCGGCTGCGGGGGCGCCCGAGGCGTCCAGTGAGCCGTTGCCGTAGCGCACGGCCAGGGTGTGGCGCCCCGGAGAGGCGGCGAAGACCCGGAACTCCACGAAGCTGTCGGGTTCGTCGATGTGCCCGACGGCCCGGTCGCCCCAGGCCTTCCGCGCATCACGGACGGCAGCCTTGTACATCCGGGCGAGCTCCGCCTCGTACACCGTCCTGCTGCCGCGCACGACCGGACGGCCGTCGGCGAAGCCGAGGTCGGCGGCGTACAGCACCCGTCGTACGCCGTCGGCGCCGCGGCCGTGGAAGAGGATGCGGTCCTGGCCGCCGGGGCCGGTCACGACGTCCTGACCGCCCGGTCCGCCGATCCCGTCCGCGAAGGACTCCGTGGTCATGAACGGCCCGTTCCCCTTCACGTACGGCCCGGTGAGGGTGTCGGCGGTCGCCCAGCCCCCCGCGTACGCGTTGGTGCGGTAGTCGCCGCCCGAGTACAGGAGGACGTAGCGGCCGTCCCGCTTGACGAGGGTGGGCGCTTCGACGAGGCCCTGCTCCCAGGTGTGGGGGTCGTCCTGCTTGAGGAGCCGGACCGGGTCCCCGGTGACGCGGGTGCCGTCCCACGAGACGGGCTGGAGATGGAGCCAGGTGTCGAGCCGGCAGCAGTTCCCGTCGCTCTTCCAGAGCAGGTGGCGGGTGCCGTTCTCGGTGTAGCTCGACGCGTCGATCGCGCCGCCGAGCTCGGTCGGACAGACCAGCGGGCGGTCGCCGACCGGCCGGAACGGGCCGTCGGGCGAGGACGCGAGCGCGACGCCGATGCACTGACGGCCGCCGGCCCGGTCACGAGCCGTGTAGTGGAGCGTGAATCCGTCGCCGTTGTCGAAGACCTCCGGCGCCCAGACGTGGCCCGGGGGATCGAGCGTGACCCACGCACCGACCTCGGGCAGCACGTCCGTCCCGTCGACCGTCCAGTGGACCAGGTCGGTGGACGTGGCGTGCTGGATGTTCCTGCCGTGGGCGTTGGTGGCGTAGGCGTGGAAGACCCGGCCCACCCGTACGACGTCCGGGTCGGCGAAGTCCTGGTCGAGGACGGGCGTGACCGGCGCGGGTGCCTGGACCACGGCCGGGGCGAGTGCGGAAGGTACGGCTCCGGGGGCGGGAGCCAGTGCGGCGAGGCAGGCGGCCGCGCCCAGCGCCAGGACCGCGACGAACCCCCGGCGAGAAGCGGCCCGTGTCCGGCGGGGAAGTCCGCCCCTTCGATCGTTCGGGTGGTCCACTGATCCGCTCCCTCGGTTCCTCCCGCGCCTCGGTGCGCGGGGCACACCACGAGAACGACACGGCCGCCGTCGCGTTGCGCCGGTCCAGCGCCCCGGTCCCGACCCGCGTCCCGGGGTCCTCCCTGTCCCGGGACAGGAGAGTCTCCGCAGGTCAGCGGGGTGGGGATCCCGACTTCACCGAATCGGGCGGGACACGCTTGCGGGCCGCTTCCCGCCCGGCACAGACTTCGGTTGTCCGACCGCGGCACCGCTCACCGGCGGCGCCCCGACCGGGCGGCCCGCCCCGGTGCGCACCCCGCGCCGTGCGGCGGAGCCCGTGGCCGCCTCGCTCGGCCGCAGCCACACCGACGCCTTCCGACGCCACCCACTGGCCCTCACCGGAGACCTCCCCCGGGTCGGTCCCAGGTCCCGGTCTCGTCGCCCCGCTCGTCCTCGACCACCGCAGGAGATTCCCCATGCCCCGGCGCAGCTCTGCCCACCGCTCCCCCCTCGCCATGACCGCGGCGGTCACCGGCGCCACGATCGCCCTCGCCGCGACCCTGCTCGCCGGCCTCGGTGGACCGGCCTCCGACGAACGGCCACCTCCCGTGCGAGCCGGCTCCCCGGGACCGGTCACCGAGGAGGACCGGCTCCTCCACGACGCCGAGCAGCGGCTGCTGCGCGACTGCATGCGCCGGCACGGATTCACGTACCGGGTCTTCCCGCTCGACGAGGACACCGAGGCCACGGCCTTCGTGTACGTCCTCGACGACGCGGACCGGGCCCGGCGCCACGGCTACGGCTCCGAGCTGCGACGGCAGCGGAAGGCCCGCACCGCGAGCGACCCGAACCGCGCCTACTTCGCCGCGCTCCCGGCGGATCGGAAGGCCGAGGCGCTGGCCGCGGCCAACGGCACCTCGCCCGACGGTCTTACCGTCACCCTCCCGGGCGGCGGAACCGTACAGCGCAGCGATCACGGCTGCGTCGCGGAGGCCCAGCGCGGGCTGTTCGGAGACCTCGGCGCCTGGTTCCGTGCGTCGACCCGCGTCGACGCCCTGATCCAGATCCGCCGGAGCCGTGTCACGGCCGACGCGGGCTACCGGGAACGGCTCGGTGTGTGGCGGGACTGCATGCGGCGCGCCGGGTACGCGTTCGCGACGCCGGCCGACGCCCGGGCCGCCGCGCTCTCCCCCGTACAACCCCTGGGCAAGGACCGCGAGGTCGCGTTGGCCCTGGCGGAGGTCCGGTGCGCCGGGGACTCGGGGCTCGCCCGCACGGCCCGGGACATCGACGCGCACCACGGCCGGGTCCTGGACCGCGAGTACCGCGCGGACGTCGAGGCGCGGGAGCGGCTGAGGTCGGCCGCGCTGCCCCGTGCCCGCCGGATCCTCGGCGGCGGCCCCCGGGACTGACCGCCCCGCCCCCATGACTCCGCCGCGTGCGACGTGCACACGGCGGCCCCGACGGCCGCGCCGCGAACGGCGGTACGGCCATCACCCCTGAGAAGGAGACATACCATGCGCATCAAGCGTGCCCTCGCGACCGCGCTCACCGTCGGAGCCCTCACCCTGCTGACCACCCCGGTGGCCGACGCCAGGGTCGCGGTCCCCGAGGCCGCCGCACCCCCGTCCGTGACGGCCCCCGCGGCCGTCGTCCCGGCCGGGCTTCCGGCCGCGGACGGCCACCTCTACGCCTGGGAGCACCCCCACGCGGGCGGATTCCACTGCAAGTGGAACGCGAACAACGCCAACTGGGCCGGTTGCCGCAACAAGGTCTCGGACGTCTGGAACAACGGGTACCCGGGACGCAGCGAGGACGTGCGGCTCTTCTACGGCCTGAACTGGACCGGCTCCTGGGTCTGCCTCCACCAGTCCCACTCCCTCCCCGACCTCGGCGCCTCCGGTCTGAGGTTCTTCAGTGCCGGTGCGGGCCAGGGCCAGCTCGTCAACGACAACGTGTCGTCGCACGACTGGGTCGACGCCTGCTGACGTCACCCCGCTCGACGCCGGCCCGGCGGGACATCCCCGCCGGGCCGGCGTCTCACTCTTCCGCCCCGGAGAGGAGCGGGGTGAGGGAGGTGACGGCCGGGTGTCCCGGGACGGCGGCGCGTGCGTCGTCGCTGCGGCGTACGGCGGCGGTCCGCCAGCCGGCCGCGGCCGCGGCGTCGAGTTCGGCTCCGACGTCGCTGACGAACAGCAGGCCGGCCGGCGCGTGCCCGAGCGACCTCGCGATCGCGTCGTAGGAGTCGGGGCACGTCTTCGGGCCGGTGGTCGTCAGGTCGAAGTAGCCGTCGAGCAGGGGGCGCAGATCGCCGTACGCGGTGTGGCCGAACCAGTCCCGCTGGGCGGCGACGGAACCGGACGAGTAGACGAACCGGCCCACGCCCCGCGCCTTCCAGTGCTCCAGCGCGGGCGGTACGTCCGCGTACACGTGCCCGTGCAGTCGGCCCTCCGCGTAGCCGTCGGCCCAGATCAGCCCCTGGAGCGTCTTCAGCGGTGCCGCCTTCACGTCGGTGTCGGACCACCGCTCCAGCAGTGCGAGGGCCCCGGCCTCGTCCTGGACCGCCCCGGCCTGGACGGCGACGGCGTCCAGGATCCGCTGCCCCTGCTCGGTGCCGCGGTGCGCGGCGAGCCAGGAGGCGAGCCGTTCCCGCGCGTAGGGGAACAGGACGTCCTGCACATGGGTGAGCGACCCGGTCGTCCCCTCGACGTCGAGCACGACGGCCCGAAGCCCTGGGTCGCGTACGAACTGCATGAGGGAGTCCTTCTGTTCGGTTGCGACCACTTCACCATGGCGTACGGCGGATGCGCGGCCGTGTCACGAGGTCCAGAGCCGGAGGAGTGCGGTGACGGCCACCGCTCCCAGGAGCGCCGCGGGCATCGGCGCCCGGTAGTGGCGCAGGACGACCACGGTCGCGAGGCCGGCGAGCAGGGTGGGGTCGAGGGCGCTCCAGGCCGGCCCGGCGACGGCCGTCACGATGAAGCCGGCGAGCAGGGCCGGGGCCACGAGGGCGATCACGGACCGTGCGTGTGCGGGCAGTTCGCGGTCGGCCAGGACGGCCGGCCCGAGGGCTTTGAAGGCGAAGCTGACCAGGGCGACGGCGCCGATGGCGATCCAGAGGGTCATCGGGCCACCTCGGTCGCGGAGTTGGCGTGACCGTCGGCGGGAGCGCGTCGGGTGGGTGTCCCCGCGGCAGGTCTGACGAGGGCGATCAGGGCGGCGGCGGCCGCACCGACGAGGGCCGGTCCGGTGGGGAGGAAGAGGACCAGTCCTGCCGCGATGGCCGCGCCGAGCAGGGCGGGCAGCCGGTTGGCCCGCTCCTTGCGGAGCTCGTCGATGAGGAACGTCACGAACAGGGCGGGGGTGAGGACGTCCAGCCCGAGCGTGTGCAGGAGTCCCGGGTCGGGAGCGATGACGACGCCCAGCGCGGTCCCGGCGACCCAGGCCGGCCACTGGATCAGGGTCGCTCCGAAGAGCACGTACCGGTCGAACCGTCCGCCGCCGAGGTGGGCCGCCGCCCACGATCCGTCCACCACCGCCTGGCCTTCCAGGGCGCGGCGCAGTCTGCCGCCGCGCAGGTCGCGCGCCACGGCCATGCCCATCGGCAGGAACCGGCTGTTGATCAGCGCCGCGGCGGTGACGGCGGAGGCCACGCCGCCACCGGTGCCCAGGGCCGCCACCAGGGCGAACTGGGCCGAGCCAGAGAAGACGACCACGGAGCACAGGATCGGCGCGAGGGTGCCCCAGCCCTGTGCCTGCGTCAGCGCGCCGAAGCTGGTCGCGAGCAGGAACGAGGCCGCTGCGAGCCCTGATCCGATGTGAAGACCGGAGCGGAAGCGTTCACGGGGTATGGCGGCGCCTCGCGCCGCTGGAAGGGAGCTTTCCATGACCACAACCTAACAGGCATAACGCGGTAAGCCCGTTAGATGGCTAGACTGGCAGGGTGGTAGTGGAGAAGAACGGATCCGACGTCCCGTCCGCAGGCGTGGCCGCGGGCGCGCCTGCGGGCGTGTCACTCATGGGCGGGCACCCCGTGCTCGACTTCGTCAACACCGTCGCCTGGCGGACGGACCCCGCCCGCCGCGCCGAGCGGGTCACGGGCGCCACAGCGTGGGCGAGGTGGGCGGTCACCGCCGGACTGCTCACGTCACCGCAGTCCGCCGCTCTCCAAGAGACGCTGGCGGCTGCCGGGACCGAGGAGACGCAGCGCCAACTGGCCGCGCTGCACCACCTCCGCGCCCTGCTCTGGCCCGTCCTGGACGCGCTCACCGACGGCGAGCCCCCGCCGCCGGACGAGTGGAACGATCTCCGGCGGGCGATCCTGCTGGCCCGCGAGAGCGCGGAGCTCCCGCCGGCGTTCCCCCTGCGCTGGCAGCCCGGCACGGACCGGCTCACCGACCTCGGGCACACACTCGCCCTCCAGGCCGAAGGACTCCTCGCCGGCCCCGGCCTCGATCGGATCCGGCGCTGCGGAGGGCCCGGCTGCGGATGGTTCTTCCTCGACCGCAGCCGCAGCGGCACCCGGCGATGGTGCAGCTCAGGCGACTGCGGCAACCGCGACCGCGCCCGCCGCCACTACGCCCGCACCAAGCAGACGTCGTGACGGACGAGGAGGCCGGTCCGCGTCATAGGCTGGCATCCGAGCGAGCGGGACGGGAGGTCCGAGGTGAGCGAGACGAAGGCGGCCCGGGTGAGGGTGCCCGAGGCGACGGTGTCCGAGGTGTTGGCCGAGCTGGCCGGACTCGAGGACCCGAAGGCGCGCGCGGTGAACGAGAGGCACGGTGACGATCACGGTGTGAACCTCGGCAAGCTGCGCACGGTCGCGAAGCGGCTGAAGACCCAGCAGGACCTCGCGTACCGGCTGTGGGAGACGGACGACACGGCGGCGAAACTGCTCGCGCTCCTGATCTGCCGCCCGAAGGCGTTCCGGCGGGACGAGCTGGACGCCATGCTGCGCGAGGCGCGCACCCCCAAGGTGCACGACTGGCTCGTGAACTACGTGGTGAAGAAGAACCCGCACGCCGAAGAGCTGCGACCGGCCTGGACCGCCGACCCGGATCCCGTGGTCGCGAGCGCCGGCTGGGCGCTGACCACGGAACGCGTGGCGAGGAAGCCCGAGGACCTCGACCTCGCGGGCCTGCTCGACGTCATCGAGGCGCAGATGAAGGACGCGCCGGACCGGCTGCAGTGGGCGATGAACCACTGCCTGGCCCAGATCGGGATCGAGCACCCCGAGCTCCGCACCCGCGCGATCGACATCGGCGAGCGGCTGCAGGTACTGAAGGACTACCCGACTCCCCCGGGGTGCACGTCGCCGTTCGCGCCGGACTGGATCGCGGAGATGGTGCGTCGGCAGGACGCCGAGTAGCACCTGGCGCGGCACCACAAGGCGCGCGGAGGCGCCACAGGGCGCCACTTGGCACCACAGGGCACCACTTGGCGCCGCATGGCACCAGGCGGCGCCATCTGGCGCCACACGGACTTGCAATGGCGCCAAAGTGGTGCCACTATCTCCTCATGGACTTGACCCCCTACGTCGACCACCTCCGCAGCGAGCTCGCGGTCGCCGCCAACGCCGGCGGTGACGAAGCACGCGCCCTGGCCGAGCGGCTGACCGCCCCCCTGGAATCGGCCGCCCGTCTGACGCTCCTCAACGCCCTGTCCGCCGCCTCCGAGGAGATCACCCGCGAGCTGGCGCCGGGCTCGGTGGACGTGCGACTGCGGGGAACGGACCCCGAGTTCGTGGTGACGTCACCGCTCGCCACCGAGGCGCCGAACGACGGCCGCGCCACCATGGCGGCACCGATGGCGCCACGCACGGCGCCGGTGGCACCGCCCGTCGGGGACGGCGACGAAGGGGGCACCGCGCGCATCAACTTCCGGCTCCCGGCACACCTCAAGTCCCGCGTGGAGGACGCCGCCGGCCAGGAGAGCCTGTCGGTCAACGCCTGGCTCGTCCGAGCGGTCGCCATCGCCCTGGAACCGGGCGGCGCGGTCCAGGCCGCCCCGCCGCCGAGCCCGGTGGGCCAGAGCTACCGGGGCTGGGTCCGCTAACCGAGCCGCCCCTCATCACCCGCACCACCTGCGCAAACACACACCAGAGCCAAGAGGACGGGACAGCCATGCCTTCTTTCGAAACGCCCGAGCCCATCACCGCGATCCTGGACTTCGAGGTCGGCAACGTGCGCCTCACGGCGAGCGAGCGTACGGACACGGTAGTCGAGGTGCTGCCGAGCAACGGAGCCGAGGACGTCGACGTACGGGTCGCCCAGCAGACCAAGGTCACGTACGCCAACGGCACCCTGACCGTCAAGGGGCCCCGGAAGCGCTCGCCGTTCGGCAAGCACGGGTCGATCGACATCACCGTCGGACTCCCGGCGGGCTCGCGCCTCGACGGCACCACCGCCATGGGCGACATCACCAGCGAGGGGACGCTCGGCGAGTGCCGGGTGAAGGCCTCGCTCGGCGACATCCGGCTCGACGAGACGGGCGGCACCCACCTGCGGACCGGCCACGGCGACATCCGCGTCCACCGCGCGACCGGCCATGCCGAGATCCACGGCCAGGGCCGGATCGAGATCGACGAGATCGCGGGCACGGCCGTCATCAAGAACGGCAACGGCGAGATCACGGTCGGCGAGATCACCGGCGACCTCAAGGCCACCTCCTCCAACGGCCGCATCTCGGTCGGCCTCGCCCACGCCTCCGTGGACGCCAGGTCCGCCAACGGCGCCATCCGCATCGACGAGGTGGTCCGGGGCGCCATCCGGCTCCAGGCCGCCGCGCACGACGTGGAGATCGGCGTACGGGAGTCCACCGCGGCGTGGCTGGACGTCAATACCCGGGTCGGGACCGTGCGCAACGCACTCGGCGCCGCCCAGGGTCCCGAGACGTCCGAGGAGACCGTCGAGATCCACGCCCGTACCGGAGTCGGCGACATCGTGATCCGTCGCGCCTGACCTGCCCGGGCCGCTGTCGCCATCCTCGCGGCGGCGACCCGCGGACAGGCAAACCATTTCACACATGCAATTTCACACGTGCCATGTCACATCACATGACTTGGAGGCGGCTCCATGACCGCGACATCCCTCACCACCGCCGCCCCGGCGATCTCCGCCCTCGGGCTGCGCAAGTCCTACGGCGACAAGGTCGTCCTGGACGGCATCGACCTCACCATCCCCGAGGGCACGATCTTCGCCCTCCTCGGCCCCAACGGCGCCGGCAAGACCACGACCGTCCAGATCCTCTCCACGCTCATCGCCCCCGACGGCGGCCACGCGCAGGTCGCCGGCCACGACCTCGCCGCGCGGCCCGAGGGCGTCCGGGACGCCATCGGGGTGACCGGCCAGTTCGCCGCCGTCGACAACCTCCTCACCGCCGAGGAGAACCTGCTCCTCATGGCCGACCTCCGGCACCTGCCCCGCCCCGAGGGCCGGCGGCGAGCCGCCGAGCTCCTGCGGCGGTTCGACCTGACCGAGGCCGCCCGCAAGCCCGTCAGCACCCTCTCCGGCGGCATGCGCCGCAAGCTCGACCTCGCGATGACCCTGGTCGGCGACCCGCAGATCATCTTCCTCGACGAACCGACCACCGGGCTCGACCCCCGCAGCCGCCGCACCATGTGGGAGATCATCCGCGAGCTGGTCGCCGACAAGGGCGTGACGATCTTCCTCACCACGCAGTACCTGGAGGAGGCCGACCAGCTCGCCGACCGCATCGCCGTCCTCGACCAGGGCCGGCTCGTCGCCGAGGGCACCTCCGACGAGCTCAAGCGCCTCATCCCCGGCGGGCACATCCGCCTCCGGTTCGCCACGCCAGGCGAACTCGACGCCGCGGCACGCCATTTCACTACGGCCGCACGCGACCTCGAAGAGCTCACGCTGCGCATCCCCGGCGACGGCGGGATCCCCGCCCTGCAGGCCGTGCTCGACGTCCTCGGCGCCACGGGCGTCCGGGCCGAGTCGCTGACCGTGCACACGCCGGACCTCGACGACGTCTTCCTCACCCTCACCGGTCACGGCACCCCCGACACCCCTACGGAGATGGCCCGATGAGCTCCCTCTCGTATGCCGCCCGCGACTCGATCACCATGCTGCGGCGCAACCTCAAGCACGCCATGCGCTACCCGTCGATGACCCTGTCGACCGTCATCATGCCCGTGATGATGCTGCTGCTGTTCAACTACGCCTTCGGCGGCGCACTCGGCAGCGGCATCGCCGGCGCGCCCACCGGCGGCGGCGCCTACATCGACTACGTCGCGCCCGGCATCATCCTGATGGCCGCGACGGCCGGCGCGGTGGCGACGGCGGTCGGCGTCTGTGTCGACATGACCGAGGGCATCGTCAACCGGTTCCGTACGATGTCGATCTCGCGTGCCGCGTTCCTCACCGGGCACGTCGTCGGCAGCGTCATCCAGACCATGATCGCCATCGCCCTGGTGATCGGCATCGCGCTCGCCATCGGCTTCCGCCCCGACGCCTCCGCCGTCGAATGGGTCGCCGCCCTCGGCCTCCTCGGCCTCCTCACACTGGCGCTGACCTGGCTGTCGGCCGGCATGGGCCTGGTGGCCAGGACCCCCGAGTCGGCGAGCAACGCGCCCCTGCCGCTGACCTTCCTGCCCTTCCTCGGCAGCGCGATCGTTCCGACCGACTCCATGCCGACCGGGCTGCGCTGGTTCGCCGAGTACCAGCCCTTCACCCCGGTCATCGAGACCCTGCGCGGCCTGCTCATGGGAACCGAGATCGGCAACAGCGGCTACCTCGCCCTCGCCTGGTGCGTCGGCCTCACCTTGGCCGGCTACCTCTGGGCCCGATCCGCCTTCGGCCGCACGGCCACGCTCTGACCCCCACCACCACACGGCACTCTCACCACGGAGGACACGATGCAGCACGAACCGCCGACCGGTCCCGAACCCACGGAGAACCCCAGGACCACCGAGCCCGTCACCCTCCCCACGCAACGCACCCCCGGCTGCCCCTTCGACCCGCCCGCCGCGCTGGCGGAGCTGCGCGAGGAGAGCCCGCTCGCCCGGATGACGTACCCCGACGGGCACGTCGGCTGGCTGGCCACCGGCTACTCCACGGTCCGCGCGATCATGGCGGACAGCCGCTTCAGCTCGCGGTACGAGCTGCTGCACTACCCCTTCCCCGGAGGGCCCGAGGGCCCGCTGCCGCCCGCCCCGGTCGGCGACATGACCGGGATGGACGCCCCCGAGCACACCCGCTTACGGCGCATCCTGACGGGCAAGTTCACCGTCCGCCGCATGCGGCAGCTGTCCGACCGGGTCGCGGAGATCACCACCGAGCACCTGGACGCGATGGAACGCGGCGGCCCCGGCACCGACCTGGTCGAGGCGTTCGCCCGCCCCCTCCCCGCACTGATGATCTGCGAGCTGCTCGGCGTGCCCTACGCCGACCGCGACCGCTTCCAGGGCCACGCCCACACGATCATGTCCATCGACGTGACGCCCGAGGACCGGTACGCCGCCTACACCGGACTCCAGGAGTACATGGCCGAGCTGGTCGCCGCCAAGCGCGCCGCACCCGCCGACGACCTCCTCGGGGACCTGGCCCGGGACTCCGACCTCACCGACGAGGAACTCGTGGGCGTCGGGGGCTTCCTGCTCGCCGCCGGGCTCGACACCACCGCCAACATGATCGCCCACGGGACGTTCGCGCTCCTCCTCGATCCCGCCCAGGCCGACGCCCTGCGGACGGACCCGGAGCTCGCCCCCCAGGCCGTCGAAGAGCTCATGCGCTACCTGACCATCGCCCACACCGGCGTGAAGTCCGCGCTGGAGGACGTCGAGCTGGAAGGCCGGATCATCAGGGCGGGCGAGAGCGTCACCCTCTCGATGGAGGCCGCCAACCGGGACCCGCTCCGGTTCCCCGACCCCGACGTCCTCGACCTGCACCGCAAGGCCACCGGCCACCTGGGCTTCGGACACGGCATCCACCAGTGCCTGGGCCAGCAACTGGCCCGCGTCGAACTGACGGTGGCCCTGCCGGCCCTGCTGAGGCGGTTCCCCGGCCTGCGGCTCGACGTACCCGCCGATGAGGTGCCCCTGCGGACGGACATGAGCATCTACGGCGTGCACCGGCTGCCGGTCACCTGGGACGAGAACTGAACCCGTGGACGTCCGTGTCGACCGCGACCGCTGCCTCGGCGCCGGCATGTGCGCCCTGACCGCTCCTCAGGTCTTCGACCAGGACGACGACGAGGGCCTGGTCGTCCTGCTGGACGCCCGGCCGCCGCAGGACCGGCACGCCGCGGTCCGCGTGGCCGCCGGCGTCTGCCCGGCCTCCGCCATCACCCTCACGCGGCCCGGCTCCTCCCCCGCCGCGTAACCACACCCACCGCACGACCCCGGTCCGCCGCCGACGGCGCCTTCGGCATGCCCTCGGCGGCGGACCGGCCCCACCGACCGCTCACCTCACCTCACCTCACCGACAGGATTCCTCCCGTGGCCACCTTCCTCTCCAGACTCGGCCGCTTCGCCTTCCGACGGCGGGGCCTGGTCGTCCTCCTGTGGCTCCTCGCCCTCGTCGGCGCCGGCGTCGCGGCCTCCACCGCGGCCGCCCCGCCCGCGGACACCTTCTCGATGCCCGGTACGGAGTCCCAGAAGGCGTTCGACCTCCTCCAGGAGAAGTTCCCGGACGCCCGCGCGGACGGCGCCGCCGCCCGTGTCGTCATCCGCGCCCCCGGAGCCGAGAAGATCACCTCCCCCGCCCGCAGGGCGCAGGTCGATCAGCTCGTCAGGGATCTGTCCGGCGCCCCCCAAGTAGCACGCGTGGCCGGCCCGTTCGAGGCGAACGCGGTGAGCGGTGACGGGACGACCGCGTACGCGTACGTCACGTACAAGGCACGTGCGACCGAGCTGACCGAGGCGGCGCACGACGGTCTCGCCGACGCTCTGGACGAGGCCCGGGAGGCGGGCCTCGCCGTCGAGGCGGGCGGCGACGCCGTCAGGATCGAGCAGGCCATGAGCGGTACGGGCGAGAAGATCGGCATCCTCGTCTCCGCCGTCGTCCTGCTCCTCACCTTCGGCTCCCTCGTCGCCGCCGGAATGCCCCTGCTGACGGCCGTGATCGGCGTCGGCATCGGCGTCAGCGGCATCGCCGCGCTGGGCAGCACGCTCGGGCTGTCGTCCACGACCTCGATGCTCGCGATGATGATCGGCCTCGCCGTCGGCATCGACTACGCCCTGTTCATCGTCTCCCGCTACCGCTCGGAGATCACCGAGGGGCGTGAGCGCGCGGAGGCCGCCTCCCGTGCCGTGGGCACCGCCGGTTCGGCGGTCGTCTTCGCGGGCCTCACCGTGATCATCGCCCTGGCGGGGCTCGCCGTGGTGAACGTCCCGATGCTCACCAAGATGGGCCTCACCGCGGCCGGCACGGTCGCCATCGCCGTACTCGTCGCGATCACCCTCGTGCCCGCGCTCCTCGCCTTCGCTCCCGTCCGGGTGCTGGCCCGCAGGGACCGCAAGCAGTACACCGGCAAGCCGCTGTCGAAGCGTCAGCAGCGCAAGGCCGCCAAGCGCGCGGACCGCCGCACGCCCAACCTCGGCGCCCGCTGGGCCGCCTTCGTGCTGCGGCACCCCGTCGCCGTACTGCTCCTCGGCGTCATGAGCCTGGGCGCCGTCGCCGTACCCGCCGCGAGCCTCGAACTGGGCCTGCCGGGCGAGGGCTCGATGGCCCCGCACACCACGCAGCGCAAGGCGTACGACATGCTGTCCGACGCGTTCGGTCCCGGGTTCAACGGGCCGCTGACGGTCACCGTCGAGGCCAGGGACGCGAAGACCGCGGCGGAGAAGGTCCGCACGGCCCTGGAAGGGGTCCGCGGTGTCGACGCCGTGACCCCCGCGACCGTCAACGCGTCGGGCGACACCGCCCTCGTCACCGTCGTCCCGGCCACCGGCCCCACCGACAGCCGGACCGAGGACCTGGTGCGCTCACTCCGCGGCATGACGGGCGGTCTGGAGTCCCGGTCGGGCGCCTCGGAGATCCTGGTCGCCGGGCAGACCGCGATGTTCATCGACTTCTCGCAGACGCTGGACGACGCCCTGCTCCCCTATCTCGCGCTGGTGGTCGGTCTCGCCTTCCTCCTGCTCATGCTCGTCTTCCGCTCCGTGCTCATCCCGCTCAAGGCGGCGCTCGGCTTCCTCCTGTCGGTGTCGGCGGCGCTCGGGGCCGTCGTGGCCGTCTTCCAGTGGGGCTGGCTCGCCGACCTCTTCGGTGTGGACCAGCCGGGCCCGGTCATGAGCACCCTGCCGATCTTCATGATCGGCGTGGTCTTCGGTCTCGCCATGGACTACGAGGTCTTCCTGGTGTCCCGGATGCGTGAGGCGTACGTCCACGGCGCCCGTCCCGCCGAGGCGGTCGTCACCGGGTTCCGGTACGGCGGCCGGGTCGTCAGCGCGGCGGCGATCATCATGACCAGCGTCTTCTCCGGCTTCATCGTCGAGGACAACGACTTCGTCAAGATGATCGGCTTCGGCCTCGCGGCCGCCGTCCTCTTCGACGCCTTCGTCGTCCGCATGGCCCTCGTGCCCGCGCTCTTCGCCCTGCTCGGCACGTCCGCCTGGTGGCTCCCGAAGTGGCTCGACCGGCTCCTCCCGAACATCGACGTCGAGGGCGAGAAGCTGAACCGGCGGCCCGAGATCCCTACGGAGTACCCCGCACGGGGGAACCACTTGGTGGGCTGACCTCGGGCCGGCCTTCCGTACCGGACGCGGTGAAGGCCCCGGGCGAGTTCTCCTCGCCCGGGGCCGTCGCACGTGTGCCGTGGCCGTGTCATCCCGCGCGACGGATCCGCCGGGCCGTGTCGCGGAGCCACAGGGCGCTGCGCTTGGGGGTGCGCGTCTGGGTGGGGTAGTCGACGCGGACGAGGCCGAAGCGCTTGTCGTAGCCGTAGGCCCATTCGAAGTTGTCCAGGAGCGACCAGGCGAAGTAGCCGCGGACGTCCGCTCCCCCGGTGCGGGCCCGGGCGACCGCGGCCAGGTGGGCGGCGAGGTAGGCGGTGCGGTCGGTGTCGTCGACGAAGCCCTGGGCGTCGGGGTGGTCCTCGTACGCGGCGCCGTTCTCGGTGACGACCATCGGGGTGCCGGGGTAGTCGCGGGAGATCCGCAGGAGCAGTTCGGTGAGGTCGTGGGGCATGACCTCCCAGCCGAGGCCGGTGACCGGGAGGCCGCCGTGCGGAAGGTTGCGGGTGACCGGCAGGCCCCGGGCGTCGGTGGTGGCGCCGTGCTCGTCGGCTCCGGACGTACGCATGGAGCGGTAGTAGTTGACGCCGAGCGTGTCGATGGGGGCGGCGATGATCGGCAGGTCACCGTCCTGGACGGGGATCTCGATGCCGTGCGCGGCGAGGTCGTCGATCAGGTCCTGCGGGTACCGGCCGCGCAGGATCGGGTCGAGGTAGAAGCGGAAGCCGAGCGCGTCGGCCCGGCGGGCGGCCTCGCGGTCGGCGGGGCTGTCGGTGGCGGGCCGGCTGGTGCCCAGGAGGTGGGTGACGGCCAGGTCGAGGGGGCGGCGGGCGGCGGCCCGCAGGCGCTGGACCGCGAGGCCGTGGGCCAGGTGCAGGTGGTGGACGGCCCGTACGCCGTCGGCGAGGGAGCGGCCGCCCGGTGCGTGGATCCCCTCGACGTGGCCGAGGACGGCCGAGCAGAAGGGCTCGTTGAGCGTGGTCCAGTGGGTGACGCGGTCGCCGAGGCGCTCGTGGACGAGTTCCGCGTAGTCGGCGAAGCGGTACGCGGTGTCCCGGGCCGGCCAGCCGCCGGCGTCCTGGAGCTCCTGGGGCAGGTCCCAGTGGTAGAGGGTCAGCCAGGGGGTGATCCCGTACTCGAGGAGTTCGTCGACCAGCCGGTCGTAGAAGCCGAGGCCGGCGGGGTTGGCCGGTCCTCGGCCGCCGGGCTGGACCCGGGGCCAGGAGACGGAGAAGCGGTACGTGTCGAGGCCGAGCGAGGCGAGCAGGGCGACGTCCTCGGGCATGCGGTGGTAGTGGTCGCACGCCGTGTCCCCGGTGTCGCCGTTGTCCACGGCGCCGGGGACTCGGCAGAAGGTGTCCCAGATGGACGGTGTCCGGCCGTCCTCGTCGGCGGCGCCCTCGATCTGGAAGGCGGAGGTGGCGGCGCCGAAGCGGAAGTGCGGGGGCAGGAGATCGATGAGCTCGTCGTGCTGGGCGGTGACGGACGGGGCGGTGGAGGTCACGGGAGGCTCCTGGGGTGAGAGGAGGGAGGTCGCGCGGGCGTGAGGACGGCCCGGACGCCGTCGCGGGCGTCCGGGCCGTGCGGGGGTGAGGGGTCAGGGCAGACGGTGGTCCGCGTTCAGCACGGTCCCGCGTTCGGGGCGGTACAGGTCGAAGCCCCGGGTGTCGCACTGCAGGCCGCCGACGATGCAGTGGTCGACCAGGGCCTTGAGGGTGCGCTCCTCCCACGCGTTGAAGAAGTCGTAGTGGAAGGAGTAGCCGCGGCCGCTGGCCAGGCGGACCTGGGACATGTCGCCGTTGACCGGCCATGCCATCTTGAACTCGATCATCGGCAGGGCGACCGGGTGGGAGGCCGGGCACATGTTGTCGTTGGTGCCGGGCTTGACCACCGGGTAGGCCATGTGGCTCTTGTGGTCGGGGGTGTCGAGGTACAGGCCGTTCCAGCAACTGGGGGCCTGCATGCGCAGGTTGAGCTGGACGTCGGGCCGGCTCGGACAGCTCGCCGGGATGTCGGTGTTGAAGAAGCTGTCACCGCATTCCCAGCCCTCGACGAAGCCCTTGTGGGCCCGGAACTCCTCGGCGCTCTGCATCGGGTTGCCGACGACGAACCGCAGACCCTTGGGGAAGGGCCGCACGCTCCGGTAGTCCGTGACGCCCGCCTTGTAGTAGATGACCTGCGGGCCGGCGGGCAGGATCTTCTGGTCACCCTTGTACAGCGAGGGCATCCAGTACGCGGAGGCGTCCGCGGGCGCCTTGCAGGTGGTGTTGCCTCCGTAGAGCGAGCCGGTGGTGCTGGCGGCGTCGGTGGAGGTGTTGCCCATGAACGTGTGGTCGTGGGACTTGCCGAACTGGCCCGGGTAGACGATCGGGTCGTCCGGCGCGGTGTGGGTGACGGCGCAGCCGGCCTGGAACTCGTGATGGTAGGCCGGGGGCGGGGTGGCTGCGGACGGTGTCACACCGGTGACCTGGGGTACGGCCGGGATGTAGCCGTCTCCGTCGGCGTCGTCGCCCGACGCCTGGGTGGAGGCGGCCATGACGTGTCCGCTGTGGGCGTTGGCCGCGACGGCGGCGGTCGGGGTGCTGTTGTCCGTGTCCGCGGCGGAGGCGATGGTGCCGATGCCGAGGACGCCGGCGACGAGGGCCGTGCCGAGGAGGAGTGCGGGGAGCCGCTTCGGACTCGATCTCATGGGGATCTCCTGCCCATGGGGGCGGTTTCGCGTGGACGCGAGGACGCCACGCGACTGGTGTGATGGGTTCCCGTGCGGCGGTGCAGGGGTGGCGGGGTCCCGCTGCGGGCCCCGCCACGCCCGTTCATGGAGTCGGGCGTCGTCAGCTGTAGACGCCGAACTCGTGGAGGGAGTAGCCCCATCCGGTGCCGCGCGCGGTGAGCTGGAGCTTGACGTACCGGGCGGTGGTGGCCGTCTCGACGGTGTCGATGTCCCCGTTACCCGTGGTGGTGGTGTGGACGGTCCGCCAGGTGTTCCCGTCGTCTGAGACCTGCACGTCGTAGGACTTGGCGTAGGCCGGGTCCCAGACGAGCTGCAGGGTGCGGACGGGCTTGACCGAGCCGAGGTCGACCTGGATCCACTGCGGGTCGCTCCAGTCGCTGGCCCAGCGGGTGGAGGTGTTGCCGTCGGTGGCGTTGGAGGCGGGGCAGGGGCAGTCGCCGTAGGAGGCCTGGGCGGAGGAGGCGGTGGTGGGCCTGTTCAGGGCGATGTTGGTGCCGGTGACGGGCGGGGCGACGACCTTGACGGACTTCGTCTCGATGCCGGCGTTACCGCGACCGTCCTCGGCCTGGATGTAGACCTTCCACACACCGAGCTTCTCGGGCGCGGTGACGGCGAAGGTGCCGTTGCCCAGGGAGCGGTACTGCGCGTCGACGAGACGCTTGTCGCCGTTGGCGTAGTTTCCGCTGAGGTAGATCTTGGGTGTGATCGGGTCGCCGTCGGGGTCGCGGATGTCGGCGCGGACCGTGAACTCACGTCCCGCCGGGGCCGCGGAGGCCGGGCTGACGGTCATGCCGGTGATGACGGGCGGGGTGTTGTCGCCCGCGGTGGAGCCGGTGTACGCCTTCTTCACGGCGTAGTACGACAGTCGCTTCAGCCCGTCGGGCAGCAGGTTGAACCAGACGCCGCCGAAGTCGTGCTCCAGGCCGTAGTGGAAGAGGGTGGCGCCGAGGGCGACGCCCTGGTGGCCGGTGACGCAGTTCCAGCCCGTGGTGTAGCCGTCGGCCTTCTGGACGTCGGTGGGCTCGTCGGGGATGCCGTTGACGTCGTCGGGCACCTCCCACTCACCGGCCGGGCCGCCCTCGGTGATGATGTACGGCTTGTCGTAGCCGCCGTCGATCCAGTCCTGGCGCACCTTGCAGAGGTTGCCGTAGGAGTTCATCGAGTACAGGTCGAGGTCCGGGGCGTTGCGCTTGTAGTAGGGCCAGGCGCCGGTCCACGCGTCCGTGGAGGTCACGGGGTGGTCGGGGTCGATGGAGTGGATCTTCTTGGCGACGTCGTTCACGAAGGTCGTGTACGCGTTGCGCTGGGCCTCCAGTTCGGTGCCGCCGTAACAGTTCTGCAGGCCGAGGACGGACTCGTTGCCGACGTTCCACATCAGTGTCGCCGGGTGGGACTTGTAGGTGTCGACCCACTTGGCGAACTCGGTGAGCATGGTGTTCTTGTACGTCGCATCGGTGACGTAGTCGACACACCCTCCGGCGCCGGGGCCGCCGCCGGGCTGGAGCCAGAAGCCGTTGACGACCTTCAGCCCCTGGGCGGCCGCGGCGTCGAGCAGGGGCTTGCTGGAGGCGTCCGTCCCCCAGGTCCGGACGGTGTTGACGCCCATGGACTTCAGGTCCGGCATGTAGCGGGGGGCGTCGGCCATCGCCGGGCCCCAGGTGAGGCCCTTGACCGTGTACGGCTGCCCGCCGACGGTCAGCTGCCAGTTGCCCTGCGAGCCGGTCACCTTGACCGCGCCCGTCGGCGGAGGGTTGGTCCCGCCGTCGGTGCCGTAGACCTGGAACTCCCACAGGGAGTAGCCGTAGCCGCCGGAGCGAGCGAGGCCCTGCATGCGGACATAGCGGCCCGAGCCGGAGACGGCGAGATCGTCCGTGCCGCCGTCGCCGCCCGACACGGTCTTCAGGGTCCGCCAGTCGGTGCCGTTGTCGGACGCCTGGATCTCGTACGCCTTGCCGTAGGCGCCCTCCCAGTTGAGGACGACGCGGCTCAGGTTCCTGCTCGCGCCGAGATCGACCTGGATCCATTCGCCGTCTCGCCACTGGCTGGCCCACCGGGTACCGGTCAGGTTGCCGTCGACGGCGGCGCCGGCGGTGAACGCCTCACCTTCCTGGGAGGAGGCGGTGGCCGCCTTGCCCTGGGAGAGAAGCGTCTCCGCGGCCTGTGCCTGCGGGGCCAGACTCAGGGTGAGCGAGGACACCAGAAGGGCGCCGAGCGTCACGAGGGACATTCCGTTGCGCCCTCGGGGACGAGTGGGCGCGGAGGGGGGACTGGACACGTGTGTGCTCCTGGCTGATTCATGACGCCGGGCACGTGGGGCCGGACCGTCGGGCCGGCTCGCGTGCGGCGCCGCTTGTGGAGGGGGATGCACGGTCTTGTCGTGCGGGCCCTTCCGGGCCGGGTCGCGGGGACATGAGCACCCGGCCCGGAAGGGAGTCGAAGTCCTCACCGCCTTACGGCGGTGAGGCGAGGTCGTCTCAGGGGAAGGAGACGACGGTGGACGGCACGGTCGAGGTGCCGGCGGGGATGGTGGACGCCCCGGTGTCGTTGATGACGTGGTTGTAGTGGCCCATACCGCCGAGGGACACCACCAGGAGGCTGTGGAACTTCACGTTCGGCTTGACGGGTGCCTTGAAGCCGTGGTCCTGGACGATGGTCGGGTCCACGTTGTAGTTGCAGTAGCTGCCCAGGCCCCACGCCTCGTGGGTGTTCACCGAGTCGTCGACGCGGTAGGCGGCGTAGCCCTTCGTCGTGCCGTTCTGGATGGCGGCCTGGTTGGGGGCGTCGTACGCCTTCTCGTTCTGGTAGAAGATCGTGCGGCCGCGCTCGCCGTACCACTCGACGTCGTACTTGTTGAAGTGCTCGACGAACAGGCCGGTGGCGAGCACGTCGTCGCCGTTGACGCGGACGCCGTAGTCGGCGCGGTTGGTCTCCCAGCCCCAGCCCTCGCCGTGGTCAGCGCGCCACACCCAGGTGTGGTCGATGATGGCGTCGTCACTGTTCACGACCACGCTGGTGGTGGCCTTGCCCGCGCCGGCGCCGCCGATGCGGATGTACACGTCCTGCACGGTGGTGGGGTTGGCGGCGTGGTCCGCGCCGGAGTTCTGCGGTCCGAGCTCCAGCAGCGTCGGGGAGTTGACCGGGCCCGCGTCGATCAGGAAGCCGGCGAGCCGGACGCCGTCGACGTCGGCCACCTTCATCGCGGTGACGCCGTTGTCCGGGATGATCGTGGCGAGGCCGAGGCCGAGCACGATGGTGTTCGCCCGGTTCACGTTGATCGTCTGGTCGACGTGGTAGACGCCCGGGGTGAAGAGCAGGTGCAGACCCTGTGCGAGGGCCTGGTTGATGGTGGCGGCGGTGGCGCCGGGCTTGACCACGTAGAACTGGCTCAGCGGGACGGACTCGCCCTGCGGGGTGCCGTTCGCCCAGCTGGTGCCACGGGCGTTCACGCGCTTGGCGGGCGCGAACACCTTGTACTCGTTGCCGTCCAGGTAGAGGTAGGGCTTCTCGCGGGAGATCGGCGTCGTGTCGAGCGTGGTGTAGCGGGGCTCGGGGAAGGAGGTGGCCGGAGCGCCCTCGACACCCGAGAAGGTCTGGTTCCACACGCTGTTGGACCAGCCGCCGATGGAGCTGTCCCGGGTGTACCACTGCTGCTGCGAGTAGTTGCCGACCTGGCCGTCGATCTTCGAGTCGGCTATGTAGCCGCCGCTGGCCCAGCCGTAGCCGTTGGGGGCGAGGTTGAGGCCGCCCTTGACGTGCATGCGGCGGAAGGAGGAGGCCTGGGAGACCGCCCACCGGTTGGTGCCGTTGACCGGGTTGAGGGTCAGTCCCTCGGCGCCGCGCCAGAAGTTCTGGGTGGCGTTGCCGTTGAACCAGCCCGCGTCGACGGTCACGTCACCGTTGATGGTGGTGTCCCCGGGGCGCAGGCCGAGACCGGCTATCTGGGTGTAGAAGCCGATCTGCGCGTTCAGGTTGTTGTACGTGCCGGGCTTGAGGAGGAAGGCGTGGCGGCCGGTGCCGAACTGGGCCGACTCCTGCGCCTGGAAGACCTGGTCCAGCTTGGCCTGGATGTTCGGCGTGGACGGGTCGAGGACGTGCACGTTGGGGCCGAGGTCGCCGCCGCCCGGCAGGGTCGGACCGCCGCCGTCGGTGGAGCCGTACACCTGGAACTCCCAGAGGGAGTAGCCGTAGCCGGTGCCTCGGGTGAGGCCGTTCATCCGGACGTAGCGGCCGGTGCCGGAGAGGGTGACGTCATCGGTGCCGCCGTCGCCGCCGGTGACGGTCGTGACGGTCCGCCAGTCGGTGCCGTTGTCGGAGGCCTGGATCTCGTAGCTCTTGCCGTAGGCCCCCTCCCAGGTCAGGAGGGCGCGGCTGAGGGTGGCGCTCTGGCCGAGGTCCACCTGGACCCACTGGGCGTCGGTCCACTGGCTGGCCCAGCGGGTTCCGGTGAGATTGCCGTCGACGGCCGCGGACGCGGCGAAGGCGGCCCCTTCCGTGGATGAGGCGGTGGCCGTCTTGCCCTGCGAGAGCAGGGTGGGGGCGGCCTGCGCCGTCGCGGCGGGCAGGACGGCGAGCAGGCCGCCGGCGAGCGAGGCGACGAGTGCGCCGACGGTGGCCCGTCGGAGGGATGAAGCGGGGCGCCGGAAGGCCGGCGGGGACCCGACGGAAGACATGGGGCTCCTCGGTGTACATGGCGGAAACATGGGAGAGCGCTCTCCGAAACCTTGCCCGGCGGTCACGATGACGGTCAAGCCATGCGGCACAGCTTTTCTTTCGGCTTTCATTAAGTGGCAGCGCCATCTGGTCCGGGACGGCCGGAGCCCGTACCGCCACCGGACACGGAGCCCCGATATGGTGCACACGTGGGGAATCGACAGCGCGCGCGGGTGGGAAATCGAGGACCGACTCTGGAGGACGTCGCACGTGAGGCGGGGGTGTCGCGGGCGACGGTGTCCCGTGTCGTCAACGGCGTGCGCAACGTGGCCCCCGGTATCCAGCAGGCCGTACGCGACGCGGTCGCCCGCACCGGCTACACGCCGAATCAGGCCGCCCGGTCCCTGGTGACGCGCCGCACCGGGACCGTCGCCCTGGTGCTCTCCGCGACGGGAGAGGCCTTCGCGGCCCGGGTGTTCTCCGACCCGTTCTTCGGGCGGGTCGTGGACGGAGTGCTCCCGGTCCTGCGCGAGCGGGCGATCCAGCCGGTCATGCTGGTCGCGGAGTCGGAGCAGGCCAGGGCCCAGCTGGTGGAGTACCTGCGGCGGGGCGGCGCCGACGGAGCACTGGTGGTCCCGCTCGACGCGGACGACCCGCTGCCGTCGATGCTGGTGGCGGCCGGTGTCCCCACGGTGCTGTTCGGCCGCCCCCACGACTCCACGCGGTGCGGCTTCGTCGACCTCGACAACACGGCGGGCGCCCGGCTGGCCGCCGAGCATCTGTGGGCCACCGGCCGGCGGCGCCCGGCCACCATCGCCGCACCGGTCAGCGCCCCCACCGCACGGGAGCGCCTCGACGGCTTCCGGGAGGCGTTCGCGGCCCGCGGGGTGGCATCGGTGCCCGTCGTACGGGGACGGTTCTCGGTGGACAGCGGCCGGCGCGCGATGGCGCGGCTGCTGAAGGAACACCCGGGGATCGACGGAGTGTTCGCCGCGAACGACCTGATGGCGCAGGGCGCCTGCCAGTACCTGCGCGAGGAGGGGATCGCCGTCCCCGGGTCGGTGTCCGTGGTGGGCTTCGACGACTCCGTGGCCGCGCGGAGGGCACGGCCGCAGCTGACCACCGTGCGTCAGCCGGTGGAGGGCATGGCTGCCGCGATGGCCGGGATTCTGGTCGAGGAGCTCACCGGCGCCCGGCAGGAGCCGGCCCCACAGCCGTACGAGCCGGCCTCGAAGGTGTTCGAGCCGGTGCTCGTCGTCCGCGAGTCCACCTGACCCGGCCGCACCGGCGCGTCACGCCTCCAGGGCGTCCAGTGCGGCGAGCTGTTCCGTGACGCGGTCGACCGACCAGGTGTCGAGCCAGGCCGCGAACTCCCCGCCGTAGGCGCGGGGGACGGATTCCACGCGCATGACGAGGGCGAGGTAGACGCGGTAGAGGGCAAGGCGTACGCGGGCGCCGGTGTCGATGGTCCGGTCGGGTGCGACGGAGTGGTAGCCGGCCATGAGGTCGGGATCGTCCTCGGCGGAACCGAGCGGGTCGAGTCCGACGAGGTCGGCCAAGGGGTCGCCGAAGAAGGCGCGTTCGCCGTCGATGAGGCCGCTCAGGCGCCACGGGCCGGTCCCGGTCCGGGCGAGGACGACGTTGCCCTCCCAGGCGTCGAAGTGGACGAGCGCGGGGCGGCGGACCTCGGCGAGCCGGTGGCCGAAGCGTGCGGGCAGGTCGGCGAGGAGCCCGGGCGGGGCGGGCAGGGCGACCTCGAACCGGATCGCGTCGGCGAGGACGGCGTGCAGCATGGCGGTGAACGCGGAGGGCCAGTCGGGGCCGGAGAGGCCGACGGACGGCCGCGGGTAGCCGTAGGCGGCTCCGGTGACGGTGGCGATCCGGGCCAGGCACTCCCCGAGCCGGTGGCGCAACGCGGCACGATCGGCCGGTGCGATCCGGTCGCGGGCGGCGTCCCAGGTGGTGCCCTCGACGTGGGTGAGGAGCAGCCACTCGGCGGGGGTGTCAGGTCCGACCGGCTCGTGGTGGAGGACGGTGGATACGGGAGCGCCGGCCCGGGCGGCGAGGCGGTGGAAGAGTGCCTCGGTGCCGAGGAGGCCCTGTTCGTGGGTGAGGGCGGGGGTGCATGCCCGGGGTGCCGTCTTGAGCACCAGCCGCCGCCCGTCGGCGAGTTCGAGCAGGCGGGCCGCGTTGTAGAGGCCGCCGCTGAGGGCGGTGCTCCGGACGACCGTCGCCGGGCCGAGGGCGCGCCGAAGCCGCTCGGAGGCGAGCGCGGCCGCCGCCTCGTCGGCGTCGTGGCCGGGATCCGGCGGAGGGGACGGATCGGCGGTGGCGGCCATGGGACGCTCCTGTGCGGGGATGACTCGGGGGATGCTTCGGGGATGTCTCGGGGGATGCTTCGCGGGATCGTAGGGCGGTGGTGTCGCACCGCGGAAGGCCGCCCCTGCGATGCCGGGCGGCCTTCCTGGCGGGTACGACGGCTGCCCGGTCAGCCGGTGGTCGTCGCCCGGTGGGCGCGGATGATGTCCGCGTACCGTCGGCCGCTCGTCTTCACGGTCCGCTTCTGGGTCGCGTAGTCGACGTGGACGAGGCCGAAGCGCTTGTCGAAGCCGTAGGCCCATTCGAAGTTGTCGAGCAGGGACCAGGCGTAGTAGCCGGCGAGCGGCGCGCCCTTGCGCAGGGCTCGGGCGCAGGCGGCCAGGTGCTGTTCCAGGTAGCGGGTGCGCTCGGGGTCGTGGACCGCGCCGTCGGGGCCGATGGTGTCGGGGAAGGCCGAGCCGTTCTCGGTGACGTACAGCTCGCGTACGCCGTAGTCGTCGGTGAGGCGGAGCAGGAAGGCCTCCAGGCCGCCGGCGTCGATCTGCCAGTCCATGCCCGTGCGGGGGACGTCGGGGAGGCGGACCTCGCGGGCGTGCGGGACAGGTCCTGCCGGGTCGTCGGCGACGGTCACCGGGAAGTAGTAGTTGAGGCCGTGCCAGTCGAGCGGGGCCGCGATGGTCTCCATGTCACCGGCCTGTTCGGGCAGTTCGACGTCGTACAGCTCGCGCATGTCGGCGGGGAAGCCGCGGCCGTACACCGGGTCGAGCCACCAGCGGTTGGTGTGGCCGTCCATGCGGGCGGCGGCCGCGATGTCCTCGGGCCGGGTGGAGGCGGGGGCGACGGTGGAGTGGTTGGTGACGAGGCCGACGCGCGCGCCGGGGGCGGCGGCGCGGATGGCCTGGGTGGCGAGTCCGTGGCCGAGGAGCAGGTGGTACGAGGCGCGGACGGCGGCCGTCAGGTCGGTGTATCCGGGGGCCATGCGGCCTTCCAGGTGGCCGATCCAGCCCGAGCAGAGGGGTTCGTTGAGGGTGGTCCACTGGGTGACGCGGTCGCCGAGGCGCTCGGCGACGACGGAGGCGTACGCGGCGAGGTGTTCGGCGGTGGCCCGCTCGGTCCAGCCGCCGCGGCTGTCCTGGACCCGGTCCTGAAGGGCCTGCGGCAGGTCCCAGTGGTAGAGGGTGACGGACGGGGCTATGCCCGCGTCGAGGAGGGCGTCGACGAGCCGGTCGTAGAAGTCGAGTCCGGCGGCGTTGACCGGTCCGTCGCCGCCGGGGACGACGCGCGGCCAGGCGATGGAGAGGCGGTACGCGTCGGTGCCGAGGCCCTTCATCAGCGCGAGGTCCTCGGGCCAGCGGTGGTAGTGGTCGCAGGCGGTGTCGCCGTTGTCGCCGTTGTCGATCGCACCGGGGGTACGGGTGAAGGTGTCCCAGATGGAGGGGGCGCGGCCGTCCTCGGCGACGGCGCCCTCGATCTGGTAGGCGGATGTCGCCGTTCCCCAGGCGAAGGACGGAGGGAAGGCCTCCAGGTCGAGCGCGGGGCGGGAGTCGGGGGATGCGGACACGGAGAACCTCTTCGTGATGGGAGGAGAGAAGGCCGAGGGGGCGGAGACGGCGGAGGAGCCGGAGAGCGCCGAGAGGGCGGGGAGCGACGTCACTTGACCGCACCCGCGGTGAGGCCGGCGACGAGATAGCGCTGGAGGAGGAGGAAGCCGACGACGACGGGGAGGCTCACGACGAGGGAGGCGGCCATCACCTGGTTCCAGTACACGTCGTTCTGGGTGGCGTAGCCCTGGAGTCCGACGGCGAGGGTGCGGGTGGTGTCGTTGGTCATGACGGAGGCGAAGAGGACCTCGCCCCAGGCGGTCATGAAGGCGTAGACGGCGACGGCGATGATGCCGGGGGACGCGGCCGGGACGATCACCCGGAACAGCGCCTTGATCGGCCCGCAGCCGTCGACCTTGGCGGCTTCGTCGAGTTCGCGCGGGATCGAGTCGAAGTAGCCGGTCAGCATCCAGATCGAGAACGGCAGCGAGAACGTCAGATAGGTGAGGACCAGGCCTTCGCGCGAGCCGAAGAGCGCGATGCCGGTGGCGTTGCCGATGTTGACGTAGATGAGGAAGAGCGGCAGCAGGAAGAGGATGCCGGGGAACATCTGCGTCGACAGCACCGTCACGGTGAAGACCCGCTTGCCGCGGAAGTCGTAGCGGCTCACCCCGTAGGCGGCGAAGATCGCGACGACCACCGAGAAGACGGTGGCCGCGCCCGCCACGACGATCGAGTTCACGAAGTAGTCCGCGAGCGGGACGGTCTCCCAGATGTCGACGTACGGGCGGAACGTGATCCCCGACGGGATCCACTGGAACTTCCCCGAGACGTCCTCCAGCGGCTTCAGCGAGCTGGAGACCATCACGAACACCGGCAGCAGCACGAAGGTCGTGAGCAGGGTGAGGAAGATCCGCCGGGTCCACAGGAACGAGCGGGGCGCGGCCATCGGGGAGCGCGGAGCGGTGCGCCCGCGGGCGCCCGTCGTGCGCCGGAGGGCGTGCTCAGACATCGGAGGTCTTCCTTCCGCGGGTGGTGAGCAGGAGGTAGACACCCGTGACGACGAGGAGGAAGAGCAGCAGCAGGACGGACATGGCCGAGCCGGTGCCGAAGTTCCACGTCTGGAAGGACGACTGGTAGATGTGCAGCGAGATCAGGTCCGCCGCTTCGGGTGCCGCCTCGCCGAACAGGACGAACGGCGTGTTGAAGTCGTTGAACGTCCAGAGGAACAGGACCAGGACCAGGATCTGGTTGACGGGCCGCAGCGACGGCAGGGTGATGTGCCGGATCTGCTTGAGGACGCCCGCGCCGTCGAGGGAGGCCGCCTCGTACATGTCCCGGGGGATGTTCTGCAGTCCCGCCATGACGGTGAGGAAGGCGAACGGCCAGCCCTTCCACACGGAGACGACGAGCAGGGCCCAGAAGCTGTTGTCGCCGATGAGCCAGAAGGCGGGGCTGTCGCCGATGCCCAGCTGGTCGTGGAGGACGTGGTTGATCAGGCCGTTGTCCCGCTGGAACATGAACGCCCACGTGATGACGGCGGTGTAGACCGGCAGGGCGTACGGGACGAGGAAGAGGGTCCGGAGGATGCCGCGGCCCCGGAACTCCTCCTGGAGGAAGATCGCGGCGGCCGTCCCGAGGAACCAGCACAGGGCCACGGACAGGACGGTGAACAGACAGGTCGTCAGGAAGGACCTGAGGAGCGCCTGGCCGACCGGGGCGTCGAAGTCGATCGAGACGGCGAAGTTGTCGAGGCCGGCCCACGGGGCTGCGGACCAGTCGCGGATGTAGAACTGGGTGAGCTCCTTGAAGCTCATGCCGATGCCCATGAGCATCGGGATGAGGTGGACGAGGAGTTCGAGGAGCAGGGCGGGCAGGAGCAGCAGGTACGGCAGTGCGATGCGGCGGCGCCCGGAGCGGCGTGGTGCGGGTGCCCCTCCGGGTGCGGCCTTGCGCACCGCCGGCTCCCGCTGGGGAGCGACGGCGGTTCTGGTCATGGAGGGGCTGCCTACTTCTTGGGCATCTGCTGCTGGGCCTTTTCGAGCTTGGCCCGCACGGACTCGGTGGTGACGGGCCGGCCCGCGGCGGCGTCCGCGAACAGTTCCTTGACGGCCGTGCCGACCACGGTCTCGAACTGGGACTCCTCGGGGACCTGCGGGAGTGCGGCGGCGCTGCCGGCGAGGGTGTCGCGGATGACGGTGAGGGACGGGTCGGAGAACGCCGGGTCCTTCTGGGCGCCCTTGACCGGCGGGACCGATCCGTAGGCCTTGTTGAGGAGGATCTGCTCCTCGTCGCTGGTCATGAACTTCACGAACTTGAGGGCGCCGTCGAGGTTCTTGGTGTTCTTGAAGACGGCCATGTTGATGCCGGCGACCATCGAATTGGTCTGCTTGTCCTGGCCGGGCTTGCCCGCGGGGACCGGGGCGGGGACGACGCCCCACTCCTCGGGGGCCATGCCCTGGGAGGCGAAGGTCTGCGAGGGGGTCTGCCACAGGACCATGCCGGTCTTGTCCTTGGCGAAGTCGCTCAGGGACTGGTTCTGCGCGTACTCGGCGTTGCCGGGGGCGACGATCTTCTGCGTGGCCATCAGGTCGATGTACTGCTTGACCGCCGCGACGGCCCCGTCGGAGGTGAAGTCGGCCTTGCCGTCGGCGGTGAAGAAGTCGGCTCCGTGCTGCTTGGCGAGGACGAAGACCTGGTGGATGTTGTTGGACAGGTTGGAGCCCTCGACTCCGATGCCCCACTTCCCGTCCTTGCTCAGCTTCTTGCCGGCGGCGGTCACCTCGTCCCAGGTGGTCGGCGGCTTGGCTATGCCGGCGTCCTTGAACATCTGCTTGTTGTAGTAGAGGGCGTAGGCCATGGAGTAGAGCGGGACGGCGGCCGGGTCCTTGCCCGTGACGCCGGTGGAGCCGAGCGCGGAGTCGACGAAGCGGTCCTTGCCGCCGATGGCCTCGAAGTTCTTGGCGTCGAAGGGCAGCAGCGCGCCGGTGGACTGGAGGGAGGCGCTCCAGGTGTTGCCGATGTTGAGGACGTCGGGGCCCTGGCCGGAGGTGGTCGCGGTGAGGATCCGGTTGAGCAGGTCGGACCAGGGGATCACTTCCAGCTTGACCTTGATGCCGGTCTCCTGCTCGAACTGGTCGAGCTCGGGCTGGAGGACCTTCTTGTCGACCTCCAGGCTGGATCCCTGGTTGGTGGCCCAGTAGGTGAGGGTCTTCGGCGTCGCCTGGCCGCTCTCCCCGCCGCCGCAGGCGGTGGCGGTGAAGGCGAGGGAGAGGGTGACGGCACCGGTGACTGCGGCTCTGATTCTGCGCATGGCTCCTGGGCCCTTTCGGGGGGATGACGAGGATGCCGAACGAGGAGAGCGCCTGGACCGCTCTCCGTGGCATCGGCTTAATTTAGGATGTGAGTTAAACCCCACGGGAAGGTCGCGTCAAGGCCTGTACTGCGGGTATGTTGCAACGAACGACTTCAGAGACGGGGACCCAAGTGCACGCGAGAAGTGGCCGCACGGTGCGTGACCTGCGGCGTGAGAACCGCACCGCCGTTCTGCGCAGGCTGTACTTCGACGGGCCGAAGAGCCGCCTCATGCTCGGCCCCGCGACGGGCCTGAGTTCCGGCTCCGTCAGCAACGTCGTCGCCGAGCTCCTCGCCGAGGGCCTGGTCGAGGAGGCCGGCAGCGTCGACTCGGCCGGCGGACGCCCCCGTACCCTCCTGCGCATCACCCCGGACAGCGGGTTCATGATCGGCGTCGACATCGGCGAGACCCGGATCAGGATCGAGCTCTTCGACCTCACCCTCACCGAACTCGCCCGCGCGGAGAGGGCCCTGGCCAGCTCCGGGCCCCGCACCGAGCGCTACGACGTCGACCTCGTCGTCGGCCATCTGCGCGACGGCATCACCGAGGTGCTGCGGGCGGCGGACGTCCCCGTCGAGCGCCTCCTCGGCGTCGGCGTCGGGGTCCCCGGCATCGTCGACCGCTGCAACGACGACGCCGGCGCCGTCGTCCACGGCCAGACCATCGGCTGGGACACGGTCCCCCTGGAACGCCTCCTGCGCCGGGCCGTCGACCTGCCCGAGACCGTCCCGTACTGGATCGACAACGGCGCCAAGACCCTTGGCCAGGCCGAGATGTGGTTCGGCGCCGGGCGCGGCGCCCGCAGCGCCGTCGTCGTCCTCTTCGGCTCCGGCGTCGGCGCCTGCTCCGTCGCCGACCCGATGGAACCCGGCCGCGCGCTCGAATGGGGACACCTGACCGTACGGGTCCGGGGGCGGCGCTGCCGCTGCGGCTCGCACGGCTGCCTGGAGGCGTACGCCGGCGCCGAGGCCCTCCTGGCACGGTGGCGCGAAGCCGGCGGGCTGCCCCCGGCCGGAGCGGACGAGGAGACCGCGCTCACCGCGATGCTCGCCGCCGCCTACCCCGCCGACCCCGGAACGGAGCCCGACATCACGGCACTCGCCGTCCTGGAGGAGACCGCCGAGTACCTCGGCGCGGGCTTCGCCGACCTCATCAACCTCTTCCAGCCGGAGCGCATCCTCGTCGGCGGCTGGGCCGGCCTCCAGCTCGGCACCCGCTTCCTCCACACCGTGAACCGGTACGCCGGCGAGTACGCGCTCCGCTACCCCGCGAGCCGTACGAGCATCGGCCTGGGCACCCTCGGCCCCCAGGCGGTCACCGTCGGCGCCGCCCTCCTGCCGCTGGCCGACTTCTTCGCCCGGGGCGGCCGCAGCCCCGAGCCCCGGCCCAGCACGCCCGCCCCCGCCTGGCAGGCCGCCCTCCAGGACCGCGTCTGACCCGACACGAGCTCACCGCGCGGCGCCGCTTGACCTTGACACCGTGACAAGGCTTTCAGTGGGGCCGAGGAGGTGGTCCCTATGACCGAGCGGAATGACGCCGCGAACACGACACGAGCCGTCCGAGGGCTGGAGCACAGCAGCTCGTCGGTACGGCTGCGGGCGGCACTGGCGGTGGGTACGAGCCCGGACCCGTGGTGCGTCGACACACTCATCGGACGCTGCGCGATCGAGCCCGACTTCTCCGTCCGCGAGATGCTCACGTGGGCGCTCACCCGTCACCCGGCAGCGGTCACGGTCCCCGGACTCGTCGGCGAACTCCGCTCGGAGCACGGTCAGGCACGGAGCCAGGCGCTGCACACGCTGTCGAAGATCGGGGACCGTGGGGCGTGGCCGGCGATCACCCGGGCGCTGCTGACGGACGCCGACGACGAGGTGGCGAAGAGCGCCTGGCGGGCGGCGGTCGCGCTCGTGCCCGAGGAGCAGGAGGCCGAGCTGGCCGGGGTGCTGGCGACGCAGCTCGGACGCGGCGGACGCGAGACGCGGTTGAGCCTCAGCCGGGCGCTGATCGCGCTCGGGGCGGCGGCCCTGCCGGCGCTGCGCGAGGCGAGGGAGGACCCGGACCCCCACCGGCGCCGGCACGCGATCGCCACCGAGCGGCTGTCGCGCGACCCGGATGCCGGATTCGATTTCGCGATCGAGGAGGCGAAGCGCATCGTTGCCCTCGGCACGACCGGCCAGGAGGACTGACAAGAGGACCGACAAGGGGAGTGACGGGCCATGCTGATCGGTGAGGTGGCACGGCGGTCCGGGGTCAGCGCCCGCATGCTCAGGCATTACGACTCGCTCGGCCTGGTGCGGCCGACGGGGCGTACCGACGGCGGCTATCGCGAGTACTCCGGCGAGGACATCCGGCGGATCTTCCACATCGAGAGCCTGCGCTCGCTGGGCCTTTCGCTGCGCGAGGTGGGGCGTGCACTCGACGATCCCGGCTTCGCGCCCTCGGAGCTCGTCGCCGACCTCATCCGCCAGACGCGGGACCGCATCGCCGCCGAGACGGAGCTGCTCACGCGGCTCCGCCGGATCGACGCCGCCGAACCCGCCGGCTGGGAGGACGTCCTCCGGAGCGTCACCCTCCTCCAGGCCCTGGGGTCGAAGAGCGCCGGGACGCGGCAGCGCGCGGCCCTTTCCTCCGTCGAGGGTGCTTCGGTCCCCGTGGAGGCGCTGGTCGAGGCCGCCTTGAGCGAGACGGATCCGAACGTCGCCGGAGCCCTGCGCTGGGCGCTGGCCCAGGGGGTGGAGGCGGGCGGGCCCGCGCTCCTGGCGGAGGGCCTCGGCTCACCGGTCGCCGCGGTGCGGGAGCGTGCCGTCCGGGCCCTCGCCGAGTTCCCGGACGACGAGGCGACCGCCCTGCTGCGGGACGCGCTCGCGCACCCTGACGCCGTGGTCCGCAGATACGCGGCGCTGGCTCTCGGGGCGCGTGGTCTGCCCGACGCGGTCCCGACGCTCATCGACATGATCGTCGAGGAGGCGAACGACGTCGACGCGGCCGACGCGCTGGGCGCGCTGGCGAGCCGTCCCGAGGCGGCGGACGAGATCGCCGCCGGGCTCGTCGACCGCCTCGCCCACGGCACCGCCCGGGCCTCCGCGCGCCGGCGGCTGGCGCAGGCCCTCGCGGACATCCCCGGAGAGACGGCGTCACGCGCCCTCGCGGAGCTGTCGCACGACGAGGACCGGTCCGTCGCGCTGACCGCGGCGTACGTCGTCCAGCTGCGAAAGGCGCGGTAGCGGGCACCTCAACGGGCCGCCGTCACGCTCCGTGTCCGCCGTTCGCTCGCACGGGTGGATCCCGCCCGAGGAGGGCGGCGACCGGGTCGAAGATCGTCGTACGCTCCGCCGGTAACCGTTCGCTGGAACAAGGGAGTTGTGGTGTCCACAGCAGTGGTGGTCGGTGCCGGACCGGGGATCGGGAAGGCCGTGGCCGCGCGGTTCGCGCGCGAGGGGTACTCCGTCGCCGTGATCGCGCGGACGAAGGAGACCGTGGCGCGGGTCGCCGGGGAGATCGGGCGGGACGGCGGCAGGGTGCTGCCCCTGACCGCCGACAGCACGGACGAGGAAGGCCTGCGGGCCGCCCTGGACACGGTCGGGGAAGAGCTCGGTCCGGTCGACGCGGCCGTCTACAACGCCGCTCTCATCCGGCGCGACGGGCCGGGGGAGCTCGACGCGCGGGGGCAGCTGGACGCCTGGGCCGTGAACGTGGTGGGCGCGCTCACCACGGCGAGCCACGTGGCCCCGGGCATGGCCGAGCGGGGGCGCGGAACGATCCTGGTCACGGGCGGAATGCCCCGGATCAACCCGGGCTGGGTGAGCCTGGGCCTCGGAAAATTCGGCGTCCGGACCCTGGTCGACCTGCTCGACGCGCAGTACGGTCCGGCCGGGGTCCACGTGGCCTCGGTGACCGTCCCCGGGGCCGTGGCGCCCGGTACGGCGTACGACCCGGACGACATCGCCGAGCACTACTGGCGCCTGCACGGCCAGCCCCGGGACGACTGGGAGCGCGAGGTCGTGCACGGCGGCGTACCGGTGGCGCGATAGGGCCTGTCCGGACGGCCGTACGCGCCGCGCGACCCCCGCCGTCAAGGCGTCCTTTCCGGCCTCCGCGCCTCGGGACCGCCCGGGAACACGCCCTGAACACGTCCCGCGCATGCCCGAACCCGCCAGGACAGGAAAGCAAGAGCCCCCTCGGTCACGCACCGACGGGGCTTCAGCCATGTCCGGAGCGACCCGGCATTCATGAATGTTCCATGAACTACGCAGTGCGACAGAGGTCGCACCCCCTTCTCGTGGATATACACGATGCAGGAATCCTTGTTCGATCGGCGCTGACGCAAATCCAACTGCCGGGCGTCCGAGCTCATGGAGCAGGATGAGGATCATCTGTGCAGAGAACCGGCAACGGTCCTCAGGAAAGGAGAACTTCATGCCCCGCCAGCCTCAGGGCAACTGCATATCTCTTTCGGCGGCACCGGGACGATTCACATGAGCGCTGTCCTCCTCGACCCGCCCGGTCCCGTGCGCACCCTGCGCACCGGAGAATCCGACCTGCACCGGGGATTCCACGCCTGGGGCGATCTCGTCACGGACACCTGCGGCCCGCTGCGCGTCTACCGCACCGAGCCCGGTCATTTCGAAGGGGCCATCGCCACGGGCACGTTCGGCACCGTGCAGATCGCCGAGGTCCAGGCCGGCCCGCACGCCGTCGAGCGCACCGCGCTGCTCGCCACCCGGGCGGCGACGGCTCCGCTCTACCTCGCCTGCGTCCTGGACGGCGAGGTCCGCGTCCGGCAGGGTGACATCACGGCCGTCGCCCGGGCGGGCAACCTCTTCTGCTACGACAGCTCCCTCCCCTTCACCCTCTGGATGCGACAGCCCATCCACATGGTCACCGTGAAGTTCGACCACCACCTGGTCGACCTCAGGGCCGGGGCCGAACACCCGCTGCGGGCGGCCACCTGGTCCGGCTCCGAAGGGGCCAGCGTGCTCCTCGCCGACCTGCTCCGCAGCGCCGCGCGGAACATGTCCCGGCTCGACGCGGCGATCGCGGACCACCTGGGCAGCAGCGTCGCCAGCCTGGTCGGCGCCGTCTGCTCCGAGAAGCTCGGCGAGGCGGTGAGCGACCCCGTCCTGGCCCGCCGCGCCCTGCTGCACCGGATCAAGACCTTCGCCCGCGCCCGCCTCGGCTGCGCCGAGCTGAGCCCCCGGCTGCTCGCCAGAACGCACAAGATCTCGCTGCGCTACCTCCAGCTGCTGTTCCAGGACGAGGACAGCAGTCCCGCCCTGTGGATCCGCAACGAGCGGCTCCGCCGCTGCCGGGACGACCTCTCCGACCCGCGCACGGCCCATCTGACGGTGGCCAACATCGCGGAACGCTGGGGCCTGGACAGTGCCTCGCACTTCAGCAAGCTGTTCCGCGAGCGCTACGGGGTGGCGCCCCGCGAGTGGCGCCGCCAGTCGGCGCGCGGCCTCCCCTAGCCGTTCGGCGCGCATGCCGAACCGGTGTGCGCAAACCCGTTATGCCGCATGCGTGTTCGCGCCAGCGGCGACGACGGGAAACCAGGAGACTGGAGCCCGATTTCACAGGTTTTGCGGTTCGGTTCCCCCATGTTCCGGTCCACACCTTCCGCATTTCTTCTCACGCCTGTTCCGATCGGTTTTCCCTCTGTAAAAGAACGGACATCATCCGCGCCATTGAACGGGGTTCGCTCGAATGTTGTTTCCTGCGAGAATCGGCATCATCGGAGGCGGCGCCTCCGCCGTATGCCTCCTCGATACTCTGAGCCAGCGCGACGAAATTCCCGAGTCGGTCACGGTGTTCGACCCCTCCCCGCACCTGTGGCGGGGCCGTGCCTACCAACCCGACGCGGCGACCCTGCGGGTGAACGCCCCACCCGAGGACATGACCGTGCGGGCCGGCGACCCGGAACACTTCACCCGGTGGCTGGAAGCGCGGGCCGTGGTCCTGGGCACGCGCACCGACCACGTCGACGCCCGGTCGGGCATCACCTTCCCTCCCCGCGCCCTGTACGGCGACTACCTGGAGCAGTGCGCCCGCAGCGCGCTGAACCGGCTCGCGGCCCGCGGCTGCGTCATCCGGCTGGTCCGGGCCGCCGTGGTCGACGTGGCGCGCGAGGACGGCGCCCTCGTCGCGTACACCGCCGACCGCACCCCGTACGCCCTCGACCACGCCGTGCTCTGCGTGGGCACCGGGGAGCCGGCCGATCCGCACGGGCTGACGGGGACTCCGGGGTTCGTCGCGGATCCCTACCCGGTGGTCCGGCGGCTCGCCGGCATCGGCGAGCGGGACCGGGTCGTCGTGGTCGGCAGCGGGCTGACCGCCGTGGACGTGGTGCTGCACCTGACCGCGGCCGGGCACACCGGCGAGATCCTCATGGCCTCCCGGCGCGGGGTGCTGCCGAGCGTCCGTCAGCGCCCGGTGGAACGCGAGCCGCGGTACTTCACCGCCGCACACTTCCGCGCCGTCGCCGCGCGGGGCGAGCGGCTCTCCGTCGACGACGTGGTCACCCTGATGGGAGCCGAGCTCGCGGACGCCGGATCGGGGCTCGACTCCGTCGCGGAGGAGATCGCCACGTGCGGCACCGAGGACCCCGTCGCCCGGCTGCGGCGCCAGTACGACCTCGTGGACGGCGCCGACCCGGGCCTGCGACTCCTCCAGCGCGCCGTCCCGGACACGGGACCCGACGTCTGGCCGCTGCTGCCCGAGCACGAGCGGACCCGGCTGCTGCGGGACCACTACCGGACCGTGATGAGCCTGTGCTGCCCCATGCCGCCGGCCAGCGCGGCGACGCTGCTCGACCGGGCCGACCGGGGCCGGCTGCGGATCGTCCGCGGCGTCGAGCGGATCACCGCCCGACCCACCGGGGGCTTCCGCCTGGTCGGCGACGCCGGCGTGCAGGACGCCGACGTCGTCGTCAACGCCGTCAGTCCCGCCGCGCACCGCGTCCCGCACGGGGCGTCGGCGCTCGTCGACGCCCTCTCCCGCAGGGGGCTCGCCGTCCGGCATCCGCGCGGCGGCGTCCACGTCGCCCGGTCGACCAGCGGGCTGCTCGCCGCCGGCGAGACCGACCGGCGGATCCACGTCCTCGGCGACCTCGCCTCCGGGTCGCTCTTCTTCACCTTCGGCGTGCCCTCCCTCGTAGACCGGGCCGTCGACATCGCCGACGCCGTCCACGCGGAGGCCGCCCGCACCCCCGTCGGGTCGGCGGACCCGGTCCGCGCCCTGTGACCCGCTCCGGCACGCACGCCGCCCCACGCCCCCACCCCTTACCCCTCTCCCCCGGCCGGACTCCGGCTGCCCCACACGACCGAGGAGCCCCCGCATGACCGAGAGCGCGACGCAGGAACGGGCCGACTACCTGGCCGACACCCACACCGGTCTGCCCCTGCCGACCGAACCCGTCTTCGACTCCGTGCAGGACGACCGCAGGCACCGCAAGCAGCGGCTGACCGCCGCCCTGCGCCTGTTCGGCAAGTACGGGTACGGGGAGGGCGTGTCGGGGCACATATCGGTGCGGGATCCCGAGGGCGACGACCTGTTCTGGGTCAACCCCTTCGGCGTCCCCTTCAGCCGGGTGAAGGTCCGCGACCTGATCCTCGTGAACTCCGAGGGCCGTGTGGTCGAGGGCCGGCACCGGCTCAACCCCAGCGCCTTCGTGATCCACTCCGCCATCCACCGCGCCCAGCCGGGCGCCGTCGCCGCCGCGCACGGACACACCCCGCACTCGCGGGCGCTCGGCGCGCTCGGCAGGCTGCTCGAACCGCTCGACCAGGAGTCGGCCGCCTTCTACGGCGACCAGGTCCTCTACGGCGACTACGAGGGGCCGTCCATCAGCCTCGCGCAGGGCGAGGACATCGCCGCCCGGCTCGGCGACAAGCGGGCGATCCTGCTGCGCCACCACGGTCTGATCACCGTCGGCGGCTCGGTCGACGAGGCCGTGCACTGGTTCTTCACGTACGAGGCCGCCGCGCAGGTGCAGTTGCTCGCGGCGGCCGCCGGACAGGTGAAGCCGATGAGCCACGAGCAGGCCCTGGCGGCCCGCGACGGCTTCGGGGACCGTCATCTCGGCTGGTTCAGCTTCCAGTTGCTCTGGGACGAGATCGTGCACGAGCAGCCGGACCTGCTCGACGAGTGACCGGAGCCGGGCCGGCCGGGCCGTGCACCCGGCCGCCCCGGCCCCACGAACGACACGAGAGGCCGCTCCCCCGACCGGGGAGCGGCCTCTCGCGCACAGGCACCTGACCGCCGGAGCCCACTCCGGACCGGTTCACGGATCCGGACCGGTCACGGATCCGGACCGGGTCAGCGCGCCGGCCGGCCGGCGGACTCGGCCGTACGGCCGGCCGCCTTCTCGGTACCGCTCCCCTCGGGGGAGCCACTCGCCGGGGAGCCACTCTCCGGGGAACCGCTCTCCTGGGAGCCGCCGTCCGTGACGCGCGCGGCCGGGGCGGCGCGGCCGGCCCGCCGCCGGGCGGCGACCGCGGCGATCGGCACCGAGAAGGCCGAGACGGCGGCGATCAGGACGATCACCCAGGTGCCCTGGTGGTATCCGGTGAGCGCCTCGGCGTGCGAGGGGCTCTCCTCACCGCCCATGCGCACGGTCACCACGGCGAGCACGACCGCGGCACCCACCTGGTAGCCGGTCTGCAGGATGCCCGCGGCGAGGCCCTGTTCGGACTCGTCGACGCCCGACGTGGCCGCCACGTTGGCCGCGGTGAACGCGAACGGGAAGCCGACGCCGATCAGCACCATGCTGGGCAGGATGACCCACCAATAGGAGGAGGCCTCGCCGACCCGCAGGAAGAGCAGGAAGGCGACGGTGTAGGCGAACATGCCGCCGAAGACCGGCCAGCGCAGTCCGGTGCGGCCCAGCCACTTCCCCGCACGGGGCGCGAAGGTGAGGATCATGAGGCCGATCGGCAGGAACGCGAAGGCCATCTCCAGCGGGGACCAGCCCCGATAGGACTGGAGGTAGAGGCTGCCGATGAACTGGTAGCTCATGTAGGTGCCGAGGATCGCCGCGGCGATGAGGCTGGCGCCCACCAGGGACTTGTTGCGCAGCAGGCCGAGCCGGAGCAGCGGCTGCGGGCTGCGCGACTCGATCGCCACGAAGGCGGCGAGCAGCAGGGCCGCGGCGGCGAGGACGCCGAGCGTGACGCCGGAGAACCAGCCCGTGGACGGGGCCTGCACGATCCCGTAGACGAGGAGCAGCATGGCGGCGGTGACCGTGACCGCGCCGGCGGCGTCGAAGTGCCGCTTGGTGCCGTCGTGCGCCGGGTCCTTGGGGACCAGGATCAGGGCGCCGACGAGGGCCGCGAGGGCCACCGGCACGCCGAGGACGAAGGTCCAGCGCCAGCTGGCCTGGGTGAGGGCGCCGCCGACCACCACGCCGATCGAGTATCCGATGGCGCCGCAGGCCGTGTAGATGCCGAGGGCCCTGTTCCGCTGCGGTCCCTCGGGGAAGTTGCCGACGACGATCGAGAGGGCGGAGGGGGCGGTCAGTGCGGCGCCGATGCCCATCACGAGCCGGCCGACGATGACCAGGAGGCCGCTGTTCGCCAGTCCGCCGAGGAGTGAGCCGGCCGCGAGGACGGTGAGGCCCACCAGGAACACCCGGCGCCGGCCGAGCAGGTCGGACATCCGGCCGCCGAGGAGCAGGAAGCCGCCGAAGCCGAGGACGTACGCGCTCACCACCCACTGGGCGGCGGACGTGCTCATGCCGAACTCGTCCTTGATCTGGGGGGTGGCGATGCCCACCATGATGTTGTCGAGCGCGTCGAGGGAGAACGCTCCGCACACCACCACGAGCATCAGCCATTCCCGCAGGCCCCACCGCACACGGGCCTCGGGACCGCTCGGGCCGGGTAACGCGCCGTCCGTCGTGGCGTCGTCCGCGATAGTCATGAACTGGATCTCCTTATCGGACCGACCGTAGAGTCGAGGGCAGGACGGAGTGACCGCGGCTTTCCCCGTACGGGGGGCAGCGGACAACACCACTTCTGTACTAACCTCTACAGAAGAGGCTAACGACCGGCTGATCGGCCGTCAAGGAGGACATGTGGCCCGCACCGGACGCCCCCGCAGCTTCGACCGGGACGCCGCACTGCACACGGCGATGCTCGTCTTCTGGGAACGCGGGTACGCCACCACGTCGACGACCGACCTCAGCGCCGCGATGGGCATCAACCCACCGAGCCTGTACGCGGCCTTCACGAACAAGGAGCAGCTGTTCCGGGAGGCCATCGAGCTCTACGAGCGCACCGAGTCGGAGGCCTCGCGCCGGGCCATGGACGAGGCCCCGACGGTGCGCGAGGCCGTCGCCGTGCTCCTGCACGAGAGCGTCGACCGGTTCACGACCGCCGACAAGCCGCGCGGCTGCATGATCGTGCACGCCGCGAGCAGCTGCACCACCGACCACGAATCCGTACGGGACTTCGCGCTGCGCTGCCGGGCCCGGACGAAGTCCACGCTGAAGTCCCGGCTGGACGCCGCCGTGGCGGGCGGGGAGCTCGCCGGGGACACGGACACGGACCGGATCGCCGCCTTCTACACCACGTTCCTCAACGGCCTCTCGTTGCAGGCGCGCGACGGAGCCGAGCGCGACCAGCTGCACGAGCTGGTGGACATGGCGATGTCCGTCTGGAGCCCCCGGACCGGTCCGCTGGTCGCCGCGTGACGCGGAAGCGCGCACGGCCCCGGCCGTGCGCGCTTCGCTACCGTCGACGGCCCTCCGTCACCCGACCTCCGTGATCTTGTCCAGCCAGGCCCGCGTGGCGTCCGGCGACTTGACGGCCTCCCACATGTCGGCCGGGTGGTTGAAGTTGGCGACGAACGCGTCGGCGACGCGCTGATCGGCCGTGGCGGTCACGAAGATCCCGCCCACGTGCTCGACCGGCGGCGCGACGTTGAGGTTCGACCAGGCGACGACCGGTTCGGCGATCCGCCACAGCCGCTCGGCCACCCGCTCGGCGAACGCCTCGTCGAACGGACCGCCGGCGACGATGAGCTCGGCGATCTCGAAGGCGCTGCGCGAGCCGAGGTTGGCGCCCTGCCCGGCCAGCGGGTCGTTGACGATCCAGGCGTCCCCGAGGGCCAGGGCGATCCGGCCGGAGTCGAGCGCGGCCCAGCTTCGGCGCACCACCGGGGTGAGGCCGCCCTGGATCACGTCGCCGGGGCGGCGGATCCCGAACTCCCGGTCGGAGATGCGTTCGCGCAGGTCCGGCGCGTACTCGGCGACGAGCGACAGCAGCGTCTTCTCGAAGCCCGCCGGGTCCTCCAGGTGGTCGTAGGAGGCGAGTTGCTCCAGCGCGCCGCCCGGCAGGCCTTCGATGACCATGCCGTGCACGGGTCCGTCGGCGGTGAGGATCCGGGTGGAGAAGATCTCGCCCGCCTCGGAGACCTGGAAGTGGATGTGGCCCGGGTCCACGGGTGCGATGCCGTGGAAGAGGCCGGCGGTCAGGGCGCGCTGGGGGGCCGTGTACGGCGAGCGCTCCGGGTCGCGCGGGAACAGACCCGTGGTGGCGGCCCGTCCGGTGGCGACGACGACCAGGTCGTGGTCGCGGGAGATCCGGTCGATCTCGGCCGCGTCGGGCCGGAGGACGACCACGCGGCCGCCGCGCTCCAGGTAGTCGGCGGTGAGCGTGGGCAGGTAGAGGCGGAGGTCGACGCCGCTCGCGGGGGCGTCGAGGCGGCCGAGGAACTCGATCCCCGGCTCCCCGCGGGCCACGAGGCGGACGCCGAGGGTGTCGTCGTCGCCTCCCTCCCAGTGCGAGACGCCCAGCTCGCGCTCCCGGTCCCGGGTCTTCCCGAACCGGACGGGGAGGCTCAGCGGGCGCCCCGCCGCGAGCTCCTCGGTGCTGCGCTCGGCGTAGACCGTCGTGGTCACCCCGGCCTGCTGGAGCCGCAGGGCGAGGTGCAGGCCGGAGATGCCTGCGCCGACGATGGCGATGTCTGACATGGTGCTCCTTGCTCCTTCATGGGTCGGACGAGCGGGCGAGGCCGTCGGCCGGCGCGCTCAGGCGAACTGCGGGAGGACGTGCTCGGCGAACAGTTCGAGGGAGCGGCGGGCCCGGTCGGCGGGCAGCCCCGGCGCCCGGCCGAAGAAGATGATCCGTTCGACGTCTCCCAGCGGCTTGATCCGGTCGCGCAGCCCCTCGGCGACGACGTCCGGCGGCCCCACCAGGAACAGTTCGCGCGGCAGGTCGTCCACGGACGGCAGGCCGGGGTTGCCGAACCACTCCTGGAACTTGTTCAGCAGGTACCAGTAGTGCTCCCTGATCTCCTGCCAGCCCTCCTCGGCGTCCTCGCAGACGTAGACGCCCGGGGTGACGATGGCCGTCAGGCCGAACTCGGCCGGATCGTGCCCGTGCTCGGCGAGGGTGCGGCGGTACAGGTCGAGGATCTCCGGCGGGGTGCCGAGGTCGGGCAGGAAGCGCAGCCCGTGGCGGCCCGCCCGCCGCGCCGCGGCCTCGCTCCCGCCGCCGATCCACACGGGCGGCGGGCTCTGCGGGACCGGGGTGACGACGACGTCGTCGAGGGCGAAGTGCTTCCCGGCGTACGAGAACGGCTCCCCGGTCCAGGCACGGCGGAGGATCTCCACGGTCTCCTCGGTACGGGCGCCCCGCTTGGCCCGGTCGAAGCCGAGGGCCTCGAACTCCTTCTCCCGGTAGCCGGGGGCCAGTCCGAGCTCCAGCCGGCCGCCGGAGAGCAGATCGGTGACGGCCGCGTCCTCGGCGAGCCGCAGCGGATGGGTGAGGCCGGCGAGGACCATCGCGGTGCCGAGCCGGACCCGGCTGGTGCGGGCGGCGATGGCGGCGAGCGCCGGGAAGAGGGAGGGCAGGTAGCCGTCGTCGGTGAGGTGGTGCTCGGACAGCCAGACGGACTCGAACCCGAGGGTCTCGGCGTCCGTGGCGAGCGACAGCGTCTCCTCGTAGACGTCGGTCCAGGGCCGCCGCCACCCGGCCGGGTTGCGGAAGTCGAGCCAGATGCCGAATTTCACTGTTTCTCCTCGGAGTTCGAAGTGGTTGCGGTCAGGTCTGCCGGGTGCGGCGCGGTGCCCGGGTCAGGATTCGGAGAGCGCGCGCGGGCCGCCGTTGACGAACACGAGCGGGGGCCGCCGGTGCCGGCCGCCGGTGGCCAGCACCTCCCCGATCAGGACCGTGTGGTCGCCGGTGTCGTGGCGGTCGTACAGGGTGCACTCGAGCCAGCCGGGCGCGTCGAGGACCAGCGCCCCGGTGCGCTCCCCGGGCGAGGCCGTGCAGGTGAGCAGGGCTCTGGCCCGGGTCTCCCGGTCGCCGTCCAGGGCCTCGGCCATGTCGATGCCGGCGACGTCGAGGATCGACACGGCCCAGACCTTGGTGGTGAGCAGCGTCGCGAGGACCTCGGAGTCGCGGGGGACGGCGAGGGAGACGAGCGGCGGGTCCAGGGAGACGGAGGTGAAGGAGCGGACGGCCACCGCGTCGTGGCGCCGTCGGTCCCCCTCCTCCTCGTACGTGGTGACGACGCAGATTCCGGTGGCGAAGGTGCGCATGGTCGCGGTCAGGTCCGGGGACATGTCAGGCCTCTCGGTGGGGGAAGGGACGTGGTCAGTCCGGGGTGCCGGGACGGCGGGCGGCGAGGGCCGAGCGGCGGAGCTTTCCGGTGGCGGTCCTGGGCGCTTCGCGCTCGGTGAGAGCCTCGGTGAGGGCCTCGGCGCGCACCCGGCCGGCCCCGAAGCGGTGCCGTACCCGCTCGCGTACCCGCTCCGCCGCCTCGTCCGGCGAGACGCCCGGCCGGGGGCGGAAGAACACCGTGAGCCAGGCGGAGCCCGTACCGTCCGTGGCGTCCGTTCCGTCTGCGGCGAGGCGGCGGGCGACCGTGAAGGACGGGAGCACGCACGGGAGTTCCTCGACGGCATCCTCGATCTCGTGGCCGTGCCACCGGGTGCCGCCGGCCTCGATGAGGCCGTCGGCCCGGCCGGTGACGGTGAGTTCGCCGTCCGCCACGAAGGCCAGGTCGTCGGTGACGAGCCAGCCGTCGTCCGAGAGCGGTGCCGGGCGTGGCACCCCGCCCACGAGGTACGTGTCGGCGACCGGCGCCCCGGTGACCTGGAGCCGTCCGACGACCCCCGCCGGCACCACCTGCCCCGCCTCGTCCACGACCCGGACGGAGACGCCGGGCTGCGGTCTCCCCACCGGCACATGGCGCCGGGGAGGACCCGCGGCGGAGCGGAAGACGCTGTCGACGACGCCGGAGGCCGTCTCCGGCATGCCCCACCCGGGGTGCACGGCGGTGGCGGGCAGTCCATGGGGGGCGAGCGCCTCGACGAAGCGCCGGACGACGCGGTCCTTGACCGCCTCGCCGCCGTTCATCACATAGCGGAGCCGGCTCAGGTCCCAGGACCGTAACGGTTCCTCGGCGAGCCGGTCGACGAGGACCGCGAGGACGCGGTTGGGCGCCCAGGTGGTGTCGATCCGCTCGGCCTCGGCGACGTCGAGCCAGCGCAGGGGGTCGGCGCGGACCCATCCGGCGTCCGCGTGCACCTGGTGACAGCCCAGGTAGACGTCCCGCACGTGGAACATGACGATCCCGCTGACGTGGTCGAGCGGCATCCGGTTGAGGCTGCGGGTGTCCGGGCCGAGACCCCGCGCGAGGGCGGTTCCGTGGGCCCGGGCAAGTATCTGACGGTGGGTCAGCGGCACGGCCTTGGGACGGCCGCCACTGCCGGAGGTGAGGGTGAGCACCGCCGGGTCGTCGGGCCGCCGCTCCCCGACCGCCTCGCGGACGCCGGTGGTCGTGCGGTCCCCCGCGTCCACCCGCCCGAGCGGGCGCAGCCCCGGAGGGTGCGGGCCGGTCGGCTCGTCGCCGAGCAGCCACGCCTCCCCGACGGCGTCGACCGCCTCGGCGAGTCCGTCGGCGCCGGAGCCGTACGCCACGGGCAGCGGGACGAGCCCGCCGAGCACGCACGCCCAGAAGGCGGTGAGCAGGTCGGTGGTGCGGTCCGTCCGGAGGATCACCCGCGCGCCGGGCCGCGCACCCGCGGCGGCGAGCCCCGCCGCCGCCCGGGCCGCGTCCTCGTACAGCTCGGCGTACGACCTGCGGACGGCCGTGCCCGTGCCGTCGATGACGACGACGCCGTGCGGGGTGCGCGCGGCGCGCCGCAGCGCCTCGCCGAGCGTGCCGACCGCGGGTGCCGGCAGCGGCCCGCCGCTCAACTCGGACCGGTCCGCCCCCTGCTCCCCCTCCGCCCGGTCCGCCGTGGCCGTGGCGGCGGATGGTCCGCCGGTCTCCGCGCACGGGTGTCCGCTCATGCCACGATGCCCAGACTGAAGGGGTTGGACGGGGTGCCGCCGAGCAGGTGCGCGCCCGCCGACTGGAGGACCTGGTCCTGGGCGATGACGTGCTGGCGCATCGTCGTCAGGTCGCGCAGCCAGCGGTCGAGCGGGGAAGGCCGGTAGACGGCCGTCGTCGCCACGAGGTCGTAGAGGCGGGCGACGATGGCGCGGGCCACCCGGAAGGCGTTGACGCGCGCGAGGACGGTGTCCACACGGTCGTCGCGGCCGATCTCGCCGCCCTTCTCCAGGATCTCCGCCTGCCTGCGCAGGCTGCCGTAGACGGCGTGCCGGGCGGCGCCGAGCTCCATCTCGGACTCGGCGATGGCCATCTGTACGCGGTACGTGTCGGCCCACGGCGTGGCGGCGGCGCGATCGGTGCGGCCGGCGGCCAGCTCCCGTACGTGGTCGAGCGCGGCCCGGGCCACGCCGAGCGGCACGCCGGGCATGTTGCGCAGGATCGCCTCCGCCGTGGAGTGCGGCCCCTCGACGCGCGGGGCGCCCAGGCTGAAGGAGTGCTCCTCGGGGACGAAGAGGTCCTTCGCCTGGTAGTCGTTGCTGCCGCTACCGGCGAGGCCGGTGGTGTGCCAGGTGTCGAGGACCTCGAACGCGTCGCGGCGGGCGAGCATGATGCGCCAGTGCCGGGGCGAGCCGTCGGGTCCGGCCTCGGGCCGCCCGTCCTGGTGGACGAAGCAGCCGGCCACGACCCAGTCGGCGTGGGTGATGCCGCTGCCGAACCCCCAGCGTCCGGTGACCCGGTAGCCGCCGGGCACCCGCTCGGCGCGGCCGAGCGGCAGGATCAGTCCGGCCGTGATGGCGTCCGGGTCGCTCAGCTCCTCCCGCGCGACGGACTCGGGCAGGAACTGCGCGTAGAGCGGGGTGTCCATGCCGATCATGGCGCACCAGGCGGCGGAGGCGTCGCCGCGGGCGAGGGTCTCCACCACCTCCGTCTGCTGGACGGAGTCGAGGCCCGGGCCGCCCTGTTCGGTGGGCACGCCCATGCGGAAGACGCCCGCGTCACGCAGCTTCTCCACGACCGTGTCGGGCAGCCTGCGGGCCCGTTCGATGTCGTCGGAGAGGCCCCGCAGCACCGGGACGAGGTCCTCGGCACGCCTGAGCAGCTCCTCCGGAGTGGTCGGCCGGGTGGGTTCGGGACGCCGGGCGGCGACCTCCTGTGAAGTGACCATGTGCTGTAGTCCCCTGTCTCACTGGTGTCCGGTGGTCTCCGCGGTCAGCGGTAACGTCCCGGCGCTATGGCGTTGTTGGGGTCGAGTACGGCTTTGAGCCGACGGGTCAGGGCGAGGGCTCCGGGATCGACGGCGAGGGCGTCGCGCCGGTGGGCGTGGTCGACGTCCAGCCGGTACGGCGCGAAGCCGGCGTCGGCGAACGAGGTGTGGAGCAGGTCGAGGGCACGGTGGGCACGCTCGGGCGCGTCCCCCTCGCGGGAGAACTTCATCGCCACCACGCAGTCGATGAGGTCGGGTCCGAGGAGGTGCAGCGTCGCCGAGAGGCGGGTCCCGGTCGCGGCGGCCGCCTCCCGCAGCAGCCCGTCCGCGCGGGAGACGTCGGCGCCGGTGAACGCCAGCAGCGGGAGGAAGAAGACGAACCCGGCCTCCGTGTCGACACGGTCCGCGGGCACGCCCATCTTGGCCCGGAAGAGGACGTCGGCGATGTCGGGGTCGCCGGCGTATCCGCGCTCCACCAGCCGGGCGACCTCGTGGTTCGGGTGGGCGGGGTCGATCGCCTCCGTGGCCGTCACCTGGGTGAACAGGCCCGTACGGCGGGCCTCGGCGGTCAGGATGCCCGTGAGGGCCTCGACGGCCTCGGCCGTGCCGTCGACGGGGAGGTGCACCAGGAACTCGCCCTCGGTGCCGCCGTACGAGCGGGCGGCCGCCGGGTCGTAGATCCGCGGGACGCCGCGGGTGAGGCCCTGGGCGACCCAGCGGCGTACGGCGTCGGTCGCGGCGCTCAGCGCGGACTGCGGGAAGTCGAGCCGGACCACGCGCAGCGCCTCGGGCCGGGCCGGCAGCCGGATCACCGCGGCGGTGACCACGCCGAGGGAGGACTGGACGAAGAGCGGCAGCGGCGACGGGCCCAGACCGTGCGGGTAGACCGGTGCGGTGCGGTCCGCCGTGGGCCACCAGCCGACCCGTACGGTCTCGCCCTCCGGCAGCACGACCTCCAGGCCGGCGAGGTCGTCGGTGCGCTGGCCGCGCAGGCCGACGCCGCGGTCCAGGGCGTTGCCGAGGACGCTCGTGGCGGCGGCGGAGACCGTGACGTTGACGAGGCGCGGGGTGTGGGCGAGGAGCCGGGAGAGATGGCCCTGGGTGACACCGGGCTCGACGACCGCCCAGCCGGCCTCCAGGTCCAGCTCACGGACCCGGTCGAGGCCGCCGAGGTCGAGGACGACCACGTCGTCGTCGGCCGGTTCGCGGGAGCCCAGGCCCCAGTTGCGGCCGGTGCTGACGACATGGAGGCTGCCCGATTCGGTCTCCCTGGAGAAGAGCTCGACGAGCTCGGGGACCTGTCCGGCGCCGGTGGGCCGCAGGACGGCGGCGATCCGGCGGGCGCGGAAGAGGCTCGCGTTGGGGCCGAGGAGCCGGGTCGCCCGCTCGTCGTCCTCGGGGCGCAGCACCCGGTCCTCGCCGAGGATCCGGGCGGCCGCGTCCAGCGCCTTGCGCAGCGCGGGGCTCGCGGACGCGTTCCTGGGCGGTTCGGTCATGGTGCTCTCCCTGGCGAGATGGCGATACGAGGACGGGGTCGAGGTCGGGGGCGGTCGGGGTCACGGGCCGGGGGCGGGGGTGAGCGCCCCGTGCAGGAACACCAGGGGGTCCTGCGGTGCGCGCACTCCGGTGGCCAGCACGGTGCCGATGACCATGAGGTGGTCGCCGACGGTGAACGAGTCGGCGAGCGCGCACTCCAGCCAGCCGGACCCCTCGAAGAGCAGCGCTCCGGTGCGCGGTCCCGGCGCTGCCGGCAGGGCGGCCAGCGCCTCCGTCCGGCTCTCCCGGGAGCCGGCGAGGCGGCGGGCGGTGTCCGCGCCGTCCGCGGCCAGGATGGACACGCCCCACCGCCCGGAGGCGAGGAGGTCGGCGAGGAAGGCCGATCCGTGGCGCAGGGAGAGCGACACGAGCGGGGGGTCGTAGGAGACGGGGACGAGCGAGTTGACCGTGATGGCGTCGTGGCGACGCCCGTCGGGGCCGGGGCCGTCCGGTGCCTCGGTCCAGGTGCTCACCACTCCGACGCCGGTGGCGAAGTGCCGCATCACCGTGCGCAGATCGAGTTCCACGGCGTTCCTCCTTCGTTCGCTGTCGGCCCTTGGCGAGAGCAAGTTAAGGGGCGGCCGCCGGGCGACTGTGCTGTCCCCGCGCATGCGCTCTGTCGCGTTCGCGTATGCCCGAAGTGCGCTGATGCGGCACTTGCCGTGCGCGGTCGGCCGAGTACGGGGCACCCGGTTGCGGTCAGACTGCGACGGTCGCGGAGGTGGAGCGGCCGCCGGTGGGCGTGGAGCCGGGGCGGGCGCTCCCGCGCACCGATGATCCGGCCATGAGGGGGGAACCAGTGATTCGCACTGCGGCAGTGGTGGGGACCGGGCTGATCGGCACGTCCATGGGACTCGCGCTGACCCGCCGCGGCGTCCATGTGCACCTGCTGGACGCGGACGAGTCGGCGGCGCGGGTGGCCGCGGCGCGGGGGGCCGGGGTCTTCGGCGCACCTCCCGGCCCGGTCGACCTGGCCGTCGTCGCCGTACCGCCGACGCGGGTGGCGCAGGTGCTGGCGGACCAGCAGGGCCGCGGTCTGGCCCACGCGTACACCGATGTGGCGAGCGTCAAGTCCGCGACGGCGCTGGCGGTCTCGCACACGGGAGTGCACCGGCCGAGCTATGTGGGCGGCCATCCCATGGCGGGGAGCGAGCGGTCCGGCCCGCTGGCCGCCCGTGCCGACCTGTTCGAGGGCCGTACCTGGGTCCTGACCCCCGACCCGGAGACCTCGTCGGGCACGCTCAACCGGGTGCTCGCCGCGGTCGCGCTGTGCGGTGCCGTGCCCTTGGTGATGGAGCCGGGCGTGCACGACCGGGCGGTGGCCCTCGTCTCCCACGCGCCGCACCTCGTGGCGGCGTTGATGGCGGCGCGCCTCGGCGGGGCGTCCCGGGAGGCGCTCGCCCTGGCCGGGCAGGGCGTACGGGACGTGATCCGGGTCGCCGGCGGCGCTCCGACGCTGTGGACGGACATCGTCCGGTCCAACGGTCCGGCGATCGCGGAGATCCTCGGCGACCTGCGCAAGGACCTGGAGGCGCTGACGCGCGCGCTGAACGCGCTGGAGGTGTCGGGGCCGGAGTCGGAGGAGGCCCTGGCCTCGCTCGAGGACCTGCTGGAGCGGGGCAGGGAGGGCTGGGAGTCGGTGTACGAGCCGGGCGGCCGGGTCCCCGTGGAGCGGGTGACGCTGACGGTCCCGCTCGGCGGCGGACCCGGCGAGGTGGACCGGCTGATCGACGCGGCGGAGGGCTCCGGCATCGACGCGGACGGCATCAGCCTGAGCTGGTCCGACACGGACACGGAACTCTCGGCCCTCCTCGCGGCCCCCGCCCCCACGGCCGAGGCGGTCCGCCGCCGCCTCGCCGACGACGGCTGGCGGGTCACGGTCGCGGCGGGTTCATGACGACGCCGCGGCCGTAGCCGCACTTTCCGGAAACGGCCTGGGCGGACTTCGGCCGGGCCAGGGTGCTCGCTCGCGCGTGCGACGCTCCGGCTACGCTCGTCGGCATGCCGAACCGTGTTCCGTTCCATGAGGCGCTGCTCTCCACCGTGGGCACCCCCGAGCAGGCCGAACTCCTGGACAGCAGCCCCCGGTCACGGGTGTGGCGGGTGCGGCTGGCCGACCGGCGGCTCGTGATCGTCAAGCAGATCACCGACGACGGGGACGCAGGCGCCGACGCGCAGACTCGCTTCGCGCGGGAGGTCGCCGGGCTGCGCCTGGCGGGGCGGCCCTCCGGGCCCGCCGTGGCCTCCGGGCCCGCCGTGGCTCCCGGGCCTGGTGTGGCTCCCGCGGTGCTCGCCACGGACCCGTCCTCGCGGGTGATGGTCATGGAGCACCTGGACGACCTCGGCAGGACGGACGACTGGATGCCGGGGTACGCCGAGTCGCTCGCCCGGCTGCACGCCCTGACCGGGCCCGCCGACGCGGGCGCGCTGCCGGTCGCGTCGGGGCCCACGGCCGCCGACGCGGAGTCGTTCCTCGCCCTGGCCAGGGCGCTCGACGTGCCCGTACCGTCCACGGTTCCCGATGAACTCGACGGTCTCCTCGAGCGGTTGGACCCCACCCCGCACCATGCGCTGCTGCACGGCGACCCCTGCCCCGGCAATGATCTGCGCACCGCCGACGGCGTGCGCTTCGTCGACTTCGAGCGGGCCTCCCTCGGCAACGGCCTGACCGAGCTGGCCTACTTCCGCATCGGTTTCCCCACCTGCTGGTGTGCCATGTCGGTCACCGCGACCCCGCTCACGGAGGTCGAGGACGTCTACCGGTCCACCTGGCGCGGCCTCACCGGGAAGGACGTGCCGGGTGACCTCGCCGACGCGTGCGCGGGCTGGCTGATCCAGGGCGACGCGCTCGTCGAGCGGGCCCACCGCGGGACGGCCGACCAGCTCGCCCGGGTGCCCGCCGAGGACTTCGAGTGGGGCAACGCCTCCGCCCGCGAGCGGCTCGTCCACCGCCTGGGCGTGGTCGCCGACATGACCCGCGACCACGACCACCTCCACGCCGTCGGCCGCCTCAGCTCCGCCTTGGCCGACCGCCTGCTCGTACGCTGGCCGAAGCTCCGTCCGCTGCCCACGCACGACGCCCGCCCCTGGTACTAGGGGGTGTCGTGACGCCGGGCCGGCGCACCGGCCCGGCGTCGGCGCGTCAGCCCGCCGCCGTCGTGTCGGCCGGCAGGCCGTATGCGTCGGCTATGAGCTCGTAGGAGCGCACGCGGAAGTCGGGGCCGTGCGAGTTCATGGCGAGCATCAGCTCGTCCGCTTCGGTCCGCTTCTGCAGCTCGTCCAGGCCGGCCCTGACCTCGTCGGCCGTGCCGTACAGGGCGTTGTCGAGCCAGGTGCCGAGGACCGCGCGATCCTGCTCGGTGAAGACGTGCCGCTCGGCCTCCTCGGGCGTCGGGACGAGACCCGCCCGGCCGCTGCGCAGCCGTACCGTGGCGAGCGCCCCGGTGAGCGCCTGGCGTCGCGCCTCCGCCGCGTCGTCCCCGGCGAAGGCGAAGACGCCGAGCACCACGTACGGCTCGGCCAGGGTCGCGGAGGGCCGGAAGCTCGACCGGTACAGCTCCAGCGCGGGGAGGGTGTTCCGCGCGGAGAAGTGGTGGGCGAAGGCGAACGGCAGGCCCAGCCGGCCCGCGAGGCGGGCGGAGAAGCCGGAGGAGCCGAGCAGCCACACCTGCGGCTGTCCCACCTCGCCCTGCACGGGCCCGGGCACCGCGTGGATGCGCCGGTAGGGGTGTCCGTCGGGGAAGTCGTCGCGGAGGAAGCGGAGGAGCTCGGCCACCTCGGCCGGGAAGTCGTCGCTCTCCGGTCCGCCGGCCCGCCGCAGCGCCGCCGCGGTGGCGCCGTCGGTGCCGGGGGCCCGCCCGAGGCCGAGGTCGATGCGGCCCGGCGCGAGCGCCTCCAGCGTGCCGAACTGCTCGGCGACCACGAGCGGGGCGTGGTTGGGCAGCATCACTCCGCCGGAGCCGAGCCGCAGGGTCCGGGTCTGGGCCGCCAGGTGCGCGAGGATGACGGCCGGGCTGCTGCTGGAGATCCCCGGCATCGAGTGGTGTTCGGCCACCCAGTACCGGAGTAAGCCGCGGGCTTCGGCCAGTCGGGCCAGCCGCGCCGAGGCCTGGAGCGCCTCCCGGGCCGTGGTGCCCTCGCCGACGGCCGCCAGGTCGAGTACGGACAGGGGGACGGGCGCCGTGCCCCGCGCGGTGCCACGGATGAATTCGCTGTTGGACGCAGTCATGCCCGCGACAACGGAAAGCCGGTCGGCAACATTCCCGAGTCACATGGTAGGGAAGAAAATTCGACCGACCACTGCCCATCAGGTCCCGGAGATCCCGGAGATCCCGGAGATCCCGGAACGATGGTGAATCCTTTCCAGGCTTCCCCGCCTCCTATGTGCGTACCGGTCGAACGGGCCGGCGGAACCAGGAGGAGACACCCATGATGGTCACCGGAATCGTCGTGATCGGAGCCCTGCTCGTGGGCGCGTGCAGCTGGCATCTGATGCGCCGCTACCGGAGCCGAGGCTGACCGGCGCGCGCCACGGGGGGCCTTCCGAGTATGAGTAACCCATGAACCGACGCTTCTCCTGGCCGGACGAACGGCTGATCAAGGCCGCTCAGGACGGCGACGTCGCCTCGCTCACCACCGTCGTCGTGCAATCCCAGCCGCACGTGCGCAAGTTCGCCGCGTCCCTGTGCGCTTCGCCTCAGGACGCGGAGGACGCGGCGCAGGAGGCGCTGATCATCCTCTACCGGAAGATCGGCACCTTGCGGGCCACCGGAGCGCTCGCCTCCTGGATGTTCCGGATCGTGCGCAACGAATGCCTCCGGCAGGTCCGGGTGCTCGCCTCGCGGCGAGGCGAGCACCCGGACGAACCGGAGGCCGCCGCGGAACGGTCCGCCGAGGAAGCGGTGCTGCACAGGCTGGAGGTGGAGCGGATCGCGGCGGCGGTCAGCGCCCTGCCCCGTGACCAGCGGCAGGTCCTGATCATGCGGGACATCCAGGGCCTGCCCGGCAGGACCGTCGCCGCTTCGCTCGGTCTGAGCGGCGCCGCGATGAAGTCACGGCTGCACAGAGCACGCACGACCTTGCGTCACTCACTGGCAACGACCGGCCAGGCGCCCGGTCGAGCCGCCGACCGACCCACCGGAGGAGACCCGCGACCGTGAACGCAGTGAGCACAGAAAGCACAAGGGACACCGAGCACACCACACACACCACACACACCACGGAGGCCACCCAACCCACACCACTGGTAAGGGACTTCGCCAGCACGTCCGTCCCGCGGCATCTGGCGCGCGGCGCCGTCGGCTTCGGGCTGATCATCGGCTCGATCGCCCTCGTGCCGGTCGCCGGCCCGGCCACCCTGCTGGCGGCGCCGTTGGCCCTGATCGCCTTCCGCGGCTGCCCCACCTGCTGGCTGGTCGGTCTTGCGCAGACCGTCTCGCGCGGCCGGCTGGAGCGTCAGTGCGCGGACGGCGTCTGCACCCTCGCCAAGGCGCACCCGGCGGCGAAGGCCACGCAGTAACCGCGGCCGACACCGGCGTCCCGGCTTCCACGAACACCAGGTGGAGGCCGGGACGCCCGTGACGTATCACCGCCATCGAGGTCGCACGTGCGACCGGACGGATATCCGTTTCTTTCGGCCCGAGTGATCGTTGCACCCAAAGATCCATTGGGGTGACGCAGCGTCACCGGTGAACGAAAGTGCGTGCAATCCGTGAGTGTCCTCTCCGAGAACCTGTGGCTTCCCCCCGAACGTCCAGGAGCGCCCCGGCTCGATGCCCGGCTCTTCTGTCTCCCGCACGGCGGCGCGGACGGGTCGGCGTTCCGGCACTGGCAGGGCGCGGTGGGCCCGGGAATCGAGGTCGTGCCGGTTCGACTCCCGGGCCGCGGGGTCCGTATGGCGGAGCCTGCCGAGAGGTCGATCGTGCGGCTCGGCGAGCTGCTCGCCGGGCCGATCGCCGGCCGGGCCGACGACCTTCCTTATGTGCTGTTCGGCCACAGCATGGGGGCTCTGCTCGCCTACGAACTCGCCCTTGCCCTCCAGGACGGGCCCAACCCCCCGGCGGCGGTGGTCGTTTCGGGCAGTGTTCCGCCCCACGTACCCCGCAGCACCCCCGCGATGCACCGGCTCGCGGACGAGGAGTTCATCCGCCGCCTCGGCGCGCTGGGCGGTATTCCAACGGAGTTGCTCGCCGAGGAGGAGTGGCTGGAGCTCTTCCTTCCGGTGCTGCGCGCCGACTTCGAGGCGGCCGAGACCTACCGGAGCCGCGGCACGCTGTCGGCCGGTGTGCGGCTGATCGCCCTCGGCGGCTCCGACGACCCGGCGGCCCCGCCCACGGAGGTCGAGCGCTGGCGGGAGCTGGGCACCGACGTCACGGTCCGGACCTTCACCGGCGGCCACTTCTTCCCCTTCGAGTCGAGCGACCAGGTCCTCGCCCTCGTATCGGCCGCCTGCCGTGCCCGCTGATCCGCACCCCCTCCGTACGGACATCGCGAATCAAGGATTGTCTTTCATGAGCAACACATCGTTACGACGACAAGGGCGCTACGGCGTCGACGCCCCGAACTGGCTGCTGGCGTTCGGCGCCGGGGTCGTGGCACCGCTCGCGGCGGTCGCCGCGGGCGGGCCCCGCCGGCTGCTGCGGATCCCGCCGGTTCTGGCCGTCGCGGGAGGGCTGTTCCTGCACGCTTCGGTACGGGGCAAGTTCCTTGTCTGGGAAGAGCAGTTGGACGCGCTCGACCTGCAGGGCGACGAGCGGGTACTGGACCTGGGCTGCGGGCGCGGAGCGGTGCTGACCGCGGTGGCGCGCCGGGTGCCGAAGGGCCGGGTCACCGGGGTCGACATCTGGCGTTCGGTCGACCAGTCCGGCAACGACGAGCGGACCGCGGCCGACAACGCCGAGCTCGAGCGGGTCGCCGACCAGGTCGACCTGGTCACGGCGGACATGCGGCGACTCCCCCTCGCCGACGACCGGTTCGATGTCGTGGTGTCGAGCATGGCCATCCACAACATCACCAGCGCGCGAGGCCGCGAGGAGGCCGTGCGCGAGGCCTATCGGGTCCTCAGGCCGGGCGGTCGGCTGCTCATCGCCGACATCTTCCACGCCCGCCGCTACGTCGAGATCCTGCGCGCGGCGGGCGCGGTCGACACGACCTGCACCGACGCCGGCCCCCGGATGTGGTGGAGCGGCCCCTGGGTCCCGACCCTGCTGGTGAGCGCGACGAAGCCGGCCGACCGCACGGCCGACAGCGACAGCGACAGCGACGCCGACAACGACGACCGAGACGGGACCCAGGAGTCATGAACCTCTCCGCACCCTTCCCGCAGGTGTTCGGCCGACGGCCGAGCAGCTTCGTCGAGCTGCTGCGGTCACGGGCCGCGCACCAGCCCGACCGCCTCGCGTACGTCCTCCTCGACAGCCACGGCGAAGAGGAGGCCCGCCTCACCTACGCGCAACTCGACCACCGCGCACGGGTGGTGGCGGCGACCCTCCAGGAGGACGGAAAGACCGGCGACCGGGTGCTGATCCTGCACCCGCCGGGCCCCGACTACCTGAGCGCGTACTTCGGCTGCTTGTACGCGGGGGCGATCGCCGTACCGTGCTACCCGCCGCACGCGCGCAACCTGGCCCGGCTCCGGGCCGTCGCCGCGGACGCGGCGCCCACCGCCGTACTGACCGGTGACCGGATCACGGCCCGCGTCCGCGAGCAGCTGCTCGACGCGCCCGAACTGCGGGACGTCACGTGGCTGCCGGGCAGCGCCGTCACCGCCGACGCCGAGGAGTGGACCGATCCGCTCGTCGGCACCGACTCCCTCGCGTTCCTGCAGTACACCTCGGGCAGCACCGCCGCACCGAAGGGTGTGATGGTCTCCCACGGCAACCTCCTGTACAACTCCGCCCAGATCCAGGCCCGCACGCGGACCTCGGAGGACTCCCGCATCGTGAGCTGGCTGCCGCCGTTCCACGACATGGGGCTCATCGGCGGCATCCTGCAGCCCCTCGTCGCCGGCTGCACCGCCGTCCTGATGGCGCCGGGCACCTTCGTCCTCGACCCCCTCCAGTGGCTGCGCGCGATCTCCGCCTACGGTGCCACCTCGTCCCCGACGCCCCCCTTCGCCCTGGACCTCTGCGTCGACCGGGTCGATCCCGCGGACCACCAGCCCCTGGACCTGAGCACGCTGGACACCGTGATCGTCGGAGCGGAACCCGTACGGGCCGCGACGCTGGACCGGTTCGCCGACCACTTCTCCCGCTGGGGGCTGCGCAGGGAAGCGCTGCGGCCCAGTTTCGGTCTTGCCGAGGGCACCCTGATGGTGTCCTGCGGGGAGTACCTCACCCCCTCGTCGGCGATCACCGTCGACGCCCCCGCTCTGGAGGCGCACCGCGTCGTCCCCGGCACCGCCGACGCGGGGCCCGGCCGGAGGCGGGAGGTCGTCGGGTGCGGCTCAGCCGTCGGCGGGCAACGGCTGCTCGTCGTCGATCCGGCCACCGCGACCGTCTGCGGCCCCGAGCGGGTCGGTGAGATCTGGGTGGGCGGCCCGAACGTCGCCCACGGGTACTGGGGGCGCCCGGACGAGAGCGCGGCGGCCTTCGAGGCCGAACTGTCCACCGGAGAGGGCCCGTTCCTCCGGACCGGCGATCTGGGATTCCTCCGCGACGGCGAACTGTTCGTCACCGGCCGCAGCAAGGACCTGATCATCATCAGGGGCCGCAACCTCTACCCGCAGGACGTCGAGCGCCGCGCCGAGCAGAGCCATCCCGCCCTCCAGGCCAACTCCTCGGCCGCCGTGGCCGTGGACGACGGCGGCGCGGAGCACCTGGTACTCGTCGCCGAGCTGCGGCGCGGGGCGGAGCTGCCGCCCGTGGCCGAGGTCGCGCGGGACGTCGGCCGGGCGATCGCCGCGGAGTTCGACGTCCGCCTCCACGGCCTGGTGCTCGTGCGTACGGGCACCATCCCCAAGACCTCCAGCGGGAAGATCCAGCGGCGGGCCATCCGGCAGGCCCTCCTCGACGGCACCCTCGCCGTCGTCGGAGAGTGGACCGCCGGAGCGTGGAGCGCCGGAGCGCGGACCGCCGGGGATACGGGCACCCTCCCGGAGCGGCCCCTCGCCGACCGACCCCACGGCGCCGTCGAGGCCTATCTGAGCAGCCTGGTGGCGACCCTGGTGCCGGAGTGCGCGGACGCACCCGACCGGGAGCGGCCGCTGCTCGACCTGGGCCTGGACTCGCTGGCCACGCTGCGGCTCGTCGGCCGGATCGAGCGCGACCTCGGCGTGGACATCGCCGACGACGTGTTCGACGGCGATCCGACCATCACCGCGCTCGCGGCCACCGTCCTCCGGCAGCGCCCGTCCGGACTCCCCCTCACCGCCGAAGGCCAGCTGATCCCGGCCGAGACGCCGCTCACCGCCGTCTCCGCCACCGAGCCGGCGGACTCCTCCGGCGGCTCCTCCGCCTTCGCCCCCTTCCCCCAGACGGACACCCAGCAGGCGTACTGCCTCGGCCGCACGGGCGCCTTCGAGCTGGGCAACGTCTCCACCCACGTCTATCTGGAGTTCGACGCCCCCGCTCTCGACCTGCCCCGGTTCGAGCACGCCTGGCGGCGCGTGATCGACCGGCACGAGATGCTGCGCGCCGTCATGCTGCCCGACAGCAACGAGCAGCGGATCCTCGCCGACGTACCCCCGTACGAGATCGGGGTGACCGATCTGCGCGGCCGCGCACCGCACGAGGCCGAGGCGGCGCTGACGGCCACCCGGGACCGGCTGTCGCACGAGGTGCGTCCCGCCGACCAGTGGCCGCTCTTCGAGGTCGCCGCCACCCGGCTGGACAGTGGCCTGCGCATCCACCTCAGCGTCGATTCGCTGATCGCGGACTTCTCCTCCGGGCGGTTGCTCTTCGACGACCTGTCCCGGTTCTACGACGCACCGGACTCCCAGCCGGCGGCGCCGGAGAGGACCTTCCGCGACCACGTACGGGCCGAGGCGGAGCGGCACGAGGGGGCCGCGTACCGGCGTGCGCGGGACTACTGGTGGCGCAGGCTGCCGGAGCTGCCCCCGGCTCCGCAGCTGCCCGCCGCCGCCCGGGCCGGATCGATCGACCGGCCGCGGTTCACCCGGCGGGAGACGACCCTGCCCGCCGAGCTCTGGCAGGGCCTGAAGGAACGGGCCGGCCGGGCCGGGCTGACCCCGACGGGACTGCTGCTCGCCGCGTACGCCGAGACCATGGCCACCTGGAGCACCAGCCGGCACTTCACGCTCAACGTGCCGCGCCTCACCCGGCCCGTGCACGACCCCGCGTACCACGAGGTGTTCGGCCAGTTCGCGTCGTTCACCCTGCTGGAGGTCGACTTCCGCACCGATGCCACCTTCCGGGACCGGGCACGCGGCCTCCAGCGGCAGCTCAGGTCCGACCTGCGGCACCAGGACGTCAGCGGAGTGGAGGTGCTGCGCGAGCTGATGCGGCTCCAGGGCGGATTCGACCAGGCGCTCATGCCGGTCGTCATGACCAGCAACCTCGCCTTCGCCACCGCGGCGAAGACGCCGCTGGAGCGGCTGCTCACCCCCGTCTTCGCCGTCTCGCAGACCCCGCAGGTCTCCCTCGACGAGCAGGTCCACGAGGAGGAGGGCGCGCTCCTCCTGAACTGGGACACCGTCGACGACCTGTTCCCGGCCGGGCTCCTCGACGACATGTTCGCCGCGCACACGGCCCTGCTGCACCGGCTCGCGACCGACGAGGACGCCTGGTCGCGGAGCGGGCCGCTCGCCCTGCCCCCGGCGCAGGCCGAGCGGCGCCGGGAGAGCGCGGGCCCGACCCGGGCCGTACCGGACATCCAGGTGCAGCACCTCTTCGAGCGGCACGTGGCCGCCCGCCCCGACGCGCCCGCGCTGATCGCCCCGGACCGGACGCTGTCCTACGCCCGACTCGACACCGACGCCCGCCAGGTGGCGGCCTGGCTCCGCGCGCACGGTGCCCGGCCCGGCCGGCTGGTCGCCATCGTCATGGACAAGGGCTGGGAGCAGATCGTCGCCGCCTACGGCGTGCTGTTCTCGGGCGCCGCGTACCTGCCGATCGACCCGGAACTGCCCGGCGCACGTCTCCGCCACCTGCTCGACAAGGGCGAGGTCGACCTCGTCCTCACCCAGTCGCGGCTCGACGACCGGCTGGACTGGCCGGCCGGACCGCTGCGGCTCAGCGTGGACATGCCGCTGCCCGCCGTCACCGACGCGCCGCTGCCCATCGGCGGCAGCCCGGCGGACCTCGTGTACACGATGTTCACCTCCGGCTCGACGGGCGAGCCGAAGGGCGTGATGGTCAGTCACCGGGCGCTCGTCAACTGCCTGGTGGAGACCATCGAGTCGTACGGTATCGGCGAGGGCGACCGCGGTCTCGGGGTCACCGCGCTCCACCACGACCTGTCCGCCTTCGACGTCTTCGGCGTGCTGGGCGCGGGCGGCACACTGGTCGTGCCCGCCGCCGCCGACCGCCGCGACCCGGTGCACTGGAGCGAGCTGATCGCCACCCATCGGGTCACGCTGTGGAACTCGGTGCCGGCGATGATGGAGATGCTCCTGGAGAGCGGGGGCGAAGGCGACCGGCTCGCCTCGCTCCGACTGGCCGTGCTCGGCGGCGACTGGATCCCGCTGGCAGTGCCGCCCCGGCTCGCGCAGGCAGCGCCCGGCGTCGAGGTGCTCGCCATCGGCGGACCGACCGAGACGACCGTGTGGAGCATCTGGCACCGCGTCGCCGAGGTCGATCCGGCCTGGCGGAGCATCCCGTACGGCACTCCCCTCGCCAACGTCCTCTACTACGTGCTCGACGAGCGGCTCCAGGAGTGCCCGGACTGGGTCACCGGCGAGATGTACGTCTCCGGTGTGTGCCTCGCCGACGGCTACTGGCGCGACGCCGCGCGCACCGACGCGGTGTTCGTCCCCCACCCCGTCACCGGGGAGCGGATGTACCGCACCGGGGATCTCGGCAGGTGGCGCCCCGACGGCACCATCGAGTTCATGGGACGGGCCGACTTCCAGGTCAAGATCCGCGGCCAGCGCATCGAACTCGGCGAGATCGAGGCGGCGTTGCTCGCCCACCCCGCCGTCGCATCGGCCGTCGTCACCGCGACCGGCCGGCCCGACCGGCCCGGCCACGACGGCCTGGTCGCGTACGTCGTCACCGGCCCGGACGCGGCCGACGTCGAGGAGGCTCGCCGCAGCGGCGTCACCGTGCTCGACCCGCTGAGCCGGGCCGCGTTCAAGCTCGCCCGGCACGGCCTGCGCCGGGAGCCCGAACGCCCCCGGGTCGTCCTCCCGCGCGTGCCGGACGAGCCGTCGCGGCGGCGCAGCGACCGGGACTTCCTCACCGAGCCGGTCAGTCTCGCCGAACTGGCCGACTGCCTCGGCGTGTTGCGACAGGACGAGTCGGACGGGCTGGCCAAGTGCCGCTATCCGTCCGCCGGCGGCCTCTACCCGGTACAGACGTACGCGTACGTGAAGGCCGGTGCCGTGGCGGGGCTCCCGGCGGGAACGTACTACCTCGACCCGACGGAGAACGCGCTCGTCACCCTCGACGAGGACGCGACGGTCGACGCCGCGATCCACGCCCCGCACAACCGCGCCCTCTTCGAGGCGTCCGGTTTCAGCGTGTTCCTCGTCGCCGACCTCGACGCGATCGAGCCCATGTACGGCTCGATCGCCCGCGACATGTGCCTGCTGGAAGCCGGATACATGGGCCAGCTCCTCATGGACAAGGCGGCGCGCACCGACATCGGCCTCTGCCCCATCGGCGCGCTCTCCTTCGACCCGGTCAGGCCGCTGCTCGCGCTCGGCGAGCGCCACGTGCTGGTCCACTCCCTGCTCGGCGGTCGTGTGGACCGCGACGCGCCCGCCCGACCCGCCGAACCGGCCGAGCCGCTCACCGAACGGCTCCGGGTCTGGCTCGGCGACCGGCTGCCGGCGCACATGGTCCCCGACCACGTACTGGCGCTGGACAGCTGGCCGCTCAGCGCCAACGGCAAGCTCGACCGGCGCGCGCTGCCAGCCCCCAGGCAGGCCGGTGACGCGCCGGGGTTCGTCGCACCGCGCACCGAGACCGAGGAACGGCTCGCCGCGCTCTGGTGCGAGGTCCTGGACCTGACCCGGGTCGGAGTGAGCGACAACTTCTTCGAGCTCGGCGGGAACTCCCTGGCCGCGACCCGGCTGGTCGCCCGGATCCGCGACGGGTTCCGGGTGGCGATCGGCCTGCGGGAGATGTTCACGTCGCGGACGATCGCGGAGCTGGCGGTCACGGTCGACAAGCTCAGGAGCAAGGGGTGAGGGAACGAGAGGGGTGAACAAGGAGGCAGGTAGGCGGACGATCCGGTAGTCGGGTCGTCGCCAGTGACGGGATCCGTTGTCCGGCGCTGTCGGATCCCGTCGCAGGTCGCCGTCCCCAGCCCGAGGGAGCCGCCGGGGTGTCCTCGGCGGGCTGCGTAGAGTACCCGTGGTCATCGAACGGAGAAGACGTTGGACACGGTCGAGTTCCCTCTCAGTGCCCGGGTACGCCGGGCCCGGCGCGGGCTCGTGGCCACCACCGCGGCGGGTGCCGTACTCGTGGGAGCCACCGTGGCATCACTGGTCGCCGACGCCTCCGGCTGGATGCCGGTGCCGCGGGCGGTCCAGGTGCTCCTGGTGCTGGTGGTGATCCTCGCGCTGCCCGGCGCATGGGTGGGAGCCCACGCCGTGTGGGCACTGCGCGGGCGGGCCGAGCTGTTCGCCGCCGCCGAGAAGCATGCCCGGCGACGTCCCATCGACCGCCAGATGCTCGACCACCTGCGCGACGAGCACCCGCTCACCCCGCTGTGGTGGATCGTGGCCGTACTCGGCGGCCTCGGCACTCTCTGCCTCGGGTTCGCGTTGCCGTTCACCCTGGCAGACGGCGCCGTTCGTGCGGGTGTCCTCCTCGGCGCCGGTCTGGCCACCTCCCTGGTCGCCCTGGCCCTCGCCGTGCCCGGGATCCGTCGCGCCGAACGCCAGGGCCTGGAGGACCGGAAGCGGCGCACCGCACTGTGGTCCCCGCCCCAGGCCCTCGAACGCAAGCTCACCGTCCCCGTCCTCGGCGCGGGCGACGGGGGACACACCGGCGTCTGAGCACAGCTCGCCGCCGCCTGCCGCACTCTCCGCGCCGTCCACTCCGCGGACGCCCACCCGACGGCCGACCGGCCCTGACGCGGGGCCTCGGCGGGTTGTCAGTGGGGCGCTGTAGCTTCGGAATTGTTCGAGAGCGTGTGCGAGAGAGGTGGATTCGTGGGTGTCGAGCGTGCGTTGAGGGTCGTTCTGGTCGATGTCAACGACGAGGTGGTGGCGGCCTGGCGGTCCGCTTTCGCGGACACGCCCGCGGTCGAGATCCGGAGAGGTTCCCTTCTCGATGTGGACGTCGACGCCTGGGTGTCGCCGACGAACGCACGGGGCCGGATGGACGGCGGTGTCGACGCGCTCGTCAAGCGGCACTTGGGTGCCGGGATCCAGGTGCGGGTGCAGCGGGCGATCCGCGACGGGTTCGGCGGAAGCCTGCCCGTGGGCAGCGCGGTGTGCGTTCCGTCCGGGGCGGCCGTACCGCGGTATCTGATCTCGACGCCGACCATGTGGCAGTCCTCGCAGAACGTCAGCGACACGATGAACGTGGCGCTCGCGTGCGCGGCCGCGTTCCAGGCGGTGCACCTGCAGAACCGGGCCAAGCCCGGCAGCATCCGGTCCGTGGCGCTCGTCGGGATGGGCGCGCGGACGGGGCGCGTGCCCGCGACGGTGTGCGCGAATCTGATGTGGACGGGCTACACCCTGTTCCACGACCACGGGTTCGCGGACTACGACGCGCTGCGGGCGGCGGTGCTCGGGCAGCTCGACGACATCGAGGGCGCCGGGCCGGCACAGCGGGTGCGGATCAACGTACCGGAGGGGCCTTCGGGGCCTTCCCCCTCCGCCGGGGACCCGTTGGGGCTGGCCGAGCTGTTCGCCGGCGGCGGTGAGCCGTGGCTGCCGTTGCTCGGTCCGGTGATCGAGGCGCAGCCGGGAGCGGCCGACTTCATCGGTCCGAAGCGGAGCCCGGAGGTCGTTCCCATACGGGAGTTGACGTTCCAGGCGTTGAAGCCGCATCCGCCGCAGAAGTGGAAGGTCGTCGCCTTCGGACAGAACCCGTACCCGCGGGCGGAGAGCGCGACCGGCATCGCGATGTTCGACAACACCTTCGGCGACTGGAAGGACAGCCAGTTCGGCCGGGTGGTCAGCATGCGCTGCATCATCAAGGCGGCCGCGATGTGGAAGTACGGCGTCGCCAAGAAGACGCCGATCGCGGACATCCGAGCCCTGCTGAAGAAGGAGGACACGGTCCAGCCGCCGGAGTGGTTCCAGGCGATGCTCACCCAGGGCGTGCTCCTGCTGAACGCGTCCCTGACGGCGAGTGCGGACGGGGCGGTGCCGACCGATCGGCACACGTCGTTCTGGCGGCCCGTGGCCGAGCAGATCGTCGAGGAGATCCTTCGGGCGAAGCAGGCTGCCGCGGAGGAGGACCGGGGTGTGGTCTTCGCCTGGTGGGGCGCGCACGCCCGGAGCCTGAAGCGGGTCGTCCAGCGGCTGGAGAAGAAGTACCCGGGGGTCGAGGTCCGGCACCTGGACCACGCGAACCCGGCGGCGCAGGGTGACATCTTCTGCGAGGGAGACCACTTCGCCCAGGTGAACGACGCCCTGGCCGCGGTCGGGGCCGAGCCGGTCGACTGGTTGCCCCGGAAGGGCTGGGACCAGGACGCGGCGGGGACGGGCGGGACGGCGGGCGGTGGCGTCTCGGAGCGGATGGGGGCGTTCATCGCGTCGACGATGGAGCTGCACCAGCTCTATCTGGAGCGGCTCACGAGCGTCAAGGACGAGGGCCTCGTCCTGCCGCCGATCACCGGGGTGTTCGACACACCGGTGATGGACTTCCGGAAGGCCGTCGAGCCGGTGTCGCAGGTGCTCGCGAACCTGGACCGGCACATCGAGCGGTCGAGTCGGTTCGCGGAGGCCAAGGTCGCCGAGGCCCAGGCCGCGGTGGAGACGGGGGTACCGTCCGCGGCCGGGTTGTCCGCCGACGCGATCTCCGCGCTGTACCTGTACACGTGCGAGTCGGCCTTCTACCGCGAGATCAACGCCGTGCTGCGGTCCCCTGACCGGGAGCGGCTGGTGCCGTATCTGCCGTACCTGCGCCTGCTGTTCTCGGCGGTGGCGGGGCTGCCGGCGAGGACGGAGCCGTTGTGGCGCGGTGTGGCACTGGACCTGCGGTCCCAGTACCCGCTGGGGCGGACGGTGACGTGGTGGGGCGTGTCGTCGTGCACGTCCGAGTTGGGCGTGGCCCGGGCGTTCCTCGGCAACCGCGGCAAGCGGACGTTGTTCGAGGTGACACCCGTACGTGCCGTGGGGATCCGTCGGTTCTCCGCGTTCACGGGCGAGGAGGAGTACCTCCTCACTCCGGGCACGCAGCTGACGGTGACCGAAGTGAAGGCGGAGCGTGGGGGGTTGTGCACGGTGCGGCTGACCGAGCTGGAGGGGCAGGGGCTGGTGTCGTAAAGCGGGGGTGAGGGGCGGGGGCCGCGGGGCGCGGGGCGGGTAAGCCCGGTTGGGCGCTCGGTGGCGGACGGCGGGGCCGGTATCGTGCGCCGCCGGCCGCGCCGGGCGCGCCCGCGGAGGGTTCGGCAGCGCTGTGCGCTCGCCGGATCAAGTGAATCCGGGCGCCTGTGTGTTGGTCCGCTCATGTCACCGGGCACGTTCCGACCAGCGGTTCTCACCGTTGAGAGGGACAGTCAATGACGAGCCACGTGACCGAAGTCGAGCTGGAAGACCTCCTCCGCCAGGCCCTGCACGCCGCGGATGCCGACGCGCGCTGGACGTCCGGTACGGACGAGATGTGGTGCCGTGTCGCGCCCCTGACCGGGGTGCGACGCGAGCAGGGATGGAAGCTGCACGTGTCGGCGACGGCCGCCTCCGCGCCGGCCGTCCTCGGGAAGGCCCTGGAGGTGTTGCTGCGGGAGGAGTCGGCGTTCAAGTTCGCCCGGTCGCTGGATCAGGTGAGCGCGCTCAACTCCCGCGCCACGCCGAGGGGAAGCTCGGGCAAGTTCATCACCGTCTACCCGCGCTCCGACGCCGACGCGGCTCGGCTCGCCCGGGACCTGCACCGGGCGACGGCGGGGCTGACCGGCCCCCGGATCCTGTCCGACCAGCCCTACGCCGCGCACTCCCTGGTGCACTACCGGTACGGCTCCTTCGTCGGCCGGCGCCGGCTGTCGGACGACGGCCTGCTCGTGTGGTTCATCGAGGACCCCGACGGCAATCCCGTAGAGGACAAGCGCACCGGCCAGTATTCCCCGCCGTCCTGGGCGGTCTGCCCGTTCCCCCCTTCCGTGCCCGTCGCGCCACGGTCCGCGGACACGAGGGATCCGGAGGCCACGGCGAATACCGCGGGCTTGGCGGGCACGGCAGGCACGGCGAGCGGACCGGTGCTGCTCGGCGGTCGCTTCGCCGTACGGGAGGCGATCCGGCACACGAACAAAGGCGGCGTGTACCGGGGCAGCGACGTCCGCACCGGCGCACCCGTGGTGATCAAGGAAGCCCGCCCGCACGTGGAGGCCGACGCTTCGGGCCGCGACGTCCGCGACTGGCTGCGCGCCGAGGCCCGGACGCTGGACAAGCTGCAGGGCACGGGGCTGGCTCCGGAGCCGCTTGCCCTGTTCGAGCACGGCGGACACCTGTTCCTGGCCCAGGTCGAGGTGCCGGGCGTGACCTTGCGTACCTGGGTCGCCGAGCACTTCCGCGACGCCGGAGCCGAGCGCTACCGCGCCGACGCGCCGGCTCAGGTCCTGCGCCTGGTCGAACTCGTCGCGGCGGTCCACGCCCGCGGCTGTGTCCTGCGGGACTTCACCCCCGCCAACATCATGGTCCGCCCGGACGGCGAGCTGCGCCTCGTCGACCTGGAGCTCGCCGTCATGGAGGACGAGCCCGCTCTGCCGACCCGCGTGGGAACGCCCGGCTTCAGCGCCCCCGAGCGTCTGACCGACGCACCCGTCCATCCGACGGGCGACTACTACAGCCTCGGCGCCACCGCGTGCTTCGTCCTCGCGGGCAAGGTGCCGAACCTGCTGCCCGAGGAGCCTGCCGCGAGAGCAGCGGAGCAGCGGCTCGCCGGGTGGCTGGCTTCCTGTACGGGTCCGCTCGGTCTGCCGGACGGCCTGGCGGAGATGGTCCTCGGGCTGATGAAGGACGATCCCGCCGAGCGATGGGATCCCGCCAGGGCGCGCGAGGCTCTCCGGCGGGCGGCGTCGGTGCGACCGGGGAACCGCGCCGTCCCTCACTCCGCACACAACGACGGGCCCCATGATGCGGTGACCGGCCTGGTGGACCACCTGGTCGATTCGATGACTCCGGCGGACGACGGGCGGCTGTGGCCCGTGTCCACCATGGCCGGGGAGAGCGATCCGTGCACCGTCCAGCAGGGCGCGGCCGGTGTCCTGGCCGTCCTGACGCGGTACTGGGAACTCACCGGCGACGCACGCCTGCCCGGCCTGATCTCCACGGCGGGTCACTGGATCGCGGCCCGCACCGATCTCCACTCCCCACGCCCCGGCCTGCACTTCGGCGGCCGTGGCACCGCCTGGGCGCTGTACGACGCCGGGCGGGCCGTCGACGACCGCGGGCTCACGGACCACGCGCTGGCCCTGGCGCTGGCCCCGCAGCAGGTGACGCCCCATCACGACATCACCCATGGCACGGCGGGCAGTGGGCTCGCCGCCCTCCACCTGTGGCACCGCACCGGCGATCCGCGCTTCGCCGAGCTGGCCGTCGGCGCGGCCGACCGGCTGACCGCCGCCGTACAGCGTGCGGCGACGGGCGTGAGCTGGCCGGTTCCCGCGGAGGCCGCTTCCTCCGAGGGCGGCAAGCGGTACCTCGGCTTCGCTCACGGAACGGCCGGCATCGGCTGCTTCCTCCTGGCCGCTTCGGCCGTCTCACAGCGCCCGGAGCACAGGGAACTGGCCCTGGAGGCCGGCGAGCAGTTGCTGGCCCACGCCGTGCTCGCCGGCGAGGCCGCCCAGTGGCCCGCCCAGGGCTCGGACGTGCCCACGGCCCCGTACTGGTGTCATGGTGCGGCAGGAATCGGAGCGTTCCTCGTCCGGCTGTGGCAGGCGACGGGCGACGACAGGTTCGGCGACCTCGCCCGCCGCAGTACCCACGCCGTCATGGAACGTGCCTCCCGCGCCGCCCTCACCCAGTGCCACGGACTGGCGGGCAACGGCGACTTCCTCCTCGACGTGGCCGACGCCACGGGAGACCCCGTCTACCGCGCCATGGCCGAGGACGTGTCCCGCCTCCTCCTCGGTGAGCGCGCCGAACGGCACGGCCACGTGGTCTTCCCCAACGAGTACGGGGACGTCTCGACCAGCTGGAGCGACGGATCCGCCGGAATCCTGGCCTTCCTCGTACGGCTCCGGCACAACGACCCCCGGCACTGGATGGTCCAGGTGCCGGACTGAGCGACGGGAAGTCCGCCGCTCCCCCCACAGGAAAGAACAAAAAGAAGGAGAAAATCATGGAGAACAAGGACCTCGAACTGCTGGCCCGGCTCCACGCCCTTCCGGAGACCGACCCCGTCGGCGTCGACGGAGCCCCGTTCGCCGCGACGTGCGAGTGCGTCGGCCTGCTGACCCTCCTCAACACCGTCTGTATCGGCATCAGCTGCGCCTAGGACAGCCGGCAACATCCGGCCGGCGGCTGTCCCGGGACAGCCGCCGGCCGGAGCGACGGCCTGAAGCGCCGCGTACGCCGGGAGGCCGCGGTGGGCGTATCCCGACGAGAGGACCGGACCCATGCAGCTCCCCGCAGGCGATGACGCCGTGGCCCCGGCAGCACTCACGACGACGACCGTCACCGACACGCACGCCACCCCACACACCCCCGAGCCCGCCCAGGCCATCAGCACGCGCGGCCTGGTCAAGAGCTACCCCGGCCCGCAGGGCACCACGACCCGTGCCGTACGCGGCCTGGACCTGGACGTGGCGCAAGGCGAGACCTTCGCCTTCCTCGGTCCCAACGGAGCGGGGAAGTCCACGACCATCGCCCTCCTGTGTGCCCTGGCCCGCCCCACCGCCGGGCACGCCACGGTCGCCGGCGCGGACGTGCTCACCGAACCGGACCAGGTACGGCGCCACGTCGGCATGCTCTTCCAGCACAGCACGCTGGACGCGGACTTCACGGCCGACCAGAACCTCCACATCCATGCGCGTCTCTACGGAATGCCCCGCCGCCGAGCCCGCCGACGCGCCGCGGAAGTACTCGAGACGGCCGGCCTCACCGACCGGCGACACGCCCCGGTACGCACCCTCTCCGGCGGCATGCGACGACGGCTGGAGATCGCCCGTGCCCTGCTGCACTCCCCCCGGGTGCTGTTCCTCGACGAACCGACGACGGGCCTCGACCCCCACGCCCGCGCCCAGGTCTGGGAACACCTGCGCGCGCTCCGCGACCGGCACGGCAGCACCCTCTTCGTCACCACCCACTACCTGGAGGAGGCGGAGAACTGCGATCGCATCGGCATCATCGATCGCGGCCGCCTGGTGGCACAGGGAACGCCCCTCGCGCTGAAGGCCGCGATCGGAGACGACCGGGTGGTACTGCGTACGAGCGACGACCCGACGGCACGGCGGGTCGTGCGCGGCATCGCGCCGCCGGGCAGTGCCGTCACCGTGGACAGCGGCGGAATCTGCCTGCGGGTGCCGGACGGCAGCGCGTGGATTCCCCGGCTCTGCGCGACGCTGGAGCACCACGGCATCGCCGTCCACGCCGCATCCGCGTCCCGGCCCACGCTCGACGACGTCTTCTTCCATCACACGGGCCGCAGCCTGACCACAACCGCGGGAACCGGCGGCAGCCAATGACCAGTTCAGCCCAGCGAGTCCCGGACACCGCTCACGCCACGCACGCCATGCACGCCGTGCACGCCATGCACGCCACTGAGGCTTCTGGCATCTCCCGCCACGGACGGCGGGCCCGCCTCCGGCACGAACTACGCGCGATCCACGCCCTGGTCCACCGCGACCTGCTGCGTCTGGCCGGCCAGCGCGCCCACACCGCGCTGATGCTGCTCCACCCCGTGCTCTATCTGCTGATCCTCGGGGGCGGACTGGCCGCCCTCATCCCCCGGTCCTCCCTGGGCGTCGGCTACCAGACCTACCTCTTCCCGGGCATGCTGATGATGACAGTGCAGACACCGGCCATCATGGTCGGCATCCGCCTGATCACCGACCGGCAGAGCGGCTACCTGCGAGAACTCCTCATGGCCCCCGTCAGCCGCTCGACCCTCCTCCTGGGCAACTGCGCCGGCGGCACGCTGACCGCCACGGCCCAGGGCGCCGTCCTGCTCGGCCTCGCCGGAGCGGTCGGCCTGCCCTACGACCCGCTCCTCCTGGCCACGCTCCTCGCCGGCATGATCCTGGCGTCCTTCACGATCACCGCCCTGGCGCTGGCTCTGGCCGTGACCCTCCGCAGGGCCGAGACGTTCCACACGCTCCTCGGCCTGGTGATGATGCCGCTGTTGTTCCTCTCCGGCGGCTTCTTCCCTCTGGACGCGCTGCCCGGCTGGGCCCGCACACTCGCCAACGCCAACCCTCTCGCGTACGCGGTGGACCTCCTCCGGCGCTGCATCGCCCACCACGTACCCTCGGGGCAGGCCGTCCCCGGCATCGAGTGGGCAGGCCGGCAACCCCCGCTCCTCCTCGAAGCGGCCGTCCTCCTGGCAAGCGGCGCCCTCGCACTGCTGTGGGCCTCGCGGCGCTTCAACCGCCCGGAATGACCCACCGCTTCGGGGACTGCCCGAAACCCCACAGGATCTTCTGACCACGGGCCGGGACGGCCGGCGCCGACCGTGCACGCCTCGTCGCTCACCGAAGCCGACCGGCACGGGTTCCGCGTTCTGCGTTTGACGACAGCCCGGCCCGGGGCTGCACTGGAATCATGGACGCTGCGGCGACTCCGTCCTAGGGAGAGCAGCGATGACAACCATGGAGAGTTTCGACCTTCTGCAGCCGTACAAGATCGCCGAGGAGACGTTCGTCATCCCGTGGGCCCTTGAGGCTCCGCCGGTCGGCCACTTCCCGATGAATTCGATGGTGATCCGAGGAACCGAACCGGTCCTCGTCGACACCGGGGCGCCCGCGGTGCGCGCCCAGTGGCTTGAGGCAGCCTGGTCCGTCGTGGATCCCCTGGACGTACGGTGGATCTTCCTCACCCACGACGACCGCGACCACGCCGGCAACCTCCTGGCGGTCCTCGCCGAATGCCCGAACGCGACCCTGCTGACGACATGGTTCTCCATCGGCCGCATGGCCGAGGAATGGGAGACCCCCATCAACCGGTGCCGCTTCATGACCGACGGCGACACGATCGACGTGGGCGACCGCACCCTGGTCGCCAAGCGACCGCCCCTGTACGACAACCCCACGACCCGCGCCCTCTTCGACTCGAAGGCCAAGGTCCTGTGGGCCGTGGACACCTTCGCCACGAACGTGCCGACGCCCATGCCCGAAATCGCGGCGCTGTCGCCGGACGAATTCCGCGACGGCCAGTTCTTCGGCGGAAGCCTGGTCTCCCCGTGGGTCGCCCTGCTGGACGCCGAAAAGTTCGGGACGGTCGTCACCGACTTCCAACACCTGGACGCCGAGGTCATCGCCGGCTGCCACTGCCCGGTCCTCCGCGGAGCCCGGATCCCCGAGGCCTACGACCTCCTCCGCCGGCTCCCCGGAATCCCACCGTGGACAGAGTTCACGCAGACCGACCTGGACCAGTGGATGGCGGTTGCCGAGAGCTCGGTTCCGCCGGAGCAGCCGCGGCCGTCGGCGACGTGAGCGGCGCTGCCGCGCGGCGTTGGGGTCTGCTGCCTTCCGGCGCCAACGACCACTGAGACCGGCATCGACGAGATCGCCCGTGACCTCACGATCTGGATGGCCGCCCGCGACTCCCCCGGACGGATCACCCAGCGCCCGGGACGTCCAGGACCATCGTGTCCGAGCCGCCGTTGCGCCCGGCGCGGGTGAATCCGAGGGAGGTGTAGAGGCGCACGGCGGGGTTGCCGTCCTCGACGCTGAGGCTGAGTCGGGTGACCGGTTCCGGCTGTTCGGCGGCGGCCCGGATCAACGCCTCCATGAGTGTTCGGCCGTGGCCGCGGCCGCGGTGTCCGGGCAACACGCCGAGGGTCAGCTCGGGGACGTCCGTCGCGACGAATCCGTACCCGGGCTCGTCCTCGGGCAGGCGCCGCGCCCACGCCGCGCCGATCGGTTCGCCGGCATCGGTCTCGGCGACGACCCCGAAGTCGTCGGTGCGGGGCCAGCCGGCGAGGTAGCGCACGGCGTGCGGGTCCGCGGCGAGTTCTTCGACGGTGAACCGTTGCTCGCCGTTCCAGTTGTACGCCTCCCGCAGGATGTCCCACAGGAAGTCGGCATCGCGAGCGGCGGCGGGGCGGACAGGCACGGGCGGTCTCCCAGGCAGCAGCGGGGCACGAGCGGTGCGGGACCGGCCGACGGTAGACCGTCGTCGACGGCACGGGCAAACAGGAATTGGCGCCGGGAAAGACCTATCGCGGCGTCAGCCGTCCTCCCCCAGCGCGGCGACTCCCGGCCCGCTGAGGTCGTCCAACGCCACCCGGCGCCCGGATACGGCCAGGAGCAGGGAGAGTGCGGGGCCGCTCGCCTCCGGGCCGGTCCCCACCGTCAGGTCGGCGTCCGTCGCCGTGAGCCGGACGCGGGCCATCAGCTCCTTGGCGCCGCCGAACGAAGCCGGGGTCCGGGTCTGCAGGCGAAGTGACCTGGCCACGGCGTCCGCCGGGTAGGTACGGGTGAGGCCCAAGGGGCGCCGGATGTCCTCACCGTGGACGACCTCCTCGACGAGCCGACTGTCGAGGGGCGCCGGCGGGGTCGATGTCCGCGAGGCCACCCGGCGAAGACGGTCCAGGGTCTCCTGCGGTGTGGTCCCGCGCTCACGGGCCACACCTACGGAGTTCTGGCGGTCGAAGTCGAACCGCGCCCGGGCGAGGCCGACGACGAAGCCCAGGCGTGTCGTCCGGTACGTGTCGACCAGGTGGGCGACCACGTCGTGGACCGTCCACCCGGCACAGAGCGAGGGCTGCTCCCACTGCCGGTCGTCGAGGTGCGAGAGGTCCTCGATGAGCGCCGCACGCTCCGCATGGACCATCGACCAGACGTCATCCGTCACGACTTCTCCTTCATCGGCCACAGCGCCCTTCCGATCATCGGTCCGCAGTACCCATCCTGCGGGATGGCGATACCTGCGACGGGCCGCATCACGATCATGCGCTCAGGTTCGGCCTCGTGGAGCGATCGCCGCGTCGTCGAAGTCGCGACGCGCCGTCTCGATGTGCCCGAGGTGTCGGTGCGTCCAGTCGCACAGGCCGTCGATCGTGACCCGTAGGGCCTGACCCGGCTCGGTGAGCGCGTACTCGACCCGCGGCGGCACGACCGGGTGCACCGTCCGCACGAGCAGCCCGTAGCGCTCCAGCATGCGCAGGTTCTGGGTGAGCATCTTGTGGCTGATGCCCTCGATCTCGTCACGCAGCTCGCTGAAACGCAAGGTGCCGTCACCCAGCGCCTCGATGATCAGGAGCGCCCACTTGTTGGCGACGTCCGAGAAGATCTCCCGCGCCAGGGAGTCCGCGCGCCGGACGTCCGCGTCGTCGGGCGAGCCGCTGAACTGCTTGGTCACCGCTTGGTTCCCCCGTCACCGAAAAGTGCGTTCTTCCCTGCCGGCAGCCACTCTCCTACGGTTCCTCAGTCACCACAAGAGAGTGCAACGAAGGGCGGGAACATGACCATCAGCCTGGTGAACCCCAGCGGACTTCCGGAGATCCCGGTGTACCGGCAGGTGTCGGTCGCGACCGGAACGAAGCTGGTCTTCGTCGCCGGCCAGGTCTCATGGGACGCCGACGGAGTCACCGTCGGCGCAGGCGACCTCGCCGCACAGGTCGAGCGCTGCTACCTCAACGTCGGCACCGCGCTGGCCGAGGGCGGCGCCTCCTTCGCGGACGTGGCGAAACTGACCGTCTACGTCGTCGACTGGACCCCCGACAAGATGCCACTGGTCCTGGACGGCATCGCCCGGGCGTCCGCGCGGCTGGGCATCACCCCGCAGGCGCCCGCCACGCTGATCGGCGTGGCAGCACTGCACGTACCCGACCATCTCGTCGAGCTCGAAGCGACCGCCGTCATCGACTGACCGGCGGCTCCGAACGGTCCGCCGGAGGATCACGCCTCCCCACCGCGAGTGCGGCGCGCAGTCGAGGATCAGCCATTCGAAGGCTGGATTGAGAATCTTAACGTTTGAGCGTTGTCATCTTAAGAATCTCAAAGTACAACTGAACGACAGGCTCGCATCGAGAGTAAGGAGCCGAGCGTGGACTGGCAGGAACTGACGGACCTGACACAAGGGCAGCCGTTCGTGGTCGAGCGGGTCCGTCTCGCCGGCAGCGGAATCGCCATCGAGGGGCAGTTCGAGCCGCCCCAGCTGGCTCAACTCGGCATCGACGACCAGGTGTTCGTCGCCGCCTTCGTACGGTCCCACGGTTCGATCAAGGAGATGGAGCGGATCTTCGGGGTGAGCTACCCGACGGTCAAGTCCCGGCTCAAGCGGATCGCCGAGCACCTCGACTTCGTCGACACCGACCCCGCGCCCACCCGCGCCGCCGACATCGTCGACCGCCTGCGACGAGGGGACATCAGCGCCCAAGAGGCGCTGGCCGAGCTGGAGGAGACCCGATGATCCCGCAGCTGGTGACGGTGCGCTACCACCGCCCCAGCGGCCGCCCACGGCGGCTGTACGTCCCGCTGTTGCCGGTCGCGCTCGCGCTGTCACCGTTACTCCTGCTCGCCGCACTGGCCGGACTGATCGCCTGCCTCGCCACCCGGGTCGACCCCGTGGGCGCGCTGCGCGGCACCGGGCGACTGCTGTGGGCGCTGCCCGGCACCCTGTTCGAGCTCGAGCAGGGCCGAACCGCCGTACTCGTAAGCGTCAAATGAGGCAGAACCGCCAGAGGAGCGAGGAGTTTCCCATGAACGAGCAACGCCGACAGGTCCTGCAGATGCTGGCCGAGGGCAGCATCACCGCCGACGAGGCCGAGCGGCTGATCGACGCCCTCGAACGCGACCGGCCCGAGCCGCCGCCGCGCGCCTCGTCCGCCCCGAAAGCGCGCCCCAAGTACTTGCGCGTCGTGGTGGACGCGGCGGACGAAACAGGCGGCGACGGCGCGAGCCGGGTCAACATCCGGGTCCCGCTCCAGCTGCTGCGCGCCGGCGTCCGGCTCACCAGCCTCCTCCCTCCGCAGGCGGTCGCCAAGGTCAACGCGGAGCTGAACAGGTCCGGCGTACCGATCGACCTCACCGAGCTCAAGCCGCAGCACCTCGAGGAGCTCATCGAGCACCTCGACGACATCGTCGTCGACGTCGAGGACACCGACGCCAAGGTGCAAGTGTTCTGCGAGTGACACCGCCACGGCGCCGGCCACCCGCCCCCGACCACGAGGGCGGACGGCCGGCGTCGAAGCATCCAGAGCGGAACGCCTGCCGCGGGTCCTACCGCGGCCCGCGTCAGCCGCCGTTCAGTGCGTCGGCGGCCGCGTGCGCGAACGCCTCGGGGTTGTCGAACATGATGTTGTGGCCGCAGTCCGGGATCGCCCGTACGGTCACGCCCGAGGCCCGCAGTCCCGCCGCGTCGGCCGGCTCGCCGTCGGCCTCCGGGTGCAGGCAGGTGCGGGGGACGGACAGGCCCGCCAGGTGCTCCCGCAGGGACGGGGCGGTTCCCCGCGACCGATGGACCGTGGTGCGGTACAGGGCCTCGCGTCCCGCGAGCCGCATCGTGGACCACCAGAGCGGACCGACCCGCTCCTCGGTCCGCTGCCAGCCGTCGGTCAGGAACTCCTCCTCCGTGTACGCCGTGATGCCGCTGCTGCCGTGCGCGGGCACCGGCGGGGCCGGGTCCAGGACGGAGTCCACGAGGAGCAGCTTCGCGACCAGGCGCGGATGCCGGGCCGCGAGCAGGATCGCCACCGCCCCGCCCAGACTGTGCGCGACGACCTCGGCGCCCGTCACGTCGGCGGCATCCAGTGCCGCCGCCACGGCGTCCGCGTGCGCCTCCAGCGTGTAGGTGAAGTCCGTGGGCCGGTCGCTGATACCGAAGCCCAACAGGTCGAGCAGCAGTGAACGGCGACCGGCCAGCAGAGGGTGCGCGGCAGCGGCGGCCCAGTACACCGGCGAGGTGGCGCCGAGTCCGTGCAGGTAGAGCCTGGTGGGCTCGGTGCCGGGGATCTCCACCCATCGGATCCGGTCGCCGTTCGGGGTGACGGGGGCATGGCGCATGGCCGACTCCTTGCTCGCGGGATGACACCCGACGATACCTCGGAGTCGAGGTATCGCGGAACCGATATATCTCGACCGCATGGAGGACCTGACAGCATGGGGCCATGCTCAAGCTCGCGATTCTCGGGTTCCTTCGGGACCGGCCCATGCACGGCTACGAACTGCGCCGGCACCTGTCCGCCCTGACCGGCCACATCCGCCCGCTCAGTGACGGCACCCTCTATCCGGCGATCAAGCGCCTCGAAGCCGACGGGCTGCTGGTCCGCGAGACCGAGCCCGGATCGACCGCCGCGCCCCGGCACACCCTGCACCTCACTCCGGCCGGGCGGTCGGCGCTGCTCGAACGGCTGCGTACGCCCGAGCAGCTGGACATCAGCGACGAGAACCGCTGGTTCACCGTGCTGGCCTTCCTCCGCCACCTCGACGACTCCGCCGAGCAGGCCGCCGTGCTCCGCCGTCGGCTCGCCTTCCTCGAAGAGCCCGCCAGCTTCTTCTACGACGAGGCACGGCCGCTCGGCGCCGAGGAGGTCACCGACCCGTTCCGCAGCGGCATCCTGCTGATCGCCCGGGCCACGTCCCGGGCCGAACTCGCCTGGCTGCACGACATGATCGCCACCCTGGACCACCGATCCGGCCCGCCGGCGCCGTAGGAAGCGCGGTCGGCCTCGTCGAGCGCCCCTCCGCGGGGCGCACAGGGCGCGCTCGGACGGGGACCCGCGGCCTCGATCGCCGCCCACGACCACGACGCGTCCTGGCGCCGGGTCCTACGTCGGGAGGCGACGCGGGTCCTCAGCGCGGGGGACGGCGGCGGGCGCCGCGAGCGCGGCGCGCCAGCCACCGTACGACGTGATCTCGCGGGCGCCGTCCAGCGCCTCCGGCTCGCAGAGGAAGCCGGGTACGGACGTTCCGTCCGCGAGTTCGACGCTGCCCAGCGCCATCGGGCGGGGCAGCGCGGCGAGGAGCGCGCCGAGCCCCTCGGCCGGCAGCTGCCACACCTCGGCCTCGATCGCGGCGCCGCCGTCGCGGGCCCGGACGAGGCCCGGCTTGGGCGGGACCGTGTCGAGCGCGTACAGCCGATAGGCGGGCGCCGTCGTGGTCGGGCGCACCAGTCGCCCGCCGAGACCGAGCAGTTGCCCGTTCAACGGCTGCCCGGACAGGTGCGCGCCGACCACCGCGAGAGGCAACGGCGGGGTGGTGAGCAGACCGGCGACGCGCGCGAGCCGCTCGTCCGTGAACGCCGGGCCGATCAGCATGACGCCGAACGGCAGCCCGTTCACCTCGCCGGCCGGGACGGCGACCGCCGCCAGGTCGAACAGGTTCGTCGAGTTGGTGAACCGGCCCAGCCGGGCGTTCGTGCCCAGGGGGTCGGCCGCGACCTCCGCGAGGGTCGGGTGGCCCGGGGTCGTCGGCAGGAGCAGCGCGTCCGCGTCGCCCAGCGCGGCCAGGGCTCTCGTACGGAGGGTGGACAGCTTCTCCCGGTCCGCGTACAGCCGGTGGGCGGGGATGTCCCGGGCGCGGGAGATGATGCCGGCCACCGTCGGGTCGAGGTCCGCCGAGCCCGCACGTGCGTCGACGAAGGTGCCGACGGCGGTGTAGCGCTCGGCGACGAACGCGCCCTCGTACAGCATCGCGGCCGCCTCGGTGAACGGCGTCAGGTCGACGGGCAGGATCTCGGCGCCCGCGTCGGCGAGCCGGGTCGCGGCCGACCGGAACGCTTCCGCCCACCCCTTGTCGAGTTCGCCCAGTTGCCCGGGTTCGGGCACGGCGATCCGCCACGGCCCCGGGCGGCGCTGCTCCAGGGCGGGGAGCTCGCGCGCGGACGGCGCCGCCAGGAACGACAGGGCCCGCTCGGCCTCCGGGAGCGTGCGGGCGAAGACCGTCACGCAGTCGAGCGACGCGCAGGCCGGGACGACACCGTCCGTGGGGACCAGGCCGATCGTCGGCTTGAGACCGACGATGCCGTTCAGGGCCGCCGGGACCCGGCCCGAGCCCGCGGTGTCCGTGCCGAGCGCGAAGTCCGCGATGCCGAGAGCGACCGCGACCGCCGATCCGGACGAGGAGCCGCCGGAGACGTACACGGGGTCGACGGCGTTGCGGACGGCGCCGTACGGGCTGCGCGTGCCGACCAGGCCGGTCGCGAACTGGTCGAGGTTCGTGGTGCCGAGGAGCACCGCGCCCGCCGCCTTCAGGCGCGCCACCGCCGGGGCGTCGGCTTCCGGCCGGTAGGCGTACGCGGGACAGCCGGCGGTCGTCGGGAGTCCTGCCACGTCGATGTTGCCCTTGACCGCGAAGACCGTCCCGGCGAGGGGCAGCCGCTCGCCGGCCGCGGCCCGGGCGTCGACCGCGGCGGCGTCCGCCTCCGCGTCCTCCCAGGCACGCAGGTCGATCCACACCTCGGGCCGGTCCGCCCTCGCGATGCGGGCGTACGCGGCCCGTACGCGCTCCACTGCCGTGATCATGCTGTCGCCTCCACGGTCTCGACGGGAGCGAGGACGACGAGCGCGGTGCCCGCCTCGACCTGGCTGCCCGGCTTGATCAGGACCTCCGCGACGATGCCGTCGGCGGGTGCCGGTACCGGCGCCTCCATCTTCATGGCCTCGAGCGCGACCAGCTGCTGACCCGCCGACACCCGGTCCCCCACCTGGACGTCGACCTGCCAGACGCAGGCGGTGAACTCGGCCTCGACCAGGCGGCCGCCCTCGGGCACCGCGATGTCGGCGGCCGGCGGCGTGACCTCGGCGGCGGCCTCGGCGCGGGCGAACTCGCCGGCGGCCTCCCAGGCGTCGCGTTCGGCGCCGAACGCCGTGCTCTGCCGGGCGCGGAAGGCGGCGATCGACTCGGCGTTCCGGTCGAGGAACGCGCGGTACTCGGCGAGTGAGAAGGTGCCTTCCTCGGTCTTCGGCACGAAGCGGCCGGAGGTGATGTCCGCGCGCAGTTCCAGGAGTTCGTCGGCCCCGACCGGGTACCACGTGATCCGGTCGAAGAAGCGCATCAGCCAGGGCTTGCCGGGTGCGAAGGCGCCGCGCTGCTGCCAGCCCGACCACACCTGCGTGGTGCGGCCGACGAACTGGTAGCCGCCGGGTCCCTCCATCCCGTAGACGCACAGGTACGCGCCGCCGATGCCGACCGAGTTCTCCGCCGTCCAGGTGCGGGCCGGGTTGTACTTGGTCGTGACCAGCCGGTGGCGCGGGTCCAGGGGGGTGGCGACGGGCGCGCCGAGGTAGACGTCGCCCAGGCCCAGGACCAGGTATTCGGCGTCGAAGACCGTGCGGTACACGTCGTCGGTGGTGTCCAGGCCGTTGACGCGGCGGATGAACTCGATGTTCGAGGGGCACCACGGGGCGTCGTCGCGCACGCCGGCCGTGTAGCGGGCGATGGCCTCGCGGGTCGCCGGGTCGTCCCAGGACAGCGGGAGGTGCACGGTCCGGCTGGGCACCACCAGCTCGTCGGTGGCGGGGAGTTCCTCCTCCACGCGCAGGACGGCGTCGAGGAGGGCCTGCTGGGACAGCACGTCGGGGTTCGTCTGGATCTGGAGCGAGCGGATGCCGGGGGTCAGGTCGACGACGCCGGGCAGTTCGCGCGCGGCCAGTGCCTCCGCGAGCGCGTGGACGCGCATGCGCAGCGCCAGGTCGAGCTGCATGGGCCCGTACTCGATGAGGAGATTGTCGTCGCCGCTGCGCCGGTAGGTGACCGCCGGTCGGCCGTCGTTCTCCGCCAGGCGTGCGAGGACTCCGCCGTCGACGACGGCCGCGCGGTCGGCCCGCGGGGCCGCGGCGGGGTTGCGCCGCAGCTCTCCGGCCTCCTCCGCGGTGACCGGTACGAAGCGGACCGTGTCGCCGGGCCGGAGCTGGCCGAGCTTCCAGCGCTGCCCGGTGACGACCGTCGCCGGGCAGACGAAGCCGCCGAGGGAGGGCCCGTCGGGACCGAGGAGGACGGGCATGTCGCCGGTGTAGTCGACGGCTCCGACGGAGTACGGCGTGTCGTGGATGTTGGACGGGTGGAGGCCCGCCTCGCCGCCGTCCGCGCGTGCCCAGCGCGGCTTGGGGCCGACCAGGCGGACGCCGGTGCGCGCCGAGTTGAAGTGCACCTTCCAGTCGGCGGCATAGAAGTCGCGGATGTCGTCCTCGGTGAAGAACTCGGGTGCGGCGTGCGGCCCTTCGACCGCGCCGATCCGCCACGTCCCGCCGAGGACCGGGCGCTCGTCGAGGGGGACGACGGAGGTCTCCGTACGGGCCTCGCCGCCGTGCAGGACGTCGGCGGCGCGCAGCGCGCGGCCGCCGTGTCCCCCGAACCTGCCGAGGGTGAACGTGGCCGCGCTGCCCAGGAACTCCGGTACGTCGAGGCCGCCCGCGAACAGCACGTACGTGCGCAGGCCCCGCTCGTCGGGGGCACCGACGGCGAGGGTCTGTCCGGCGTCGACCGTGACCGGCTCCCACTGCGGTACGGCGGTGCCGTCGATCGTCACGTGCGCGGGGGCGCCGGTGACGCAGACCGTCGTCGGGTGGGTGAACCTCAGGGAGGGACCCTGGAGGGTGCACTCCAGGCCGGGGGCGCCCTCGTCGTTGCCGAGGGCGGTGTTGCCGAGCCGGAAGGAGAGGTCGTCCATCGGGCCGCCGGGCGGGACGCCGACCTGCCAGTAGCCGGTGCGTCCCGGCCAGTCCTGCACGGTCGTCAGGGTGCCCGGCGCGACGACCTCGATGCGCGGCGTCGGGTCGCCGATCGTCGCGAGCGAGGCGGTCGAGTGCACGGCGGAGCGCACCGCGGCGTCCCGGAGCGCGGCCCGCACCAGGCCGAGGTTCGTCTCGATGCCGTCGACGCGGGTCGCGGCGAGCGCCGCGTCCAGCCGGTCGAGTGCCTCGGCGCGGTCGGCGCCCTGCGCGACGACCTTGGCGAGCATCGGGTCGTACGCGGTGGTGACCTCCGTGCCGGTCTCCACCCAGGTGTCCACGCGGACGCCCGGGGGGAAGGCGACGCGGGTCAGCAGGCCCGCGCTCGGGCGGTGGTCGCGGGAGGGGTCCTCGGCGTAGATACGGGCTTCGACGGCGTGTCCCGCGGGCGCGGGGGGTTCGGTGACGACCGCGGTGTCGCCCTGGGCGAGCCGCAGCATCCACTCGACCAGGTCGACGCCGTGGATCTCCTCGGTGACCGGGTGCTCGACCTGGAGGCGGGTGTTGACCTCCAGGAAGTACGCCTCCTCGCGGGCGGCGTCGTACACGAACTCGACCGTGCCGGCGGACCGGTAGTCCACCGAGGCGCACAGGTCCCGGGCGGCCGCGGCCAGTGCGCGGCGGACCCGGTCCGGAAGGCCGGGCGCCGGGGCCTCCTCCAGGACCTTCTGGTTGCGGCGCTGGAGCGAGCAGTCCCGGTCGCCGAAGGTGACGACCTTGCCGTGCCCGTCGCCGAAGACCTGCACCTCGACGTGGCGGGCCCGCTCGACGAGCCGCTCCAGGAAGACGCCGGCGGAGGAGAAGGAGGCCGCGGCCACGCGCTGCACCCGTTCCCAGGCGTCGGCGAGGTCGTCCGCGCCGTGACAGGCCCGCATGCCGATGCCGCCACCGCCACCGGTCGCCTTGAGCATCACCGGATAGCCGATGCCCTCGGCCGCCGCGAGGGCCGCGTCCACATCGGGGAGGAGCCCGGTGCCGGGCGCGAGCGGCACCCCTGCGGCGTGGGCGGCGGCGCGCGCGGTGTGCTTCGCCCCGAACAGCTCCAGCTGGTCGGGGGTGGGGCCGACGAAGACGATGCCGGCGTCGGCGCAGCGGCGGGCGAAGTCGGCGTCCTCGGACAGGAACCCGTAACCGGGGTGGACGGCGCCGGCGCCGGTGTCCTTGGCGGCCCTCAGGACCAGGTCGGCGTCGAGGTAGGACTCCTTGGCGGGCGCGGGCCCGAGCCGGACGGCCTCGTCGGCCAGCCGGACGTGCTCGGTGCCGCGGTCCGCGTCGGAGTACACGGCGACGGTACGCAGGCCGAGGCGCCGGGCGGTGCGGATGACGCGTACCGCGATCTCTCCGCGGTTGGCGACCAGCAGGGTGTCGTATGTCATCGTGTGCCGACCTCGTCGCTCTCGTCGCTCTCGTCGCTCTCGTCCGGCCCGGTGATCGTCATCCGTACGGCCGTCGGTGCGAATCCGTTGCAGGGGTTGTTGATCTGCGGGCAGTTGGAGAGCAGCGCGAGGACGTCGGTCTCGGCACGCAGCACGACCCGCAGTCCCGGGGCCGAGAGGCCGTCGACGATGCCGAGGGTGCCGTCCTGCTCGACCGGTACGTTCATGAACCAGTTGATGTTGGAGACCAGGTCGCGCTTGCCGAGCCCGTGCCGGGCGCCCTCGGCGAGGAAGTTCTCGACGCAGGCGTGCTGCGACCAGGTGTGGTGGCCGTAGCGGAGGGTGTTGGACTCCTTGGAGCAGGCGCCACCGATGGTGTCGTGACGTCCGCAGGTGTCCTCGACGACGGTCATCAGCGGGGTGTGCTCGTTGGACAGCAGCACCGAGCCGGTGGTCAGGAAGACGGCCCCCTGGGCCTGGATCGTGTCGGGGGCGCTGTAGCGCACGGAGGTGTCGTGCGCGTCGTAGAGGAGGAAGTCGGCGGCCTGGTTCCCGTGGAGGTCGGTGACGGTCAGCGACTGGCCCGTGCGGACGATCGCGGACCAGGCGGCGCGGGCGGGGACGATGTCGTCGGAGACGACGCGGCCCGGCGGACCGACGGCGGTGGTCATGCGATCCCCCGGGCGGTGAGGTGGTCGGCGGTGTTCAGGAAGGCGCGGCGGCCTTCGGGGGTGGCGTCCCACAGCGCGTCGCCGGGTGCGGTCGGGCCTGCCCGGTAGGCGAGGACGCCGAGGTTCCCGCAGCGGTAGTCGGGGCGCGGGTCCAGCGGGTGCGGGACGTTGGCGAGGAGGACGGTGACGTCCTGTTCGGCGCGGAGGGTGACGCTCCCTCCGGGGCCCGCGGAGCCGGTGAACCGGGTGGTGCCGTCGTCGTCGACCCGTACGCCCTGGAAGAAGGAGACGGAGGGCGGGAGGTCGCGCGGGGCCAGGCCGTTCTTCAGGGCGGCGAGCTTGAACAGCTCGCGCCCCGCCGGCGAGGCGGACTGCGGGGTCCCGTCCCCGTACCGCTCGGTGTTGCGCACGAGGGTGGAGGTGCCGGTGAGGGCGTCGTGGCGGCCGGAGGTGTCCTGGACGAGCGAGGCGAGGACCCGGCCCTGGTCGGACAGGAGCAGATGCCCCTCGCCGAGGTACGCGTTCCAGAGCACCTTGACGGTGTCGGCGACGTTCAGCCGCTCCCACGGGCGGTCGGCGCTGTGGAGCAGCAGGTGCGCGCAGGCGTCGCCGGTGAGGTCGGTCAGCCGCAGCTCGGTTCCCCGGGCGAGGACCTTGTGGGTGTAGTTGCCGCCCGCCACGGTCTCGGCCCACACGACGTCCTCGGCGGCCACGCCCTCGGGAGGCGCCGGGCAGCCGCTCGCGGGCAGGACGGGCATGGCGTCGACCCGTGTGCCCTCCTGGGCGCGGGCATGGTCGCGCGCGCCGTGCGTCGACGCTGTCTCTGAGGGCGTCGACGCTGTCGCTGACGGTGTCGCCATCGCTCAACCTCCGGTCGGGATTGATTTCTGTCGCTTGACAGAAATTAGGGACCGGGAGCTTCGCGGCCATTGCCCGCGCGTTTCGCGTCGGTAACCGGAAACTCACCCGAGGGCTCGGCCCGGAGGGAGCCGCCGGCCCTGTGCGAGGATCACGGAGTGACCACGCCCACCAGCAGGAAAGTCGGCCGACCACGGGTCCAGGAGCGCCCCGCGAGCGGCCTGGAGCCACGCGCCGAAGTCCTGGCCGGGGCCGCCGAGCTGTTCACCACCCGTGGCTACACCGCGACCTCCACCCGCACGATCGCCGAACGCGCCGGGCTGCGGCAGGCGTCCCTCTACCACTACTTCGACGGCAAGGAAGCGATCCTCGCGGAGCTCCTCGAAGGGACCGTCCGCCCCTCGCTCGAGGTGGCGCGCGGGCTGGTGTCCGGCGGGGAGGCCGCCCCGGAGGCGCGCCTGTGGGCCCTGTGCCACTCCGACGCGGCACTGCTGTGCGGCGGACCGCACAACCTCGGGGCGCTCTACCTGCTGCCCGAGGTGCGGACGGACCGCTTCGCCGCCTTCCATCGGGTCCGGTCCGAACTCAAGCAGTGTTACGGGGAGTTGCTGGCCGCCACGGAGCCGGGCGCGGCGCTCGGCGCGGAGGACCTGGCGCTCCGCACGGACCTCCTCTTCGGCCTCACCGAGAGCGTGATCCTCATCCGGCGTGCCGACCCGGCGCGCGACGCACGGGCCCTGGCGGAGGCGACGGCCGACGCGGCGCTTCGGGTCGCGGGCGTGCCGCAGCGCTCCCTGGCACGGCTTCGCCGCGAGGGGCAGCGGCTCCTCGCGGCGGATGCCTGACCCGGCGCATCGGGCGGTGCGCCGGTCGGTTCATCGGGGCATGAGGCGGTGCGTCACACGGCGCGTCACGCCATGAGGCGGGAGTCCCGCTTCGGCTTCCGACCGGCTTCCCCGCGGCGCCGGTACCAGCGGTACGCCGCACCCGTCGCGACCGTGGCGGCGACCATCAGGACGGTGAACCACTGGAAGTACCAGTGGCCGCCCTCCGGGTCGTACACCTCGGCGCGCGGCCAGGCGAGGTTGACCGTCATGAAGAGGCCGTAGCCGAGCGCGAGCGCGTTGACGGGAAGTCCCCAGCGGCCGAGGGAGAACAGCGGCCGGCCGAGCTCGTCGCGGTCGGCTTCGCCGCCGGGGTCGCCGTCGGCCGCCGGCGGCCACTCGCCGCGCAGCCGCCGGACCAGCATGGGGCCGGTGACCATCGCGTACGCCAGGTACACCATCGCGATGCACGTCGTGCCGATGGCCAGGAACGCCTGCGGTGAGGCGAGGTTGAGCAGGAGCAGCAGCGCCGCGCCGACGCCGACCACCACCGCGGCCGTGCCGGGCATCCCGGTCCGCCGCGGCACCCGGGCCAGCCGCGCCGAGCGCGGGAGGACGCCGTCGCGGGCCATGGAGTAGAGCATGCGGGTCGCCGAGGTCTGGATCGCCAGGGTCGCCGCGCAGATGGCCAGGGCCACGTCGGCGAGCAGGACCCTGCCGAGGTCGTCCCCGAGGGTGCTGGTCAGCACGTACCCCAGGCCCTCGCCGGCGAGGCGCCCGTCGGTGAGGCTGGGTGCGGCGAGCAGCCCGCCGAGCAGGAGCAGCCCACCGCAGACGCCGGACGTGGTGAGCGCGCTGAGCGTCGTACGGGGGGCGACACGCCGGGGGTTGACGGTCTCCTCGCTCATCTCGCTCGCGCTCTCGAAGCCGATGAGGACGTACGCGGCGGTGAACGAGCCCACCAGGAGCGCCGTGATCAGCCCGCCTTCGCCACCGGTGTGCAGGGTGATGCCGGGATCGCGCTCGGCGTGGGTGGCGAGGAGGGTGACGATCAGGGCGACGCCGGCGATCTCGGCGGTGACGCCGACCGTGTTGACGGCCGACAGCGCGCGGTTGTCCAGGACGTTGAGCAGTGTCGTGAGCGCGAGCAGGGCGAGGCCGAGGACGGCGGCGTTGGCGGCGCCGGTGGTGGTCGTGGGTGACGGGTCCCCGCCGACGATCTGGAAGCCCGGCCAGACGGCGGGCAGGACGACCTGGAGAGCGAGCGCGGCGGCCGCCACGACCACGATCCGGCCGGTCACCATGATCCAGCCCGCGTACCAGCCGAAGGCCGGGGTGCCGAGGCGGCTCGCCCACTGGTAGATCGCCCCCGCGATGGGCAGCCGGGCGGCGAGCTCGGCGAAACAGGCGGCGACGAGGAGCTGGCCGGCGAGGACGGCGGGCCAGGTCCAGAAGAAGAGCGGCCCCCCGAAGGAGAAGCCGAGGGAGAAGAACTGGAAGACCGTGGTGAGAACGGAGATGAACGAGAACCCGGCGGCGAAGGACGCGTACCGGCCCATCCGGCGCCGCAACTCCTGGTGGTAGCCGAACGCGGCGAGCGAGCCTCCCTCGGCCGCGGCGCCGGGCGAGGGCGGTGCCGGCGGAGTGGGATCGGTGGTGACGGTCATGGCGGTCCCCTGTCGCGGAGGCGAGTGCCTGCGAATACCTGTCGGACGACAGAAATTAGGGACGGCCGGTTTCCGCCGCGTATCGCGACCGTGTCTCCGCCGTTAGTGACTCCTCTCCCGGCGGCTCCGCTCGGGCTCGGCGGAACGCGTCAGGCCAGTGCGGCGGCGCCGAAGGACACGTCGAAGCGGTCGCACCAGATGGTGACGCTGGTGAGGGCGGTCAGGTCGGCGTCCGCGGGGACGGCGTAGTTCTGATCGCCCTTGTTGCCCTTCAGCTTGCCGAGAGCGACGTGCGTACCGTCGTCGAAGACGCGCCAGCCGGCGGTGCCCTCCTTGACGGGGGCGTCGGTCAACCAGACGCGCAGGTCGGGGCCGTTGCTGGTGTCGAGGTTCTCCAGACGCACCGTGTGCGAGCCGTCGGACAGCCGGATGAGCTTCACCGTCCCGGAGGTCGTGTGCTCGTGGCTGATGAAGGTGCCCTGCGCCACGACGGTCGGGCCGGCCGGCGCAGCGGGCTCCGTCGCGGTCGCGGTCGCCCCCGTTGTTGCTGACGCTGTCGCTGTCACGGAAGGCAGCGCCTCGTGTACGGTCTCGTCGACCCAGAGGGCCCAGGGCTTGAACCACACCGCCCCGGCCACCGCGACGGCCACACCCAGTACCGCCGCCCCTGCCCACCACTGCTTCCGCGCGACACGCCCCACGGCGCACCTCCTTCATCCGCTGCCACTGCTCCGGCCATCCAACGCGACGGGGCGGCGACGCGGGACACCGGGCCCGATGACGGAAGTCCTACGGCCCGGCACGGACATCGTGATCACCCCGACCCACCCGTCGCCGACACGGGAAGTTGGTGATCACAGGCAACTCACGTCTCCTGAGACAGCGTTGACACGCTCCGTACTCGATAGCTAACTTCACGTCGTCGTCGCCACACCAGGAGCACCAGGCTCCATCGGGACTTGCGACGCGGAGGACACTCTCCGTTGACGACGTTGACCACCACGACAACCAGAACCCCTTCCGCCGAACTCTTCGACGTTCGGCCCTACACCCCCCATTGCCAGGTGATCCAGGCAGCGGGAGACCACGCCCTCATCGGCATCTCGCCCGGCAACAGCTACTTCTCGGCCCAGCGCGTCCAGGACCTGGGCCGCTGGGGAGCCGAGAACTTCCACCGGGTCGACATCCTCTACACCGACCTGTACGTGGCCGAGATGTACGAGGCCTTCGGATACGACCCGATCGACGCCCAGCGCAAGGCCGTCAAGAACCTGCGCGGCGTCCGGGCCAAGGTGAACAACGCGGCGGCCGCGCTCGATCAGGGCGACGGCACGATCCGGGCCCGCGCCCTGTCCGAGTTCACCGACCACGAGGCGTACCGCGAGATCCACGCCCGGATCCTGCGACTCCTCGACTCCGACCACGAGTTCCGCCGGATCTGCGAGGAACTCGCGACGTACTTCCTGTCGACCAAGGCGGACGGCCCCAGCACGCGGCGGCAGCGCGAGGTCTGCCTCGACTACATCTGCGCCGAGGCCCCGCTGTTCCTGGACACCCCCGCAATCTTCGGGGTCCCGTCCTCGCTCAACTGCTACCACCAGCTCCTGCCCATGGCGGAGTTGCTGTTCTCCCGAGGCGCCGGCTTGCGCGCCTCCCGCAACCAGGGCCACGCCATCATCACGCCCGCCGAAGGAGCCCCCGATGTCCGTTGAGACCCTGACGTCCCCTGAGGCCCTGATGCCCGCCGCGGCCCCGATCGACTTCCCGTTCGACTGGCGCGGTGACCGGCTTCCCGCCGAGATCGAGGCGCTGCGCTCGGAGCCGGTCAAGAAGGTCCGTACGATCGCGGGCGACGAGGCCTGGCTCGTGTCCTCCTACGCCCTGTGCAAGCAGGTACTGGAGGATCCCAGATTCAGCCTCAAGGAGACCTCGTCCCCGGGCGCGCCCCGGCAGTACGCCCTGACGATTCCACCCGAGGTCGTCAACAACATGGGCAACATCACCGGGGCCGGCCTGCGCAAGGCCGTACTGAAGGCGATCAACCCGAAGACCGAGGGCCTGGTCGAATGGATGCGCGCGCACGCCGCCCGGCTGATCGACGAGATCGTCGCCACCGGTGCGCCGTCCGACCTTCGCGCCGCGTTCACCGGGCCGTACTCGGAGGCGCTGCACTGCCGGATCCTCGGCATCCCGTTCGAGGACGCGCCGAGGCTGGCGGCCAGTCTGGACATCGCGTTCATGAACTCGGCTTGCCCGGTGACCGGCGCCCGGCTCAACTGGGACCGTGACATGGCCTACATGGTGGACCGGCTGGACGACCCCGCCACCACCGGGCTGATGGCCGAGCTCGCCGCGCTGCGCGAGGACCCGGAGTACGCGCATCTGACCGACGAGATGCTCGCGACGGTCGGTGTGACGTTCTTCGGCGCCGGTGTGATCTCCACGATGGGCTTCCTCACGATGGCGGTCTTCGCACTGCTGCAACACCCGGAACTCCAGGCGGAGTTGCTGGCGGACCGGTCGAAGATCCCGGCAGCCGTCGACGAGTTGCTGCGGATCAACCTGTCCATTGCCGACGGGCTGCCGAGGCTGGCCACGGAGGACATGGAACTGGGCGACGTCCTGGTGAGGAAGGGCGAGCTGGTCCTGGTCCTGGTCGAGGCCGCCAACTTCGACCCGGACGTGTTCGAGAACCCGCACGAGGTCGACCTGACGCGGCCGAACAACCACGCGCACCTGTCCTTCGGGCTGGGCGGCCACTACTGCCCGGCGACCGCGCTCGGCAAGAAGCACGCCGAGGTCGCCCTGGAGGCGCTGCTCGACCGGATGCCGGAACTGCGACTCGCGGTGCCGGTCGACCAACTGGTGTGGCGTACCCGCTTCATGAAGCGTCTCCCGGAGCGCCTGCCGGTGATGTGGTAGTCCGCGTAGTCCGCCCCGCCTGAACGCAGGCGGGCGGATACCCGTCCGGACGGTACGGTGCGCTGCGATGCGGCTCCTGGTTCTCGGTTCCGGCGACGGCCTGTCCGGCGTCGGCGGAGCCGGACTTGCCGAGAAGCGGCACCGCACCGGCCGGACTTGCTTCCACCCCGAGGCAGTGCCGACGGGCGGGTGACACGGGAGGATTGACCCGGCGGACACCGCTCGACGTCACGGGGGACACATGGTCACACTGCCACGCCAGGGAAACGGCGAGCCACGCGCCAGAGGGCACATGGTCGTGTGCGGAGACGACGGGCTGGCGCGCCGGCTCGCCTCAGAACTACGGGAGGTCTACCGCCAGCGGGTGGTGCTCGTCATCCCCGCCGAGCAGGCCGAGCACGCCGAGCGACACGTGGCCGACGCCGGGACGGCGGTGACCGACACGATGAGTGGCGCCATGGTCCTCCCCATACGGGTGGAGACCGCGCGGGCCCCCACGACGGAGGTACTCCTCGACGCGGAGGTCGACAGAGCCGCCGCCCTCGCCCTGCTGTACGAGGACGACGAGACGAACCTGCGTGCCGCGCTCGCCGCCCGTCGTCTCAGTCCCGGTCTGCGTCTCGTGGTCCGCATGTACAACCGCAAGCTCGGCCAGCACCTGGAGGAGCTGCTCGACGAGGCGGCCCTCGTGGCCGTGCCCGGTATGGACAGGGCGGCGTTGGACGCCTCCACGACCGTACTCTCCGATGCCGACACCGCCGCGCCGGCGCTCGTGGCCACCGCCATCGCCGACACCAACAAGGTGGTGCAGGCCGACGGTCTGCTCCTGCGCGCCGCCGAGCGCCCGGTGCCGGGCCGGGGCGAAGTGCCGGATCCGGGACTGTGCACGCTGGCCCTGCTGTCCTCGACGGCGGCCGACCCGGCCGGCGCCGAGGGCTCGGACACGAGCGGGACGCCCGCCCCGGAGCTCCTCCCCGACGACCGGACCGTGCACGGCACTTCGGGGCGCGGCACCGTCGTCCTGGAGGCGGTCCGCCGCGACGGACCCGCGATGCCCGCGCGCCGCCTGTCCCGACGGGGCGTGCCGCTCGGGGAGGTGATCTCGGCCCGCCTGCGGTGGGCGCTCGCCGGCATCGTCGCGGCGGTGCTCGCCCTCAGCGTCACCACCACCGTCCTCACGGACGCGGACCCGGTACACGCCACGTACCTGACCCTCCTCGACCTGTTCTCCATCAACGACCCCGCACTCGAGGACTCCACCACCCGGCAGATCCTGCAACTCCTGTCCGGCCTGGTCGGACTGGCCCTGCTGCCCCTTCTGGTGGCCAGTGCCCTGGAAGCCCTGGGCACCTTCCGCACCACCGGGGCACTGCGCCGCCCGCCCCGCGGCCTGTCCGATCACATCGTGCTGCTGGGCCTGGGGAAGGTCGGGGCACGCGTCCTGGCCCGGCTGCGCGAGCTCGACATCCCTGTCGTCTGCGTCGAGAAGGACCCCGACGCACGCGGCATCGCGCTCGCGCGCGACCTGGGCGTGCCGGTGGTCGTCGGCGACGTCACCGAGGACGGTGTCCTGAACACGGCCCGTATCCACCGCGCCGCCGCCCTCCTCGCCCTCACCAGCTCCGACACCACCAACCTGGAGGCCACCCTCGCCGCCCGCGTCATCAAGGGCGACGTGCGGGTGGCGCTGCGGCTGTACGACGACGACTTCGCCACCGCGGTCTACCGCACGCTGCGCTCCGCCCACCCCGAAGCCGTCACCCGCAGCCGCAGCGTCTCCCACCTGGCCGCCCCGGCCTTCGCCGGCGCCATGATGGGGCGGCAGATCCTGGGAGCGATCTCCGTCGAGCGAAAGGTGCTGCTCTTCGCCGCGCTCCCCGTCGCCGGACATCACCAGTTCGAAGGCCGTACGGTCACCGAGGCCTTTCGGGCCGGCGCGTGGCGGGTCCTGGCACTCGACACGGCGGGGCCCGAGGCCCGCTCCCCCGACCTCGCGAACACGGGCCAGGACGGCCACCCCTCGCTGCTCTGGGACCTCCACCCGGGACACGTCCTGCAACCCCAGGACCGTGTCGTCATCGCGGCGACGCGCCGAGGACTCGCGGAGCTGCTCGACCCCTCCGCATCGTCCAGGCGGACCGCACGGTGACGAGTCCGGGTTACGTGTGCCCTTCCGGGCCCGACATCCCCCATGACGGAGCAGCGCCGAGGAAGGTAACGACATGCCCGACACCAGCCTGCGATCCCGCCGGGCGCGCCCGGAGGCGTCCTACGGCGATCGGCAGCCCGAGTTCGTGGTGACACTCGACGACGGTCCCGCGCCCGAGGACGACGCGGTGCTCGCCGACTCGGTCGGGCTCGCGCTCCTCGTCGTCCTGGAGTCGCTCGGACCGAGTGAGCGCCTGGCGTTCGTCCTGCACGACCTGTTCGCGGTGCCGTTCGACGAGATCGGCCGAATCCTCGGCAAGTCCCCCGACGGCGTGGTCGTCGCCCTCGGCGTCACCAAGGTCGCCGCGGGCGCGCACGTGTCCGCCGGCGCGGCCGCGCAGGGACGAGCGGTGCTCGTCGACGGCCTCCCGGGGATCGTTTCCCGGCACGAGGACGGCACCCCGCTCTCGGTCCTCGCGTTCACCGTCGTCGGCGACCGGATCACCGCCATCACGGTCGTGATCGACCCGGCCGAGCTCGCCCTGATGGACCTGCCGGATCCCGCGTGAGTTCCTGCCGGCGGGCCGTCAGTGGGGTAGGCCGACCGCGCGTTCGCCGCTGCGGCGCTGCTGGATGACGACGGCGATGACCAGCAGCGCGCCCTGGGCGACGTTCTGCCAGAAGGTGTTGATGCCCTCGACCGTCAGACCGTTCTCCAGACATCCGAGCAGGGCCACCGCGAGCAGGGTGCCGCCGATGCCGCCCTTGCCTCCCTTGAGGGCCGCGCCGCCGAGCGCCGCGGCGGTGATGGCCTTCAGTTCGAGGCCCTCGCTGCCGGAGACCGGCTGACCGGAGCCCGTACGGGCGGTCAGCAGGATGCCCGCCACCGCGGCCACGACACCGATCAGGGTGTAGACGCAGATCAGGTACTTGTTGATGCTGATGCCGGCCAGCCGTGCGGCGGTGTCGTTGCCGCCGATCGCGTAGAGGTTGCGACCGATGTCGGTGTACTTGAGCAGCAGGTGGACCGTCGCGGCCACGACGATCAGGATCCAGACCATGGCCGGGATGCCGGCGATCTTGCCACGCCCCAGGAAGACGAAGATGTCGTCGTTGAGGACGTAGCCCTGGGCGCGGCCGTCGGACAGCAGCTGGGCGAGGCCCTTGTACGCGGCGAGGCCGGCGAGCGTGGCGATGGTGGGATTGACCCGTCCGTAGACGATGACCAGACCGTTCAGCGCGCCGACGAGAACACCGACGCCGACAGCGGCGGCCATGCCGAGCAAGGCGCTCGAACCGGTCGTCGTGAACACCATCGCGCTGACGACCGACGCGACGCCGACCTGCGAGCCGACGGAGATGTCGAGTCCGCCGCAAATGATGACCACGGTCTGCACGATGGCGAGCAGTCCCGTGATGGTGGCCGCTTCGGCGATCACCTGCATGTTGGACAGGCTCAGGTAGTTGTCGTTGAGGAGGCCGAACAGGGCGAGGACGACGACGAGTGCGCCGATGAGGCTGATGTTCTGGCCGTCGACGCCGGCAAGGAACCTGGGCCGGCGCGAGGCGCGGCCGTCACGGTCCCGGGGGTTCTTCGCGGCCGGTACGGGGGTGCTGGTGAGGGTCATGACGATGCTCCGGTGCCGGCTCCGACGATGTCGTCGGCCATGGCGAGTTCGAGGATGGCTGCTTCGGTGGCTTCGCCGCGGTCGAGTTCGCCGGTGATCCGGCCGCCCTGCATGACGACGACCCGGTCGGCGAGGCCGAGGAGTTCGGGGAGTTCGGAGGAGATGACCAGTACCGCGACGCCCTCGGCGGCCAGGTCCGCGATGATCTGGTAGATCTCCGCCTTCGCGCCGACGTCGATGCCACGCGTCGGCTCGTCGAGGATCAGCACCTTCGGTTTGCGCGCCAGCCACCGGGCCAGCACGACCTTCTGCTGGTTGCCGCCCGACAGCTTGCGCACCTCGTGGTCGATCGACGGGGTGCGCACCCTGAGCCGATCGGAGTACTCCTGGGCGAGCCGCCGTTCGGCCGTCCGCCGGACGAACCGGAAGCGCCGCAGCCGGTCCAGTACGACGAGGGTGGCGTTGTCCTTGACGGACTGCTGGAGGAACAGCGCCTGCGCCTTGCGCTCCTCGGGCGCGAGACCGAGTCCGGCCCGGATGACGTCCCCCGGTCGGCCGCTGCGCAGCGGCACCCCGTCCAGCGTGGCGGTGCCACCGCGGACGGGCAGGTCGCCGGCGAGCGCCAGGGCGAGTTCCGAGCGTCCGGCTCCGATCAGGCCCGCCAGGCCCACGACTTCACCGGCGTGCACACGCAGCGAGATGCCGGTCACGTCGTCGGTCGTCAGGTTCCGGACGTCGAGGACCAGCCGGTCCGTGGCGACCCGCTGCCGTACGAACAGGGCGGAGAGATCGCGGCCCACCATCAGGCGGACGAGCTCGCTCTCGTCCGTGGTCCGGGCGTCCTGGACACCGACGAGGCTGCCGTCGCGCAGGACCGCGATGCGGTCGGCGAGCTGGAAGATCTCCTGCATGCGGTGCGAGACGTACACGATCGCGATGCCCTCGTCGCGCAGCCGCCGGATGAGCGCGAACAGCGCGTCGACCTCGTGCTCCGACAGGGAGGACGTGGGTTCGTCGAACGCGATGAGCCGGGCAGGGGTGCCACCGGTCAGCGCGCGCATGATCTCGACCAACTGCCGCTGGGCCGGGGTGAGCTGAGAACCGGTCAGGTCGGGGTCGAGTACGTGCGCGAAGCCCAGGCGGTCAAGGTCCGCCCTGATCCGCCGGTCGAGCTCAGCCCGGTCCAGGACGCGCCCCCGCTTGCGGGGCAGGGCGCCGGCGTAGACGTTCTCCGCGACCGAGACGTGCGGGACGATCTCGGGTTCCTGGGGGATGATCCTGATGCCGGCGGCTCGGGCACGGGCCGGGGAGTCGAGCGCGACGGGCTCCCCGTTCACGAGCACGTGCCCCTCGGTGGGCTGGTGGTCGCCGGTGAGGATCTTCAGCAGCGTGGACTTTCCCGCGCCGTTCTCTCCCATCAGGGCGGTGACCTGTCCGGCGGGGAAGTCGAGCGTGACGCCGCCGATCGCCCGCACCTCGCCGAAGCGCTTGACGATGCCGGACACCCCGACGGACGAGGAGGGGGATCCCGCGGGTGGCGGGCCGTCGTGGGATCCCGCGGCGGAGGCCGGGTGATGCGATGGGCTCATGTCTCGGTTCACCTCGAAGGCAGAAGGGAGAAGGCAGACGGGGGTGGTCACCGGCCGGCGGCGCTTCCGTGGTGGCCGCCGGCCGGGAACACTCACCCGCAGGTGAGTCCGGCGCTCTTCCACGAGCCCTTGTCGACCATGGTGGTCGGGGCGAAGACCTCGGCAGGGAAGTCCTTGCCGCTCTTGAGCTTGTCGTACATGGTCTGGACGGCCAGGGCGCCGACGTCCTTGCCGTTGATGAAGAGCGCGGCCTTCATGCCGGACGGCTTGTCCGACTGCCACTCCTTGCAGGCCAGGTAGGCGCCCAGGCCCACGCCGACGACGCGGTCGGGGCTCACTCCGGCGTTGGCGAGCGCGGTGACACCACCCATCACGTTCTCGTCGTTGCAGCCCCAGACCACCCAGTTCTTCACGCCCGCGTTGGCGGTGACCGTCGCGGCGATCTTGTCCTGGGCTCCGGTGGGCGTGTTGTCGGTGGGGACGTCGATGGTCTTCACGCCGGGCACGGCCGCGTCGAACGCCTTCTTCGCGCCCGCGACCCGGTCACCGCAGACCGTCACGTCCTGCTTCCAGGCCGAGACGACCCGGGTGTCGGCGGCCGTCCAGCCGGCCTTCGCGAACTCGGCGGCGGCACGCTTGCCGACCTCCTCGCCCATCTGGGCACCGCTGAACCCGATCCGGGGAACGAGGTCGCTCTTGCCGCAGGCGGCGGGGTCGGGGCCGGTGGTGCAGATCTGGTCGTCGGAGGTCAGGAGCGCGACCTTGCCGTCCCGCGCGGTCTGGACGACCTGCGGGCCGACGGCCGGGTCCGGTACGACGATGATGACGCCGTTCGTCTTCTGGGCGATTGCCGACTGCACTTCGCTGACGGTCTTGTTGGCGTCGTTGCCCAGGTTGACGACCTTGAGGTCGATGCCGAGCTCCGCGGCCTTCGCCTTCGCGCCGGCGGCCTCGCCGATGAAGTACTCCTGGTCGCCCTGCTTCTGGAGGTACGTGATCGAGATCTTGCCGTCGACCTTGGCGACCTGGTCTCCGGTGGCGCTGTCCGCCGTCTGGCCGGACGAGCAGGCCGTGCTCAGTCCGAGCGTGACGAGAAGTCCGGCGGCGGCCGTGCGACGGGGGGCGGATCGGAACATCGGGGCTCCTTGATGCGGGCAGCGACCGGCGCGCCCGGGGGACGTGCGGGGCCGGTCGGGGAGGGAGGAGAGGAGAGGGAGGGAAGGAGAGGAGCGGGCCGGGAGGCGCGGGGCGCCTCACCAGAGCATCACAAACCCTCGAACTCAAACAAATTCAAACGCTCAGCTCCATGACACAACGCAACACCCGAGCCGTCAAGGGTTCCGACAAGCCCGAGACGAGTCCGTAATTCACCGCCTGGATTTCTCAACACCCCAAGGGAATGGGAGAGTTGACGCACTGGCATGCTCATGACATTCTTTCCCGAAAAATCAAACAGGAAACACCACTGAGCCCACCCGACTGGCTCCGGCCGCCCCTCCCGGGGAGACCGGAGCCATGAACGCGCCTACTTGTTGACGGCGAAGCCCTGGTCCTTTCCGTACGTGACGCTCGCGTCCTGCCAGGCCTTCAGGCCGTCGGAGAGCTTGGTCGGGGAGACGTAGGCCTTGCCGACGGTGTCATTGAAGATCGAGTTCGCGTACACCTGGTAGGGCAGGTAGTTCCAGTCGGCGCCGACGTTGCGGGCGGACTCGGCGAAGATCCGGTTGGCCTTCTGGCCGCCGAAGTACGGGAACGGGGCGTCGAGGAACTCCTTCGACTCCAGGTCGGCCCGGGTGGCCGGGAAGGCGCCCGCGGCGACACGGGCGCTCGCGCCGGCTCCCGTGGTCGCGAACTCCGTGAAGGCGTAGGCGAGTTCCTTGTTCTTGGCGGCCTTCGGCATGGCGAGCGAGCTGCCGCCGTTCTCCGCGCTCGCCTTGGCGCCCTCCGTCCACTGCGGGAGCGGGGCGACCCTCCAGTCGCCGGAGGCGGAGGCGACGCCGGACGTGAGGTTGGCCGGCATCCAGGCACCGATGGAGAGGGTGGCGATGGAGCCGTCGGCCAGGCCCTTGTACCAGGCGTCGCTCCAGGAGCTGATCGGCGCGACGAGCTTCTCGTCGAGGAGCTTCTGCCAGGTCGCGGTGTACGTCGCGGTGCCCTCGTCGCCGAAGTTCACGGTGACGTCGGTGCCGTCCGTCTTGTACGGGCGGCCACCGGCCTGCCAGATGAGACTGGTGGTGGCGCCGGCGTCGCCCGTGTCGTTGGTGATGAAGATCTTCGGGTCGGCCTTGTGGAGGGCGCGGGCCGCCTCCACGTACGCGTCCCAGGTGGTCGGCACCTTGATGCCGTGCTTGTCGAAGACCTTCTTGTTGTAGAAGAACGCCATCGGACCGGAGTCCATGGGCAGCGCGTGGATGGCCTTGTCGTCGGAGACCGCGTTCCACGGGCCGGGCGTGAAGCTCGTGCCGTACCGCTTGGCGCCGTAGGGGGAAAGGTCCTCGACGGACTTGCCGATCGTGAACTGACCGAGGGCGTAGTACTCGATCTGCGCCACGTCGGGGGCGCCGGAGCCGGCGGCTATCGCGTTCTGCAGGGCGGTGTACTGCTTGTCGCCGGTACCGGCGTTGACCAGCTCGATGTCGACCTTGGGGTACTTCTTCTCGAAGTCCTCGGCGACCTTCTTGAGCGTGGGTTCCCAGGCCCACACCGTCACCTTGCCGCCCTTCTCCAGGGCTGCCTTGACGTCCTTCGGGCCGCCGCCGGCGCCACCGCCGTCCGAGGCGTCGGAGCCGCAGGCCGTTGTGGTGAGGGCGAGGGCGGAGATGGCGGCGAGCGCGGCGAGGAGTCTGCGGGTGGTGCGAGTGCTCATGGGGTGTGCTCCTGGTCGGTGGTGCGGGCATGCGGGGCGGGAGGGTGCGGGGCGGGGCGAGAGGTGTGCGGAGGGCGGTGCCGGGAGTGCGGGAGGGGGCGGAGCCGTCATTCCTTGACGCTGCCGGCGGCCAGGCCTGACTGCCAGAACCGCTGGAGCAGCAGGAAGATCGCGACGATCGGAACGATCGTCAGCAGGGAGCCGGTGATGATGAGGTCGAAGACGGCCTCGCCGCCGGCCGTCTGGGCCTGGGCGTTCCAGGCGTTGAGGCCGAGCGTCAGCGGGTACCAGTCGGGGTCCTTGATCATGATCAGCGGCAGGAAGTAGTTGTTCCAGGTCGCGACCATCGAGAACAGCAGCACCGTGACGGTGCCCGGCATCAGCAGCGGCAGCGCGATCGTGAAGAAGGTGCGCAGCTCGCCCGAGCCGTCGATGCGTGCGGCCTCCAGGAGCTCGGCGGGGACCGCCTCGGCGGCGAAGACCCACATCAGGTAGAGCCCGAAGGGCGAGATCAGGGACGGGATGATCACCGCCCAGGGGGTGTTGGTCAAGCCCATGTTGCTGAACATCAGGAAGGTGGGGACGGCGAGCGCGGTGCCGGGCACGGCCACGGCCCCGAGGACCACCGCGAAGACCGCCCGGCGGCCCGGGAACTGGTACTTGGCGAGGGCGTACCCGCCGAGGACGGCGAGGACGGTGGCGCCGCCCGCGCCGGCGGCGACGTACAGCAGGGTGTTGAGCAGCCAGCGGACGAAGACGCCGTCGTCGTACGTGAGGGTGCGGGTGATGTTGTCCCAGAGGTGCGTGTCGTCGGCGAACCAGAGGCCGAAGGAGTCGAGCAGTCCGTTCTGGTCCTTGGTGGCGTTGATGAGGAGCCACGCGAGAGGGAGCAGGGTGTAGACGAGGACCAGGCCGGTGACGGCGGTCAGCGGGATGCTGGGCCGGGGGTTGAGCGGGGTGCGCGGCATCCGCCGCTTCCGGCGCCCGGCCGCCGGTGCGGCCGAGGCGGAGCCGTCGGCGGAGCCCGTAGTGGACGCCGTGCCGGAGCCCGTGTCGGAGGCCGAGGTGGACGCCGTGGTGGACGCCGTCGTCGCGAGGGAGGTGTTCATCGGCTCAGCCCTTCCGCATGCCGCGCAGCTGGACCGCGTAGGCGATGATCGCGGTGATCACGCCCATCACGATCGCCACGGTCGCCGCGTAGTTGTGCTGCTGGCCCGCGAAGGACAGCGAGTAGGTGTAGAGGTTCGGGGTGAAGTCACTGGTGATCGCGTTCGGGGCGAGCTTCTGGAGGATGCTCGGCTCGTTGAACAGCTGGAAGCTGCCGATGATCGAGAAGATCGTGGCGATGACGAGCGCGCTGCGGATCGCCGGCAGCTTGACCGAGGTCACGACGCGCCACTCCCCCGCACCGTCGATCGCCGCCGCCTCGTAGAGCGAGCGGGGCACGACCTTGAGCGCCGAGTAGAAGATCAGCATGTTGTAGCCGACGAACTCCCAGGTCACGATGTTGCCGATGGACGCGAGGACCAGCGAAGGCGAGAGCGGGTCGGGCAGCGTGATCCCGAATGCGTCGTTGATGTTGCCGACGAGGCCGAACCGCGTGCCGTACATGAAGCCCCAGATGAGGCTGGCGACGACGGCGGGGACCGCGTACGGCAGGAAGACCGCCACCCGGAAGAAGCTCTTGCCGTAGAGCCGGCCGCTGTCGATCGCGAGGGCGACGAGCAGCGCGATGCCGAGCATGACCGGCACCTGGATCAGGAGGAACAGGCCCACCCGGGCAAGTCCGTCCCAGAAGCGCGGATCGGTGAGCGCCTCGCCGTAGGCGTCGAGTCCGACGAAGGAGGTGCCGCCGATGAGCCGGTCCTTGAAGAGGCTCAGGTACAGGGCGTATCCGATCGGCGCGAGGAACACCAGGCCGAAGACCGCGACGAACGGGCCGACGAAGCCCCATCCGACCAAGGCCTCCTTGCGGAGGCGGGAGCGGGCTCGGCGGCGGGGCGGCGGGGCCGCCTGTGCTGACGTCGACAGGAGCGTCATGGTGGTTCCTTGCGTCGGTGACCGACCGGTCGGGAACGGAGCGGGGAAGCAGAATCTCCGGGCCGGAAGGCTGGAAGAAGACTGAGCCGATGAGTCGATGTTTACGTAATCATCGATGGCCTGATGTTTGCACCACCCTCAGATGGGCGTCAAGCACAAGGACGTAGCGATCAGGCGGAATTCGGCTGCCGAGCGCCGACAGGCCGCGGATTCATGCCGTCGAGGCGGCCGCGCGGCACCTGGCGACCCCGCGAAGGCGCGAGGAAGGACCGCAGGTCGGAACGGGCGGGGACGGCACTCCCCGGCCCGGCGGCGTCAGCAGATCGCGCCGGGCCGGGCCGCGGTGGCCTTGAGGAGCTCCCGCAGCAGGCCGAAGTCGACGCTCTCCGGCGTGCGGAACCGCAGACAGCCCTTGCCCATGTCGTGACCGGCCAGCCGTTCCTCGAACGCCTCACGAACGTCACTGCGCATGAGATAGAAGGAGATGTACTGCTTCTGGCTGGCAAACGCGATCTCGCAGGCGCCGTCCCGCTCGTATGCGGGCATCCCGTACGCCATGACCTCGCCGAAGCCCACCAGCTCCTCTCGGCACAGCCGCCGCATTCTGGTCAGCGCGTCCCTGCGTCCCTCAGGGACCTCGGCCAGGTAGCCGTCGACGTCACTCGCCTTGCTCTGCACCATTCCGTGAGGCTATGCCGGATTCGGAGCGACCATCAACACGTCACCCGCCTCCCGGCGCCGCCGGGGTCCGTCAGGCGGGCGGAGGTGCCGTGCTGCCCCGGACCACGAGGGTGGGCTCCACGGCGAGTCGCCGGGGGCCGCCGCCTCGGCGTTCGATCTGTTCGAGCAGCAGGGTCACACAGTGCCGGCCCACGACGTCGAAGTCCTGGTGGACCGTGGTCAGCGGCGGCTCGAAGAAGGGAGCCTCGGGAACGTCGTCGAAGCCCGCCACGCTGATCTCGCCCGGCACGGACCGCCCCGCCTCGTGCATGGCACGCAGGACCCCCAGCGCCATCTGGTCGTTCGCCGCGAAGACCGCCGTGGCGTCGGGGATCTGCGCGAGCGTCCGCCCCGCCAGGTAGCCGGACTCTGCGGTCCAGTCCCCGTACAGCGTCGGGCGTACCGGCGCGCCGGCGGTGACGAGGGTGCGCTCCCACGCTTCGGCGCGCCGCCGGGCGGCGAAGGAGTCCCGCGGGCCGCTGACGTGGTAGACGGTCTTGTGGCCGAGTTCCAGCAGGTGGCCGACCACGCTCTGGGTGCCGCGGGCCTGGTCGAAGTCGACGTTCGGGTACTCGTGCCCCGTGTCGCCGTCGGCGACCACCACCGGCATGGTGGGCGGCAGGTGCAGCGACGGCGTGTCGAGCATCTGCGACTCGACCAGCACGATGCCGTCGACCGACTGGAGCATGAGGTGCCGGAAGGCCTGCCGTACGGCGGCTTCGGTCTGCGCCCGGATGCCCATGAAGTTGACCGAGAAGCCCGCCTCACGCGCCGCGTCCGCGATGGCTCCGAGCGTACGGGCGTTGCCGTGCGCGCCCACGTCGAAGCTGACCACGCCGATCGCGCCGAACTTGCCGGTGACCAGGGCGCGCGCCGCCGCGTTGGGGCGGTAGCCGAGCTCCTGCATCGCGGCCAGCACCTTCGCCCGCGTCGTCTCGTCGACGTTGTCGTGGTTGTTGGCCACGCGCGAGACCGTCTGCGAGGAGACGCCGGCTCGCGCCGCGACCTCCGCCATGGAGGGCCACTTGCGGGGCGGGCGCGAGCGGGGCGTTCTCGTTGCCTTGTCCGCCACGATCGACCGTTCCTTCCCCGGGGGCCTCAAGGACGCATGCCGACGCGCCCCATCAAGCCATGTTGACGCAAACAGGGTCCCGGGGTCAAAACCCTGATCTCTTTCGTCCGAATCCTTGACAGGCTCCCGGGCTCCTCCGAAACTTCCGGCTACACCGTGTTTACGAAAACATTGCGTAGGTCGCGGTGTTCCACACGGTCTGAACGACCGGTGTCCCCCTCCAGGCGCCGCACCGCTCCGGACCCCTTCCGGCGCGGTCGTCCGCCGCACTCTCCGCGCGGAGCGCCCGGTCCGACGCAACACCACGAGGTATCGCGCCATGCGACTCACGATCTCCGGGACGGCGGCATTCCTGTGCGCCCTCCTCCTGTCCCTGGTCACCGCCGCGGGCACCGCCCACGCCGCCCCGATGTCCCTCTCGAACGGCACCCAGTTCACCGATCCGGCCGGCAACCCCGTGCACGCCCATGGCGGCGGCGTGCTCAAGGTCGGCCAGTTCTACTACTGGTTCGGCGAGAACCGGAACACGGACAACACCTTCCGCTACGTCTCCGCCTACCGCTCCACCGACCTGAAGAACTGGGAGTTCCGCAACCACGTCCTGACCGAGGCGTCCGATCCGGAGCTCGACTGGGCCAACATCGAGCGTCCCAAGGTCGTCTACAACAGCTCCACGCAGCAGTTCGTCATGTGGATGCACAAGGAGAACGGCTCGGACTACGGGGAGGCGCGCGCCGCCGTCGCCGTCTCGTCCACGGTGGACGGCGACTACACCTGGCGCGGCAGCTTCCGCCCCCTGGGCCACATGTCCCGGGACATCACGACCTTCGTCGACACCGACGGCACCGGCTACATGATCTCCGCCGCCAACGAGAACGCCGACCTGCACGTCTACCGGCTGACCGCGGACTACACGGCCGTGGAGTCGCAGGTCCAGCGGCTGTGGGCGGGCAACTGGCGCGAGGCACCCGCCATGTTCAAGCGGGGCGATGTCTACTTCCTCCTGACCTCCGGCGCCACCGGCTGGGCCCCCAACCAGCAGAAGTACGCCACCGCCACCAGCGTCACCGGCTCCTGGAGCGACCTGAAGGACGTCGGGGACGGGACGACCTTCCGCAGCCAGACCGCCTACGTCCTGCCGGTCCAGGGCACGAAGGGCACGAGCTACCTCTACATGGGAGACCGCTGGGGCAACTCCATGGGCGGGATGGTCAACGACTCCCAGTACGTGTGGCTGCCGCTCACCTTCCCCACCAGCACCACCATGACCATGGACTACTCGCCTCAGATCACCGTCGACACCGCGGCGGGGACCGTCAGCGGCATGAACGTGCCCTGGGAGTCGCTGGCCGCCCGCAGCAGCGGCAAGTGCGCCGACGTGGCGAACTTCGACTCGGCCGACGGAGTCCGACTCGTCCAGTGGGGCTGCGGAAACGGTGTGAACCAGCACTTCTGGATCAAGAAGCTGGGCACCGGATACGTCCAGATCATGGCCCGGAACAGCGGTAAGTGCCTCGACATCGCCGGGGCCTCGGCCGCGGACGGCGCGCTCGCCGTACAGAACACCTGCAACGGCTCGGCCTCCCAGCAGTGGAAGGTCCGGACGACGGACGTCGCCGGGTACGTCGAACTCGTCGCCCGCCACAGCGGCAAGTGCCTCGACGTGTCGAACTGGTCGGGCGCCGACGGAGCCGCCCTCGCGCAGTGGACCTGCAACACGGGCGACAACCAGAAGTGGCGGCGCTCGGCGGCCTGACCGCCGCGTACGCCGTGAGACCGCCGCGTAACGCCATGAGACCGACGCGTACGCCATGAGACCAGCGCGTACGCCGTGAGACCGACGCGGGGCGGCCACCGTCCCCGGCCGCCCCGCGTCACCGCCCCTCATCTCCCCCTTCTCCCCCCCCTCTCCCCCTCTCGAAGGAGCAGGTCGTGTTCCCCACCCGCCACCGAACGGCGTCACTCCGCCGCCCTCGGCCCACCACGCGCCTGGCCGCCCTCGGCGCCGCCACGGCCCTCGTCGCCACGGCCTTCAGCGCGGTGGGGCCCGGCTCGATGCCGGCGAACGCCGCGGAGACCCCCGCGGCCCTGACCGTACGGCTCGACCCCGGCTACCAGCACCCGGCCTTCCAGGGGTGGGGCACCGCGCTCGCCTGGTTCGCCAACGTCACCGGCGGATGGCCGGATGCCCAGCGCGACGCGCTCGCGGACGCCCTCTACGGCGCCGACGGCCTGGGATTCACGATCGCCCGCTACAACATCGGCGGCGGCGACAGCCCCGAGACCGCGCCCTACATGCGGGCCGGCGCGGCCGTACCCGGCTACTGGAACCGGCCCGGCGCGGAGGCCCCCGACTGGTGGGACCCGAACCGCGCCGACCACTGGAACCCCGGTGCCGACGCCAACCAGCGCTGGTGGCTCACCGCCGCCAAGGCGCGCGGAGCCACCACCTTCGAGGCCTTCTCCAACTCGGCGCCGTACTTCATGACCAACAGCGGCCTGGTCTCGGGCGCGGTCAACGGCTGGCAGGACAACCTCCGCTCCGACCAGTACGACCGGTTCGCCGCCTATCTCACCGGCGCGCTCCAGCGGGCCCAGTCCGCCACGGGCGTCACCTTCGACTCCCTCTCGCCGATCAACGAACCGGACACGGACTACTGGCACGCGGGCGGCCGCCAGGAGGGCTCGCACTGGGACCTGGCCTCCCAGGCACGCATGATCACGACCATGCGCGCCGCGCTCGACGCGAAGGGCGTGACGACGCCGATCGCCGGGATGGACGAGACGAACCCGGGGAAGTTCCGCTCCGACTGGGAGGCGTACGCCCCCGCCGTCCGGGACGCGGTGGGCCGGCTCAACACGCACACGTACGGGACGAACGGCCGCACCGGCGTCCGGGACATCGCCAAGGGCGAGACCACGCCCCTCTGGATGTCCGAGGTCGATCTCGGCGGCAGCGTCCCCCAGAGCTTCACCTCCATGAGCCCCGCGCTCGACCTCGCCCAGCGCATCAACGACGACATACGTGAGCTGGAGCCGAGCGCCTGGGTGCTCTGGCAGGCCGTCGAAGACTACGAGAACATGACGCCGGGCCGCGAGAACTCCAACTGGGGCCTGATCCAGACCGACTTCACCCCAGACGACGCCGCGACCGAGCCCCTGCGCAAGAACAAGAAGTACTGGGCGATGGCGAACTACAGCCGCTTCGTCCGCCCCGGCGCGCGCATCGTCGACACCGACGACCCGCACACACTGGCGGCGGTGCGGCCGGGCGGGAACGGCGTGGTCGTCGTCCACACCAACCCGACCGGCGAAGAGCGTGAAGTCACGCTCAACCTCGACGGCTTCCAGACGGCCGCGGCAGGACCCGTCGAGCGGTGGACGACCGACGCGACGAAGAACCTCCAGCGTGACGGCGACGCGGCCGTGAGCGGCCGGACGCTCAAGGCCACCGTCGGCCCCGGCTCCGTCACCACGTTCGTCCTGCCCACCGTCACCGGCGTGAACCCGGCGACGACCACCGCGCCCACCGGCACACCGCGCCTGCTGCTCAACGACAACAGCGGCAAGGCGCTCGCCGTGGCCACCGTGGGCGGCAAGAGCACCGTCGTCCAACGCACCTCGGCCCCGGCGGACAGCGCGCAGCAGTGGACCTTCACCAGGCTGTCCGCCGCCGACTGGGGAAGCACCGCCGCCTTTCGGATCACCAACGCCAAGACCGGCAAGGCGCTCTCCGTCTCCGACGGCGCGCTGACCTTCGCGTCGCCCGGATCGTCCACCGCGCAGCAGTGGATCCGCTCGACCACGGGCGACGGCCACAGCACCCTGATCAACGCGGCCGGCGGCAAGCTCCTGGACGTCACGGGCGCCTCGACCGCCGACGGGGCACCCGTCGGAATCCACCAGCCGACGACCGGCGCCAACCAGTCCTGGACCTTCCCGGGCGCCGCACCGGACGTCTGGCGGACGCTGTCCTTCCGGCACAGCGCCAAGTGCCTCGACGTCAGCGGTGCCGGCTCGGAGGACGGCGCGTCCGTCGTCCAGTACGGCTGCAACGCCGGGCCCAACCAGCAGTGGTCGCTCCGCTCCACCGGCGGCGGATACGTGAACGTCGTCGCCCGGCACAGCGGCAAGTGTCTCGACGTGAGCGGTCTGTCCACGGCCGACGGCGCCGACGTCTTCCAGTACGCCTGCAACGGAGGCCGCAACCAGGAGTGGGCGGTCCGGAGCACCGGCGACGGACACCTCACCCTGACGGCCCGGCACAGCGCCAAGTGCCTGGCGGTGAGCGGCGCCTCCACGGCGGACGGCACGGTCGTGGAACAGCGGACCTGCGACGGCACCGCCGCACAGCAGCTGAGCTGACACGCGAGGAGCCGGGCTCGGACGGAGGAGCCGGGCCACCGACGCACGAGCCGGGCTCCCACCGAAAGGTCGGAGCCCGGCTCTTCTCGCGCCGCCCTCCGTGGCTACTCCTCGGTGGGCCCGAGGTCGGCCGCGTCGCGGAAGTGGACCGTACGGGCCCGGTGCGCCGCGTGGAGCTCCAGGACGACGACCTCGTTCGTACCGGAGCGGAGCACCGGCGCCGGCACGTACAAGGAGCGCTGCGGGCCGCGGGACCAGTAGCGGCCGAGTGCGAAGCCGTTGACCCAGGCGTTTCCCTTGGTCCAGCCGTCGAGGTGCAGGAAGGCGTCGGCGGGGTCGGTCACCTCGAAGGTGCCGCGGTGGAAGGCCGGTCCGACGACCGTCGCGGCGGCAGGCGCGAAGGGGACGTCCTGCGGGTCGGTGAGCGGGAGCGGGCGGCTCGTCCAGCCCGCGAGCTCCGTGCCGTCCAGCAGGACCTTCCCGAGGAGGCCCTTGCGGTCGTGGATGCCCTGGCCGTAGTTCACCCGGCCCTGGTTCTCGACGAGGACGGTGAGCGTGCTGCCGGCCCTGGGCACCGTGAAGGCGAGGGCGTGCTCGTGGTTCTCCCGCTCCAGGACGCCCACGGGGCGGCCGTCGACGAACACCTGGGCCCGGTCGCGGACGTGCTCGACCTCCAGGAGGGCCGGGCCCGTGAGCGGCAGGATCGTCTCGTACAGGACGAAGCCGAAGTCCTGCTCCAGCTCCTCCATGGTGAGGGGCCGGCGCGCCTCGACGGCGTTCCCGAGGGCCGCGGCGTGGGCCAGCAGGCCGGCGGTCTCGGTCAGGGGCACGCTCAGCGGGGCGAGCTTGGGGCCGGGCGGCGGGACGGGGGCGTCCGGCACGGTGGCGTACTTGGCGATCACGTCGCGGAAGGCGGCGTACTTCGGCGTCGGGTCGCCGGCTTCGTCGAGGGGTGCGTCGTAGTCGTAGGAGGTGACGGTGGGCCGGTAGGTGTGCTTGTCGTTGGCGCCGTTGGTGAAGCCGAAGTTGGTGCCGCCGTGGAACATGTAGAAGTTCACCGACGCGCCGGTGGCGAGGAGTTCGTCGAGCTCGCGGGCCGCCTGGCCGGGGTCGCGGACCACGTGGTGCGCGCCCCAGCGGTCGAACCAGCCGATCCAGAACTCCGTGGTCATCAGGGGACCTTCGGGGCGCCGGGCGCGGAGGTCGGCCAGGTGCTCAGCGGAACGGCTGCCGAAGTTCGCCGTGGCGAGGACGCCGGGCAGGGCGCCGCGCTCCAGGTCGGCGGGCTGGTCGCAGGTGAAGAGGGGGACGTCGACGCCACAGCGGCGCAGGGTTCCGGCGAGGTGCTCCAGGTAGGCGGTGTCGTCGCCATAGGCCCCGTACTCGTTCTCGACCTGGACGGCGAGGACGGGGCCGCCCTGGGAGGCCAGGTAGGGCCGGAGCGGGGTGAGGAGGCGGTCGAAGTAGTCGTCGACCGCGGCGAGGAACCGGGGGTCGCGGGAGCGCAGACGTATGTCCGGCTCGGCGAGCAGCCAGGAAGGGATGCCGCCGCCCTCCCATTCGGCGCAGATGTACGGGCCGGGGCGGAGGAGGACGTACAGGCCCTCGGCGGCGGCGAGGTCGAGGAACCGGGGCAGGTCGAGGCCGCCGTCCAGCGTGAAGCGGTCGGGCCGCGGCTGGTGGAGGTTCCAGGGAACGTACGTCTCGACGGTGTTGAGCCCCATGAGCCGGGCCTTGCGGAGTCGGTCCGCCCACTGGTCGGGGTGCACGCGGAAGTAGTGGAGACCGCCGGACAGGAGCCGAAACGGTTCGCCATCGAGGGTGAAGCCGCCCTCGTCGATCTGGAGAAGAGGCATGGACGGATGCTCCTGTGCTGGGGTGAGGTGCGCTGTCGCGGAACGGGAAGATCCTGATGCGGCTATGTTTGCGTAAACACGCCATACCTGGCAAGCCTCCATCACCCCCCGCTCAACACCCACCCAGTCCCCACCCAGTCCCCGCCCGGTCCTCACCCAGCCCTCGCCCGACCCCCGCCCACGAGGCGCCGGCACGCATCGCGGAAGCGGACCGACAGGGAATTCCCCCGAGCCTCAAGGGATCCGCACTGATATTGACGCGCTGTCGCGGCGCGTGCTGCACTGACCCGGGGCTGAATGTTTACGTTCACATTGCGCACGAGCAACGCCGGAGGGGACGCCGCGTGACTCGCCGCCGCCCACCAGCCACCCCGGCAAGCCGTCTTCCCCCTCCCCCCTCTCCTCCTGATGAAGGAGCCATGCAATGCCCTCCCGCGACGCCTCCCACGACGTCTCCCGCGATACCTCCCTCGACCGCAGGGGCTTCCTGGCCGCCGCCGCGCTCACCGCGGCAGGCGCGGTCGTGCTCCCCGGCGGCCTCCTCCCGACGAGGGCCGAGGCCGCCGTCCCGTCCCAGGTCGCGCTCCCGCAGTGGGGCATCCACGACACCGCTCCGGCGTCGGCGTGGACCGACGGCTTCGTCGGCGGCAACGGCGAGTACGGTGCGGTGTTCCACGGAACGCCGCAGCTGGAGAGGATCGTTCTCGACCACCACCGCTTCGTCCTGCCGAACGGCACCCGCGACGTGCTCCCGCCCGTGCTCGCCGACCGTCTGGAGTCGGTGCGGGACAGGGCTCTGGCCGGCGACTACTGGGGCGCCGCGGGGACCTTCGCGGAAGGCTGGTCCCTGCGCTGGACCCAGACCTTCCACCCCGGGTACGAACTGGTGCTGAGCACGCCCGGCGCGACCACCGCCGACGGCTACGCCAGGACGACCGACTTCCGTACCGGCGAGGTCGCCCACAGCTGGACCGACAGTGCCGGCGTCTGGAAGCGACGGGCCTTCGTCTCCCGCGCCGACAAGGTCGTCGTCCACGAGCTGCTCCCCGCCGGCGTCCGGACCGTCGACACGACGATCACGGTCGACACCGCGCTCGAAGGCGTACCCTCCGACGTCGGGTTCTCCACGGTCGCGACGGCCGCGAACGGCACGGGCCAGCTCCACGTCCGCGCCACGTACCCCTCCGGCCAGGGGGCGTACGGCTACGAGGGCGTCACCCGGGTCGTGGTCACCGGCACCAAGGCGGCGGTGTCGTCGGCCGGGGGGACGACGCTGGTCGTCTCCCGAGCGACCAAGGTCCTGCTGCTGACCAAGCTGGGCCGGTACGAGAACGCGGGTGACTGGAACGCCAAGCCCTTGCAGGCCGCCCTGGCCGCGCTCCCGCCGACTACGCCACGCTGCTCGGGCGGCACGCGCCGCTGCACCAGGCCATGTTCGACGGTTCGAGCCTGGATCTCGGTGTCTCCGCCACCGACCGGCAACTCTCCACGTCCGAGTTGACCGCGCGGCAGAACGACGACCGGTCGGTCGTCGACCTCGCGCTCCTGGAGCGGATGTACGACTCGGGACGGTACCTCTTCGTCTGCTCCAGCGGCGTCCTGCCCCCACGCCTCACCGGACTCTGGGCCGGCAGCTGGAACGGCGCCTGGGCCGACGACTTCACCACCGACGCCAACATCAACCTTCAGGTGGCCGGTGGCACCATCCTGAGTCACGGCGACGCCATGCAGGGGTACTTCGACCTCGTCCTGGGACAGCTCGACGACTGGCGCAGGAACGCCACCAACCTCTACGGAGCGCGAGGCCTCCTCGCCCCCTCCCGTACCGACGGCGAGTACGGCCACATGCTCCACTTCAACGGCGGCGACTTCCCGGGCCAGTGCTGGACCGGCGGCGCCGACTGGATGCTGTACCCGCTCCTGGAGCAGAATCGTCCAGACGCCGGCCGACGGTTCGGCCGGCCAGGACTGGGCGATCGTCGGCCTCTGACCCGGTCGCCGCGCAGTTACCGGAAACTCGGCCTCAGCGGAACTCGTGGACGACCTGGATCTCGCCGACCATGTGGGCGTTGAAGTCGTCCAGCTCCTCGGCCGGAACCCACAGCTCGAGAATCGTCCGCCCGCCCGCCTGCTGGACGGGATACCGGCTCAGGAACTCCGAATCGACCTCGAAGCGGGTGACGAAACCGGCGCCGTCGTGCTTCACGTTCCAGTCCCGCGCGATCCTGATCGCGTAGTCCTCGTCGAGGACCGGGTAGAAGATCGGCTGCTCGGGCAGCCGTGGCGGCCAGGCGCGCCACTTCAGCTCGCGCACCAGGTCCAGCTCCTTGGGTCCGGTCGGACGCCACAGGGTCGTCGTTGCTCGCCGGCTGGTGGTCATGCGCGTCGCTCTCTCTGAACGTGGACCGCTGGTACGGAGGGTCGGAAGTCCGGACGATACCGGGACCACAAGGCCGGCAGCCAGGCGGTTTCCGAGCCGCGCGGCAACGCGAACGCGTGTGTGCATGACCTAGAGTGCGGGGGTGTCGTCGTACAGCATTGGGCAGGCAGCTCGGCTGCTCGGAGTGAGTTCGGAGACCGTTCGCCGGTGGGCGGACGGCGGCAAGCTGGGCATGGAGCGCGACGGGGCCGGTAAACGGGTCATCGAGGGTGCGGCCCTGGCACGCTTCGCGAAGGAGCGGGGTGCGGGACTGCACGCCGTTCCGGAGGACGACGTGCCGACGTCCGTCCGGAACTCGTTCGTGGGGATCGTGACAGCCGTACGCGTCGACGACGTGGCCGCGCAGGTGGAGGTCCAGTCCGGTCCGCATCGGCTGGTGTCCCTCGTGACGCGCGAGGCCGTCGAAGAGCTGGGCCTCGACGTCGGCGTCACGGTGACCGCCCGGGTGAAGTCGACGAGCGTCCACATCGACGTGCCCTGACCACCCCGCCCCACCCCGCCCCGGGGCGTGACCGTCAGCGGCAGAGCAGCGCCGCGCGCAGGTCCGTCTTGTGGTCGAGGCGGGACAGGTCCCGGCCGGTGAGCGCCTCGATGCGCTCGACGCGGTAGTGGACCGTGTTCACATGGACGTGCAGGGCCTCGGCGGTCCTCGCCCAGGAGCAGTCCTTCGCCAGGAAGACCTCCAGCGTCTCCAGGAGCATGGCGCGGGAAGCCCGCCCGGAGCCCAGCAGCGGACCCAGGACCGTCTCCCGGTAGACGGCCCGTACGTCGGCAGGGATGCCGGCCATCAACATCTCAAGCCCGACGAGGTCGCCGAGGCCGGCGACTCGCGCCACCGACGGTGCCACGGTGCGGGCCGCCGACAGCGCGTAACGCGCCTGGGAGAGCGCGCGGTTCAACCCCGACGGGGATGTGACGGGCTCGCTCACACCGGCACGCGGCGTGGAGACCGGGCGGCAGGCGTGGACCAACGGCCATACGTCACCCAGACGCTTCCTGACGTCGAAACCGCCCCCGATCGCGGCTCCGCCCTCGGTCCCGGCTCCGACCCCTGTCCCGGTCCCGACCCCGGCTCCGCCCCCGGCTCCCTCCCGCGCCACGACCGCCATGGCCTCACCTCCGACGCCGTCGGCGCCCCCGGCCACGGCGAAGGAGACGGACGGCAGGTGATGCAGCGCCTCCGTGAGCGCGGCGACGGCATCCGCGCCCGCCTCGCCGTGCGGCCCCATGTCCGCGACGACCACGGTGTACGCCGCTCCCTCACCCAGACCGCAGGACGCCAGTGCGCCGTGCAATCGGTGGGGATCGACGCGCGGGGCCCCCACGGCGTCCATGAGCTCCGCGGCCGCCGTGATGCGCGCCGCCCGGTGACGGTCCTGACGCCGCCGGTGGCGGCCGAGGAGCTCGGCTATCTCCTGAAGGACCCGCGGAGGCACCCGTCCCGGCTCGGGCAGATGGAGGTGCCAGGCGTCGAAGACCGTGTCGTCCGCCTCGACCCGCACCGTCGTGCCGTGCGCACCGCGCAGGAGTTCCGCGGCCCGGGGTGCGGCCAGCTCCGTCGAGCCGGTGGTGCGGGCGACCGTCCGGCCGCTGCCGGTCAGCAGGTGGCAGGCAGGCGTGCCGAGATGGCCGAAGGCCCTGTCGAGCAACTCGCCTGCCGTCGCGTCGGCTTCCAGGGCGCGGTCGAGGTCCAGGCGGACGTTCTCCGGCAGCGCGAAGTGGTCGTCGGGACGGCGGCTGAGCTCGCCCCACTGCCGGAGGTACACGGCTTCGGTGATCGCCCGGAAGCTCGTGTGCGCCGGTACGGCGATCAGCGCGATCCGATGCCTCCGACAGGCGTCCGCCAGCTCGCCGGGCACCGCGCCGTGCGTTTCCTCGCCGGCGAGGAGCGCCACCGCCCCGGCACCGCGCAACGCGGAGACGAAGCTGTCGGCCTTGTCCGAGCCGCCGTCCGGGCTCCACCACACGAGTCCGCTCAGCACGACCTCCCCCGGCTGGAGAAACCGCGCCGGAGCCTCCAGGTCGGTCGCCGTCACGCCGCGGATCTCCTGGCCGAGCAACGCCTCGTCGCCCCAGACGAGCGAGAGGTCGAGACGGTCGAGTCGGAGGAGATGGTCGACGTGCATGCGGGCTCCTAGCGCGTTCACGGGACGAGCCCGCATCCCACATTCACGAGGCGAATGCGAGTCGGGACATCGTAGATGCACGGGCACAGGCAGAAAGCAGGTCCTGGTTGATCCTCCAGTCCGCAGTGTCCCGGGGTGGTGGTTCTCCGGCGTCGCGACCAGTCGTGCCGCCCGCCTCCGCCGGGCTTCACTGGCCTGAAGGCATCGGTCGGAAGACGTAGGGACATGGGGGCGTGGGATGGATCTGAACACGGTCACGGAGGTGAGGGACGCCCGGCTCCGCGCGCCGTGGCGGCCGGGTGACGCGTGGCTGGGCGGAGGCACGTATCTGTTCTCCGAGCCGCAGCCGCACCTGCGCCGGCTGATCGACCTGAGCGGGACCGGATGGGAACCGCTCACCCGGCACGCGGACGGCTCGCTGGAGATCGCGGCGACCTGCACGATCGCCCAGCTGTCGCGCTTCGGGAGACGTTCCCTCGATGCCCCGGCGGCGCCGCTCTTCGAGCAGTGCTGCCGGGCATTCCTCGCCTCGTTCAAGATCTGGAACATGGCGACCCTCGGCGGGAACCTGTGCAACGGCTTGCCCGCGGGGCCGATGATCTCGCTGACCGCCGCGCTCGACGGCAGCTGTCTCCTCCAGGCGCAGGACGGCTCGTTGCGGGACGTGAAGGTGGTCGACTTCATCACCGGCGCGGGTCGCAAGGACCTCGCGGAGGGCGAGCTGCTGCGCTCCGTCACGCTCCCCGGTCGCGCACTGGAGTGCCGTACGGCCTTCCGGCAGGCCTCGCTGTACGGGCTCGGCCGCTCGGGTGCGCTGGTCATCGGGACGCTCGATCCGGCGGACGGCTCGCTGGCCGTGACGATCAGCGCCGCGACCGTACGCCCGTTCCGGTTCTGGTTCCCGCTGCCGCCCGACCCTGACCAGCTGCGACGGGGTGTCGAGGCGAGTGTCAGCGAGGAGGACTGGTTCGACGACATCCACGGACTGCCCGAGTGGCGGCGGCACATGGGCTTCCGCCTCGCCGAAGAGGTCCGCCGCGAACTGACCCTCAGCTTCGAGAAGGGCGCCCGATGAGCTTCCGCATCCGTGTCAACGACCGTGGTTTCGAGGACGAGCCGCGCGCCGGCCAGTGCCTGCGCACCTACCTGCGCGAGCGTGGCTGGTTCGGAGTGAAGAAGGGGTGCGACGCGGGCGACTGCGGCGCCTGCACCGTCCACGTCGACGGCGAACCGGTCCACAGCTGTCTGTATCCGGCCGTGCGGGCCGAGGACCGCGCCGTCACCACCGTCGAGGGCCTCGCCTCACCTGACGGCGAACTGCACCCCGTACAGCGGAAGTTCCTCGACGCACAGGGCTACCAGTGCGGCATGTGCACGGCCGGGTTCCTGATGACGACGGCCGCTCTCGAAGCCGAGCGGGGCACCGCGCACGACGACGGCAAGCTGGACGACCTGCCCCGTGCCTTCAAGGGCAACATCTGCCGCTGCACCGGCTACCGCGCGATCGAGGACGCCGTACGGGGTGTGAAGCACACCGAGCGCCCCTGCGCGGGGAAGGCCGTCGGCAGGAACGTCGGCGCCCCGGCCGGTCCCGACGTCGTCACCGGCAGGGCCCGCTACACCTTCGACGTCGAGGTCCCGGGCCTGCTCCACATGAAGCTGCTGCGCTCGCCGCACCCGCACGCCCGGATCGTCTCCATCGACACGTCCACCGCCCTGCGCGTGCCGGGTGTGCACGCCGTCCTCACCCATGAGGACGCCCCCGGGACGCTGTACTCCAGCGCACGCCACGAGCACCCCACCGAGGACCCCGACGACACCCGGGTCCTGGACGACGTCGTCCGCTTCGTCGGGCAGCGGGTCGCCGCCGTGGTCGCCGACAGCGAGCAGGCGGCCGAGGCGGGCTGTCGGCGGGTCGAGGTGGTGTACGAGCAACTCCCGTACGTCACCGACCCGGAGGAGGCGATGCGGCCGGGCGCACCGGTCATCCACGCCGGCAAGGGCCCGGAGGTCCGCATCGCGCGCGTCGACGACAACGTGGCGGGCGAGGTGCACGGCGAGATCGGTGACATCGAGACGGGTTTCGCCGAGGCGGACGTCGTGTACGAGGAGACGTTCCGCACCCAGCGCGTGCAGCACGCCAGCCTCGAAACCCACGGCTGTGTGGCGTACTTCGAGCCCAAGGAGGACGGCACGGGCGAACGCCTCACCGTCCGCTCCTCCACCCAGACGCCGTTCCTGACCCGGCGGGCCCTGTGTGCCCTGTACGAGCTGCCGGAGGACGAGGTGCGGGTGGTCGCCGGCCGGGTGGGCGGCGGGTTCGGCGGCAAGCAGGAGATGCTCACCGAGGACATCGTGACCCTCGCCGCGCTGAAGCTGCGCCGCCCGGTGAAGCTGGAGTACACACGGGCCGAGCAGTTCTACGGAGCGACCACCCGGCACCCGTTCACCATCGGGATCAAGGCAGGCGCACGCGCCGACGGAACCCTCACCGCCGTCCAGATGCGGGTCGTGTCCAATACGGGGGCGTACGGGAATCACGGTCCGGCCGTCATGTTCCACAGCGTGGGCGAGTCGTTCGCCGTCTACCGCGCCCCGCACAAGAAGGTCGACGCGTACTCCGTGTACACCAACGTCGTCCCGGCCGGCGCCTTCCGGGGGTACGGCCTCGGCCAGGTCACCTTCGCCGTCGAGTCCGTCATGGACGAACTGGCCCGCCGTCTCGGCATGGACCCCCTGGCCTTCCGCGAGAGGAACATCATCGGCCCGGGCGAGGCCATGCACAGCCCGATCGGCGAGGAGGAGGACCTGCACATCGCCTCGTACGGCCTCGACCAGTGCCTGGAGGTCGTCCGCCGGGCCATCGCGGAGGATCGCAGCGCGGCGGACGCTCCCGAAGGCTGGCTCGTCGGACAGGGGACCGGCATGGCCATGATCGCCACCGGACCGCCCGGCGGCCACTACGCCGACGCCCGCGTCTCGCTCCTCGACGACGGCACGTACGACATCGCCGTCGGCACCGCCGAGTTCGGCAACGGCACCACCACCGTCCACAAACAGATCACCGCCGGCGCGCTGAACACCACCGAGGACCGCATCACCATCCGCCAGTCCGACACCGACGTCGTACGCCACGACACGGGGGCCTTCGGCTCCGCCGGGACCGTCGTCGCCGGCAAGGCCGTCCTGCTCGCCGCGACGTCCCTCGCGGAACGGCTGCGCACCCTGGCTGCCCGCCACACCGGCACGGCCCGGCACCTGTGCGTGCTCGGCGCCGAGGCCGTCGACTGCGCGGGACGGCTCGTCACCCTCAAGGAGCTGTACGAGGCGGGGCACGCCCTCGGTGCGGCGGAGGAGCTCGCGGCCGACGGACACTGGGGCGGCTCGCCTCGCTCGGTCGCCTTCAACGCCCAGTGGTTCCGGATCGCCGTCGACCCCGGCACCGGCGAGATCCGCATCCTGCGCAGTGTCCACTCCGCCGACGCGGGCAAGGTCATGAACCCGATGCAGTGCCGCGGCCAGGTCGAGGGCGGAGTCGCCCAGGCCCTCGGCGCGACCCTCTTCGAGACGGTCCGGATCGACGAGCGCGGCGAGGTCACGACGGCCGCGTTCCGCCGCTACCGGCTGCCGCAGTACGCGGACGTCCCCCGGACCGAGGTCCACTTCACGGAGACCAGCGACGCGATCGGCCCGCTCGGCGCCAAATCCATGAGCGAGAGCCCCTTCAACCCCGTCGCCCCCGCCTTCGCCAACGCGCTGCGGGACGCCACCGGGATCCGCTTCACCGAACTGCCGGTCACCCGCGACCGCGTCTGGCTCGCCCTGGACCGGAAGGCGCGGAGCGTCGGGTGACGGATCCGGCGCCACTCGTCGATTCCTACAGCCTCTCTCTCATTCGCAATGGAGAGTCCCACAGCTTTGTTGCATATGAGATCCAGTCCGCCCTACGGTGTGGCACATGCAGTTCTCCTCCATGGGTCAGGCCGTGGAGGCGCCGGGACTGGGAGTCGGCATGCAGGCCACCGCCCGCGTGAAGTCGACCAGCGTGCACATCGATCGCACCTGATACCGCTCACGCAGCACCGCAGCACCGCAGCACCACAACATCTCGGCAGTCGGCGCGGCCTGCCATCCCCCGTACTCTCCGCTCGCCCCAAGGAGCTCAGACCCTCATGACCTTCACCCTCGCCCCCACCAGACGTCGTGCTGCCGCTGCCGCCCTCACCGCGGCCCTGCTGGTCCCCCTCGCCGCCTGCGGCAACCACGACGACACCAAGAAGGACACCGCCGGGTCCACGCCCTCCGGCTCCACGAGCGCCGCGCCCCAGGTGAACCTCACCGTCCTCGCGGCGGCGTCCCTCACCAACGTGTTCAAGACGGCGGGTGCCGCCTACGAGAGGGCCAACCCGGGCACGAAGATCACCTTCTCGTTCGCCGGCTCGCAGGAGCTCGTCGCCCAGGTGTCGCAGGGCTCGCCCGCCGACGTCCTGGTCACCGCGGACACCAAGAGCATGGACAAGGTCGAGGCCGACACCGGCACCCCGGCGATCATCGCGAAGAACCGGCTCGTCATCGCCACGGGCGAGGGCAACCCCTTCAAGGTCGACGAGCTGACGGACCTTGGCGACACCAAGCTCAAGGTCGTCCTCGCCGCCCCCGAGGTGCCCGCGGGCAAGTACAGCAAGCAGGTCCTGGACGCCCAGAAGATCGCGGTGAAGCCGGTCTCGCAGGAGCCGAACGTCCGCGCCGTGCTCAGCAAGGTCGAGCTGGGCGAGGCCGACGCCGGTCTCGTCTACAAGACCGACGCCGCCTCCGCGGCCGACAAGGTCGACGCGGTCGAGATCCCCGACGCGCAGAACGCCATCGCGAAGTACCCGGCCGCCACGCTGAAGGACTCCGAGAACCCCGAGGCCGCGGCCGCGTTCGTCGCCTGGCTGTCGTCGCCCGAGGGCCAGAAGATCCTCCAGGACGCCGGCTTCCAGAAGCCGTAGTCGACCGCGGTCGACCGGACGGTGAGGGCTGCCAGATCACGGAAGCGCCCTCGGCCGACGCCCTCCCGCCCACCAGGCCCCACCGCCCAGCGCGCGGAGGGCAGTTCGGCGAGCGCCGGCCCGATCCGTGACCCGGCGGAGGCCGGCACTCACCGCTCTCGGCGTCCTCGCCCGTGCGCCGGGGATGTGGCGGCCTTCCAGAAGGATCAGGCGGAGGCGAGGGAGATCTCGGTCGACTTGATCAGGGCGACAACGGACGTACCGGCGTTCAGACCGAGGTCCTCGACGGCCTCCTTGGTGATCGCGGCGGTCAGCTCCCCGCCCTCCACGGAGACCTTCACCGACCCCATGGCGCCGCCGGTCGACACCTCGGTGACGGATCCGGCGAGCTGGTTGCGGATGGAGATGCCCTCGACGGGACCGGTCGCGAGGGCGACCTCGGTGGACTTCACCAGCGCCTTGACCGCGGAACCCGCGGCCAGGCCCAGGTCCTTGACGGCGTCGGCGGTGATGGCGGCGGTGATGTCCTGGCCGCCGGCCAGGCGCACCTTCACGGACGCCATGGCCTCGCCCGTGGTGACGGCCGTGACGGTACCGGAGAGCTGGTTACGAATGGACAGGGTCATGGAGAACACGCCTCACAAAGCCGAAACGAACAGTCATCACTTCTGTGACCTGCGTCCCGATCGACGCTACCGGAGGTGAATTCGCCGCCGGCAACGTGCGTCGCATTCACCAGCCTTTTGTGCCCCACCGCCCAGCTCATTCCATGAAGGTCTCGTGGACCTTGCCTTTGAGGCCTGCTAGCCCGCTGACCTGGGACTCCCTCGACAATCGAGCACCTGATAACCATTCGGGTCGATTTCCATGAAGGGCATATGAGCGGACCATCGGCGCCGCGGACCACATGCACATCCCCTTCGGCAATTCACCCCCTCCCCCGATGCACACCGGCGAGGCCAGAGGAGCTTCTCGGATCGCACATGCTCCCCATGATGGCGTGTTGCCCTCTTGGATGATCCACAAGAGCCGCCCCGACAACTGAGGCCGTTTTCTGTATCCGCGCCCAATCGCTCCGGCGGGGCGAGGGCTGCTTGACTGGCAGGCACCGGCCCCGGGGCGGAGGAGTGGCTCTCGCCGCGACGGGACAACCGGCCGAGGGCCTACTACGAGGGCGCCGTAGGCCACTTCCTGGCACGCGCCGAACTGCGGGGCTGAGCGACCCGACCGCCGTCGAACCGTCCGCCTCGATGCGGGCCCGGCGGTCGGACCGACTCCCCCGCGCGATCGACGCCGTCACCGAGGACCTGCCGTTCTCCGACGGCGAGACGGAGGCCCGGCGCCACCCGGTCGTCGACGACATCGCGGCGGCCCTCGGCGGAGCGGTCACCGTCGACGCCGTCCCCGTCCCCTTCGACTGCACCGAGGGGCCACGCCCTGAAGGGCACGGCCCCCTGGAGCCCGCGCGGCCTCTACCCCCGCCCCCTGTTCACGCCCGGCGCAGGGCAGAGAGGCCCGCAAAGCGCGCCGAGGCGCCCAGCTCCTCTTCGATACGGATCAGTTGGTTGTACTTCGCCGTGCGGTCGGAGCGGGAGAGCGAGCCGGTCTTGATCTGGCCGCAGCCGGTCGCCACCGCCAGGTCGGCGATGGTCGTGTCCTCCGTCTCGCCCGAGCGGTGCGACATGACGGCCGTCCAGCCGGCCTGGTGGGCCGTGGCGACAGCGGCCAGTGCCTCGGTCAGGGTGCCGATCTGGTTGACCTTGATCAGGATCGAGTTGCCGGCACCGGTGTCGATGCCTTCGCGCAGCAGCGTCTCGTTGGTGCAGAACAGGTCGTCGCCGGTGAGCTGGCACCGGTCGCCCACGCGGGCGGTCAGCTCGCGCCAGCCGTCCCAGTCGCTCTCCGCCATCGGGTCCTCGACGGAGAGGATCGGGTAGGAGTCGATGAGCTTGACCAGGTAGTCGACATTCTCCGAGGGGGTGCGGCGCACTCCCTCGCCCGCGTAGTCGTAGACGCCGTCGCGGAAGAACTCGGAGGACGCCGGGTCCATGATCAGGCCGATGTCGGTGCCGGGGCGGTAGCCGGTGCGCTCGATGGCGGCCATCACGAAGTCGAGCGCCTCCTCGGCGGTACGCAGCGCGGGCGCGAAGCCGCCCTCGTCGCCGACGCCGGTGGAGTGCCCCGCGGCCAGCAGATCGCGGCGCAGGGTGTGGAGGACCTCGCTGCCCATGCGGACGGCTTCGGCGAAGGTGTCCGCGCCCACGGGCGCGATCATGAACTCCTGGAAGTCCAGCGGATTGTCGGCGTGGGCGCCGCCGTTGACGATGTTCATCATCGGGAGCGGCAGGAGGTGGGCGTCGGCGCCGCCGAGGTGGCGATAGAGGGGCCGGCGGTGGGCCGCCGCGGCGGCCTTGGCGGCGGCGAGGGAGACACCGAGGATCGCGTTGGCGCCGAGCCGGGACTTCGTGGCGGTGCCGTCGAGGGCGACCAGCGCGGCGTCGAGACCCGCCTGGTCCGCCGCGTCCCGGCCGCGCACGGACGCCGCGATCTCCCCATTGACGTGGGCCACCGCACGGTCGACGCCCTTGCCGTGCCAGCGCCCGGAGTCTCCGTCGCGGAGCTCCACGGCCTCGCGGGCGCCGGTGGAGGCGCCGGAGGGGACCGCCGCGCGCCCCAGGGATCCGTCGGCCAGGACGACGTCGACCTCGACCGTGGGGTTACCCCGGCTGTCGATGATCCGGCGGGCGGTGACGGACTGGATGACGGCTTCGATGGTGTCGACTGCCTCTGCGGACATGGGAGTTCCTCCCCGTTGTCGTGTGCCGTGGCCCCGGCTGCGACGACGCTGACGCTGAGCCCGGCAAGCCCAAACCCTACAGCAATGCTGCTCAGTTTTGCTGTACAGCATTGCTGTGCAGGTCAGCGGCACGGCAATACCGACCAGCGGGGTAAAGTGCCCTATGCCCACCTCGGAAGCCGCCGCCATCGCCGCTGAACTGCGCACCGCGATGGGCAAGCTCACCCGACGCGTCAAGCACGAGGACCGCATCCCGCTGGGCCAGGCCGCCGTGCTCGGCGCACTCGACCGCAACGGCGCGATGACCACCAGCGACCTCGCCGCCGATCAGCGCGTACGCCCCCAGTCGATGGCCCGGTCGGTGGGCCTGCTCATGGACCAGAACCTGATCACGCGCCGGGCGCACCCCACGGACGGCCGCAAGTCCCTGGTCGAGCTGTCGGACGCGGGCAGGACCGCACTCGAAGCGGAACGCGGCCGCAGGGCCGGCTGGCTCGCCCAGGCGATCGAGGCCGAACTCACGGACGAGGAGCGCGAGTTGCTGGCCCGCAGCGCCGCCCTCCTGGAGCGACTCGCCACCCGCTAGGCCCACGGACACCGCCCCCGCCTCCTAATGCGGAGGCAGGGGCGGCCGGCACCGACGCCTGACCTGCTCGCCCGCTCTACTTGTCGCGGTCCAGGGAGTCGCGGATGCCCTTGGCGCGCTCGCGGACCGCCTCGACCGCTTCCCGCACCTTGCCCTTCATCTGGTCCGTCTTGCCTTCCGCCTCCAGGCGCTTGTTGCCCGTCACCTTTCCGGCGGCTTCCTTCAGCTTGCCCTTCGCCTTCTCCATGCCCTTGCCAGCCATGACGGGGTCACCCCTTTCCTGCGGATCGATCCCACAGGTCACGCTAGTCACGCGCCGGGAATCCCGCCCGTCGACAGCACGCCGTGGCACTGGGGGCACAGCCCGCGGTAGGTGAGCTCGACCTCGTACACCGTGAAGCCGAAGCGCTCCGCCTCCGGGAGGCAGCCCAGGGGATCGCCGGTCGGATGGACGTCGCGGACGGTGCCGCAGCCCGAGCACACCAGGTGCTCGTGCGGGCGGTGCGCGTTGGGGTCGTAGCGTTTCGCGCGGCCCTGGGCCGCGACTTCCCGCACCTCACCGAGCAGGACCAGTTCGCCCAGGATGTTGTAGACGGCCGCCCGGGAGATCTCGGGCAGTCGCTGTGCGGCGCGGGCCTGCACCTCGTCGGCGGTGAGGTGGACGTGCTCGCCGTCGGGCTCGATGGGGTGACAGGAGTTTACCGATAGGCGTCGACAGAGAAGCACGAGGAACACTGCTCACAATCCCGCCGCCCTATCACGATGATCAGAAAATCCACCGTCGCTGGGAATTTGACCGCGTTATGCGGGGACCTCTGCGTGTTCCCCTGCCGGTGCGGTCCATGGTGCGCGACCATACGGACGCTGACGCGGTCGTACAGCGTTCAGAGCAAGCAGACGGCAGACGAGAACACCGAGACAGGAAGAAGGACGGACGTGTCCGGCAGCGAAAGCGAGAACCCGGTAATCCCCGCCCCCACGCCCACGCCGACCCGGCCGAAGACGAATCGGGACTGGTGGCCCGATCAACTGGACCTCCAGGTTCTTCACCAGCACTCGTCCCAATCCGATCCGATGGACGCGGATTTCGACTACGCGGAGGAGTTCGCGACCCTCGACGTCGACGCGCTGAAGCGCGACGTCATCGAGGTGATGACGACGTCGCAGGACTGGTGGCCGGCCGACTACGGACACTACGGGCCGCTCTTCATCCGGATGAGCTGGCATGCCGCCGGGACGTACCGCATCGCCGACGGCCGAGGCGGTGGCGGCTCCGGCGCACAGCGCTTCGCCCCCCTCAACAGCTGGCCGGACAATGCCAGTCTCGACAAGGCACGTCGCCTGCTCTGGCCGGTCAAGCAGAAATACGGGCGGAAGATCTCGTGGGCCGATCTCCTGGTCTTCGCCGGTAACTGCGCCATGGAATCGATGGGATTCAAGACGTTCGGATTCGGCTTCGGCCGAGAGGACATCTGGGAACCCGAGGAGATCTTCTGGGGTCCCGAGGACACCTGGCTCGGAGACGAACGCTACAGCGGCGACCGGGACCTTACCGGTCCTTTCGGTGCCGTGCAGATGGGCCTGATCTACGTCAATCCCGAAGGGCCCAACGGCACCCCCGATCCGATCGCGGCCGCCAAGGACATTCGCGAGACGTTCGCGCGTATGGCCATGAACGACGAGGAGACGGTCGCTCTCATCGTCGGCGGCCACACGTTCGGAAAGTGCCACGGCGCGGTCGATCCCGAGTACATCGGCCCGGAACCCGAGGCCTGTCCCGTCGAACAGCAGGGTCTCGGGTGGCGGAACACGTACGGCACCGGCAGCGGCGTCGACGCGCTCACCAGCGGCCTGGAGGGCGCATGGACCTCCGCGCCGACGACGTGGGACAACGGCTACCTGGACAACCTGTTCCGGTACGAGTGGGAACTGACGACGAGCCCGGCCGGTGCGCAGCAGTGGACTCCGACGGATCCCTCGGCGCAGGACACGGTGCCCGACGCTCATGATCCGTCGAAGCGGCACGCGCCCATGATGCTGACGACGGACCTCTCCCTGAAGCTGGATCCGGTCTACGCGCCGATCTCGAAGAGCTTCCACGAGGACCCGCAGAAGCTCGCGGACGCGTTCGGCAAGGCGTGGTACAAGCTGTTGCACCGCGACATGGGCCCCCTCTCGCGCTACCTCGGCCCGTGGATCCCGGCGCCGCAGCTGTGGCAGGACCCCGTCCCCGAGGTCGATCACCCGCTCGTCGGGGACGAGGACGTCGCCACCCTCAAGCGCAGCATCCTCGCCTCGGGACTGTCCGTCTCCCAGCTGGTCACCACCGCTTGGGCGTCGGCGGCCAGTTTCCGCGGCACGGACAAGCGGGGCGGGGCGAACGGGGCACGGATCCGCCTCTCCCCGCAGAAGGAGTGGGAGGTCAACGACCTGCCCGAGGTGGCCGAGACGGTGCGCGGCCTCGAACGGATCCGACAGGACTTCGACGGCTCGCACCCCGGCGGAGCGAAGGTCTCGCTGGCCGACCTGATCGTCCTGGGCGGCTGCGCGGCCGTCGAGCAGGCCGCGAGGAACGCCGGGCACGACATCACGGTCCCGTTCGCGCCGGGGCGCACGGACGCCTCGCAGGAGCAGACGGACGTGGAGTCGTTCGCCGTGCTCGAACCCAGGGCGGACGCCTTCCGCAACTACCTCCGGGCCGGAGAGAAGCTGTCGCCGGAGACGCTCCTGCTGGACCGCGCCAACCTGCTGACCCTGACCGCTCCCGAGATGACGGTCCTGACCGGCGGCATGCGGGCGCTGAACACGGGCTTCGGGCGGTCCCCGCACGGCGTCCTCACCCAACGGCCGGAGACGCTGACCAACGACTTCTTCGTCAACCTGCTCGACATGCGCACGGAGTGGAAGCCGTCGACGTCGGAGGAGAACGTGTACGAGGGCCGGGACCGCGCCACCGGCGAGGCCAGGTGGACGGCCACCGCCGTCGACCTCGTCTTCGGTTCGAACTCCCAGCTCCGGGCGGTCTCGGAGGTCTACGCGTCCGCGGACGCGGGAGCGAAGTTCGTCCGTGACTTCGTGGCGGCGTGGGACAAGGTGATGAACCTCGACCGGTTCGACCTCGCCTGAGTCCGCCCGATGTCCCGGTCCGCCGTCCGTCGGCGGACCGGGACATCGTCGTGATCCGCTCCGGCCCCTGGGCCCGCACCGGGGCTGACGGGTACCTCGACGCACGACGGGGAGACGGCGTCGACGTCGGTCAAGGGCAACGGCTTCGACCCGCAGGACTGCCTTCCTGCCCGCGTGGTGCCCGGCGCCACCGAGGTGTGGGTGCCGGCCCGGATCCAGCGGATGCCCGAAGAGGGTGGCTGCTTCTTCGGCAACGCCCTGGAACCGGTTCCGCCACCGCACTGAACGGGGCCCCGGGGATCACGGGAAGTACAGGGCGGCCTTCTCCAGTACGTGGCCCGTGAACATGCCGCCCCAGACGACCCGGCCCCGGTACATCGTGGTCCGTACGGCGGCGTCCGGGGCGGTCTCGACCGTGAGGGGGCGGCTGATCAGCGTCGTGTCGAGGATCCGGGCGTCCTGGGCCGCCCACTGGACCGCCTCGGGCCGGACGCGCGTGCTCACCAGGGCGGGGAGCACCAGGGCCGCGTTGCGGGCGCCGGGTATGCCGCCGCGCAGGCTCTTGGCGTAGCGCATGGCCCAGGCGGTGAACTCGCCCAGGGTGGCCGCATCGATCTCGGGGACGGCGGTCGCGAAGACGAACAGCTCGGCCTTCGTCCCGAACCAGCGGACCTTGCGGTCGGCGCGGCAACCGGTCACCACCGGGCGGTCGTTCCATTGCGGCAGGGTCACCGTGCAGCCGTCGGCCGTGAGCCGTCCGTGGAGCCCTGTGAGGTACGTGGCCGCCGCGTCGGCGGTCGGTTCGGTCGCATGCGGGTTCATGCGTGGATCCTCCAACACCCTTGGCAGGCAGGGGAAGAGGAGCACCAGCCACGACCCCGCGGAGCGACTAGCGTGGAGTCCGTGATCGTATGGCTGAACGGCACCCACGGGGCAGGCAAGACGACGACCAGCGCACTCCTCCAGGAGTTGGTCCCGGATTCACGGGTGTTCGACGCCGAGAAGGTCGGCGAGACGCTCATGAACATCACTCCGGGGCTGCCCGAGACGGACAACTTCCAGCACTGGCCGCCGTGGCGGCCGCTGGTCGTCGAGACCGCCCGCCGCGTACTCGACTACACCGGCGGCACCCTGGTGATGCCCATGACGGTCCTTGTCGAGGAGTACTGGCGCGAGATCAGCACGGGCCTCGCCCAACACGCCATCCCCGTCAGGCACTTCGTCCTCCACGCCGACCAGGAGACCCTCCGCGGGCGCATCGAGGGCGACGCTGTCATGGGCCCCTCCGCCTTCCGCCTCAAGTACCTCGAGCCCTACGCCGAGGCGGCCCGCACCTGGCTGCACGGAGAGGCCGAGGTCGTCGACACCACGCACCTGACGCCCGCACAGGCCGCACTGCGGATCGCGGGGGCGCTCGACGGGTGAGGCGGGTCCTAGGGACGTTCGAAGGCCTGGAGGACACCACCCAGGGAGAAGCACAGCGCACCGCACAACGTCCCCCAGTTGGCGATGCCGGTGTCGACCAGGCTCTGGGTGGTGGGCCGGGTGAAGGCGGCCAGCGCGGCGACCATGAAGAGCACCGACCCGAACTGATTCACCGCGACCACCCACCAGCCGAGGCTGCGCGAGCGGACGCAGGGCCGGGAGCGATGGCAGATCTCGACGAACGCGAGATGCCCCGACACCAGGAACAGCACGCACCCGATCACGTCCGGTGTCCAGATCAGCCGGTTGGTCTGCTGGACGGTGAGCCCCTGCAGGAAGGAATCCAGCAGGTTGACTCCGAACACGAGCGTCCCGGCGAACAGCACGAACGTGCTGAGCCAGTCGAGACGCATCGGCTCGTATCCCCACCACCGCCAGTCGACCGCAGCCAGTGGGCCGCCCCCTGGGGAGTGGCGAGGCGCGTTCAGCACCTGCAGGAGCGAGGTGTAACCCCCGACGCTGAAGAAGATCCCGCCCACCAAGTAGATCGAGGCGCTCTCGACCGGGTCGCCCGAGCCGAACTGGGCGACCCCGGCACCGAGGGCGAAGAGCAGACCGCCGAGGAAGAACGCGCCCGAGGCGACGGAGTTGAGCCGCCGAAGACGGTCGAGGGCCCCGGCATCGGCAGTCGAGGACGTGGGTACCGCGCTCCCGGGGCCGCGGACGGACAGCGTCCCCCGCTTACGCGCGAGCCGCGACTCCCACACCACCGTCTCCCCTTCGGGGCGGTGCCAGGTGAGCCGGGTGGTGAAGGGTCCCGCGCCTTCGGCGCGATGCTCAGGCGGTTCCACGGCACGAGCCTAGTTCCGGCTCCGCTGCCCCGCGGGCAGTGAAACGTGGACGTTGTCCGCCGTCCCCACCTGTCACGTGTGCGGTACGACGGCCACGGGACAGGGGGCGTGGTGGATGACGGCGTGGGTGACCGATCCGATGTGGGCGCCCCTGGCCGCCCCGCGCCGGCCGACGATCACGAGGCGGGCGTCCGACGCGGCATCGATGAGGTGCTCGGCCGCCCGTCCCGGGGCGGACACCTCCGCCACCTCCGTCGCCGGATACCTGTCCCGGAAGGGTCGCACCGCGGTGGAGAGCGCTGACGCCCGCTCGTCCTTCGTGGCCGCGTCGGGGTGGTGGACGAAGGAATGGTGCCACGTGTGCACGATCTCCAGCGGGACGCGGTGGCGTCCTGCGAAGTCGAACGCGAAGTGCAGGAGCTCGTCCTTGACGTCGTTCACATCGAGACCGAGGACGACCTTCCGGTGGCTGCTCCCCTCGGACGCGCCGGAACCGTCCTGCTCGTATCCGGGGCGAACGAGAACCACCGGACGGTCTGCTCCCGCGACGACCTCCTGTCCTACCGAACCGACGACGAAGCCGCGGACGCTGCCCAACCCATGCGAGCCCACGACGAGCAACTCCGCCTGGGAAGCAGCGGAGAGCAGCACGTTGACGGGGGCGTCCTCGACCTCGTCGGCGGTGATGGCGAGGTCCGGCTGCCGGGAACCGACACGCCGCTCGGTCGCTGCCAGGACGCCTTCCGCCTCGCCGGCACGGTCGGCGTGCGACACCTTCATCGCCCCCAGCTGATGCTCCGCCCACAGCGTGGCGTACACCAGCCGCAGGCCGTCGCCGCGCAGCGTCGCCTCGTCGGCGGCCCAGTCCACCGCCGCCACGCTTCCCTCTGAGCCGTCCACTCCCACGGTGATCGGTCGGGACATGCCGCTCTCCTCGCCTCGGGCCATCGTCGACAGCGAAGCTACCGAGGCGCTGGAGCCCTGGTGTGCATGGTCTTCGGCGACGCTGCCGAAGTGCCCCATCTGGCGGACGACGCTCTTGTCCGGTTCAGGGCACCTCTGCCCAGCCGTTGCGTATCGCGTGGGCGCCCAGCTGCATCCGGGTCCTCACTCCGGCCAGGTCCATGAGGTGGCGCAGGCGCCGGTGCAGCGTGCGCGGTGACAGACCGAGTTGTGTCGCGGCGGTCAGGTCCGTCAGGCCGGCCAGGAGCAGGGCGAGGATCCTTCGGTCGAGGTCGGTGGGGCCTTCCGCGCCGACTTCGACGGCCGGATCGGCCTCTCGGCCGGTGCCCGCCAGTTCCAGGGGGCGGGCGGTGCGCCACACCGTCTCGAAGAGTGCGTCCAAGGCGTCCAGGAGGCCACTGCGGTGCAGCAGCACGGCGCCGGGTTCTCCGGCCGCCGTGACCGCGAGCGGGACGAGTCCGAGGTCGGCGTCGGCCAGGACGAGTTTCATCGGCAGTTCGTCGGCGACACGCAGGTGCACGCCCTTGCCCAGGGAGTCGATCGCGTCGTCGATGATGCCGGGTTCCGCCAGGACGGCCCGGTCCAGTACGGCGCGGAAGTGCACGCCCCGGCCGATGGCCATGGGTTCGGCCGTGTTCTCGTCGGGCGGCAGGGCGACGAACGGCGCGGTGATGAAGGAGCGGACCTGGGTACGGGCCGCCTGCTGCACCTGGAGGAACCGGTGCCGGATGGCGTCGACGCCCGTGACGACCTCGATCAGGTCGCTGATGCTGCTCCCGGTCATCGCCGCCCGGTGCTCCTCGGCGAAGGTCACGAGGGCATGCTCGGCCATGCGCAGCCCGTCCCGCCGCTGGCTGATGAGGGCGCCGAGCGCCATGGCCGGCGGCGCGGCGGTGAACCGTCCGTCCGCCGACCTGGTCGCGAGCCCCCACTCGACGAGGCGGGACAACGCCGTGTCGACGTGGGCCTGCGACAGGGCGGCCGGGTCGGCGACGTCGGCGAGGAGGGTCGCGGTGGAGTCCGGCCGTCCGAGCAGCGCCCGGTAGACGCGCTCGTCGTCGGGATCGAGGCCAAGGACATCCAGCATCGGCGTTCGTCTCTCCTCCGCTTGCCGCAGCGGGGAGAGTATCCGCCATGGCGGCAGACCTTGAATAGTCCCTGATGGGAGCAGGTGTGAGGGGAAGGGCCCCGGGGAGTCGCCTCCCCGGGGCCCGACGGCGTAGCTCATCGCAGGCCGTACGCCCGGATGATCTCGTTCGTGACGCCGAAGCCGCTGTCCGTTCCGGCGCTCGCGCGGAGCGAGACGAAGCCGCCGGGCTCCTTGGCCGTCCTGAACGAACCCGTCCAGGTACCGTCGGCCCGCTTGGCCAGCGTCACCTTCTGCCAGCGGGCGCCGTCGTCGTACGAGACGTCCAGCGTCACCTTGGTGACGGTGCCCGGTACGGTCCCGAGGTTCATGGACACCGGCTTGAGCGCGATCTCCTGGGTCGCGCCGGCCTTGACGTCGCCGTGCAGGTCCGTCTCCAGCCGGTAGTCCAGGTTCAGTACGGAGAACGGCTCGAAGCGGTCCGAGTCGACGGTGTCGGACAGGAAGGTCCACTCGGTGTGGGTGCGCGTCGACAGCCGGAAGACGTCGCCGGGCCGCTCCACGTCGAGGACGGCGCGGTAGGGAAGGTTGCCCGCCGGCACCTCCACCCACTGCATGTCGCCGCTGTTCGGGTTGTCGTGGATCAGCGTGTCACCCTGGAAGACCTGCAGGTGGGACGGTGTCTCACCCCACGGCAGGTAGCCGCCGAGACGCATGGTGTCGCTCGCGGAGGCCCACGCCTGCACGTTCCAGGTCATGTAGTTCTGCCAGCGGGAGTTGTACACGCCGAACGACTCGCTCTGGCCGGGCCGGGTCGCCGGAGCGAACCAGTCCAGGCGGGTGGTGCTGCCCTTGGCGTACGTGTTGTCGCCGGACACCATCGACCACGGCAGCGGTCCGTCGACGCCCTGCGTGTGGAACTCCCTCCAGACCTGGCCCGGGGTCACCCACTCCGTGCGGGTGCCCGGGTGCCACTCGCGCTCGGGGAAGTTGAACGACGGGCTGAGGGTGAAGTCGGACCGGTAGCCTTCCGCGACCCGGCCGCCGGCCGCCGCGTAGTAGCGGGCGTCGATCCGGGCGAGGTCCGCCTTGCTCGGCGTGTAGACGAGGGCCCGGTCCGGCACCCTGCCGGGGTAGTCGCGGGTCAGGTCGTAGACGAAGGGCGTGTGCTCTGTCTGCTTCACGGTCAGGGTGAAGACGCCTGCCTTGGCCATCGCGACGAGGCCCTTGCCCGCGTCGCGGTGCACGGTGGCGACGGGGATGGTGGACTCGCCGACGTACTCCATCAGGCCACCGGCACGGTCGTTGACCACGATCAGCGCCTTCGCGCCGGCCGCGACCGCGGCCTCGGTGCGCTCCTGCGGCGAGACCTCGTCGCTGCGTTCGACGACGACGATCTTGCCCTTGGCCGTCACGTTCTCGTACGCGGCCGCCGCGCCGGTCCCCGCGTAGACGGCGCGCAGCGTGTCCGTGCCGGTGCCGAGTGCGCTGCCCGCCTGTACCGACGTCTCGAACGGGAGCCGGCCGCCCAGCGCGCTCAGGCCGAGCTGCGGCTCGCCCTTGCGCCAGCGGGTGATCAGCATGAACTCGCCCCGCGTCATCGCCTCCGTCGGCGAGACGTAGACATCGTCGTACGCCGGCGGCACCACGTACGCGCTGCGGTAGTCCATGTACGGGTCGAGGCCCTCGTAGTGGACGTTGAAGTCGACCTTGCGCTGGCGGTCCTCGGTGCGCTGCGGCGCCTCGGTCCGGAGCAGGCGCGCCTTGCTCGCGTCGAGGACGACGTCCGCGGAGCCGTCCTCGAGCACGGTCTCCGGGTCGACCAGCACGGCCATGCCCGAGCGGTCCGCCTTCTCGCCGGGCACGTCGACGTACGCCGCGACGGTGTACAGACCGGGCGCCATGCGCATGGTGGTCGAGCCCTCGACGTAGACGTTCCACGGCCAGGGGTCGCCGGCCAGGTTGACGCCGACCCAGCCGGCGGCGGGCTTGCCGTCCTTGCCGACGAGCGTGATGTTCAGGTCGTAGCGCTCCTCCTCCTTGAGCAGCGCCACGGACGTGCGGGTCACCGGCTGTCCCGTGGCGGCGTCGGTGGCCGTCACGTAGCCGACGTGTCGACCGGCCGAGGCGGTCCGCGGGTCACCGGTCACCGGGACGGCGGCGGTGCCGCCTGCCGGGACGGTCACCTTGTCGGCTCCCAGCGTGAACGGGCCGTCGTCGTCGGTCGGCGTCAGGTCGAGGGTGACGTCGGCGGAACCGGTGTTGGTGAAGGTCAGGTCCTTCGTGACGGCGACGTCGCCCGGCTCGTGCGGCCAGGTGTAGTTGCCGAAGAAGAGCGACCCGGTGGCCCGGAGCGTGGTGCGCACGGCGGCGGCCACGTCGAGGCGGCCGGTGCCGACCTCGTACGGCGAGTAGCCGCCGTCCAGGCCCTTCGCGGTGCTCGTCAGGTGTTCCTTGAGCTGCGCGCCGGTCCAGTCCGGGTGCTGCTGGGCCAGGATCGCCGCCGCGCCGGCCACGTGCGGGGTGGCCATCGACGTACCGCTGATGGCGCGGTAGAGGCCCTCCCCGCCGTCGGTCATCGCCTGGGAGCGGGCGGCGGTGATGTCCACGCCCGGTGCCGCGATGTCCGGCTTCATGCCTCCGGATCCGGCCAGCGGGCCGGTGCTGGAGAAGGACGCGAGCCGGTCCTCCTTGTCCGTGGCGGCCACGGTCAGCGCCGACGCCGCCGCGCCCGGGGCCGAGATGCTCTCCGGGCCGGAGTTGCCGGCGGCTATGACGAAGAGGGTGCCGTACCGCGCGGACAGCGCGTCGACCGTCTGCGACATCGGGTCGCTGCCGTCGGTCGGATAGGAGTCGCCGAGGCTCATGTTGACGACATCGGCACCGGATTCGGCGGCCCACTGCATTCCGGCCATGACCCAGGAGTCCTGGCCGTAGCCCTCCGCGCCGCCGAGGACCTTGCCGACGTACAGGTCGGCACCGGGCGCGACACCCTTGTGGTCACCACCGGAGGCGGCGCCCGAACCGACGATCGTGCCGGCCACATGCGTACCGTGCCCGTTGACGTCGGTGACGCCCTCACCCGGCACGAAGCTGGCCGTGCCGTCGACGAGGCCGGCGAAGTCGGGGTGGCCGGCGTCGATGCCGGTGTCGAGCACGGCCACCTTGACGCCCTTGCCGGTGTAGCCGGCCGCCCAGGCCTCGGGCGCGCCGATCAGCGGCACGCTCTCCTTCAGGCTGGCCTTCACGCGACCGTCGAGCCACAGTTTCGCGACTCCGGCGCCCAGTGTGTCGCTGCCCTGGGGCGCGACGGAGGTCCAGAAGGTGCGGGTCTGCCGCTTCTCGGTGCTGAGCGCGGCGCCGCGGATGCCGGTGAGCTTGCGGGTCAGCTTGCTGCCGCGGGGAGCCGTCGGCTCGGCGGCCGCGCGGGACGTCGGCTCGGCGTAGGTGGCGATCAGCGGTACGGCGGCCGCCTTCGCGTCGTCGTACCCCATCTCGATGAGGTCGGTGACGTTGAACAGCCGCCGGTCCAGCCTGTCCGTTCCCAGGAGCGGCGCCGCCTCGTCCGGGATGACGTACAAGTCGCCCTTGATCTCTTGGAGTTTCACGCCGCCGACGGCGCTGTCGGGCCGGTCGACGTCGGCGATCTGCTTGCCGTCGGCGGCCGTGGTGACCGTGACGACGTCGCCGGTGACGAGAGTGACCTGGTGGGTCGCCGAGGGCTTGGCGGGGGCGGTGGGCTTGGCGGGGGCGGCTTGTGCGGGGGCGGCTTGTGCGGGTGCCTGCAGAACGGCGAGCCCCGAGGCCAGCAGGGCCGCGGTGGCCGCCGCGATCAGCCGTCGGCGCCCACGCCGAAGGCCGGAAGGATCAGAGGGGGAGTTCATGCCATGGGTCTATCGACCGGTGAACACCGCCGTGAAGGCCTCATGACGGCAAGTCCTCGCCATGGCAGAGGCTTGTCAGCCGTGAACCGCGCGATTCCGGGCGGAACGACGCCGTACGGACGCGGGTGCCGACATGCGCCCGGGGGACGGCGGGGGTCAGATGGGAGGTATCCGACCCGCCGGACGGAGACGCCTCGGCGGGCAGACGACATGGAGGAGCCCGTCGGACCATGGCACGCGAAGAAGCGACCGGTGAGCCGCCGCGGCCGGTTCTCGTCGTCGGCGTCGCCGGGTCGGGCACGTCGACCGTGGGGCGTCTCCTCGCGGAGCGACTCGACCGCGACCCTGACGGGCGGGCGATCGTCCGGCCGGCGGACCCCTCCGGCTTGCGGGGCATCGATCTCTGGCTCGGCGAGGGAACCAGCTGCGTACAGGTGTACACGGGCGACACCCTGGCCGAACCCGGACGGCGGGGACTGAGCCCATGGAGGTACTCATGACGCCGTCCGTGGAGCCGCCCACGGCGAGCGGCATGTCCGCGCGCGAGTTCCGGTCGCTCTACGAGCGGCTCCGGAACCAGGCGGCGCCGCCGGCCGTGGACGGCCGGTGCGGCGCGCTCCGTCATCTGACGCCCGAGCGGGTGGCAGCGGCCGCCGCGGAAGTCCGCACGGGGGACACGGTGTCGCTGGCGGCTCCGATCGAGACCGTGCGAGGTCCTGACGATCCCGAGCCCGCCGTACACCGGATGACCGGGCCGAGCGCGAGCGAACTCGGCTCGGACGCGCTCCACTTCGCCACGGACCGCTTCGCCATGAACGTGCACGGCGACGCGGACAGTCATCTCGACGCCCTCTGTCATGTGGTGTTCGGCGGGGAGCTCTACGGCGGGGTGCCCGCGCGTACCGTGACCGCCGACGGCGCCCGGCGGCTCTCCGTCGACGTGCTCGAGAACGGCATCGTCGGCCGGGGGGTCCTGCTGGACGTCCCGCGGCTGCGTGGCGTGCCCTGGCTGGAGCCGGGCGACTCTGTGACCTCGGACGACCTGACGGCCGCCGAGGCCGCGCAGGGGGTCCGTGTCGGACCGGGCGACCTGCTGTTCGTCAGGGTGGGTCATCGCCTTCGGCGCACCGAACTCGGGCCGTGGGACTCGGCCGGGGCACGCGCCGGTCTCCACCCGACCGCCGTGGACTTCCTGGCCGAGCGCCACGTCGCGGCTCTGGGCGGAGACGGCAACAACGACACCGCGCCCGCCGTGGTGGACGACGTCGCCTTCCCCGTGCACGTCCTGGCCATCCATGCCATGGGGGTCCACCTCATGGACTACCTGCGGTTCGAGGACCTCGTCCCGGTCTGCGCGCGGACCGGGCGCTGGAGTTTCCTGTGCGTGGTCGCCCCTCTGCGGCTGACCGGAGCCACGGGATCGCCCGTGAACCCCATAGCGGTGCTGTGAACCGTACGCGTGCCAGCTTGCCCGCCCTCCGGTCGCCCTCCACGAGGAGGGCGGCTACGTTCGAAGGAGGTGGGCCGCCGGACCCTCGCCCAGCGGGGCGCCAGGTGCCTGACACCAGGTCGGGGCCATGATTCCAAGGACGGTGGTCGCCATGGGCGACGCCCCTCACTACGACGTCGTCATCATCGGCACCGGCGCCGGCGGAGGCACTCTCGCCCATCGGCTCGCCCCGTCCGGCAAGCGCGTCCTCCTTGTCGAACGCGGCGGCTACCTTCCGCGGGAGCGGGACAACTGGGACTCGACGGCCGTGTTCGTCAGGGGCAAGTACCGTGCGCCGGAGTTCTGGCTGGACAAGAACGGCGACGAGTTCCCGCCCGAGGTCAATTACTACGTCGGTGGCAACACCAAGTTCTACGGGGCCGCCCTCTTCCGGCTGCGTCCGGAGGACTTCGGCGAGATCCGGCATCACGGCGGAATGTCCCCGGCCTGGCCGATCCGGTACGAGGATCTGGAGCCGTACTACACGCAGGCCGAGCACCTCTACCTCGTCCACGGACGGCACGGCGAGGATCCCGGCGAAGGCCCGGTGAGCGCGCAGTACGCCCGTCCGCCGGTGGAGCACGAGCCGCGCATCCAGCAGCTGAGCGACGACCTCGAGAGGCGCGGCCTGCACCCGTTCCACCTGCCGATCGGCGTCGATCTGACCCAGGAGGACGGGGGGCGGGCCGCCCACTCCAGCGTCTGCATCCGATGCGACCGCGTCGACGGCTTTCCGTGCCTGGTGCGAGGGAAGTCCGACGCCGAGGTGATCTGTGTGGGTCCGGCCCTGGAACACCCCAACGTCGAGATGGTCACGCACACCCAGGTGGTCCGTCTGGAGACCGACGCCCGGGGGCACAGCGTCAGCGCGGTCGTCGGCCGGCTGGCGGACGGCTCGGAGGTCCGGTACACGGCGGACGTGGTCGTCGTCTCGTGCGGGGCGGTGAACTCCGCCGCGCTGCTGCTGGCCTCGGCGAACGAACACCATCCCCGTGGCCTCGCCAACAGCTCGGACGTGGTCGGCCGGTTCTACATGCGGCACAACAACCTCGCCCTGATGGCGGTGTCGAAGGAACCCAATGACACCCGGTTCCAGAAGACCCTCGCCCTCAACGACTGGTACTTCGGCGCGGACGACTGGGACTTCCCGTTGGGCGGCATCCAGATGCTGGGCAAGTCGGACGCCGAACAGATCCACGGCGAGGCCCCCCGATGGGCCGGTGCGGTGACACCCGACATGCCGTTCGAGGTGCTGGCGCACCACGCCGTCGACTTCTGGCTGTGCGGTGAGGATCTCCCCCTGCCGGACAACCGGGTCACTCTCGACGGCGACGCCCGCATCCGTCTCGCCCTCGACGAGAAGAACAACGTCGAAGGCCTGAGGCGGTTGCGGCACAAGCTGCAGGGCATGCTCGGCCACCTCGGCATGCACGAGCACCACCTGCTGTCCCGCAGCATCTACCTGCACAAGGGCATGCCGATCGGTGCGACGGCGCACCAGGCGGGCACCGTCCGATTCGGCACCGACCCCGCCACCTCCGCACTCGACGTCGACTGCAAGGCCCACGACCTCGACAACCTGTACGTGGTCGACACGAGCTTCTTCCCGAGCATCGGCGCGGTCAACCCGTCCTTGACGGCCATCGCCAACGCCCTCCGGGTCGGGGACCACCTCGTGGCCCGGCTGGGTTGAGCACGGCGCCCGTCCGCTGGTCCGTCCGGAGGAAGATGCTGGGCTCAACGGCGCAACGACGATTCGGAGGAGAGGCCGACCGCCTCATCGGGTGATTGCGTGAGACGCCCGGCCGCGCCGGTCCCGGGCTCGGCGCGACCGCGCAGCGAGGAGGCAGGGAATGGATTCCACTGTGGGGGCACCGCGGAGCGTGATCCCGGAGCGCTTGCTGCACGGCCAGAAGGCGCTGGTCACCGGCGCCAATTCGGGCATCGGCAAGGCCACGGCCATCGGTCTGGGCCGCGCGGGCGCCGACGTGGTCGTGAACTACGTGGCGGGCCGGGAGGCCGCCGAAGAGGTGGTCCGGGAGATCGCCTCGTTCGGGGTGCGCGCCGCGGCGTACGAGGCCGACGTGTCCCAGGAGGACCAGGTCGTCGCCATGACGACGCGGATGGTCGAGGAGTTCGGCACCATCGACGTCCTCGTGGCCAACGCGGGACTGCAGCGGGACGCGCGGCTCACGGACATGACCCTCGCGCAGTGGCAGAAGGTCATCGACGTCAATCTCACCGGTCAGTTCCTGTGCGCCCGGGAGGCGGCCAAGGAGTTCCGGCGCAGGGGCGTGGTCCCCGAGGTCTCCCGCTCCGCCGGGAAGATCATCTGCATGAGCTCGGTGCACCAGCTCATCCCCTGGTCGGGGCACGTCAACTACGCGTCCTCCAAGGGCGGGGTGCAGATGATGATGCGGACCCTGGCGCAGGAGCTGGCGCCGGAGAAGATCCGGGTGAACGCGATCGCCCCGGGGGCGATCAGGACGCCGATCAACCGCGCTGCCTGGGAGACGCCCGAGGCGCGGGAGGACCTCCTGCGGCTCATCCCGTACGACCGGATCGGCGACCCCGAGGACATCGCCCATGCCGTCGTCGCACTCGCCTCCGACCTCATGGACTACGTGGTGGGGACCACCCTGTACGTCGACGGCGGCATGACGCTCTTCCCGGGCTTCGCCACGGGCGGCTGACCGTCTCCCGGCCTGTCACGTCCACGAACAGCGAAGGCTTGCATGTCCACCTCGCTCCACCTGCTGGCGGATGCCCCGGCCCAACTCCTGCCGGCCCGGGAACTCATGGCCTTCACGCTGGCCTCCCACATCATCCTGGTACCCCTGGGCGTCGCCTTCCCCTTCATCACCCTGGTCATGCACTACCGCGGGCTGCGCCGCGCGGACCCCACGGCCCTGCTCCTGGCGCGGCGCTGGTCGGCCGTCATGGCGGTGCAGTTCGCGCTCGGCATCGTCACGGGCACGGTGCTGTCGTTCGAGTTCGGTCTGCTCTGGCCCGGCCTGATGGGGCGGTGGGGTGATGTCTTCGGCATCGGATTCGGCGTCGAGGCCTGGGCCTTCTTCCTGGAGGCCGTGCTCATCGCGATCTACCTGTACGGCTGGCGGCGGCTGAAGCCGCGGACGCACTTCCTCCTCGGACTGCCCCTGCCGTTCGCCGCGCTGCTCGGAGCGTTCGGCATCCTGGCCGCCAATTCCTGGATGAACACGCCGCAGGGATTCTCGCTCGACTCCGCGGGCAACCCGGTCGACGTGAACGTCTGGAAGGCGATCTTCACGCCAATGTTCGGACCGCAGTACTGGCACTTCGTCGTGGCGATGATCATCACGGCGGGCTTCATGGTGGCCGGGGTCTATGCCGTCGGCTGGCTGCGCGGCCGCCGGGACCACTACCACCGGCTCGGTTTCACCGTCCCCTTCACCATCGCCGCCGTCGCCACCCCGGTGCAGTTCGTCCTCGGCGACGCCATCGCCCGGTCGGTGTTCCACAAGCAGCCGGTGAAGTTCGCCGCGATGGAGATCGTCTGGAAGACCGACACCCGGGTACCGGAGTACCTCTTCGGGAGGCTCCACGAGGACGGCACCGTCTCGGGCGGCATCAAGATCCCGCTCCTCGACTCGGTCCTGGCCGGGTTCAGTCCGAACACCGAAGTGGTGGGACTGACCTCCGTCCCCGCGGACCAGCGCCCCACCGCGACCCAGGCGACCATCGCCCACTGGGCCTTCGACATCATGGTCCTGATCGGATCCGCGATGGTCCTGCTCGCCCTCTGGTACGGGTTCGTCTGGTTGCGGCACCGCCGACCGCCCGCCTCGGCGTGGTTCTACCGCTCGGCGGCCTGTGCGGGCGTGGCGTCCGTGGTGGCCGTCGAGTGCGGCTGGATCGCCACCGAGGTGGGACGCCAGCCCTGGATCGTGTACGAGAACACGCGGGTCGCCGAGGCGGTGACGTCGACCCGCGCCGGCACCCTGTGGATCATGCTCGGCGTGGTCATGGTGGTGTACGTCCTCCTGTTCGGTACGTTCCTCCGCGTCCTGCTGTCGATGCGGACGCGCTGGCGGCTCGCGGACGAACAGGGTGCGGCGGGTGGTGCGGCACCGGAGCCCGAGGCCGACACCCCCTACGGACCACGGGCCGCGCAGGACGCCTCCGCGAACGGTCGCGCGGGGAACGGTCGCCCGTGACCGCCGACCTCATCGCCGTCGTGCTGCTCCTCGCCGTGACCGCGTACGCCTGCGCCGGCGGCACGGACTACGGGGCCGGCTTCTGGGACCTGACCGCCGGAGGGACGGAACGCGGGCGGCGCCCCCGGTGGCTCATCGACCACGCCATGGCTCCGGTGTGGGAAGTGAACAACGTCTGGCTCGTCTTCGTCCTCGTCGTCATGTGGACCGGCTTCCCCACCCTCTTCCAGACCGTGTTCTCCGCGATGTGGCTGCCGCTGGCCCTGGCGGTGGTGGGCATGGTCCTGCGTGGCGCCGGTTTCGCCTTCCGCAAGCCCACCCGGCGGCTCGCCGGACGACGCCTGTTCGGTGCCGTGTTCGCCGTGGCCTCGCTCGTGACGCCGTTCTTCCTCGGAGCCGCCGTCGGAGGCGTCGCGTCGGGACGCGTCACGCCCGGTACGACGGCCTCGGCCGACGCCTGGATCAACCCCACCTCCCTCGTGTTCGGACTGGTGGCGATCGCGACCACGGCGTTCCTCGGCGCGGTGTTCCTCACCGGTGACGCCCGCAGATTCGAGGCGCCCGATCTCGTCGGCTACTTCAGGCGGCGGGCGCTGGGCAGTCTCGGCGTGCTGACCGTCCTGGCCGTGGTCACCGGGTTCGTCACCCATGAGGACTCCCCTTACGTGTGGCACGGACTCACCCACGGCCTGGGACTGCTCTTCGTCGCCCTCGCCGGAGTGGCCGCACTCGCGACCGGCCGGCTGCTCCCGCGTACACCGGGCATGTGGCTGCGCCTCTCGGCGGTCATCGTCGTCGCGTCCGCGGTCCTCGCCTGGGGCATGGCCCAGCGCCCCTACCTGCTGCCCACCTCGCTGACCGTCGCCGACGCCGCCGGCGCGCCCGCCACCCTCACGTGGCTGGCGTTCGTGACCCTCGTGGCCCTGGTGCTCGTCGTACCGGCCGTCGTCTTCCTCTACCGGCTCGACGCCCGCGGCGAGCTGGAGGAGCTCACCGACGCCGACCTACGAGCAGAAAGGAAACCGCGGTGACCGACGACGAGATCCTTCTCGGACTCGCCCTGACGGTGGTGCTCGCCACCGGCTCGCAGATCCTCGCGAGCAAACTGCGTGTGCCGGCCCTGATCATCCTGCTGCCCGTCGGGTTCGCCGCCGGCGCGATCACGGACGTCATCCACCCGGAGAACCTGCTGGGCCCGGACTTCTCCGCCATGGTGTCGCTGGCCGTCGCGGTGATCCTCTACGACGCCGGTCTCGGACTCGACCTGCGCAAGCTGGCCCACCACACCCGGGGGATCGTGGGCAGGCTGCTCGTGTACGGCGTGCTGCTCACCTTCCTCGTCACCGGGATGGTGGCACCGGCGATGTTCGACATGCCCCTGCGCGTGGCCGCGATGCTCGGCATGATCCTCGTCGTCTCCGGGCCCACGGTCGTGGGGCCGATCCTCGACTTCGTACGGCCGAGCGACAAGGTGCGGCGCATCCTGATCTGGGAAGGGACGCTGACCGACCCGATCGGCGCCATCCTCGGCGCCCTCACCTTCCACGCGGTCGCCTCGTCCCATCAGATCGACATCGGCCGGGGCTACCAGCTGGGGCAGTTCATGCTCAGCCTCGCCTTCGGGCTGGCGGGCGGGATCGTGGCAACCGCTCTGCTCTGGTTCACCCTGCGCACCCTGCGGCTCGGCGAGACCCTGGGCACCCTCGCCCAGCTCGCCGTGGTGATCGGCGTATCCGCGGGCTGCGACATCGTGCGGGACGACACGGGGCTCATCGCCGCGATCGTGGCGGGCCTCGCCGTCTCCAACATCCGCGGCTTCGACATGCCCGCGCGCCGCCCGTTCCTGGAGACCCTGGTCCAGCTGATCATCGGGCTGCTGTTCGTCTCCATCTCCTCCACCGTCACCCCGGCGTCCCTGGTGCCGGTGCTCCTCCCCTCGCTCGGCCTGATCGCGATCCTCGTCCTGGTGGTCCGCCCGATCGTGGCCTTCGGCGCCGCGGCACGCACGGACCTCTCACGCGGCGAGCGCGCCTTCGTCGGATGGATGGACCCACGCGGCATCGTCGCGGCGGCGACGGCGTCGGCCTTCTCCGCCGGCCTGGTGCAACGGGGCGTGCCCGGCGCGGCGAAGGTCCTCCCCGTCACCTTCCTGGTGATCGTGGGAACCGTGCTGCTCTACGCGCTGACGGCGGCGCCGGTGGCCAGACGACTGGGGGTCGTCAAGGCGGAGGGCACCCGCGTCCTCCTGGTGGGCGGTGAACCGTGGGTGGTCGACCTGGGCAGCGCCCTGCGGTCCGCGGGCCTCGACGTACTGATGTGGGCGGGACTCGACGAGGAACGGGAACGGATCAAGCGGGCGGGCCTCGAACTGGCGAAGGGCGATCTGCTGGCCACGGCCATCAACCCCGGGGCCCGTCTGGAGGGCGTGACGGCCGTCTTCCTGGCCACGGAAGACGACGACTTCAACGCGCTCGCCTCGATCGTGATGCAGGACAACGTCGAGGGCCCCGTCTACCGGGTGGGGCCGCCGCACGACAGCCACGGCGTGGTCGCTCCGTACACCGGCGGCGACATCCTCTTCGGACGCTCCCTGGTCCGCCACGTCCTCGCGGAGCGGTACGGGCGGGGAGCCCGGTTCACGGTGCGGCCGGCCACCGCCCCGCTGCCCCCGGAGTACGACACGCTGTTCGTGGTACGGGCGGACCAACGGCTGGACCCCGTCACGGAGCGACGGAAGACCGTGCCTCAGAAGGGTGACACCGTCGTCCTCCTCGGGCCCGCGCCCACCGCCGCACCGCGCTGAGACTCTCGCGGCCCGCCTACCGTCCGGCGCGCCGCGTGTCCTGGAGCATCGAGTCCAGGGTGATCGCGGCGTCGATCAGTGCCAGATGCGTGAAGGCCTGGGGGAAGTTGCCCAACTGTCGTCCCGTCAGGTCGATCTCCTCGGAGTACAACCCCAGGTGGTTGGCGTACGTGAGCATCTTCTCCAGCACCAGCCTGGCCATGTCGGTGCGTCCGGCCCGGGCCAGGGCGTCGACGTACATGAACGTGCACAGGGAGAAGGTTCCCTCGGAGCCGCGCAGGCCGTCCGGGGATGCCTCGGGGTTGTAGCGGTAGACGAGGCTGTCGCTGACCAGCTCACGCTCCATCGCGTCCAGAGTGGACTTCCAGAGAGGGTCGTCGGGCATGATGAAGCCGACCGTCGACATGCGCAGCAGCGACGAGTCGAGCACGTCATCGCCGTAGTGCTGCACGAAGGCCCGCTTTCCCGGGTCCCAACCACGGTCGAACACCTGCGCGTAGATCTCGTCCCGCGCCTCGACCCAGCGTCCGCCGGCCGCGGGACGGCCGTCGTCGTAGCCGATCCGCAGGGCGCGGTCGAAGGCCACCCAGGACATGACGCGACCGTAGGTGAAGTCCTTCCGGCCCCCGCGCGTCTCCCAGAGCCCTTCGTCGGGCTGATCCCAGTGGTCCGCCAACCAGTCGATCAGGGTGTGCAGGGCCTTCCAGCCGTTGTGGTCGAGATGCATGCCGTGCTGGTGCGTGAAGTAGATGCTGTCGAGCGCCTCACCGTAGATGTCCAGCTGGAGCTGGCTCGCCGCTCCGTTGCCGATGCGGACCGGGGCGGAACCGCGGTATCCCTCCCAGTGGTCGAGGGTCTCCTCGACCAGGTCGGCGGAGCCGTCGACCCGGTACATGATGTTCAGCGGCCCCGAACCGTTGTCCTGGCCTGCCTCCTGCTTCACCCGGTCGTGCAGCCAGTTGATGAACGCGGACGCCTCTTCCTTGAATCCCAGGCCCAGCAGGGCGTACACCGAGAAGGAGGCGTCACGGATCCAGGTGAACCGGTAGTCCCAGTTGCGCTCCCCGCCCAGCTGCTCGGGGAGGCCCGCCGTGGGCGCGGCGACCAGGGCGCCGGTCGGCGCGTACGTCATGAGTTTCAGCGTCACGGCGGAACGTTCCACCGCCTCCCGCCACCGGCCGGAGTACGTGGACTGCCCCAGCCAGGAGCGCCAGAAGCCGACGGTCTCGTCGAAGAGGCGCTCGAACTCCTCCAGGCCGATCTCGCGCGGAGGCCCGTCGGGGGCCGATTCCATGACCAGGCCGCGCTGCTGACCCGCCCGCAGGCTCAAGGTGAACTGCAGGTCGTCGTTCTCTCCCCGGCGGATGCGCAGCAGCCGCTCGTCCTGCGGCTCACGAACGGGGTGGACGGCGAAGGCCAGGTCGTCCGAGGTGAACAGGGCGCCGTACTCGGAGACGTGCAGTTCGTGCGGCTTCCGGCCGTAGTCGAAGCGCGGAGCGAACTCCCCTTCGAACGTCATGCTGCCGCGTACGCAGCGGAGCATGCGGACGAGACGGTGCCGGTCCGTCGCGGTGGTCCCGGTCACCGGCATGAAGTCGACGACCTCCCCCGCCCCGGCCTCCGTCATGAAGCGCGTCACCAGAACGGCCGTGTCCGGGTGGTAGAGCTGTTTGGTCGTGTACGTGTCCGCAACCGGCCGCACGGTGAAGTGGCCGCCCTTGCGCCGGTCGAGCAGAGCGCCGAAGACGCTGGGCGAATCGAACCGGGGGCAGCAGAACCAGTCGATCGTCGCATCGGTCGTCACGAGCGCCGCGGTCTGCAGATCGCCGATCAGACCGTGGTCCTCGATCAGGGGATAGTCCTCCATCGCGGGCCCCTTTCAGCCCCGGTCGACCGCATTCGGGGCATCAGCGCGCCCGGGGTGCGGTGGACCGGACTGCACCCGATCAGCTTAGGCCGACGGTGTCGCTCCGTCCTGGCGAGAGCGTGACACGGGGTGACGGCGAGGTCGCTGTGCGCGCGTCCGGGAATCGCCCTACCGTGAGGTGGAGGAGATCCTTCGCGAAGGGGGCGTGGCATGGGTGTCAGGCCGTCCTGGGCGGCCAGGTTCAGGTGGCGGCAGTACGTCAAGGCCAGCCTGTGGATCGTGCCGATGCTCGGTCTCGTCCTCGGCGCGCTTCTCGCCGAGGCCGCCCTGGCCGCCGACAGCGCGGACTGGCCGCCGAGCGGCTGGCACTACTCCGCCACGACCGCGAGCGGTGTGCTCACCGCCATCGTGGGCGCGATGGTGGCGCTGCTCGGGTTCGTCGTCACCATCGGCGTGCTGGTGGTGCAACAGGCCACGGGAACCCTCTCTCCCCGGTACATGCGCCTGTGGTACCGGGACCGGCTGCAGAAGGCGGTCCTGGCGACCTTCACCGGGACGTTCGCCTTCGCCTTCTCCCTGCTGAGGAGCGTCGAATCCTCGTCGGTCCCCGATCTCGGGGTCACCCTGGCCGGTGCGGCGGTGGCCGTCAGTCTGGTCCTGCTGCTCGTCTACCTCAACCGGTTCACCCACCGCCTCCGACCGGTGGCCATCGCGGAGTTGGTCGCCCACCTGGGAGAAACCGTCTTCACCGAAGGCGCCGCGGCGATCCGGGGCGCCGCGCCCCGCGAGGGCGGACCCGTACCGTCGGACGGTCCGGTGATGCGCATCCGTACCGAGCGCGGCGGCGTCATCCAGGCCTTCGACGTGCCCGGTCTGGTCGCGGAGGCGGGCCGCCACGACTGCGTCCTCGTCGTGACGCGGCTGATCGGAGACTTCGTACCGCCCGGCACCGTCCTGGTGGAGGTCCATGGCGGCACGTCCAGACCCGACCCGCGGCGGGTGACCGGTTCCGTGGCCCTCGGGGCCGAGCGCACGATCGAACAGGATCCCGCCTTCGCGCTGAGAGTCCTCGTCGACATCGCGATCAGGGCCCTCTCCCCCGCGGTGAACGACCCCACGACCGCCGTGCAGGTCATCAACTACATCGAGTGGTTCCTGCACACGGTCGGCGGCACGCGGCTCCCCGGACGTTACGTCCTGGCCGATCGCGGCGGGGACGCCCGGCTCGTGCTCCCGGGCCGGGACTGGGACGACTACCTCCAGCTCGCCGTCTGCGAGATCCGTGACTACGGCAGTTCGTCCGTGCAGATCTGCCGGAGGCTCCGGGCCATGCTCGACGGTCTGCTCGACACCCTGCCGCCACCGCAGCACTCCGCCCTGCGCACAGAGCTGCGCCTCCTCCAGGAGTCGATCGAGCGGGAGTTCACCGACCCGGCCCGCCGGGCCATCGCGGAGCAGGCCGACCACCAGGGCATCGGCGGGCGGTGACTCCTCACGGCTCGTGCGCGATCGGCGGCAGCGCGGTGAGCAAGGTGCGGATCTCGTCGGCCTCCGGGACGGCGAGGGCGGTGTAGAGGTCGAGGGCCTGTCGGGCGTGGTCGTGGGCGAGGTCGACGCGGCCGAGGTCGCGGTGGACGTGCGCCAGGCCGTCATGGGCGCGGGCCTGCTCGGGGCGGTAGCCGCACTCGCGGGCGAGGGTCAGCGCGTTGTCGTGTTCGGCCGCGGCCTGGGCGAGGTCGCCCATGGACCGGGAGGCCTCCGCGAGGGCGTTGAGCGACTCGGCCTCGTCTCCGGGGAAGTCGAACCTGCGGCTCAGCTCCAGGGCCTGGTCGTGATGGCGCCGGGCCTCGTCGTAGCGGCCTTGCCGTTGGTACAGCAGCCCGATGTTGTTCAGCACGACGGTCTCGCCGATGCGGGACCCCGTCTCGCGGTGCACGTGCAGCGCCTGCCGATGGTGCTCGTGGGCGTCCTCGTACCGCCCTCGGCGTTCGTGGAGGATGCCGAGGTCGGTCAGGCATCTGGCTTCACCACCGCGGTCGCCGAGCTCGCGGAAGAGCACGAGGGACTGCGCGCAGTGGTCGTGGGCCTGGTCGTACGCTCGCAGTCGCGTGGACAAGGTGCCGAGGTTCTGCAGTGCGCGGGCCTCGGCGCCCTGGTCGCCGCTTCGACGCGCGAGGCCCAGGGCGTTCCGGTAGTGCTCGTCCGCTTTCTCGTAGGCGCCGTGCCACCAGTAGTACACCTCGCCGAGATCGAGGAGCGTGCGCGCTTCGGCGGCCGTGTCGCCGCTCCGGCGGGCGGCGCGCAGTGCCAGGCCGTGGAGGGCCAGCGCGTCGGCCTGGTGGGCGTGGCCGAGCAGATAGCGGTGCAAGGTGGCGGCCAGTTGGCTGGTGGTGTGCGGGAGCCAGTCGAGCTCGGCCGCGTACTGGCCGGCCGCCATGAGGTTCGCGCGTTCGCCGTCCAGCCAGGTGATCGCCTCGGCCTCGTCCTGCGGCGGGTAGGACGGGGTGTGCGGCGCGGGGATGCGCGGCCTGCGGTTCCTGCCCTGGGGATAGAGGTGGTCGATGGCCGTGCTCGCGGTGTGGAGATAGTGGTGGAACAGTCGGCCGAGGGCCTCGCGCTGGGCGTCGAGGGGGTCCTGGGCGGCCGCGGTGGCGAGGGCGTGTTCGCGCAGCAGGTCGTGGAAGGTGTAGCGGCCGAGTTGATGCTGGGTCAGGACGTGGGCGTCCAGGAGATCTTCCAGGAGAGTCTCGGCCTCGTCGAGCGAGAGGTCGGCCAGCGCGGCTGCCGCCTCGGCGCTGATGTCACGGCCCGGCTGGAGCCCCAGGAGCCGGAACATGCGTTGCTGATCCGGGGTCAGCTGCTCGTAGGACAGAGTGAACGCCGCTGCCACCCCGCGCTCCGAGGTGGCCAGCTCCGAGAGTCTGCGGCGCTGGTCGCGGAGCCGGTCGGCCAGGTAGGCGACGGTCCAGCGGGGGCGATGGTGCAGGCGGGCGGCGGCGATACGGACGGCCAGCGGCAGGAATCCGCACAGCTGCAGGACGTCGAGGACCGCCAGGGGTTCGGCATCCGCCCGTTCGCCGACGATCGCCGTGAACAACTCCACGGCGTCCGCGGCGGGCAGAACGTCCAGGGACAGGGCGTGCGCCCCGTCCAGGTCGGTCAGCCGTCGGCGGCTGGTGATCAGGACGAGGGTGCGGGAGGATCCGGGCAGCAACTGGCGTACCTGGTCGGCGCCGAGGGCGTTGTCCAGCACGGCCAGCACGCGACGGCCGGAGAGTTCGGACCGCCACAGCGCGGCGCGATCGGTCACGGACGCGGGTATCTGCTGTGCGGGCACGCCGAGTTGACCCAGGAGGATCTCCAGCGCGGTGCCGGCGTCGAGCGGCGCCTGACCGGCGGTGTGCGCCTGCAGGTCGACGAAGAGCTGTCCGTCCGGGAAGTGGTCGGCGAGGCGGTGCCCCGCGTGGACCGCGAGCGTCGTCTTGCCGACCCCGGCCATCCCGTCGATGGCCGAAATCGTCACGACGCCACCGCTGTTGCCCGACCAGAGGCGGATCAGCCCGTCGAGCTCACCTTCGCGTCCGGTGAAGTCCGGGACGTCGTACGGCAGGAAGTTGATCCCCTGCGGCTTCGCCGGTGCGGTGACCACCGGCGGCCGCAGATCGGGGGCGTCCCGCAGGATGTCCTCTTCGAGCTTGGCGAACGCGTGGCCGGGGTCCAGTCCCTGCTCTTCGGCCAGGGTCGACCGGAAGGTTCGTGCCGCGTGCAGCGCGTCGGTCTGGCGTCCGGCGCGGTGCAGGGCGAGCATCAGCTGGCAGCGGAGCCGTTCCCGCAAGGGGTTGGCCGCCGCGTGGACGGACAGTTCGTCGATGAGGTCGTCGTGCCGCCCCCGGGCCAGTTCCACCTCGGCCAGGCGCTCGACGGCGGTCAGCAGCTGCCCGTTCAGCCGTGCTCTGGCGCTCTGGACGTAGTGGGCGGTGATGTCGGCCAGCGGCTCTCCGCGCCACAGCGCCAGTGCGGTACGGATCTGGTCCGCGGTGTCCTCGGGGTCGTCGGAGACGGCCGGCGCCTTGGCGAGCAGGCTGGTGAACTCGTCCAGGTCGAGTTGTCCCGGGGCGGGGGTGATCACGTATCCGGCCGGCCGCGTGGCCAGCATCCCGTCGGCTTCCGAAGCGCGCAGCATCCGTCGGATCGCGGCGATCGTGGTCTGGATCTGCGCGCGGGCGGAGTCCGGCGGCAGCGGCCCCCACATCGCGTCGATCAGGCGATCCGTACTGATCGCGACCCCGGCGTGCAGCAACAGATAGGCGAGCACCGCGCGATGGCGGGGTGCCAGACCGGGCGCGTCCGAACCGGGAGCCACGGCTTCCACCGGGCCGAGGATCGTGAACCGCATGCCGTCACTCCAGGGGTCGCCATCGCGTGCATCGAAGAAGCATCGGGAATGTATCAAGATCAACCGCCATGGTTACCGGCATGCAAGCACTCCACAGCGTCGAACCGGAGACAGCGACCGGTGAGACCGCAGCCCTGTTCACTGCCACGCACCAGGCCCTGGGGGTCGTCCCCAACCTGGCCAGGGTGATGGCCAACAGCCCGACCGTACTGAAGGGGTACGTGGGCGTCGTCACCACCCTGAACGGGGAGGGAACCCTGTCGGCACAGGTCCGCGAGAGCGTCGCGTTGCTGGTGGCGCAGGAGAACAGGTCCGACTACTGCCTGTCCGTGCATGCGTTCCGCGGGACGAAAGTAGCCGGGCTGAGTACGGCCGAGGCCATCCGCGCACGGCGGGGCGAGGCCGACGACCCCTGGGCCGCGGCTGTCCTGGACCTGGCCGCCGTACTGGTCCGTGACCGCGGAGCCGTTACGGACGAGCAGCTGGCCGCGGCCCGGGGCGCCGGCCTGTCCGACGGGCAGATCGTCGAGGTCGTCGCCCATGTCGCTCTCAACGTGTTCACCGACTACCTCGCCACGGCGGCCCGTGTCGACATCGACTGGCCGCTCGTGCGTCACAGCGACTGACGCCGCCCGCGCGCCACCCCGACGTACGACCGCCCCGACCGATCCGACCCGACCGCCCCACCCCGCCTCGTCCCACCCCGCCTCGCCTCGCCTCGCCTCGCCTCGCCTCGACCAGGAAAGCCATCACTGTGCCCACATCAGTACACGTCCATCCGCTCCAGCACGTTTCGGCCGCCGACGCCCTCGCGTGGCATCAGGTCGTCGTGGCCGCGACGGCCCACGACCTGCCCGGAGTGCCGGCCCCCGACCCCGGACAGATCCACGCCCAGCTCACCCGGCCCGCTCTGGGCAGCCACCGGCTGACCTGGCTGGCCACCGGTGTGGACGGCGCCCCGGCCGGAGTCGCCGGCCTGCGGGTGTTCACCTCCCCCGGCCAGGAGCACCTGGCCGAACTGGAACTCCACGTCCACCCCGCGCACCGCCGCCTGGGAACCGGCTCCCTCCTGCTGTCGGCGGCCGTGGCGGCCTGCCGCACCGAGAACCGGCGCAGCCTGGTCGTCACCGCCGAGGCCGACGGTCCGGGCGAAGCGTTCGGCGAACGGTGGGGATTCCGCCGCGCGCTCACCTTGGATCACCTCTTGCTGCACCTCGTAGGGGACGACGAGACGGACCGGTCCGACCTGCTCCGGATCGCCGCTGCCGAGCACCCCGGCTACCGGCTGACCGGCTGGACCGGAACGGTTCCCGACAGCCTCGCCGCGGCCTTCGCCGCGGCCAAGAACGCGATGAACGACATGCCCGTCGGAGACCTGGACTACGGCAGTGTGGCGTGGGACCCGGACCGCGTGCGCGCCATGGCGGCGGTGGTAGCCGACCGCGGGGACACACTGCTGACCGTCGCCGCCGTCCACGACGACGGCACCATGGCCGGCTACACCGAGATCCTGATCCCCCAGGGAGCGGCGCCGCGGGTCCAGCAGTACGACACGGCGGTCGTGCCCGAACACCGGGGTCACGGGCTGGGGTTGTGGGTCAAGGCCGCGATGGTGCGCCGGCTGCGCGCCGAGCACCCCGGCGTCGTCGAGATCGAGACGGACAACGCCGACGACAACGTCCACATGCTGGCGGTCAACCATCGCCTGGGGTTCCGCTCCTACCGGCGCACGCGCGAGTTCCAGCTCGACGTGTCCGCGACTCACTTTGCGAAGGTGCTCGGGGCCGGTGGCACCGGCGTCCATCGAAGGTCACAGCCGGCCAGACCATGATCCTGCCGACGGGGTCGCCTCCGTTCCCGGCACCGAGGGCACCCGTGAACTGCCCTGGGCCCGGTAACTCGAAGAACACAGCTGATCGAAACAGGAGACGCACGAAATGCGCGTGTTGTTGTCAACGTATGGGTCTCGTGGGGACGTCGAACCGCTGGTGGGCCTCGCGGTGCGGTTGCGGGAGCTCGGTGCGGAGGTGCGGGTCTGCGCGCCGCCGGACGAGGACTTCGCGGAACGGATGGCCGGGGTCGGCGTGTCCGTGGTGGGTGTCGGGAGGTCGGCGCGCGCGCTGACGACCGCGGCTCCGCCGCCGTCGAAGGGCAATCTGCCGCAGCGCGCGGCGGAACTGATCGCCAGTCAGTGCCAGGTATTGCCCGCGGCGGCCGAGGGGTGCGACGTGCTGGTGGCGACGGGCGCGATGCCGGCTATCGCCGGTGCGCGGTCGGTTGCCGAGAAGCTGGGCATCGCATGCGTGTCCGCGATCTTCCAGCAGCTGACCCTGCCCTCGCCGCAACGTCCGCCGCTGGCGTACCCCGGGAAGCCGTTCCCGCCGGAAGTGACCGACAACCGGGTGCTGTGGGAGCTGGACGCCCAGAGCATCGACGCGCTGTTCGGTGAGGCGCTGAACACCAGTCGGGCGTCGATGGGTCTGCCCCCGGTGGACAACGTCCGCGACTACGGCTTCGGTGACCGGCCGTGGCTGGCGACGGATCCGGTGCTCGACCCGTGGCGGGAGACGCCGGACCTCGACGTCGTACAGACCGGCGCGTGGGTGCTGCCGGACGAACGACCGCTCCCGGCGGACCTGGTGGCCTTCCTGGATGCCGGCGCGCCGCCCGTGTACGTAGGGTTCGGCAGCATGGCCGTGCGCGCGGGTGAGGAGGCGGCACGGGTGGCCGTCGAGGCGGTCCGCTCGAAGGGCCGCCGGGTCCTCGTCGGGCGTGGCTGGGCGGAACTGGGCCTTGTCGACGACCGGGACGACTGCTTCGCCGTCGGCGAGGTCAACCATCAGGAGTTGTTCGGACGCGTGGCCGCCGTCGTCCACCACGGCGGTGCCGGTACGACGACGACGGCCGCTCGGGCCGGTGCTCCGCAGGTGGTGGTGCCCCAGTTGGCGGACCAGCCGTACTGGGGCGCACGGGTGGCCGAGCTGGGCATCGGCGTGGCCCACGACGGCCCGGTTCCGACCGTCGATTCCCTGTCGGCCACGCTCAGGACAGCCCTGGAACCGGAGACCGGCAGCCGGGCGCAGGCCGTGGCGGGCACGGTCCGTACCGACGGGGCGATGCTGGCGGCAAGACTGCTCACGGATGCGGTGAACCGCCGGCCGCCCCTCCCCCGATGATCGCCACCACTCGGCACCACCACTCGACACGACCGCTTGCCACGACCACAGAAACGAGAATCACGACATGCGTGTGCTGTTGATGGCGTACGGATCGCGCGGCGACATCGCGCCGCTCGCGGGACTGGCGGCGCAGCTGCGGACTCTCGGCGCGGAGGTACGCGTATGCGCACCTCCGGACGAGGAGTTCGCGGAACTGCTGGCCGGTGTCGGTGCGGAGCTGGTGCCCTTCGGGCGGGACGTGCGCGCACTGCGGACGGGAGCGCCGCCGTCGGACGCGGCCGCGTTCGCGGCCGAGCTGGTCGCCGCGCACTTCGACACGGTCGGCAAGGCGGCCGAGGGCTGTGACGTGCTGGTGGCGAGCGGTCTGATGCCGGCCGGTGCCCGCTCCGTGGCCGAGAAGCTGGGCATCCGCTACGTGTACGCGGGCTTCCACCCGTTCGAGATGCCGTCCGCGCACTACCGGCCGTCGTCGCGGCCCGGCCCGCCGGCTCCGCCCGACATGACCGACAACCAGGCCCTGTGGGACTTCGACGCCCGGAAGGTCAACGCCCTGTACCTCCAGCCCCTCAACGCGCACCGCGAGGCGCTTGGCCTCGCACCGGTGGACAACGTCCGCGACCACGTCTTCACCGAACGGCCGTGGCTGGCGGTGGACCCGGTCCTGGGCCCGTGGGAGCGGCTGACGAACCTCGACGTCGTACAGACCGGCGCGTGGATCCTGCCCGACGCACGCCCGCTGCCCGCCGATCTGGAGACGTTCCTGGACGCCGGCACGCCACCGGTGTACGTCGGCTTCGGCAGCATGCCCATGGGCACGGCCGCCGACATCGCCCGGACGACCGTCGAGGCGGCGCGGGCACAGGGCCGCCGCGTGCTCGTCTCCCGTGGCTGGGCGGACCTGGCCCTGGTGGACGACGCGGACGACTGCTTCGCCGTCGGCGACGTCAACCACCAGGCACTGTTCCGCCGGGTCGCGGCCGTCGTCCACCACGGCGGCGCGGGCACGACGACCACCGCCGCCCGAGCCGGTGCACCCCAGGTGGTGGTACCCCAGTTCGTGGATCAGCCGCACTGGGCGGCCCGTGTGGCCGAGCTGGGCATCGGCGCGGCACACGACGGGCCGACGCCGACCTTCGAGTCCCTGTCGGCCGCGCTCAGGACGGCCCTGACCCCCGAGACGGAAGCACGGGCGAAGGCCGTCGCCGGCACGATCCGCACCGACGGGGCGGCGGTGGCCGCGAAGCTGCTCATCGACGCGGGCCAGGCCGCGCCCATGAGCCGCGAACAGATCTCCGGCATCGCGCACGCCGACCACCCGATCAAGTCTCCGCTCGACGACGACTCGGTGACCCGCCTGCTCGAACGCGGCCTCCCGCGGGGCGACGAGCGGGTGCTGGACCTCGGATGCGGCACAGCGGAATGGCTTCTGCGCACCCTGGCCACTCGCCCGCGCCTGCACGCCGAGGGCGTGGACATCTCCGACGTCTCCCTGAGGCAGGCCCGCCAGGCGGCGAGCGAACTCGGGGTCGGCGAGCGCCTGGTCCTCCACCGTCAGGAGGCCGCGGAGTTCGTCTCCTCAGAGCCGTTCGACCTGGTGATCAGTGTCGGCGCCACGCATGCCTTCGGTGGTCTGCTCCCCACCCTCGCGGCGGCCCGCGAGCACCTGGCGCCCGGAGGCCGCGTGCTGATCGGTGAGTCGTTCTGGGACCGCGCCCCTTCGCCGGAGGCCGTCGAGATGTTCGGCGACCTCGACGACCTGGCGACCACGGTGGACCGCGTCGTCGCCGACGGCTGGACCCCTGTCCACGGCCACGTCAGCTCCCGCAGCGAGCTGGACGCCTACGAGTGGGCCTGCTGGGGCTCGCTGGCCTCATGGGCCCTGGACCACCCCGCGGATCCGGCCGGCGCACAGGCACTGGAGACGGCCACCGCCCAGCGTGCGCAATGGCTGCACGGATACCGGGACAGCTTCGGCTTCCTCTGCCTGGTCCTGCGCCGCACATCGAATTGATCAGGAAAGCGAGTACACACATGCAGCCGACTTTCGTCCTGGTTCACGGAGCCTTCGCGAACTCCTTCTCCTTCGCGCCCCTGCAGGCCGAACTCGGGCTCCTCGGGCACCGCTCGGTCGCCGTCGACCTGCCCGGGCACGGATTCCAGGCGACGTTCACCCACGCCTATCAGTCACCGCAGGACCCCGCAGGGCTCGCCGGCGCGCCCGGCGCGATCAAGGGCGTCACGCTCGCCGACAACGTCGCCCACCTCATCGGGATCCTCGAACGGGCCAAGCGGAACGGACCCGTGATCCTCGTCGCCCACAGCCGGGGCGGCATCACGGTCACGGCCGCGGCCAACGCGCGCCCTGACCTGATCGACCGCGTCGTCTACGTCTCGGCCTGGTGCCCGGTCCACCTCGACGTCAACGACTACTACGCCGAGCCGGAGATGGCCACGGTGGACCCCGCCGCCTTCGCTTCGGCGCTGGCCGGAAACCCCGTCGACCTCGGCCTGCTCCGCGTCAACTTCCGCACCGCGAACCCGGACTCGCTCACGGCGTTCAAGGCGGCCTTCCTCGCCGACGGCACCGACGAGCAGTTCCTCACCTTCCTGAACACCTTCCAGCCCGACGAGAACCTGGACGCCGGCGGTTCCGCCGACCGGGCGCAGGCTGCGACCTGGGGCCGCGTCCCGAAGACGTACATCCGCCTGACCGACGACGCGAGCCTGCCTCTCGCCCTTCAGGACCGCCTGATCCGCGAGGGCGACGAGCTGACTCCCGACAACCCGTACGACGTCCGCACGCTGGAGGGCAGCCACCTGAAGTGGCTGGTCGACCCCGCACCGTCGGCCCGTGTCCTGGGCGAACTGGCCGCGCTCCCGGCCTCGGCCACTCAGGCGTGATCGGACGCCGCGAGCGGGTGCCGGCTACGGCATGGGCGCATGGACCCGCCCGTGGCGGGCACCCGCCTCGTGGTGGCCGGGATCCTGGCGTCCCGTGGCCGCCGAGAGCCCAGCGGAATCGAGCAACGTGCCGCCGACATCCAGGAGACGTGCGGCGTGTCATGCAGTTCGCGGAGGCGAGGCATGAGCTTTCCCCTGCCCGACAGTATCGATGCCCTCAAGGACATGATCACCCGCGAGATCACCGCGCTGCGCGCGGCGGTGCGCCGGAACACGGAGCGTCCGCTCGGTGGATCGGCCAGTACGGAACTGACATCGCCCCTGCAGTCCCTGGCGGTGGTGCCGTCCACGGGGACGGACGGGGTGTCGCGATGCCTGTGCAGCGCCCACGAGCCAGGCGGCTCCGGCCTCTGCTCGGTGCTCGCCGCGATCCCGGTCTCGGCCGTGCTCCTCGAACCGGTGTGGGACGAGGCGGGCGCCCTCCGGGACTTCCGCATCGTGGCCGGCAACCGCGTCCGGTCGGCGGACTGGCTGGAGGCTCCGGAGCACCAGATCGGCCAGCGGTTCCTGGAGGCACGGCCGGGAGCGGCGCACTCGGGGCTGCTGGCCGCGTTGGCGGACGCCGTGGACACCGGCAAGCCCTTGGACGGGCTGGTGGTGGACTACACGGAGCAGCGGCTCGGCCGCATCCACCGGGCGCCGCTGCTCTACTCAGCGGCCCGCTGCGGTGACCAGGTGATGGCGACCTGGCAGCCCGTACAGAGCCAGGCGGAGCTGCTGACGATCGACGCGCAGTTCCTGGCGTCGATGGGGTGGGGGAACTGGGACCTGCTTTCGGGGAAGGTGACCTGGTCGGAAGGGCTCAGCCGGATCTTCCACGCCGATGTGCGCATGCCGTGGACGTTGGCGCAGTTGTGCGACGCGTTGCTGCCGGACGATCTGACGGCGCTCGCGGAGTTCCTCAGCTCGGTCCTGGCGGGTGAGGAGCCCGCCTGGACCCGGATCCGCTTCCTCGTCCTCGGCGAACTCCGGACGCTCGACCTGCTGGGGCGACCGGTCACCGGCACGGACGGCCGGGCGTGGGCGCTCAACCTGGTGGCCCGTGACCTCACGCCGCAGATCCGCAGCCGTCGACGGCTCGCCGAGACGGAGCGGGAGTCGGACCGGCTGCGGCGGCAGACGGAAGCGGAGCGCAGGGTCGCGGACGCACTGCGCGAGGCGATCCTCCCCACGCATTCCGAGGCCCTGGCAGCGGTCGGGCTGACGGTGGCGGCCTCCTACCGGCCGGCCGAGCCGGACGCCGCGGTGGGCGGTGACTGGTACAAGTGCCGACTGCTGCCGGACGGCCGGGTGCTCGTCGCGATCGGCGACGCGTCGGGACACGGCCTGGACGCCGTGGCGCGGATGGCCCAGCAGCGGCACGCTCTGGCGGGCCTGGCCCAGACGGGAGCGTCCGCCGGCGAGATCACGACCTGGCTGAACGAGCTGGTCTGCAGCGACCCGGCGGGACAGACGGCCACCATGGTCGCCGGCCACCTCGACGAGGACAAGGTCCTTCACTGGGCCGACGCCGGGCACCCCGCACCGCTGCTGCTGCGTGACGGACGGACGGAGCCGCTGGGTGCCGAGCACCGCGGCCCGCTCCTCGGTGCGCTGCCGGGGTACGCGTACGAGACGACGTCGACGCCGCTGCGACCGGGCGATCTGCTGGTGCTCTACACCGACGGCATGGTCGAGCGCCGGGGCGAGGACGTGACCGAGGGCATCGCGCGGCTGGCCCACGCTGTGGAGGACGCGACCCCCCGGGAACCGCAGCGGGTGATCGACGCACTGCTGGCCCATCCCGAGATCGCGGACCACGAGGACGACGCGTGCGTCCTGAGCATCCGGGTGGCCTGAACGCGAGGCGGAGGATGGTCGAGGGTGCCGGGGAAACGACCCGTGACCACCCCCTTCTCAGGTCTCAGGCGGCGAGGGCCTTGGCGAGTTCGTCGCGCGTCATGGTGGAGCGACCCCGTACCCCGGCCTCGGCGGCCATGTCGTAGAGCTCCGACTTGGTGAGGTCCCCGAGGTCGCCGGAGCGCCGTGCGGTGTCGGTGCGCCGCTTCGGCCGGGGCTGCTTCCCGGGTTCGCGACGGCCCGCCCCGCCGCGCCTGCCCTTGGTGCCGCGTGCCTTGTCGACGCTCGCGCGCAGCGCCTCCGTGAGATCCACGACGTTCGTCGCCTCGGCGGCGGGCTCCGCCTTCTCCACGGTCTCCCCGGCCTGCTTCGCCTCGATCAGTGCGGCGACCTTGTCCCGGAAGGTGTCCTGGTACTCCTCGGGGTCCCAGTCGATGGCCAGTGTCTCGATGAGCTGGTCGGCCATCTTCCGTTCTTTGTCGGAGGTCTTCGGCCGACCGGGGAGATTCGCGATCTCCTTCCGCGGATCACGGATCTCGTCGGCCCAGTGGAGGGTGTGGCAGGTCAGGAGTCCGTCCTCGGCCTTCACCGCGACGAGGTACTCGCGCTGCCGCATGACGAACGTGGCGATGCCGGCCCGGTTCGCCCGGGACAGGGCCTGTTCGAGCAGGCGGTAGATCTTGCCGTGCTCGGCGCCGCGCGGACCGAGGTAGTAGGTCCTGTCGAAGAAGATCGGGTCGACGTCGTCGAGGTCGACGAAGCCGGTGATCTCCAGCGCCTTGGAGCGGCCGGGGGCGATGTCCTCCAGTTCCTGGGGCTCCACGAGCACGTACGCGTCGCCGGCGTCGAAGCCCTTGACGATGTCGTCGAGGTCGACCTCCTCGCCCGTCCGCTCGTTCACCCGGCGGTTGCGGACACGGTCCGACGTGCCACGCTGCAGCTGGTGGAAGTGGATGGTGTGACTGTCCGTGGCCGTGTACAACCCGACCGGCACGCTGACCAGCCCGAACGCCAGGACTCCCGACCACACCGGTCGCGCCATGACCACCACCGCCTCATCGCAGCCCCCACACCCCGCGGCTTCCCGATCGGTCCCTCCCCACACGGGTGTACGCAGGCGAGGGAAGCCGCTCGCGACGCGGCCCCCGCCTCCTCGGACGGAGGCGGGGGCCGGCGGTTACGACGTCCGGACCGTTCGCCGGGTCTACTTCTCGGGGTTCAGGGAGTCGCCGACGCCCTTGGCGCGCTCGCTGGCCGCCTCGCCCGCCTCCCGGGCCTTGCCCTTCATCTGGTCCGTCTTGCCTTCGGTCTCCAGGCGCTTGTCGCCCGTCACCTTTCCGGCGGCTTCCTTCAGCTTGCCCTTCGCCTTCTCCGTACCCTTGCCAGCCATGGCGGGATCGCCCCTTTCGTGTGGATTGCTTCCATGGGTCACGCTAGTCACGCACGGGGAATCCCGCCCGTCGTGCCGAGCCCGGGGCGGAGGTCCCGTCGGACGGCAGAGCCGAGCAAAGGGGCCGAGGTCCAGTGGAATGGTCGCTGTCGCTGCTGGGTGCGGCACTGGTGATGTTCGTATTGCGCGAGGTGTTCCACACGCTGTGGCATCCGACGCGTCACGGCGGTCTGAGCCGGCTGGTCATGACGATGCTGTGGCGACTCTCCGGTCACCTCGGCCGTCGGCGCGGGACAGCCGGGCTTTCCGGCCCGCTCGGCATGGTGTGCGTCGTCTCGATCTGGGCGCTGGCCATCGCCGTCGGATGGGCGCTGATCTACTGGCCCCATATGCCGGAGGCCTTCACGTACTCCGCCGGGCTGGAGCCCTCCGCTCACGCGGGCCCCGTGGACGCGCTGTACGTCTCGCTCGTGACGCTGGCGACGCTCGGTCTGGGCGACATCGCACCCGCGACGGGCTGGCTACGGATCCTCGCGCCGGTCGAGGCGCTGGTCGGATTCGCCCTGCTGTCGGCGACCGTGACCTGGATGCTGGGGCTCTACCCCGCGCTCGCCCGGCGCAGAACCCTGGCGTTGCGCCTCTCTCACCTGCGCCGCACGCACGCGACCACCGAGGCACTCGACTCCGACGCCGGCGTGGCCGTCCTCGACGGCGTGGCCACCGACCTGTGTGTCGTGTCCATCGACTTCCTGCAGTACCCCGAGTCGTACTACTTCTACGACGTCGACGACCGCGCGTCGCTCGCCGAGCAGATCGGCTACGCGGCCGAACTCGCGGGGCACGCGGCGAAGGCCCGGCACCCCGACGTCGGCCTCGCCGCCGACGTCCTGAACGCGGCACTGGACGATCTCGCGATCATCCTGGACGACCTGTTCCTCCACACCGAAGGAGGCACGGGAAGCATCCTGGACGCGTACGCCGCCGAGCACAGCATCAAGCGCCGAACGACACAGCGCCCGGACGGATCCTCGAACACGGAGCGTGACCGCGGGTAGAATGCGAGTCGAGTGCGAGCGGGTGTTCCGGGCGTCCAGGGCGGGACGGGACGGAGGTCGTCGTGAGCGGTCCGGTGGGTTCCGAGGAGCCGCTGCCCGACGCCCTGGTGGATCCCGCGCTCGTCGGTCTGGTCGCCGAGAACCGGTGGCTGCGGACCCGGATCGCGCATCGTCACCTCCTCGATCTCGCCGCGGGTGTGATCGCCGCGGAGATGCGCCTGTCGACCTCCGACGCGGCCGAGCACCTGACCGTGCTCGCGCAGGCGACGGGTCTGTCGGTCGCCGACCTCGCGGCGGACATCGTCAACGCCGTCGCCGGGCCGGACGGGCACGGACCGTCCGCCGATGGTCCGACCGGTGATGATTCCGTCCTCAAGCACCCTGTGGTGGGCAGGCGGGTCCGCCGTGCCGCCGCCGCGGCCGAGGCCGCCGACACGGTCGGTGAAGCGGCACGAACCCTGCTGGAGACCGGACTCTCCCCCTGGGGAGCGGACAGCCTCCTGCTCTGGGAGCGGACCGATGACGGCTGCCTGCGGCTCGCCGGCCACGCGGGGGCGGGGGCCGTCGAAGCAGCGGCATGGCAGTGGATCCCCCCGGCGGCGCCGGAGCCGTTCCGCTCGGCCCTCGCGGACGGCGAACCCGTCTGGCTGGAGGAGGGACCGGTCGGTACGGAACCACTGCCGGGGCCGTCGGCGCGCGCCGCCCGCGCCCTGCTGCCGCTGCGCCGACGGGGCAGGACCGTCGGTCTGGCGCTCGTTGGCTGGCCCGGACCGACGGCCATCGACGCGACGGCGCGGCGGACTCTCGTCGGGCTTCTGGAGGTGGCGGGCACCGTACTGGACACCGCCGAACCGGCGCCGCCCGCCGTCCCCGTACTCGTGGACCTCCTCGACTCCCTGGCTCATCCGGCCATGCTGCTCCGTGTGCCGGGAACGGCCGGAAATCCGCTGGTGGAGCACCTGAACGACGAGGCGGTCGCCGCGCTCGGGGCCACGCGACCTTTCGCGGACACCCCTCTGGCCCGGACCCTCCCCGTCGTCCACACGGGCCTCACCCGTATGGCCCGGAGAGCCGTGGGCACCCTTCGTACCCAACGGGCCGCACGGCTTCCGGAATCCCCCCTGCCGGGCGAGGGCGCGCCCATGGTCGACGTCCGCGTGCTGACGGTCGGCGAGGAGCGGGCCGTCGTCCTGTGGCACGCCGCCGGCGACCCCGGTCTCGCCGCGGCCCGGGCGGTCGGCCGGTTGCGGAGCGTGGCCCTCTTCCAGGACAGCCTGACCGGCGGGGAGACGGTCTGGTCGGAGCAGACGTACGGCATGTTCGGCATGGACCCCGACGAGTCGCCGGTGCCGCTGCTCGCCCTGCGGACACGGGTGCACCGGGACGACGGCGACCTCCTCACCGACCTGCTGACCACACTGGCGGAGGGACAGACCGGGGCGCAGACGGTGCTGCGGATCGTGCTCCCCGACGGGACCGTGCGCCATGTGCGCGTGGCGGCCGAGCCGTTGATCACCGGGGGGACGGTCACCGGTTTCGCCGGCGTGTACCAGGACGTGTCGACCGTCCGTCGTACGGAAGCCGCCCTGACGGCGACGTTCGACCGTCTCACCGCGCTGCACGACCAGGCGGAGACGCGGCACCAGCTGGCGCTCCAGCTCCAGCGGGCGATCGTGCCCGAGGTGCCCGCCCTCCAGAAACTGCCGGGTGACCTGGTGGTCGCCGTCCGGTACCGGCCGGCCGCGGAGGAGTACCGGGTCGGCGGTGACTGGTACGACGTGCTGGCCTTGCCGAGCGGCAAGGTCCTGGTGGCGGTCGGGGACATCGCGGGACACGGGATCGACTCCGTCACCGGGATGGTGGCGCTCCGCAACGCCCAGCGGGCGCTCGCCTTCACCGGCCATTCGCCCCAGCGGCTCATGGGGTGGCTCAACGAGGTGACGCTGCGGACCGGCGGCGGCACCACGGCGACGGCGGTGTGCGCGCTGTACGACCCCGAGGACCGCGGCCTTCTCTGGTCGAGCGCCGGTCACCTGCCCATGCTGCTGCTACGGGACGGCCGGGCGCGGCTGCTCGACCCGCCCCACGACATCCTGCTGGGCGCGGTGTCCGCCTTCTCCTACCGGGAACAGCGGACCGGGCTGCGCCCGGGCGACACGCTGCTGCTGTACACCGACGGCCTGGTCGAGCGCCGCCACGACGGCCTCGACGAAGGTCTGGCGCGGCTCGCAGCCGAGGCGGAGCGGCTCGCGGACCTCGCGCCGGACCTGCTCGTGGACGAACTGCTCAGCACGGCGACCGGCGACACCGACGACGACACCAGCATCGTCGTCGTACGGGTGCCAGGCGGCTGACGAGCAGCGGCCTCCGTCGACCGAATCCTCAACCAGGCAGCCAGGTACGGATCTTGGCCGTCAGTTCGTCCTCGTCGACCGGCTTGGCCACGTAGTCGTCGGCGCCCGCCGACAGCGCGTGCGCGCGGTCGTCGGGCATGGCCTTCGCGGTGACCACGATGACCGGGAGGCTCGCGCGCCCCGGCAGGTCCCTGATGGCCTTGATCGTGGTGTAGCCGTCCATGCCGGCCATCATGACGTCCATCAGGACGAGCCGGATCTCGTCGTGCGCGGCGAGCATGTCGAGGCCGGCGCGGCCGCCGTCGGCCGTGAGCACGCGCAGACCGTGTCCTTCGAGGACCTCGGTGAGAGCGAAGACGTTACGGGCGTCGTCGTCGACGACCAGGACAACCTCCCCCTCGGGCCGTTCCGGCGTACCGCTCCCGGCCCGGCGGCCGGAGGGAGGGGTGAGGTGGTCGGGGGACCGCAGGGCGACGACGTCGGAGGCCGCCCCCGATTCCCCTTCACGCGCCGCCCGCTCCGAAGGCAGGTAGGTCGACCGCTCGGAAGGCAGGTAGAAGGTGAAGGCGCTGCCCCGACCGGGGGCGCTCTCCGCCGTGATGGTGCCGCCGAGGAGATCGGCCACCTCGCGGCTGATCGACAGCCCCAGGCCGGTGCCGCCGTAGCGGCGGGCAGCGGTGCCGTCGCCCTGCTGGAAGGCCTCGAAGGTGTGCTCCAACTGCTCGGCGGGGATGCCGATGCCAGTGTCCACGACCCGGAAGGCGAGGACGTGCCGGCTGTCGCGCAGGGCAGGCGGAACCTCGTCGGGGCTCGCGTACTCGACGGTGAGCGCCACGCGACCCTCGTCGGTGAACTTCAGGGCGTTGGAGAGGAGATTCCGCAGGATCTGGCGGATGCGGGCCTCGTCGCTGTTCAGCTCGACGGGCACGTCGTCGGCCAGGGTGACGACGAACTCCAGGCGTCGCTCGTCGGCGACCGGACCGAAGGTCGCGATCAGGTCCTCCATGAGCCGGCGAAGGGCGAACGGCTCGTGCGTGACGTCCATCTTGCCGGCCTCGACCTTCGACAGGTCGAGGATGTCGTTGATCAGCCGGAGCAGGTCGGAACCGGCGGAGTGGATCACTTCGGCGTACTCGACCTGTTTGTCCGTCAGATTCCCCTCGGTGTTCTGGGCGAGCAGCCGGGCGAGGATCAGCAGACTGTTGAGCGGAGTGCGCAGCTCGTGGCTCATGTTGGCGAGGAACTCGGACTTGTACATGGAGGTGCGCGACAGCTGCCGGGCCCGCTCCTCCAGCTCCTGGCGGGCCTGCTCGATGACGAGGTTCTTCGACTCGATGTCCTTGTTCCGCTCGGCCAGGAGAGCCGCCTTCTCCTTCAGCTCCGCGTTCGAGAGCTGGAGATCCCGCTGGCGGCTCTGCAGCTCCTTCGACCGGGAGCGCAGTTCGTCGGCCAGGGTGCGGGACTGGCCGAGGAGTTCGTCGGTGCGGAGATTGGCGAGCAGGGAGCTGAGTACGGCTCCCGCGCTGTCCACGAACCGGTCGAGGAACTCCCGTCGCAGGCTGCTGAACGGATGCAGCGAGGCGAACTCGACGGCGCCGAGGGTCTGTTCCTCGACGACGATCGGCAACACGATCAGCGTCGTCGGCTCGGCGGAACCCGCTCCGGAGGTGACGGTGGCGTACCCGGCGGGCAGGTGCTCGACGAGGAGCGTGCGCCGGTCGTGGGCGGCCTGCCCGACGAGCGACTGCCCGAGACGGAACCGGCGCGGCGCGGCGTCGGGGCCGTCGGGAGACCCGTAGGAGGCGGTCATGACGAGCTCGGTGCCGTGCTCGCCGTCCTCGGCGAGGAAGAAGGCACCGTACTGGGCGGCGATCAGCGGGGGCACCTCGACCGTGATCAGTTCGGCGATCTCGGGCAGGCTCCGGGTGCCCTGGAGGAGGCCGGTGATTCTGGCGAGGTTGGTCTGGAGCCAGTCCTGCTCCTCGTTGGCCCGGGTCGTGGCGCGCAGCGACTCGACCATCGCATTGATGTTGTCCCGGAGTTCCCCGACTTCGCCGGGCGCGTGGGCCGTGATCGAGCGGGTCAGGTCTCCCTCGGCGACGGCGCTGGTGACCTCGGCGATGGCACGGACCTGGCGGGTCAGGTTCCCGGCCAGTTCGTTGACGCTCTCGGTGAGCCGCTTCCACGTGCCGGACACGCCCTCGACCTCGGCCTGTCCGCCGAGCTTGCCCTCCGTACCCACCTCGCGGGCGACCCGGGTGACCTCGGCGGCGAAGGACGACAGCTGGTCCACCATGGTGTTGATGGTGGTCTTGAGCTCCAGGATCTCGCCGCGGGCCGAGACGTCGATCCGACTCGTCAGGTCGCCCTGGGCGACGGCGGTGGTGACCTGGGCGATGTTGCGCACCTGGTTGGTGAGGTTGTCGGCCATGGAGTTGACGTTGTCGGTGAGGTCCTTCCAGGTGCCGGAGACGCCGTGGACGGTGGCCTGTCCGCCGAGCTTGCCCTCCGTACCCACCTCGCGGGCCACGCGGGTGACCTCCTCGGCGAAGGACGACAACCGGTCCACCATGGTGTTGATGGTCTCCTTCAGCTCCAGGATCTCGCCGCGCGCGTCCACCCTGATCCTCCGGGTGAGGTCGCCACGGGCGACGGCCGTCGCCACCTGGGCGATGGACCGCACCTGGGAGGTGAGGTTGTCGGCCATGGTGTTGACGCCGGAGGTCAGTTCGCGCCACACCCCGCGTGCCCCGGGCTCGCGGATCCGACCGCCCAGCAGCCCTTCACCGCCGACCTCGCCGGCGACGCGGGTGACCTCGGACGTGACGAGCGAGAGCCGGCCCACCATGTCGTTGTAGACGCCGGCGATCTCCCCCAGGATGTCGCCGCCGGCCTCGGGGAGCCGGACGCTGAGGTCCCCGTCCCGTACGGCGGTGAGCCCGGCGAGCAGCTGACGGAGACCGCTGTCTCCGAGCCCGGTATGAGGGCCCCCGTCGTGAGGGCCCTTCTCATCGGGCTCCGCGAACGGTGGCTCCGAGTCGGAGGGCGGCGGTCTGCGCTCTGCCATGGAGGACCTCGCACAGGGCGATCGTGGTGCGGGCCCGAGTGCGGGGTGCACCGCGGTGGTCCCATGCCACCCCTCCACTGTAGAACGATCACGACTGCCGAGCCCTGGGGAGCACCTCCACCGCGAACCACACCGCTTTGCCGCCTCCGCGCGGGACCGAGCCCCAGGCCGCGGAGAGCCGTTCCATGAGGTACAGCCCGTGACCGGACGCCCGGTCCGCGTGATGGGGTCCATGGGGCCGCGGCGGTACCGGGCTCGTGTCGCTGACCTGGACCCACAGCCGACCGTCAGCGCGGTCGAGGCGCAGTTCGTACGGGGCGCCGCCGTGCGCGAACGCGTTGGTGACGAGCTCCGACACCAACAGCAGCGCGTCCCCGGCGGCGATCCGCCCGGGACGGCCCGCAGCTCCGAACCAGTCACTCAGCGCCTGCTGCGTGAGATCTCGGCACTTCCGCGCCACGCCCGCGCCCTCCGTGAGTGCGTAGCGGCGGGTGCGATCGGTGGACTGCCCGAGCCGCACGTTCCGGCTGGTCATATACGGCCGCTGCCCCGTTCGACGGCGACGAACCCTGAGGCGCGGCCCTTGCGTGACTACGCCTTCGGCCGTCGCCCGTCGGACGCGGTGCCGGGGTCGGCGTACTCCCGGAACACCCTCCGCGCCCCGGTGATCTCGAACATCCGGTCCACCGGCGGGTGCAGGCCCGAGAGCTCCACCCGCCCTCCCTCGGCCAGCATCCGCGACCGTGCGTGCAGGAGGACGTTCAGGCCGGTCGAATCGCAGAACCGCAGACCGGAGCAGTCGACGACGACGCGCTCCGCGCCGACGTTCTCTTCGAGCGCGTTCCGCAGGAGGACGGCCGTGTCGTCGTCGAGCTCGCCGTCCAGCATCAGGACCACGGTGCCGGGACGCCCGCCGGGACGCGTCTCCACGCGGAGACGGAGATCTCCGGCTTCCATGGAACTCACCCGTCTCTTCGCGTCCGGCCCGGTGATTCAGGGGCGGCGGCCGTTCCGGGAATCCTGGTCGCCACTTCGTCCATCGAGTCCTCGCCCGGCCGTCGGGGCGGGCCGGGGGTCTCCTCGCGGCGCTTGGCCATGTCATGGCGCCTGCCCCGGATCCGGCGGGGTATTCCACCGGTCCGGCCGTGGCCGACGCTCCTCGCGACAGAACACCGGCTCGCTGCGAAGGTGGAGGGAGAACGACAGGTGCGAGGAAGGTCGGCCGATGTGGGACGAGATGGTGACGGAGGGGGACGGGGAGGAAGAGGAAGAGGGGACGTCGTCCCCGCGCGAGCGTTTCACGGTCGACATCCGCCCCATGACACACGCGGACACGGTCGTCCTGGCTATCGCCGGCGAACTCGACCGCGACACGATGGAGCCGCTGCGGAAGGCGGTGGAGGAGCACCTCGGAGCGGGCAGGATCGTCGTCGACTGTTCGGCCCTGCGGTTCTGTGACTCGTCTGGGCTGAACACCCTGTTGAGGGCACGTCTGCGGATGCAGGAGGCGGGCGGACGGCTGGAGCTGGCGGAGATCCGCCGGCCGGTGGCCAGGATGTTCGAGATCACCGGCGCCCGGTCGGTCTTCCGGGTGTACGAGACCGTGGCCGAGGCACTCTCCGAGCGTGGTCACGAAGGTGGCGGGATCCATGGCCGAGAGCGCTGACGGCCATCAGGAGCAGGTGCGACGGCTCGGGCTGTACGGGACCCGGGGCGTGGTGGCGCGGTGCAGGGACTTCACGCACGAGGCGTTGGCCGACTGGGGCTGGATTCCGGCGGAGAGCGAGGAGGCCGGCGAGCGGGTGGAGGATGTCCTGCTGCTCGTGTCGGAGGTGGTCACCAACGCGTGTCTGCACGCGGGCGGCCCTCAGGAGTTGGTGCTGCGGCACGGAGACGGCCGGCTGCGGGTGGAGGTGGCGGACGCGAGCCCTGAGCATCCGCGCGTCCTGGTGGGCCGCTCGCCCGCGCTGCCCGGTGGGCACGGTCTGATGGTCCTGGACCGACTGGCCGGTGCGTGGGGCAGCGAGGCGAAGGGCCCGGGGGACGTGGGCAAGGTGGTGTGGGTGGAGGTCAGTCTTCCGTCCCGTCCGCCGTGGCGCCGTCCTGGAGCAGGCCTGTCCTGAGCTCGCCGAGGATGCGGCTGAGCAAGCGCGAGACATGCATCTGGGAGAGGCCGAGGCGTCGGCCGATCTCCGCCTGGGTGAGTTCCTCGCCGAAGCGGAGTTCGAGGATGCGCCGGTCGCGGGCGTCGAGCAGGGCGATGAGCGGGCGGAGCGCCGTGAGGGACTCGATCAGCTCGTAGGAGGGTTCCGTCGTCGCGAGCTGCCGGGCGCTCGCGCCGGGGGCCGCGTCCTCGTCGCCGGCGGGTATGTCCAGGGAGTGGGCGCTGTAGGCATGGGCCGCGAGCTGGCCTTGGGCGACGTCCTCCTCCGTGAGGTGGAGGTAGGTGGCGATCTCGGCCCTGGTGGGGCGGTGGCCGAGGCGCTGCTCCAGGGTGTCGGCGGCCTTCGCCAGGTCGATCCGCAGCTCCTGGAGGCGTCGTGGGACGTGGAGGGCCCAGCTGGTGTCACGGAAGAAACGCTTCATCTCGCCGGTGATCGTCGGGAGCGCGAAGGAGGAGAAGTCGACGCCCCGGTCGGGGTCGAAGCGGTTGATCGCCTTGATGAGGCCGATCGTGCCGACCTGGACGATGTCCTCCATCGGCTCGGCACGGTTCCTGAAGCGCCGGGCGGCGAATTTGACGAGGCTGAGGTTGAGCTCCACCAGGGTGTTGCGGACGTACGCGTACTCCGGGGTTCCCTCGTCCAGCTCCCTCAGTCGCGCGAGGAGCGAGACGGAGAGCGTGCGGGCGTCGTCCGTGGATACGGCGGTGGGGTGTACGGGCTCGGGAAGCCCGTCGAGCGCGGCCTGGCGCGTCGAGGCCTCCGCCTCGTGTGGCGCCACCACGGATGGGCTCGGGGCGGCGGAGCGCGAAGTGACGGAGAGGGCTCTGACGGTCGACATGAGAGCTCCTTCGACGGTGGCGGTGGGCCTGCCGCCGCGGTCGCGAAGGGAGCGGCGGCGGTCCGTCTGTCGAGCGTCCTGAGAGAGAGATGCCCACTTTCTGCGGGTTTGACACGGTATCCGAGAATCGGGGCGGAGCTCTCGGGGTCGTTCACTTCCGGGCGGCGACGAGGGCGCGCGCGGCCCGGACGACGTGCGCGCGGGAGATGCCTGCCGCGTCGAGGAGCTCGTCGGTCTCGCCGGAGCCCGGCAGGCCGGTGACGGCGAGGTGGGCGAAGGCGGGGTGCGCGACGCCGGGGTGGTCGTCTGCCGCCGCGAGGGCGGAGAGGACCGCCTCACCGATGCCGCCTTCGGGGTGGTGGTCCTCGGCGACGACGAGGGCGCCGGTCTCCCGGGCAGCCCGGGTGAGGGTGTCTACGTCGATCGGCTTGACGGAGTACAGGTCGACGACCCGGGCCCGGACGCCCTCGTCGGCCAGCTGGTCGGCGGCGGCGAGGCACTCGTGGAGAGTGACCCCGGCTCCGATGAGCGTGACCTGGTCGTTCTCCCCCTGGCGGTGGGTCTTGGACCCGCCTACGGGGAAGGTCTCGCCGTCGGCGTAGAGGACGGGGTAGGCCCCGCGCGTGGCGCGCAGGTACGAGATGCCGTCCACGTCGGCCATCGCCGCCGTCAGCGCGGCCGCGGACGTGGCGTCGCTGGGGTACAGGACGGTGGATCCGAGCACCGCCCGCATCATGGCGAGGTCTTCGACGCCCATCTGGGACGGGCCGTCCGCGCCGATCTCGACACCGCTGTGGGTCCCGCACAGGGCGAGGGTGACCTGCGAGACGGCGGCCATGCGGATGAAGTCGTGGGCTCGGGTGAGGAAGGCGGCGAACGTGGTGGCGTACGGGCGGAACCCGCGTACGGCCATGCCGACCGCGTCCGCGATCATCTGTTGCTCGGCGATGTACGTCTGGAAGTACCGCTCGGGGTGGGCCTTGCCGAAGTCCTCGGCGTGGGTCGAGTTGCCGACCTCGGCGTCCAGGGCGACGACGTCGGGACGGGCGCCGAGGGCCGCCAGCGCTCGACCGAACGCGACCCGGGTGGCCACGTCGTCCCCCACGTCGAAGCGGGGCAGTTCCACGGTCCCGGCCGCGGCCGGGAGTGTGCGGCCGGACGGGACCGCGGGCGGCCTCGGTCCGCGCGCTCTGAACTCGTGGCCGCCGGACAGCTCGGCGACCGCGCGCTCGGCGACGTCCTCCGGCAGCGGTTTGCCGTGCCAGCCTTCCCGGTCGGCCACCTCCGGCACACCGCGGCCCTTGACGGTCCTGGCGACGATGACCGTGGGGGCCGCTCCGTCGGCGGCCGTGGTCATGGCCCGGTCGATCGCTTCGAGGTCATGGCCGTCGATCACGATCGCCCGGCATCCGAAGGCCTCGGCACGGCGGGCGTAGGCATCGGTGTCCCACCCCAGCTCGGTCGGCCCGCTCTGTCCGAGACGGTTCACATCGATCAGGGCGGTGAAGTTGGCCAGCCGACGGTGGCCCGCCTTGCCGAGGGCCTCCCACACGGACCCCTCGGCCGTCTCGCTGTCGCCGCACAGCACCCACACCCGGTACGGAAGCCTCTCCAGATCCCGGCCGGCCAGCGCGATGCCGACGCCGTAGCCGACGCCCTGGCCGAGAGAGCCGGTCGCCACGTCCACCCAGGGCAGGACGGGCGTGGGGTGGCCTTGCAGACGGTGTCCGAAGCGACGGTACGTCGTCATCAGCTCGTCGTCACCGATCGCGCCCGCCGCCTTGAACATCGCGTAGAGCAGGGGCGACGCGTGCCCCTTGGAGAAGATCAGATGGTCGGCGGCCGGGTCGTCGGGCGCGTCCCACGCGTAGCGGAGGTGGCGGGTCATGAGGACGGCCATGAGGTCGGCGGCCGACAGGCTGGACGTGGGATGCCCGGACCCCGCCGCGGTACTGGCGCGCACGGAATCGGCCCGCAACTGCTGGGCGAGCCCGAAGACCTCCGACAGGTCGCTCGTGGGGCCGACGTCGGTGAGGGGTCGTTCCGTTCGTTCCGCTCGTTCGGCCTGTTCCGCACGTTCGGCCTGTTCCGCACGTTCCGTCATGAGTGCACTCCTTTCACCCGGGGCGCGAGGACTCGTCCCCTCGGCGTCGTGCGTCTGCCCGGGTGTACGTCAGTCGCGGTCGTCGCGCGTCAGTCGACCGGTTCGTCGGGGGTGGGATGCTCGGGATGCACAGAGGCGTCCCGCGGCGCTCCCCTCGGCCCAGTACCGGCCTGATCGGTGTTCGAAAGCTCCTCGTCCGCCTCGACCTCATCGGGTACGGGGACGGACAGCGGGTCCTGTCCCTCGGTGACCTGCTGGTCCTCGGTGTCCCGGGGCAGGTGCTCTTCAGGCCGCCGGTTCCCTTGCTCGCGCATTGTCGTCAGCCTTCCTGTCCTGTGGCCGCCGTCCGGTCCCTCGATGCGGGCGGGGCGAGGCCTCGGTCAGCGGTCCTTTTCCTTCCGCTTCTTGTGACGCGCGCTCGTCGCTCCGGCATCGCTCTGCTCCTGCAGACGACGGCCTTCCGCCTGGAGGGCAGGATTCCGCAGCGCGATGCCGTCGGACTCCTTCTTGAGCCCCCGGATGCGCGTGAATGCCGCTTTCATCTTTCCCATCGTGCTCACCCTTGATCTTGTGCGACCGGAGGCAGGACGCCGGCCGGAGCGGCTGCCCGGTGCCTCTTCCTCGCGTATGTCCCTCTGGCCGCCCCGTAACCCCGCCCCGTACCCCGCCTACGTCTCCCGGAGGGTGACGCGGCGGCCGGCGCGGCGACCGCCCAGATCCGGTGGCCCGACGACGACCAGCGGGATGCCCCGGCGGCCGCACAGCCGACGGGCACGGGCGAGGACGCTGAGGGAAGCCGGAGAAGGGTCGGCGGTGGGCAACTGAACCCTCACTCGACCGTACGGGCGGTGGGCGAACAGGGCCATCTCGATCTCGAGGGTGGCCGCGGCTCGACTGGAGATGTCGAGGTCGCGGAGGATCGCCAGGTGCAGGACGCCGTCCTCCACGTTGTGCCCGATCAGCATGTCGCCTCCCGTACTCACAAGCCGTCCCCGGCCGGAGGACGCTCCGTACGGAGCTCGGCGGAGGGCGGCACGAGCAGTATCTCCCGAACGGGGGCGGATCGCCTGGCACCGCCTAAGGCCCGGCCGGCGGCGCGGCCTGGTCGGCGACCGTTCGCCGGTACGCCACGTGTCCGCCCAGCGCGCCGGTCACGGCGAGCGCCGTCAGCCCGGCGAAGGACCAGACGCGGCCTTTGACCGTGCGGCCCCGCATTCTCGCGCCCAGCGACGTCACGTAGCAGGCGATCATGGCGACGTTCGACACCGCGTGCGCCAACCCGACCCGGGCCTGCTCCGGGGGCAGGTCCGCCCAGTCGACCCAGCCGGCGAGGGCCGCGGGGGCCGCGCCGGCCAAACCCACGGCCGTGAGCGTCGTGGCGGCCGGCTGTCCCCCGGGAACGACGTCCATCACGCCGGCCGAGAGGAAACAGCCGACCGGGACCTGCACCAGTACGGGATGCAGCGGATGCCCCAGGGGCCGGCCCCGCAGCAGGTCGCGGGCTCCGTGCAGCGGAAGGGCTCGGACGGCCCGCTGAAGCGCGTGGACCGCTGGATCCGCCACCGTGAGCCGCTCGAGGCGTCCCACGGCTCTCAGCCACCCGGCGGACGCCGTGTCGAGGACCGCGGCCGGGCTCGTACACGCGGACCCGGTCCCTGCGGTCGTGGTGGTGCTGTCGGTGGTCGAGTGCGGACTACCGCGATGCATGGTGACTCCTCGACTCGTATGCGTGCGGTGCGGTGCGGTGGTGGACGTCGGAGGACGAATCCGTCGGCTCCGCACTGCGCCTGCCCAGCCAGGAGGGGTTGATGCGGAAGAGCGTCGGCATCAGGAGGCCACACTGCTCACCCCGCCCGTCCGGCGCCGCTTCCTCCTAGGCTCGACACATGACCGAGAACGACATTCAGCTCAAGGCCATCGCGGCGCTCACGGCCCTGCGCGGTGGTGTCGGCGCGGATTACGTCTCCGACCTGCTCGGGGAGGTCATCCCGACGCGGTTCGTCGTACCGGACACCGACGATCCGGCGGAAGTGGCAGCGGCCATGCTCGGCCAACTCGCCGAACCGCTGAGTGCGCTGATCAACGGCTTTGTGCTGGCCTTCGAGACACTCGCCGGCGCGTACGACCGGACCGATCCCGACACGCCGACCGACGCGATCCTGCAGGCGCTCGCGCTCGGCATCGCACGCGACGCGGAGTGATCCGGCGAGGGCCATCGAGCACGCGGCCAGGGTGCGGCGCGTACGCACTCGACGCGGTGCATACCGGCCGAAGCCCCGGGCAGGAGCCGATCAGGAGGCAGGAGAAAGGCCAGGTCCGCAACACCGGCGAGGCCGCGAGGCTGCGAGGCGAGTCGAGTCATGACCGAGAAGAAGATCATCACGGTGATCGGGGCGACCGGCAGGCAAGGCGGCGGCCTTGTGCGGGCCGTCCTGGCCGATGAAGGGGAAGAGTTCGCGGTACGGGCCGTCACCCGCCACCCCTACGGGGACCCCGCCCAGGAACTGAAGCGCCTCGGCGTCACGGACATCGTCCGGGCCGACATGGACGATCCTCCCAGCCTCGCCCCAGCCTTCGAACACGCGTACGGCGCCTTCCTCGTGACGAACTTCTGGGAGCACATGTCCGCCGAGCGGGAGAAGGCCCAGGCCCTGGCTCTCGCCCGGGCCGCTTCCCACGCCGGCGTCCAGCACGCGATCTGGTCCACGCTCGAGGACACGCGCGCGTGTGTCCCGCTGGACGACGACCGGATGCCCACGCTCCAGGAGCACTACAAGGTGCCGCACTTCGACGGCAAGGCGGAGGCCGACCGGTACTTCACCGAAGAAGGCGTACCGACCACCTTCCTGCGCACCACCTTCTACTGGGAGAACCTGCTCAGCGACTTCGCTCCGCAGCGCGGCGAGGACGGGGCACTCCAGCTGGTCTACCCGATGGGTGACCACAAACTGTCGGGCATCGCCGTCGCGGACATCGGCAGGACCGCGCTGGCCGTCTTCCGCCGTGGCACCGACTTCATCGCCGCCACCCTGAGCATCGCCGGAGAACACCTCAAGGTCGCCGACATGGCAGCCGCGATCGAGGAGACCCTCGGGGACCGGGTCCGGTACAGGCCGCTGACACCGGACGAGTTCCGCGCCCAGGGATTTCCCGGCGCCGACGAGGCGGGGAACATGTTCCAGTTCTACGCCGACTGCGAGGACCACTTCGTCAAGGCCCGTGACATCGACGCCGTACGCGAACTCCACCCGGACCTCCAGTCCTTCGGCACCTGGCTCGCCGCGCACAGGGACCGGCTGCGCACCGCCTGGCCATGACCTGGGCCAGGACGACGGCCCGATCGGAGCTCGTCATCCGACGCCGACGCCGACGAGGCCGTGGCCCGCAACAGGGAGCGCGGCGGCACCGTCGGCGTCGGTCCCGTGGGCCGGGAGGACATCATGAACGCGGCATACCAGGTGCAAGCAGGCCGGCGGACCGTCGAGGTCCGCCGACCGGGGAAGGTGCTCTTCGGCGACGACGGCATCACCAAGGCCGACCTCGCCGCGTACTACCGCACCGTCGCCCGGCGGATGCTGCCTCACCTGCGCGGCCGCCCCCTCATGCTGGAGCGCCACCCGGACGGCATCGACGACCCGGGATTCATGCAGAAGGAGATTCCCGAGCACTTCCCGGACTGGGTCCACCGCGCCGAACTGCCCAAGGAGGGCGGCACCGTCAGGTACGTCCTGTGCGAGGACACGGCGACCTTGGTCCTCCTCGCCGACCAGGGCTGCATCACCCCGCACCGCTGGCTTTCGCGGGCCGACCGGCCGGACCATCCGGACCGGCTGGTCTTCGACCTCGACCCGTCCGACGACGACTTCACCCCGGTACGCGAGGCAGCGCGGTGGCTTCACGGCCTCCTCGACGAGATCGCGCTGCCCTCCGTGCTCATGACCACCGGCTCGCGCGGACTGCACGTGCTCGTGCCACTGGACCGTCGCGCGCCCTTCGACGACGTACGTGCCTTCGCGGCCGACGTCGCGGGCGTACTCACCGATCGGCACCCGGACCGGCTCACCACCGAGGCCCGCAAGAAGGCTCGGGCGGGGCGGCTCTACCTCGACATCCAGCGCAACGCGTACGGCCAGACCGCCGTCGCCCCGTACGCGGTGCGGGCCCGCCCCGGCGCCCCCGTCGCCGCTCCGCTCGCCTGGGACGATCTCGACGACCCGGACCTCGACGCCCGCCGATGGACCCTCGCCGACGCGGACCGGCTCCTGGAGGCGGATCCCTGGAGTCCCGCCCCGCGCCCCCACTCGCTCAGCGCGGCGGCGGACCGTCTCCGTCGCGGAGTGGCATGAGCGCTCCTCCGGCGTCCTGGGCAGGCAGGCGGGATGTCAGGCCGGCGGAACGGGTCCCGGCGCCGGTCCCGGCGCCGGCCGGGGCGGCCGGGGCGGGGGCGTCGGCGCCTCCGGGTCGGCCGGGAAGGGGCGAGGGGGAGGCGGGGGTCTCGGATCCGAAGGATCCCGCGGGATCGGACGGGTGGGCGGCCCGGTCTTCGTCCGCGTCATGCCGCACCGCCTCCTTCGCCTCACACTGACCGGCTACCCGCCACCGCGACCGTTACGCGTGGGGTGCCCGCTCGCCGTCGGGGTAGTCGCCCCTCAGGGCCCCGGTTCCGTTCCGGGGCGCCCCCGGCCCCTGCCCGTACACCAGGAGGAGGCCATGACGGCGAAGCTGTCATGGGCGGCGCTGACCCGACATCGGCCGAACGGCCTCGCTTCGTCGTCCAGATCCACGACGCGACCACCGACCGTCACGACAAACCGATCCCGATCGCCACCGCCCTGGAGCACGGCCACGCGTCGTTCCGGCTCGACGGCCGGAAACCGCGGGGAGGTTACTCGCTCACCCGCATCCGCTCCGACCGCGACGGGGAACGGGCAGATCGCCGCCGCCGGTGAGGCCGCGTCATGAAGAGGATGTTCCGCCGCCGAACCGGGCTGTCCGCGGAAGAGGCAAAGAGGCACTGCGATGAACACGAGCGAGATGATCACCCGGCTGCTGCGGGAGCACGGCCGGACGTACGCCGACGAAGCGGGCATCACCCTCCGCGACAAGCCCGCCCCGCTGTACCAACTGCTGGTCCTCACGGTGCTCTGCTCGATCCGGATCAGGGCCGGGACGGCAACCGCCGCCGCCCGCGAGCTGTTCACGGCCGGCTTGCGGACGCCCCGGGCGATGGCGGAATCGAGCTGGCAGGAGCGCGTGGACGCCCTCGGGCGGGCGCATTACGTCCGCTACGACGAGAGCACCGCGACCGCGCTCGGAGAGGGCGCGGAGCTGCTCCTCGACCGCTTCGACGGCGACTTGCGGAACGTCCGTGACCAGGCCGAGGGCGACGCGGGGAGGCTGCGCGAGCTGCTGCGGGAGGTACCCCGCATCGGGCCGGTGGGCGCGGACATCTTCTGCCGCGAAGCCCAGGCCGTGTGGCCGGAGTTGCGCCCGTACTTCGACGAACGCTGCCTCACGACCGCCGCCGAGCTCGGACTCCCCCACACCCCGGCCGGCCTCGCCCGCCATGTCCCTCCGAAGGACTTGGCCCGGTTCGCGACCGCCCTCGTCCGCTGCAGTCTGTCCAAGAACCCCGAGACGTCGAAGCGAGCCGGGTCGTGAGGCGAAATCCGCAGGCAGGTCCCGGCGGACGCCGTCGGGGAATGTACCGCCGGAACACCCATGGACTCGCGGGATCGGGGCAGACGCGGTGCATGGGTGATGTGACATCCCGGAATCGCCCGCCGCGCGCCTGTGGTCTCACCACGAGCCCGGCCCCCATCCAGAGATCGAGGCACGTCATGATCCTCGTCGGAGTCATTCTGCTCATCATCGGCTTCCTCATCGGCAGCTCCGTGCTGTGGACGATCGGGATCATCCTGGCGGTCATCGGCGCCGCCCTCTGGATCCTCGGATCCATGGGCCACGCCGTGGGCGGCCGACGCCACTACTACTAGCCGGGCGGCGCGCCGGCACCCCCTCCGGCCGAACCGACAAGGCCCAGGGCCACTCCGATCCCACGGCGTGGCCCTGCCGCCAAGCCGGCCAGGCCGCCTGGCCACCCCTCCACCCCGGTCGACGTGTGGGCGCTCCCACCGGCTTCGACTCCGGTGACTCGCGCTGCCTCAGGTAGACGGAGAGAGGTGCGGCGGTTCCAGGACCCGGTGAGCTGGGACACGTACGTCCTCTCCGCCGAGTTCTGGAACCGCACGCTGCGGAACTGGCAGTGGTCCTCGTTGTACGTGACCACGCCCGAGCCTCGCAGGCCCGGCCCGTATCGGAAGGCGCAGGGCCACGCCACGGTTTCGTGGCTTCACACCCGCCGCGAAACCGTGGCGTCAGGGCATCACCGCTGTGCGTTCCCCTGCCTCACATCATCGGGCCGGGGGCCTTCCGCTCGGGGGCGACCGCCGCGTCTTCCGTGCCGCCGGCGGAGTCGCCGGGGCGGATCCGGCCGCGCCAGCCGCCGGTCTCGTGCGCGTGCTCCTCGATGAAGCCCTTGAACCGCTTGAGGTCGCCCTTGACCCGCCGGTCCAGGACACCGACCGCGCCGGCGGCCTTCTCCGCCATGCCGTCGGGCTCCACGTCCATGGCCAGCCGGATGCGCGTGTGCGCCTCGTCGAGGGGCTGGAAGCTGACGACGCCCTTCTGGCGGACGTCACCTCCGACCGTGCGCCACGAGATGCGCTCGTCCGGCAACTGGTCGACGATCTCGGTGTCGAACTCACGGGTCACCCCGGCCACGCGGGTCCGCCAATGACAGTGCCGGTCGTCGAGCTGCCGGACGTCCTCGACGCCTTCCATGAACTGCGGGAACTCCTCGAACTGCGTCCACTGGTTGTACGCGTTCCGCAGCGGGACATCCACATCGATCGTCTGCTCCACCTTGCTCATCACTGTGCCTCTTTCCTGTCGTCCAGGTCGTCACGGAGTGGGTGGTCCATCAAGCAGAGGGGTTCGCCAGGGCAGGCGGGGAGTGCTCCGTCAGGTCAATGGGCGGCGGCACCGAACTCGGCGTGCTGGGTGCGCAGCGCGAAGTCCGGTTCCTCCCGAGGCGGCGTGCCGAGGAAGAGTCGGCGCGCTTCGGCGCGGGCCTCCGCCATCAGCGTCCGGAACTGCTCGTCCGAGAGCCCGCTCGGGTCCCGTACCCTCCGGCCGTCGGCGTGCCCACTCATCTGCGGGCCTCCTTCCTGCTCGTGCTGTCATCGCCGCGCCTACCCGGTAGGAGGGCGAACAGACACGGAACCGGTGAACGGTTCAGGAGCGCCCGGTACCCGCGCCGGCCATGCATGGCAAGGCCCGCGCGGGGTACTCGCGTGCCGAAGCGAGGAGCCTGCGATGACGATCCTGACGATGGGTGTCGAAGAGGAGTTCGTGCTGGTGGACCGCGCGACCCGCGCCCCCGCCAACAGAGCGCCGGAAGTGATCCGGCGCGCCGCCCGCGAACTCGGCGACCAGGTACAGGCCGAGTTCTTCGACGCACAGATCGAGATCTGTACCCTTCCCACCGCGTGCCGCGACGACCTCCGCGCCCAACTCTCCCGGCTGCGCGGGGTCGTGGGCGCGGCCGCCGCGAAGTCACGGTGCAGGCCCGTGGCCTGCGGGACGCCCGTACTGCCGCCCGAGGAACCGCTGACGGTGACGGACGACGACCGGTACCGGCTGATGGCCCGGCGCTTCGCCTCTCTGGTCACGTCCGACGACGGACTCGTCTGCGGCTGCCACATCCACGTCGGGACCCTCGACCACGAGCGGGCACTCGCACTCGCCCTGCACATGCGGCCCTGGCTGCCCATCCTCCAGGCCCTGGCCGGCAACTCCCCCTACGCCCACCACCGGGACACCGGGTACGACAGCTGGCGCGCCGTCGAGCACGCCAGATGGCCGACCGTGGGCCCGACGCCCATGCTCGACGAGGCCGGGTACGCCGCCCATGTGGGCAGGCTGGTCAGGAACGGGACACTCCTCGACAACCGCATGGTGTACTGGCACGCCCGACCCTCCGAACACGTCCCCACCCTCGAGGTGCGCGTCGCCGACACCAACGCCGACCTGGACACGGTGGTCCTGCTCGCCCTCCTGGTCCGCGGGCTCGCCACTGGCCTGCTGCCCCACGTGGACGCGGAAGTTCCGCCACCCCGTGTCCCCGACCCGAGTCTGCTGCGGGCCCATCGGCTCGCCGCCGAGCAGGGCCTCCGCGGGACCGGCATGGATCCGGCGGACGGCCGCGAGCGACCCGCCGTCGACCTCGTGGACGCGCTCATCGACCACGCGCGCCCGGGCCTGGACGCGACCGGCGACACGGACTGGGTACGCGAGCAGTGGGACCGGATCCGTACCGACGGTGGCGGCGCGGCCCGCCAGCGTGCCGTCTTCCGTCGCCACGGCCGGCTCGGCGCGGTAGTCGACGCACTCGCCGCCGCCACGGTAGCGAGCTGATCCGACTGCTCTGAGCCGTCTCCGACGGCCTACGACCACGCTGTATCCGCCGTAGACACGTTCGGTTAGGCTGGCCTTCCCTGCATGCGAACCTTGGCGTGCAGGTTCGGGTTCCGGTGCCGCAGGTGGGAACCCAGAAGACGGAACGGGCAGAGGCAGGGCGCAGGTGAGAGACAGTGACCGAGCTTGTGCGCGTCGTGCGCCCGGTGGGGCGGAAACGCCCATGCGAGTGACGGACACGGGTTCCGGCCCGGCGCCCGGGACGAGGCGTCGTGGATAAGATCGCGGTGACGGCCGGAGCCCTGTACGTCATCATCCTGCTTCGCGCCGGAGGGACGTTCGCCGTCGGGTGGCTTGCCGCCGCGGGTGCCCGGCGCAGCAGGTTCGCCGGGCGGATCTCCTCGGAGAAGTTCCGGCGCGCCGAGCGGGCGATTCAGCGGTGGGGCGCGCCGGTGGTGGCCGCCTCGTTCCTGACCGTCGGATTCCAGACCGCCGCCAACTTCCTCGCGGGCAGCATGCGCATGCCGTTGCCGCGCTACCTCCCCGCCCTGTTCGTGGGCGGAGCGGCCTGGGCGCTGATCTACGCGACGGCGGGGCTCGGCATGCTCGAAGTGCTGGGAAGGCTCTTCGCCGAGCAGACGGCCCTCGGGGTGTCCGCCGTGGCCGCCCTCGTCCTCGCGGTGTGCGGGATGGTGGTGTACCGCAGAAGGAGGGCGGTCCCGTCCTCCGGCGACACCGTGGCCGACGAGTCGTAAGCCCGTCCTCCGTCTCGTCCCGAACGGACAGCAGCAGACCGACTGCGTGGCGGGACGCGTCACGCCCTGGCCTCCTCCGGTTGGTCCGAGGTCGGTGCCGGCGTCACGGATTCGGATGCGGCGGGGTGACGTGTGGTTCCGAGGTGCCACAGGAGGGTCAGGGCGGTGACTCCGGCGGCGATCAGTCCCAGTTCGGCCGGGGCGAGCCCGAACCATTCCTGCGCCAGCCCGCCCAGTCCGCCGCCGAGGGCGACCCCGACGTAGAGCGCGGAGGAGTTGAGGCCGAGCAGGACGGGTGCGGCGGCGGGGCCGAGGGCGACGAGCCGGTGCTGCTGCGGGACGACGATGACGCCGATGGTCACGCCCCAGACCGCCGCCCAGATCAGCGTGGGCACGAGGGCGCGGGTCGCCAGGGGGCTCAGCGCCAGGACGAGAGTCCCGAGGGCGAGGGCGCCGGTGAGGACGCGGGCGGAGTCGTGGCGGTCGACCAGGCGTCCGGCGGTGATGTTCCCGGCCAGGGTGCCGACACCCCAGGCCAGCAGGACGAGGGTCAGCAGCGACTCGTTGCCGCCGGTGGCGTCCCACAGGGCCGGGACGATGTAGGTGTAGAGCGTGTAGGTCCCGAGGAAGGCCAGTGAGGTGACCGCCAGCAGGGCCAGTACGTGGCCTTGCCCGAGCGGACGCAGACGGTCGGCCAGCGAGGCGGCGGGAAGCGTCACCCTGGGCAAGCCGACGGCGATCCCGACGGCTGCCAGCAGCCCGATTCCGGCGACGGCCCACAGGGTGACGTGCCAGTCGGCGCGACCGATCAGTGTGCCGAGCGGCAGTCCGAGCGCGGTCGCCGACGTGAGGCCGCCCAGCACGAAGGCCAGTGCCCGGCCGCGGCGTTCCGGCGGTGCGATGGCCGCCGCGGTGCTGGAGGCGGCGGCGGTGATGACGCCTGCTCCCACGGCGGTGACGACGCGGGCGGCCATCACCACCTCGTAGTCGGTCCCGAGCGCGGTGGCGGCGTTGCCGATCACGAAGACGGCCAGCGCGATCAGCAACGCCGACCGCCGGTCCAGGCCGCTGGTGAGGGCCCCCATGATCGGCGCTGACAACGCCAGCGTCAGGGCGAAGACCGTCACCAGCTGGCCGGCGGCCGGGGTGGAGACCCCCAGGTCGGCCGCGATCGCGGGGAGCAGGCCCGCGATGACATAGCCGTCGGTGCCGACGGCGAACGTCGCCAGGGCCAGGGGCAGGAGTCGTTTCAGCATGGAGCGTGCCGCCTTTCCGGAGTGGCATGGAGGTAGGCGATAGGTACGGTAAGTGACACATGGATGGTTGTCCATGCATCAATGAATGGCTACCCTGGAGACCTGCCAGGAGGGAGGAGAACGATGCGCGAGGTGTCCCAGCCGGCGACCGAGGCGATCCGGATGGTGGAGGTGCTGCGTGCGCTGGCCGATCCGGTGCGACTGGAGATCGTCCAACGGCTCGCCGTGACCGGCGAGGAGAGCTGCAACGCCATCGGCGGCGACCTGGACGTCCACCAGACGACGCTGTCCCACCACTACCGGGTACTACGCGAGGCGGGCGTCACCTGGACCACCATCAAGGGCCGGTCCCGAATGGTGCGGCTGCGCCGCGACGACCTGGACGCACTGTTCCCCGGCCTGCTCGACTCCGTACTGAACGGAGCCCGCCACACGCACGCAGGCACAGGCAGCAACTGACCGCCCTCCTCCGGCGCATGTCCACGACTGCGGCCGTGCCGCGACGTATCCCAGAGGTCGAATGTCGGGCACGGATTTCTACGCGCGTCGAATGGACGCCGGCATATATCGGAAAACACCATGCGGAATCTTCTCGCTTGGAGCTATGACCACAACATTCGACAGAGGGCGTAATTCACCCCCGGGCCAGGAGAGAATTCCGGACGCACTGTCCAAAAAAGATCCAGAGGAAAGACCCATGCGACGAAGACTCTCCGGCCTGACGACCTCCGTGGCCGCGCTCGGACTACTGGGCTCCCTCGTCACCGCCTGCGGCTCGTCCGGTGGCGAACCGACGACGTTGCGCCTGGTGGCACCCGAGTACGGCGCCGGCCCCGCGACCACCTCCAAGGTGTACTGGGACAAGCTGACCACCGCCTTCACCGCCGCCCACCCCGGCATGAAGGTCGAGGTGACGCTCTACCCGTGGGCCGACATCGACCGCGAGGTCACCCGCATGGTCAAGGAGAACAACGCCCCGGACGTGGCGCTGATGGGTGCGTACTCCGACTTCGCCGCGCAGGGCCGCCTTTACGCCGCCAGCGAGGTGATGTCGATCAGAACGGAGGCGAACTTCCTGCGGCCCCTCGCGGAGGCCGGCTCGGTCGACGGCGAACTCTACGGCCTGCCCTTCGTGGCGAGCAGCCGGCTGCTCTTCTACAACGAAGAGCTGTTCGACGAGGCAGGCGCGAAGCCGCCGAAGACCTGGTCGGACCTGACGGACGCGGCAAAGGCGCTGAAGAAGGAGGGCGTCCTCTACCCGTTCGCCCTGCCGCTCGGCCCCGAGGAGGCGCACGCCGAAGCCCTGATCTGGGAACTGAGCAACGGCGGCGGCTACACCGACACCAGCGGCGGGTACAGCATCGCGTCCGAGCAGAACGCGCAGACATTCCGCTGGATCAAGGCCAACCTGGTCGCGCCGGCCCTTACCGGCCCGGTCCCGCCGGCCGAGCTCAACCGGCAGGACGCCTTCGACGCCTTCCTGCGCGGCGACGTCGGTATGGTCAACGGCTATCCCTCACTGCTTCACGAGGCGAGGGCGAAGGGCATGAAGGTCGGCACCCTGCGCATGCCGGTGTCGGACACACTGGATGAGAGGGAGACCCCGCCGGCGGCGGGCGTGGCCGACTGGATGATGGCCTTCAAGCACGACGGCAATCGCGAACTGGTGGGCTCGTTCCTGAACTTTGTCTACCAGGACAAGAACATCAGCGAGTTCGCCGGGCGCTACCACCTGTTGCCGTCGACGGTGTCCGCCACCCAGGCATCCCAGTACGCGGCGGCGGACCCCAGCGCCGAGCAGTTCCTCACCGCACTGCGCACTGCCGAGCTCTACCCGGTCAACGACCCGTCCTGGCTCCAGGTCAGCGACACCATCAAGCGGAACATCGGCAAGGCCGTCGCGCCCTCCGCCGACCCGAAGGCCGTCCTGGAGCACATCGCCCAGCAGGCCCGGGACACGGCGCAGCAGAGGTAGCGGTCTCCGGAATCCGCGGGACCGTATCCCCTCGTGCTTGCACTGGCTTTTCAGACGAGCACGCGGGTGTGAGCGGGCAGGTAGGGAGTGATGTTGCGCCAGGCGCGCTCGATGTACTCCTCCTTCTCACCGACCGGAGCGACATAGTGCAGCGCGCCTTCGGCGGCGTCGTTGCCCTCAAGACGGGCGATGATCCAGGCGGCGAGGTACTGCGAGGCCAGGCAGCCACCGGCGGTGGCGATGTTGTCCTTGGCGTAGAAGGGCTGGTGGAGCACCTCGACGCCGGCGGCGACGACCCAGGGCCTGGTGGTCAGGTCGGTACAGGCGGGGATGCCGTCGAGCAGGCCGAGCTTGGCCAGCACGAGCGCGCCGGAGCACTGCGCCGCGATGAGTTGGCGCGAGGGGTCCAGGCCGCGCAGGACCTTCATGATCGCCGGGTCTTCGACGACCTCGCGGGTGGCGATGCCACTGCCGACGATGACGGCGTCAGCGGCGCACGCCTCCTCAAGAGTCGACATCTGCTCGATGACGACCCCGTTCATCGACGTCACCTTGGGGCTGGGGGTGGCGATGGTGACGCGCCAGTCGTCGGACCTGATGCGGTTGAGCACTCCGAGCGCGATCAGGGAGTCGAGCTCGTTGTAGCCCTCGAAGGTGAGGATGGCGATGTGCACGGTGACTGTCCTTCCGGCTGGGTGTGCCTCGACGGTAGGGACGCGTGAACAGGACAGTCAAAGAATTGTCATGGATACAATCCGGCGCATGGCAGCCCCGCGGTACAAGACGCTGGTCGACGCACTCGCATCCGACATCCGGTCGGGGCGACTCGCCGCAGGCGTGCGCCTGCCGACGCACCGCGCGCTCGCCGCCCGCGAGAGCATCGCCGTCGTGACCGCGACTCGGGTGTACGCCGAGCTGGAAGCGATGGGTCTGGTGAGCCGGGAGCAGGGTCGCGGCACGTTCGTGCGTGACATCGCGGTGCCCTCCGGTCACGGCATCGATCAGCAGGTCGTCGCCACGGGCGCGGTCGACCTCAACTTCAACTATCCGTCGCTGCCCGGGCAAGCCGATCTCCTTCGGCAGGCCCTGCGGGAGGTGGCCACCTCCGGTGATCTCGACACGCTCCTGCGCTACCAGCCACATTCGGGGCGTCCCCAGGACAGAGCCTCGATCGCACGGCACCTGAGGCGTCGCGGAATCACCACTGACGCGGAGCGGATCCTCATCGTCAACGGTGCGCAGCACGGCCTGGCCGTCACCGTCATGGCCACGCTCGACGCCGGCGACGTCGTCGCGGTCGACGCACTCACGTACCCGGGATTCAAGGTGCTCGCGCATGCCTTCCATCTCGACCTGGCGCCCATCCCCGCAGCCGCCGACGGGCCGAATCTCGATGCCCTCGAGAAGCTGTGCGCGACCCGCCCTGTGCGCGCGATCTACACCATGCCCACCTTGCACAACCCGCTGGGATGGGTCATGCCGGCAACCGACCGGAAGCGCCTGATCGAGATCGCCCGGCAGCACGGGGCGCTCATCATCGAAGACGCCTCCTACGCCTACCTGGTCGAGGACCCTCCACCGCCGCTGGCCGCCACCGCGCCGGACATCACCGTCTACGTCTCGGGACTGTCCAAGAGCATCGCCACCGGCCTCCGGGTCGGCTTCGTCGTCGCCCCGCCTTCTGCGGTGCCGTCGCTCGAACGCGCGATCCGAGCGACCACCTGGAACACCCCGGCCCTCACCACCGCGATCGTCTGCAGATGGCTCGACGACGGCACGGTGGACCACCTGGAAGCGCAGAAGCGAGACGACGCCAAGGCCCGCCAGGCACTCGCCGGACAAGAGCTGGCCGGCCTGCCACTCGTCAGCCACCCCTCGTCGTACTTCACATGGCTGCCGCTGCCCGACGACGCACGCGCCGATCGCCTGACCGCCACCCTCGCCCGCCGGCACATTTCGGTGTCCACGGCGGAGCCGTTCAGCACCTCGATGCACCCGCCACAGGCGCTCCGCCTCGCGCTGGGCTCGACCGATCTGGACCGTCTCCAGTCGACGCTGCGTACCGTGCGACGAGTCGCCATCGAGGACGCCTACGCCTGAACTCCTCTCGACTGGCCGAGCTGTCCGCCGCACCGAAGGTGTGGCTACAGGCCCTGCCAGGCGGGCTTCGCCGCGTACGTCGCGCGGAAGAGTCCGCGAGCTTCAGTTTGGAGGCCGCGGCCTCGTCCACGACGACCGTGGCGTGCGGGTGCAGTTGGAGCGCGGAGGCCGGTACGAGTGCGGCGACGGGGCCCTCGACGGTCTGCGCCACGGCCTCGGCCTTGCCCTCGCCGGTGGCGAGGAGCACGAGGTGGCGGGCTTCCAGGATGGTGCCGATGCCCTGGGTGATGACGTGGTGGGGCACCTGCGTGATGTCGTTGTCGAAGAAGCGGGCGTTGTCCACGCGGGTCTGCTGGGTCAGCGTGTTGATCCGGGTGCGGGAGGCGAGCGAGGAGCACGGCTCGTTGAAGCCGATGTGCCCGTCGGTGCCGATGCCCACAGGTCCACGCCGCCGGCCTCGGCCAGTGCCCTGTCGTAGGCCTCGCAGGCCGCCTGGACGTCCTCGGCGGAGCCGCTCCACCGTGCTCCGCCAGGTCGTCGAGCCCCTCGGGCTCTCCCCGGACGCCTTCATGGGCCCCGACGGATCCGGGCGCGGGAGGCGTCCACGGAACCGGCCGCGACCTGGGCGGTCAGGGCGTCGTAGATCGGGATCGGAGTCGAACCCCGGGGCCACGCCGAGCGGCGCGTCGGGCTTGCGGCGCAGGAGGCCGGCGATGCCGTCCGCGATGAGCTCGCCGCCCGCCTTGGCGTCCGGCCGCGGGTGTGCGCGTCGTCCTCACCACCGGTTTCGACCGACAGGTCACCGACCCGCTGCTCGCGGCCGTCGGCTGGCGCGTCGGCGACCGACTCGACGCCGTCGTCTGCGCCTCGGAGGTGGCCGCGGGCCGCCCTACGCCGCACATGATCCACGGCGCGATGGAGCTGACCGGGGTCACCGACCCCGCCGAGGTCCTGGTCGCGGGCGACACCGCGCTCTACATCCGCGCCGGCCACGCGGCCCGGGCCGGCATCGTCGTGGGCGTCCTCACCGGGGCCCAGACCCGCGACGAGCTCACGGCCGAACGCCCCACCCACATCCTCGAAGGAGTGAGCGAACTCCCGGCCGTCCTGCGGCGCTCCCGGCCGTCCTGCGGCTGTGACCCTCCATCATGTCCTTCCGCTCCACCGTGGTGGATACGGGTCCGGTGCCGGCTACTCCCCCGTTCGCCGGCCCCGGACCACGCCTCACGGCCGGTTCACCGGCGTGCGGGCGGTGGTGCGGCCTGGGGTCCGGGCCGCACCACCGCCCGGTGGTGCGATGGTGTCGCTACGGGGCGACCTTCAGCAGCTTGTTCGCGGTGCCGGGCGAGGCGTTCTTGATGGCGTCCGCGGTGGCCGCCCCGGTCAGCGCGGCGGCGGTGTCGGCCGGCGTCGCCGACGGGTTGGCCGCCAGGTACAGGACGGCGGCGCCCGCCACGTGCGGGGCGGCCATGGATGTGCCGGAGATCGTCTTGGTGCCGGTGTCGCTGTCGTTCCAGGCGGAGGTGATGTCCGAGCCGGGCGCGTACAGGTCGACCACAGCGCCGAAGTTCGAGAAGTCCGACTGCTGGTCGTCCTTGGTGCTGGACGCCACGGTGAGCGCCTCGGGCACCCGGGACGGCGAGCCCTGTCCGGCGTCGGAGGACTCGTTGCCGGCCGCGACCGCGAAGGTCACGCCGGAGTCGATGGCCCGCTTGACCGCCGCGTCCAGCGCCTCGTCGGCGCCGCCGCCGAGGCTCATGTTCGCGACCGAGGGCCCGGAGTGGTTCTGGGTGACCCAGTCGATGCCCGCCACGACCTGTTCGGTGGTGCCGGAGCCGTTGTCGTCCAGGACGCGAACGGCGACGACCTTGGACTTCTTGGCGACGCCGTGGGAGGTGCCGGCGATGGTGCCCGCGACGTGGGTGCCGTGACCGTTGCCGTCGTCGGCGGTGTTGTCGTTGTCCACGGCGTCGAAGCCGTGGCTGGCCCGGCCGCCGAAGTCCTGGTGCGAGACCCGTACGCCGGTGTCGATGACGTAGGCGGTCACGCCCTCACCGCCGTTGTCGGGGTAGGTGTACTTCTGGTCGCCCGCCGCGTCGGTCTGGTCGATCCGGTCCAGGCCCCAGGACGGGGGGTTCTCCTGCGTCTCGTTGATGCTGAACCGCTTGTTCTGGACGACCGTCCCGACGGCGGGGTCGGCGGCGAGGCGCTTGGCCTCGTCGACGCTGAGGCCGGACGCGGAGAAACCGTTGACCTCGGAGCCGTAGGAGCGCACGAGTGTGCCGCCGTACTTCTTCGCGAGGTCCGCCTTGTTCGCGGTTGCGTCGAGGATGACGACGAAGCTGCCGGCGACGGCGCCCGGGGCGCCGAGACCGTGCACGGTTCCTTCGGCCGGGGCGGCCGCGCCGGCGATGTTGCTCGCGAACAGCGCCGCAGCGGCGGCACCTGCCACACCAGTGGCTATGGCCGCGTTACGAAGTCCGTGGGATCGCTTGTGAGTTGCCATGAAAGGGGATCTCTCCTCGTGTTGACGTGTGGGGCGTCAAACGTTCGAGAGAACCCTGTGCGGGTTGGCAGGAGCAAATCAAGTGCGAACCCGGGGTACGGGCTTATTCAACAAGGTTTCTTAATGATCTCTCCGCATCGTCTTCACGCCGCACACGCCGTCTGGCGAACTCCTGCCTCAAATGGGCACGTTCTCGCTAGCCAGCGCCGAGGCGTCGCCGAGCTGGTGCGCGGCTACGAGGACTTCGCATGAAGCTGCCGGTCTCCGGGGAACTGCCCCCTGGCCGACGCCCCGCCGCCGGACGCCCAGGACCTAGGATGCGTGAGTTCGAACGGGCAGGACATCGGGGGTACGTGGCATGAGCGGTTACGGCACTGGTGGGTACGGTGACCCGGCGGGCGGCAACGGCCCGTACCCACCCCAAGGACACCCCCACGCGCCTCCGGTCCCCCCGCAGGGACACCCGAACGCCCACCCCGGTCCGCCACCGGGGTACCCGAACGCTCACCCCGGTCCGCCACCGAGGTACCCGAACGCCCACCCCGGTCCGCCACTTGGGTACCCGTACGCACCACCCGGCCCTCAGCCGGCATACCCGTACCCGCCGACCTACGTTCCGCTCCCGCCTCCGCGCACAGCGCCCTCGCGGGCCCGGAACATCCTGCGCGGCCTCTACAACCCCCTGTACGCCGCCCAGCGGACCTTCCGCCCCTCGCGCCCCGGGATCGTCGACGATCGGGAGGTCCGCAAGCTCCAGTTGTGGCGGACCGGTCTGGGGCTCGTCGCCTGGGTGGGTTTGATGCTCACCTACAAAGCCATCGCGAACGCCGACGACGTCCATGGCATGGCGAGCGAACGCCTCGACCAGAGCTGGTCCAGTGTGCTGGTTCTCGTCTGCACCTTCCCCGTAGTGGTCGGCGCCTTCGTGGCAGCCGCACGGGACGGCCTGCGGCGGGTGTACCTGCGCCGGGCTCTGCGCCCCCTCGGCTCGGTCCTGGCCATCATGGCGTCCATGGGCACCTCCGCCCTCGCCATGGCTCCGGAGACGGCGGGACTGCGGGACGCGGTGGGGCTTCCCGGCAGGATCATCATCGTCGTGCTGTGCCTGTGGGCGATCGGCTTCGCGCTCTACGGCATCGGACTGTCCTTGGTCCACGTGTTCCGCACCGCCGACATCCACGAAGTCCTACCGCCGATCCTCGCCGGCGTCCTGGTGTGGGAGATGGCCCTCCTGGATGTGATCACCGAAACCTACGCCCAGGTCCCGCCGGGCCCCCGGATGATCTTCGTCCTCGGCGCCCCCGTCACGGTGACGGCCCTGTCGTGCTGGGAGCTGTACCGACTGCGGCGCAACCACGGACTCACGCTCCGAACGGCCCTGCGCGGCTGACACCCCGTCGGACACGAAGGTCGACCATCAAGCCGCGCCACCCGGCAATACTGAAATGCCCGCTCCCGACCGCCCGCTGAGCCCCCGACCCCGGAGACGACATGCGCAACCCTCTCGCCACTCCCGCCGCCCTTGGCGCTGTTCTTCTGACCGCAGGCATGCTCCTGGGCGCTCCTGCCGCGCAGGCCCAAACCTCCGCTTACCCGGTCAGCGCTTTCGACGTCACCGTCGGGAACACGTACACCCGGGGCACCGTGACCTGGTACAACCGATCGATCGGCGTGTCGGGCGAGCACAAGTCGGTGAGCGCGACGAGCTGCCGGGGGACCACGGTCTTCGCCCTGGACTCCGACAACCGCGAAGTGGCGCGCTACGCCAGCCACGACAACGTGTGCGGCACCAGTGCGAAGTTCGACTTCACGATGACTGTGTACCTGCCCGGCGTCTCCATCGTGCGGGTCTGCCTCGACGACGGCGCCAAGCAGCCTCCGGTCACCTACTTGGAGTGCGCGCGCTACAGCCGCCCCTGACGGGCCGTTGGAGAGTGTGCGACATCCCATACATGGCAACGGCTGGTTTTGCGCCTTGTAGCCGGACCTGGCGGTCCGTCACCTTCGGGTGAGTGCTTCGTCGGACCGCACTGTCGGCTGCAGCTGCAATGCTTGGGCGGGTAGATCGGCCGGCCAGGGGAGGCACTTGATGTCAGGATTCGCACGCGACCCGAAGTACTACGGCGACCGGCTGGTCTACGAGCCTCTCGAGAGCAAGTGGTCCCGCTACCACGCCACCCACTGCGGCTGCGGACAGGACTGGCTGACCGCGCACGCCGTCCCGGCCGGCTTCACCGTCATACCGCGCGGCAGGTCCGGCTACTACGGCCTGGTCGGACCAGGCCTCACCGAGGGCGTCGACGAGACCGCACTCACGGCCAACGCCCTGTGGGAAGCCGTCACCGGCAAGCCCGGCACCCAGACCTGGCACGAGCAGGTCCACGTCACCTGCCGGACTCCGGAAGCCGAAGCCGCGCGCAAGGCCGCGAACGACGCGCACTACGGACGGATCCGCGAGGAGAGCGCGAAGCGCAAGGCTGCGGCACAGACAGAGCGGGCCACCGAGAAGCAGCTGAAGTACCTCGCGAACCTCGCCGAGAAGGCGGGCAAGGAACGCTTTGACGCCGAGTTCGTCAAAGCGGTCAAGGGAACGGACATCAAGCCGCGTGCTCCTCGGGAGCGAACCGCGACGGCCTCGAAGCGGCTGACCAAAGCGGCCGCGCGGAAGCTGATCGCTGCACTGCTGGAGTCTTGATTCCGGCCCGGCCTCTGCCACTGGACGCGAGGCCTGCCGACACGCTCCGCGACCCCGTGAAGGTGGAGGGAATGAGTCCGTTCTGTCCGGGTTCCGGGTGGGTAGGTGGTGGATAGGTCCCCCCGAGGGAGGCTGGCTCGATGCCGTGGTTCGTATGGCTGCTCGCCGCCGGGGTGCTTGGTGTCGCGGAGTTCTTCACCCTGACACTGGTTTTCGGGTTGCTGGCGGGCGCCGCATTGGTCGCCGCTGTCGTCGCAGGTGTGGGAATCGGCCTTCTCGGCCAGCTCGTGGCGCTCGGGGTGGCAGCCGCAGCCGGCCTCCTCATCGTCCGTCCTGTCGCGCTGCGGATGGCCCAGGCACCCCTCATGCGTGACGGCAGTGATGCGCTGATCGGCAAGCGGGCCGAGGTGATGCAGGAGGTCACCGCGAACCGTGGCCTGATCAAGCTCTCCGGTGAGGAATGGTCCGCTCGCGCCCTCGACGAGAGCCTCGTGATCCCGGTGGGAGCACTGGTGGATGTCATGGAGATCGATGGCGCCACAGCGGTCGTCTACCCCCGCGAGCTCCTTCCGTGAACGGCTGAACACATCGCAACGGAGGAATTGTGGATCCCGTCCTCATCCCGATTCTCGTGGCGGCGATCGTTGTCGTCTTCCTCGTGGCCGCCACGGTGCGGATCGTCCCGCAGGCACGCCGCTACAACATCGAGCGGTTCGGCCGGTACCGGCGGACGCTGCAACCCGGCCTGAACTTCGTCGTGCCGGTGGCCGACCGCGTGAACACCAAACTCGACGTGCGCGAGCAGGTGTACTCGTCCGCACCCAAGCCGGTGATCACCGAGGACAACCTCGTGGTGAACATCGACACCGTGCTCTACTACCAGATCACCGACCCGCGGGCGGCGGCCTACGAGGTCGCCGACTACCTCCATGCGATCGATCAGCTCACCGTGACCACGCTGCGGAACGTCATCGGGTCCATGGACCTGGAGCAGACGCTCACCTCACGTGAGGAGATCAACGCGCGGCTGCGCGCGGTCCTCGACGACGCCACCGGCAAGTGGGGCATCCGGGTCAACCGTGTCGAGATCAAGGCCATCGATCCTCCGAGCACCATCAAAGAGGCGATGGAGAAGCAGATGCGGGCCGAGCGGGACAAGCGCGCGGCCATCCTGCACGCCGAAGGGGAACGGCAGGCCAAGATCCTCACCGCGGAGGGCACGAAGCAGAAGGACATCCTGGAGGCACAGGGCACGCAGCAGGCCATGATCCTGCGGGCCGACGGCGAGGCGAAGGCGGTGGAGCGCGTCTTCCAGGCCGTCCATCGCAACAACGCCGACCCGAAGATCCTGGCCTACAAGTACCTCGAGACGCTCCCCCACCTGGCGAAGAGCGACAACAACACGTTCTGGGTGATCCCGGGCGAGCTGACCGAAGCCGTCCGCGCCGTCACCCACGCGTTCGGCGACCGGTCGACGATGGGTCTTCCCGCACGTACACCGACGGAGGAAGGAACCGCCCCCGATGCCGAGGGCGCGCCGGACGAGGGCGGGGCGCCGGAGCTCGAGGCAGGTTCGCCGCTCTCGCTCGACGCTGCCGCGGCCGCTGACGAGGTCGCGAAGAGGGCCGACGCCGTGGTGAGCGACGCGAAGGCGGAGGCCGAGGCCGCGAGGGCGGCGCAGGTACCGGGCCGGGGGCAGACGGCCGGCGATTGACGATCACCCGGGTTCATCCGTCGTCCGGGTCGTTGTCCGGGTCGTTGTCCGGGCCGTTGTTCGAGACCCCCTTCGTACCGCGCAGTGAGTGGCGCTGGACGAGGCGGGCGATGTCGCGTGCGGTGACGACTCCCACCAGGAGCGTGCCGTCGATGACGAGGATCCGTATGCCGCTCCTGCTCGGGCGGGCCCCTTCCAGCACGCCTTCCAGGAGGTCCTCCGGCGCGCACGTCGTGCATTGCGACAGCGGGGTCGCCACGTCACGTACACGCACGGTCTTGCGCTGCGGCGCGGGGATTCCCGCGAACCGTGACAGGTCGACCAGGCCGCTGGGGCGGCCTTCGAAGTCGGTCAGGGGCAGGACGGAGTGGCGGGCCCGCATCGCCACGTCGTCGACGCAGCGTTCCACGGTGAGCCAGTCCGGGCAGGTCTCCACGGGGCTCGACATGGCATCGGACGCTCTCACCCCGTGCAGCGCCGCGGTCATTCCGGCCTGCCGTCGCTCCGCGCCGGCGACGATCAGGACGAAGAAGCCGATGACCATCAGCCACAGACCGCCGAAGGAGCCGCGCAGGAGCGCGACCCAGCCTCCGGCGATCAGCAGGAAGCCGAGCACCTGGCCGCTGCGCGCGGCCGCTCGCTCGGCCCGGTCCCGGTCTCCGGTGCGCCACCAGATCACCGACTGCACCACCCGCCCGCCGTCGAGCGGCGCGGCGGGCAGCAGGTTGAACACCCCCAGCAGGACGTTCACCCACGCGAGCCACACCAGGACGGCCGCCGGCACCGACCAGCCGAACAGCGCGTCCAGCCCCACGCCCGCCCCGAGCGCCGCCGCGCCGACGACGAGACTGGTGAGCGGCCCGCCTACGGCCACCAGGAAGGCCGCGCCGGCCGTGCGCGGCCTGCCCATCCGGGTCATCCCGCCCAGGGCCCAGAGCGTGACGTCCTGGACGGGGATGTCCTTCCTCCGGGCGATGAACGCGTGCGCGGCCTCATGAGCCAGCAGGCTGCCGACGAGCAGCAGGGCCCCCAGCAGGCCCGCGACCGTGTACGTGGCGTTCGACATGCCCGGAAGCCATAGGGGGAGCGTCTGGCTTCCCAGGCTATATCCGAAGAGGAGCACGAGCAGGGGCACCGTCCAGTGGACGAGCAGCGGCACGCCGAGGACCCGTCCGATCCGAACCGAGCCGTTCATCGCCGTCTCCCGGGGCTCAAGCCGGCGGTCCTCCGCCCGAGCCGCAGACCATCGGAGCAGTCCCGGTGATCGGATCAGTACGGCGTCCGCCTACTCCAAGTGTTGCTCGCCGGGCGGCACCCGGAGGCGCAGGGCGTCTGTCGTGGTCACCGGGCGATCCCCGGAGCGCCTGTCCGGTAGATGTCGGGGATGCCGTCGGCGTCGTCGTCGCGTTCCTCTTCCTCGTACAGCTGCTTGTAGAGGCGGTTGCGGCGGCGCAGGAGTACGGCGGCGAGGGCGGCCGCGGTGAGCGAGCCGATGAGGACGGCGGCCTTGACGTGTTCGGCCTCGGCCGCGGTCGGGAAGGCGAGTTCGCCGATGAGGAGGGCGACGGTGAAGCCGATCCCGGCGAGGGCCGCGAGGCCGAGGACGTCGGCCCAGGCGAGGTCGGGGTTGAGCTGGGCGCGGGTGAAGCGCGCGGCGAGGTAGGTGCCGAGGAAGACGCCGAGGATCTTGCCCACGACCAGACCGACGAGGACGGCGAGGGGCTCCGGGTCGGTGAAGACGTGGGCCAGGGCCGCGCCTGACACGCTCACCCCGGCGGCGAAGAGTGCGAAGAGCGGGACGGCGACGCCGGCGGAGAAGGGGTGGACGAGGTGCGAGACGCGGGCCGCCGGGCTCCTGGCCTCGCCCTTGTCGCGCGTGGTGCGCAGGATCAGGCCCATGGCGACGCCGGCGACGGTGGCGTGGACGCCGGAGTCGTACATCAGCGCCCAGATCGCGAGGCCGAGCGGCACGTACCACCACCAGCCGCGCACGCGCAGGCGCTGGAGGGCGTAGAAGAGGACGAGTCCCGCGACGGCGCCCCCGAGCGCCCAGAAGTTCAGGTCGGAGGTGAAGAAGACGGCGATGATCAGGATGGCGCCGAGGTCGTCGACGACCGCGAGGGTGAGCAGGAACGCCCGGAGGGCCGAGGGGAGATGGGTGCTGATGACGGCGAGGACCGCGAGGGCGAAGGCGATGTCGGTGGCCATCGGCACCGCCCAGCCGTCCAGGCTTCCACCGCCCGCTGCCGCGGTGAGTGCGTAGAGCGCGGCGGGCACGGCCATCCCGCAGAACGCCGCGATCACGGGCAGTGCCGCCGTCGCGGGGGTGCGGAGCTCGCCGACGACGAGTTCGCGTTTCAGCTCGATGCCCGCGACGAGGAAGAAGACGGCGAGCAGGCCGTCGGCGGTCCAGTGGCCGACGGACAGGTCGAGGCCGAGGGCGGGTATGCCGAAGTGGACGTCGCGGATGCTCGCGTATGCCTCGCTCCAGGGGCTGTTCGCCCAGATGAGGGCGATGACAGCGGCGCCGAGGAGGACGAGCCCGCCGACCGTCTCGGTGCGCAGCGCCTCGGTGATCGCTTGGCGTTCGGGCCAGGGCAGCAGTCCGAGGACGACTTTGCGCTGGCGCGGCTGGGACATGGGGCGAGCCTCCGGGGCGTGTCGGCGGGTGGGCATACGGGCCCCTCGAACGCCGACCAGACTTCCCGGCACACCAGCGTCGTATTGACGCGTTCCTTACACCCTATCGGGTGCTCGGGGGGCTCGCCAGAGCATCTTCGTGCACTTATTTCCGCTGGTCAGAAGTCTGCGTACTGGTCGGGGACGTCATCGGGTCGTGATGCGTGGCGTCCCACAGGACACGTCAGGAGGTGGCGCGGGTCCATGGCGCGGGTGATGGCCGTCTCCACGGCGGTGATGCGGTCGGCGAGCAGGCCGAGGGCGGCGACCGCCCTGGCGGCCGGGTCGTCTCCGGAGCCCCCAAGGCCTGGGTGCGGGTATGGGCGGCGATGATCTCCGACCGGCGGGCGGCCTGGGCCGGCGTGAGGGTGCCGCGCAGTTCGGCGAGCTCGAGGAGGTTGGCCTCGGCTTCGGTGGTGAGGGTCTGGGCCTCGGCGGTGTAGTGGTCGTGGATCACGGCGACGAGTTCGGCACCGTTCATGGCGGCCGAGATGCGGGCCGCGATCTTGTTCATGGTGCGGTACGAGCCCTGGAGCCGGAAGGGCGGTTCCGTGCGGGCCGCGTCGCTGCGGGCGGCCGAGGCGATGTGCTCCTCGTTGACGGCCAGGACGGTCTCGCAGGCGGTGAGGAGATGACGCAGGACGGCGAGGATCCGGTCGAGCTCGGCCGGGGGGGGTACGGGTGGGCCAGGCGGTCGCGGCGCGCGACGGGGTCACCGGCCGCCAGGAGGGACTGCCTGCGGGCCGTGAAGGCGTCGTGGATGTCGGTGCGCTGCGTGGCGATGTCGCCGAGGAAGTCGTCGTGTTCGGCGAAGCGGGACTCCAGGTTCTCCAGTTGGAGGAGGAGTCGGCCGAGCTGGTCGTCGCCTCGTCCGCGAGCCGTTCCGTCTCGGCGTGGTGGACGGTGAAGGCGTCCGCGCGCCGGAGGAAGGCGACGGCCCGCCGGGCGGCCGAGGTGATGTCGGCTTCGACGTCGCCGGCGAGGGTGTCGATGCCGTCCGTGTCGGCGTAGCGCGTCTCCTTCAGGGTCACCAGGTGCCCTTGCGCCTGGCGGAGTTCGGTGATTCGCGAGATCCACTCCTCGGCCGTGGCGGGCGCCTCGCCGCGAACGCGCCGGACCAGCCGGTTGATCCGCTGCGCGGACTCGGCCAGTGCCTCGGCGGCCCGCCGGGTGAGGGTCGTCACGGTCTCGAACTCGTCGAGGACCTGCGCGGCGGTGTCCCGGAGCGCGGTCAGCGGAGCGTCGAGGTCTCCGGCTTCCGGGTCTCCGAGCCAGTGGTGTGCGTCGTGCGCGCGACCGCAGGCGGCGACGAGTGCCTCGTACACCTCGCCGGCGGGTGTCAGCTCGGTGGCCTGGCGGGCGATCGCCAGGCAGTCGGCGATGCCCCGGGCAAGGTCGGCGTTGCCGATGCGGGCCGACGGACCGTCGCCCACGGGAGCCGTGTGGATGTCGGAGACGTACGGCGTCCGCCAGATCTGCACCGGGTGGCCCCGGCCGGGCTCTGCGGAATCGCCCCGCAGCACGGCCATCGTCCCGTCGTCGAGCAGCGCGTGGCCGCGGCAGGCGACCGGGTTCGCGATCTCCTTGCGGATCAGGTTGTACGGGAGGAGCAGGCTGCGGCCCGCTGCCTGGGCGCGGAAGACGAAGAGGACGTCTTCTCCGTCGGGAGAGCGGACCACCCGGTCGAAGGTCAGCCCCGACGTATCGGTGTCGAAGGTCTTCACCGGGCCGGAGGCCAGGCAGGAGCCGCCGGGGAAGACGATCCCCTCGTCATCGGGCAGCCGCAGGCACGCCTGCCCGATGCCGTCGAGCCGGACCACGGTCCTGGTCAGGGTGTTGAAGACGAGGTGGCGGTGCGTCTCCTCCTTGTACGGGCGGACGCGCACCAGGGTCAGGGTGCCCACGACCGCGTACGCCACCTCGGCGTCGGCCAGCGACTGCAGCGGCTCGTCGACCGGCTCCGTGTGGATGCCTTCGGGCGACTCGGTGTCGTTCTCCGTCTTGACCGTCAGCGTCCCACCGACCGCCGAGACGAAGACGCGGCCGTCGAGCGCGATGTGCGGATGGCGGCCCAGCACGTGGTCGTCACGGGTCGTCTCCACCCAGTCGACGTCATGGGACGGCGGGAGGGCCAGGTCGCGCTCGCCCTGCGCATCGAGGAACCGCGTCCCGCCGGACGGATCCACGGACCAGCGCAGCACCCGGAGGTCGTCCGCTTGCTCCCCTGTCCGGAAGACGGCGAGCAGCCGGCCCTCCTCGCGGCGCAGCCGCAGGAGGCGCGCCCCCCGGAAGTAGCGGTGCAGCGCGGAGAACTCCCGTACGAAGCCGGGGTCGTCGAGCAGACCGGGCACGGCGTCCTCGGGCAGCGCCTTCAGGTCGCGGTCGTAGAGGGTGAAGACGTCGGCGACCGCCGTCTCGGACGGTCCCGTGGACGGCGTGTGGGAGCCGAGGAGCAGCAGGTCGTCGCCGACCGCGGCGACGTCCCGGGGCACGCAGGCGTGCTCGGTGCGCACCCGGCCGGTGCCGGTCAGGCCGAGCTCGCCGGAACCGAAGGCCGCGATCCGGGCCTCGTTGAGGGTCCCGGTGCGCCCGGCCAGCTCGGCCGCCTGTGCGGCGAGCCGGTCACGCAGCACCGTGTACGTGTCCTGGTCGATTCCGGCGCTCATCTCGCTCCGCTCCTTGTACCGTGGTGGATACGGGTCCGGTGCCGGCCACTCCCCCGTTCGCCGGCACCGGACCCCCTGTGACCGCTCCCCCGGGGCGGTCAGCTCATGGAGACGCCATTCAGCGCCGCGGTCTCGGCCGGGGCCCCAGTGGCCGGGCCGGGGACGTGCGCGTCGAGCACGCCGGACTTCATGACCTTCGCGAGGAGCGCGGAGACACTGAGGTTCTGCACGTCCGCGCTGGAGAGCGAGCCGAGCACCTTGGTGAGGTCCTCGGTGAAGGAACCCTCGCCGTTCAGCCACGGACCGGCCAGCGACCGCGCGGTCCGGGAGTGGTCCAGGAAGCCGTCGACGGACTTGCCGAGCGCGATCGACTGCACGAGCCGGTCGAGGAAGACGGACTCGCCACCGACGATGCTGATGTCGGCGTTCTCCAGACCCGTGGCGAGCACGGCGGCCTGTGCCTCCGCGACCTGTCGCCGCACGTCGAGGCCGGCAAGCCGTATCTCCTTCTCGGCCTCCAGCCGGAGCCGGTACTCCTCGTGGGTGCGTGACGCCTCGTCGAACGCGGCGACGGCGATCGCCTTCTGGTTGAGCCCTCGGCCTCCTCACAGGCCGGCGGTGGCAGGATCGTGCACGGTGCGGAGGCAGGAGCATGCCAACGGTGAGTCCTGTGGAGGAGGGGGTTCGCTGCGATGCTTCTGATGTGGTCGGGGATCTCGTCCCGGGCACCTCTGAGGAAACGGCGCCGGGGCGCCGGGAGGGGAAGAACCATGATGCGTACCGCCACCAGCGAGGCTGCCCGAGGGATCGCGGCGGCGATGCTGACCGCGCTGGCGATGGCAGGGACGTTCGCCGCCCTCGCGGGGAGCGTCACACCGGCGAGCGGTGACGCCGTCGTAGTGGCGGGCGGCTGTCTCGACCCCCAGGACGCGTGCTGGGTCAACGGCTGGCAGGAGAAGCCGGGCACCTGATCCTGAGCGGCGAGCCCGCCACGGGGGTGGGTCCAGCGGTCCGGGGTGCCGAGCACGACGCGCGGCCCACCGCCTTTCCAGTACCTCGTCACCGACCGACCGTGGAGCACCGCCGATGCACCGCATGCAGATCCTGGGAATCACCCCTGCTGAGGAGCAGACGTACCGCCACCTGTTGAGGCATCCCGGCAGCGGCGTCGCCGAGATCGTCGCCGCGCCGTGGCACCCGCCCGGGGCCGGTGCGGCTGCCGTGGGGCGACTGAAGGCCCTGGGCGCCGTGGTCGAGAGCGACGGAGCGCTGTGGCCGGAGGAGCCGAAGGTGGTGGTGGGCCTGCTGGCCGAGCGGCTGCTGGCCGAGCTGCACACCATCACCCGCAGCCTTGCCCAGGTCTACACGGTGGTGCGCTCCCTGGAGGACGAGGCGGACGCCGCCGGCCGGCGCGAGGAGGGTGACACACCTCCGCAGGACGGCCGGCTGGTGGAGCGGATCACCGATCCCACCGCGTTGCGGGCGAGGGTGGAGGCCCTCGCCCTGAGTACCCGCTCCGAGGTGCTGGCGGGTGGGCTCTGCGAGGAGGTCGACCGCCGGGTCCTGCGGCTGACCTTGCCACTGGGCCTGCGGATGCTGGGTCGCGGCGTCACCGTGCGGCTCCTGGTGCGGCGGTCCATGCTCGCCGACCCGGTGGTCGTCGCCCACCTGCGCCGGCTGGCCGACGCGGGCGCTCGGGTGCGGGTGCTGTCCTCCTCGGACAGCCCGATGGCGGTGTGCGACGGCGGGACCGCGCTGGTGCCGGTCGAGCCCTCGGACATCGCCAAGGGCGCGTTCGTCACGGCTGAACCCGGCATGGTGAGCACGGTCGTCAACCACTTCGAGCGGCTTTGGGCGGACGCCCGGGAATTCGGGGACGGCTGACGGCCGGGTCACGCCCCGGCTGTCAGACCCGCCGACTGTCAGACCCACCCTCGTTCTCGGGCCCGCAACGCCGCATGGGCGCGGTTCTCCGCACCGAGGAGCCGCATCAGCTCCGATATGTGGCGGCGGTAGGTACGCAGTGCGGTGCCCACCTGGCGGGCGCCGGTCTCGTCCTTGCCGACCGTGCACATCGCCCGCAGCACCTGTACTTGCAGATCGGTCAGTTCGGTGTCGCCCGACGAGTCGTCCCCCTGCCCGACCAAGTCGGTGAACTCCTCGGCCCCCGCCCACAGACGCTCGAAATTGTTGACGACGGTGGTGACGATCCCCTCCTCGCTCGAGCAGAGGGCGCCCTTGGAGGTGTTCTTCGGGTCCACCGGCACCAGCGTGGTGTGGTGGTCGTACACGATCATCAGCTCGCTCAGGTCCTCGACCACCCGGATCCGGGCCCCGGCGGCGGTCAGTTCCTGGAGGTAGGCCCGCGTGGTGTCGTCCGCCACCGCGGAGGCGCGGACCAGGTTGCGCAGGACGACGCCACGGCGCAGGCAGCGCAGGTCGAGCGGGCGGGAGTGCTTGATGTTCTCCAGGGTGAGCGCGTCGTAGGGCTCGGAGGCCAGAACCTCCGTACGGGCGAAGAACGCCAGTTCGTCCAGACGTTCGCGGATGGCCGATAACCCCATCAGCCGTTCCACCGGGGCGTGTTCGGAGTTCGGACCCTGGTCGCGCGCGTCGCGCGTCAGGGAGTCCACGATGGGTTTCAGGTCGGACAGCGTGCGGATGGTGCTGTAGAACTCCTCCAGGCGCTGCTGGGCCAGCCGGTTGACCACCAGGTCCGGCTTGTGCGGCCACGCCTTGCCGTCGTCCTCGCGGATGACGTGCAGTTCCCGCAGCCGACGCACCGCCGCGTCCAAGGTGAGGGGTTCCTGCCTCAACAGGACGTGCACCTCGTCGAGTTCGACGCCGGGGTTGCGCAGCAGGTGCCGGTAGAGCTCCTCTTCCGCCGCAGTGAGACCAAGAACCGCCATGTGGTGCACGAGCAAGAGGCACTCCCGTGGGAGAGGACATCGGGAAGGATCCGGCCGGCGTGTGCTGCAGGAATTGTAGAAGGGAGGTGCCCGAAGGGTAAAGGTTTCCCCAGGAGCCCCTGGTGACTCGGCAGTAGGATCTTCGGTGCTGGAGCGATCAGGCCGGATCCTGCACCGGGTTGGCCGTATCTGGCCAACAGGCCTTGTTCCTCACCGTCTTGGGCGCTGCCATATTCGGTCGTGAGGGAGGTGTGGTGCTGACCACACGACGCGAGGGGGGACACGATGCCGCCGCCGGCGGCCCCTGCGGCCCGGGGCCGGTACCTGCCTCAGCACTTCACACGAGAGGTGGCAGAGCCAGATGCTTTTCCGACTGCTGGGGCCTGTGAGGATCGCGGGCGGTGCCGAGACGCAGTCGGCAGCCCGCCGCGCGCTGCTCACCGCGCTGCTCCTGCGCCGGGGACAGTTCGTCGGCATGGGCGAGCTGACCGAGCTGTTGTGGGACGACCCGCCGAGCTCGGCAGTGGCCAACATCAGGAGCCACCTCACCGGGCTCCGCCGCGGCCTGGACTCCGCGCAGCCGGGACTGAGCAAGCGGCTGACCACCAGCCGCGGCGCGGAGACCGGGTACGCCCTCGGCGTCGACGCGGACGAACTCGATCTGTCCTGCTTCCTGAAGCTCGCCCGGCAGGGCAAGGAACTGCTCGCCGCGGGCGACCACCGGGCCGCGGTCAGCCACCTGGACGAGGCCCTCGCCCTCTGGCGCGGCCCGTTCGGCCTACGGCTTCCGGCCACCCGGTGGTTCCACGCGCATACTGTGGGCCTCAGCAACACCCGCTTCGAGGCCTGCCAGGACTTCTTCACCGCCTGCCTGCTGACCCATCGGACCGAGATGCTGTCGTACCGCATCGAGACCGTCCTGGCCGAGGCCCCTTACCGGCAGCGGCTGTGGCAGTTACTCGCCGCCACCTACTGCGCGCAGGGCGACGTGGCCGGCGCGCTGGGCGTGATCGAGCGATGTCGGACCGTCTTCGCCGACGAGCTGGGCCTGGACGTCCCTCCCGGCGTCGAGGCCATCCGGGCCGCCGCGCTCACCTGGGACACAGAGCGGGCGCACCGCCTGGTGGCCGAGATGGCGCGCCAGTGACGGCGGGCACCCGGTCGGCCGGGGGTCGGGTCCGACGGCGACTTCGGTCGCTCGCGATAGGGGAACTGGTCAACGTCCCGTTGCAGACGGCCGTCTGGTTCGGCGTGGTCGGCGTGCCGGCGACGGCCGCCAACCTCTTCGGGTTCGCACTGGTCACGCTGCTCCTGCTGGAGGGCGCCGCGTACTGGACGGTCAAGCTTCGAGCCCTGTCCACCGGTAGCGGCGCGCCGCTACCCGGGGCGGCGGTGTTCGCCGCCGCTCGGGTGGTCAACCTGGTGCTGCTCGGGCTCGGCGTGCCGCTCACCGTTCTCGCGGTGACCGATGCCCCCGGGACCGGGAGCATCCCAGGCCTGCTCTTCACGCTCTTCGCCGTCCTGGAGCACGTCAACTATTTTCATACCCAGCTGATGTACGACACTCCCGAGGACCGGCGCAGCCGCCGCAGGAACGGGCGGCGTCGGGCACATCTGGCCCGTGACCTGGAGCGGGCCCGGAAGCTCGAGACCGGGCGACCATCCGCCGATGAGCTCCGTCGCTCCTGACGTCTCAGGCGCACCGTGACCGGCCCGGTCACGGTGCGGCCTTGAGAATCTCGTAGAGGTCGGACGCGGCGGCCCGGGGTCCGTGCACCGCGCCGACCCCGGTGACGTTGAGGACCACCTCGTCCACGCCGAGCGCCCGGTAGGCGTCCAGCCGCTGGTGGATCTCCTCGGCCGTCCCGTAGAGGAAGATCCCGCCGTCCACCAGGGCCCGGACGTCGTCGGGCCCGCCGTCGCCGGTGATCCGGATGCCGGCCCGCCGCAGGACGGCCTGGTAGTGGGGGAACTGGATGTGCCCCCCGCAGGTCGCCCGCAGCAGTTTCGCCATGTCCCGGTCGGGGCCGGCCAGTGCCACCGGAACGTAGGCGGTGACCTTGACCGGCTGCTCCGGACGCCGCTCCTTCGCGCTCCGCAGAGCCGGGATCAGGAACTCCTCGAGGTACGCCGCCGAGGCCATCCAGGTGATGGCCACGTCGGCGAGTTCTCCCGCGAGTCCGGCCATCCGCTCCCGCAGGACGCCAAGGCCCAACGACACCTCCGGCTTGTGGAACGGCATGAGCTGCGCCTTGGCGGAGAAGATCTCCCCCTCGCGGTCGCTGATCCCGCCGTCCAGCAGGTCCCGGACGATGGTGACGTACTCCCGGCAGGCGGTGAGCTGACTGGGGTAGGGCCGTCCCATGGCGCAGGTCTGCGCGGCGAGCGAGCCCGGACCGTAGCCGGCCACCACCTCGTGCCCGGTGGCCAGCGCTGCGGACCGTGCCTCGATCGCCGCGTTGTACGGCGAGCGGTAGGGCATCAGCGACACCCCGAACCCGGCGGGCACCCTGATTCCGGAGCCGGCCAACCAGCTCACGATCTGATGGCTGTCCAGAACGAGACCCTGGCCCTGCCACAGCCGGGCCGCGCCACCCCATTTGACGAGATTGGCGAAGGGGATCACCTGCTCGGGGCGGGTGGCGTTGACGGGGAGGAGGATCGAGTGCCGCATCCCGGCAGCCCTTTCGACGAGTGGTGGAGCGGATGACAGGCGGGCGGTCAGCTCCGGGAAGGCGCGGACAGTTCCAGCGGGAGGCGCAGACCGGCCGGGTCCGCGCCGCTGAGCAGGGCATCGACCATCAGGTCGGTGTCTCCCACGCCGGCCCAGCCGAGCATGTAGCCGATCAGTGAGGTCCGGCCGGCCGCGCCGGTGAAGTAGCCGTCCTCGCGGATCCGGTCGAGGACCTCGGTCTGATGGGCGACGGCCCGCTCGAACAGGTCCGCGCGTCCCAGGGTGCGGCCCGCGCCGATCAGGCACTGGACGACGCCGCTGCTGCCGTGGCAGACGGAGAGGTCCACCGCGCGGCCGGGCGCCAGGGCGGTCGCCCGGCCGACCAGATCGGCCAGCCGGGACTCGGTCAGCCAGTCCTCCCGGCCCGCCGCGGCGAGGATCTCCGAGCCGGCCAGCAGGAGGCCGGCAGCACCCTTGCACCAGCCGTGCTCCGCCGGGACGCCGTCCCGCTCCCAGCGGCCGATCAGCCAGTCCGCCGCCTCCTTGGCGGTGCGCTCAAGGCCGAGAACGGATCCGGTCCGGGCCGCCGCCCAGCGCAGTCCCAGTTCGCCGTGGGCCAGGTCCGACCAGTGGGTGTCCCGCTCCCTGCCCAGGTGGGACAGGGTCAGGTCGGTGAGCCGCTCGACCGTCGTGGCGTCGGCGGGGAAGGAGGAGCCGTCGCGGCGGAGACGGTCGAGCAGGACCATCAGCAGCCCGGCCGGGCCGTTGGAGAGGTCGGTCTCAAGCACGCCTTCCGCCGCGCGGTCCTGGAGGGCCTGGAGCAGGCCGGCCAGCCGGGCGGACGCGGTCTCCGGGTCCTCGGGGCGGACCAGCAGAAGCGAGGCGGCCCCCGTGAACACCGACTCGGGGCGCTGCAGCAGCGCCTCGCCGTACTCGGCGAGCAGGGTGGTGAGCCCCCGGTCGGCGCTGCCGGCCGGACCGGCCAGGCTCTCGTCGCGGGCGGCGGCGCGGTTGAGGAAGGAGACCACGCCGGCCGAGTCGTGGAAGGAGACGAAGTTGCCCGGGGTGATGGTGGAGGCGTCGCGGTCCGGGCCGATGCCGCCGACCCATCCGCACTCCTCCCGCCCGTCGGGAGCGGTGACCGGCACCCGCACCTCGGCGATCCGGCCGGCGATCGCCCGCCACCAGTCACCGGGGCGGGCACCGGCCAGCAGCTGCCCGCCGAAGACCCCGGAGGCCGAGAGCCCGCCGGGCGTGTCCTCGCCGCACAGCTCGCCGAAGCACTCCTCAAGGAGGAAGTGGTGGTAGGCATCGGTGCGGGCCGCGTTGTGGGCGACGCCGCGCCGGGCGAAGTCCAGCGCGGTCGCCGAATACACCCCGGGTGTCGACCCGTTGACCGTGCCGAGCGCGTCGGAGTCGCCCCGGGTGACGAAGTACGGCACGTTGCCGCCGTGCAGCGAGGCGCGCTCCGCGTCCGCCGCGAAGCGCTCCGCCTCCGGGGAAAGGTAGTCCTGGTGCATCTTCAGGAGTCCGAACAGCCGCTCGGCCTCCTTGGGGTCCACCAGGTACTTCGGGTGGGTGGAAGCGTCGATGAAGCGACCGTAGATCATGGTGGAGCGCAGCAGCAGCCGCACCGGCACCCCGGGGTGGGCCTCCAGGACGCGGGTGACGGCACCGTCCCGCAGAGCCGTCAGGGCCGCACGGCAGCCGGCCAGGATGGCGTCGAACCACTCGGTGGCGATCAGGTGCGTCTCGCCCAGCCGGGGCACGTTGTCGCCCTGCCGGTAGTTGAAAGGCTCCCGTGACACCGCGATGGCGTCCGTTCCCGGGTCGCGGATCACGGCGCTGGTCATGGACGACGGCTGGTCGCCCGCCACCCCGACGCCCGCCATGATGAAGTCGACCGGCGAGGTCGGGTTCACCATCGGCACCAGCATCGTGGAGGCGACGGACAGCTTGGTGTGGTTCATCAGCGCGTCGGGGAGCGACTCGTCGCCCACCCCGGCGTCCGGCCGGAGCATGGTCTCGGTGTCGATGACGCACGGGTGCTCGCCGCAGGCCAGCAGGTTCTCGTCGTGCAGGTCGGTGGCACCGATGGAGCCGAACAGCACCGCCAGCGCGCCGATCCGGTAGAAGTAGCGGCCGGGCTGGTCCGCCTGCTCCATGGCGGCCGGCACGGTGAACTCCTGCCAGCCGTGCGTGCCCACGGTGAACGACCGGGGGACGCAGCGGGACAGCGGGTGCTCCAGGTACGGGGCGACCGCCCGGTACAGGTCGCGGACGAAGTCGTCCGCGGTGAGCGGCCGCGGCTTGAACACCAGCCGGGTTCCGTTGGCCAGGTGGAGGATGTGTACCTGACGGTTGTCGTTGTGCAGGTCGGAACCGCTGGGCGAGATCGCGGACAGCAGCCGGCCGTCGTCGCCCGGCTCGCCGAGCAGTCCGGCCTCCGCAAGCAGCGGGTGGTCGTCGGCGAAGGCGGTGAGGAACTCGCGGTAGGCGTCCAGGGAGTGGGACAGCATCGTGGTCAGTCGCCGCCGCAGCACCGGGTACTTCTCAAGGAGGGCGTCCGGGGCGCCGGGCTCCTCCAGACGGGCCGTGAAGCGGCGCAGGGCGGTGTCGCCGCCGGACTCCATCGGCAGGCCCAGCTGCTCGCGGAAGGTGTGGAACTCGCCGATGAGTATCCGGTAGGACTGCGTCTCCACCGTTTTCAGCAGGGCCTCGTGGGCCTGGTCCAGCACGCTGTCGCGGCGGTCCGGGACGGCGGCCCGCAGCAACGGCTCGCGCAGCTCCTTCTCGACCGCGGACCGGGGGACCACATGGGAGTAGAAGGGGAGGAAGGCCTCGATGGCCACCATGCTCTCGCTCATGCCCCGGCACCTTCCACCAGCAGTTCGGCCGTCAGGCCGGCCCCATCGGCTGTCGCCGCGTACAGGTCCCGGTACACGCTGCCTCCGTCCATGAGTTCTGAATGTGTTCCTTGCTCGACGATCCGTCCCTGGTCGAACACGTAGATGAGGTCGGCGGACTCGATCGTCGACAGGCGGTGCGCGATGACGATCTGGGTGGCGCCGATTCCCTCGATCAGCCGGGTCACCCGGCGTTCGTTGACCGTGTCCAGGGAGGCAGTGGCCTCGTCCATGACGAGGATGGACGGCCGTTGCAGGAGGGTGCGCACGATCGCCAGCCGCTGCCGCTGCCCCCCGGAGAAGTTGGAGCCCATCTCGGCGACCAGGGTCTGCAGACCCATCGGCAGGTCGTCGAGGAAGTCCAGGATGCCGGCCTCGCGGCAGAACTCCCGGACGGTCTCCTCGGGGATGTCCTGGCCCAGGGTGAGGTTCTCCAGGATCGACCGGTTGTGCAGGTGGACCTCCTGCGGGATGTAGCCGATCACTCGGCGCAGGGAGTCCCGGTCGTACTCGCCGGCGTCCCGGCCGCCGAAGCGGACCGCGCCGGAGGTGGGTTCGTGCAGGCCGCAGACGATGCGGGCCAGGGTGCTCTTGCCCGACCCGGAGGCGCCCACCAGGGCGACCCGGGCGCCGGCCGGGATGTCCATGGTGACGTCGCGGACCACCGGTTCGCTGTGCCGGGTGTAGCGGAAGGACACCTGGTCCAGTTGGACGGAGGCGGACGCCAGCTCCTTGCGGTCGCCGCCGGGCCCCTCGGGCTCGGTGCGGGTGATGTCGCTCAGGCGGGACATGTAGCGGCTGGTCTCGGTGAACTCCGCGTACGCCTGGAACACCGAGGTGGAGATCGCGAAGTAGGTGGCGGCGACGGTCTGCACCGCGATCGCCCCGCCGATGCTGATGGTTCCCCGGCCGACGAAGTAGAGGCTGGCGAGCAGCAGCAGCAGCGGCCCGAACATCTGGATGGTGGCCGCCACACCGGTCACCTGGCCCTGCTGCAGCCGCATCCGCGCTTTCATCGCGTCGAGGGAGGCGGCGTAGGTCTCGCGCCAGGTGTCCAGGTACTGGTCGGCGTAGCCCCCCATCTTGATGGTCGGGATGGAGACGATGGCGTCCAGCTGCAGCGACTGGCTCCTGCCCAGGTGGGTGATCTCCATGTCGACCGCCTCGAGCACCCGCAGTCGGGTGGCGGCCAGATAGCCGGCGTTGGCGAGCACCAGGGCGAGCGCCATCAGCCCGAGCCGCCATTCCACGTGCAGCAGGTAGCCGCTGACGCAGACCATGGTGCCGACGTCCAGCACGCCCTGGGCGACCCGGGAGGAGAGCATGTCGCGGACGGCGTTGACGCTGCCGAGCCGGAAGAGCAGCTCGCCGGGCTGACGGGTGGTGAAGAACCGGTACGGCAGCAACAGCAGCCGGGTGAAGGCGTGATCCATCAGGTGCCGCCCGACCACCGACACCAGCGAGGACAGCAGCAGGATCCTCAGGAGATGCAGCAGGTAGTAGCCGACGGCGGCGCCGACCACCATGCCGATGACCCACAGATGGTCGCCGAGCTCCGTCCAGCCGGAGAACCGGTCCACGGACCATTCGGTGAGCAGCGGGATCCCAAGCACCGAGGCGTAGGCGGCCAGCGACAGCGCGCCGACACCGGCCATCCGGCGCCCCGCGCCCTCGGGCAGCAGGGGCATCGTCCGCCAGTCGGCGAAGGGCCGGCGGCGGAGCCGGCGGAACGCGGGCCCGGGCTCGGCGGTGAGGACCACGCCGCTGAAGTGCTGGGCGAGTTCGTCGGAGGTCATCCGGCGGCGGCCGACGGCGGGGTCCATGACGACGGCCTGATCGCCGTCGAAGCTCTCCAGGACCACGAAGTGGTGATCGTCCCAGAAAAGGATCACGGGCGAGTCGAACCGGGTGAGCGCTGCGACGCTCCGGGCGCTCAGCAGCCGGCTCCGCATGCCGCGGGACTCCAGGAACCGCGCGAGCTGCCGGGCGCTCAGGCCGTCCCGTCCCGCGTCCATGTCCTCGCGGACCTCGGAGAGGCCTTCGTCCCGCCCGTAGTAGCGGAGCAGGGACACGCAGCAGCACAGACCGCACTCGGTCTGGGCGACCTGGGTGACGGCCGGCACGCGTCGCGCGGTCCGACGTGATTCCGGGCGAGCGCCCATGGCTACCGCACCTCCGGGTTGTGGGACGTCGGGCAAGGAGAGGGGCTTGCGTTGACGGGGCGTCGGACGGGGCGGGAGGCCGGGAAGCCCGGCGCGGGTCGGACCTCGGTCCGGCCCACCCCCACCCCGTCCGTCGTGACCGACGCGGCGGTCCGGTTCAGCGGGCCGCGCGTGTCAGAGCCGTCAAGGGCTTCAGCACTGGCTGGTGCACTTGGTGGTCGGGCAGGCGGAGGCGGACACCAGGGTCGCCACGGCGGTGACGATGGCGCAGCTCCAGGTCGTACCGCCGTACACGTCCGCCTCGCCCATCTCGACGAGCTCGAACTCGTCGTAGCCGCCGAGGACGTCGGCCTGCATCTTCTCCATGGTCTTCTCCTTTTCGGTTTCTCCCGACACGCGCCCGGAACTCGTATGGCGAAATACGGAACGCGTACCCTCCGCCTTCGGAGGACGCCTCCCAGTCTGTCCGCCCCCAATTCGTCGAACGCATAGACCTGGCGCCTTTGTACGCACACGCTGAAATGCACCGGAAAATGCTCCGGGCCCCCACGCATTCGCATGGGGGCCCATTCACGGGGTGTGAGGTACGTCGACTCAGACGTCCCGCCGCACCGTCTTCCAATGTCCGAGGGCCACCGCCCCCACCGTCCACACGGTGAGCACGCCAAGACCGGACCACGCTCCCAGCACCTCGTCGCCCCCCGAGCCGCGCAGCACCATGCCTCCCGCCACATCCGGCAGGAACCGTGCCACCTCCCCGACCCCCGGTATGTTGCTCAGGATCGTGGAGAGCATGAAGAACAGCGGAAGCAGAATGGACAGCGCCGCCGCCCCCGACCGCAGCAGCGTCGCCACCCCCATGGAGAACGCCACCAGCAGCACGGTGTAGAGCACGGCCCCCGCCACATGCCCCGCCGTGGTGAGTCCCGTCGGCGCCCGGTGCTCTCCGATGCCGCTCTGCACGATCAGGAAGGCCGGCACCACGCCCACCACCGCCAGCACCCCGCTGACCAGGCTGACAAGACCCACCTTGGCGTAGTAGAACCGGGCCCGGTCGGGGACGGCCAGCAGACTGCTCCTGATCGACCCCGACGCGTACTCGCCCGTCACCGCGAGAATCCCCATGATCACCAGAACGATCATCCCGAGCGGTACGGCCGACAGGCCGAGCCCGACCGGGTCGAACCCCGGCGCCGTCAGCTGCCTTTCTCCGGGAACCATCCCGTAGACGAAGGCCAGTCCGATCATCAGGACGAGATAAACCGCCGGGGACCATTTCGGGGACCGCAGCGTCGTCAATTTGACCCATTCCGCGGCCACGGCGTGCTTCATCAGAGCCCTCCCATCGAAGCCCGGTATTCAGCGTGTTCCTGGGTCAGCTTCATAAACGCCTCCTCCAGCGAACCGGCGGAAGCGGTCAGCTCGAGAACGGCGATGTTCTCCGCGCTCGCGACAAGTCCGACCTTCTCCACGGACGCCCCGCTCACCGCCAGCGTCGCGTCGTCCTGCCGTACGGATTCGATGCCCTGCTCCCGCAGTGCCCGCCGCATCCCCTCCGGATCGGCCACCCGGGCCAACACGGTCCTGTCCGAGTGCGCGGCGATGAACGCGTCCACGGGGGTGTCCGCGAGCAGCCGGCCCCGGGCGACGACCACCAGATGGTCGGCGGTCACCGCCATCTCGTTCATCAGGTGGGAGGAGACCAGCACCGTCCGCCCCTCCGCGGCCAGCCCCCGCATCAGCTCCCGGATCCACCGGACACCCTCGGGGTCGAGCCCGTTGACCGGCTCGTCGAACAGCAACACCTCGGGGTCGCCGAGCAGCGCCGCCGCGACGCCGAGCCGCTGCCCCATGCCGAGGGAGAATCCGCGCACCCTCTGCCGGGCCACCGCGAGCAGGCCGACCCGGTCCAGGACCTCGTCGGCCCGGGTGGCGGGCAGGCCGTGGGAGGCGGCCAGCACCCGCAGGTGGTTCCGGGCGCTGCGGCCCGGGTGCACGGCCCTGGTGTCGAGCAGCGCTCCCACCCGGGTCAGCGGGCGCGCCAGGGTCCGGTAGGGGACGCCGAAGACGGTGGCCCGGCCCGCGGTGGGCTCGTCCAGACCGAGGATCATGCGCAGGGTGGTGGACTTGCCGGCGCCGTTGGGGCCGAGGAATCCGGTGACCTTCCCCGGGGTCACGGAGAACGACAGACCGTCGACGGCGACCTTCGCGCCGTACCGTTTGGTGAGGTTCTCGACCTCGATCATCACAGCACCTCTCGTCCATGAACAGTCGCGACCGGACGGCCATGCCCACCGGCCCTCATACGGCCCCCGCCATCGGCTCCGCGTACAGCCCCGCGTACACCCCGCCCAGGGCCAGCAACTCCTCGTGCGTCCCCCGCTCCACGATCCGGCCGCGGTCCAGGACGTGGATCAGGTCCGCGTCCTGGATCGTCGCCAGCCGGTGCGCGATGACGATCTGCGTGGCGCCGGTCTCCGCGATGATCCGGGAGACCCGCCGCTCGTTGGCGGTGTCCAGCGAGGCGGTCGCCTCGTCCAGGACGATGACCCGCGGCCGCTGCAGCAGTGTCCGCACGATGGCCAGCCGCTGCCGCTGCCCGCCGGAGAAGTTGGAGCCCATCTCGGACACCAGGGTCCGCAGCCCCATCGGCAGTTCCTCGACGAAGTCGAGGATTCCCACGGCCGCGCAGTACTCCCGGACCGTGGCCTCGTCGATGTCCTGGCCCAGGGTCAGGTTCTCGAGGATGGTCCGGTTGTGCAGGTGCACCTCCTGCGGGACGTACCCGATCTGCCCGCGCAGGAAGTCGGTCCGGTAGGCGCTCATGGGGTGGCCGCAGAACTCCACCGCCCCTCCGGTCGGCTGGTGGAGCCCGCAGACGACGCGCCCGACGGTGGACTTGCCCGAACCCGACGCGCCGACGAACGCCACCTTCGCGCCGGCCGGGATCTCCAGCGACAGGTCCTCCAGCACCGGCCTGCTGTGCCGGGTGTAGCGGAACGACACCTCCCTCAGCCGTATCGAGGTGTCGTGGAGTTCCGTGAGGGGCCCGCCCTCCGGCTCGCTCTCGTGCGCCGTGATGTCGCTCAGCCTGCTCACGTAGCGGGAGGTCTCGGTGATCTCCGTCAGCATCTGGAAGACGGACGTGCTCAGGGCGAAGAAGGTGCCCGCGACGGCCTGCACGGCGATGGCCGAGCCGATGGTCACCGTCCCCCGCGACACGAAGTGCAGGCCGGCGAGCAGCAGCGCCAGCGGGCCGAACATCTGCGTGGTGGCGGCGATTCCGGAGATCCAGCCCTGCTGGATCCGCATCCGGGTGCGCATCGCGTCCAGCGAGGCGCTGTAGGTCGCCTCCCATTCGTCGGCGAACCGGCCGGCGTAGCCGCCCATCTTGATGGTGGGGACGGACACGATGGCGTCGAGCTGCGTGGACTGGGAGCGGGAGAGCAGCGCGAGCTCGGTGTCCGTCACTTCTTTCACCCGGTGCCGGCTCAGCCACAGGAAGCCGCCGTTCAGCAGGAACAGCGCGAGCGCCAGCAAGCCGATGCGCCACTCGGTGACGAACAGGTAGACGCCGATGCAGGCCAGGGTCCCCACGTCCAGGACGCCCTGGGCGATCCGCGAGGAGAGCAGGTCCCGGACGCTGTTGACGGTGTTCAGGCGGAACAGCAGCTCGCCGGGCTGCCGGGTGGCGAAGAACTTGAAGGGCAGGGAGAGCAGTCTCCTGAAGACATGGCTCATCAGATGATGGCCCGTCACGGCGATCAGCCCCGCCAGCGCGGCGGTGCGCAGCATCCACAGCAGCAGGTAGCCGATCGCGGCCGCCGCCACCGCCCCCGCGATCACCCCCGTCTGGGACAGGTCGCTCCAGGCGTCGTCCCGGTCGACGGCCCATTTGGTCAGCGCCGGTATGCCCAGCACCGCCGCGTAGGAGCCCAGCGACAGGACGGCGACCAGGGCGATCCGGCGGCCTGCCCGGGCCGGGACCAGCGGCAGCGACCGCCAGTGCCGGAAAGCGGGGAGGGACTGCCGGGTGAAGCCCGGGCCGGGGGAGGCCGCGATCACCACGTGGGAGAAGCCGGCCTCCAGCTCGTCGCGGGTGAGGCGCTTGCGGCCCACGGCCGGGTCCATCACCCAGGCCGTCGTGCCGTCGAAGCGCTCCAGGACCAGGAAGTGGTAGTCCTCCCAGAAGAGGATCACCGGCTCGGTGAAGCCCCGCAGGGCCTCCACGCTCCGGGCCCTGAACGCCTTGACCTCCATGCCCCTCGAACGAAGGAAGTCCGCGAGCTGCTTGGCACCGAGACCGTCCCGGCCGGCCTCCAGGTCCTCCCGCACGGTCCGGAAGTCCTCGGTGCGCCCGTGGTACGCCATCACCGCGACGCAGCAGCACAGCCCGCACTCCGTCTGGGTGACCTGGGTGACGGAGGGAACCCGGAGGCCCATCAGAGAGCTCCGTGCCAGATCGGCGACACCCGGGGCCGCGCGTCGTCGAGGCGGCCGAGCAGGTGCAGCAGCACACCCGAGGAGCCCACCATGGCGCTGTCGGTGTGCGCGTAGCGGGAGCCGGTGTCGGCGAGCTTCTCCGCGACCACGTCAGGTCCCAGCCGGCGCGCCTCGACGGCGGCGGCCCGCTCCGACAGCTCCTGGTCGTCGCCGGCGATCCGGCGGACCACGTCGATGTTGCCGAGGTCGCCGTGGCACCAGGTGAGGTTGCGTCCGAAGCCCTGCCGGAAGGTGTTGTCGAGGGCCGCCTCCAGGCGCTCGGCGGCCCGTTCGTCCGCTGTCCGGGCGGTCACGGCGGACAGCGCCATGGCGATGCCGGCGGCGCCGTGGCACCAGCCGGTCGAGAACCGGCCCGGGAAGGCGGAGTTGGTGGACCAGTTCCGCTCCTGGGGCACGTAGAAGGACTCCAGGCGGTCCGTCAGGACGCCGATGGCGGCGTCGACGCGGTGTCCGGGGTGGTCGGGGTGGTCGGGGTGGTCGGGGTGGTCGGGCAGCGTGGCGAGGGCGTGCAGGACTCCCGCGACGCCGTGCGCGAAGCCCGACTGCTCCCACCAGGAGCCCGACGGATCCTCCACATGGCCCAGCAGCCGGCCGGTGAGCCCGTCCAGGGCGTCGAGGCTGTGGTCGCCGCCGATCGAGGCGATCATCGTGGCGATGCCGGAGATCCCGGAGATCACCTCCGGGGTGTTCTCGGGGCCGAGCTGCTCCACGACCAGTGGCACGGCGTCCTGTGCCGCCTTGACCCAGCCCGGCTCCCGCAGGATTCGCCCGGCCTCGCACAGGGCGAACAGCAGGCCGGTGGTTCCGGTGTAGGCGCCGGCTCCGCTCTGCCGGATGCTGCGCAGCTCGTAGACGCCGTCGGTGAGGATGCCGGCGCTGCGCTCGAAGACCTGGCGTGCCACCCGCTCGTAGCGTTCGTCGCCGAAGTGGGCCGCGGCCGCGGCCAGGGCAAGCGCGGGGCCGGTGCGTCCGGTGTACAGGTCGTACCCCAGCACGCCGGAGGGCCACGGCCGGGCGGCCTGCGCGGACGCCAGCGGGCCGATCCAGGTGGCGGGGAGATGACCGTACTGGTCGGGGAGGCTGCCCGCGGTCAGGGAGTCGGCCAGCGACCGGGCGAGCCGCTCCAGGCCGGTGCGCTCTCCGGTGGAGGCCCGGCCGTTCCAGGCGGTCCCGCCGGAGAGGTGGTTGTCGGGGAAGCGGGAGCAGAAGGCCGAGTGGAGCAGCCGTAGCTGCCGCCTCACCGCCTGCTCGTCGAGCGCCGCGGCCTTGGCCAGCGCACGGGAGAGCGGGGTGTGGTCGAGCCGGACGCCGGTGTCCTCGCCGTCGCAGTCGTGGACGGTGGTGCCGGTGGCGGGCACGGTGAAGTAGGGGACGTCGCGTTCGGCCATCTGCCGCAGTTCCGAGCCGACCAGCCTGCGGTCGGAGAACCGGGAGGGGATGGCGATCCTGTGGAGCAGGGCCTGGGCGAGCGCCGGGTCGGCCATCGCGGCGGCGGAGGCCGCCATCCGCAGGATCTGCGCGTACTGCGACGTCGGGTTGTGGATGTAGCGGAGGCGCATGGCCGGAGCGAGCCCCTCAAGCAGGGTGGTCCACCAGGAGGGCCGGCGCATCACCGCCTCGCAGACCTGCCGGAACCCGTCGGCCATCAGTCCGGCGAGCCCGTGGATCTCCTGTTCGGTGCTCTCCCGGACCACGGTGGAGCGCTGCTCGGACGGGCGGGCCTGGAGGTGCACCCGGATCCGGTCGGTGAAGGGGTGCTCGAAGACCATGGTCTTGAAGGGGGAGACGCCCTGGTTGTCGCCGCCGAGGAAGCCGAGGTCGACGTAGCCGGAGTCCTCGTTCTTGCCGGCCAGGACCAACGGGAGGATCCCGATGCCGTAGACGCTGCGGCCGATCTCGTCGTACGCGTTGCCCTCGGCCTCCGGGGTGGGGCCGGTGTGCACCCGGGAGGGGTGCAGCAGCGTCTCGAGGTCGATGGCCACCGGGCCCAGGCGGGTGGGCAGGATGTTCTCGAAGTGCATGTCCCGCGCGTCCAGCAGGTAGAACACGGCGGCCAACTGGCCGCAGGCCCGCATGAACGGCACGCTGAATCCGCCGATGTCCTCCTGTTCGACGTACTCGACGTACCCGTACCCGTCGCGCACCAGGGTGCGGGCGGCGGGCAGTGCGCAGTCGGCCTCCGCGTTGACGCGCTCGACGACGGTCTCGAAGGCCGCCTCGCACGAGACGTCTCGGGGCTTGTAGACCAGGCGGGCTCCCGAGGCGAACGTCAGGATGCTCACCGCCCTGCCGTGGGCGTGCGAGTCGCCGTCGGCCCCGCCGATGGACGACAGCGGGTCGCCGGGGGCGATGCGGGAGAACCGGAACACCTCGTCCCGGTCGGCGTGGAGGCGCCGGACCAGTTCGCGCGCGGCCTCGCGGGCGTTGCGCACCACGTGGCCGGCCGCGGAGCGGAGCACCGGGAACGGCTCCAGGGCGTCTCTCCACGCCCGGGTGACGAAGTCCTGGTAGCGCTCGTGCGGGGTCGCCCCCCGCAGCAGCCCGTCGGTGGAGGCCTTGTTGACCGCGGCGACCAATGTACGGGTCGCCACGTCGCGGAGCCGGGCCTCGGCCCGGCCGAGTACCTGGAGCGTAAAGGCGTCCAGGTCGGCGACGGCCTCCGTGAGGTCCTCAGGGAGGAGCCTGCCGGCAGCCGGCAGTGCCAGCTGCCGGATCACGCGCTGGAACGGATACTCCTCCGGCTCCAGCGACCAGGCGAGCGCGGCCGGCGAGGGGGCCTCTGGAGCGGCGTCGGACGGAGCCGAGAGCTTGACGTGGACGGCGGGCGCGAAAACGCCGAGGGGCTCGATGGTTTCGCGGATTTCGACGCTGTCGAGTTCTGGGTAAAGATTCGCGGGCGAGATCAATGCTCCGGCTCCCTGCGCGGAAGATGATAGATTGCCACGTTGCGCCGGGGGCGGGGAGCATGAGCCGCTCCCCGCCCCCGGTCCGTGCCCAGCCTTCGGGCTCAGTTGCAGTTGGGCTGGCACTCCTTGGTCAGCGTGCACCAGCCGCCCTGGTTGCCGAGGAAGTCGGACAGCGAGAACGTGTTGGTCGAACACGCGCCGTAGGCGACGCCGTCGAAGTCCTGCTCCGCGATCTCCTCGATGAGCGAGATGTCACCGTCGAAGTTGTTCATGTGAATTCACATCCAATCCGGCCGCATATATCCAATAGGCCATTCTGCGGAAAACCCTCGGCCCATGGCTCGTCGCCCGGCTGAGCGACGAGGGAAAGCTATGCGCGTCGATAGCCAGTCCACAACCCATCGGTTGCCTGACGGGTCACTGAAAAACGCTTCCGGTGATGCCACTGGAGTCCCCGATGACGCCGTTGAGCTGCGACTTCGATGCCATGTGGCCGAATCCTGCCAGGGTGCTGGCAACTTGGTGCAGTTCATTTCCCGGCGGATTCATGCGCGGCCGTATGCGCGAGCGGATGCACTGGATATGCGCGGCAAATAGGGGGCCGAATGCGATCGGCCAATTTCCGCTCGCGATACTCTCATGGCCGTAGATCATCTCCGTGGCACGGCCGGCCGGTCCGCGCCCGGCAGGCCATCAGGCATCACGTGCGCATAAGCCTGGTGCGTGATCCTCGGATGTCCCCTTCCAGGCGATTCAGTCCGCCCTCTACCCGGAACGTGCCGTAGAGCCTGACGCGCTCCGCCACCTTCGCCGCGATGTAAGGAGGCAGCGGATTCCGAGGGCGTGCGCCGGCCCGGACCTTGAGAGTCGGTTCCGCGCCGCTCCTGCCGTCCGACCGCGGTCGGCTTGCGGGGCGGCGCCGACGGTCGCATAGTCCGAGGTATGGACGCGCGTGAGGCGGCGCTCCGACAGGCGTACGACCATGCTGTCCGGTGGCTGGCGAGCCTGCCCGACCGCCGGATTCCCGCCCGCGCTTCGGTCGACGAGATCGTGAGCGCGCTCGGTGCCGAACTGCCTGCCGGCCCCAGCACGCCCGCCGACGTCGTCGACCTGCTGGCCACGGCCTGCGAGCCGGGGCTCACCGCCTTCCCCAGCGGCCGCTTCTACGGGTTCGTGGTGGGCGGCACCGAGCCGGCCGCGCTGGCTGCTGACTGGCTGGTCAGCGCCTGGGACCAGAATTGTGTGATGCGCACCGTCTCGCCCGCGTACGCGGCGGCGGAGGAGATCGCCGGTGCCTGGTTGCTCGATCTGCTCGGCCTGCCGAGGGACAGCTCCGTAGGCTTCACCACGGGTGCGACGATGGCGAACTTCACGTGCCTCGCAGCCGGGCGGGACACGGTGCTGCGGCGCACCGGCTGGAACGTCGCCCGCGACGGCCTCACGGGTGGCCCGCCCGTGCGTGTCGTCGCCGGCGAGTCCCGGCACATGGCCATCGACCTGGCCTTGCGCTACCTCGGGCTCGGTCGGCCCGACCTGGTGGCGGCGGACGATCAAGGACGCATCGAGCCCGAGGCCCTGCGGGAGGCGCTGACGGCCGGCGGACAGAGGCCCACGATCGTGATCCTCCAGGCCGGCGACATCCATTCCGGCGCCTTCGATCCCTTCGCCGCGAGCATCCGTGCGGCGCGCGAGGCAGACGCCTGGGTCCATGTCGACGGCGCGTTCGGACTGTGGGCAGCCGCCTCGCCGCGCTGCGCCCATCTGACGGCGGGCTGCGCGGACGCGGACTCCTGGGCGACGGACGCCCACAAGACGTTGAACGTCCCCTACGACTGCGGACTCGCGATCGTGCGCGACGCGTCCGCGGTCCGGGCAGCGATGGGCCAGCGTGGCGACTACCTCATCCAGCACGAGCAAGGCGACCCCATCGACAAGGTGCCCGAACTCTCGCGGCGTGGCAGAGCGTTCACCGTGTGGGCCGCCCTCAGGTCCCTCGGCCGATCAGGCGTCTCCGACCTCGTCGACCGGCTGTGTCGCCACGCCTCCGCGTTCGCCGCCGGCATCGCCGAGATCGACGGCGCGACCGTTCTCAACGAGATCGCGTTCACGCAGGTCTGCGCCGAGTTCGGCGGCGACGGACGCACCGACCGGGTCCTCGCCCGGCTGCTCGACGACGGCACGGCGTGGATCAGCGGCTCCACCTGGCACGGCAGACGCGTCATGCGGATCTCGGTGAGCAACTGGTCGACCACCGACGACGATGTGGTGCGCACGCTCGACGCGATCCGGCGCGCGGCCACCGGGGCCTGACGCCCGTCGAACCGCCCGTCGCGCGCCCCTGCACCAGGAGTCCCGGGACGGACGGAGTCCGGCTGCCCTCGGGGGCCCGCTTGTTCGCGCTGCTGAGCAACCCATCGGGCCGGGGAGGACAAGGGGCCGCGCTCCTAGGGGGCAGCGGAACCGCGCGCCCCGACCGCGCCCGCCGGGCGGGTGGCCCGCTCGATCGCCAGCAGCGGAGAGTCAGATTTTGCCAGGTTCTGTGCCGTCGAAGCCGCGGGGTGTCCCCGGTTCCTCACGCGGATTCATGACCATCAGGGAACACCGCTCCAGCGGCATGAGGCCGTAGACGCAGGCGGGGTACGCGGGGATCCATGGTGCATCTTCTCTCGTCCCCGTCACCCCATGGGCGGCTGTCGTCAGCTGGCCAGAAGACCCCTCTTCCGCAGGAGAGTGAAGCCGGCCCGGCCGAACATCTGGCGTTCGAGCATCTTGATCCGGTTGACGTCCTTCGACAACGCCGGAGTTCCAGGGCAGGGTGAGCCCGGCGATGACGGTATCTCGGTCCCGTTCGATGCCCGCGGCGAGGGTGTGGAGGCTGGGGAGGTCGTCGCGCCGGACGGCATCGAGCCACTGCGGCAGCCTTCCCTTGGCGCTCGGTGAGCATCTGGGCGAAGGAGCGGACGTGAGTGGTGCGCGGTGAAGTTCGCGGCGACCGGTGAGGCGGCGGCGGCCTGCGGCTGGCGCTATTCGGTGATCACGGGATGGCGTCCACAGGTGCTCTCGGGTCTGGACGCGCTGTCGGCTCAACGGCGGCCGTTGTCGGACCAGCTGGGCTGCCAGCCGACCCTCCTCGCGGCCGCCGCCGACGGGCCGGTTCCGTTCGGGGAACTGGTACAGGCGACACGGCTGCCGGCGGTGGGCGGGCCCACGCGGTTCAGCACTCGGTGGCGGTCGCGTCGTAGCCGGCAGTGGAAGTGGGGGTCGAGGTGGCGGTGTCGTGGTCGGTGCCGGGGGTGTCCTTGGGTTCCGTGATGCCTTCCATGCGCCGACGGTATCGGGCAGGACGGACACGTGGGGTGAGGACGCGGCTCGGCGCCCCTGGGGGTGCCGCCTCAGGGCCGGAACTCGTGGGAGTGCAGGCCGCGTTCGCCGACGGCGACGAGCCCGCGGCCGTCGGGCAGCCAGGCGCAGGAAAGCAGCGGTGTCTCGGCGCGGACGCCGGCGACGGTCCGGCCGGTGGCGGCGTCCCAGACGCGGAGCAGGGAGCCGGCGGTGGCGATCCACTTGCCGTCGCGGGAGACGGCGAGGCCGTTGACGGGGCCGTCGGGGTCGGCGACGGTCGTCAGGAGAACGCCGGTGAGCGGGTCCCACTGGCTCACGTCTCCGCTCAGGGACGTGGTGAGGAGGCGGCTGCCATCGGGTGTGACGGCGAGCCCGGTGAGTTTCTCGCCGCGGTGGATCTGGACCTGGCGGCCAGCGACGGCGCGGCCCCCCGCGAGGCGGACCACCTGCACCAGGGACTCGGCACCGGTCCGGCCGGACCGCGGCCGGTGGCGCAGCACGGCCAGCCAGGTCCCGTCAGGCGCGACGGCGACGGTGTGCGCCCGGCCGTCCGCACCCCACGGACCCGGCACCGTGTCGGTCCGGACCTCCCGGAGACGGTTCCACAGTTGGAGCGCTCCTGCGGAGTCCGCGACGGCGAGCCACCTGCCGTCGGGGGCGACGGCGAGGGCCTGCGCGGTGGTGGAGGGGCCCAGCTGGAGGACGGCGGGGTCCACGGTCACCGACTGGTCCGTGGTCTTGATCTCGACACCGTGCAGGTGGCCCGCCGCGTACCAGCTGCCGTGCGGCGCGAAGGCGACCGGCCCTCGGTACTCCCCGTGACGTGACGACAGGGGGCTGCTCCAGCTGTCACCGTACGAGTCGCAGAGCCGGGTGCTGCCGTCGCGATGGGCGACGGCCAGCCACTCGGCGTTGCCGACGACGGTGACCGTCCGCATTCCCTCGCCGTCGCCGGAGCGGATCCGCTCCGGCCCCCGGCTGTCCCAGACCCGTACCGTTCCGTCCTCTCCGGTGCTGATCACCCGGCCGCCGTCCGGTGTGACCGCGACGGCGTGGACCGGGCCGGTATGGGCGGTGTAGCGGGCGCGGCACTCCCGTGTCCGCCGGTCCCAGACCGCGACGGTGCCGTCCTCGCCGCTGCTGGCCAGCCACGTGCCGTCCGGCGAGACCGCCACCGCGGTGGCGGGGCCTCTGTGCGCGGAGATCTGCGACGCGTGGTGGGGCGGCGTCTCGTCCCAGATCTGCAGCACGCCGTTCGCCTCGGCGGAGACGATCCAGCTGCCGTCCCGCGCGATGGCGATGGCGTTCACCGGAGCCCCGGCGGTGGGACCGCGGTCCTGCACCTGGGCGAGGTCCGAGGACATCAGCCGGACTCGTCGGCGGCCGCCGACGGCCAGCCACACACCGTTGGCGGAGAACGCCACGCAGGTGTGCTCGTCACCCTGCTGGACGTTCTGCGCGAGGTGGTTCCCGCTCCAAGCCCATATCTCCAGAGTGCCGTCCGTGGCGACGGTCGCGATCCGGCTCCCGGAGGCCGCCAGGGCCCGCACCGACGCCCCGCGGCCCCCGACCGGCCCGACGGTTCGCGTCGGCGGGGTGGCCCGGTCGGAGGTCCAGGTGTGGAAGTTACGGCCCGGCCCGCCCGTCACCAGCTCGGTGCCGTACGGGGCGACCGTGAGGACCCTGAAGCGTCCGGGGCCCCGGACGTCCACGGTGAACTCGCCGCCGCTCTCCGGGTCGAGCCCTCGGGCCATCCCGTCGGCTCCGACGGTGATGAGCGACGTGCCGTCGGACCGGACCCCGACGGACCACACGGGTCCGGTATGGCCGAGGAAGGTGCGGAGAAGCGCCGGCTCGGGCAGGTCGGGCGGGGTACTGCGGTTGCGCAGCAGCGGCCGGGCCGCGATCTCGGAGGCGGCCTGCCGGCCTGCGATCCGGTCGCGCCACAGCGGCAGCGACTCCAGGCGGCTGTGCAGGACGTTCGTCAGGAGCTCGGGCGGGTCGGTCGGGGTGAGGAGGTGGGCGGCTCGGGTGAGGTCGTCGGCCAGCCGGGCCGCGTGCCGTGTGGGGACGTCGAACAGGTCGGCCCAGGCCGCCATGGGGCCGCGTTGGTGAAGTCGGGTCTCGATCCAGCGCAGGTCGCTCGCGACGCGCTCCGCGTCATCCGTCCGCCCCGCGGCGAGCAGGTGCTCGATCGCGTGGTCGAGGACGTATCCCTCGGACGACTCCCAAGGACGGGGACCGAAGGCGTCGGCGAGCATGCCGTGCAGCGCGGTCGCGGCCGGTTCGCCCAACTCCTTGTGCAGATAGTCGCGGAGCACGTCGTGGATCGCGACGCGGCCGCCGTGGTCAGGGGTGAGCGAAACCAGGGAGAGCCGGTCGAACGCGGCGCAGAGCGTACGGCTTTCGTCCTCCGTCAGACCGTCCGTCGCCGTCCACAGGCGGGCGATCAGCGGGACGGGGATCGACTCGTCCTCCGCGAAGACGGACAGCTCCGCGAGGCGCCGGTCACTACCGGGCGGCAGCAGGGTCCGGGCAGCCTCCACCGTGGCCCGGACGGCCTGGGCGCGGCGGGCCGGATCGTCCAGGTCGAGCGTGACCGGGTCCGAGTCGACCACGGCGGGACCGTGCGCGACGAGCCCTCGCAGGGTCTGCGCCGCAGCGTGCTCCGGATCGGTGCCGGTGGCGACGCGGCGGCTGATCAGCCGATTGGTGAGGCGCAGGAGCAGGGCCCAGCGTCCGGTCGCCTCCAGGAGGTCGCGGACGAGGGGTTCGGGGAGAGCGGGCAGGTCCCAGGTGAGGACCGCGCGGGCCTGGGCGGGGGACATCTGGTCGACGCGGACGCGTTCGGTGCCGCGCGGCAGGGCGCCGGGGACACGGGTGGTGACGAGGCGGACGCAGCGGGCGCCGCCGCGCAGGAAGGGGTCGAGTTGTTCGGCGTCCCAGACGTCGTCGAGGAGGAGCAGGGTGCGGGGGCGGCGGTCGAGGAGCCGGCCGAGGTGGTCGCCCGCCAGGCCCGGGTCGTCGAAGGCCGTCGTGTCGCCGGTGACGAAGCGGGTGGCCTCGGCCACCTTGGCGGCGATCGCCGCCCGGCTGCGGACGTCACGGCCGATCGTGACGACGTAGATCCGGCCGCGGAAGTGCCGCCGTACGCGCGGACTCGCGGCCACCGCCCGGGCGAGGACCGTCTTGCCGAAGCCGCCGGCGCCTTCGAGGGCGGTCGTGATGGCGACGGTACGACTGCCGCGCCGGGTACGGCACACCGCCTTGACGGTGCGGGCCCGTTCGGTGCGGTCGATCACCCAGTCCGGAACGGTCTGCGCGGACGGGGTGGGCGGATCGCCGGCGACCGCGGCGGGCCGCTCCTGCCGCCAGGCCAGGACGACGGCCACGAGGATCCCGGCGACGGCGAGTCCGGCGACCCACCACCACGGCTGCTGCCGGATGCGGTCGAGCGCGCCGGGCCAACGGTCCTCGGACGTGGCGGCGTTGGCCGCGAGCGAGGCCAGTACGGCCACGGCCGCCGCGATTCCGGCGAGCGACGCGCCCTTGACGGCACCGCGCACGTGCCACCTCCCTGTCCTGACTGCCCTGACGATAGCCAGGGGGCGGGGCGGGCGTCAGCCGGTGGCGGCAAGTACCGGCCGGGACGCCCGTGCCAGTGCCTGGTCGTAGCGGCGCAGGATCAGCCGGGCGAGGGCCGGGTGGGGGCCGAGGGGGGCGAGCCAGGGGGCGGCGGCGTGGCCGGCGAAGAAGATCACCAACAGCGTCGCTTCTGTGGTTCGGCCACGCGGAGTGAGGGGGGAAGGTAGCGGGTGGACCAATCCCGGTGGCGAGAATGAACGGCGGTCAGTCTCCCGCCTCTGCTGCCAACCGCTTGCTGAGGAACTGCTTCGCTCCCTCAACCACTTCCCTGTTGAGTTCCTCGAAAGGGACTCCCCAGCTCCCCTCCCAGCCGTCCGGGTTGTGCGCGCAGCGGACAAGGGGTTCCAGCTCTTCGGGGTAGCCGAGGTCATAGGCGGTGTCTGCCCAAATGAGGTGGTGCCGGCGACGGGATCCAGGGATCCGTCGGCTATCTGACCGGCGATCCAGTAGGCCATCGCCCACTTCGCGGCCCGAGGGTCAGCGGGCGGGTGGAAGAGCAGTCCCAACTCCTCCAGCACTTGAACGCGTCCAGCTTCAACACCCACCAGCTCTGGTACTGACGTACCCTCCCCGCGCCGGCGCCGGCCGGTCTCGGAGGACGGCGCCTCCGGGTCATCTACGAAAGAAGGGAAGATCAACACGTCACGCCGTCAGACGCCTGACCAGGTGCGGCAGATCAGTCCTTCGCCTCGCGGACGTCCTTTCCCTGCTCGGCGAACGCCTTGAAGTCCTGCATGTGCTGTTGCGACTGCTTACGGAAGGCGCCGGGCATCAGAAGTCCCACCAGCTTCATGAGAAAGCCGCTGAACCGGTATTCGTTCTCGCTCTCCCAGAGCGTCCTTCCCGGGCCGGCTTCGGTCAGCCGGTCGCGCACTGCGCTCCACATGCCCTCGCCGACGATCTCGCGGTCGAAGTGAACGACGCTCGTTTTCGGGATCTCGCGCAGGTCTGCCGGTTCCCGGCGTGTGATGGTCTCGGTGCACTCGATCTTCCGCTGGCCCATCTGCATCACGATCCGCGACTTGGTACCGAGCTGCCCGTGCTCCCCACTCAGCGGCTCGTGCAGCACCAGGCCCCGCAGCCAATTCGGCAGGTGCGCCGGGTCGGCGAGCAGCTGGACCACCTTCTCCCGTGGCAGGGCGATCTCGATGGAGACGGTGTATTTCATGGTGCGCATCATTCCCTTTGGGACACCGTGCTTTTGTACTGCTCGTCGTACTCCTCGGCTGAGGGCACTGCATTCTGTGTCCTGAAAGTAAAGGGTAGCGAGGTACGGGGCGAGTATCTTCAGCGACTCTGCCTGTCGGGCACCCTGTTCGCCAAGCAGCCGCGCCCGCTCCCGTGCGCGGAACCACTCCCCATGACCGGCCCGGAACTCCACCTGCTCGGCATGGCCGAGTTCGAGAAGTCGAGAAGCCAGATGCGGCGGAATGCGCCGAACTCCGTCCGAGCCCGATAGTCGATGGCAACGAGCTCAAGGCTCGATGGCACAGGACAGTCACCACAACGGCCGAACATCACGGCCCCACCTGCCGGCGCCGACGGTGCGGGACTGTCCCGTCTCAGTGGAGTTTGACGATTCTCACCAAGGCTTGAGCGGTCGACCTTGATCGGGCACGGGCGTCGAGCGGTTGGTCCTGTCAGTGGTGGCGGTTAGCCTGCGGCGCAGCCGAGGGTCGGCGACCAGGGAGGTTCTGCAGTGGGTGGCAACGAGTGGACGGCGACTGGGCCGTACCAGGAGGATCTGGCGGCGGCGTTCCGGCAGGCTCAGAACCAGGAGTTGGCGAAGGATGATCACGGCTTTCCGGGGCGGGACATCGTCGAGCTGTGGGAGGACGAGGGGTGGCGGGAGTACATCCTGACCGGAGGTACCTGCACGGTGCTCGACTTCTACGCGCTGATCGACGCCGATGCAGGTGACGAGTTCGCGATGATGCGCCCCTTGACCGAGGACGAGATCCGCAGCTGGGCTCCCGACGGCCGACCCACGTACGACCAATGGGACGCCGAGATACGTCGACTGCTCGACCCGATCGGCCGTGGATACGGCCGGTGCACAGTGTTGTACCGGGATGGCAAACCAGCCGAGATCGCCTACTGGGGCTGTACCGCGGACTAGAGTCCAGCGCCAGTCGAACTCCGGTGAGACGCGTCAAACTCCACTGAGACAGGCCCAGGACATCTCGCTGTCCTTGGCCGGTGAAGCAAGGCCGCGCATGAAGCGGGACGGTCTCACAGCGGACAAGGGCATACAGCAAGCGCAACACCGTTGAACGGGCGATCAACTGTCTGAAGCAGTCCCGGGTGGTGGCCACTCGCTACGGCAAACGTGGCTACGTCTTCCTCGGCACCGCGACAGCGGCAGCCCTGGCCGTGATCGGCCGGACAAGTCCTCGTCGCGACAGCCCGGTATCCGCCGGCGACGGGCCCGGTCATCGCAGCCGTCGTGGCCACCCGGGCCCTGGCCGAGATCTTCGGCGTGGTCGTCCACGTCCGGGTGAAGTCTTTCCCTCCAACCGGGGATAGGCGCTGATCACATGGGGTGAATGGGTCGCGTGGCTCGTTTCCCGAGCCCGGGCGGGAGGCGTTGATGGGGATGTGAGTACCTCAAGCACCGCCCCGATACTGACCGCTCCTCCCGCCGCCACTGCCCCTTCGGCCGTGCACGACTCGGGCGCGGACACCGCGCCCTGCGCCATAGTCATCGCATCCTGCACCAGCCTCGGCACCACCCTGGTCATCCACCTCACCGGAGAGATCGACCACTACAGCGCAACCCCGCTGCGGGCACTGCTGGCCTCCGCGGCCGACGACGGCTACACCGGCCTCGTACTGGACACAGCCAGGGTCACCTTCTGCGACTCCGGCTTCCTCGCCGTCCTCGACCAGTGGCACCGTCGAGGACGCCGACTCAAGCTCGCGAACCGCTCCCGGGCCGTTCGGCACCTTCTGAACGCCACCCCCACGGTGCAGCAGACGGCCCAGGCCGGCTCAATGACGGCAGCGGCCACGTCATGACCTTCATACTCCTGACCTGCGTGCCCATGCTCTCGGCGGTCCTCCTGCTCCAGTGGGAACCCCGCGAACCCCGCCGCTGCCACGCAGCCCCACATGCCCGGGCCGCACCCCGCAGAACGCTCATCCACTGCCACCTGGCGCTTCCTCTCCCGGTATAGACCAGGAGAGGATGGTGGGGCCAGCAGCTGGACGCAGGCCCCACCGCTAGAGCAACCCTCGTCCCAACGCTCTTTGGTGCCGAAACACACGCAGGAACCCAGATGGCCGGCCGCGCTTGCAGGCCGGTCCGGGGCTTGGGCTACCGAGCTTGGTGGTCCCAGCGTCTGACGAGGACAGACGTGACCGGCGCTCGCGGACGCGGGTGCGGTCGTCGAGGTCGACGCCGCGCCCGTGCCGTCTGCGCCGGTCACCTCGCGGCTGGGCTACGAGGTCGGTCGCGGTGAGCCCGCCAAGCGGCGAGCGCTTCGGTACGGCTGCCGGCTGGATGCTCGGCATGCCAGTCACGCAGGAAGCGGTTGAGCTCGAACTGCGCGCCGATCTCCTGAAGCTGGGCAGCGGTCTGGCGCGTGGCGTGCCAGTGGGTGATGGCGTCGGCCAGGGTGCGCCCTGCGCCTTCGGCAACGAACGCTCGCATGTACGCGTCGAAGTGGAAGCTCGGGCCGATCTCCCGGCGGAAGTACTCGCGCAGCACCTGACTGCACCGCTGGCCTTCGGGAATCACGGTGGAGCCGTTCACCGGCGCGGCGAGCTGGTGGCCGGCGCTGCGCGTCCGGGACGGCGCGGCCGGCAGGGCGATGCCGTCCAATGCGGCCCGCAGTCGCGCCGTCAGCGCCGCCTTCCCACCGCCTCGCGGCACCCCAAGTTCCCGGGCTAGCACGGTCAGTTCGGCCAGCGTCCAGTACCAGCGGGCCAACTCGTCCCCACGCAACGCCGCACTCAGCTCCGGTCGCGTCAGGGCGTCCGCGTTCGAACTCATGTCCCCATAATAGAAGAGCCGGCACCCCCAGCGTTCGACGAGACGAACCGGCGGCCAACCGCGACGGCGGGGCCCGCCCCACTCCCCCGGCCGGCTACTTGACCGGCTTCCACGTTCCGCAGTTCTCCGATGTGAACTGCCCGTCGGACGGCGCGATCGTCACCGTGATCTTCCGCGCCGACGTCGCGAACCGGTTGTCGATGATCTCGCCGTCCTCACGAGTCCGCTCCCAGTAGCACTGCGACATCGAGCCCTCGACCCGATACGTACCCGGCGCGATCTTCCCGATATCCCCCGCCGGCTTCGCCACCACCGCGTACGTGCCGTCGTTGTATTTACCCGACGCCGCTGCCTTCACGTCGTCCGCGACAATGCAACGCGGGGAGCCTCACCGCCATGCCGGCTTCCAAGGCCCGACACGACGGAGCCTGACCGTACGGTCGCGGTCGTCGACCTGGGCGTCGTCACCGAAGCCGAGGCCCTCACCCAGCTGACGGCCGCCTACCGGCAGATGAACCGGACCGAGCGGCGCCGCGTCGCCCGCCGCGCGAACCCGGCGACCCGCGCGGCCCTCGCCACGGTCGAGCGCACTATGGCCCTGGAGCACTCCCCGGGGTCTATGGCGGCGATCCTCACCGACGGCCGCGAGACGCAGGCCCCGCACCTCGCCCTGATCGACGCCCTGTTCAAGCGGATCGTGCGCGGCGAACGCATCGAGGCCCTCATCACGATGCCCCGCGGCACGGCGCGATCGGGCGGCACCGACCGGCCGGCCGAAGGGGTCGTCCTGGTCGTCGCAGATCGCGGGCAGGTCACGCTTGATCCAGTCGGGCCTCGCCGCCGGGCGTACGACCGACGTCCACCTGTACGTCGTCGCCGACCGCTCCGGCCGCACGGGCGTCAACCGGGAGACACGAGGTCTGCCGCCTCGCTCTCGAGGTCGCCGCGGATGCGATCGTCTGTGCTCCGTCAGGGCGCCGTAGAGCGGCGCGCGGTGCTCGGGGTACCGCTTCCGTCGGAGACCACCCGACGAATCGACCCCGAGCACACGAGGGGCCCGCACGCATCGGTGCGGGCCTGGATTCGTTCCGGGACGGCCTCACCTTGCCGGCCGAGACGGCAGGGCGTCAGTCCGTGTCGATAACGCGCAGCCAGACTTTCGCCGCCTTGGTGCCTGGAATGGACCAGTCGAAGTTCTCGCGGACACCGGAGCCGCACGCTTCCACCATGTCGATCCATCCGGGACCGCCGTCGGATGTAGCGGTGACGGTCGCGCATCGACCGTCCGCGGCCGTGTCCTGGACCCAGCCGTAGACCTTCACCCCCGTACGGGTGCAGGCGATCTTCCAGTGGGCTTCGCCGCCGCGGGCAGTGGGGGATGCCTCTGAGGGGCACGTGGCGGCGCTGGCCGGGCCGGCTGTACCGAGCGCCAGTCCCGATGCGAGGACGGCGGCCGACAGCGCGGAGGCAAAGGACATCTTGAGCGTGGGCAACAGCGCTTACCTATCTCTTCGTCGGGTCCAACGAGGGAAGATATGCGGCCGGTTCTGGCAGGTGAAACGCCGCCTCCCCCCAGCCACGAAGTTCACCGGAACCGGGCACCGTGCCCGTCAGCCGGACCTGGCCGCCCGCGTTCGTACGGACGGCCGGGACCGGTCCGCGTACGGTGGCCGAGACGGGTCCCCGGGCGGTGACAGCGGTCAGTGCGCGGCTGCCCGCGGCGAGGAAGTAGCGCGCCCCGGAGGGCGCCGTCCAGTACGTCTCCGCCAGCAGGTGCTGGCCGAAGCGACTGCACGTCGCCGTGTCCACGGGCGCCCTGCCCGGCACCCGTACCTGCGTCGGCCCGGTGCTCCTACCCGGCCCTTCCCGAGCCACCGCCACGCGGGCGCGCCCGTCCCAGCCTTCCGCGCGGGTGCCCGTCCAGGTGGCGCGTCCGGCCCGCTCCGGCAGGGACTGCTGGGCGAACTCCCACCGGTTCACGGCCCGTACGCCGGTTCCCCGCAGGCCCGGCAGCGTCGCGCAGGCCGAACGGGCCCAGGCAGCGAGCCCCGCGGCCGACGTCGCCTCGCGATGCTGGCGCGCGGGGGCTCCCGTCCCCGGCGCCGGGGTCCACGTCAGGTGCGCCGGGCCGAGCTCGCCGAGGTCCACCAGCAGGAAGGAGTGGTCCTCGACGATCCGGGTGGACGACCGCACGTGCAGCGCGGGAACGCTGCGGACGGGCGCTCTGAGGGGTCCTCCGGTTAGGTGACCCCGCACTCGCGTCGTTTGTGCGTCGTACCATGGATGCATGACCGACCGACCGACACACGGGGTCACGACGGGGGCCGTGGCCCGACGTCTGGGGGTCTCCCCCACCACGCTGCGATCGTGGGATCAGCGATACGGGATCGGCCCGGCGGTGCGTGAGGACGGTCGGCATCGACGCTGGTCGCCGACGGACATCGCTCTCCTTGAGGCGATGTGCCGGCTCACCACCTCGGGCGTGCCACCGGCCGAGGCGGCCCGGGTGGCCAGGGCCCGAGCCGGACGCCGGCCACTCCCGTTCGAGCTGCCCGGCGTCTCCGTGCCGGCACGGGCCCCAGGGTCCGGCAACGGGCTGCCGCTCGGCGAGGTCCACCGGGAGTTCCGGGGACTGGCCAGGGCAGCGGTTCGCCTCGACAGCCCCACCATGGACACGCTGCTGCGCGAGCTGGTCACGGCACACGGGCTCGTCACCTCGTGGGAAGAGGTGCTTGTGCCCACCTTGCACGCCGTCGGACGCAAGTGGGAGTCCTCGGGCGACCGGTACGTCGAGGTCGAACACCTCCTGTCCTGGCATATCTCCACTACTCTGCGGCAGTTGGCGGGCTCCGCCCGGCCACATCCGGACTACACGACACCGTTGCTGCTCGCCTGCGTGCCGGGCGAGCAGCACACCCTCTCCCTGGAAGCCCTGGCCGCCGGTCTCGCCGAACAAGGCCTACCGGCCCGCATGTTCGGTGCGGCGGTACCGGCCGAGGCTCTCGACGCGGCGGTACGACGGCTGGGGCCGACGGCCGTGGTGCTCTGGTCGCAGGCCCGCTCCACCGCCAGCCACGCCCTGGCCCGGCACGTGGCCGACACCTCGTTCGGCGTCAGGGGCGCCCGGATCCACCCCCTGGTGCTGCTCGCCGGCCCCGGCTGGGCCGGCCGGCCGGTCGCACCGAGCATGCTGAGGCCCGCCGGGCTGCGCGACGCGCTCGACATCCTCACCCGCCGCTGCATCGCTGCCCGCGACCCCCTCGCCGCCGACCGGAAACCCGTCGGCTGAGGCGTGGGGAGCCCGTCGGGCTCAGTCGCGGGGAAGAAGCGCGGCGGCAGTGAGTTCGGCGGTGCGGCGGTGCCAGTGGGCGGCGCCGCGGAGCATCGCGTGACCCCCGGTGGGCATCGGGATCGCGACCGCCTCGGCGCCGGCCGTCCGGGCCCGGCGCACGAGCGCCCAGGACTCCCGGGCGGAGGTGATCCGGTCGGCCTCGTCGTGCAGCACGTACACCGCCCGCCCCGCGAGGTGGTCGACGGGCTCCCCCGGCGGGCACCAAGGCGCCAGGGCCACCACACCGCGGACCATCGGGTCGCGGGCGGCGCTCAGCGCGGCGCGGCCGCCCATCGAGTGACCGACCAGAACGACGGGGATCTGCCCGGCCTCCTCCCGGAGCCGCACGAGCGCCGTCTCCACGTCCCGGGCGGGGTCACGGCGTCCGCCGTTCCAGCCCCGGTGCCGGTAGCGGACCTCCGCGACGAACACGTCCCGGCCGAGAGCGCGGGTGACGGCGGCCGCGAACGGCCGCATCCGCAGAGCGGGCAGGTTGACCACGGGCGGCGGGCCGAGGCCCTCGGAGCGCCCGCCGTGCAGCACGAGCACGGCGGCGACGGGAACGGGCGGCGCGCTCCGCACGACGAGAGAGCCCGCCGCGCCGCGGCGGACCGTGAGGGCGGCTGCGGCCTTCATCGGGCTTCGGTCCCCGCGTCCCGGCGGGGCGGCCGGGGCAGGAAGCCGCTGGTGCGGGCGACGTAGGCGGCGTAACCGGGTCGGTGCGCCATGTGGTTCTCCAGCAGCCGCTTGCCGCTCCCCCAGATGAGCAGTGCGCTCATCACCAGGGGCGACACGAGGCTGAGGACGGCAGTCTGCCACGTCGCGCAGGCGGTCAGGTAGAGCCCCCACCAGACCAGGAAGTCGCCGAAGTAGTTGGGGTGCCGGGTCCAGCTCCACAGTCCCCGGTCCATGATCCGCCCCTGATGCGCGGGGTCGGCCTTGAAGCGGGCGAGTTGACGGTCCCCCACCGCTTCGAAGGCGAGGCCCGCCGCCCAGAGGACGAGTCCGAGGACGAGCAGGGGGTCCACGCCCTCAGGGAGGTACGCCGCCGCCTGGACGGGCAGGGAGACCAGCCAGACCAGCGCGCCCTGGAGCAGGTAGACCTTGCGCAGCGCGTAGAACGCGGGGTTGCCGGGTGCCCGGGCCAGCATTTTCGCGTAGCGGGGATCCTCGCCGTGGCCGCGGCCCCTCCGGGCGATGTGGAACGCGAGTCGCAGCCCCCACAGGCAGGTGGCCAGGGTGACGGCGAGCCGCCTGCCGTCGTCCCCGTACCCGGCGGACAGCACCCAGGTGACGACGGCGACCGCGGCGAAGGCGAGACCCCAGGCGACATCGACGATCCGGTGGACGCCCTTCACCGAGGCGATCACGAAGGCCACCAGCATCACCGCGAGGGCCGCTCCGGCCGACGCGGCCAGATTGGCCACCAGTGCGGACGCGGTCATCGGGACGTCCCCGGGCAATCCGTGGCGACGAGCCGGAGCTGGCGGACGTCGAGGTAGTGCGCACGGAAACCCGCCTCGGAGTAGGCCAGGTACAGCTCCCACATGCGGTGGAAGACCCGGTCGAAGCCGAGTGCCCCGACCGCCGCCGACTCCTGGACGAACGCCTCCCGCCAGAGCCGGAGCGTCTCGGCGTAGTGCGCGCCGAAGCCGGTGTCGTGGGTGATGCCCAGGCCGGCGGCCGCGCTCTCGTGGGCGAGGGCGTCCCGTGACGGGATGAGGCCGCCGGGGAAGACGTACTTGCTGATCCAGGTGTGCGTCCGGGCGGTGTGCAGCATCCGTTCGTGCGGCATGGTGATGGCCTGGAGGGCGACGGCCCCGCCGGGCGCGAGGAGGCGGCGCAGGGCGGCGAAGTACGTGGGCCAGTACTCGGCGCCGACCGCCTCGATCATCTCGACGCTGACCACGGCGTCGTAACGGCCCTGGACCTGCCGGTAGTCGCGGAGTTCGACGCTCACCCGGTGCGACACACCGGCCTCGGCGATCCGGCACAGGGCGAACGCGCGCTGCTCCTCGGAGAGCGTGACGGTCAGGACGTCGGCGCCTCGCGAGGCGGCGCGTACGGCGAGTTCGCCCCAGCCGGTGCCGATCTCCAGGAGTCGGGTCCCCGGGCCGACCCCGGCCAGGTCCAGCAGGCGGTCGATCTTGCGGTGCTGGGCCGCGGTGAACTCCCCCGGCGTGGCGGGGAGGGTGTCGAACACGGCCGAGGAGTAGGTCATGCTCGGGTCGAGGAAGCGGGCGAACAGGTCGTTCGAAAGGTCGTAGTGACGCTGGATGTTGTCCCGCGCGCCGGCGAGGGTGTTGCGGTCGCGGTCCGGGCGGCGGCGCACCCAGGCGCCCCGGAGCCGGCGCAGCGGAGCGGGCACGAGGTCGTCCACGTGGGCGGCGAGCACCGTGAGGAGGCCCACGAGGTCGTCGCTGTCCCACTCTCCGGCCATGTACGACTCGCCGAAGCCGATCAACCCGTCGGCGCCGACCCGCCGGTGGAAGGCGGCCGGGTCGTGGAGGGTCAGCGTGGGGGCGCCGGCCTCGCCGGTACGGGGGCGGGGAACGGCGCCGGGCGGGCCGCCGGGGCCTGTCCGCAGCGGCAGCCGGGCGAAGGCACGGGCGAGGACGCGCCGTGCGACGGCCGTGCGCAGGCCCGAGGCGCGCGGGAGGCGGGCGACGTCGGGCCAGCGTTCCGGATCGACGGGCGTACGGTCGGAAGCCGCGACGAGGGGGACGGCCGACGGGACGGAGACGGTCACAGCATGCCTTCTCGGGTGGACGGGACGGGACGGGGACGGACGGGAAGGCCCTTGAGGTACAGGCGGATCCCGTGCCACCAGATGCCGGCGCTGACGGCGGCGGTGGACCACGGGTGGCGCAGCACCGTGGTGAGCAGGCCGCGTGTGTCGGCCGGGCGGCGGCGGCCACGGACAGTGGCGGTCAGCGGCCGGCTCCCGTCGCCGTGCCGCAGTTGGACGGTGAGATCGAGGCGCTCGCCGGGGAGGGGCAGCCTCATCCGGTAGGAGCCTTCGACGTCGAGGAACGGGGAGACGTGGAAGTCCTTGGCGACGTCGGCGAGTCCGGCTGTGTCGGGCCGCAGGAGGTAGCAGTGCCGCCCGCCGTAGGTGTTGTGGACTTCGGCGACGACGCAGACGGGGCTGCCGGTCCGGTCGTGGCACCAGTACAGGGTGAGCGGGTTGAAGACGTGGCCGAGGACACGCGCGTGGGCGAGCATCAGCACCCGCCCGTCCGCGTTCCGTACGCCCTGGGAGGTGAGGTAGGCGTCGAGGCCGGCGCGGAGGGTGGGTGCCCGGCCGCCGAAGTGGTCGCGGGCGTCGAAGCGGGCCAGTGGGCGCAGGAGGCGGGGCAGCCGGGGCAGGTCGTCGAGGTCGACGAGCCACAGGTACGTGCGCTGCCGCAGGCTGTGACGCACAGGCCCGACGCGGGTGTGGGCGACCTCGCAGGGGTAGAGCGCCGGCACCCTGGATGCCACGGGTGAGACGGGTGAGACGGGTGCGGCCGGTATGGCGTGTGTGCCGTGGTCGGTCACCAGGTCACCCCCAGAGCCCGGGCCGCTTCGACTCCGGAGCGACACCCGTCCTCGTGGAATCCCCAGCCGTGGTAGGCGCCGGCGAAGGCGGTCACGGACGTGGCGAGGCCCGGCAGTTCACGCTGGGCGGCGACGGAACGGGGCGTGTAGACGGGGTGCTCGTACACGATGCGGGCAAGCACCGTGCGTTCGTCGACGAGTCCGTCCGCGTTGAGGGTCACGATGTGCGGCTCGTCCACGGCGAGGCGCTGGAGCCGGTTCATGTCATAGCTCACCTTGACGGCCCCGGGGCGCGCGTCGCAGGTGGGGAGCCAGTAGTTCCATGAGGCACGGGCGTGCGTCGGGGCCGGGAGGAGGGTGGTGTCCCGGTGCAGCACGGTGGGGTTGCGCGAATAGGTGAACGCGCCGAGGACCCGGCGCTCGTCGGGGCTGGCGTCGGCGAGCATCCGCAGCGCCTGGTCGGGGTGGACGGCGACGACGACGGCCGCGTGGACCTCGGACTCCCCGTCGGCGGTGGTCACGCGCACTTGCTCCGTGCCGCGTTCGATCGCGCGGACCGGAGTGGCGGTACGGACGGCCGCGAGCCCCTTGGCCACCTTGTCCACATAGGCGGCGGAGCCTCCCGTGACCGTCCGCCACCTGGGCGAACCGGTGGTGGACAGCAGCCCGTGGTGGTCGAGGAACCGGAAGAGGTAGCCCGCCGGGTACAGGAGGGCGGTGTCCGGCGCGCAGGACCAGACGGCGGACACGAGTGGGATGGCGAAGTGACCGACGAAGTACGGCGAGAACCCGCCGCGCTCCAGGAACGAGCCGAGGGTCTGGCTGTCGTCCCCGGACGCGAGCAGGCGCCGGGCGGACCGGTGGAAGCGCGGTACGTCGGCGAGCATCCGCAGGTGGCGGCCGCGACGCAGGTTGCCTCCGCCGAGGAGACCGCGGGGGCCTCGGGCGCCCGCGTACGCGAGGCCGCAGCCGTCGCACCGGACGGACATGCTCATCTCGGCGTCCTGGGTGGCGACGCCGAGTTCGCGGAACAGCCGCAGCAGATGCGGGTAGGTGCGCTCGTTGTGGACGATGAAGCCGGTGTCCACGCGCACGGTGCCGCCTTCCCGGGTCGGCAGCTCGTGGGTGTGGGCGTGCCCGCCGAGCCGGCCGTCCGCCTCGTAGAGCACCACGTCGTGGATCCGCGACAGCACGTGAGCGGCGGTCAGGCCGGCCACTCCCGCCCCGACGACCGCCACGGTTCGCCGGTTCATGCGTCCTCCCTCACGTCTTGGGGGGTCCGCGCACCTGACGCGCGGAGCGTCCCCGTGGGTGGTTCGGCACCGTGCGCCCGCCGGATGGGTGCGGGTTCCCCGGGCACGGTCGTGGCGCCCGCGACGAGGCGGCAGCGGAGCCGCTGCAGGCCTCTCCGGGTGTGGCTCTTGACCGTGCCGAGGGGCATGCCCGTGCGCCGCGCGATCTGCGCCTGGGTCAGGTCTCCGGAGCAGGCGAGGGCCAGGACATCGCGCCGGACGCTTGGGAGGCGGGCGAGTTCGCCGGTGATCACGAGGCGGTCGAGCAGTCGGCCGGGGGCGTCGGCGGCTACGGAGGGGCTCACAGGTCCGGATTCCTCCTCGGACGCCAGGGCGGCGGGACGGCTCACCGTGGGCACTGCGATCATGACGAATCCTCTCCTGCCCGGTGTACGGGCGGGTGCTTCCCTTCCCTCAGGGTCCGGCGAGCGGATGCCTGTCTCAAGACGCAGCGTTTGCGCATCGATTTAGGCGGGCGGCGAGAAGCCCGAGGGCACACAGGAGAAGGGGAACGACCGCATGGGCCACAGCACCCCGAGGCTGCCGCCGCGCCGCGTGGTTCCACCATCGGACCGCATCTCTCGTCTGAGGCGCAGCACGGGAAATGGCGTGCTGATCGCGGGTACGAAGGCGAGCTGGTCGGCGCCGCCGGAGGCCAACTATTGCCCGCAACAGGCGGAACGCATGGAGCCGCGAGCCAGCCACCACGCACTCGCGATGTCAGGTGGAGTCGAGCACCGAGTCGAACTCCAACGGCAGGTGCAACTCGGTCTCCATGGTGCTGATCCGCCGCAACCGCACCACCGGCGAACTCGCCTACTGCCGCGGCTTCTCACTCCGGCCGGTGCCGCTGACCGAACTGGTGCGGGTCACCGGATCCAGAGGCCGGTGGAAGGGACCTTCCAGGCCGAGAAGGGGCTGGCCGGACTCGACGAGCACCAGGTCCGCCGTTGCCCCCTGGATCCGCTGGGTCACCCTCGCCATGCTCGCCCACGCCTTCCTCGCCGTTGTCCGCGCCGACGAACACACCCGCCGACCCGGGCCAGCCGACCTGGTCCCACTGTCCTGCAACGAGATCCAGCGCCTGTTCATCACGCTCGTGGCACAGCCGATCCACGACGCAGCCCACCGGATCGGCTGGTCCGACCGGCGACGCCGCCACCAAGCCCGATGCCGCACCAGCCACTACCGGCGACGAGCCGCGTCCCAGATATGAAAATCACGATCTACAGCTGGAGTACTAGCCAGGCTGAGCCTCATGCCAGGCGTCCTACCAGTGGTGCGTAGGACACCATGTCTTCGACGAACTCGACCCGCCACTGCGTACGGCCTGTCGAGTGCCAACCCCCCATGTTGTGCTGCTTCGCAAGGAAGCCCTGCCCCGCCATGGTGGCGACGGCGTCCTCCCGACTCATTCCGAAGTCCAGTGGTCCAATGGTCTGGAGTGGACTCAGCGCAATCCGACCAGAAGATCCGAAGAAGACGCCCTAGCCGCGGAGGTGCGTGCCGATCTTCAAGAACGCCTGGATGAGGGGGACCTGGGGGACGGACGGGGAGATGATCTGGGACGCGTAGTGGACGATCACCAGGTCGAGGGCGGGGGAGATGAAGAGGCGCTGGCCGTGGATGCCGCTCGCCATGAAGGATCCGTACGGGTCGTTCGGGATCCACCAGAGGTCGTGGTAGGAGAGGGTGGCGGGCGCCTCGGGAGGTGCGGCGGGGAAGCGGACGCGGTGGTGGTAGCCGTCCGGAACGCCGGAGACGATGGTGGAGGCGACGGCTTCCGGGACGATCTGGCGGTCACCGATCGCGCCGCCGCAGCGGATCATCTCACCGAGCCGGGCCAGGTCGCGGGCGGTGGCGCTGAAGCCGCCGCAGGCGGCCTCGGAGCCCTCTGAGTCGAGGAGGTAGTACGCGTCCTCCTCCGCGCCGATCCGGGACCAGATCATCTCGGACAGCAGAGCCGAGGTGGTGGTGCCGGTGACGCGGCGCAGGACCTCGGCGAGGGCCTCGACGTTGCCGTTCTCGTAGCGGAAGTCGATGCCCGGCTCGCCGGTCGCCCGCGCGGTGGAGAGGTGTTCGCGGATCGTGGCCGGCCCTGTGTAGCCGTAGGGGCGCAGTTGGGGGGCGAGGACGGCGAAGTAGCGCTGCGCTTCGAGTGCCTTGTCGTACGGGCGGCCCGCGTAGCTCATCCGCGTGCCCATGTGGAGGAGGTGGTCGACCTGGGCGTCTCCGAAGGCGCTGCCGGCGAGCTCGGGAACGTACTTCGCGACTTGGGCGCCGCGGTCGAGCTTCCCTTCCCGGGCCAGGACCGCGGCGACGAGTCCGAGGTAGGACTTGGCGGCCGAGGCGTTGAAGTGCGGGACATGGGGCTCGTACCCGTGGAGGTACTCCTCGTGCACGAGCAGGCCGCGGTGCAGGACCAGCAGGGCGTCGGTCTCGGCCCGGGTGAGCAGCTCCGTGAGGGTGAGGGACTGGCCGTGTGGTCCTGTGAACGTGAGGTCGTCGAGGGCACCGGCCGGCGAGGTCGGTAGCGCGGACGCGCCGTCGGAGCCGCGCCAGACACTGCGGCTCGGAACGAGTTCCCGCCCTGAGGTCGTGTGGCGTCGGGCCCAGGCCGGATCGGTGTATCCCCGGGCCCATACGAGGTCGGCCAGCGACGGTATGCCTGTCATGCGTCCGCTCCGCTCTTCGGTCATGCGCCTTCCGGTCGCGTTACCGTACATCTTGTTCGGTAACGCGACCACATCTGTCAGGCGGCAGGCGGGAGGCCGGGGTGCGGGCGGGGTTCAGGGGGTGAGGTCGAGAGCTCCCGGGGCGTCGGACGGGGCGAGTCCGGTGGCCCAGACGCGGCCGTAGACCGACAGGTCGCGCAGATGCGCGGTGATCTCGGCGGCGCTGTAGCCGGTGTCGTTCTCGACCCACCAGGTGAGCAGGCCGACGAGTTCGCCGGTCCATGCCCGGGCGACGACGTCGAGGGGGATCCGCGGTGTCACCGCGAGCTGCTCGGTCCGGGTGCGGAAGGCGGCCTCGGCGTGGGCGCAGATGAGGTCCGTGAATTCTCGTAGGGCCCGTCCGTCGCCCTCGCCCCGCAGGACGACTCGGTAGACGGGCTTCTCCTGCTCGGCATGTTCGAAGATGTACTTCACCGGCAGTCCGGTGAACCCCTCCGCGTGCGCCTGCCGGACCGCCGGCAGGAGGCGGTCCCGGTCCTCGGCGAGGTCGCGGACGATGCCGACCAGGAGGTCCTCCTTGTCGCGGTAGTGGGCGTAGAAGGTGGCCCGGCCGACGTCGGCGCGTTCGGTGATCTCCTCGACCGTGATCGCGTGGAACCCCTTCTCCAGGACCAGTTCGACCAGGGCCTGGCGCAGTGCGGCCCGCGTCCTGCGGACGCGGCGGTCTCCCGCGGGCTTCATGTCCACTTCGTTTCCTTCTCGTCCGAACCGTTGACCTGACCCTAACGCTGCCTTTACGTTGCCGCACATCAAGCTTGCTACTGGACACAGTGTTCGGAAACTCTGGAGATGCGATGAACTTCGGGCGGTACGTACGCCGGACTGCCGGCCACCAACCCGATGCCGAGGCGGTGGTCTGCGGACCCGGCCGGCTGACGTACGCGGAACTCGACGACCACAGCGACCGGCTCGCGACGGCCCTGCGTGCACTCGGCCTGAGCCGGGGCGACCGCGTGGCGACTCTCGCCGCTAACCGTGCCGAGCTGGTCGTCACGGAAGTCGCCCTCTACAAGGCCGGCCTGGCCCGCGCGCCGATCAACGCCAGGCTCGGCACCGCTGAAGTGGCCCACCTGCTCGCGGAGTCGGACGCACGGGTGCTGTTGACGGACGCGGCCCATCTGGATATCGCCCGCGCCGCGGTGCCCGGTACGGGCGTGAAGGGCGTCCTTGGCTACGACGGCCCGAGCGATCTCGGGCCGGGCTACGCCGAGACCCTCGCGGGCACCGAGCCGGAACCCGTCGAGGCGGAGTGCGACAAGGACGACATCGCCGTGCTGCACTTCACCTCGGGTTCCACCGGCAAGCTCAAGGCGGCGGTCCAGACCTACGGCAACCGGCTCGCCCTGATGCGCAAGTCGGTGATGAGCGCCGACACCCGGGTGGGCCCCGGTGACCGGCAGATCCTGGCCGGGCCGGTCACCCACGCCTCGGGCATGCCGCTGATGGGCATCTTCTTCGCCGGCGGCTGTGCGGTCGTACTGCCGCGCTGGGACGCCGAGGAGTTCCTCGCCACCGTCCAGCGCGAGCGCGCCACCCACGCCTTCGTCGTGCCGACGATGGTCAACACCGTGCTCGCGCTGCCGAACGCCCGCGACTACGACCTCTCCAGCCTGCGTCAGCTGATCTACGGCGCCGCGCCGATGTCACCGGCCCGGATCAGGGCCGCCTGGGACCTCTTCGGCCCTGTCCTCTCCCAGGGATACGGGTGTGGCGAGACCACCTCCGGCGTGCTCTTCCTCTCCACCGAGGACCACCGGCGCGCGATCGAGGGCGAGGACGAGGAACTGCTGCTGTCCTGCGGCCGTCCGCTCGCCGAGGCCGAGGTCGCCATCGTCGACGACAGCGGAAAGCCCGTCGCCGACGGAGAGATCGGAGAGATCGCCGTCCGAGGCCCCGATGTCGTCCCCGGCTACCACAACGAGCCGAACCTCACGGCGGAGACCTTCCGGGACGGCTGGTTCCTCACCGGCGACCTCGCCCGCCGCCGTTCCGACGGCTACGTCTTCATCGTCGACCGCAAGAAGGACATGATCGTCTCCGGCGGGTTCAACATCTACGCCGTCGAGGTCGAGTCCGTCCTGCACCAGCATCCCGACGTCTACGAGGCCGCCGTCGTCGGCGTCCCGGACGAGCAGTGGGGCGAGGCCGTCAAGGCGGTCGTCGTGACGCGCGACGGCGCCACCCTCACGGAAGCCGACCTCACCGACTTCTGCGCCGAGCACCTGGCCCGCATGAAGAAGCCCCGCTCGGTCGACTTCGTCGCGGCCCTGCCCCACAACCCCAACGGCAAGATCGACCGCCGCGCCATCCGCGACCGCTACTGGGCGGGCGCCGAGCGCCGCGTCAACTGAACAGGACCTGGCATGCCCTTCACCCTCGAACCCTCCTACGACGACAATCCGCGCCTCCAGGACCTCGTCGTCCGTCTGCGCACCTACCTGGCCGACGAGCTCATCCCGTACGAGCGCGAGCACGGCATCACCGCGGAGACCAAGCTCGACCGCACCTCCCTCGAACCCGTCTGGAAGCGCAGCGCGGAACTCGGCTTCTACGGCATCAGCCTGCCGCCCGAGCTGGGTGGCCAAGGCCTGAGCTTCTACGAACTGTGCGCCCTCAAAGAGGAGCTGACCGCCTCCGGCGCCGCTCTCTCCCACTCGGTGCTCGGCGACATGGGCGGCCCGCTGCGCGTCGGCGCGATCGTGAAGTACGCCACCGAGGAGCAGCGGGAGCGCTATCTGATGCCCGTCGTCCGGGGTGAGCGGGCGTGCTGCTTCTCCATCACGGAGGAGGACGCGGGCTCCGACGTGCGCCGGATGACGACGACCGCCACCCCGGACGGGGACACCTACGTCCTCACCGGCAAGAAGGTGTTCAGCTCCGCGGCTCCCTTCGCGGACTTCGCGATCGTCGTGGCCCGCATGGCCGGCACCGAGGAGGCGTACAGCGCGTTCCTCGTCGACCTGGACACCCCCGGCTGCACGGTTCTCGATGGCGACGTCCCCATGTCCGGGCAGCAGATGGAGGGCGACCTCGTCTTCGAGGACTGCCGGATCCCCGCCGCGAACCTCCTCGGCGAGGTCGGTCAGGGCCTGCGCATCGGCATCGGCCGCATCACCCTCAACCGCCTGCTGCATTGCCCGTCCCTCATCGGCGCCGCCCGCCGCGCCTGGGACCTGTCAGTGGAGTACGCCATGAACCGCGTCGTCTTCGGCCAGCCGCTCCTCGCCCATCAGGCGATCCACCACAAGATCGCCGAGATGGCCACCGAGATCTACGCCGCCCGCGCGATGGTGATGGCCACCGCCGCGAAGGCCGACCGGGGAGACAACGTCTCCGTCGAGGCCAACATGTGCAAGCTGTTCACCTCCGAGGCGTCCTTCCGCGTCGCCGACCAGGCCGTCCAGATCCACGGCAAGGCCGGGCTGACCCGCGGCCACGAGGTCGAGCAGATCTTCCGCAGCCTGCGGATGTTCCGGATCGTCACCGGAACCACCGAGATCCACAAGAACGCCATCGCCAAGGGCCTGATCTGACCGACCCCTTGGCGCCCCGGGCGGTGCCGCGGGCCCCCGCCTCGGCGAGCGGGCCCCGCGGCCTCGGGGGACGACCGCCCACCTGTACGACACCCCTGCTCCACCCGCATCCGCAGGAGTCGCCCCATGGCACCCCGTACCGCCGCCGCGCCGCCCCGGCACTTCGCCGCCCCGGCACCCGACCCCCGCAGAGCCTGGCTGATCATGGCGATGATCGTGGCCTTCATGGTCATCAACTTCGCCGACAAGTCGGTCCTCGGCCTCGCCGCCGTTCCGATCATGGAGGAACTCGACCTCAGCAACAGCACCTACGGCCTGATCTCCAGCTCCTTCTACTTCCTCTTCAGCGTCTCCGGACTCCTCGTCGGATTTCTCTCCACCCGCATCTCCAGCCGGGTCCTGCTCTTCGTCATGACCGTGGTGTGGGCCGTGGCCCAGCTCCCGGTCCTGGTGGTGGCAACGGTCCCGACCCTGATGGCCGGCCGCATCCTGCTCGGCGCTGCCGAGGGACCGGCGGCCTCGATGTCCATGCACGCCCTGTACAAGTGGTTCCCGCCGGAGCGCCGCGCCCTGCCCTCGGCCCTCCAGATCGGCGGCGCGGCCCTGGGCACGCTCATCGCGGCACCCGTGGTCACCTGGCTGATCGACGGCTTCGGCTGGCGCTCGGCCTACGCCGTCCTCGCCGCCGTCAGCGCGGCCTGGGCGTTGGTGTGGTGGCGCGTGGGCCACGACGGCCCGTACGACAACAAGCACACGGCCACCGGATCCAGCGGGCCGAGGCTCCCGTACCGCAGGATCCTGCTGACCGGCACCGTACTGGGCGGCATCGCCAGTGCCTTCGGAGCGGCGTGGGCACTGTCCCTCAGCCACGCCTGGCTGCCCGCCTACTTCAGGACGCAGATGGACATGTCGGCGACGGCTTCCGCGACCGCCATCAGTGTCATGTCCGGCTTCGGCCTGGTACTGCTGCTGGCGGTCTCCCCGTTCGTGGACGCGCTGAAATCCCGTGGCGTGAGCAGCCGTTGGTCCAGCGGAGCCGCGCAGAGCATCGCCGTGTGCGTGGCGGGGTGCGCGATGGCGGCGTTCCCGTTCGTCGACGCGTCCGGTCCGCGGCTCGTGCTGATCGCGCTGGCCTTCGGCGGCATCGCGATCGCCATTCCCCTCCACTACATGACGACAGCTGAGGTCGTCCCTCCTGCCCAGCGCGGCGCCGTCTTCGGCATCGTCGCGGGTATCGGCACCCTGCCCGGCCTCGTGGCACCGTTCCTGACCGGCCACCTCATCGACGCGGCCGACACCCCGGCCGCCGGCTACACCACCGCCTTCCTCGTCGCCGGCGCCGTGATGCTCACTGCCGGCGCCTTCGCCCTCACGGCCATCCGCCCGGAGCGGGACGCACGACGCCTGGGGCTCGGCACCGGGCCCGGCCCGTTGGGGTAGGCGCCCGACCGGCCTCCGACGCGAAGGTCCCGACCCCGATTCCGGGTCTGCCGGAATCGGGGTCTTGGTGTGCGGCACGGCGACGCCCAGGCAATTCCTCGTGCTCCTCCGCGATCAGCAGCTCGACCGGCGACGTGCGGCGGGCGGTGGGCGACGTGGCGGACGCAACGGCTGGTCGCCAGGCTTCGAGCCGTTCAACTTGTGCGGCGTGCCATCGACGAGTACGCGCGACGGAGGATCGGCAGGGGCCCGGTCAGACGGAGACGCTTCTGCTGAACCAGCCACTGAACGTCTGTTCCTTCGCCTCGGCCGCACACCGCTCGGCCCGTTCCAGCACCCTTTCGGCCTCCGCTCGCCAGCTGGCCGCGTCCGCGCGGGGCGGGGGCAGGAAGGGGCCACGCTCGGCCGCTTCGGCGGCGGCTCCGAAGAAGTCGCCACCCTTGCGCTTGAAGTCGTCCGTCCCCCACGCGCGGCCGGCGTCGCGTGGGGGCACCTTCCGCAGGTGGGGAATGTGCTTGGCGCAGTGGATGTACGCCTCCTCGACGGCGACCTCCACCCAGACCTGGGCACGGCGGCCCGGTACGGGGTCGTACGCGAGACCGAAGTGCGTACGGCGCATCTCGTCGTCGGCGACGATCCGCGCCGTGCCGTTGACGTGGAGTCCGATGCGGTCCTGGAGGAAGTCCATCATCAGGATGCCGACGTGGGGGTTCTCCTCGATGTTGCCGAGGCTGGCCTGAACGCCGTTGCCCCGGTACTCGGGGTAGGCGAGGGTCCGGTCGTCCAGGACGTGGAGAAATCCGGGCGGCCCGGCCCGGAAGGTGTTGTCGCATTCGCCGTGCCGGTCGGCGGTCGCCAGGAAGAACATCTCCTGCCGTGCCGCGAACTCCCGCATCCGGGTGTTGAGACGGTCGAGGACCTGGTCGGCGTAGAACCTGTCGGCGCGTTCGGTGGTGCCCATGCGCTGCTGGACCCGATGTTCGCCGTCGCTCCCCGGGCGAGTGGTGCGTACCGGCGGCGCCTGCCGGAGCACGGCCTGTTCGCGTTCGAATGTGCTCAATTCCTTGCCCCGACCAGTTCCTCGATGGAGTCGTGCCGTATGCGGTGGGCGGGTATGCCGATGTCCACCAGGGTGTCGACGCCGCGGCGAATCATGCCGGGCGGTCCCGACAGGTACGCGTCGTAGGTGTGCCACGGGCCGTACTCGTACACGGCTTCCGGGAGCCGGGCGCCCAGGCCGCCGCCTGGACCGTCGTCGACGACCGGACGGACGGAGAGCCAGGGGTGCGACTGCTGCATCCGGAGCATGGTCTCGATGTCGTACAGGTCGTGGTCCCGGCGGGCTCCGTAGAACACCTGGACGGAGCGGTGGCGGCCGTGCTGGGCCACGTCCTCGACCAGGGCCTTGATGGGCGCGATGCCGGTGCCGCCGCCGAGGCACAGGAGCCCGTTGTCGGTGCTGTGGTCCACGGTCATGGATCCGGCGGGGGGACCGAGCCGGATGACGTGCCCCGGGCGGGCGCGGTGCACGAGGGCGTTGGAGACCCAACCCGCCGGCACGGCCTTCACGTGGAAGGAGAGCAGGCCGTCGGAGCGGGGTGCGCCGGCGAAGGAGTAGTGCCGCCAGACGCGCGGCCACCAGGGGGTCTCCAGGGCGGTGTACTGCCCGGCGAGGAAGGGGTACGGCTGGTCTGGCCGGACCGTCACGACGGCGATGTCGGGCGTACGCATGTCATGGGCGACCACCTCCGCCTGCCACGAGGCGGGGGCACGCAGCGCGTCCTCGGCCGCCGCGTCGATCATGATCTGGGAGATCGTGGTGTAGGCGGCCACCCAGGCGGACTCGGCCCTGGGCCCCCAGCTCCGCGGGGCGTAGCGGGAGAGGGCGCCGATGAGGCATTCGCCGACGGCGGGATAGTGCTCGGGAAGGGTGCCGTACTTCCGGTGTCCGCGGCCTAGGTGGGACAGGTACGCGGCCAGGGTGGCGGTGTCGTCCGCGTGGGTCGCGGCAGTGAGCAGCGCCTTGAAGAGGCGGTCGCGCTGGGTGTCCATGGCAGCGGGGAAGAGTGCCCGCAGGTCGGGGTGGCGGAGGAAGAGCAGGGCGTAGAAGTGCGAGGTGACCTTGTCGGCGATCGGCTCGATCTCGGCCATGGTGCGCCGCAGGAGGCCTACGTCGGACGTGTCCTCCGGGGCCGGGGACGGAGGTGGAGCCGGGGCCGGAGTCGGGGTGGCGGCCTGGGGCGGGCCCTGCCGCTGAGCCGGAACCTGGGCGGGTGAATCGGGTGCCGTGCGGCTCCGGTCGACGCCGCTGCCCACGGGGCGTATCTGGGTGAAGGGTCTGCCGGACATGCGGCCCACGGCGTCCCGGTGCCCGTCCTGCTGACCATCGCGCTCGCCGCCGCGCTGTCCGTTCCGGTGATGCTGCGGGTCTGTTCCGAACCAGCCGGCGCTCCGACTGCCGCCGCCGGAACTGTCGCCGGACCTATCGCCACCGGCGGACGTAGGGGTCGGAGCATCCATCGGTTTGCCTCGCCTCGAGCATCTTTCGGTCGACTGCGTACGTGGGGTCCGAGTGCGCCCCCATCCTTCCTCTCCGTATCGGAATTCCCGGCGTTTCATCCCAGCTTTCAAAGCCAATGACACGCGCCGCACTTGATACGCGACAGCACTCGAACGTGCGAACGGACTCGACCATACCCCGCTCGCAAGCACGCGTGACCAGACCCTTAAGCCGCCACGGCCCCGCGGCATTTGGGCAGGTCAACACGGTGCGCGGGCGAGAAACTCGGGCTCCGTGATGAGTTACCGACGAGTTCGAGCGATACGACGAGCCGTTCGCCACAGGCTCATGAGGAAATTCCCGACGGAAATGAAGCAGGGCACCTCGAACCTCTCACACTGCACGCGCGGATTCCTCACTTTCTCCACATTCGGGTGCCGCCGCGGAGCCAGAGAGCCATCAGGGCCCCAGGCATGTCGGGTCGTCAACGACTCCGCGTGGGCGGGGAATGACAACGAGCTGGTGCTGCACGCGTCCTCCGGGTGGTACGACGGGCCGGCCCGTCGCGGTTCTCCCCGCCGTCGCGGCGGACGCGCCGGCCCTTCGTCGCTCCGCCGCGTTTCAGGCTCCGACCATTGATGTCCGTCGGGGGTGGCCGTGGACCTTTCCGTTCGTGGAGATCAGGTAGCGGCCGCAGTCGAGGAGGACGTTCGAGAAGTTGTTGGCCCTGCCGTGACGGGCGACCTTCAGCGCGTCGATCCGTACTGCCCCGGCCCGGACCCACCCCCGCAGGCGCACCCAGGTGCACCGCGTCCTCGCCAACCTCCGCGGCCACCGCTGACGGCCGCTCACCCGGCCCGGCGGGCCGGTGGAACGACGCCCCGCGCGGCATACGGCGCGGGGCGTCGCCACGCGCGGCGTCCGCCGCTTTCAGCCCTGTTCCGGCGCATGATGAGAGGGTCACCTGGGGCCGCCGGTGACCGGCGGCGAAAGGCAGGCTGGTACCGGTGGAGAACGACACTCTGGGCTCGGTCCTGGCCGACGTGCTGGCCTCGTCCCACCGCCTCGCGCCTCGTGCGCTCCCCGACCTCGTGCAGGACGCCGGCCGGCGGCTGGGGCTGTCCGGTGCCCGCGCATACGTGGCCGACCTGCAGCAGCGCGATCTGGTCCCGCTCCTGGCTCCCGAGCAGGCGGGAAGGTTCACCGCCGACGGCGGGACCGCGGACCTGGAGACACTGCCCGTCGACAACTCGCTCGCCGGACGCGCCTACCGCACCGAAACCGTGCAGCTGAGCCGGCCGGACGCCGGCGACTCCGAACGGACGGGATGGATCCCGGTCGTGGACGGCATCGGCCGGTTGGGAGTGTTGCGCGTGACCGCGCCGGAACTCGATGCGTCCCTGCTGCACCGGTGCGAGGCCCTCGCCGACTTGGTCGCCATGATCCTCGCGGCGATGCATACGTACAGTGACCTCCTGGCCCGGACCATGCGCACCCGGCCGATGAGCCTGCAGGCCGAGTTGCTGTGGGCGTTCCTGCCACCGCGCACCATCGGCACCGCGGCGGTGACCTCCAGCGCCGTCCTGGAACCCGCGTACGAGGTGGGCGGGGACGCGTACGACCACAGCCTGGCCGGAGAAGTGCTGCACCTGACGCTTCTGGACGCCATGGGTCACGACCTCGCGTCCGGCGGCTGCAGCGCCACGGCGCTGGCCGCCTGCCGTTCCGCTCGGCGCTCGGGCGGCCGCCTCGACGACATCGCCGTAGAGATCGACCGCGCCTTGGACCGCTGGATCCCGGGGCGCTTGCTGACCTGCGTCATCGCCAACCTCGACACCACCACCGGCCGGCTGGACTGGATCAACTGCGGCCACCCTCCCCCACTGCTGATCCGTGACCGCCGGGTCGTGACCGGCGCACTCGACCGCACCCCCCATCCACCACTAGGGCTGACCGGCTACGACGTGCCACCCCCGCACGTCCACAGCGCCCACCTGCAGCCCGGCGACCGACTGCTGTTGTTCACCGACGGTGTCACCGACGCACGCTCCGCCGCCGGCGAGCTGTTCGGTGAACAACACCTGGCCGACGCCGTCGTCCGTGCCCTGACCGACGGCCTCCCCGCACCCGAAGCCCTGCGCCGCCTGATCCAGCAGATCCTCGTGCACCAGGACCAACGCCTGAACGACGACGCCACCCTTCTTCTCACCGAATGGCACCCCCAGCCCTGATGAAACCCGCCGGGGAAAGCCGTGCCCCCGCCGGAGCCGACAGAGCCATCCGTGCCACGACGTCCCGGCCCATGAGCGACGCGGGTCACGCCGAGACCGACCCGCCACCACACCGCCGGGCGCCGGGCGCTACGCCTCCCGGCCCATCGGCTCCGAAGCCTCAGGCGGCCTCCCTCTCCATCGACAGACATCGTGGCCGGCCTCCAGACCAGGCGACGGAGCAGTACGGAGTCATCAGCGGCACGAGTTCCTGGCGCCTGCTGTTGCGGAGCACCGGGCCGGTCGTCGAACGGCCGCAGCGGGCGACTGCGTTCAGCAGACCGTGGCCCAGCGTCTCCGGGAATGCCGCGGCGTCCCAGAGCCGCCCCGCCGGCAAGAGCACCACACCCCGTTCGCTCAGCCTCCCCTCGCTGCTCGGTGGCGATGAGCAGCTCGCCGTAGCGGCCGGCGATCTCGCAGGAGCGGTCTCCGGAGACGGCGATCCCGATCGGGGGCGGATGGATCGTCGGGGAGATCCCAGATACCGCTGGCGAACAGGGAACCGTGATCGCCCACGGATTCCCTTCCTCGAGCATGTCCAGGCGGACGTGGGCGGCGGCCAGCCCGCGCCGATGATGTGCTCGTTGAGGTTCTCGCCCGACCCCAGGCCCTGCCGGAAGCGCCCCTTGGGCAGGAGCTGCATCGTGGCCGCCTACTGGGCGACCACCGCGGGGTGGTAGCGGAACGTCGGGCAGGTCACGTACGTCATGAGCGGGATCCGGGAGGTCGCCTGCGCGGCGGCGCCCGGCACGCTCCACGGGTAGGGCGCGGCCCCTGGGCCTCCAGCCAGGGGAAGGAGTGGTCGGAGATGACGGAGAAGTCGAATCCTGCCCGCTCCACTGCCACCACGTGGTCGACAAGTTCCCGGGGTCAGGCCTGCTCGGCCATCATCGTGCATCCGATTCGCGCCATATTGGGCGGCTTTCCGCTTCGGTCCCCTGAAACGTGTGGCCGCTCCCTGCGGGGCGGGGCTGGGCGCGGCTCGCGCTGGCCGGGCGGATCACGCGGTACCGGCCCCCGCACGGTCCGTGGCCTCAGGCCGGGTGCCCCGGATCGAGATCCCGTAGCTCCCGGTATCGGAGCAGCACGGGCGGTGGGCCCTCGCTCCTTCTCCCGGCCGCCAGCCGATCGTTGCGAACTTGTCGACCCGGTCGCCCGTCTCCTCTCCGAAGAGCTCCGCCGGCGCCCGCTCGTCCCGGTGGAGCACGTGCGCTGTGAGGTACTCGGCCTCGCGCGCGACGCGGTAGGTGTGGTTGGCGACCGACAGCCACACGGCGAACCTCGGCGGGTCGATGGAGCACTGCGAGGCGAAGCCCACCAGGCAGCCCGCCCGCTCTCCGCCGGACGCGGCCGTGACCACGTACATCGGGGCGTCGAGTTCGTCGGTGAAGGGATCCGGGTCCGTCACAGCGCCTCCTGTGGTTCCGCATGGTCCAGTGGGCCCCGTCGGCGGGCAACCGGCGCTGCCCGTCGCTCGGCCGACCGGGGGACCGATCCCGGTACGGCGGGCCTCACAGACCGAGGTCGAGGAGGGCGTTCTCCACGACCTCGGTGAGCGCGGGATGGATCCAGTACGGGGATTCGACGAGCGTGGTGGCGTCGATTCCGAGCGTCGCCGCCAGGACGAGGGGCTGGATGAGTGTCGAAGCCTCGGCGCCCATCAGGTGGGCGCCGAGAAGACGCCCGGTGCCGGGCTCCGCGAGCACCTTGCAGAATCCGGTGGTGTCCTCCATCGCCCAGCCGTAGGCGACGTCGCCGTAACCGGCCAGGCCCACGACGTAGTCAAGGCCTCTGTCGCGGCAGTCCTGCTCGGTGGCGCCGACCGAGGCGATCTGGGGCTGGGTGAAGACCGCCGCGGGTACCAGGTCGTGGTCGGCGGCGATGAGGTCGTCCGGATGACGGAGGTTGTGTGCGACGACCTTCGCCTCACGGTTGGCGACGTGCTTGAGGGGCACCGGTGAGGAGATGTCCCCCAGGGCGAAGACGCCGTCCGCGGTGGTGCGCTGATGTCGGTCGACGCACACCCGGCCGTCGTCGTGGGTGGCGATACCGGCCGCTTCCAGGTTCAGCCGGTCGCTGTTCGGGGCCCGGCCCACGGCGACGAGCAGCATGTCCGCGTCGACCGTCGATCCGTCGTCCAGGCTCAGCCGCAGCGCGCCCGGCCGTCCGCCGACTCCTGTGAGCTCCCGGCCGAGCCTGAGGTCGTAGCGGGAGCGGACCAGTTCCGTGAACCGCTCCGCGACGGTCTCGTCCTGGGGACCGAGCAGGCGCTTCTCCTTCTCCACGATGGTGACGGAGCATCCCGCCTCCGCGAACACCTCGGCCAGCTCCGCGGCGATGTATCCGCCCCCGAGGATCGCCAGGCGCCGGGGCGGAGCATCGATCCGCATGATGGTGTCGGACGTCTCGTACGGCAGGCCCGCCTCCGCGACAGGCCCGGGGATGGAGGGCCGGCTGCCCGCCGCGACGACGATCTTCCCGGCGCTGACGTCGACGGTCCGGTCTTCACGCTCGATCCGAAGGCTCCTGGGTCCGATGAACCGGGCTCTGCCCTCGTACACGGTGACCGAGTCCTGCTGCACGCGCCCCTGGCGGCCGCTGTCCCGTTCGGTGTCCACCCGCCCGAAGACCCGGTCGCGCACCTGGCGCCAGCGCACCGCTCGCAGTTCGGCGTCCACGTCGTACGTCCCGGCCTCCCGGACGGTGCGGGCGACCTGCGCGGTGTACGCGAGCATCTTGCTCGGGATGCACCCGGAGTTGAGGCAGGTGCCGCCGAACCAGCGCTCCTCGACGATGGCCACGTCCAGATCGGCGAGCGAATCGTCGACAACGGCATTGCCGGATCCTGCACCGATGACGACAAGATCGTGGTGACGCATCCGGCCAGCCTCTCAGGTCCGTGCGCTCAAGGGCGTGCGCAACGCGCTGCGTCCCTGGGCCCAGGCCGCGCCGATGTGCTCCGCGAGGCGGTCCTCCAGGTGGACGGTGGCCGCGCAGCCGAAGGCGATGTCCGCCTCCAGGGACGGCTCGTCCGCGAGCAGTCCGCCGACGACCTCACGGCGCACGACCTGCTCGTGCACGGCGTCCGCCTCGACGTGCTCGTCGTAGAAATGCTCGGCGGCCGTTCCTGCCCCGCAGCGCCGCATCGCCTTGGCGAGCCGTCTGGAGCCGGGCGAGGAGGTCACCTCGACGCAGGCGAAGTGACCGACGAGGAAACCTCGGTGGGACCGGTGGAGCCCGAAGAGCGACATCAGGTTGACGGTGGCGAGCAGCGGCGCGGGAGCGTGGTCCAGGTAGCGGCCGTACGCGGGGTCGAGGCCGAGGTCCACCATGAGGTCGGCGAAGAGCTGGGCGTGAATCCGGTCGGGGTGGCCGGCACCGAACTCGTCGTACTCGATGGCGGCCATCGCGGCCTTGGCCCTGCCCCGCAGCCGGGGGATCACCCAGACGTGCGGGTCGGCTTCCTTGAGGTGGTAGAGCGAGCGAAGAGCCGCGTACTCCCGCAACTGCCACAGCTCGCCCTTCCGTTCCAGGTAACGGCTGAGACCAGCGACGGAGTCCAGTGGTTCGACGAGGAGCGGCGCGAAGGCCTCCGCGACCGATCGGGGGGCGTCGGACAACTGGGTGCTCAAGGCGTGCAGGAAGCGGGATTCCATGGCCTGACGCAGCCGCAGGAGTTCCGGGTCCCATTCGCGGTCGTCGTCCACACCGTCGAAGCCGCGGTAGTGGAGCTCGTAAAGGAGGTAGAGCGCGAGCTGGAGGTCCTCGCCCCAGGGGTCGGCTGTCAGTACGGCGCCCGGGCGGTACGCCGGAGTGCCGTTCGACCGAAGGGCCTCGGTGACGGCGGCGGACAACGTACCGCGCGGTTCGACCAGGCGGGGCTCCGCGGTGGCCGTGGTGCTCGTCAGCGAGGGCGTCATGAGGGGTTCCTGTCCTTGGAGGGCGGGACGGCGCGCTCGCGGGGGCGGTGACTGGTGTCGCACCACGGGTAGATGCGGCTGCGGCGGCAGGTGCAGAGGGCGACCATGAAGCGCTCGCAACGGGCGACCGTTCCGTCGTCGAGGACGATCTCGACCGGCCCCTCGACCAGGACAGGTCCCTTCGGGTCCTTGGCCGCCCGGTTTGCCGGCGCCTCCGCGCGTGCCGGACCGGAGGTGTTCTGGGAGTCGCCGGGGGTGTGCCGGGAGTCAGCAGGCACGGATGACCACCAGCTCTTCCCGTTCCTCGGCTTCGGCCGCCAGGCCCACCCGCGCCAGCCAGGACCGGCGCGAGCACAGGACGGGACCCCAGGGCACCGAGGCCCTGGCCGTGACGTCCGCTGCCATCCCCGCCTCGATCAGTCGGTCGACGGTCTCCTGGGCCCCGCACATCTGGGAATGCACCAGGAGCAGGACCCCACCGGGCCGCAGCAGCGCCGGAGCGCTCTCGCAGATGCGATCGATGACGCCTCGCCCGTCCGGTCCGGCGTCCCAGGCCCGTTCCGGCCCCCGCGAGGGCAGCAGGACGTCCGGTGCCGGCACATAGGGCGGATTCGAGACGACGAGGTCGAAGCGGCGGCCCGGGCTGTGCGCCGCGAAGTCGCCGTGAACGACGCGCACAGGCAGCCTCTGGCGCAGAGCGTTCAGGCGGGCGGTGACCACGGCGGGCCATGAGATGTCGACCGCCGTGACCCGCGCCCGTCGCCGAGCTGCGTCGAGGGCGAGTGCGCCGGTGCCCGTACCGATCTCCAGCACCTCGGTCCCGGGCCCGAGGTCCTCCTGGGCGAGGGCGTGGGCGAGCAGACGCGTGTCCGCCTGCGGCCGGTAGACGCCGGGCAGCGCGATCAGCCGGCCTGGCAGTGTGCCCAGGGTCAGAGCCGTACCGGACACGAGACACCTCCATGATCGACGGGACCGATCGCGGGCGGGACGGCGCGGACCGGCTGCTCCCTGCGACTGCCCCGTGCGGGGCGGCCCATCCACGATGCGGCGATCTATCGACCCGAACGGAGTCAACGGACACGAGGAGTGACGCCGGTCTGCCCCGCCCGCCGCCTGTGGGGCAGGCGGGGCCGCGACCAAGAAGCCCGCCGAAATGCGGGAGCCGAGCTGCGGCGGAAGGGTCATCAGCCGGGGGTCAGCACCACCTTGACCATGCCGTCCCGCTTCGCCTGGAACGTCTCGTAGGCCTGGGGCGCCTCCTCGAGCGGAAGGACACGGGTTGCGAACTCGTCGACTCCCCACGGATCGCTGTCGTCGAGCGGCGGCAGGATGTCGTCCACCCGACGCCGGACGTTGGCCTGGCCCATCCGGAGCTGGAGCTGCTTGTCGAAGAGGCTGCGCATCGGCACGGGGTCGACGGCGCCGCCGTAGACGCCGACCAGACTGATGGTGCCGCCGCGGCGTACCGCGTCCACCGCCGCGTCGAACACGGCCATGCTGTCCACACCGGCCTTGGTCATCAGCCTCTTGCCGAGGGCGTCGGGCAGCAGCCCCGTGACTCACTGCGCGGCTTCGGTGAGGGGGCGCCGTGCGCCTCCATACCGACGGCGTCGATAACGGCATCCGTGCCTCAGCCGTGCGTGAGGTCCCGTATCCGGTCCCCGAGCCCGTCGCCCAGCTCGGCGAGGTCGAGCGTGTGGACACCGTGCTCCTGAGCACGAGAGAGCCGTTCGGGGACGAGGTCCACGCCGAGGACCTCACCCGCGCCCCTGTGAAGGGCCACGCGAGCGGCCATGTCGCCGATGGGTCAGAGTCCCAGCACCGTCGCGCTGCCCCCAGGCGGAACTTCGGCGTAGGCGACGGCCTGCCAGGCGGTCGGCAGGACGTCGGAGAGGTAGCGGTACTTTCGGTAGAACACCAGCTCAGGGGCGTGCACAAAGCGACGTTGCTTCGCATAATGGTCAGTGGCCTCGCGCGCCGCCTCGCATGCGACCGAGCACCCCGCCGGGTAGGGCTCGACTCCCCCACGGAAGGAGATCGTCGTGCTGATCAGCCATGCGTTCGTCCACGGGGTTCTGCACATGGCGCTCCCGTCCGACCTCGACGTCACCAACCGGGCCGCGGCCGTGCTGGAGACCGAGGCGCTCGTCCATGCCCATCGCCCCCGCCTCGTGCGGATGCGGCTGGCCGGTCCCGACCCGTCGCCGGCCTCGCTCAGCGCGCTCGCCCGGGCACGGAGGTTGTGCGCCGGCCTCGGCATCCCTCTCATCGCCGCCCACCCCACGACAGCGCGAGCAGACGCCTCCGACGCGCCCAGGACCGCATGATCACCTGAGACCCGAGGGCGGCTCCCGCGGGATCGGCGGCCGTGCGGCCCGGCCCGGCTCTCAGAGCTCTCGCCACTTGGACTGGCCGAAGGAGAACGCCCCGAAGAGGACGAGACCGACGGCCACGGCGACCAGAAGCCACGGGCCCGCCGGGGCTTGTGCCAACGAGCGGATCGCGTCGTCCACGCCCTTGGCCTCGCCCGGATCGGACTGACTCGATGCCTTCATGCCGAAGAAGCCGACGGCGGCGAACACGAGCCCGCGCGCGACGCCGCCCGCTGTGCCCGTCACGTCCATGAAGCCGCGCTCCAGCGTGAGCATCCGCTGCCACTCCAGATGCTCGCGGTACTGCCGCAGCACGGCCCGGCCTGCGATCCACAGCCCCGCGCCCAGGAAGCCAGCAGCCACCACCCCCACCCACCACGGGCCTCCGGGCAGTGACAGCAGCCGGCTCGTGAGGTCATGGCTCTGCCTGTCGGTCGAGCCCGCGCCACTGCCCCGGTCCCCCGCCGCGAAGGACAGGACGAGGAATGAGGAGACCGCGTAGAACGCGAACCGGCCACCGGACAGAGCGCGTTTCCCTGGGCGGTCGCCCTTCGGCCCGGCGGCCCCGAAGAGCGCCTCCGAAAGCCGCCACAACGCCATGCCGGCGAGGCCGACACCGAGAGCCCAAAGCAGGACGAACCCGAACGGCGTCGAGACGACCTCCGCGAGGGCCCCGCCCCGGTCGGCCTGCTCGCTCGTGCCCGTCAGACCGATGCGTACCGCCAGGGCTCCGACGAGGAGGTACAGCACCCCGCGCGCCACGAAACCCGCCCGCGCAGCTGCCCGTACGCCCCTTGCACGGACCGCTCCTCTCGCCACGGTCGTGGACGACTCTCCTGTGGTCATGACCGGTCACTCCCCTCGGGTTGGAACCTTCGGGTGCCCCGTATCCCCCGGCCGAACCACCGGACGTCTCTCGACAGCATTCTCGAGGCGTCGTCGAGACTCGCGAGGCTGGCAGTGCTTCAGGTGCCGCCGACCGGTCAGCCGATGGGAACGGCACCCGCACCCGTGGACAGGAGGAATGACAAGGACACGCTGAAGCATTGACCGACCACCAGCCGGTGGATTCCTGGGGGTTCTGCTGAGAGGGGCGACGTTACGTCGCCCCTCTCAGCAGAACCCCCAGGCCCCCGCTCTCCGGCCCCCGTGATCGCGCACGCCACTACCGTCGACGGCGCGGACGGGTTGCTTCGTCGGCTTCGTCCTCGTCGTCCTCTTCAGGAACATCTCCCTCTGCGTACTCCTCCTCGCCATTGGCGTAACTACCGTCGGGTCCCTCTTCGTCTTCCTCAGCCTCTTCCTCCTCAGGCTCTTCGCCTTCCTCGAACTCGCCGCCCTCTTCGTCGTCTTCGTACTCCCCTTCCGCCTCGCCCGCGTCTTCGTCTTCCTCGTACTCCCCTTCTTCCTCCAGCGCCTCTTCGTGGGTGACGACCACCTCGCCGTCTCGGATCTCGCCGCGCCAGCCCTCCGGCTCGTCGGTGGTGAGTGAGACATGCCGCAGGAAATGCTTGAGGTCCAGGCGCAGGCGGCGGCCTTGAGCGCGCCACAGGTTGCCGGTCTTCTCAAAGAATCCGGAGGGGTAGTACTCCACCACCACGACGATGCGGGTCAGCGACTGAGCGAGCTCGTGGAAGCTGACGCAGCCGCGGGTGCTTCCCTTCGCGCCTTCGGAAGTCCATACGATCCGCTCATCGGGTATCTGCTCCTGAACGGTGGCCTTCCAGCCGCGCGTCGAAGGCCCGACCTTGATTTTCCAGTCGCTGGTGGTGTCATCGTTGCGTGAGACGTCGCGAACGCCCTTGGCGAAGCCACTGAAGTCCTCGTACTGAGACCAGTGGTCATAGACGGTGCGCAGCGGCAGGCCGACGTCGATGAACTCGACGATGTTGATGACCTTCCCGCCGCTCTTACGGCCCTTCTTGCCCTTGCCGAAGATTTGGGAAGCGGCGCCGGTCACCTTGTCCTTGAGGCCACTGAGGCCCTGGCCCATCATTGCCTTCACGGGCGAGTCGCCCTGCAACATCCGCCCCCCGATTCCGGCCACGTCAGAGAGTTTCCCGTTGCCTTCCGCCACGTCAGAGAGCTGATCGGTCACTTCCCCCAGCTTGTCCGACGCCTTATCGGCAAGCTGCTCGGCTTGGGCTCCCAGGAATGACGTCAGCTCTTCGAGCAGCTGGTCCAGTCCCGACTTCGGTTCTTGCGCGCTGGCGCGTTCTGACTGTGCCATGACCTACCTCCGCGTGGACGGCTTGCGGCCTGACGTCTTCTTCGCCGCCGTCTTCCTGGCCGCCGTCTTGCGTGCGGGTGTACGCGCTGTCGTCTTCTTTGCCGGCGCCGTCTTACGTGCCGACGCGCGCGCTGCGGTCTTCTTCGCCGGCGCCGTCTTGGCCGTCTTCTTGCCGGCGGCCTTGGCAGGTGCGGCCTTCTTGGTCGGCTGGGCCTTCTTGGCGGCTGCGGAGCGTGCTGAAGGCTTCCCCGCTGAGCTCTTCTTCGCCGCGGTCTTCTTCGCCGCGGTCTTCTTGGCCGCCGTCTTCTTGGCCGCCGTCTTCTTGGCGGGTGCTGCGGGCTTGGAGGCGCTCGGTCGCCGCGCCCTTCGGGGCCGGGGCTCTTCCTGAGGCTCTTCCTCTTCCTCCGGCTCCTCCGCTTCTTCCTCTTCCGGCTCGTACGCTTCCTCCGCTTCTTCCTCTTCCTCCTCCGGCTCTCCTTCCTCTTCTTCCTCCTCCTCGGCCTCCGGCTCCGCGTAGCCCTGTTCGTCCTCGTCCTCGTCCTCGTACTCGCCCTCGGTTTCGTACTCGTCCTCGTCCTCGTAGGGCTCCTCTTCGTCTTCCCTCTTGCCCACGCTCGTCAGTTCGAGGGTGCGGTTGTGGAGCGAGTCGGCGAGGTCGCCGAGCTTGCGATTTGCCGCGGCTCCCAAAGCCTTCTTGCCCGCGTCCAGGGCCTCGCCCCGCAACTGTTCGCTGATTTCAGCGAACTGGGGCGTCTCCTTGAGCTTGCTGAGGCCCTCCATCATGAGCTGACGCGGCTCAAGGCCGAAGCGGCGGCCGGCAAGATACGTGGCCACTGTGAGTGCGAGGCGGCCCTTCTTGGTGCGTCCGAGTACGTAGCCGCCGGCCACAGCGGCCGCGAGCGCGTATTTGGTCGTGTCCTGCATGAGCTGTATCCCTTCATCAGGGCGCTTGCGGGCTGTACGTCGCCGCACAGGAATACCGTCTGGGCCAACGGGCCGTGTGGCTGCGTTCTGCGCTGGCAGCCGAAGAAGCGGCTCCGCTCAGGCGGTGTCCACACCGCCTACCCCGACACGGGAGATATATCCCCATATGCTGACATTGTAGTTTCAGCGAGCGGTGTTCCCCCAGTGGAGTGACCACATGGCCGCAGCAGAACCGACACGTCCGAGGAGAGTCCGCCCCCGCCCGGCCGAGAACGCCGAGGAACGGGAGCGGCCGTCGGCACGCCCCGCTTCCGCCAAGCGGCCGTCAGGCGCTCCCAACGCGTCGTCGGCGATACGTTCCGCAGCCGGGCAACTGGCCCAACTGCTCGGGAGGCCCCCTGACTCCGTCTCATCGCTCAGGCCGACCGAGGACGGCTGGGAGGCACAGGTGGAAGTGGTGGAACTGGAACGCATCCCCGACACGACCAGCGTGATGGCCAGCTACAAGGTCGCCCTGGATCCCGAGGGGCAGCTTGTCTCCTAAGAACGAACCCGCCGGTACAGCCGAGGCATGATCGACCGGCCGACCTGAAGACCTGCCGCCCGGGAAGGGAGGCGCCATGACCATGGCGCCGCAGAGGGGCGGCAACGTAAGCAGGGGCGGAAGCCGCACAGGCGGAAGCAACCTCGATGACGTGTTGGAGCTCATTCTCGACCGCGGTCTAGTGGCCGAAGCGCAGGGACATCGGCGCCGCCGCCACCCGCGGCGAGGGCGGCGAGGGCGGCGCCTGAATGAGCCGGAAGGCTTGCGACATCGAGTCACCGACGTCATGGAGGCCGGGACCGGGATGCAGTGGGAGAGGACCTGCTCAGACTCGTCCTCACCCTGGTCGAACTCCTTCGTCAGCTCATCGAGCGCCAAGCATTGCGCCGTGTGGACTCGGGGGACCTCCCAGACGAGCAGGAGGAGGAGCTGGGAGCCACGCTCTCGGCACTCCACGACCGGCTTGCCGACTTGTGCGCCCAGCACGGCTATGCGCTGGAGGATCTCAATCTCGACCTCGGCCCCCTGGGGCCGTTCGGAGCCGCCCCATTGGCGACGCGTACAGCCCCGGGAGACCATGGCAGCAGCGCCGCTTCACGCGTAGGCGGCCCCCGAGCCACGTACCGCGAGGAGCTCCATGTCCTTTGCTGCGCCCCGAGTGGAGTAGAGCGCCGGCTCAGCGCCGGGAATCCAGCCACTCGCCGCGCAATGTTCCCAGTAGGGGTACTTCGCCCGCTGGCTCAGTCCGAGGATCGCGGCCGGCTCGACGACCTACCTGAGCGCACCAGCATCGAAGCCAGCGGCGACATGGCCGGGATGGAGAAGCACACCGATGACCAGCCAGCACGACGGTAACGAGCCCTCTTCCCCCTCTGTGGAACCTCCAGAGGCCGAGCGCACACAGGGCGAACCCGGCCAAGCCGACGAGCCATCGGCCGGAGCCGACGGCAGGACCGCAGCGAAGGAGAAGGCTGCCGCGGTCAAGGAACACACCATCGCCAAAGCCAAACAGGCCACCGCCCAGGTCCGTGAGAAGGCTGCCCATACGACTGAGCTGGCAAAGAGCAAGACACCCGAGCCTCTCCTGCACACAGCGACCCAAACCGCAGCGCACGTCCGCGACACCGCATCCCGAGCCGGACACCTCGCAGCCGACAAAACCCCCGACGCGGTCCGTGAAAAGGCTGCTCACGCGGCGCACGCGGCAGGATCCACATGGCCCCCACTGCTTTCAGCGGGGATCGCCCTCCTCATCGTTCTCCTCGTGCGCCGCGGTCGGCGGAACCGCTGAAAAGCACCGAGAGGAGCCGGCGCCCCACCCGACGGTGCCGCTGCCCGGTCAGCACGGTCTCGCCGCCGACGAGTCCGACCGCAGTGTCCGACCGACCGCGCGTGGCCTCGGGGTCCAGGGTTCGAGGGCGAGTACGCCGATTCGCCTCGTGTGTCAGGGGTGCTTTGGGTGGGGGTGCACGCCGGGGCCGATGGTCTGCCCTGCCAGTGGGGTGGGTGAGAGGTCGGAAGGCTCCTCACCGGGCTCGAGGAGCGTGTCGGCGGCACCCACGACGAGGTGGTCGGGACGGCCGATCATCTCTTCGTCTTTACCTTTGTACTCAAGACGCCACAGCAAGCTCCGCATGGCCTCCAGCCGACCCCGCCGCTTGTCGTTGCTCTTGACCACCGTCCACGGCGCGTGATCGGTGTCCGTCGCACGGAACATGGCGATCTTCGCGGTGGTATAGGCGTCCCACAGGTCCAAAGAGGCCAGGTCCGTGGGCGACAGCTTCCATTGCCGCACCGGATCGACCTGCCGGATCGCGAAACGGGTGCGCTGCTCGGCGCGGGAGACCGAGAACCAGAACTTGACCAGCGCGATCCCGTCCTCCACGAGCATCGCTTCGAAGGCCGGACACTGCCGCAGGAACAGATCGCACTGCTCCGGGGTGCAAAAGCCCATGACTTTCTCGACTCCGGCCCGGTTGTACCAGGAACGGTCGAAGAAGACGATCTCACCCGCTGCCGGCAGATGGGCGATGTACCGCTGGAAGTACCACTGGCTCTCTTCCCGCTCGGTCGGCCTGTTCAGGGCGACGATCCGTGCCCCACGGGGGTTGAGCCGCTCGGTGAACCGCTGGATCGTCCCGCCCTTGCCCGCCGCGTCTCTGCCCTCGCAAATCACCACCAGCCGTGCACCCGTGCCCTGCACCCAGTGCTGCAGCTTCAGAAGCTCGATTTGCAGCACCCGCTTCGTCCGCTCGTACTCTCGGCGCCTGATCTTGCGGTCGTACGGATAGTTCTCCTGCCACGTACGGATTGGCGCGCCGGAGGCATCCAGCAGTATCGGCTGCTCCGGCCGACGGTCGTCCACGCTCAGGCCGGAGAGCAGGTCCTCTGCTTCCTGCCGCTGAGATTCCGGATCACTCACGTCCCGCGTCTACCCCGAGCGGCACCCAGGTACCACGGGAGACGGCATCCGAAAAGACTTCCCTGCGCCATCACGCGACCGTTTCGGGCCGGCATCGGCCCCTAACCGAGCTCATGGCGTCTGGGTGGGGCGGGGTGGGATGTCTGATCCGGTCAGGGCCGGCCCTGCCTCACTGGCCGGTGATGTCCGCGTACGCCAAGAATGTCAGGACCAGTCCGCCCGTCGCGAGTGCCCCCGCGAGAAGGAAGGCCGCAGTAGTGACGACCGGCATGGCCACGAGATCGACGACTGCGAACGAGACGGCCTTGGGATCGGTCGTCCGGTAACGAAGACGCGCACGCGAGCCGACCTTGCGCCGGTCGTCATCCGAGGTGCGCGGTACATAGGCGTGGTGGCTCCCGCCGTCCGGTGTGGTGAAGCGATAGAGGTGGCGAGAGGTACCAGAACTTACGCAGGTACCGACGACGCCGGCTGTGCCGCGCAGGGCTTCACGGGTCTCATGAAACAGGCGCACGCCCTTGCGGGCCACGAGCCAGCTCACCCAGAGCAGAAGCGCTGCGAGAATCACACCCGACAAGCCCACCAGAATGCGCATGTATCCCCCTCCCCGCGTAGTGCACGGACAGCACACCACCCTGGACGCTACAGAACTTGATGGGGCGATGCCGTACTGGTTGCCCGACAGCCGGAGGGGGTGGGTCACGAGATGCCTCGATGTCCAGCCCGGTGAAGAACGGGTCAGCCTGTACAGCGCGATCAGCGCGGCATGGTCGAGGACTGCCGTCAGGTTCACGCGGCGTGGCTCTGGTGGGCGCGGATCTTCGCCCAGCCCCTGTCCCGCAGGCAGTACCGAGTACGGCTTCCCGACCTGCGCCGGATGCCCGTCGGGCGTTATCGGGTCCTGTACGAGATCACCGAGGCCACCATCACCATCGTGGTCATCCACGTGGGCCGCATCTGGGGACAGTCCGTGTGAAGTCCTTGACCCAGATGATTGAGGGGCGGAGATGGAGGTCGGCGAGGTAGCTCTGAGGGGTCTTGTCATAGCGGGTGGCGATGTCACGACTCAGGTGCTCGACCCCTTGTTCGTGTCGGCAAGTTCGCGCCCGCCGTCAGCTTCGGCCGGCAGCGCTCCGGCCACCGGTCCGATGCTCCGGAGCCCGGGTGTGAGGGCGAGGGTGACCGCGGCGGAAGCGGCGGCCATCACCGTCATGGCGGTCGCGGGTGAGGTGAGTTGCGCAATGCCGCCTGCGACCGCTGCGGCGATGCCCTGCATGGTGAACATCCCTGAGTGGTGCAGTCCGAGAGCGTGACCCGTCAGCTCGCTCGGGGTCAGGGACATCAGGCGTTCCTGGAGCAGAAGGTTGGCGGAGAAGCCGGTCGAGGCCACGGTCACGGCGGCGAGTGCCACGGGCAGCGCCGGGTGCAGGAAGAAGATCAGATATGGGGCGGCGAGCAACAGCAGCAGTGGCGGCGCACCGAGCCTGTCGCGCCAGTTCGCGGGCAGGAAGCGGCCGGTCACGGTGTCCCCCGCCAGCATGCCCACCGCGGCGGAGGCGAACAGGAGCCCCGCGTGGTGTGGTGCGTAGGAGACGAAGAGGGACTCGCAGCCGACGACGAGTCCGTTGGGCACCCACAGGGCGAGGTAGACGCGGCGCCGCGGCTTCGCGGCCCACAGGCGCGCGTTCGTCCGCCAGGTCTCGCTCGCGGAGGGACGGCCTTGTGCGCGCGGGAGCCGTCTCGCGAGACCGATGCGGGCGACGGCCGCGGAGACGACGAAGAGGGCGGCGCCGATGAGCAGGGCCCCGCGCGGCGCCAGGACGTTGACGAGTACGCCGCCGACGGCGTACCCGCAGATCTGCAGGCTCCCCGCGCACATGTTGAGCACCGAACGGCCGAGCAGATAGCCCTCTGCGGGGAGGATCTCGGTAAGCAGTCCGTAGCGCACTCCGCCGCCGACCGAGCCGAGCATGCCCTGTACCGACAGGATCGCGAAGAACGCCCCCATGGGGAGGCCGGGCAGGGCCAGGGTGGTGGTGGCCGCGGCGAAGAAGAGCGCCAGGCCGACGGTCGCGGCGCGCGGCGGCAGGCGGTCCACCGCCGACAGCAGAACACTCGCGCCGATCATCTGCGCCAACAACGGGCCGAACATGCTGAGGGCGGCGAGGAGCGGCGATCCGGTCGCACCGTAGACGAGCGTCCCCACGGCCATTCTGCTCACCGTCTGGGCCGCCACGTGTGAGGCGAAGGCCGCGAACAGCGGGGTGAACTCCGGGGTCTTGAAAAGCTCCTGGTACGTGCGCATGGCCGCAGTGTCGTCAGGCGGTCGGAGGCGGAGTTAATGTTTCGCGGGGAGGCGAAACAATTGGGCTGGTGGGAAGTCAACGCGGATACGCTCGCGAGCAGCCGGTTCGTCGTATCGCCTCTCTGCGAGACAACAGCGAGCCTGATGGCCCTGGAGAGGGGCTCACCCGCGCATCCCGCCGAGCGCCGCTGGCTGGACAGCCACGCACCTGCCTACCGGGCACGACTGGCCGCCGATCCGGTCACAGGCCTGCTGGTGCGCGTCGCCCTGGGCAGACACCGCTGGATCGCCGACTTCCTGACACCGGTGCCGTCCCGAGAGGACGCGACACCGTACGGTGCGCAGTTCTACGACGAGGTCGCACGGATCCGCGAGACACCGTCCGACACCGCCCGCACCGACCTCGAGATCGCTCACCGCGGACCACTGCCCGGCCCTTTGCTGCGCGCAGATGTGCCGGGACGCCTCGCCGACCTGCTGGAATGGGTGTGGCGGGAGACCGTGGCGTCCGACTGGCCGCGGCGGCGACGCGTCATCGAAGCCGACGTCGTCGCGCGTACGAGCCAGTTGAGCCGGGCGGGGTGGGCAGCGGCACTGGACGACATGCATCCGGAGATGCAGTGGCTGGGCGGCAACCGCCTGCAGATCAACGCCCGCGACTTCCCACCCCGGCAGCTGAAGGGATCGCAGCTGCTGTTCGTGCCGGTCACGCCGCGCAGGGGATGGATCTCCAGAGACCGGCCGGACTCCCACGGGGCGGTGCTCCGCAACGCCGTGGTGTACCCGTGTTCGGGCGCACTGGCGGACCCGGAGCGCGCAGCCACCCCGGAGGGCCTGGCCACGCTGATCGGTGCCGGGCGGGCGAGCGTGCTGGTGCTTCTGGACAGCCCCATGAGCACGACGCACCTGGTGGCGATGACGGGCCAGGGTCTCGGCTCGGTGGGCCGCCACCTCAAGGTGCTCCTGGGCGCCGGGCTGGTCGGCCGCCGCCGTGCGGGACGGTCCGTGCTCTACTACCGCACGGCTGCCGGCGACGTGTTGGTGCGGGCGCAGACCTTCTAAATCCTGTCTGACAATGCGCGTCGGATGTCGGAGTTCAACGCAGCGTAGTCAGCCCAAGGTCAGCACGGGAGTCACCACCGCACCACCAAAGCGTGCCCGATCAGTGCAACCCGGACATTCCATCCCCAGGCCCCTCGCGGGCCTTCGGCAGGGGCAGGACGGCAGGCCATGGAGGCTGGGTGCACACGAGCGGCCTGAACTATGGTGTCCCACCACATACGACCCTGACCTGCGCCTTCCTACGGTATGGCGACACCGAATCGTCCCCGCACTTGCCTGGAAGTGGTGCACATGGCCGCCGCAACTCCCTCCCCGACGCCACCCGGATCCCTGAAGCGCATCGTCGCCGCCAGCCTCATCGGCACCACCATCGAGTGGTACGACTTCTTCTTGTACGGGTCCGCCGCGGCGCTCGTGTTCAACAAGTTGTTCTTCCCCGAGTCCGATCCGCTGGTCGGGACCCTGCTGTCCTTCCTGACGTACGCCGTCGGGTTCGCCGCCCGGCCGCTCGGGGCGCTGGTGTTCGGGCACTACGGGGACCGGCTCGGGCGGAAGAAGCTGCTCGTGCTGAGCCTGCTTCTGATGGGTGGGGCGACGTTCGCCATCGGGCTTCTGCCGACCCACGCGACCGTCGGCTCCGCCGCGCCGGTGCTGCTGACCGTCCTGCGCCTCGTGCAGGGGTTCGCGCTCGGTGGTGAGTGGGGCGGGGCCGTGCTCCTCGTGTCCGAGCACGGGGACGCGAAGCGGCGCGGGTTCTGGGCCTCGTGGCCGCAGACCGGTGCGCCGGCCGGGCAGTTGCTCGCGACCGGTGTGCTGTCCGCGCTCACCGCGCTGCTCTCGGACGCCGCGTTCGTCTCCTGGGGCTGGCGCATACCCTTCCTGCTCTCCGGCGTCCTCGTGATCGTCGGTCTCTGGATCCGCCTCTCCGTCGACGAGTCGCCCGTCTTCAAGGCCGCCCTCGCAGCCGCCGAGGAGCGCAAGGCGGTCGGCGGACAGGTCGAGAAGCTGCCGCTGGTCGCGGTTCTGCGCCACCACTGGCGGGACGTGCTCATCGCCATGGGCGCCCGCATGGCCGAGAACATCTCGTACTACGTCATCACCGCCTTCATCCTCGTCTACGCGACCACCCAGGTCGGTCTGAGCAAGCAGACCGCCCTCAACGCCGTCCTCATCGGCTCCGCCGTCCACTTCGCGGTGATCCCGCTCTGGGGCGCGCTCTCCGACCGGCTGGGCCGCCGTCCCGTGTACCTGATCGGCGCGATCGGTGTCGGTGCCTGGATGTTCCCGTTCTTCACGCTCATCGACCGGGGCACCTTCGGCTCCCTGCTGCTCGCCGTGACCGTCGGCCTGGTCCTCCACGGGGCGATGTACGCACCGCAGGCCGCCTTCTTCTCCGAGATGTTCGCCACCCGGATGCGCTACTCCGGCGCCTCCATCGGCGCCCAGTTCTCCTCCGTGGCCGCCGGCGCCCCGGCGCCGCTCATCGCGACCGCGCTGCTCGCCGACTACGGCAACTCGACCCCGATCGCCCTGTACGTGATCGCCGCCGCCCTGCTCACGGTCGTCGCCATCGCCTGCGCCAAGGAGACCCGCGACCGCGACCTCGGCGAGATCGAGGAGCGGACCCCCCGGGAGTCCCGCGTCGGTGCCGACGTCTGACGGTCGTCGAACAGCGCATGTCGCATGTCGCATGTCGCAGAGCCTCGTGGTCCGCTCACTCCCGGCGGGGCACGAGGCTCTTCGCTCGTCACTTTTCCGGGACCGCCGCCGCGAGCGCGTGCAGGCGCAGGGCCAGTTGGATCTCCAGGGCGCGGGCCGGGGACTGCCAGTCGGGGCCGAGAAGCCGGCCGACCCGTTCCAGGCGCTGTGCCACCGTGTTGACGTGCACGTGGAGTTCGTCCTTGGTACGGGCCGGGCTCATGCCGCTCGCGAAGTACGCGTCCAGGGTGCGTACGAGATCGGTGCCGCGGCGGCGGTCGTACGCGACGACCTGGCCCACGGTCCGGTCGACGAAGCCGTCGATGTCCCGGCTGTCCGCGAGAAGCAGCCCGAGGAAGCCCAGGTCCTCGGCGGCCGCGCCCTGGCCGGAGCGGTGCAGGAGCCGGAGCGCGTCGAGGCAGCGGCGGGCCTCCTCGTACGCGACGGCGACCTGGTCCGGGCGGTCGAGGGGCGCGCGTACGGGGGCTGAGGCGCCGACGGTGACCGGCTCGCGCAGGGTGCCGCCGAGGTGGCGGGCGGTCTGGCGGGCCAGCTCGGCGGCGCTCTCGCCGGGGCCGAGCGGCAGCAGCAGGACCGTGCCGCCGTCGCGCGCGGAGGCGAGTCCGTGCCGGGTGGCGGCGAGGTGCGAGGCGGCCGCCCCGAGGCGCCGCCGGTCGGCGCTCTCCCGGCGGCCGGCGTCGGTGTCGGCCGCGCCGCCCGCCCGGTCGATGCGGGCGGCGAGCACGACGTGGGGTGCGTCGCTGTCGGTACGGAGCCGGGCGGCGCGCTCGCGCAGCAGGCGGCGGTCGCGGTCGGGGGCGTCGAGGAGGTCGTCGAGGAGTTCGCCCCGTACGCGCTGTTCGGCCTCGCCCGCCGAGCGGCGGGCGAGCAGCAGCAGGGACGTGACGAGCGCGGCCCGCTCCAGGGTCCGCTGGTCGACGGGGTCGAGGTCGGGCCGGCCGCGGAGGACGAGGGCGCCGAGGGTCTCTCCTCCGGCGGAGACGGCGGCCACCCAGTCGTCGCCCTCGCGGACGGCGTGGCCCTCGGCGCGGCGGACGGATCCGGCGTCCGCCGCGGTGAACTCGACCGTGCCGCCGAGGACTTCGGAGACCGCGTGGGCCACGTCGTGGACGCCCCCGCCGTGCAGGACGAGCTCGGAGAGCCGGTCGTGGACCTCGGAGGCCCGCTCGATGACACCGCTGTGCTCGCGGATGATGTCGTTGGCCCGCTCCAGCTCCGCGAGGGCCGAGCGGGTCTCGGCGAGGAGGTTGGCCGTGTCGATGGCGACGGCGGCGTGCGCGGCGAAGGAGCAGAGCAGCGCGACCTGTTCCCGTTCGAAGACCCTGGCCCTGCGGTCGGCGGCGAAGAGGACGCCGATGACCTGGCTGCCGAGGCTGAGCGGCACGCCGAGGATGGCGACGAGGCCCTCGTCCCGTACGGCCGTGTCGATCGTCCGGGTGTGCTGGAAACGCGCGTCGTCGAAGTAGTCGTCCGTGACGTACGGGCGGGCGGTCTGGGCGACGAGTCCGCCGAGCCCCTCGCCCATGCCCAGCCTCACCTGCTGGAAGCGCGCGGAGATGGAGCCCTCGGTGACCCGCATGTAGGTGTCGCCGGCGGCCGGGTCGTTGAGGCTCAGATAGGCGACCTCGGTGCCGAGGAGCGAGCGGGCGCGCTGGACGATCGCGCGCAGCACGGCGTCCAGGTCGCGGAGTCCCGCGAGGTCGTGGGCGGTCTCGAAGAGCGCGGAGAGCTCCGCCTCGCGGCGCCGTCGCCCCTCCAGCTCGGCCCGGACGCGCAGGGCGAGCAGCTTGGCCTCTTCCAGCTCGGCCAGCGCCTCGGGGCCCGCGCCGCTCGCACGGGCGAGCAGCACGGGCCGGTCGTAGGCCTCCGCCGCGGCTCCTCGGGCGAGGAGTTCCAGGTAGGAGACGTGTTCGTGGGACATGGACACAGGGATACCTGCCGAACGTGTGGTCGCACCACCCCTGTGGACAACCTTCAGCGCGGCCTCCGCAGGGGCGTCCCTCAGTGGGCGGTCCAGCCGCCGTCGAGGGTGAGCGAGGTGCCGGTGATGAACGAGGCCTGCGGGGTGCAGAGGTAGAGGACGGCCTCGGCGACCTCCTCGGGTTCGATGAGCCGCTTCAGTGCCGAGTCCTTGAGCATCACCTCGGAGAGCACACGCTCCGGCGGGATGCCGTGGGCGGCGGCCTGGTCGGCGACCTGCCGCTCGACGAGCGGCGTGCGTACGTAGCCGGGATTGACGCAGTTGGAGGTGACGCCGTGCGGGGCGCCTTCGAGGGCGGCGGTCTTCGAGAGGCCTTCCAGGCCGTGTTTGGCGGCCACATAGGCGGACTTGAAGGCGGAGGCGCGCAGGCCGTGTACGGAGGACAGGTTGACGATCCGCCCCCAGCCCTGGGCGTACATGTGCGGCAGCGCGCCCCGGATGAGGCGGAAGGGGGCCTCCAGCATGACCGTGAGCACGGTGTGGAAGACGTCCGGCGGAAAGTCCTCGATGGGGCGGACGAGCTGGAGTCCCGCGTTGTTCACGAGGATGTCGGCCCCTGCGGCGGCGCCCTCGGCCGCGTCCAGGTCGGTGAGGTCGAGGAGTCGGGGTTCGACGCTCCCGGGGAGGCGGCCGGCCTCCCCGGCCAGGGTCTCCAGGCCCTCGGCCGCCCGGTCGACGGCTCTGACCCGGGCCCCGGCGGCGGCGAGCCGCAGCGCGCAGGCACGCCCGATGCCGCTGGCCGCGCCGGTGACGAGCGCGGTGCGGCCGGTGAGGTCGAGGGCGACGACCCCGGGCAACGGGGTGGGGGAGGCGAAGGCGGAGCCGGCGACAGAGACGGATCCGGACACGGATCCGGACGTGGATCCGGACTCGGAGCCGGGGCCGGAGCCTAGGGCGGTGATGGGGGCGCTCATGCTCCGCACCCTATGAACGGGCCACTCCCCCACCGATGTGGTCCCCGCCCATAGTTCAGCTGTTCTCTGTGGTGCGGAACCATGTGGGGTCGTCGGCGAGCGCCTTCTCGATCCGGAGGTACGAGAAGCGCTTCATCTCCGGCAGGTCGTCCACCTCGAACCAGCCGACCTCGGTCGACTCGTCGTCGTTGACGCGGGCCTCTCCGCCCACGGCGCGGCAGCGGAAGGCGACGTCCATGTACTGGCAGGTGTCGCCGTTGGGGTAGACGACGGGCTTGCGCAGGGTCTCCACGAGCAGGATCCGCTCCGGCACACAGTGCACGGCGGTCTCCTCGTACACCTCGCGCACCGCGCAGTCGGCGGGCTGCTCGCCGGGCTCGACGATGCCGCCGATGACCGCCCACATCCCGTTGTCCGACCGCCGGCCGAGCAGGACCCGGCCCCGGTCGTCGAAGACGACGGCGCTCACGCCCGGCAGGAAGAGGAGCTGGTGTCCGGCCGTCTCGCGCAGCGTACGGATGAAGTCAGGGGTAGCCATGGCTCCGACCCTAGATCATCGGATCATCCGCGGTCCGGGCCCGGCGCCGGGCGCGTACGGAGCGGAAGGCCGACCAGCCGAGGCCGGCGGCCGCGAGTGCCACGAGCAGGGCCTCGGGCAGGGTGCCCATGCGGGTCGCCGGGGTGAGCGAGGAGCGCAGCGGCACCTCCTCGACCAGGACGTCGGGGGTGAACATCTTCGTCTGCGCGACGATCTCGCCGTCGGGGCGGATCACGGCGCTGACCCCGCTGGTGACGGGCACGACGACCGACCGGCTGTGCTCGACGGCCCGCACCCGGGACATGGCGAGCTGCTGGTAGGTCATCTCGCTGCGGCCGAAGGTGGCGTTGTTGCTGGGGACGGTGATGAGCTGGGCGCCATGGGTGACCGTGTCGCGCACGGCCCAGTCGAAGGCCGCCTCGTAGCAGGTGGCGAGGCCGACCTTGGTCCCGGCGAGGTCGAAGACGCCGACCTTCGAACCGGGGCCGAAGTCGCGGCTGACCCGGTCGACGTTGCTGTTGAAGAGCCGGACGATGGACCGCATCGGGATGTACTCGCCGAAGGGCTGGACGTGCCGCTTGTCGTAGGTGGCCACGGGGCCGCGCTCCGGGTCCCATTCGATGAGGGTGTTACGGAGCTTGCCGGTCGGCGGGGAGATGACCGCGCCGATCACCGTGGGCACCCCGATGGCCTGGACGGCGCCGTCGATGACGTCGGCCGCGTCCGGGTTCGCGTACGGGTCGATGTCCGAGGAGTTCTCCGGCCACAGGACGAAGTCGGGCTGCGGCTCACGACCCGCCTTGACGGCCTCGGCGAGCTCGTGGGTCCGCGCGGCGTGGTTGTCGAGGACGGCGCGGCGCTGGGAGTTGAAGTCGAGGCCGAGGCGGGGCACGTTGCCCTGGACGGCGGCGACGGTGGCGGTGCCGTCCTCGGCCGAGTCGTCGACGAGGGGCAGCGCGGCGACCGCGCCGGTCACCGGGAGGAGCACGGAGAGCGCGGCGACGGCGAGCGGGCCGCGCGGGACGGTGCCGGTGGCGCGAGCGGCGCGGAACTGCCGGTACGCCTCGTACAGACCGAAGCCGCACAGGGCGACCGCGAAGCCGAGCACGGGAGTGCCGCCGACGGCGGCGAGCGACAGGAAGACGCCGTCCGCCTGCCCGAAGGCGATCTTGCCCCAGGGGAAGCCGCCGAAGGGCACGCGCGCGCGTGCCGCCTCGGCGAGGATCCACACCCCGGCCGCGAAGAAGGGCCACCACGGAAGCCGGGAGACAGCCGCGATGCCGAGACCGGCGGCGGCGACGAACAGCGCCTCGATCGAGGCGAGGGCGACCCACGGCACCGGGCCGACCTCCGCGCCGGTCCAGACGAGCAGCGGGAGCATGAAGCCGAGACCGGCCAGGTAGCCGAGACCGAAACCGGCGCGGAGGCGGCGACCCCGCAAGGTCCAGCCGAGCAGCGCGAAGGCGGGCAGGGCGAGCCACCACAGGGGGCGCGGCGGGAAGCTCAGGAAGAGCAGGAGCCCGGACAGCAGGGCCGTCGCGGGCCGCACGAACCGTCGCAGCGGGGAAACCGGCGCGGGCGAGCCGTCGGTTCCGGACGCGGGGGTGGGTGCGGGGGTGCTGATGGTGGCGCTCACCTTGCGGAGTCTACGGGGCGTCCCTGTCGACACCGAGGCAGGTACGAGCCGGGTGACCGGGGTCGTCCCGTCGCCGCCCGCGGGTGGGGAGCACCGGGGCTCAGACGCCCGTCGGGGCGGGCGGACCCGGCGGGGCCGGGTGGCGGAGGCGGTCGCGGATGACCCGTACCGCTGACTCGGCGTCGTCGACCGTGACCGTGAACGTAAGGCCGTCACCCAGGCGCAGGACCAGCGCCTCGCCCCGCCGGACGATCACCGCCGTGCCCTTCTCGGGGCGCCAGCGGTAGCCCCAGCCGCCCCACTGGCGCGGTGTCACGCTCGGGGCGAAGTCGGCGCCGACGACATGGGAGAGGGGGATGCGGCAGCGCGGCAGGCCGATGTGGCCGCAGCGGACCTCCATGGCGCGGTCGTCGACCTTGACGGCCACGTGGACGAAGGCGAGCGTGCCGAAGAGGACGAGGAGTCCGGCCGCGACGCAGCCGATCACCGCCATGAGGAGGGCCGCGATGCCCGAGGTCCAGGCCGACTCGACGGCGATGGTGATGCCGAGGGCCATGCAGGCGGCACCGGCGGCGGCCGCCAGCCACTGGAGGCGGTTGGTGGCGCGGCCGGTCCAGACGGCGGGCTTCCGCTTGTCGGCGTGCTGGTCCCGGGGGTACTGCCTCATGTCAGGAAGCGTACCCAGCATCGTGCGAAACAGCGCGCCGGAGAGCGGTCACTCCCTCACGGTCAGTGAGCGGGCGCGGGGTTCGCGAGGAGACGGCCTTCGGCGTAGCCGAGGGCGGTGGCGGGGAGCTGTCCCGGCCGGCCGCTGAGCAGGACGGTGAGGCCGCCGGTGGGGTCCGCGTCGGGCGCGGGCTCGGCGCCGATCCGGCGCAGCGCCTGCGCGGCGACGGCGTCGGCGGAGCCGTGGAAGACGAGGGGCGGCAGGCCGGCCCGGCCGCGCGCCTCCAGGGCGGCGAGGATGCGCTCCTCGACCAGCTCGTAGTGGGTGCAGCCGAGGACGACGGCGCGGACGTCCGCCGGGGTGAGGGCGGCGGCCGCGGCGACGGCCAGGTCCACGGCGTCCCGGTCGCCGTACTCCACGGCGTCGGCGAGCCCCGGGCAGGGCACCTCGGTGACCTCGGCGCCGTCCGCGAACTCGCGGATGAGTCCGCGCTGGTAGGCGCTGCCGGTGGTCGCCGGGGTGGCCCAGATCGCGACCTTGCCGCCGCCGGTGGCGGCGGGCTTGATGGCGGGGACGGTGCCGATGACGGGGATGCCCGGTTCGAGTGCGGCGCGCAGGGCGGGCAGGGCGTGCACGCTGGCCGTGTTGCAGGCCACGATGAGCGCTTCGGGGCTGTGCTCGGCGGCGGCGAGGGCGACCGCGAGGGCGCGCTCGGTGAGGTCCTCGGCGGTCCTCGGACCCCACGGCATGCCGTCGGGGTCGTTGGAGACCAGCAGATCCGCGTCCGGCCGCAGCCGGCGCACTGCGGCTGCCGCCGGGAGCAGGCCGATTCCGGAATCCATGAGCGCGATCTTCACCCGGTCACCCTAGCCGATGGGCCTCGCACACCCGGCGATCTGGGGCAGACTGCGGCGAATGAGCACCCTCGCCTGGTTCGCGATCGCTTCCCTGGCCGCCTGGTTCTGGCTGCTGCTCGGCCAGGGCTTCTTCTGGCGGACGGACCAGCGCCTGCCGCCGGTCGAAACGGGCCGGAACGTGGCCGCCGGGGGCGGGTGGCCACGGGTGGTCGTCGTCGTACCGGCGCGGGACGAGGCCGAGGTGCTGCCCCTGAGCCTGCCGTCGCTGTTGGCGCAGGACTATCCCGGCGAGGCCGAGGTGATCCTCGTCGACGACGGGAGCACGGACGGCACCGGACGGCTCGCCGCCGAGCTGGGCGCGCGGCACGGTGGCCTGCCGTTGACCGTCGTGGAGCCGGGTGAGATGGAGCCCGGCTGGACGGGGAAGCTGTGGGCGCTGCGGCACGGTGTCGCCCTGGCACGCGCGCGTGAGCCGGAGTTCCTGCTCCTGACGGACGCGGACATCGCCCATGAGCCCGACAGTCTGCGGCTGCTCGTCGCGGCGGCGCGGGCGAACGACCTGGACCTGGTCTCGCAGATGGCCCGGCTGCGCGTCGCGAGCCCGTGGGAGCGGCTGGTCGTGCCGGCGTTCGTCTACTTCTTCGCGCAGCTCTACCCCTTCCGCTGGATCAACCGCGCGCGGCCCCGCGCGACGGCCGCGGCGGGCGGCTGCGTGCTGCTGCGGACGGAGACGGCGGTGGCGGCCGGTGTGCCGGAGGCGATCCGGCGGGCGGTGATCGACGACGTGTCGCTGGCGCGGGCGGTTCGGCGGGCGGGCGGGCGGGTCTGGCTGGGGCTCGCGGAGCGGGTCGACAGCATCCGCCCCTACCCGGGCCTCGCGGAGCTGTGGCGGATGGTGTCGCGGAGCGCGTACGCGCAGCTGCGGTACAGCCCGCTGGTGCTCGCGGGGACGGTGGCGGGTCTGGTGGTGGTCTATCTGGTGCCGCCGGTGGCCCTGGCGGCGGGCGCGGTGACGCGGGACGCGGTGGCGGCGTGGGCCGGGGGTGCGGCCTGGGCGGTGATGGCGGGGACGTACGTGCCGATGCTGCGCTACTACCGGCAGCCGCTGTGGCTCGCGCCCCTGCTCCCCTTCACCGCGCTGCTCTATCTCCTGATGACCGTGGACTCCGCCGTGCAGCACTACCGCGGCCGGGGCTCGGCGTGGAAGGGACGCACGTACGCCGGCAATTACGTTTCCCGACACGGGGAGTAGCGCCGTCAATTCGGCGCGTGCGCGTCGCCCCCCGTTCCCTCGGATTGACGCCTAAGCATGCCCATGATCACTTCTTACACGCCTTCCCGGCACCTTTTCTTTATGTGTTCTTCACGCCGGGGTACGCCGGGGGCCTCGCAGGGCCACAACCCGCCGGTAACCCCCTCCGAACTCGGCTTTTACACGATCTTGGGGCCGCGCGCCGCCCGTTTTTGTCACGTTCGCTCGGATTGGGGATCCACCTCTTCGCGAAGCCCGTCAAACAACCCTCTAATCAGTCTCCCCATCCAGCACATCGTGGGCTTAACTTATGTGCCATGACCTCCCCCCGCTCCACCTATGGAGGCGGTTACCACACCGCGCCGTCCTTCCCGGACACCCCGATCTACGACTCCCTGGTCGCGGAGCGGGGCACGCCTCAGATCGCCCCGATCCGAGTGCCCGCCGCCTACGACACCGGCAGCTTCCCCGGAAGCGGTTCTTATCTGCCGGCGCTCCCCGCGGCCCTGCCCGCCCTTCCGGCGGCGCCCACCCCGCACCCCGCCCCCGCCTACGGCGGTGGGTACGGCTATCCGCAGCCCTCCCCGCAGATGGCCCCCGTACCGCTCCAGCACGCCCCCACCCCGTACATCCCGCAGCAGCCGGTCGCCCCGCGCGGCTACCAGGGCGGCGGGTACCCGCAGCAGCCCCGCCCGGCCGCCCAGGGGTACGAGGCGATGCGCCCGGCCGCCCCGCGGCCCGTACCGGCTCCGGCGCCCGTCCCGGCCCCGGCACCGGCGATGTACCAGGACCCCTACAACCGCCCCTACCAGGGCGGGGGCTACTGACCGGGGTCGGACCCACCGGCCGACGAGGTCCGGAGCGGCTGGCAGGATGACGTCATGTCCGATCCTGCACTCCGCTCCGTCCACGTCCACCCGGTGAAGGCCATGCGCGCGCTGAGCCCCAGGGAGGCCGAGGTGGAGCCCTGGGGGCTCGCCGGGGACCGTCGCTGGACCGTCGTCGACGCCGCGGGCAAGGTCGTGACCCAACGCCGTCACCCCCGGATGGCGTTGGCCACGGCGGAGCTCTCGGCGGACGGCGGCATCGTGCTGTCCGCGCCGGGTCACGCGGAGCTGAAGGTCGAGGTGCCGGCCCCCACGACCACGCTCACGGTGGAGATCTTCGACAAGTTCGTGGAGGCGGTCCCGGCCGGCGGTGAGGTGGCCGCCTGGCTCTCCGCGTACCTGGAGACGGACGCCCGGCTCGTGCACATGGACGCGCCCGAGCACCGGCGGCCGGTCGACCCGGACTACGCGCTGCCCGGCGAGACGGTGAGCTTCGCGGACGGCTATCCCCTCCTCGCCGCCACCACGGCCTCGCTCGACACCCTCAACTCCCTCATCGCGGCCGGCGACCACGCCCACGAGGGCCCCCTGCCGATGAACCGCTTCCGGCCGAACCTCGTGATCGAGGGGACCGAGCCGTGGGCGGAGGACGGCTGGACCCGGCTCGCCGTCGGCGAGGTCACCTTCCGCGTCACCCGGCCCTGCGGGCGCTGTGTCGTCACCACGACGAACCAGCTCACCGCCGAACGCGGCAAGGAGCCGCTGCGCTCCCTCGCCCTGCACCGCAAGCGCGACGGCCGTGTCTTCTTCGGCCAGAACCTCGTCCCCGAGCACCGCGGCACGGTCCGGGTCGGCGACCCCGTGAAGATCCTCGACTGACACGCGCGCGTTCCCGGCGGCCCGACAGGCGGGGAACGCGTCCCCGGGGCACACTCGTTGGAGGAGCGGCCGACAACGAGGGGGTCCTGAGGTGCGCGCAGCCACCGGAGTCTGGCGCTGGCGGCGTAATCCCCTGCGCCGGACCACGGATCTGGTCGAGGCGTGGATCGCCTTCACGGCCGCCGCGCTCCTCTGCCTCCTCGTGCCCCTGGTCGGCTGGGCCGCGGGCTCGTCCGCTCACGGCTCGCTCCAGCGCGCGGTCCGCGCGCAGGCGGAGCAGCGACTGCCGACGACGGCCCGGGTCGTGCACCTCGCCGACGGACCCACGAGCGGCCCCCGTACGACCGAGACCGCCGGGGAGGAGCGGCTGCGCCGGTCCGTGGTGGCGCGCTGGACCGCCCCGGACGGCACGCCCCGGACGGGAACGGTGCCCACGGCGAGGCGGCACTCCTCGCCGGGCGACGCTTTCGCCCTCTGGACCGACCGGGACGGGCGCCCGGTGTCGCCGCCGATGCCGGCGGGCACGGCCCGCGCGCACGCGACCATCGCCGGTCTGATGGCCGCGCTCCTCACCGGCCTCCTGGTGGAGACCGTCCGCCGTCTCGCCGTACGCCGTCTCGTCCTGCGGCGGTACGCGCGCCTGGACCGCGCGTGGGCCTCGGCCGGCCCCGATTGGGGCCGCGCGGACACCGGCAGCTGACCCGTACCGACGCCGCCGACCTACCCGTACGAGTAAGCCCTCACGACCCGTCAACCCCCACCCACCGCGCGCGCTACGGTGGGGCATCGGAACAGCGGCGAGGCATCAGGCGGGGGCAGGGCACACCCATGGCACAGGGCACGGTCCAGGTGACGCACACCGGCACATCGCGGTGGCGGCGCCGCACGGGTGAGTACGCCTCTCTCGCCGCCGCCCTGGAGGCCGCGAGCGACGGGGACGTCCTCACCGTCGCGCCCGGCACCTACCGGGAGAACCTGGTCGTGCGGCGGGCCATCACCCTGCGCGGCCCCGAGGGGTCGGTCGGCTCGGTGCGGATCGCGCCGCCGGACGGGGTGGCGCTGACCGTCCGCGCCTCCGTCACCGTCCAGGACCTGCACATCGAGGGGCAGGACGTCGCCGCGCCCGCGCTGCTCGTCGAGGACGGCACGCCCGAACTGCTCGACCTGCGGATCATGACGCGCTCGGCCGCCGGGATCGAGGTGCGGGGCGCCGCCCGCCCGACGGTCCGCCGCTGCACGATCGACAATCCGGCCGGGGTCGGCATCTCGGTGGTCGACGGCGCGGGCGGGGTGTTCGAGGAGTGCGAGGTGGTCTCCGCCGGGCAGGCGGGCGTCTCGGTCCGCGGCGGGGCGCATCCGCGCCTGGAGCGCTGCCGCGTGCACCACGCCTCCGGCGCCGGGATCGCCGTCACCGGCGAGGGCAGCGGCCTGGAGGGCATCGGCTGCGAGGTGTACGAGATCAAGGGCGCCGGCATCCAGATCGCGGCGCGCGCCACCGCGCACCTCACCGACTCGTCGGTGCACCGCACGTCGGCGGACGGCATCACCCTCGACACGGACGCCGTGCTCACCCTCTCGGACTGCGACATCCACGACGTCCCGGAGAACGCGGTCGACCTGCGCTCTCGCTCGGTGCTGACCCTGACCCGCTCGACGGTCCGCCGGTTCGGCCGCAACGGCCTGTCGGTGTGGGACCCGGGCACGCGCGTGGACGCCAACCAGTGCGAGATCCACGACAGTACGGGCGACTACCCGGCGGTGTGGGTGAGCGACGGCGCGAGCGTCGTCCTCGACGCCTGCCGGGTGCACGACGTGCCGGACGCGCTGTTCGTCCTCGACCGGGGTTCGCGCGTGGACGTGGTCGACAGCGACCTGTCGCAGGTGCGGAACACGGCGGTGTCGGTCAGCGACGGGGCGACGGCCCAGCTCGACGACTGCCGGATCCGGGAGGCCTCCACGGGCGCCTGGTTCCGGGACCACGGCAGCGGCGGCACCCTGGCGGGGTGCACGATCGACGCCGTGCAGACCGGGGTCATCGTCACCAAGGGCGCCGACCCCACGATCGACCGGTGCACGGTCACCTCGCCCGCCGAGGCCGGTTTCTACGTGTCGGCCGAGGGCCGCGGCTCCTTCCACGGCTGCCGGGTCACGGGCAGCGGCGGATACGGGTTCCACGTGACGGACGGCTGCCGGACGAGCCTGCGCAAGTGCCGTACGGAGCGGTGCGCGCGCGGCGGGTACGAGTTCCCGGAGGAGGGCGCGGTCGCGGAGGACTGCACCAGCGACGAGAGCGCGGTCCGCTCCTCCGTGCCCGACGGCGGCACCGTCCTGACGGCCACGCAGTCGGCGGGGATCCTCGGATCGGTCCCCGTGCCCCGTACCCAGCCGGCCGCCGCCCCCGCGCCGGTCGTACCGGTGCCCGAGGCCCGCTCCTCGCAGGACGTCCTCGGCGAACTGGACGCCCTGGTGGGCCTGGAGAGCGTCAAGCACGAGGTGCGGACGCTCACCAACATGATCGAGGTGGGTCGCCGGCGTCAGGAGGCGGGCCTCAAGGCGGCCTCGGTCCGCCGTCATCTGGTCTTCACCGGCAACCCCGGCACCGGCAAGACGACCGTGGCCCGGCTCTACGGCGAGATCCTCGCCTCGCTCGGCGTCCTGGAGCGGGGCCATCTGGTGGAGGTCTCCCGGGTGGACCTGGTCGGCGAGCACATCGGCTCGACCGCGATCCGTACGCAGGAGGCCTTCGACCGGGCGCGCGGCGGGGTGCTGTTCGTCGACGAGGCGTACGCGCTGTCGCCCGAGGACTCGGGGCGGGACTTCGGCCGCGAGGCGATCGACACGCTCGTGAAGCTGATGGAGGACCACCGGGACGCGGTGGTCGTCATCGTCGCCGGATACACGGCGGAGATGGAGCGCTTCCTCACCGTCAACCCCGGTGTGGCGTCCCGCTTCTCACGGACCATCAGCTTCGGCGACTACGCACCGGACGAGCTCCTGCGGATCGTGGGGCAGCAGGCCGACGACCACGAGTACCGCCTCGTGCCGGGCACGGACGAGGCGCTGCTCACGTACTTCACGAAGCTGCCCAAGGGCCCGGCCTTCGGCAACGGCCGTACGGCGCGGCAGACGTTCGAGTCGATGGTGGAGCGGCACGCGGGCCGGGTCGCCGCGCTCGCCGAGCCGAGCACGGACGACCTGACCCTGCTCTATCCGGAGGACCTTCCCGAACTCCCCTGACGATCTTGGCGGTCTTGGCGGTCTTGAGGGCCTTGAGGGCCGCCGTCGTTCGGCGCGCGCTGGCGGGGCAGGGCGGGCAGCAGCTGGTCGAGGAGCGCGGAGCGCCACAGGGCGAACGCCGGGTCCGCCTGGTAGTCGGAGTGGCCCAGGATCGGTTCCGGCAGCGGGTGTTCACGGGTGCGGCCGTACGCGACCGGGTCGAGCAGCACGTCCGCGTCGACGGCCGGCCGGTCCGCCTCCGCGGGGACGCGGACGGGGCCGCCGATGGGGTCGGTGGCGCGGTGGAGGTTGCTCCAGCAGTGGACCGTGCGGTGGAGCGACCGGAGCGCCTCGGGGCCGAAGTAGGCGGGGAACCAGCGCCCGTAGAGCCGCTCCAGGGGTGAGCCGTAGGTGAGGAGCGCGACCCGGCCGCGGGTGGCGGGCGGCAGCTGCCAGACGGCGGCCGCGGCGAGGACGCTGCCCTGGGAGTGGCCGGAGATGACGAGCCGGCCGCCGGTGCCGCGGGTCCAGGAGCTCATGCGCCAGGTGAGGTCGGGGACGGCCCGTTCGGCGTAGCAGGGCGGGGCGAAGGGGTGGGCGGCGCGCGGCCAGAACGTGCCGACGTCCCAGAGGATGCCGATGGTGCGGCGGGCCGAGGCGTCCCTGTAGGCGCGGCGGCCCCAGGTGACGAAGAGCAGGAAGCCGAGGCCGATCATCCAGGAGCCGAGGGCCTGGGCCGCGGAGGCGGCGGAGGCGATCGCGGGGTGGGCCCCGTCGAAGGCCCGGCCCGGGACGTTTCCGCTGGCCCAGGCTCCGGCGACGGACGCGGCCCCGAGGAGCAGGGTCGCGCCGGAGACGACGCCGACGAGGACGGGCGCGGAGTCGGTGAGCGCCGCGCGGGCCCGGCCGGCCGCGATCTGTCCGGTGCGGACCGGGTCCGGTTCGCCCGCGGCGCCGTAGTCGGCCTCGACGGCGGGCCGCAGCCGCCGCGCGTCGAGCACGGTCCGTACGGCGAGGAGGGCGGCGGGTGCGAGCAGCAGCAGGAGCAGCACGGGGATCACGGACGCCTGCCAGCTCAGCAGCACGGGCGGGCCGATCCGGGTGCCCTGCCCCGCGCCGGGGCCGTCGAGCCAGTCGGCGACGCGCTGCGCGACGCCGCCGGACATGACGCCGGCGAGGGCGCAGGCGAGCATGGCGACGGCGGGGCCGCCGAGTCCGCGCAGCGCGGTGCGCGGGTCCCTGTGGGGGCGCTGGAGGAGCAGGGCGACCACGCCGAGGGCGACGACGAGGCCGCCCTGGGCGAGGGTGAGGGCGCCGAAGGCGGCGTCCCCGGGGAGGGTGCCGCTGGAGACCCAGCCGGGACGGGACCAGCCGGCGTGCACGGCGGCGAGGACGAGCAGGGCGAGGGCGGACCCGGGCAGCCAGCACACGAGGGCCCGCTCGACGCGCAGGTCGAGACGGCGCTCGCTGCGGCCCCGACGGCAGACGACCCAGAGGACGACGGCGCCGAGGGCGACGAGGGCGGCCTGGAGCGCGAGGCCGACGGCCGCTCGCGCCCCCGTGTCGTGGCGGGCGGTGACGGTGACGAGGGCCGCGGCGACGGTGAGGAACCCGGCGGCGGTGTGCGCGCCCCGGAGCCGGGCGACGAGGCGGCGCCCGTACCAGAACCCGGGACGGCCGAGGGCGGGGCGGAGCTCGGCGGGGGTGGGGCTCGCGGGGCCGGTCTCCTCCTGGTCGGCGGTCTCCGTGTCGGCTTGAGGGGCGGCCTGGGCGTCGGCTTTCGGCTCCGACACGGGGGCGTCGTAGCCGGTGGGCGGGCGCTGGGCCTCGTACGCGCTCCAGGTCCGGTTGGACAGGTACCAGAGCAGACCGACGAGCGCCGTCGGCACGAGCGCGGCGAGGGCGAGCCGGCGCCCCGGCGCGGACCACCAGCCGCCGCTTTCGGCGGCGAGGAAGCCGAGCCAGGAGTACGCGTCGGAGCAGGCCGCGGTGCCGGCGCACTGCCAGGCCGTCAGATCGAGCGCGACCTCGCAGGCCGCGGCGGTGAGGAGCACCGTGAGGGTGAGGGCGACGAGCCGGACGAGGACCCCGTACAGCCGGACGAGCCCGGGCCGGCCCTGGGCGGGCGGGCGCATCCAGTGGGCGAGGTTGGCCACCATGAAGGGCAGGAGCAGCAGCCACAGGGCGCGCGTGCCGTCGCCGGAGGTGAGGTTGGACCAGCAGTACGCCTCCGGTACGGGCCGTGCGGCGTGCCGCTCGGGGTGCTGCTCGGCGTCGAGGTCCTCGGTCCGCCGGTACACGGCGGCGGTCCCGTCGCCGGTGACGCGTACGGTCCTGGGGTCGTCGAGCATGGACTGCGGGGTGGCTCCGCCGACTCCGTGGACGAGGAGTTCGAGCGCCGCGCCCCCGGTCTCCGGGGCGGGTGTGGCAGGGGACACTTAGGGGACTTCCTCTCTGGGTGGGAGGATGCGACGTCGGAAACAGGATCGCGGACGGCCGTACGCCGGCGCACGGTCCCTCACCGAATCCGACACTGATCCCCTCGTCCCCTGCGGAAGGACCGGCCCCGGCGGTGACTGACAACCAGAACCTCCTCGCGGAGCAGCGGCGCGCCCTGATCCTCGACGAGGTCCGGCGGCGCGGTGGTGTACGGGTCAACGAACTGACCCGTCGACTGAACGTCTCGGACATGACGATCCGCCGCGACCTGGACGCCCTCGCCCGGCAGGGCATGCTGGCGAAGGTGCACGGCGGGGCCGTGCCGGTGGTCGAGGCGAGCACCCATGAGCCGGGCTTCGAAGCCAAGTCGGTGCTCGAACCGAGCGCCAAGGACGAGATCGCGCGGGCCGCGGCGGCCCTGGTCGCGCCGGGCACGGCGATCGCCCTGTCCGGCGGGACGACGACGTACGCGCTGGCCCGGCATCTGCTCGACGTACCGGATCTGACGGTGGTGACCAACTCGGTGCGGGTCGCGGACGTGTTCCACGAGGCGCAACTGTCCGGCGGCGGGAGCGAGGTGCGCCGCGGGGCGGCGACCGTCGTCCTCACGGGCGGGGTACGCACGCCGTCCGACGCGCTGGTCGGGGCGGTGGCCGACCGGGCGATCCGCTCGCTCCACTTCGACCTGCTGTTCCTCGGGGTGCACGGCATCTCGGTCGAGGCGGGGCTGTCGACGCCGAACCTCGCGGAGGCGGAGACGAACCACTGTCTGATGCGGTCGGCACGCCGGGTGGTGGTGGTCGCCGACCACACCAAGTGGGGGACCGTGGGCCTGAGTTCCTTCGCCGACCTGGGCGAGGTCGACACCTGGGTGACGGACCGCGGGATGGGCGAGGACGTACGTAGCGAGGTGGCGGAGCACCTGCCGGGGCTTGTGGTGGCGGGCGAGGAAACGGCGTGACTCTGTTCCGGGTCGAGCGGACCGTCCCGCTGACACCGGACGAGGTGTGGCGGCGGCTGACGGACTGGCCGGCGCACGGCCGCCAGGTGCCGCTGACCCGGACGAGCGTCCTGACGCCGGGGCCGAGCGGGGCCGGTACGCGGTTCACGGCGCGGACCGGGATCGGCCGGCTGGCCTTCGACGACCCGATGGAGGTCGTGCGCTGGGAGCCGCCGGAGGCCGGGCGCCCGGGCGTGTGCCGCCTGGAGAAGTCCGGCCGGGTCGTACGGGGTTGGGCGGAGATCGCGGTGACGGGGCCCGCGGACGGCGGCTGCCGGGTCGAGTGGACGGAGGAGCTCGCGGTACGAGGGCTCCCCCGCGCCTTCGACCCGGTCCTGGCGCGTGCGGGGCGGGCCCTGTTCGGCCGGGCCGTGGACGGCTTGCTCCGCACCTAGGGCCTGTCCGGCGGATCATGATCGGACCCCGGCCATGATCCGCCGGACAGGCCCTGGTGTCCTAAGGGCGGAGTTCCGCCGCCACCAGGGCCGCCGCCCTGGCCACGAGCGGGTTGTCGGCCGGTGCGTCCTCCTCGGGCTTGGCCGTCAGGACGGCCAGCAGGACCGGGCCGCCGGTCGGTGGCCAGGCGATGCCCGCGTCGTTGTTGCCGCCGTACCGCCCGCCGCCGGTCTTGTCGGCGAGGATCCAGTCGGCGGGCAGTCCCTTGCGGAACCGTTCGCCGCTGGTGGTGTTGGCGAGCATCCAGCCGGTCAGCCGGTCGCGGTCCCGGGGCGTCAGCGCGTCGCCGAGGACGAGGCGCCCGTAGGCCCGGCCGATGGCGCGCGGGGTGGTGACGTCGGTCTCGCGCCAGGGTTCGGCGGAGTTCAACTCGGGCTCCCAGCGGTCCAGTCGGGTGACGCCGTCCCCGATCGACCGGGCGAACCGGGTGACGGCCGTCGGCCCGCCCAGTGCGCGCAGCAGCAGATTCGCGGCGGTGTTGTCGCTGTAGCGCAGGGTCGCGTCGCAGAGCCCGGCGACGGTCATCCCGTCGGCGAGGTTCTCCGGCAGCCCGGTCCTCGGCGAGAAGCCCGACCGCTCGACCAGCGCCTCCGTGTAGCGGACGCGCTTCGCCAGGAACGTGCCGTCGTGGTCGAGGTCGCGCAGGACGGCAGCGGCGGCGAGGGTCTTGAACACCGAGCACATCGGGAAGCGCTCGTCGGCGCGGTACGCCACCGTCCGGCCGGTGCGGACATCGTGCGCGAACACGCCCAGCCGGGCGGAGTGCTCGTCCTCAAGCTCCCGCAGCCGGGTGGTGAGACGGTCCCGTCGGCCTCGGCCCGTCGAAGCGTGGGCCGTCCCCCCCGAGTGGGAGGACGGAGGTGAGTGCGGTGCCGGCGCCGAGTGCGAGTGCGGTGCGGCGGGACGGGCGTGGTGCTGTGGTGGACAAGGTGGTTCCCCTTCCGGTCCGGCGAGATCCCCTGCGCAGGCCATCATGCGCGGAGGCCGCCGCCACCCTGTGCCATTGACATGCCGTCAGCTAGGGTTCACTTCCACATCCGTCCCCGGGGAGGTTCGGTCCATGGCACGCCGACTGAGGCCGGTGGAGCTCGACTTCACCGCGAGCGCACCCGTCCGTCTCGTCCACACGGCGACGCTGGCGGCACCCCCGTCGGCCGTCTACCGGTCCGTGGCCGTGGAGGTGGGCAGCATGCCGTCCTGGTTCACGGCCGTCACCTCCGCCGTACCGACGGGGGACGGGGCGGGCCGGACGATACGGCTGCGGGGCGGGATCGTCTTCGAGGAGACGATCCTCGCCGCCGAGCCCGACGTCCGCTACGGCTACCGGGTGGACCTGACGAACGCCCCGGGCGTCACGGCGCTCGCGGAGGAGTGGGTCCTCTCCCCCGCCGGGAAGGGCACGCGCCTGCGGTGGACGATGGCCGTCGACGGCGCGGCCGCGGTCCGGCTCGCGCTCCTCCTCGCCCGCCCCGGCGTGGGCCTGTCCTTCCGGGACGCGGCCCGCCGCCTGGACCGGCGGCTCACTCCGGCCAGGCCCCCGTCGCCAGGAACCGCTCGATAGCGGCGCTGTACGGGGTGATGTCCAGGCCCTGGGCGGCCAGCCAGTCGTCGGAGTAGTACTTGTCGAGGTAGCGCTCGCCCGGGTCGCAGATCAGCGTGACGATGCTGCCGGTGCGCTCCTGCTCGACCATCTCGGCCACGATCTTGAAGGCGCTCCAGAGGCCGGTGCCGGTGGAGCCGCCCGCCTTGCGCCCTATGGCCGTCTCCAGGGCGCGGACGGCGGCGACGCTCGCGGCGTCGGGGACCTTCATCATGCGGTCGATCGCGCCGGGGACGAAGCTCGGCTCCATGCGGGGGCGGCCGATGCCCTCGATGCGCGAGCCGCAGTCGGCGGTCGCGTCGGGGTCGTTGTGCGTCCACCCGTCGAAGAAGCAGGAGTTCTCCGGGTCGGCGACACAGATCCGGGTGTCGTGCTGCATGTAGTGGACGTAGCGGGCGATGGTCGCCGAGGTACCGCCGGTGCCCGCGGTGGCCACGATCCAGGTGGGCTCCGGGTAGCGCTCCAACGTCAGCTGCTGGTAGATCGATTCGGCGATGTTGTTGTTACCGCGCCAGTCTGTGGCCCGCTCGGCGTAGGTGAACTGGTCCATGTAGTGGCCGCCGGTGCGCGCGGCGAGGGCCGCGGACTCCTCGTAGATGGTCCGCGCGTCGTCGACGAAGTGACACTCCCCGCCGTGGAACTCGATGAGCCGGCACTTCTCGGGGCTGGTCGTGCGGGGCATGACGGCGATGAAGGGGACGCCGACGAGCTTCGCGAAGTACGCCTCGGAGACGGCCGTCGAGCCGCTGGAGGCCTCGATGACGGGCTTGCCCGGCCGGATCCAGCCGTTGCAGAGTCCGTAGAGGAAGAGGGAGCGGGCGAGGCGGTGCTTGAGGCTGCCGGTGGGGTGGGTCGACTCGTCCTTGAGGTAGAGGTCGATGCCCCACTTCTCGGGGAGCGGGAAGCGCAGGAGGTGGGTGTCGGCGGAGCGGTTGGCATCGGCCTGGACCTTGCGGACGGCCTCCTTCAGCCAGGCTCGGTAGGCCGGATCGCTGTGGTCGACGTCGATGGTCGCCGGTGCCGTGGCCACCGGTGCCGTGGTCTCCGGCCCCGCGGTTGCCTGCGCCTCGGTCGCGCTGTTCTCCGTGGTGCTCATCCGTCCCACTCCTCGCTTGCCAACACTGCTTCCCGATGCCGACGATACCCCTCCCACCTGGGCAAACGTTCCCTTTGATGTCCCATAGGCTTCCCTTGTGGCGGGGCTACTGGTGCGGTCGCGGGCCGCCCGGCACACTGGTGGGGCAACCGGGTGAAAGGGGTGGACCGGCATGGCGGAACCCGAGTTCAGCGCGCGGGGGGTACGGATCGCACGCTGGCCGCGCGCCCTGACGCGCGCGGGAGAGGTACGGATCGAGGACGGCCGGCTCGCGCTGCTCACGAGCTACGGCAGCGAGATCGACAGCGCGCCGGTGACCGCCGTACGCGCCGGGCGGCCGTGGTTCGCCAAGGCCGACGAGGCGGTGGCGACGGTGAACGGGACCCGGTACCGGCTGACCCTGCACCACGGGGACGGCGACGGGACCAAGGAGTCGGGGAGCTTCCTCGCGGCGCTGAGGCGGGCTGCCGGGCGCTGACCTGCCACGGATCGCGGCGAGTTGCGGCCCGGTCACCACTGGTTCACGCTGGAACCACCTCACCGAGGGTTCACAGGTGGTGACGTTGTGCTTGGGTCGCCACCCCGCCGTACCGCTGTACCGCATGAGAGATCCGAATCTTCGTCTTCTTCCGGACTACTTCGGGGAGTCGCAGCCGTGATCAGCGAGCCGAGCAGGTATTACGCGGTGGAGCTCCACGCCCTGCCGTCGCGGATCGGACAGGTCCGCAGAATCGTTTCCGCGCATCTGCGCCACTGGCATCTCGACGCTTTGATCGACCATGCCGCGCTCGGTGTCACCGAGCTTCTGACCAATGTCCATCGACACGCGCAGCCGGACAAGCGCTGCACGGTCGAGATCGAGCTGCTGCTTGACCGGCTCACGGTCTCGGTCAGGGACCACGACCCCCGAATACCGAAGGCCGGAACCCTGCACGGCGCCGACATCGACGGTGATGTCGACGGCGTCGGCGACGGACTCGAGGCGCTAGAGGCGCTCGCCACGTGCGGTCGGGGCCTCGCCATCATCGGCGCGGTCAGCGAGAGTTGGGGCGTCCGCCCGTGCGGCGCCGACGGGAAGGTCGTGTGGTTCACGCTCGTGGCCCCGGCTCCCCCGGTCCCGGTCGAGGTGTGCCGGGTCGCCGTGCGGGACGTCCTGCCGGCGAGCTCCTTCCCGCGGTACGACCGGTTCCCCGGCGTCCCGCTCAGCATCCCCGCCGATCCGCTCTCCGGCGATCCGCTCACCGTCCCCGCCGCCGATCCGACGCGCGCGCCCGCGGTGGCCCTCTAGCGGGTGCCCCGCCGCGAGGCCGGACACGACCGAGGGCCGGGCCGCCGGAGTGGCCCGGCCCTCCGGAGCGGCCGGTCCCTCCGGAGTAGCCCGGCCCACCGGTGTCCTCACTCCGTGGCGATGGCCCTGAGGATCTCCAGGCGGCCCGCCCTGCGCGCCGGTCGCCAGGCCGCCGCGACCCCGGCGGCGACGCCGGCCAGGGCCACGGTCGCGAGCGGTACGAGCGGCACCGCGAAGGCGAGCGCGCTGTCGCCCGATCCCGCCGAGGAGCGGACGAGGACCCAGCCGAGGAAGGCACCGAGCGTGAGCCCGCCGAGCGTGCCGAAGGCGGCGACGAGGACGGACTCCCAGCGGACCATGGCCCGCAGCTGGGCGCGGGTCTGACCGACGGCCCGCAACAGGCCCAGCTCGCGGGTGCGTTCGTGGACGGCGAGGGTCAGCGTGTTCGCGATGCCGAGCAGCGCGATCAGGACCGCGAGCGCGAGGAGCGCGTAGACGAGGGTGAGCATCATGTCGATGCCGCCCGCCGAGGCCGCCGCGTACTCCTCCCGGGTCTGCACCTCCGGCTGGCCGTACCGGTCCGCGACCGCGGTCACGGCCGCCTTGCCGTCCGCGACGGACACGCCGTCCGCGAAGGCGACGGCGACGAACCGGTCGGCGTCCTGGGTGCGGTGCGGGGCCCAGGCCTCCCGGGTGACGAGGTAGTCGCCGGCGAGGTCGGCGCGCTCGTACACGGCCCGGACGATGAAGGACTGCCGGGTGCCGTCCGTGAACGTCAGCTCGGCGGTCCGCCCGGGCGCCAGGCCGGAGGCGGCGGCCTCGTCGGCGGCGACGGCGAGCCCGTCCGTACCGAGTCCGGCGAGGGAGCCCCGTACGTCCCCGAGGTCGAGGGTGCGGGCGAGCGCGGCCGGGTCGGTGACGGTCAGGGCGCGGCCCCGGCCGTCGACCTCCGCCACGCCTCGCCCCAGGCCGACAGCGGTGTCGACCTCGGGCAGCGCCGCGACCGCCGGGGCGAGCCGGGGGCTGAGCCCTCTGCCGCCCGCGCCGAACGAGGGTGCGCCGATGGCCACGTCGCCCGCGAAGGAGCGGTCCACGGTGCGGTCCATGGTCGCCTTGAGGGAGGCGCCGAAGACCGTGAAGAGGGTGACGACGGCGACGCCGATCATCAGGGCCGTGGCGGTCGCGGCCGTACGTCCGGGGCTGCGCAGCGCGTTGCGGCGGGCGAGGCCGCGGTTGGCGCCGCGCAGGGGCCGGCCGAGCGCCTACGGCGACCGAGGCGGCCACCGGGCCGAGCACCACGAAGGCGGCGACGGCGAGCCCCGCGCCGGTCGCGGCGAGCCACAGCGAGGACTCGCCCAGCACTCCGGCGAGGACCGTGGCGACGGCGGCGACCAGCAGGGCGCCGCCGGTCAGCGCGCGGGCGCGGGAGGTGCCCGATCCGTCGACGTCCGTCTCGCGGAGCGCGGCGAGCGGGGCCGTGCGTCCGGCCCGTACGGCGGGAAGGAGCGCCGAACCGGCGCAGACGGCGAGCCCGACGCCGAGTGGGAGGGCGAGGGAGCCGGCCGTGATGACGAGGCCGCCTTCGGGGAAGGGGAAGCCGATCGCCGGTAAGAGGGCCTGGAGGCGGCGGCCACGCCGATCCCGGCGAGGAGTCCGGCGGCGGAGGCGAGCAGTCCGACGGCGAGCGCCTCGGCGAGGGTGCCGGTGACGACCTGACGGCGGGCGGCGCCGACGGCGCGGAGCAGGGCGTTCTCGCGGGTCCGCTGGGCGACGAGGACGGCGAAGGTGTTGTGGATGGTGAAGACGGAGACGAGCACCGCGTCCCCGCTGAAGACCAGCAGGAAGGTGGTGAAGAGGTCGAGGAAGCGGCCGGAGACGGCTTCGGTGTCCTCCTCGGCCGCGCGCTGCCCGGTGATGGCCTCGACGCCCTCGGGCAGGGCGGGGGCGAGTGCGGCGAGGTCGAGCGGGAGGGTGATGTTCTCCGCGACGGTCAGGGTCGACAGCAGGTTGAAGCCCTGGAAGACGAAGCCGACGCGGTCGCGGCGCAGGAGCGTCAGGCGTCTGTCGTCGAGCGTGGAGAGGTCGGTGCCGCCGACGAAGGCGGCGCCGGAGGTGAGGGTGTCGAGCCCGGCGGCGCAGTGCAGGAGAGTGGACTTGCCCGAGCCCGAGGGGCCCATGACGGCCGTGAAGCGGCCGGCCGGGAAGTCGACGCTCACCCCGTCGAGGGCCCTGACCTCGGTGTCGCCGCGCCCGTAGACCTGACGGCGTCCAGGACCCGGGCGGCGTCGGCGTACGTGGCGGGGGTGCGGGTGGCGGTGGTCATGCCCGACGCCCCTTGGTGGTCGGGGCGCGGCCGAACTGCTCCTCCAGGACGGTGAGCCGCCGCCAGTACTCGTCCTCGTCGATCTCGCCGGCGGCGAAGCGGTGGCCGAGCAGGGCGATCGGCGAGTGCTCGTCCGGCCCGCCGTCGCGGTACGGGCGGCCGGCGCGTCCCGGGCGCCGGCCGGCGCGGCGGGCGACCGTGACGATCCCGGCGATGACGACGGCCCAGACCAGGGGGAAGAGGAGGATCCACGGGCCGGGGCCCGCGTGGGCGAGTGTGGTGGCGAGGGTGTTCATGAGGGTTCAGCTCCTCGGTGCGCTGAGGTGATGTGTCCGTGGTTCGAGACTCGCCCCGAGAGGGGGTCCGGGGCGTCGTACGGGCAGCGGCTTCGCGCGTACGACAGCGGGAGTACGGCGGGCTGGTCCGGGGGCCGTCGCGGGCCAATGCAGTTGCCTTAACGACCGTGCCGCTGACGTCGGCACCTAGCTAGGGCTTGTCTGCTGGGTCAGACGCGATCGCCCTGTCCCGAAATACTTGGAAGGCGTTCCAGCTGGCCGGAGCATCGTCCGTGAGCAGCTCGCCGGTCGAGCAGTCGAAGGCGCGGCAGTCGAGGGCTCGGGAGATGTGGAAGATCACAGGGAGCACGTCGTCTCCCCCGCCCCGGACATGGAGCATGACGGACTCGACAGGGTCGTGCTCACCGATGCCGAGTTCGATCACCCAGGTCGGACCGAGCAACTCGCCCCAGGCGGGATCGGTCAGGTCGACCTCGCCCACGGCTGACCTGAGTGCCTCGTGGACGCTGGACCGGCTTCCGATGGGAGGCGGCTCGTGATCAGCGGGAAGGTCGTCGATCGACGTGAGGTCCGCAGGTAGCGGCAGCAGAAGAATGTCCCAGCTCATGGCGCTCCCAACCCGAGATTCGCGAGAGACGCTATCTGCTGGCACTGACGCTCCCCCGCCCCCGGGGACAGCATGCAGATGGTTAGGGCGGCGGGGTTTGCCTTCCCTTGAGTGCCGGCCTTCCGGCCCGGCGGGTGCTCTTCGGTTTCGAGGTCGGGTTGTGGGCCCAGCGGCCGGGTTGCACGCTGCCGCGTCTGGCGCGGGTTCTCAGCACGGGCCAGCGGTTCGGCTTCTTGATCGCGCGTGGGCAGTCCCTACTGCGCCGGGCCGGGAGGAGGCGTGCGCGTGCCTCCCGCCTGGCCTCGGTGAAGGAGCGGGTGAGCTTGGCGGTGGTCCCTCCGAGCTGGGACGGGATGCTGCGGCGGATGATACGGACGCACTTCAGGTAGGAGACACGGTCGGCGTCCACGGCCGGGCGGGCGAGCGCCGCTGTGTGGGCGAACTGGCGGATTGCGTGGTGGACCGCGAGGTAGGCCCACAGTTCCTGCCGGACGCCCTCTGGTGTCCGCGACCTGATCGGCCCGCCGGGGCCGAGGTGGTTCTTGATCTCGTCGAAGGCGAGCTCGATCTCCCAGCGTTCCCGGTAGAGCGCAACCAGTTCGGCGGCCGGGTACTGCCCGGGGTCCAGCACCGTCGTGCCCAGGTAGGCGACTTTGCTGTCCTTCTCGAAGGCGATGACGCGGTAGATCGTGTGCTGCGGCAGAGTCCGGCCTTCCCTGGCGGCCCGGAGCCGGACCTCCTGGCCTGGTCGCGCCATCGACAGGTACGAGCCGTCCGGAAGCTCTTCCTGAGCTGTGCCGAGGTGATTGGACTGGAGTCTGACCAGCAGGTTCGCTCCGGTCGCAGTGAATCTGTGCGCGAACTCGACCGACCAGAAGCCGCGGTCGGCGATAACCAGGTCGCCAGGGCCGGTGGAGCCGGCCAGCGGGTAGGCGAGACTGCGTTCGCCGTCGCGGTAGCCGCCCAGGCGGGCATCAAGAACCCCGTGCGTCCCGATCTCGGCCAGCACCACCGCCCTGACCTGGGGGAACCCGAAGGGGACACCGCCGGTGGTGGAGGGGCCGTCGAAGGTGTCGCCGTTGCTCGTCGAATCCGGAAGATCGAACTGGGTGCCGTCCAGGGCGAGGAGCCGCAGGCCCCGCCACCACGCGCCGGGCGTGGCCGGGGTGGCGAGCGGGCCAGCGACCTGCCGGAACACGGTCTCCAGCACCTCTTCACCAAGCCGGGAACGCGCTCGGCACAACGAGGACCGGTTCACGCTCGCCAGGGTCCGGCTGCCCGGGATGCCGCTGGTCAGCACACGCAGCACCTCCTCGTACGACTCCCGGGCGAAGAGACACAGAGCAAGGACGAAGTACACGATCAGCCGCGCAGGCAGGAGGCGACGCCGCCGCTCGGCACGGTCGTGCTTGGCTATCGCCGCGTCGACCAACTCGGCGGTGAACACCTTCGTCAGGATCCCGATCCGAACCCGCTGCCCCGCACCCCACCCCGTCACACGAGGGGCAACGACCTCAGCAGCTCAAAAGCAACTGCATTGGCCTTCCCCCCCGGCGGCCCTCCGGCGGCCCTCCGCTGGGGCCTTCCGTTCTGTACCTACTGGTATGTACAGTGCGCTCATGAGCACTCCGAAGACCACCGCCGAGCGGCTCGTCGAAGCCACCCGCGAGCTGCTGTGGGAGCGCGGCTACGTGGGCACCAGCCCCAAGGCCGTCCAGCAGGCGGCGGGTGCGGGCCAGGGCAGCATGTACCACCACTTCGCCGGGAAGCCGGACCTGGCGCTCGCGGCGATCCGGCGCACCGCCGACGAGATGGGTGCGGCGGCCGAGGCCGTGCTGGGCGGCGAGGGATCGGCGTACGCGCGGATCGAGGCGTACCTGCTGCGCGAGCGCGAGGTCCTGCGCGGCTGCCCGGTGGGGCGGCTGACCATGGACCCGGAGGTGATCGCCCATCCGGAACTGCGCGCCCCCGTCGAGGAGGTGCTCGGCCGGCTGCGCGGCCGACTCGCCGAGGTGGTCCAGGAGGGTCTGGACAGCGGCGAGTTGAGGGAGTCCCTCATTCCCGAGGAGATCGCGGCGACGGTCGTGGCGACCGTGCAGGGCGGCTACGTACTGGCCCGCGCCACGGGCTCACGGGCGCCGTTCGACAGCGCCGTACGCGGACTGCTGACGCTTCTCGCCGCTGCCTGATCCCCGTCCGACGTCACCGGAGGCCGTTCCGTGCACGCCATGCAGTACGAGATCACTCTGCCCGCCGACTACGACATGGGGATCATCCGCGAGCGGGTCGCGACGAGGGGCCATCTGCTGGACACCTTCCCGGGGTTGGGGCTGAAGGCCTATCTGATCCGGGAGCGGGAGGCCGGATCGCCGGTCAACCAGTACGCGCCGTTCTATCTCTGGGCCACCCCCGCGGGCATGAACTCCTTCCTCTGGGGGCCGGGCTTCCAGGGCATCGTGAACGACTTCGGCCGGCCGGTGGTGCAGCACTGGACGGGTCTGTCGTACGAGGAGGGGCCGGCGGCCGCGTCGGCTCCCGGTACGGCGACGCGACGCAGGACCCCGCTCGGTGAGGCGGTGCCGCCGGGCGCGGCCGTGGCGGAGGCGGTGGACCGGCACGCGCGGGAGGCGCGACGGGACGGTGTGGTCGCCTCGGCCCTGGCCGTGGATCCGCGCCACTGGGAGCTGCTCACGTTCACGCTGTGGGCGGCCGATGGGCCGTTGGGCGATGGAGAAGCGCCCGCCGGTGAGGGCGAGCGCTTCCGGGTCCTGCATCTGTCGACCCCCGGTCGCGAAGCACTGGGGGCCGGACTGCGGCGATGGTGACGCGGCCTCAGGCCACGGCGACGAGGGTGAGGTACGCGATGCCGAGGGCCCGGCGGTAGCCGTTGAGCCAGCTCGACCGCTGGCGGTCGACGCGCTCGCGGGTCTCGGCGGCGAGCGGGTGGTCCGGGTGGGCGGCGAGCCAGACCTCGGTGTCGTACCGGTAGCCGGACTCGAACTCCTCCCATTCCTCGGCGCTCGCCGTCTCGATCCACGCGGGGCGGAAGCCCGCCTCGATCGCGAGGTCCACGAGGGCGCCGAGGGAGAGGTGTTCGCCGGTGTGCGCGCCGGGCCACATCCCGGCCAGCTCCTCCTGCGTCGGCGTGCGCTCCCAGAAGCCCTCGCCGAGCACGACGCGGCCGCCGGGGCGGACCAGTCGGCGCAGTTCGCGGAGGGCGACGGCGGGGTCGTGCGGCTGCTCGGGGTCGCAGAGCGCCTGGCTCGACCCGAGGCAGAGGATCGCGTCGACGGGGCCCCGGTCGGTGCCGAGCGCCGACTCCTCGACGAAGAGCACGCGGTCGGCGAGACCGCGCTCCTCGGCGAGCGCCCGGCCGCGGGCCAGGTCCTCGGCGTTGATGTCGATCCCGATCCCCTTGGCGCCCGGGGCGTCGTCCAGGGCGCGGAGGAGCAGCTCGCCCCAGCCGCAGCCGATGTCGAGGACATCCGCTGGCTGTTCGGCGGCGAGCCGTTCGATCATGCGGGTGGCGCGGGCCTCGGAGAGGGGCCCGTGGAAGGTGAGGCTGCCGAGGCGTGGGGGAAGACTGGAATCGGAAGTGATCATGAGGCGGAACGCTACGCCGTGCGCTCTCCTGCGCCCATCGGTTTTCGGCCGGCACGGCACTGGATACGACGGCGGTAGGTCATCCGCCCATCCGGCCGAATTGCTTGACCGTTTCTGTGGTGACATTCCGCGCCGCGCCGGTGTGGCAGGCGACGGGCCGGCGGGCACGCGAAGGAGCTCTCGTACGCGGTCGACATGAGCAGGACCGGCGCGGAGCGTCTCCTCGCGGACACGGTCCGGGTCGACGGACAACCGCTGGGGCGCGAGGCCACGTACAAAGTGGCCCTGAACGAGTTCCTCGCGAACGGGGAGAACGGCTTCACCGTCTTCGCGGAGGTCACCGCGCGCCAGGGCGGTGAGACGACCGACCTGGAGGCGCTGGTCGCCCATCTGGAGGCCACGACGTCCGCCACGGCGCCCGCTACTCCCCCGGCCCCGGGCCGCATCACGTTCGCGTCCCGCTGAGCGAGGACGGGTCCAGGGGGACGCTCAGGCGGGCTCCCGGCCGAGGGCGGCCAAGGGGTCGTCGAGCACCGGCTGCCAGGCCAGTTCGGCGGCCCCCACCAGGCTGTTGTGGTCCAGGGTGCAGGGCAGGATCGGGACACCACCGCTGCGGCCCCAGAGGCTGCGGTCGGCGACGACCGCGCGGAGGCGCTCGGGGTCGGCGTCGAGGAGCTCGCGGTGGAGTCCGCCGAGGATGATCCGGTCCGGGTTGAGGATGTTCACCAGTCCCGCGAGGCCGAGACCGAGGCGGTCGATCAGCTCCCCGACCGCCACCCGGACGCCCGGGTCGTCCCGGCTGGTCCGCAGCAGGTCACGGGACTGCTGAAGCAGGGAGACCTCGGGTCCGGGGTCCCGGCCGGCGACCGTGAGGAAGGCGAGCGGGTCGGTCTCGACGTCGAGGCAGCCGCGGCTGCCGCAGTGGCAGGGGCGCCCTTCCGGATTGACCGTCAGATGACCGACTTCCAGGGCGAGGCCCGCGCTGCCGGTGTGCAGGCGCCCGTCGAGGACGAGCGCGCCGCCGACGCCCCGGTGGCCGGTGGCGACGCAGAGGAGGTCGCGGGCGCCGCGCCCGGCGCCGTGGCGGTGCTCGGCGAGGGCGGCGAGGTTGACGTCGTTGCCGGTGAAGGCCGGGCCCTCGATCCCGGCGGCCCGTACCCGCTCGGCGAAGATCTCCCGGACCGGCGCACCGGCGGGCCAGGCGAGGTGGAGCGGGTTGAGCGCCGTGCCTTCGGGCTCGGCCACGGCGGAGGGCGCGGCGAGTCCGGCGCCGACGCAGCGGCGGCCGCTCTCCCGGAGCAGTGCGGCTCCCGCGTCGACGACGGCGCCGAGGACCTGGGCCGGGTCGGCGGAGACGGTGACGCAGCCGGGGGCCGTGGCGACGATGGTGCCGCCGAGGCCGACGAGCGCGGCCCGGAAGCCGTCCGCGTGGACCTGGGCGGCGAGGGCGACGGGGCCCTTCTCGTCGACGGCGAGCCGGTGGGAGGGACGCCCTTGGGAGCCGGCGGCGGCACCGGGGTTGGAGTCGACGCGGATGAGGCCGAGGGCCTCCAGCTCGGCGGCGACCGCACCGGCGGTGGCCCGGGTGACGCCGAGCTCGGCGGTGAGGACGGCCCGTGTCGGCGCCCTTCCGGTGTGCACCAGCTCCAGCGCGGGGCCGAGCGCGTTGCGCCCCCTGTCCAGCCGTGTCCGGATCGTCGTCGCCTTGCCGTTCATGGGGGCGAGTCTCCCATGATCGGGAGGTGGGGTGTTCCCTGGACGGGGTGCGGGGTACCCGCCGGCCGGGGGTGTGTGTCCGCTGGGCGGTCGGGCGGGCACCTCGTCGGTCCAGCCGGGGGGGCGCTCCGGGACCGGATGCGGGGCTGCATGACGTACGGAGGGGGCCGGCTCGGGATGCGGGGCTGCATGACGTACGGAGCGGGCCGGCTCGGGCGAGGGCTGCGTCCCCGCCCGAGCCAGGGGTGGTGTCAGGTCAGTGGGCGCCGAGGAAGGCGCCCTCCGGGCCCTTCTCCCAGCCCTTCTCCGAACACGAGCCGGTGAAGATCGTCCCGTACACGGACGGGACGCCCGTCGCCGCACAGTGCGAGGCGAAGCCCGCGCTACCGGCGGAGAAGTAACCCGCCCCGACTCCGTCGTTGGCGAGCGCGGCACCGGCGCCGCCCAGCAGGATGCCCACGGCCAGGACAGACGCGGCCAGAGAACGCATGACTACTCCTCGAGATCTCGGAATGACGTGCCAGAAGGTGCTCGTCTGCCGGTCAAACGCCTCCCGAAAAGGCGGGACACGGCGTCTCACTCCAATGCCGGGCAGTCGGATCCCGGGGTCACGCCGGCGCAGAAACGATGCTCTCCAGTGGCCCGTTGGGGAGCGCCCTCACTGCGATGAGCTGGCCTTTGTCACCCGATCAGCGTGCACGGCCGTGGGCATCACCGTTCGGCGCGGGGGGTGCGGCCTCGTCGGCGCCGCCTTCAGGGGACGGGTGGTCACGAGGTCGTCGGCGGGCTCGCAGCGTCGGCCGTCGGTCGGCGGCCGCCGATGATCAAGAGCCACCTTCGGATTCGCCCGCCGCTCGCTTGATTGCGGCCGGGGGATCCCCCTATCCTGAGTTTGTGCCGCTACTAAACAAAGTACGGACGGCCGCATCGGGGGGCTTCGGCGAAAACACCGCCACCCGCTCCCTGTCCCGCCTCCGCATCGCCCTGACCCTCTTCTTCGCCCTCGACGGATTCCTCTTCGCCGGCTGGGTGGTCCGCATCCCCGCCGTCAAGCAGCAGACCGGGGCCTCGGCCGGCGACCTCGGACTCGCCCTCCTCGGCGTCTCGGCTGGCGCCGTCGTGACCATGACGCTGACCGGGCGGCTCTGCCGCCGCTTCGGCAGCCACGCCGTCACCGTCGCCACCGCCGTCCTGCTCTCCCTCTCGGTCGCCCTCCCTGCGCTCACCCGGTCCCCACTGGCCCTCGGCCTCGTCCTGCTGGTCTTCGGCGCCGCGTACGGCGGGATCAACGTCGCCATGAACAGCGCCGCCGTGGACCTGGTGACCGCCCTGCGCCGCCCGGTGATGCCGAGCTTCCACGCCGCGTTCAGCCTCGGCGGCATGCTCGGCGCCGGCATCGGCGGGCTCCTCGCCGGAGGCCTGTCCCCCGCCGTCCACCTCCTCGGCCTGACGGTCGTCGGCCTGGCCATGACGGCCGCCGCCGGGCCCGTACTCCTGCGCCACACCGCTCCCGGCCGACCGGAATCCCTCCGGGGAGAGACGGGGACGTCGTCGAACGCCGGGAGACCGTCGCGGGCGGCCCGCCGTACGGTCCTCGTCTTCGGCGTGATCGCGCTCTGCACGGCGTACGGCGAAGGGGCACTGGCCGACTGGGGCGCGCTCCACCTCGAACAGGACCTGGGCGCCCACCCGGGCGTGGCCGCCGCCGGCTACTCCGTCTTCGCCCTGACCATGACCGCCGGCCGACTCTCCGGCACGCTCCTCCTGGAACGGCTCGGCCAGACCCGTACCCTCGTCGCGGGCGGGGCCACGGCCGCCGCCGGTATGCTCCTCGGCGCGCTCGCCCCGACCGTCTGGGCCACCCTCCTCGGCTTCGCGGTGACCGGCCTCGGCCTCGCCAACATCTTCCCCGTCGCCGTCGCCCGCGCGGGCGCGATCGCGGGCCCCGGCGGGGTGGCGACGGCCTCCACCCTCGGTTACGGGGGCATGCTGCTCGGCCCGCCGTCCATCGGGTTCCTCGCCGACTGGTTCTCCCTGCCGGTGGCGCTCACCACCGTCGCGCTCCTCGCCGCCGGTGCCGCGGCGATGGGCTACTGGGCGCGGAACGCGGGCGCCAGACCGGTGAGTTGATCACGCGCACGCACGCGGGCTGCGAGAATCCGCCCCATGGAAACGATCAACGGGGGCACGATGAAGGTCGCAGAGCACATCACGGCGCTGGAGACGGCCGGGCGGGCGCTCGCGGAGGCGGCGGCCGAGGCCGGGCCGGACGCGGAGGTCCCGACCTGCCCGGGGTGGCGGGTCCGGGACCTCCTGCGGCACACGACGATGGTGCACCGCTGGGCCACGGCCTTCGTGGTCGAGGGTCACACCACGTACCACCCGGACGGCGGCGAACCGGCCCTCGACGGCGACGAGTTGCTCGCCTGCTACCGGGAGGGCCACGCGGGTCTGGTCGCCGCCCTGCGCGCGGCGCCGGAGACGCTGGAGTGCTGGACCTTCCTCCCCGCTCCCTCGCCGCTCGCCTTCTGGGCGCGGCGGCAGGCACACGAGACGATCGTCCACCGCGCGGACGCCGAGTCGGCGCTCGCGACCGGGCCGGGGCCCGTCGACCCGGTGTCGGCCGCCGACGGGATCGACGAGCTGTTGCGCGGCTTCCACGGCCGCGAGAGCAGCCGGGTGCGTACGCCCGGGCCGCGGATCCTGCGGGTGCGGGCTACGGACACCGGCGACGTCTGGACCGTTCGCCTGTCGGCCACGGAACCGCCCCGGACGGAACGGGGCACCACCCAAGCCACGACGGCGGCGGACGTGGAGTTCAGCGGGACGGCCGGGCGGCTGTACCTGGCCCTGTGGAACCGATTGCCGGCCGACGCCGTGACCCTCACCGGGGACGACGAGCTCGCGCGGCTGTGGCGCGAGAACTCGGCGGTCACCTGGAACTGAGAACAGGGCCCCACCCGGGCCCGACGCGCTTCAGGAGCTGCGGTCCAGCATCCTGATCAGCACCTCGCGCTGGAGCGGCCGCACCTCGGCATGGCGCGCGAGGCCCTTCTCCGTGAGCTTCACCTGGACACCACGCCGGTCCTCGGCGCACATCCCCCGCAGGACCAGGCCGTCCTTCTCCAGGCGCGCGACCGTACGCGACAGCGCGCTCTGGCTGAGGTGGACCCGCCCGGCGAGCTCCTGGACCCGCCAGGAGCCCGGGCCGTCGTCGGCCGCGCCCTCGGCGAGGACGTCGAGGACCTCGAAGTCGCTGGCACCGAGCCCGTACGGATGGAGGGCCCGGTCGAGCTCACAGGTCGTACGGGCGTGCAGGGCGAGGACGTCACGCCACTCGTCCACGAGCGCGCGTTCGGACTGGTTCGCTGCCATGCCCGCACGGTAGCAGAAACGACCCATATTGTTGCACAGGAATTAAATGCGCTTGCATTCAATGCACGCGCATGTACCGTGCTGCGCATGACCTCTCCGCTCACCGCCACACCCAAGGCCGCCCCGCAGGAACGCTGGAGGCCGCGGCTCTGGGGCACCCTTCTCGTGCTCTGTGCCGCGATGTTCCTCGACGCCCTCGACGTCTCCATGGTCGGCGTCGCCCTGCCCTCGATCGCCACCGATCTCGGCCTCTCCACGGCCACGCTCCAGTGGATCGTCAGCGGCTACATCCTCGGATACGGCGGCCTGCTGCTCCTCGGCGGCCGCGCGGCCGACCTCCTCGGCCGCCGGCGCGTCTTCCTCATCGCCCTCGCCGTCTTCGCGCTCGCCTCGCTCCTCGGCGGACTCGTCGACTCCGGCCCGCTCCTGATCGCCAGCCGGTTCATCAAGGGCCTCAGCGCGGCCTTCACCGCCCCCGCCGGCCTGTCGATCATCACGACCACCTTCAAGGAAGGCCCGGAGCGCAACCGCGCGCTGTCGATCTACACCACCTGCGCCGCCACCGGCTTCTCCATGGGCCTGGTCCTGTCCGGCCTGCTCACCGAGCTCAGCTGGCGCTGGACCATGCTCCTGCCCGCCCCCGTCGCCCTGATCGCCCTCGTCTTCGCGCTCCGCCTCATCCCGCACAGCCCCCGCGAGGACTCCTCCGGCGGCTACGACCTGCCGGGCGCCGTCACCGGCACGGCCGCGATGCTGCTCCTCGTCTTCACCGTCGTCCAGGCCCCCGAGGTCGGCTGGACCTCCGCCCGGACCCTGCTGTCCTTCCTCGTGGCCGCCGCCCTCCTCGTCACCTTCGTCCTCGTGGAACGGCGGAGCGCGAGCCCGCTCGTGCGGCTCGGGGTGCTGCGCTCGGGCTCCCAGGTCCGCGCCCAGCTCGGCGCGGCGGCCTTCTTCGGCTCGTACGTGGCCTTCCAGTTCATCGTGACCCAGTACATGCAGTCCCTGCTCGGCTGGTCCGCGCTCCAGACGGCCCTGGCCTTCCTCCCGGCCGGCGTGCTCGTCGCGCTCTCCTCCACGAAGATCGGCGGAATCGTGGACCGCTTCGGCACGCCCCGGGTGATCGCCGTCGGCTTCACGCTGCTCGTCGTCGCGTACGCGCTGTTCCTGCGGATCTCGCTGACCCCGCAGTACGCGGCCGTGATCCTGCCCTCGATGCTGCTCCTCGGCGCCGCCTGCGCCCTGGTCTTCCCCTCGCTCAACATCCAGGCCACCAACGGCGTGGACGACCGCGAACAGGGCATGGTCTCCGGACTGCTCAACACCTCGATCCAGGTCGGCGGCGCGCTCTTCCTCGCCGTCATCACCGCCGTCATCACCGCGGACGGGGAGGCGTCGCCGTCTCCGCAGGCCGCCCTGGACAGCTTCCGCCCGGGCCTCGCCGTGGTCACGGTCATCGCCCTGGCCGGACTCCTGATCACCCTGCCGGGCCTCCGGAGGAAGCGGCGGAGCACCACCGAATCGGTCGTCGTCGCCCGCTCGGCGTCCACGGACTCCAAGGAGAAGGTCGCGGTACGCGACTGAGCGGGCCCGCCGGAGGCCGTCAGGAAAGCGGGGGGCGGCCTCCGGCCCTCCGCTCAGCCCAGCCAGCCCGGGCGCACGAGGCCCGACTCGTAGGCGAGGACCACGAGTTGGGCCCGGTCCCGGGCGCCCAGCTTCACCATCGCACGGCTCACATGGGTCTTCGCGGTGAGCGGGCTGACGACCAGCCGGCGGGCGATCTCCTCGTTCGAGAGGCCGATCCCCACGAGCGCCATCACCTCCCGCTCCCGTTCGGTCAGCGCGCCGAGCTCGGCCGTGGCCGCGGGCGCCTTGGAGCGGGCCGCGAACTCCTCGATCAGCCGCCGCGTCACCCCCGGGGAGAGCAGCGCGTCCCCGTGGACCACCGCCCGCACCGCCCGTAGCAGCTCCTCCGGTTCGGTGTCCTTCACGAGGAAGCCGGAGGCACCGGCGCGGAGCGCCTCGAAGACGTACTCGTCGAGTTCGAAGGTGGTCAGCATCACGACCCGGACCTCGGCGAGGTCCGGGTCGTCCGTGATGCGCCGGGTGGCGTCGAGCCCGTCGATCCCCGGCATCCGGATGTCCATGAGGACGACGTCGGGGCGCAGCGACCGCACCCGCTCCACGGCCTCGCCGCCGTCCGAGGCCTCCCCCGCCACCTCGATGTCCGCCTGGGCGTCGAGCAAGGCCCGGAACCCCGCACGGACCAACGCCTGGTCGTCGGCGAGCAACACACGGATCACGGGGTCTCCTCGGAGCTGAGCGGACTGGCCGGACCGAGCGGGAGGACGGCGTGCACGCGGAAGCCGCCGTCCGGCCGGACGGCCGCCTCGATCGTGCCACCGAGCGCGGCGGCCCGCTCCCGCATTCCGGCAAGTCCGTTGCCGCTGCCGCCCGCCTCGGTGCCGGTGGCCGGGCCGTCGTCGTCGACGCGCAGGTCGAGACGGGCGGGGCCGTGCGCGATCTCCACCCGGGCGGTGCGGGAACCGGAGTGCCGGACCACGTTGGTGAGCGCCTCCTGCACGATCCGGAAGGCGGCCAGGTCGGCGCCGGGAGGCAGGGCCGCGGCGGGCGGGCCGCTCGCCGTGACGGTGACGGTGAGACCGGCGGCGGCGGCCTGCTCGACGAGTTCGGGGAGGCGGCCGAGGCCGGGGGCCGGGGCGCGCGGGGCGTCGCCGGGGGCACGGAGGGTGTCGAGGACCTGCCGCACCTCGCCGAGCGCCTCCTTGCTGGCGGCCTTGATGGTGGTCAGGGCGGTGCGGGCCTGCTCGGGGTCGGCGTCGAGCAGGGCGAGACCGACCCCCGCCTGCACGTTGATCACGGAGATCGAGTGGGCGAGCACGTCGTGGAGTTCGCGGGCGATACGGAGCCGCTCCTCGTCGGCGCGGCGCCGCTCCGCGGCGGCACGCTCGGCCCGCTGCTGCGCCCACTGCTCGCGCCGCACCCGTACGAGCTCGGAGGCGGCGAGCACGGCGACGGCGAAGGCGCCCGCGGGCAGCTCCTGCCCCCAGGGCGCGGGGCCGTCGCCGGCCGGGGGCAGCCACCGGTACAGCCAGTGCGAGAGCAGCAGATGGCCCAGCCACAGCAGGCCCAGGGCGCACCCGGCGGCGGTCCGGTGGCCCTGGACGACGGCGGCGAAGCAGGCCACGGCGATCAGGACGAAGACCGGGCCGTACGGGTAACCGGCCGCCAGGTAGCCGAGGGTGACGGCCGCGACGCCGAACACCACGGGAACGGGCCACCGGTGACGGAGCACCAGCGGCGCCGTGCCGAGGAGCAGCAGGGCCCGCCCGAGGGCGTCGAGGGTCTCCCGGTCGGGCTGGTTCCGCGCGGCGAAGCCGGTCCCCGCCATGACGAACACGGCGATCACCAGCGTGGACCGCCACGGCAGTCCGGCCGGGCCCCGCTCGCCGGCCCACCATCCCCACGGCGCCCGGCCAGCTCCTCCGACACCGCGCCCGGCGGTCCGCTCCTCGTCCATACCCGCCACGCTAGCCGCGCCCGCCGCACGAGGACGTCAGCCGGGCGGATTGGCCGCCCGTACTCCCGCCGGAGTACGCGGGTGGGTAGGGGGCGGGGTACGGGGGCGGGGTACGGGGGCTGGGTTCGGGGGCGGGGTGCGAGTGCGGCGCGTACGGGAGCGGCGTACGGAGCGGGTCCGGGCGGGGTCGAAACGGGGCCGCTCAGGCGCGGGGAAGGAGGCCCACGTCCTGGCCCAGGCGGCGGGCGGCGGTCGTGAAGAAGGCGTCGCGGTCCTCGACGAGGCGGTGGAACTGGCCGAAGACCTCGAAGGAGACCAGACCGAAGAGCTGCGACCAGGCCGCCACCAGGGCGACGACGAGCGCCGGGGGCAGGTCCGGGGCCATGTCGGCGGCGATGCGGACGGCTTCGGGACGGACGGCGTCCGGCAGCGGAGGGAGCGCTACGCCCTCGCCCTCGTGGGCCTCGCGGGCGATGCCCACGAGCACGAGACCGACGCGGGCGGCGGGGGCGTTGGTGTCCTGGGGTGCGGTGTAGCCGGGGACGGGCGAACCATAGATCAGGGCGTACTCGTGCGGGTGCGCGACGGCCCAGGCGCGGACGGCCCGGCACACGGCGGTCCAGCGGACGAGCGGGCGCTGCCCGACGGTCTCTCCGGCGGCGGCTTCGGCGGCGGCTCCGACGGCGTCGTAGGCGTCGACGATGAGGGCGGTCAGCAGATCGTCGCGGCTGGGGAAGTACCGGTAGAGCGCGGAGGACACCATGCCCAGCTCACGGGCGACGGCGCGCAACGACAGTTTGGCGGCGCCCTCGGCGGCGAGCTGGGTACGGGCCTCGGCCTTGATGGCCGCGGTGATCTCGACACGTGCGCGGGCGCGGGCTCCTCTAACGGTTGTCATGGTGAGCAGTGTGCCATTCGCAGAGCACCGACCCGAAACGAGAGCACTGCTCTTGCGCGAGAGCGCCGCTCCGTGCAGACTGGAGGCAAGCGAGAGCAGTGCTCACGCTTCACTCTTACCGTTCCGCAGGAGGAACCCATGTCCGCTCAGCCCGCCGCCCACGTCATGAAGCCCGGCTGGTTCACGGTCAACGTCCTCAACCGCGCCGTCTCCTGGATGACCCGTCGGGGCATCAGCGTCTGGGGCTCCCGGGTCCTCGCGGTCCGTGGCCGCAAGAGCGGCGAATGGCGCCGCACCCCCGTCAACCTCCTGACGGTGGACGGCGCCCAGTACCTGGTGGCCCCGCGCGGCCACGTCCAGTGGACCCACAACATGCGGGCCGCCGGCGGCGGACAGCTGCTCCTCGGCAAGCACGCGGAGGGGTTCACCGCCGTGGAGCTGGCCGACGACGACAAGCCCGCGCTCCTGCGCGCCTACCTCAAGCGCTGGAAGGCCGAGGTCGGCGTCTTCTTCGGCGGGGTCGGCCCCGACTCCTCCGACGAGGAACTCCGTGCCATCGCGCCGAAGCACCCCGTCTTCCGCATCACGACGACGGGCCCCGCCGCCCCGGCCGTGTGAACCGGCCGGGGCAGCGGAGCCCGTACGCGTCGACGGCACCGGTGATGCCGATGCCGCCGATGATCGTGCTGGTGGCGATCCGTCAGATCTGCTCCGCGGTCTCCGAAGCCTCCGAGGTCGCATGGCCGTCCGCCGTCGGCTCCGGCACCGATCCCGACACCGACTCCGACTCCGCCCCCGACTCGATCCCCGTCTCCGCCTCGGACTCGGAGGCGGACTCGGACTCTGCCTCGGACTCCGCGCGCTCGCGCGCGGTGACGCCCCGGCCGGCGGGGCCGACGCCGGAGGAGGTGTCCATCCGCTTGTCCAGGATGTCCAGCGCCCGCCGGGCCAGGCCGTTCGAGCGGACCATGCCGCCGAGGGTGGCGGAGCCCCGGGTGATGTCGGCGAACGCGTTCCACGCGGGGCGGAACCCCGTGATCGTGGCGTGCAGGAGCCCCGGGCGCCGCTCGAAGAGCGCGAGCATCCGCCGCCCGACCGCCATCTCCACACCGAGACCGGCCTTGATGGCGAACGCGTAGTTCAGGGCCTGCCGCCGGGCGTCGACCGCGTCGTTCGCCTCCGCGACCCGTACCGCCCACTCCCCCGCGAGCCGTCCCGAGCGGAGCGCGTACGAGATGCCCTCGCGCGTCCACGGCTCCAGGAGCCCGGCCGCGTCGCCACAGACGAGGACCCGGCCGCGGGAGAGCGGCGAGTCGTCGGCGCGGCAGCGCGTCAGGTGCCCCGAGGAGATCGTGGGCTCGAAGCCGGCGAGGCCCAGGCGGGCGACGAAGTCCTCCATGTACCGCTTGGTGGCGGCGCCCTCGCCGCGCGCCGAGATGACGCCGACGGTCAGCGTGTCACCCTTGGGGAAGACCCACCCGTAACTGCCCGGCATCGGACCCCAGTCGATGAGGACGCGGCCCTTCCAGTCCTCGGCCACGGACGGCGGCACCGGGATCTCCGCCTCCAGACCCAGGTCGACCTGACCGAGCTTCACCCCGACATGCGCTCCTATGCGGCTGGCGCTGCCGTCGGCACCGACGACCGCGCGCGCGAGGACGGTCTCGCCGTCGGCCAGGACGACGGCGACGGTCCGCCGGTCCGGCACGGCGGGGCCGTGCTGCTCCACCCGGCTCACCGTGGCGCCGGTGCGCAGCTCCGCGCCCGCCTTCTGCGCGTGCTCGACGAGCTGCGCGTCGAACTCCGGGCGGTTGATGAGCCCGAAGAGCATCCGGCGCGAGCGACGGGTGCGGGCGAAGCGGCCGTCGAGGGAGAAGGTGACGGCGTTCACCCGGTCCTGGAGGGGCAGTTCGAAACCGGGCGGGAGGGAGTCCCGGGAGGGGCCGATGATGCCGCCGCCACAGGTCTTGTACCGGGGCAGCTCCGACTTCTCCAGGAGCAGGACCCGGCGGCCCGCGACCGCCGCCGCGTAGGCCGCGGAGGCGCCGGCCGGGCCCGCGCCGACCACGACCACGTCCCAGACCTCCGCCTCCTCGTGCGCGCCGGTGCCGGCGGCAGCGTCGGCGGCCGTGGCCAGGACGTCGGGCGTGGGGGTGCCGAGGGGGGCGGCGGTATCGGCGGCGGTGGCGATGTCGTCGGCGGCAGCGTCGGCGGCGTCGACAAACTCGGCGGCGTCGTCAGCGTTGGCGGCGTTCTCGGGACCGGCGTTCTCTGCGTGCTCGCTGCTCACGATGTGCTTCTGCTCCTGATCCGACCGGTGGTCTGCTCTCGACGCATCCTACGGCTCGGTAGCCGAAGCCCCGCGCCGTAGGATCTACGGTGCGTTCGCCGTACCACGACATACGACGAACGCCCTCCCTACGTCGTAACGTCGCACCCACCAGGAGCGTGCCCATGACCGCGAATCCGATCGCCGAGACCGTCCGGTCCCTGATGCCCCGGGCGAAGGCCGAGCTCGCGGAGCTCGTGGCCTTCGAGTCGGTGGCGGACGAGGCCGTGGCGCCGCGCAGCGAGTGCGAGGCGGCGGCGAACTGGGTCGCGGACGCGCTGCGCGCCGAGGACTTCCAGGACGTGGCGCTGCTCGACACTCCTGACGGTTCGCAGGCGGTGTACGGCATCCTGCCGGGTCCGGCCGGGGCGCCGACCGTCCTTCTCTACGCGCACTACGACGTGCAGCCGAAGCTGGACGAGTCCGCCTGGCTCACCCCGCCGTTCGAGCTGACCGAGCGGAACGGCCGCTGGTACGGACGCGGCACGGCCGACTGCAAGGGCGGCTTCATCCTGCACCTGCTCGCGCTGCGCGCCCTCAAGGCGAACGGCGGCGTCCCGGTGACGGTCAAGGTGATCGTGGAGGGGTCGGAGGAGCAGGGCACCGGCGGTCTGGAGCGGTACGCGGAGGAGCACCCCGAGGTGCTGACCGCCGACACGATCGTCATCGGCGACGCGGGCAACTTCCGCGTGGGCCTGCCGACGGTGACCGCGACGCTGCGCGGCATGACGATGATCCGGGTGCAGATCGACACCCTGGAGGGCAATCTGCACTCCGGTCAGTTCGGCGGCGCCGCGCCGGACGCGCTGGCCGCGCTGATCCGCGTCCTCGACTCGCTGCGCGGCCCCGACGGCTCCACCGTCATCGACGGCCTGCCGGGCGACAAGGCGTGGGAGGGCCTCCAGTACCCGGAGGACGACTTCCGCAAGGACGCCAAGGTCCTCACGGGCGTGGCCCTCCCGGGCGCCGGCACCGTCGCGGACCGGATCTGGGCGCGCCCTGCCGTGACCGTCATCGGCATCGACTGCCACCCGGTGGCCGGGGCGACCCCGTCGATCCCCGCGTCGGCCCGCGCCCAGATCAGCCTGCGGGTGCCGCCCGGTCAGGACGCGGTCGAGGCGACGAAGCTGCTCTTCGCGCACATCGAGAAGCACACGCCGTGGAACGCCCGGGTGTCCCTGGAGCAGGTCGGCCAGGGCCAGGCCTTCCAGGCCGACACGGCGAGCCCGGCGTACGCGTCGATGGCCGAGGCGATGAGGATCGCGTACCCCGGTCAGGAGATGCAGGCGGCGGGCATGGGCGGCTCGATCCCTCTGTGCAACACGCTGGCCTCGCTGTACCCGGACGCGGAGATCCTGCTGATCGGTCTGAGCGAGCCGGAGGCGCAGATCCACGCGCCCAACGAGTCGGTCTCGCCGGAGGAGCTGGAGCGGCTGTCGGTGGCCGAGGCGCACTTCCTCGTCAACTACGCCCGCTCGAAGCAGGTCTGAATTCCGCGCTCGGCGAAGCTCGCCGAGAGCGTATAAACATACGGCGGACCTGCGGGGATGCGTAGGTTCGCCGTATGGAACTCATCTCGATCACTCAGCGGCTGTATCTCCTCGACTACTCCATCGGTCAGGCCTATCTCTGGCGGGACGAGGAGGAATTGACCCTCGTCGACGCCGGATGGGCGGGTTCGGCGGACGCGACGACGGAGGCCATCCGGGCGGCGGGCCTCGACCCGGACCGGCTGCGGCGGATCGTCCTGACCCACTGTCACCGGGACCACGTGGGCGCGGCCCAGGAGTTGGCGGACCGGCACGGTGCCGAGATCCTCGCCCACCGTCTGGACGCCCCGGTGGTCCGGGGTGAGGCCCCGGTGCCCGAGCCGGACCTGCTGGACTGGGAACTCCCGCTGTACGAGCACGGGTTGACCGTGCCGGCGGCGCCGCCGACCCGGGTGGACCGGGAGGTGGAGGACGGCGAGGAGCTCGACTTCGGCGACGGCGCGGTGGTGGTGCACACTCCCGGCCACACGCCCGGCTCGCTCGCGGTCCATCTCCCCCGGCACGGTGTGCTGTTCACGGGTGACACGGTGGCGTCGGTGCCGGACGTGATGTTCGGCGTCTTCCACGTCGACCGCGCCCTGGCCATGGAGTCGATGCGCCGCTTGGCGAAACTGGCGCCTTCGGTGCTGTGTTGCGGGCACGGGGCTCCGGTGACCTCGGACACGGCGGCACGGCTCGCCGCCGCCGCAGCCGGACTGGAAGGATGATGGCGATCATGGAATCTTCGCCTCGTCCGAGGACCGACCAGGCGCCCGCCGACCCGGCGGCCGTCGACGGCGCCCTCGCCACCCAGCCCATCGGCTACTGGAGCGGGCTCGCGCATGCGGCCGTCACCCGGCACCTGCGGGACGCCATGGCCAGGATCGACGTCACGCAGCCGCAGTACTGGGTGCTCAACCGTGTGAACGGCGGGCCCGGGGCGCCGAGCCGCGAGGAGGTCGTCGGTCAGCTGACGCCCCTCGCGGACGGGCCGCACGAGATCGCGCGCGTCGTCGAGCAGTTGCTGCACCGCGGCTGGCTCCGGGCGGACGACGCGCGGCGCCTGCACCTCACCGAGGTGGGCGAGGCCGCCCGCGTACGGCTCCGCGAGCTGGTGACCGAGGTACGCGCCGAGGTCCACGAGGGCATCAGCGACGAGGAGTACGTGGCCGCCCTCAAGGTCCTGCGCCGGATGGTCGCCAACGTCGAGGGGGACGGGGCCTCTTCGGACAGGCCTTAGGGCCCGTCCTGGCCCACGGGGACCCCTGTGGGCCCGCCCTGCCCCACGGGAACCCCTCTGGGACCGTCCTGCCCCACGGGAACCCCTCTGGGACCGTCCTGCCCCACCGGGACCCCTGCCTCCAGGTTGAGCACCGTGCCGCGTTCGCGGGCGCGCAGTGCCCAGCGGAGGCGGTCGTAGCGGACGGGCGGCAGCAGGCCCGCGGCCTCCTCCTCGGTGACGAAGCGCCACTCGCGGAGCTCGGCGCCGGGGAGGCGGAGGCGGGCGGTGTCGTCGGCACGGAGCGTGCCTCCGTCGAAGAGGAGCCGGAGGCCGCCGTATCCCGGGGGCTTGGGCCTCTCCCAGTCGACGAGCAACAGGCGGGGTACGGTGTCGAGTTCGAGCCCGAGCTCCTCCGCCACCTCGCGCACTCCGGCGCGGGCCGGTGGTTCGCCCGGTTCGACGACGCCGCCGGGGAACTCCCAGCCGGGCTTGTACGTGGGGTCGACGAGCAGGAAGCGGTCCTCGTCGTCGAAGAGCAGGACGCCCGCGGCGAGGGTCTCGCCCGTCGGTTCCGGCGTCTGGACGATGCCGCAGGACGCGGCCCGGTCGGCCAGGACCGCGTCGGCGACGGTCCGGGCGGCCTCGGCCACGGTGAGCTCCGAGGTGTCGACGACGTACGCGTCCCCCACCAGCCAGTCGAGAGCGGCGCGGTACGGCGGGATGTGGCCGTGACACCACTGCCGGACGCGGGCGTCGGCCTCGGGTTCGCCGTGCTCGGTCCGGCCGTCGATCCGCTGCCGCAGGATCGTTTCCTCCGGAGCGAGCAGGACATGCCGCACCTCGATCCGGCGGGCGGCGAGCGCGCCGAACATCTCGTCCCGGTACTCCTGCCGGAGCAGGGTCATCGGGACGATCAGCACCCCGCCGACCTCGGCCAGCAGGGCGGCGGCGGTGTCGACGACCATGCGCCGCCAGATCGCCAGGTCCTGGAAGTCCTCGACCTCGGCGAGCCGCTTGGCCGGGAGCAGCCAGGTCATGGCCCCGCCGACGAGTTCGGGGTCGAACAGAGTGCTGTGCGGGATCAGATCGACCAGTTCGCGCGCGGTACTGGACTTCCCCGCGCCGAACGTACCGTTGATCCAGACGATCACGATTCCCCCTCTTGGGTAGCCCCCTGTGGATTGCCCGCAACACCCTGCCACGAAAACCACGAACACATGTCCGGCACATGTCCGGGCGGGCCGACGCCGTCAGGAGCCGGGGCGGGACCACGCTCCCCCGCCCCCGCCGCATCCGGCCGCCGCGGCGGCGCCGAGGAGGCCGGCGTCGGTACCGGTGACGGCCGGGACGACCGTGAGGTTCCGTACGAAGGAGAGCGTCGCGTAGCTCCCGAGGCTGCGCCGCAGCGGACCGAAGAGGACCTCGCCCGCGCCCGCCACCCCGCCGCCGACGACCGCGATGTCGATCTCGACGAGCGTCGCCGTGGCGGCGATGCCCGCCGCTAGGGCCTGCGCGGCCCGCTCGAAGGAGGCCACGGCGACCGGGTCCCCGGCGCGCGCGGCGGCGGCCACCGCCGCCGCGGAGGCGTCGCCGTCGGGCCCCGGCCGCCAGCCGTTCTTCAGGGCGCGACGCGCGATGTGCGGGCCGCTGGCGAGCCGTTCGACGCAGCCGCGCCCGCCACAGGCGCAGGGATCGCCGTCCAGGTCCACGGAGATGTGGCCGAGGTGGCCGGCGTTGCCGGTGGGTCCGGGGTGGAGCCGGCCGTCGAGGACGAGACCGCCGCCGACGCCGGTGGAGACCACGAGGCAGAGGGCGTTGTCGTGGCCGCGGGCGGCGCCGAGCCAGTGTTCGGCGGCGGTCATGGCGACGCCGTCGCCGACCAGGGTGACCGGGCGCCCGCCCGTCGCCCGGCGGACCCGTTCGACGAGCGGGAAGTCGCGCCAGCCGGGCACGTTCACCGGGCTCACGGTCCCCCGCGAGGCGTCCACCGGGCCGGCGCTGCCGATGCCGACGGCCCCCGCGGCCTCCCACAGTGGGGTGGCGGCGAGCTCCCCGAGCACCGCCTCGACGGCCCTCATCACGGTCTCGCCGTCCTCCCGCGCGGGGGTGGGCCGCTGGGCCCGCACCCGGACCTGTCCCTCACCGTCGACCAGCGCCCCGGCGATCTTGGTGCCGCCGATGTCGAGCGCGACGACAGGACCCGGCACGGGGCGGGTGGCGGGCGCGGTGTGCAGGGGCACGGATCCTCCAGTCGGCGGCCGGGAGCGGCCGGGGTCATCCGTACAGTCTGCCCAGTCCTCCGTCGTCTGACAACGTTGTCCAGGCTCTATGCTCGATCCGAGAGACCGAGAACAGGACCGGAACCGACACGACGGAGGAACCCCGCACCGTGGCCGACATCGCCCGCCGCACCGATCACCGCTACGGCAACCGGCCCACGATGAAGGACGTCGCCGCCCGCGCGGGTGTCGGCCTCAAGACGGTCTCCCGGGTCGTGAACGGCGAGCCGGGCGTCACCACGGACACCGAGCGCCGCGTCCAGGAGGCCATCGAGGCCCTCGGCTTCCGCCGCAACGACAGCGCGCGGGTCCTGCGCAAGGGCAGGACGGCCACCGTCGGCCTCGTCCTCGAAGATCTCGCCGACCCCTTCTACGGGCCGCTCAGCCGCGCGGTCGAGGAGGTCGCCCGGGCACACGGCGCGCTCCTCATCAACGGCTCCAGCGCCGAGGACCCGGACCGGGAGCAGGAGTTGGCGCTCGCGCTGTGCGCGCGCCGGGTCGACGGCCTCATCGTCATCCCCGCCGGCGACGACCACCGCTATCTGGAGCCGGAGATCCGGGCGGGCGTCGCCACGGTCTTCGTCGACCGGCCGGCCGGCCGGATCGACGCCGACGCCGTCCTCTCCGACAGCTTCGGCGGGGCGCGCGACGGCGTGGCCCATCTGATCGCCCACGGCCACCGCCGGATCGGGTTCGTCGGCGACCGGCCGCGCATCCACACCGGCGCCGAACGGCTGCGCGGCTACCGCGCGGCGATGGAGGACGCGGGCCTGCCGGTCCGGGAGGAGTGGGTCTCGCTCGGGTCGACACACCCGGAGCGGGTGGGCGCGGCCGTACGGGAGATGCTGGCCGCGCCGGAGCCGGTGACGGCGCTGTTCGCGGGGAACAACCGGGTCACCGTGACGGCGGTGCGGGCCCTCGCCGGGCATGCGTCCCCGGTCGCGCTCGTCGGTTTCGACGACATCGAACTGGCCGACCTGCTCGGCATCACGGTCATCGCGCAGGACGCCGCCGCGCTCGGCCGGACGGCCGCGGAGCGGCTCTTCCGCCGCCTCGACGGGGCGGGCGGGCCGCCGGAGCGGGTGGTGCTCGGGACGACGCTCATCGCCCGCGGCTCGGGCGAGATCGCGGCGCCGGCCGGCTGAGCACGCCCTCCTCGGCGACAGCACTGCCCCGCTGACGTCCTCGACGACAGCGGCGCCCCGCACCCCTGTCGAGCACGTGCGCGCGGAGCACACGAACGCGTACGGGGTACGGGGCGGTTCGCCGGACCGGGAAGGCGGCGAGGCTACTCGGCCGAGGCGGTGAGGTCGCCGCGGCGCGGGGCGGCGAACCGGTCGAGGGCCGCGCGGCTCATGCCCGTGAGGGCGTCGACCTCGGCCGTGTCGAGGGCGCCGCAGTCGATTCCGCGCAGCAGGTACGAGGAGAGCGCCTTGGCGGTGGCGGGCTCGTCCATGACGTCGCCGCCGGCGTGGTTGGCGTACGCGGAGAGGCGCTTGGCGGCGGCCTCGAAGCCCTCGCGGTAGAAGGCGAAGACGGCGGCGTAACGGGTGGGGATGTGGCCGGGGTGCATGTCCCAGCCCTGGTAGTAGGCGCGGGCGAGGGCGCGGCGGGTCAGGCCGTAGTGCAGGCGCCAGGCCTCGTGGACGTGCTCCTTGGAGCCGACCGGGAGGACGTTGGTGGAGCCGTCGGAGACGCGGACGCCGGTGCCGGCGGCGGCGACCTGCATGATCGCCTTGGCGTGGTCGGCGGCGGGGTGGTCGCTCGCCTGGTAGGCGGCGGAGACGCCGAGGCAGGCGCTGTAGTCGAAGGTGCCGTAGTGCAGGCCGGTGGCGCGACCCTCGGCGGCGCCGATCATGCGGGCGACGGCGGCGGTGCCGTCGGTGGCCAGGATGGACTGGCTGGTCTCGATCTGGATCTCGAAGCCGAGGCGGCCGGCGTCCAGGCCGTGGGCCTTCTCGAAGGCCTCCAGGAGACGCACGAAGGCGGACACCTGCTCGGGGTAGGTCACCTTGGGGAGGGTGAGGACGAGGCCGTCGGGGAGGCCGCCGTTCTCCAGGAGCCCGGTGAGGAAGACGTCGGTGGTGCGGATGCCCCGGTCGCGTACGGCGGACTCCATGCACTTCATCCGGATGCCCATGTACGGGGCGGCCGTGCCGTTCGCGTACGCCTCCGAGATCAGCCGGGCGGCGCGGGCCGCGTCCTGGTCCTCGTCCCGGCCCGCGTAACCGTCCTCGAAGTCGACCCGCAGGTCCTCGATCGGCTCGCGCTCCAGCTTGGCGCGGACGCGGCCGTAGACGTCCTCGGCGAGGTCGTCGGCGAGGCCGAGGACCGCGGCGAAGGAGGCGGCGTCCGGGGCGTGCTCGTCGAGGGCCGCGAGGGCCTGGTCGCCCCAGGAGCGGACGGTGTCGGCGTCGAAGACGTTGCCGGGGACGTAGACCGTGTGGACGGGCTGGCGGGTGCCGGGGTCTCCCGGGTAGCGGCGGTCGAGCTCTGCGTCCACCGCCGCCAGGGAGGCGCTGATGCCCTCGCTGACCGCGCCCGCGAGGCTCGTCGACACCTTCTCCTGCTGACCCATCCCACATCCTCCTGTTTTCCGCTTCACGGAATCAACAATCCGTATAGCGAAGTTAATAGTCGGTCGGGACCCACGTCAATGGGTGTCCGAAACGGCCGGGGGCCGCGCGGCGACGAATCGCCACGCGGCCCCCGGACCGGATAGAACCGCAGGTCAGCCCTTGCGAGCCTGAACCTCGGCGGTCAGCTGCGGGACGACGTCGAAGAGGTCGCCCACCACGCCGTAGTCGACGAGGTCGAAGATCGGAGCCTCGGCGTCCTTGTTGATGGCGACGATGGTCTTCGAGGTCTGCATGCCCGCGCGGTGCTGGATCGCACCGGAGATGCCGGACGCGATGTACAGCTGGGGCGAGACCGACTTGCCGGTCTGGCCGACCTGGTTGGCGTGCGGGTACCAGCCGGCGTCGACCGCGGCGCGCGAGGCGCCCACGGCGGCACCGAGCGAGTCGGCGAGCGCCTCGATGATCGCGAAGTTCTCGGCACCGTTGACGCCACGGCCACCGGAGACCACGATCGCGGCCTCGGTCAGCTCCGGGCGGCCGGTCGACTCGCGCGGGGTGCGCGCGGTCACCTTGGTGCCGGTGGCCAGCGGGCCGAAGGAGACCGCGAGGGCCTCGACGGCACCGGCGGCCGGGGCGGCCTCGACCGGAGCCGAGTTCGGCTTGACCGTGATGACCGGGGTGCCCTTGGAGACACGGGACTTGGTGGTGAACGAGGCGGCGAACGCGGCCTGCGTCGCGACCGGGCCCTCGTCACCGGCCTCCAGGTCCACGGCGTCGGTGATGACGCCGGAGCCGATGCGGACCGCGAGGCGGGCCGCGATCTCCTTGCCCTCGGCGGAGGACGGGACGAGCACGGCGGCCGGGGAAACGGCCTCGTACGCGGCCTGGAGCGCGTCGACCTTCGGGACGACGAGGTACTCGGTGAACTCGGGGGCGTCGGCGGTGAGGACCTTCACGGCACCGTGCTCGGCGAGCGCGGCGGCGGTGTCGGCGGCGCCGTTGCCGAGGGCGACGGCGACCGGGTCGCCGAGGCGGCGGGCGAGGGTCAGCAGCTCCAGGGTGGGCTTGCGGACGGCACCGTCGACGTGGTCGACGTAGACGAGGATCTCAGCCATGGGACTTCAGTCTCCTGCGAACGAAAGGGGGCGGACGGAACGGCTCGCGCGAGCCTTAGATGCTGTGCCGGCCCGGGGGCGACCCCCGGACCCCCGGCAACTAAATGAACTTCTGGCTCGCGAGGTACTCGGCGAGCTGCTTGCCGCCCTCGCCCTCGTCCTTGACGATCGTGCCCGCGGTGCGCGCCGGACGCTCGGCGGCCGAGTCGACCTTCGTCCAGGAGCCGTCGAGGCCGACCTCGTCGGCGTCGATGTCGAGGTCGTCGAGCTCCAGGGACTCCACCGGCTTCTTCTTGGCGGCCATGATGCCCTTGAAGGACGGGTAGCGCGCCTCGCCCGACTGGTCCGTCACGGACACGACGGCCGGAAGCGAGGCCTCCAGCTGCTCGGAGGCGGTGTCGCCGTCACGGCGGCCCGTCACCTTGCCGTCCTCGATCTTGACCTCGGAGAGCAGCGTGACCTGCGGGACGCCCAGGCGCTCGGCGAGGATCGCCGGCAGGACACCCATGGTGCCGTCGGTGGAGGCCATACCGGCGATGACGACGTCGTAGCCGGTCTTCTCGATCGCCTTGGCGAGCACGAGCGACGTCGCCATGACGTCACTGCCGTGCAGGTCGTCGTCCTCGACGTGGACGGCCTTGTCGGCGCCCATGGACAGCGCCTTGCGCAGCGCGTCCTTGGCGTCCTCGGGGCCGACCGTCAGCACGGTGACCTCGGCGTCGTCCGCCTCTTCGGCGATCTGCAGGGCCTGCTCGACCGCGTACTCGTCGAGCTCCGACAGCAGGCCGTCGACGTCGTCGCGGTCGACCGTCAGGTCGTCCGCGAACTTCCGGTCTCCGGTCGCGTCGGGCACGTACTTCACACAGACAACGATCCTCAAGCTCACGCCGGCTCTCCTACTGCATCGTCATAACTTGGCTGCCTTGTTGCTCGCAGCATAGGCGCCTGAAGGGCGGGTTTCCGGTCGGGGCGCCGGACGCCCCGACCGAAATATTACTCGTCAGTACACCCAGTTCGTTACGGGTAAGCAAGCGCTCAGCAATGTGACCTTGACAACGCGCGGAGAGAGGCGCGTCACGGGAACTCTCAGTCGCGCAGCGCGTTGAAGCGCCCGTGGTGGTACAGGAGCGGCCTGCCCACGCCGTCCGGGTCTCCGGCGACGGCCTGCGCGATCACGATCCGGTGGTCGCCCGCGGGCACCCGGGCCACCACGCGGCAGACCAGCCAGGCGAGGACGCCGTCCAGGACGGGCACCCCCTCCGGCCCCACGCTCCAGCGGGTCGACCCGCCGAAGCGGTCGGCACCGCTGCGCGCGAAGGTGGCGGCCAGCTCCTGCTGGTGCTCGCCGAGTATGTGCACGCCGATGTGCTCGGCCTCGGCCACCACGGGCCAGCTGGAGGAGGTGGTGCCCACCCCGAAGGAGATCATCGGGGGCTCGGCGGCGACGGAGTTGAGCGAGGTCGCGGTGAAGCCGACGGGGCGCTCGCCGTGCGCGGTGATCACCGCGACACCGGCGGCGTGCCGGCGGAAGACGGAGCGGAGCAGATCGGGAGAGGCCTGCCGGGGTGCGCCGATCGTGGGAGCGGTACTGAGCTGGAGGTCCGGCGTAACCGTCATGGAATTGTCCTTCTGCGAGGGCGTCATGAGGGGAGTCCTGGGGTGGTCAGACACCCGGACAGCGCGCGCTCGCGTTGCGGGCCAGGTCCACATGGACCCGGCCGTAGAGAAGGAGTTCTGGGGGCACTCCGTCAGGGTGACGATCGGTGGCGGGTGCAGTCAAGTGCGTACCGGGATATGGGAGAAGTGTCACCGCGTCAGACCGCCCGCCCCAGCGCCGCGATGACGTCCGCCCTGCGGGGCTGTCCGGCCGCCCGGCGGACGACCCGGCCCGTGCGGTCGAGGACGAGGACGGTGGGCGTCCGGGCGATGGCCAGTTCCCGTACGAGGTCGAGGCGTTCCTCGGCGTCGATCTCCACGTGCGCGACGCCCGGCACCATGGCGGCCACCTCGGCGAGGGTGCGGCGGGTGGCGCGGCATGGCTGGCAGAAGGCGGTCGAGAACTGCACGAGGGTCGCCCGTTCGCCCAGCTCGGCGCCGAGCACCTCCGGCCGCAGGACCTCCGCCCCCAGGGCCTCCGACATCCTTCTCCCCTTTCCCATGCGTCTCTCCTCCCCCACCAGCAGCGTCGCACGGGACCGTTCGATTCCCGCCACGGCCACCAGGGGTGACGAGAATCTCCCTGCACGAAGCCGCCTGGACTGGTCACGGCGCCCCACATGGGGCACGATCTGCCCAAAGCCGAAAACCTACGGCCGCGTAACTTCGCCGGGAGAACCCGCTCCGGGCACACGAAGAAGAGGTTCCTCTCCGATGGCAGAACTCGTCTATCGACCGGTCGTCGGTGCCGCGCTCACGCTGTTCAAGGCTCTCGACCTGAAGATCGACACGCAGGGTTCCGAGAACATCCCGCGCACGGGCGGCGCGGTGCTCGTGAGCAACCACATCAGCTATCTGGACTTCATCTTCACGGGTCTCGCGGCCCTGCCGCAGAAGCGTCTCGTCCGCTTCATGGCGAAGGACTCCGTCTTCAGGCACAAGGTGTCGGGGCCGCTCATGCGCGGCATGAAGCACATCCCCGTCGACCGCTCGCAGGGCGAGCACGCCTACCAGCACGCGCTCGAGTCGCTGCGGGCCGGCGAGATCATCGGTGTCTTCCCCGAGGCGACCATCTCCCAGTCCTTCACCCTCAAGAGCTTCAAGACGGGTGCGGCGCGGCTGGCGCAGGAGGCGGGCGTCCCGCTGATCCCGATGGCGCTCTGGGGCACCCAGCGGGTCTGGACGAAGGGCCGTCCCCGGAACTTCAAGCGGAGCCACATCCCGGTGACGATCCGCGTCGGCGAGCCCCTCGAGGCCCCCTCCGACCAGTACGCGGGCGCGATCACGCGGCGGCTGCGCGAGCGCGTCCAGGAGCTCCTGGAGGCCGCGCAGCGCGCCTACCCGGTCCGCCCGAAGGACGCGAACGACACGTGGTGGGTGCCCGCGCACCTCGGCGGTACGGCTCCGACGCCGGCGCAGGTCAAGGAAGCGGGCTGACCCGACGGCCGGTCGGCGGGGTCAGAGCTCCGTAGGGAGCGTCCGCCAGAGGTACGGCCGGTCCGGGGCCGCCTTCAGCGCGCCCAGGACGGCCGGGTGCGGTTCGGCGTACAGCTGCGGGTAGTCGACCTCGCCGAGCTCCGGCCGTACGGTCCAGGCGAGGCGCTCCTCCCCCAGCGAGAACCGGGCGTCGACGCCAGGCTTGTTGCCCCGCACGTCCTGCCGGGCCCAGTGCCGCTCCCCGGGCAGCAGGACGGCCACGAGGCCGTGGATCACCGGGTTCGCGCCGTCGTCGTCCGCGAGCCGCTGGTAGCAGAGGGCGGCCGGGATGCCGCGGGCCCGCAGCAGCGCGGCGTACGCGAGGGACTTGGCGTAGCAGATGCCGGTGCGCTGCTCCAGGACGTCGGAGGCGCGCCAGGTGACGCGGAGGTCGCCCGAGTCCTGGGAGTGCGGGATGGTGTCGCGTACGTGGGCGTAGGCCGCCTCGGCGTATGAGTATGCGTCTGGATGATCGTCAGCGAGCCGGGCCGCCACCTCCACGACCTGGGGATGGTCATGGTCGACGGCCTCACCGACTGCCAGGTAGGCCGCGATATCGGGGTGTTGCTGCACGAGTTCCATGCGGTGAGAGCGTAAGGAAACGGCCGGACGGAAGTCAATGACTTTCCGTCCGGCCGTATATTCATGCAGTCACGGTCGAGTAACCGCTACTGGCGCGCCATCTCTTCCTTCAGCGCCTGGAGGAAGTCGTCCACGTCGTCCTCCGTGGTGTCGAAGGCGCACATCCAGCGCACATCGCCGGCGGCCTCGTCCCAGAAGTAGAAGCGGAAGCGTTCCTGCAGCCGCCTGCTCACCTCGTGCGGCAGCCGCGCGAAGACCGCGTTGGCCTGCACCGGGTAGAGGATCTCCACCCCGTCGACCTCGCGCACGCCGGCCGCGAGCCGCTGGGCCATCTCATTGCCGTGGCGGGCGTTGCGCAGCCACAGGTCCTTGGCGAGGAGCGCCTCCAGCTGCACCGACACGAAGCGCATCTTCGAGGCGAGCTGCATGGACAGCTTGCGCAGGTGCTTCATGTGGCTGACGGCGTCCGGGTTGAGGACGACGACGGCCTCGCCGAAGAGCATGCCGTTCTTCGTACCGCCGTACGAGATCACGTCCACGCCGACCGCGTTGGTGAACGCGCGCATCGGCACGTTCAGCGAGGCGGCGGCGTTGGCTATGCGGGCGCCGTCGAGGTGCACCTTCATGCCCTTGGCATGGGAGTGCTCGACGATCGCGCGGACCTCGTCGACCGTGTAGACGGTGCCCAGCTCGGTGTTCTGGGTGATCGAGACGACCTGCGGCATCGCCCGGTGCTCGTCCTCCCAGCCCCAGGCCTGCCGGTCGATCAGCTCGGGGGTGAGCTTGCCGTCCGGGGTGGGCACGGTGAGCAGCTTGAGGCCGCCCATCCGCTCCGGCGCCCCGCCCTCGTCCACGTTGATGTGCGCGGACTCGGCGCAGATGACGGCGCCCCAGCGGTCGGTGAGCGCCTGGAGGGCGGTCACGTTGGCGCCGGTGCCGTTGAAGACCGGGAAGGCCTCGGCACTGGAGCCGAAGTGGCTGTGCATGACGCGCTGGAGGTGCTCGGTGTACTGGTCCTCGCCGTAGGCGACCTGGTGGCCTTCGTTGGCGAGGGCGATGGCCGCGAGGACCTCGGGGTGGGCGCCGGCGTAGTTGTCGCTGGCGAAGCCCCGGACCGACGGGTCGTGGTGACGACGCGCGTCGGTCCGCGGGCCGAGGGCCCCTGTCACGGCTTGGGTGTCAGCCACAGGCGCTGTCCGTTCACTTCCTGGGCGGGCTTGGTCCACAGGCCGACGATCTCGTCTGCCAGGTCCTTCACGTCGGTGAAGCCCGCGAACTTCGCGTTGGGGCGCTCGGCGCGCATCGCGTCGTGCACCAACGCCTTGATCACCAGGATCGCAGCAGCCGCCTGCGGGCCGTCGTCGCCCCCCAGCTTGCGGAACGAGTCCGCCATGGCGAGGGTCCACGCCTCGGCCGCCGCCTTGCCGGCGTTGTACGCGGCGTTGTTGGCGAGCGGCTTGTGCGCGCCGACCTGGCTGATCAGGGCGTACCGGCCGCGTCCGCCGGCGCGCAGCAGCCCGTCGTGGAAGGCGAGCGAGGTGTGCTGGACGGTGCGGATGAGGAGCTTCTCCAGGAAGTCCCAGTCCTTGAGGTCGGTCTCCGTGAAGGAGGCGCTGCCGCGCCAGCCGCCGACGAGGTGGACCAGGCCGTCGATCCGGCCGAACTCCTTCTCCGTCTTCTCGGCCCAGTCACGCGTGGCGTCCAGGTCGAGCAGGTCGACGGTGTCGCCGATGACCCGGGCGCCGCCGTGGGCGTAGCGGGCGGCGTCGACGGCCTCCGCGAGGCGCGCCGGGTCGGCGTCGGAGCCCACGACGGTGGCGCCCGCCTCGGCGAGGCGCAGCAGAGCCGCGCGGCCCGCGGGGCCGGCCGCGCCGGCGACCGCGATGACGGCGCCGTCCAGCGGCCCGCCGTTTCCGTTGGCGTTCATGGGCGACGCCTCCTCCGTGGTCTCCGTGCTGTCGGTCGGGTCGCTCACGCGGCGGCCCGCTCGTGGCGCGGGACGTCGGCGGCGGTGATCCCCTTGGTGTCGGCGATCACGCCCTTCAGCTTCTTGGAAAGGGCCTCAAAGAACATGCTGAGCGGAAACTCGTCCGGAAGCACGTCGTCGACCAGCTTGCGCGGCGGGAGGGACAGGTCCAGGGCGTCCGGACCCTTGGCCCACTTCGATCCCGGGTGCGGGGAGAGGTAGGTGGAGACGAGCTCGTACGCCTTGAACCAGTGGACCAGCTTGGGGCGGTCGATGCCGTCGCGGTAGAGCTTCTCGATCTCGGCGCAGAGCTGGTTGGTGACCTCGGGGGCCCGCTGCCAGTCGATCTTGAGGGTGTTGTCCGTCCAGCGCACCACGTCGTTCTTGTGGAGGTACGCGAAGAGGAGCTGGCCGCCGAGACCGTCGTAGTTGCGGTTGCGGTCGCCGGAGAGCGGGAAGCGGAACATCCGGTCGAAGAGCACCGCGTACTGCACGTCACGGCCGTGCGCGTTGCCCTCGGCCTCCAGCTTCACGGCCTCCTTGAAGGCGGTGAGGTCGCAGCGGAGCTCCTCCAGGCCGTACATCCAGAAGGGCTGGCGCTGCTTGATCATGAAGGGGTCGAAGGGCAGGTCGCCGTGGCTGTGGGTGCGGTCGTGGACCATGTCCCAGAGCACGAAGGCCTGCTCGCAGCGGGTCTGGTCGTCGATCATGGCGGCGATGTCCGCGGGCAGCTGGATGCCCAGGGTGTCGACGGCGGCCTCGGTGACCTTGCGGAAGCGGGCGGCCTCGCGGTCGCAGAAGATGCCGCCCCAGCTGAAGCGCTCGGGGGCCTCGCGGACGGCGATGGTCTCCGGGAAGAGGACGGCCGAGTTGGTGTCGTACCCGGCGGTGAAGTCCTCGAAGGTGATGCCGCAGAAGAGCGGGTTGTCGTAGCGGGTGGCTTCCAGCTCGGCGAGCCACTCCGGCCAGACCATGCGGAGCACGACGGCTTCCAGGTTCCGGTCCGGGTTGCCGTTCTGCGTGTACATCGGGAAGAGCACGAGGTGCTGGAGCCCGTCCACGCGGTCGGCGGCCGGCTGGAAGGCCAGCAGCGAGTCCAGGAAGTCCGGGACCGTGAAGCCGCTCTCGGCCCACTTGCGCAGGTCGGAGACGAGCGCGCGGTGGTAGGCGCCGTCGTGCGGGACGAGCGGGGAGAGCTGCTCGACCGCGGCGGTGACCCGGTCGAGGGTCAGCTCGACGAGGGCGCGGGCGGGCGCACCCTCGGGCTCGAAGTCGATGGAGCCGTCCGCGCTCTGCCAGGTGCGGATCTCCTCCACGGCATTCTTGAGCTCGGCCCAAGCGGGGTGGTCGATCACCCGAGCGTCGGTGGATATCCCCCCACCGGTCACGTCCTGCACAAGAATTTCCGTCATGCCTCTTCCTCCACAGGAGAACCTCGCGTTAAGACACCGTAACCATTCACGGTTCCCCGACACAAGGGGAGCAAGAGAAATTATCCTGTGCGACCCCCATCGCAACCGAAGTTTTTCCTGTCAGTCAGCCTTGAGGCCACCCTTCCGCCGTGCGGGCGGCTGTACCGCGTCAGCTCAGCGGCTTGACGAGCAGCTCGAACTGCAGATCGTCACGCTGGGGCAGACCGAAGCGCTCGTCGCCGTACGGGAAGGGGGTCATCCGCCCCGTACGCCGGTAGCCGCGCCGCTCGTACCAGGCGATGAGCTCCTCGCGCACGGAGATCACCGTCATGTGCATCTCGCGGACGTCCCACAGCTCGCGCACGCGCCGCTCGGCCTCCTCGATGATGCGCTTGCCGAGGCCCGCGCCCTGGAGCTCGGGACGGACCGCGAACATCCCGAAGTAGGCGGCCTCGCCCCGGTGCTCCAGCTGGCAGCAGGCGACGACCTCCCCGTCCTGCTCGACGACCAGGAGGCGGCTGCCCGGGGCGGTGATGACGGCGGCCACCCCCTCGGGGTCGGTGCGCTGCCCCTGGAGGATGTCCGCCTCCGTCGTCCAGCCGCCCCGGCTGGCGTCGCCCCGGTAGGCCGACTCCACGAGCGGGACGAGCACGGGGACGTCGTCCAGGACCGCCTCGCGGTACTCGATCCGGCTCTTGATCCGGCCGGTCTCCTGGGACGTGGCGGTGTCCATGCGTACGGGCTCCCCTCGGGCGCTGACGATCGGCGTGCGCGATCGTCCCGAGCCTAACGCGCGCGCCTTTCACTCCCCCTCGTACACCTGTGCGCGCCCGTGCGCCCGCGTGGGGCCTTCGGGCGACGGGCACTTCTCTCGGTGAGGGGGGTGTGTGCCGTGCACGGAGGGGCCCTGTCCGGGTGGCTGCTGGTCGCGCTGTGCGCGGCCACGGGCACGTACTGCCTGCTGCGGATGCGCGTGTCCGACGGGGAGGAGCGGCGGGCGGCGGGCGGCGAGGCGCTGATGGGGTTCGGGATGGCCGTCATGGCGCTGCCGGCGACGGTCGTGGCACAGCCGGGCTGGAGCTGGGCGGTGTACGCGGCGGTGTTCGGCGGGGCGGCACTGGTCGGCATGGCCGGTGCGGCCCGGCGCGGCGGGCACCATCTGCATCATCTCGTCGGCTCGCTCGCGATGCTCTACATGGCGGTGGCGATGGCCGCCCCCGTCGCGCAGGGGGCGCACACGGGGCACGCCATGGGGGCGGCGGGCGGCACACCGGTGCTGACGGGCGGGCTGCTCCTCTACTACACCGTGTACGTCCTGCGTGCGGGGGCGCGGCTCGCACCGGCGGCGGTGGCGGCCGCGGGCGGCCCCGGACCGGCCTGGGCGACCCGGCCGGAGCTCACCCTCACGTGCCGCCTCTCGATGGCCCTGGCGATGGTGGCGATGCTGGTGACGCTGTGAGGGCGGGTGATCCGCACTTCCCTCACAACGAAACCGTGTCGTACGTCACTTGACGTCCGGGGCCATACCCCCGACCAGTACCGCGCTCATAGGGTGGCGTTCATGTGGGTCTCCCTCGCACTCCTCCTGCTCGGCTTCCTGACCGCCGTCGCGGCCCCCCGGCTGCTGGCGCGGGCCGACTGGGTGGAGCGAGAACCCGTGGTCGCGCTCTGGGTGTGGCAGTGCGTGGTGGCGGCGGTGCTGCTGAGCTTCGCGCTGTCGATGACACTCAGCGCGTCGGCGGCCTGGCAGGCGGTACGGGGGCAGCTCTTCGCGCCCGCGCCGCGCGCGGTGGTCGACGCGTACGAACTCGGCACGACCGGCCCGTGGTCGGGGGTCCTCGCGGTCGCCCTGGCCTGCGGCGGCGTCTGGTCCGGGGCGATGCTCGGCCGGGAGATCGGCCAGGCGCGCGCCCGGCGCAGACAGCGCCGCTGCGATCTCCTCGTCCGTGCTCCCCTGCTGCCCGGGGAGGAACCCGGCAGCGAGCGGCTCGTCGTCCTGGAGGGCGAGCGGGCGGACGCGTGGTGGATGGCGGGGACCACGCCCCGACTGGTCATCACCACGGCCGCGCTCCGGCGCCTGAAAGGCCGGCAGCTGGACGCGGTCCTGGCCCACGAGCAGGGTCACGCCCGGGCCCGGCACGACTGGCTGCTGCACTGCTCGGCCGCGCTCGCCGGCGGGTTCCCGGGGGTCCCCGTCTTCACGGCCTTCCGCGAGGAGATGCACCGGCTGGTGGAGCTGGCCGCCGACGACGTGGCCTCGCGCCGGTTCGGGCGGCTGACGATCGCGCTCGCCCTCGTCGAACTGAACGAGGACCGGGGGGTGTTCGGCCCCGGCCCGGCACCGGACGCGGATCTGCCGCAGCGGGTGCACCGGCTTCTCACCGCGACCCCGCGGCTCACGGCGGGGCGCCGGCTGCGGCTGACCGCCGTCGCGTCCCTGGTCCCCGTGGTCCCGGTCCTCGTGGCCTTCGTCCCGGCGCTCTCCGCGCTGGGTTAGCGGAGGCGGACCGCGCACGGAGGGTGGCGAGGATCACCGCCTGCGGCGGGGCGGAGCACCGCCCGGGGCGGGGCGGATCACGGCCCCGGGCGGGGCGTCGGGCAGGATCGGCGCATGCGATCCTCCGCCGTGGTCTCCGGAGTCCTGTTCGTCCTCCTGCTGGCGCTCGTCGCCGCAGGGTGGTCCCCCTTGCTCTCCTTCGACCGGTCGGTCGCCGAGGAGTTGCACCGCGACGCCGTCGCCGAGCCCGGCGTCACCGGCATCAACCGCTTCCTCAGCGACTGGGTGTGGGACCCCTGGACGATGCGCGCCCTGGCCGCGGTCACCGTGGTGCTGCTGTGGTGGCGGCGGGAGCGGATGCTGGCCCTGTGGGTGGCCGGCACGAGCTTCGCCGCGGTCGGGCTTCAGCAGGGCCTGAAGTACCTGGTGGGGCGGGACCGGCCCGCGTGGCCCGACCCGGTCGACTCGGCGCGGTACGCGGCCTTCCCGTCCGGGCACGCGATGACCGCGATGGTGACCTGCGGCGTGCTCCTGTGGGTGCTCGCGCTGCACTGGCGGGCGGAGTGGCGCGGCTGGAGCGTCCTCGCGAGCGTCGCGGTCGTGTCGGTGCTCGGGGTCGGCTGGACGCGGATCTACCTGGGCGTCCACTGGACCTCGGACGTGCTCGGCGGCTGGCTGCTCGGCTGGTGCTGCGTGGCCGTGGCCGTCCTGACGTACCGCAGGAGGACAATGGGAGAAACGCGATGAAGCCGCCTGTTCTGGACGATCCCCCGTGTCGCCCAGAACAGACGGCCTCCCCGTCGGCCTGCCACGGGGGCGCGGCGACGGGATGCGCTGAGTATATTGGCCGGCAGCCAGTCAACGCAGGAGCCAAGCATGTCCCCGCGTAGCCCATCGGTCAATGAAGAGCTCAGGCGCCGCTCACGTGAGCGGATTCTGCGGGCGACCGTGGAACTGGTGTCGACGCGCGGCTACGAGGCGACCACGCTCGGCGACATCGCGGAGCGGGCCGGTACGGCGCGCGGACTCATCTCGTACTACTTCCCGGGGAAGCGGCAGCTGCTGCAGGCGGCGGTGCACCGGCTGATGCACCTGACGCTGGAGGAGGCGCTGGAGCGCGAGCCGCGCACGGAGGACGGCCGGGAGCGGATGGCCCGGGCGATCGACGCGGTCCTGGGCCTCGCGGTGGACCGGCCCACCCTGATGCGGACCCACATGGCGGGAATCCTCCAGGCGGAGGGCTTCGTGCAGTGCGAGGAGCAGCAACGGCTCGCGTTCCTGCTGCGGGACACGGTCACCCGGTACGGCTCGCAGGACGTGGACACGGACTACCCGCTGCTGCGCGCGCTGTTGATGGGCGCGGTGGTGGCGGTCCTGCTGCCGGGCGCCCCGATGCCCATGGCGCGGCTGCGGTGGGAGCTCTTCCAGCGGTACGGGCTCGACTGGGAGCAGGGCGCGCCGCCGGACGGGGGTCCGCCCGACGGCGCGCCGGTGGTGCACCTCGATCAGTCCTCGACTCAGTCGTCGAAGTCGAAGTAGTCCGGCTGCGTCTGGACGTTGAGCTCGTCCATCCGGATCCGCTTCGCGGGGTCCGTGCGGCGGTCGGAGAGCTTCAGGACGTCGAAGCCCTTGGCGATGTCGTTCGAGTAGATGTAGCCGTTGTAGTAGTACGCGGACCACGAACCGCCCGTGGAGATCGTGGTGGCGGACAGCGGGCCGCGCTCGAAGTAGCCGATCTCCTTCGGGTGGGCGGAGTCGGTGAAGTCCCAGACGGAGACGCCGCCCTGGTACCAGGCCTGGACCATGAGGTCCTTGCCCTTGACCGGGATGAGCGAGCCGTTGTGGGCGACGCAGTTCTCGGTGTCGGCCTGGTGGCGCGGGATCTTGAAGTAGCTGCGGAAGACGAGCTTGCGCTTGTCGCCCTTGCCGACGATGTCGTAGATGCCGTCGGCGCCCCGGTTCGGGCCCACCACGGCGTTGCAGGTGGCGCCGCCGCCACCGCCGAGCTCGTCGGTGAAGACGACCTTGTTGGCCTTCTGGTTGAAGGTCGCCGAGTGCCAGAAGGCGAAGTTGACGTTGTCCTGGACCTGGTCGATCACCCTCGGGTGCTCGGGGTCCTCGATGTCGAAGAGGATGCCGTCACCCATGCAGGCACCGGCGGCGAGGTCCTTCTCCGGCAGCACGGTGATGTCGTGGCAGCCGGTGGTCTTGGAGACGCCCGGGTTGGTGGGACCGCCCGGGTTGCCGCCGCCGTCCGGGCCCTCGCCCGGGAAGAGGACGGGGAAGCTGACGATCGCGGCCTTCTCGGGCGCCTTGCGGGGCACCTTGATGACCGAGATGCCGTCGTGCGGAGGCTGGCAGTCCGGGAAGGCGGCGTTGGGCGAGTAGGAGGAGACGTACACGTACACGTTCTTGCCCTTGGGCAGGAGCGTGTGGGTGTGCGAGCCACAGGCGGTCTCGACGGCGGCGACGTACTTCGGGTTCCTGATGTCGCTGATGTCGAAGATCTTCATGCCCTCCCAGGATTCCTTCACCGAGGCGGGCTGCGACGTGCTGGTGCACGAGTTGTCGCTTCGGGAGGAGTCGGTGGAGAGGAAGACGAGGTTCCCGGAGACGGAGATGTCGTTCTGGGAGCCGGGGCAGAGGACCTGGGCGACGGTCTTCGGGGCCTTCGGGTTGCTGATGTCGAAGATCCGGAAGCCGTCGTAGTTGCCCGCGAAGGCGTACTTGCCCTGGAAGGCGAGGTCCGAGTTGGTCCCCGGGAGCGCGTCCTTGGGGATGTTGACGAGGTGCTCGATGTTCTTGCTGTGGACGATCTCGTCCACGCCGGGGATCTCACCGCTCTGGATGGCGGAACGCGCTTCGGCCGCCTGCTCCGCGGAGACCGTGCCCTGGGTCAGGGCGTCTCCGGGATCGGGAGTGGCGACCGAGGGTCCGGCCGCCAGCATCGTGGCCAGCAGTCCGGCCGCGGCGGTCGCCACGCCCAGGCGTCTGATCCGTGCACGCGGGCTACGCGGTGTACGCGGTATTCGCAACGCAGTCACTCCGTCCTCGCTGGTATCCGTTCAGCCTTGAACGGATGTTGGACCCCGGCAGTATGGTCCTTGGCGTGCGCATCTCAACAGATGGCAACACAGACGTAATGAAGGATTTTGATCGATCCCCCCGAGAAAAGTGCTAGGAACGGTCACTGTCCCCGCAAGAACATCTGGAGGTCGCGTTGTTGATCCGCCGTCAGCGTGCCGTCGTCGCCGTGGCCCTGTCCGCCGTCGCCGTACTCGCCCTGGGCGCCTGCGAGTCGGGGTCCGGCACGGACGCGCCGCGGGCCGAGGCCTCGGCCGGAGGCTCGGTGGTGGCGCCGGGGAAGCCCGGCGAGCCGGCCAAACGGATATCGCCCGAGGAGGCCGCCCGCCTCCTCCCCGACGAGCGCCCGAACGGCGCCGACTTCCGGTACGCGCAGATGATGATCGTCCACCACCGCCAGGCGCTGACCATGACGGAACTCGCGCCGCAGCGGGCGGGATCCGCGCAGGTCAAGAAGGTGGCCGAGCGGATCTCGGCCGCACAGCTCCCGGAGATCGCCGCGATGGAGGGCTGGCTGAAGAACAACGGCGGGCCACGCGAACAGAGCGGCCACGACCATCACTCGATGCCGGGCATGGCGACCGAGGCCCAGCTCAAGGAGTTGAAGGGCGCGAAGGGCGCGGCCTTCGACGAGCTGTTCCTGAAGCTCATGATCACGCACCACGACGGGGCCGTGACGATGGCGGCCGAGGTGCTGAGCGAGGGCAACAACGTCCTGGTGGAGGAGATGGCCAATGACGTGATCGCCCAGCAGACCTCGGAGATCAACCGCATGCGGTCGCTGTAGGGACCCGCACGCGGTTGACGGGTCACGCCCCTTCGGCGCCGTCCTGACGACCGGCCTGCGCCTCGGCCGCCGTCAGGACGGTGTCCAGGAGGCCGGGGAAGAGGGCGTCCAGGTCGTCCTTGCGCAGGGCGTTGAGCTTGGCCGTGCCCTGGTACGTCTGCTGGATGACACCGCTCTCGCGCAGGACGCGGAAGTGGTGTGTCGTCGTGGACTTGGTGACCGGGAGGTCGAAGTACGAGCAGCTCAAGGCATCGCCCTCGCGCGCGAGATCCCGGACGATGCGCAGCCGCACGGTGTCCGAGAGCGCGTGGAGCACCCCTTCGAGGCCGATCTGCTCCCGCGTGGGGTGCTCGAGCGCACGAGGGCTGGTGGCGATCGTCATGACGGCGGCTCCACTTCATCCGGGTGACCCCATTGTACGAGACCTCTCGTAGTTTGACAGATGCCGTACTACGATGAGTATCGTACGAGCATCCTTCGAGGTCCCCGAAACGGAGTCCGTCATGAGCGCCGCCCTGTTCCAGCCCTTCACCCTGCGTTCGCTGACCGTGCCCAACCGGGTCTGGATGGCGCCCATGTGCCAGTACTCGGCCGAGATGACCGGGCCGAACGCGGGTGTGGCCGGCGACTGGCACTTCGCCCACTACGCCTCCCGGGCCACCGGCGGCGCCGGGCTCATCCTCGTCGAGGCGACCGCCGTCGCCCCCGAGGGCCGGATCAGCCCGGCGGACCTCGGTCTGTGGAACGACACCCAGAAGGAGGGGCTGCGCCGGATCGCGGGCTTCCTCAAGGAGCACGGCACCGTGCCCGGCATCCAGATCGGTCACGCCGGGCGCAAGGCCTCGACCAACCGCCCCTGGCAGGGCCGCGGCCCCGTCGCGCCGGGCGGGCCCGGCTGGCAGCCCGTCGCTCCCAGCCCGGTCGCCTTCGACGAGGGGCACCCGGTGCCGACCGAGCTGACCGTCGAGCGGATCCACGAGATCACCCGGCAGTTCGCGGACGCGGCCCGCCGCGCGCTGGACGCCGGCTTCGAGGTCGTCGAGGTGCACGGCGCCCACGGGTACCTCATCGGCGAGTTCCTCTCCCCGCACAGCAACCACCGCACGGACGAGTACGGCGGCTCCTTCGAGAACCGGACCCGGCTCGCCCTGGAGGTCGTCGACGCGGTGCGGGCCGTGTGGCCCGAGGAGCTGCCCGTCTTCTTCCGGATCTCCGCCACCGACTGGCTGGAGGAGCAGGGCTGGACGGCAGACGAGACCGTACGGTTCGCCGCGCTGCTGCGCGAGCACGGCGTCGACCTCCTCGACGTCTCCAGCGGCGGCAACGGCGGTCCTGCGCGGATCCCCGTGGGTCCGGGCTACCAGGTGCCGTTCGCCGCCCGGGTCAAGGCGGAGACCGGCCTGCCGGTGGCCGCCGTCGGCCTGATCACCGAGAGCGCCCAGGCCGAGAAGATCCTCGCCAACGGCGAGGCCGACGCGATCCTCCTCGGCCGCGAGCTGCTCCGCGACGCCTCCTGGGCCCGCCGCGCGGCCCGCGAACTCGGCGCGGAGATCCAGGCCCCGGCGCCGTACGCCTGGGCGATCTGAGCCGACCTCGGCCGACCTCAGGCGCCCTGCGGCAACCTGGGGCGAGGGTCTCCCGGGGCGGCGCGGGTGTGTCCGGGGGCCGTTGTCAGTGGCCGGGTGCAGACTGGCCCGTATCCGCGACAACGGCGTCCTGGAGGTACCAGTCATGCCTGACGTACTCCTCACCGTAGGCACCCGCAAGGGGCTCTTCATCGGCCACCGGCACGACGGCCGATGGGAGTTCGACGATCCGGCCTTCCCCGCGCAGGCCGTCTACTCGGTCGCGATCGACACCCGGCGGCCGGCCCCACGCCTGCTCGTGGGCGGCGACAGCGCCCACTGGGGACCGTCCGTCTTCCACTCCGACGACCTCGGCAAGAGCTGGACCGAGCCGGCACGGCCCGCGGTGAAGTTCCCCGAGGACACCGGGGCCTCGCTGGAGCGCGTCTGGCAGCTGCACCCGGCGCCCGCGCACTCCCCCGACGTCGTGTACGCGGGGACGGAACCGGCGGCGCTGTTCCGCTCCGCGGACGGCGGGGAGTCCTTCGACCTCGTCCGCCCGCTCTGGGAGCATCCGACCCGCTCGCGCTGGGTGCCCGGCGGTGGCGGCGAGGCCGTGCACACCGTCGTCACCGACCCTCGCGACCCGGACGCGCTGACCGTCGCGGTGTCGACCGCGGGGGTGTTCCGGTCACGTGACGGCGGCGCCGCGTGGGCGCCGTCCAACCACGGGGTGTCCGCGGTCTTCCTGCCCGATCCGGACCCGGAGTTCGGGCAGTGCGTGCACAAGATCGCCCAGGACGCCGGTGACAAGGACCGGCTGTATCTGCAGAACCACTGGGGCGTGTTCCGCAGCGACGACGCGGGCGGCAGCTGGTCCGACATCGGCGCCGGGCTCCCCTCCGACTTCGGCTTCGCGGTCGCCGCCCACCCGCACCGCCCGGACACCGCCTACGTCTTCCCGATCACGGCGGACTCGGACCGCGTCCCGGCGGGCCGCCGCTGCCGGGTCTACCGGACGCGCGACGCAGGGGCGACCTGGGAGCCGCTGACCCGCGGGCTGCCCGAGGGCGACCATTACGGCACGGTGCTGCGGGACGCGCTGTGCACGGACGACGCGGACCCGGCGGGCGTCTACTTCGGCAACCGCAACGGCGAGCTGTACGCGAGCGCCGACGACGGGGAGAGCTGGCGGCTCCTGGCGGAGCACCTTCCGGACGTCCTGTGCGTGCGGGCCGCGGTGATCTGACTTCCGGGGCCCGTTCGCCGCGTACGGATCAGGGATCAGGGTCAGCGATCAGGAATCAGGGATCACGGATCAGGGCAGACGCCAGTCCACGGGCTGGGCGCCCTGGTTCAGGAGGAGTTCGTTGGCGCGGCTGAAGGGGCGGGAGCCGAAGAAGCCGCGGTCCGCGGACATCGGGGACGGGTGCGCCGACTCGATCGCCGGGAGGTTCCCGAGGAGCGGCCGGGCGTTGCGGGCGTCCCTGCCCCACAGGATGGACACCAGGGGCTTGCCGCGGGCGGCCAGGGCGCGGATGGCCTGCTCGGTCACCTCTTCCCAGCCCTTGCCGCGGTGGGCGGCCGGCTTGCGCGGGGCCGTGGTCAGCGCCCTGTTCAGGAGCAGGACGCCCTGACGGGTCCACGGGGTCAGATCGCCGTTCGACGGCCGGGGCAGACCGAGGTCGGTGTTCAGCTCGCGGTAGATGTTCTCCAGGCTGCCCGGCAGCGAGCGGATCTCGGGTGCGACCGCGAAGCTGAGTCCGATCGCCATCCCCGGTGTCGGGTACGGATCCTGACCCACGATCAGGACGCGTACGTCGTCGAAGGGCTGCTGAAAGGCCCGCAGGACGTTCGGCCCGGACGGCAGGTACGTCCGGCCCGCGGCGATCTCCGCGCGCAGGAAGTCGCCCATCTCCGCCACACGGCCCGCGACGGGGCTCAGGGCCTCCGCCCAGCCGGGCTCCACCAGTTCGTTCAAGGGTCGCGCTGTCACGGTCCGTCACTCTACCGGCCTACAGTGACAGCCCGGTCCGGCCCGATCCGCAGGACACCCCCTAGACTCCCGCCACTCGCCCGCCCCTTGTCCCCCTCACGCCAGGACGGTGCACCGTGGATTCCGAGAACGAACGCTCCATGGACGAACCCCCCGTGGACGATCCCTCCGAGGGCCTGGTCGTCGGCGTCGACTCCGGCGGCTCGGGGCTGCGGATCGCGCTGGCCGAGGCGGCGGACGGCACCGTCCTCGACACCCTCACCTCGCGGGAACCGGTCCGGACCGGACCGGGCGGAATCTCGGCCGCCCACTTCCTGGAGCAGGTCGTGCCCGCCGTCCAGACACTGCGGGAGCGCGCCGCGACGGGGACCACCGCCGGCCGGCCGGTCCTCGCCGCGGCCGTGGGCGCCGCCGGGATGGCGACGCTCGGGGACGAGCTGCGGGCGGAACTCCCCGGCGCCTTCGCCGCGGCGTGGGGCGTGCGACGGCTCGCGCTCGCGGCCGACGCCGTCACCGCGTACGCCGGGGCGCTCGGGCAGAAGCCCGGCGCGGTCGTCGCGGGCGGCACGGGCATGATCGCGCTCGGTACGGATCTGGTGGCCTGGCGCCGGGCCGACGGCTGGGGGCACCTCCTGGGCGACTGCGGCAGCGGCGCCTGGATCGGCCGGGCGGGCCTGGAGGCGGCGATGCGCGCCCACGACGGGCGACGCGGCGGTTCGGCGGCGCTCCTGGCGCGGGCCGAGAAGCTGTTCGGGCCGGCGGTGGGCCTGCCGGGCACCCTGTATCCCCGCACCGACCGGCCCGCCGTGCTCGCCTCCTTCGCGCCGGAGGTGGGCGCCTGCGCCACCGCCGGCGACCCGGTCGCGGCGGACATCCTGGTCCGGGCCGCGGGGCACGTCGCGGACGCCGCCGAGGCCGTGTGCCCGGCGGAGCCCGGGGCCCTGGTCGCCCTGACGGGTGGCCTCTTCAAGATGGGCGACCCCCTCCTCGTACCGCTGCGGGCCGCGCTCGCCGAGCGGATCCCGCAGGCCCGCGAGGTGGCGCCCGCGGGTGATCCGTCGGCCGGGGCGGTCGCCCTCGCCTCGGCGCTCGCCACCGGCACGCTGCGGCTGCCGGAGGACGCGTCGCTGCTGCGCCTCTTCGGCGGCGAAACGACGGAGGCGACGGCATCCGCCCAGGTCGGGGGTGGTGCGGAGGCATGATCCGGCCGGGAGCGGACACGGAGACCGGACATAGGGGGACAGACGGCGCGCGATCGCACCTCACCGAACAGCGTGGCCGACGAAACCAGTAGCATGCGGCGCCATGAGCTCCCCCACTGGGCCTGCTTCCGGCCTGCCTGTACGAATGCCTCGACCCCGCCAGTCCGGGCGGCACCGTCGCCCCGAACCCGCGGCGGCGCCCGAGGGCGCTCCCGCGCTGGTTCTCGCCGTTCCCGGTGCGCCGTCGGCCGCCATACGCTCGCTGGCCGAAGAGGTCGTGAGCATCGCCCGCTCGGAGCTGCCCGGCCTGGAGGCCGTGATCGGTTTCCTGGACGGCGACGACATCGAGTACCCCGCGCTCGCGACCGTGCTCACGGGCGCGGACGCGCTCCGCACCCAGCGGTACCAGCTGGCCGTGGCCGCCGGCCGTGAGGTCGCCGCCCCGACCGGTCCCGCCGCGGTCGTGGTCCCGCTGCTCGCGGGCCCGGACAGCGCCCTGATGCGCCAGGTGCGCCAGGCGGTCATGGACAGCGGCAACACCGCCGAGCTGACCGAGGTCCTCGGCCCGCACCCGCTGCTCGCCGAGGCGCTGCACGTGCGCCTGTCCGAGGCGGGGCTCGCCCGTGCCGACCGCGCCCGGCTGTTCACGGTGGCGACGGCCGCCGACGGCATCATCCTGGCCACGGTCGGCGGCGAGGAGGCCGTGCAGGCCGCCGGGATCACCGGCATGCTGCTCGCCGCGCGCCTCGCGGTGCCGGTGATGGCCGCCGCGCTCGACCAGGAGGGCTCGATCGCCTCCATCGCCGAGCAGCTGCGCGGCTCGGGTTCGGTCCAGCTGGCCCTCGCGCCGTACCTGATCGGCCCGGAGCTGGCCGAGGGTCTGCTCGACGAGGCCTCGAAGGAGGCCGGGTGCGCCGCCGCCGAGCCGCTGGGGGCCTACCCGGCGATCGGCAAGCTGGTGCTCTCGCAGTACAGCTCGGCGCTGGGGATCCCGCCGCAGCAGCCGCAGGGCCCGCCGTCGCTCTGAGGCGCAGCACACAGGGAAAGGGCCCGCGCCGGAAGCATCCGGTACGGGCCTTTTTCACGTACGGCGTGGCCGCGGCCTCATGTACGACCTGGCCGTCGCTCGCGTACGACCTGGCCGCAGCGTCGCGCACGGTGCCTCGCGTACGGCTCAGCCGAAGACGACGCAGGAGGCCGCCGGGGCCTCGATGGCGCCCGCTCGGACCGGTACGCCGGTCTCCGGGTCGACGTCGAACCAGGTGACGTCACCGGAGCGCTCGTTGGCCGCGTACAGCCGCCGCCCGGAGGGGTCGAGCGTCAGGTCACGGGGCCAGGCGCCGCCGCAGGGCACGGTGGCGACCAGAGCGGCCTTCGCGCCGTCCGGGTCGAGAGCGAGGACGGCGAGGGTGTCGTCGCCGCGGACGGCGGCCCACAGGAAGCGGCCGTCGGGCGCCGCGACGACCTCGGACGGGTAGCTGGGGCCCGTGGTGCCTTCCGGGACGACGGGGGTCTCGCCGAGCGGTTCGAGGACGCCCGCCTCGGCGTCCCAGCGGCAGACGGTGAGGGTGGGCTCCAGCTCGTTCAGGACGTAGGCGTGGGTGCCCGCCGGGTGGAAGGCGAGGTGGCGCGGGCCGGTGCCGGGGCGCAGCGCGGTCTCGCGGTGGAGGGTGAGCACGCCGGTCGCGGGGTCGAGGGCGCAGATCCGTACGGAGTCGGTGCCGAGGTCCACGCTGACGACCCAGCGGCCGGAGGGGTCGGGAAGCACCTGGTGGGCGTGGGGGCCGCTCTGGCGGCCGGGGACCGTGCCGCGGCCCTCGTGCCGCAGGACGTCCGTGGCGGGGCGGGGGGTGCCGTCCGCGGCCAGCGGCAGGACGGTGACGCTGCCGGAGGTGTAGTTGGCCGTGAGGAGGTGGCCGGCGGCGTGGGCGAGGTGGGTGGGGGCCGCGCCGTCGACGGACACGGGTTCGCCGAGCGGCCGGGGTACGGGGCCGGTGACGTCGAAGGCGGCGACGGCGCCGGGCTCGGTCTCGGAGACCGCGTGGAGCACGGGGCCGGCGAGGGCGAGGAAGGAGGGGTCGGCGACGGCGTCGCTGGCGCCGGTGACGGTCAGCGCGCCCGTCGCCGCGTCGACGTCGGCAGCGAGGACGCCGAGACCGCCCGCCGAGGTGAACGACCCGATGTACGCCCGCGGCGCGCTCCGGCCCTGTACCGCCTCTGTGTCGCCCATGGCGCCTCCCCTGTCGCGGGGCCGGTCACGGACGACCGGCCGTCGTCCGGCCGACGGTAGCAGGCGGTCTAGACCAACTTCCGCTGGTCCCGGCGCGGACGTCCGGCTGGGTGCGCAACGGTGTCAGGAACGGGCCGTCCAGGCGCTCGGCTGGGTCCGCAACGGAGCGTCCAGCTCCGTAAGGACGCGCGCGAGCCCGCGCGCGTGCACGAGAGCGGGCACACCCACGTGAGCCTCCCCCTCGGTCCGGAGGTGCGGATCCGTCGCCACCACGGCCCCGCCGCGGGAGGTGAGGGCCTCCACGGCGGCCTCGACCCGCCAGCAGGCCGCGGCCAGGCGAGCGTCGTGGCTGGCATCCGGGTCGGCGGCCACGTCGACCAGACCTCGGACCTCCCCTGCGGCTTCATCGAGCAGCGCGAGGACCCGGCGCGCTCGCTGCTTCCTGGCCAGGAACGGGTTCAGGGGATGCACCAGGGGAGCAAGGGACAGCCGCACACGACCGAGCAGGGACTCCAGCTCGGCGGCGTGCGGCGTGGGGTCCGCGGCCTCTTCGCCGGCGAGGCGACGGACCGACGCGGATGTGGCCGACCGCACGCACAGCAGCGCTCGCTGGATCCACGCGTCGTTCGTCGTGTGGGTCCGCACCGGAAGGACCAGAGTCACGGCGAGGCCGGCGCACACCGCCCCGACACCCGTCTCCGCCACGCGCAGGAGGAGCAGCGAGCCGTCCAGAACCCCCAGCAGCCCGTACAGGAGGCTCGCCATGACGGTGACGGCCAGGATCATCCAGCTGTACGAGACCGCGGCGGTGTAGAAGATCCCGAAGACGCACCCGGCGACCAGGACGGCTGTGGCTGCGGGCGCACCGCCCAGCGGGATGGCCACGAGGAATCCGCCGGCGATGCCGGTGACGGTGCCGAGGACGCGGCGGAAGCCGCGGACGAGCGTCTCACCGCGCGAGGCGGTGTTGACGAAGATCCACCAGACGGTGCCGACGGCCCAGTACCAGCGCTCCTCGGAGAGGAACTGGCCCATGACGAGGGCCACGCCGGAGGCCACGGCGACCTGGACCGCCTGCCGCGTGGTCGCGCGGGCGAGCCCCCTGCCGGGAAGTGCCGCAGGCACGGCCGGCGGCGGGACGCGCCGCTCGATGGGCCAGATCAGGAAGCGGACGACTGCCGCCGCGCCCAGGGCGACGCCGGTCGCCGCGTACAGCTCGGGGAGCTGGGCGGGGAGCGCGTGCAGGAACTGCGTCACGAAGAACTGCATGAAGGCGAAGATGCCGAGCGCGTGCCCGCGGGGTCCCCAGCGGCGGGCGTAGACGCCGGCGAAGACCACGAGCAGCCAGGCCGCGTCCCGGAGGAGCGGCGCGTCGTGGAGAAGGGTCGCGAGCGCGAGGACGGGGAAGCCGACGGCCGGCAGCAGGGCGGTGGTGACGGCCTGACGCCGCACGGTGGGGTCACCCACGGTGAAGAGCGCGAGGAGCGCGGCGAGACCGGCCGTGATGGAGGCGGTGAGCGAGAAGCCGAGGAGTTCGGCCAGGGCGACCGCGAGCGTGATGCCGAGAACGGCACGGAGCGAGATCCTGAGCCGGACGAGCCCCGGATCCGGGGCCATGAGGTACTTCTGCACGGCGGCCAATCCCGCCCCCCTTGTTCCTGATCCTCGCCGCACGCGAGGCTCCCCGGGGGTGGTGGGGGCTCGGACACGACGAAGGCACCGCGGGCCGGTCCGGCCTCGTCGCCGGACGGCGCTGCGCGGCGCCGAAGGTATGTGATGCCTACAAGAATAGACCCCAAGGGGTACATCGGCTCAACAGGTGAACGAACGGGTGGGCCAATGGACCAGTCTCACGAACGATCAAGTGGCCAGAGGTGGCCATTGGCCCAGAGGGTCCACGAGCAGCCCGCCGAGCCCCTGAGGAGCACCCGGCGGCGCGCACGGGTGACTATCTTGGGCGGCGGCCCTCTCCTCCCTTCACCCCGGCCCTCACGTGGGAGCTCTCTTGCCGTTGCGGACTGGCATCACCCGCCCGATAACCCTGCTCCTGTCGACCGTGCTCGCTGCCGGAACGCTCACCGGCTGCACGTTGATGGAGCTCGCCAGGGACTGCGAGGGGACCGACGACCGGGTGAAGGAGCTGGCCGGGCTCGACATCCTCGACTCCCGGCCCGCGGGGGCCACCGTCGCCCGGGGTTTCGAGGAGGTCGACGCCTACTGCTGGGCGGACAGCGGCGATGTCGCGGTGCACGCCGGCCGGACGTACGCCTTCCCCGGCACCCAGGCCGAAGTAGCCGCCCACTACCGCGCGGCGGCGGTACGGGGCGGATGGAACCGGGACCCCGAGGCCTTGCCCGACGACCTGAGCTTCGTCAAAGAGGACATGGTCCTGCAGGTCGTCTTCCTCACTGCCGAGCGCCTCGCGGAGGACGGTCACGGAAGCCGCCCCGATCTCACCGCCGGGGCCGGCTACTCGATCGACATCGACTCGTACGTGAACAGCGGCGTCTAGGCGAGAGGCCGGGACGTGCGGTGAGCCGAGATCACGTGGACGAGGACGAGGGACGTCTTCGATCCAGATCCGGACTTCCCCGACCGACCATCCGCACCGGGCGCCCGACAGCCCAGAGAGGGGTGGTCATGAGGGTGCCGTGAGTGCCGTAGTGTTGTACCTACCGACGCGGGGTGGAGCAGCTCGGTAGCTCGCTGGGCTCATAACCCAGAGGTCGCAGGTTCAAATCCTGTCCCCGCTACTGAAGTGACCTGAGGCCCGGATCCTATGGATCCGGGCCTCAGGCGTGCATCCCCGACGGCCGACGGATCAGCCGCGCGCTTCGGAGGGGATCGTCGCGCAGACCGTCCGTGTCGCCAGGACCGCGCAGGCCGTCACGTCCTCGGGGCGGGCGGCCGGCAGCATCGTCGTGTGCGCGTCCCGCCCGCTGATCTGCGTGTACTCGCGCTTGCGGCCCGCACGGTCGCCGATCCGGGCGACGTCCCCCTGCGTGGTGTTGCTGATCTTGGCCCAGGCCGCCCGGCATTGCGCGCTGTAGCGGAGCTCGATGCCGATCACGGGGTCGGTGTCGGCGAACGCGGTGACCGCGTCCGTACTGCACACCGTGTGATTGGGCTCCAGGCCGAAGCACCTCTCGCCCTCGCAGACAGCGAGCTCGACCGCCGGTGCGGTGGCACGCGGGCCCTTGGCCGTGTCCGGCGCCTCATCCCGCTCGCCCTCCCAGGGGGCGATCACCCACAGCGCGCCGGCGACGACCACGGCGAGGACGGCCGCCACGGCGCCGTACAGGAGACCGCGGGACGAACGGGCGGGCGGGGCCTCGCGGGTCGAGTCGTGCGCGGGTGCCGGTCCCCGCTCGGGGCCCGGTTCCTGCGGGGGCGTCGCCCGGAGCCGCTGCTGTGCCGTGCGCTCCCGTGTGGCCCGCTCCCACAGGTCGAGGGCCACCGCCAGCTCCTCCTGCGGGCGCCCGAAGATCGCGTGGAGCTCCCGGACCACGTCCTCACGGGCGATCTGCGGCTTCGACGGGTCCAGGTAGCGCGACAGGGACGCCTGGGTCAGGTCGACGCCGCGCAGTTTGAGCTGTGCGACGAGCGCGTCCTGCTTTCGTACGGTCGCGTCGCTCTGCCACCACTGCCGCAACAGCGCGGATAACTCGGCGCCTTCATTCACCTGATCGGGTTGCCCCATGGGCTCCTCCCTCTGTTGTCCTATGCATGCACGCGCGCGAAACAGCTGGTCAGGGCCGTGTATTGACCGTGCATCAGCGATGTATGGGACGACCCCCAGCGCAGGGTAGAGGGTCGCCACCCCAGCGGTGCAAGCTTCGAGCAGCGGTCGCCGACAGAGCCACCGCACATCCCTCCCTCCACCGCCCCCACGGGCTGCCTCGCCGTGCCACGGCGTGCCTTTCCGTGCCCCGCTGCGGAGGGAGACGACACCGAGGAGCATCCCGTGACACTGCCCGGCACCTACTCCCGCACCGCGCCCAGCACCTTCCTCCGCACCCTCTCCCGCGCCGCCGTGACCGCCGCTCTCACCGGTGCGATGCTCGCCCCCGCGGCGGCCGTCGCCTCCTTCACGGACACGGCGCCCGCCGCCCGGACCGCCACCGTCACCGCCACCTCGCCGGCGCTCCGGCAGGGGGCACGGGGCGTGGACGTCGCCACCGCCCAGGACCTGCTGGCCGCTGCCGGCCGGCCGGTGACCGCGGACGGCGTGTTCGGGTCGGCGACGACCCGTGCCGTGAAGGACTTCCAGAAGTCCCGCCGGCTGGCCGCGGACGGCGTCGTCGGCTCGCGTACCTGGACCGCTCTCGCCGTCACCCTGCGGCCCGGCAGCAAGGGCCGGGCGGTCCGGGCGCTCCAGCGGCAGCTCGGACAGGAAGGCCACCGGATCGTCGTGGACGGCGTGTTCGGCGCCGGTACGGGCTCGGCGGTCCGGGCGGTCCAGCGGGCCCGCGGCCTGTCCGCCGACGGCGTGGCAGGGCCCCGCACCTGGGCGGCGCTCCTCGCCGGGCCCCGCACCCCTGCGCCCGGCCGGCCCTCCGGCGACGTCTCCGCGCTGCGGAAGCGGATCGTGAACACGGCCCGGGGCCAGATCGGCGTCTCCGAGCCGTCCGGCTGCCGCGCGTACCTCAAGGACTGCGCGCGTACGGCCTGGTGCGCCGCGTTCGTCTCGTGGACCTGGCGCAAGGCCGGGGTCCCGTCGGCGGCCGTACCGAAGACCCTCGTGGCGCGGGAGGTCGGCCTGTGGGGCCGGCGCAACGGCCTCTTCCACGCCACCCACCCGAAGCCGGGCGACATCGTCGTCTGGGGCAAGCCCGCCGCGCAGACCGGCGGTCACGTCGGGATCGTCGTCGCCGTCCACGCCGACGGACGCATCGACACCGTCGACGGCAACTACCGGAACAAGGTCACCTTCCGCAAGAACATCGACCCCCGCACGGCGAAGACCCGCTCGCACCGCATCTCCGGCTACGTCAGCCCGCGCGGCGCCTGACGCGGCCGCCTGCGCCGAACTCGCCCGGCTCGCCGATCTCACCGAATAGGAGTTCTCATGCGCACGTCCCGACTCACCGCGACCGGTCTCGCCCTCGCGGGCGTCCTGACCGCCGCCGTGCACGTCGTCCCGGCCGCGGCCGCCGAACCGTCCTCGTACCGGGTCACCGGAGTGGACACCAGCCACTACAACCACGCCACCCCTGACGCCGGGGAGACCGCCCGCATCGACTGGCGGAAGGTCGCCGCCTCGGAGTCGTTCGCCTTCCTCAAGGCCACGCAGCACACCACCGGCGAGGACGCCTGGTTCGCCGCCGACTGGAAGGCCGTCTCGGCCACGTCCCTGGCGCGCGCCCCGTACCACTTCTTCGACCCGCGCGGCCCGCGCGACGGACTGGCCCAGGCCGAGCACTTCGTCCGCACCGTCCGGGCGGCCGGATACACCGGTACGCGGCCGGGGGAACTGCCGCCGGTCCTGGACGTGGAGAAGGTGCGGCGCGGCGGCAGGGAGGTGTGCCCGCCGGCGCTGCGCGCCGACCAGATCGGTGCGTTCCTGCGTCGCGTACGGGCCGAGTTCCGGGTGACGCCGATCGTCTACACCCGGGCCTCCTTCGTGAAGGAGTGCATGCACGGCGACGGTCGCGTCTTCGCGGGCCATCCGCTCTGGCTGGCCCGTTACGGCAGCGGCGCCAAGGAGCCTCAGCCGGTGCCGGGGGCCGCGCCCGGGTGGACGTTCTGGCAGCACACGGAGAGCGGGCGGGTGCCCGGCATCCCGACGGCTGTCGACCGTGACGTGTACGCCGGCACCCGGGCCCGGCTCATGGCCATGGCCCACCTGCCGGCCGGCTCCCCCGCCCCGACACCGGCTCCACACCCGTCCGTCGACTGGCCGACGGTCCGCGCCGGCCGGCACGGCCCGGACGTGCGCACCGCCCAGTCGCTGCTAGGGATCCGCGCCGACGGCCGCTTCGGCCCGGCGACGACCCATGCGGTACGGGGCTTCCAGGGCCGGCACCGGCTCCGCGCCGACGGCGTCGTGGGCCCGCGCACCTGGGCGGCGCTCGTCCGGACCGTACGCACCGGCGACAGCGGCGGTGCCGTACGCGCCGTGCAGCACCAACTGGCCGCCTGCGGACACCGGGTGACGGCGGACGGCCGCTACGGCCCGGAGACCGCCCGGGCGGTACGGGACTTCCAGCGCGGGCACCGGCTGACCCCCGACGGCGTGGCGAGCCCCTCGACCTGGCGGGCGCTGCTCGCGACGTCCCGCGGATGACCCGCCCCGCCGCGCACCACCCCGACCCCGCCCCACTGACGACCATCCAAGGAGCACCCGCCATGACCGGAACGCGCCCCTTCTCCGCCCGCTGGACCCGCCTCGCGGTCGCCGTCGCGACGGCCGCGACCGTCGTGCTCGGGGCCGCCGCCGAGACCACGGCCGCGACGAGGACCACGACCGCGGCTCCCACGGCCGCCTCCTCCGCCTACTACACGCCGGCCCAGGCCAAGGCCAAGCTGCGCGCGGCCGGCATCACCTGGCGGTCCAGCGGCCGGTGCGAGGACAAGAACAGGAACGGCTGCACCAGCTTCCAGGGCATCCGCAGGACGACCGTCGACGGAGTCGTCGCCCTGCGGCGCGCCAGCCGCTGCGCGATCGTCATCACCGGCGCCGCGGAGATCCCGCCGCACAAGACCGCGGGCACGTACACCCACGGCAAGGGCTACAAGGTCGACGTCGCCCTCAACCCCTGCGTCAACCGCTACATCCCGCAGCACGCCCGCAAGATCGGCTCCGCCACGTGGGCGGCGGGCAGCGTCGAGTACCTCCGGGAAAGCAACCACTGGGACATCAAGTACAAGGGCAGCGGCTCCGGCTCGACCACGCCGGCCGACCGCGCCTGGCCCACGCTCCGCACCGGCTCGCGCGGACACGCCGTGACCACCGCCCAGCAGCTGCTGCGGATCGGCGCCGACGGACGGTACGGACCGGCCACCGCCCAGGCGGTGAAGGTCTTCCAGCGCAAGCACCGCCTCGCCGCCGACGGGGTCCTCGGCCCCGCCACCTGGCAGCGCCTCGCCCCCACGCTCCGCGCCGGCGCGCACGGCGACTCCGTCAAGGCCCTCCAGGCCCAGCTGCGCCGCCACGGAGCCCGTATCGCCACGGACGGCCGCTACGGCAACGCGACGACCACCGCCGTACGCGCCTTCCAGCGCGGCCGGCACCTGACCGCCGACGGCATCACCGGCCCCGCCACCTGGCGGCGCCTCCTCACCACCCGCTGACGCCCACCACCCCAGGGACCCCGGCCGCCCAGGCGGCCGGGGTTCCCGTGGCCATCAGGCCGGGACGGGTCAGACCGCCGCCTTCGACGGCGACACCGCCCACACCTACCGGGGCGCCGGTACGGAGTCCTGCCTCCCAGGTCTGACCCCGACCGCCGTCTTTCGAGGCCAGGGTCAGCGTCCGTACATGCCGCGGCACAGGTCCGCGGCGCCCATCGGGGCGCCGATCTCCTGGGCCTGTCGGCAGAGCCGGCGCATCTCGGGGGCCTGAGCGGTCACCGGCTGCTGCGGACGTGGACGCGGGGCAGGCTGTTCGGCGGAATAGCGGGGCTTCGGGCTCGGGCCGGTCCTCCGGGCGGGCCTCTCGGCCGGCTTCGGCGTCCGCCGCTCCGTCGTCGCACCCGGCGTCTTCGTCGGTGCCGCACGGCGTACGGGCCTTGCGGGAGGCGCCGGGGCCGTGCGGTCCGTGGTCGGCGCACGCTCCGCGGGGACGGCCTTCGCGGGCGGGCGGCCGGGGCGCGGCTCGGTGGCGGCGAGGTTCTCCCGGGGCGGGGCCTGGGTGGGTTCCGGCCATGCCGGGAGCGCGGAGGGCCGACGTTCGGCAGCGGGGGCGAGCTCGGCGGGCCGGGCCGGTGCGCTCGGGGTCGGGGCCTCGGGGACGGCCACGCATCCGCTGGTGAGGAGCGCGGCGAGGAGAGCGACCATCGCTCGGCGGGTGTTCATGGGGCTCACGCTGCCCGAGCCTGGCCGGGGCCCGCCTGCCGCACGGACCGGATCCACCGTGACGAGTGACGAGGGGCGACCGGCGTGACGCTACAGGCTGGAGGCGAGTGGCGCGGGTGTGACAGCGGACCGCGTCCGGGCGTCGGGACGGCCCCGGCCCCGCTCTCGCCCGGGCGGCGAGAGCCCGGCCAGCCGCCCTGACCGGAGCCCGGCCCGCCCCGGCCGGAGCCCGGGCGGGTGCGCCGGCCGGAACCTGGGCCGATGCGCCGGCCGAGCCTGGGCGGATGCGCTGGGTGGTGGGGCGTCGCGGTAGGTTCGGGGGACGTGCAGCGGGGTCGCCGAGCGCCCCGGCCGATCACCCCCGGGAGCCCCAGGTGCACACCCTCGTCTACGGCGACATCACGACCGCCGCCGACCGCGTCGCCGGCCATGTCAGGCCCGTCGCCCTCGCCGGGCCGACGGAGCCCGGCGGGGTGCATCTCGCGCTGGAGCTGATGCAGCACACCGGCTCGTTCAAGGCGCGCGGCGCGCAGAACTTCCTGCTCGCGCACCGCGAGGCCGGCACCCTCCCCGACGCCGGTGTCACGATCGCCTCCGGCGGGAACGCCGGTCTCGCCTGCGCCTGGGCCGCCGCCCGGCAGGGCGTCCCCGCCACCGTCTTCCTGCCGACCACCGCGCCCCGGGTGAAGGTGGCACGCCTCCGCCGGTACGGCGCGGACGTCCGCCTGGTCGGTACGGAGTACGCCGAGGCCCTCGCCGCCTGCGAGGAGTTCGCCCGGACGACCGGGGCGCTCGCCTCGCACGCGTACGACCATCCGCTGATCGCCGCCGGAGCGGGCACCCTGCTCGACGAGATCCGCCGCCAGGTCCCCGGTCTCGACACCGTCGTCGTCGCGGTCGGCGGCGGCGGTCTCTTCGCCGGGGTCGCGACCGCGGCCGGGCACCACGGCATCCGTACCGTCGCCGTCGAACCGGAGAACTGCCGCGCCCTCGACGCGGCCGTCCAGGCCGGGCGGCCGGTCGACGTCACCGTCGACTCCGTCGCCGCCGACTCCCTCGGCGCCCGGCGCGCCTCCGCCACCGCCGTGCGCGCGGCCCAGCAGGACGGCGTCCGCTCCGTCCTCGTCCCCGACGCCGCGATCGTCCGCGCCCGGCAGGCCCTGTGGGACGACCGTCGGCTCGCCGTCGAGCACGCCGCCGCCACCGCCCTGGCCGCCGTGATCCACCCCGATGCGGACGCCCTCGACGCCGGCTACCGCCCGGCGCCCGGCGAGACGGTCTGCGTGATCCTCTGCGGCGCCAACACCGACCCCACGGACCTCGTGGCCCTCTAGAGGGGCCCTCCGCTCGGTGGGCACTCGCGGATGCGTCGCCGCCGGTGGCAGACTGGCGCGTCGATCCGCCGAAGGAGCACGTCGTGTCCATGATCCAGCGTCTGCGCAGAGCCGTCCGTCTGACGTACCGGCGTGCCGTGGACCTGAGCCACCCGGCCCGCTCCCCGCTCGGCAGCGCGGTCGTCAACTGCGTGGTCTACATCGACGGCGTACGGCGCAGCGGGCGCGGGTCGGCCGAGGAGGCCCTGCGACAGGTCCGCAAGGCCGGCGACGGGTTCGTCTGGATCGGTCTGCACGAGCCGGACGAGAAGGAGTTCACGGGGCTCGCCGAGCTCTTCGGGCTGCACCCGCTGGCCGTGGAGGACGCGGTCAACGCCCATCAGCGGCCCAAGGTGGAGGAGTACGACGGCGTGCTCTTCGCCGTCTTCAAGACCGTCCGCTACGTCGAGCACGAGGAACTCACCGCCACCAGCGAGGTCGTGGACTCGGGCGAGCTGATGGCCTTCGTCGGGCCCGACTTCGTCATCACGATCCGGCACGGCGGCCACGGCTCCCTCGGCCCGCTGCGCGAGGCCCTGGAGGACCTGCCCGAGCAGCTGGCGAAGGGGCCCTCCGCCGTGCTGCACGCGATGGCGGACCACGTGGTGGACGACTACCTCGCCGTCGCGGACGCCGTGCAGGACGACCTCGACGCGATCGAGAGCGCGGTCTTCTCCGAGCAGGCGGACCGGCGGGACGCCGGGCGGATCTACCAGCTCAAGCGCGAACTCCTCGAACTCAAGCGGGCCGTGACGCCGCTGGCCCGGCCGCTCCAGCACCTCGCCACCCACCCGATGCCGCTGATCGACCCTGACATCAGGGCGTACTTCCGCGACGTGACCGACCATCTCGCCCGGGTCGCGGAGCAGGTCACGTCGTTCGACGCGCTCCTCGACTCGATCCTCCAGGCCCATCTCGCGCAGGTGACGGTCGCCCAGAACGAGGACATGCGCAAGATCACCGCCTGGGCCGCGATCGTCGCCGTCCCCACCATGGTGTGCGGCGTCTACGGCATGAACTTCGACCACATGCCCGAGCTCCGCTGGACCTACGGCTATCCGCTGGTCCTCGGCGTCATCGCCACGGCCTGCGTCGTCATCCACCGGGGCTTCCGCCGCAACGGCTGGCTCTGACCGCCGACTCGCCCTGGGGCGGAAGTCATCCGGGCGAGGTGGGCCCGTCGGGGCATCGGCGCAGGCCACGGCCTGGGTAAAGTCGAGATCCCGACGTCCGGACCGTGGGAGCGAAGGAGGCCGACCGGCCATGGCGGTGGACGAACTCGACACCCGCGTCCTGCGGCTCCTCATCGAGCGGCCACGTACGAGCGTGCGCGAGTACGCACGGATCCTGGGCGTGGCGCGGGGCACCGTGCAGGCGCGGATCGACCGTCTGGAGCGGGACGGGGTGATCACGGCGACCGGCCCCGTCCTCTCCCCCGCCGCCCTGGGGCACCCCGTGCTCGCCTTCGTCCACGTCGAGGTGACGCAGGGCCATCTCGACGAGGTCGGTGACGCCCTCGCGGGCGTCCCGGAGATCGTGGAGGCCTTCTCGATCACCGGCGGCGGGGATCTGCTGACCCGGGTGGTGGCCCGGGACGCCGGGCACCTGGAGGATGTCATCCAGCGGCTGATCCAGCTGCCGGGGGTGGTCCGCACCCGGACCGAGATCGCGCTGCGCGAGCGCGTGCCGCACCGGCTGCTGCCCCTGGTCGAGGCGATCGGGCGCCGGTCCGGCACCGCCTGAACGCACCCCACCCGCACCTTGTCGATTCCTCCAACAAGACTGGCGAATGCGCCGAGATACGCCTCGGTTCGTTGTAGACAGGAAGCCGCACGACCTACGGTGGCGCATATGCAGTCCTACACCATCGGGCAGGCGGCGCGTCTCCTGGGCGTCAGCCCCGACACCGCACGACGCTGGGCCGACGCGGGCCGGGTCGCGACCCAGCGCGACGAGAGCGGCCGGCGGCTCATCGACGGCCGCGACCTCGCCGCCTTCTCGATCGAGATCGCCCAGAGCGGCACGGGCGACGAGGACGACTCGTACACGTCCGCCCGGAACGCCTTCCCCGGGATCGTGACCGCCGTCAAGCTCGGCGACATCGCCGCACAGGTCGAGATCCAGGCGGGCCCGCACCGGCTCGTGTCCCTCCTCACCCGCGAGGCGGTCGAGGAGCTGGGGCTCGAGGTCGGCATGCAGGCGACCGCCCGGGTGAAGTCGACCAGCGTCCACATCGACCGCACCTGATCCACCGTCTTCCGAGGTGCCGCGCGGTCTCCCGCACCGGCCGGAGCCCCGGACTCGCCGTGGGGGCTGTCCGCGTCCGGGGGGACGGACAGCCCCCACCTCCATCTGCTGCCAGGGAACACCGATGAAACGACTCCGCGCCCGCCCCTCAGGTCACGGCCCGCGCCCGCCCGTCGTCCTCGTCGTCCCCGCGCTGCTCGCCGTGGCGTTGCTGGTCCTGCCCCTCGTCGGCGTCCTGGCCCGTACGGAGTGGGGCGCCATCGGCGCGCACCTGACGGATCCCGGCACCGTGCAGGCCCTGAAGCTGTCGCTGGTCGTCTCCTTCTGGGCGCTCGGTCTGTCGCTGCTGCTCGGGGTCCCGCTGGCCTGGCTGCTCGCGCGGGTGCCGTTCCGCGGCAAGGCGATCGTCCGCTCCCTCGTCCTGCTGCCCATGGTGCTGCCGCCGACCGTCGGCGGTGTGGCGCTGCTGCTCGCGTTCGGGCGGCGCGGGCTCCTGGGGCCCTGGCTGGAGTCCACGTTCGGCGTCACGCTCCCCTTCCACACCTCGGGCGCGGTCCTCGCCGCGACCTTCGTGGCGATGCCGTTCCTCGTCATCAGCCTGGAGGGCGCGCTCGGCGGACTGCGCCCCCGTTACGAGGAGACGGCGGCCTCCCTCGGTGCCTCTCCGGTGCGGGTGTTCTTCACCGTCACCCTGCCGATGGTCGCGCCGGGGCTCCTCGCGGGCGCCGCGCTGACCTGGGCACGGGCGCTGGGCGAGTTCGGCGCCACCATCACCTTCGCCGGAAACCTGCCCGGCACCACCCAGACCCTGCCGCTCCAGGTGTACCTGCTGCTCCAGGAGGAGCCCGAGGCGGCGACCTCCGTGTCACTGCTGCTGCTCGTCATCGCCATGGCCGTACTCGTCGCCCTGCGCGGCCGCTGGACGGGCGCGCCGGCGTCGCCCCGGCGCACCGTACCCGCCCCTGAGCCCGGTCCCGCCGCCGAGCCCGGACTCGCCGCTCAGCCCGGTCCCGCCCCCGGTTCCGCGTCCGAGGCCGGCGCCGCACCCGGTCCGCAGCCGGACGGCGGGCGCTGGGCGCTGCGGGCCGAGGTCGGCGGCTTCACCGAACTGGTCCTGGACGCCGATCCCGGCACCACGATCGCCGTCGTCGGCCCCAACGGCGCCGGCAAGACCACCCTGCTGCGGGCCCTCCTCGGTCTCACCCCCCGCGCCCACGCCACGCTGCGGCTCGGCGACACCGACGTCACCGATCTGCCCCCGCACCGGCGGCAGGTGGCCTGGGTGCCTCAGGACGGCGCGCTGTTCCCGCATCTGTCCGCGCTCTCGAACACCGCGTACGGCCTGCGGGCTCACGGCGTTCCCCGCGCCGAGGCGCGGCGGGCCGCCCAGGCCTGGCTCGACCGGCTCGGCGTGGGGCAGCTGGCGCACCGCCGTCCCGCGCAGCTCTCCGGCGGCCAGGCCCAGCGGGTCGCCCTCGCCCGCGCACTGGCCGCCCGACCCCGGCTGCTGCTCCTCGACGAGCCGCTCGCCGCGCTCGACCAGACCACCCGTGCCCATGTGCGGCACACCCTGCGCAGCCATCTCGCCGGGTTCGGCGGTGTCTGTCTGATCGTGACCCACGACCCCGTGGAGGCCGTCTCGCTCGCCGACCGGGTCCTCGTCCTCGAGGAGGGGCGCACCCTCCAGGACGCGTCCCCCGGCGAGGTGTCGCGCCACCCCCGGTCGCCGTGGGTCGCCCGGATGCTCGGCAGCAACGCGTGGCCGGGGGCCGCGACCGCCGAAGGGCTCACGCTCGACGGGGGCGGCACCCTGGTCGCCGCCGAGCCGCCGCCGCCCGGCTCGCGGGCGCTCGCGATCATCGCGCCCGAGGCGGTGGCCGTGCACCGCGAGAAGCCGGGCGGCAGTCCCCGTAACGTCTGGCCCGGAACCGTACGGGAGATCACCGCGAGCGGCAGTCGGCTGCGGGTCCTGGTGACGTCCGACCGCGCACCGGACCTCGTCGCCGAGATCACCCCGCAGGCGGCGGCCGAGCTGGGTCTCGCGGACGGGGTGCCGGTCTGGACGGGGGTCAAGGCGACCGAGGTGACCGTCGTGACGCTCTGACCGCCGGGAGGTCCTCGCCGTCGTGACCTCGCCGTCGTGATGACCTGGCCGTCGTGACCTCGCCGTCGTGATGACCTGGCCGTCGTGACCTCGCCGTCGTGATGACCTGGCCGTCGTGAGGTCCTCGCCGTCGTGACGCTCTGAACGCCGTGATGACCTGGCCGCCGTGACAGCCTCGCCGTCGTGATGACCTCGCCGTCGTGACCTCCCGACCGCTCGCTCCCTCAGCGCCTGGTCCGCGTACGGGCCATGAGGACCGCCACGTCGTCCTGGGCCGGTCCCCCGAGGAGCCGTGCGAGGACCTCGTCGCACAGGGTGTCCAGCGGCCGGTCCAGGTCCCGGAGCGCCCGGGCGAGCTGGCTCATCCCCTGGTCGAGGTCCCGGTCGCGGGCCTCGATGAGGCCGTCCGTGTAGAGGACGAGCAGGCCGCCCTCGGGCAGGGCGACCTCCTCCGTACCGAAGTCGTGGGCTCCGGTGCCCAGCGGGGTGCCGGGCGGGCCTTCGAGGAAGGTGATGGTGCCGTCCGGGGTGGCGAGCGCCGGTGGCGGGTGCCCGGCGCGGGCGATGACCCAGCTCCCGGTCGCCGGGTCGTGGACCGCGTACACGCAGGTGGCCATCTCGTCCTCGCCAAGGTCGGCCACGACGGCGTCGAGCGAGCTGAGCATCCGGGCCGGGGCGATGTCGTGGCGGGCCAGAGTGCGTACGGCGGTGCGCAGTTGGCCCATGACGGCCGCCGCGTGGATGCCGTGGCCCATGACGTCGCCGATGACCAGGCCCGTCCTGCCGCCGGGGAGGGCGATCACGTCGAACCAGTCGCCGCCGACGTCATGGGAGCTCGCCGGCAGATAGCGGCCGGTGAGTTCCAGTCCGGTGACGGCGGGCAGCGCGCTGTTGGTGAGGCTGCGCTGGAGCGTGAGGGCCGCTTCCCGCTGTGTGGTGTAGAGACGGGCGTTGTCGATGTTGAGGGCGGCGCGGGCCACGACCTCGTCGATGAGGACGCAGTCCTGTACGTCGAAGGGCTCCCGGGTCCGCAGCCGCGTCACGGTGACCGCGCCGAGCACCTGGCCCCTGGCCACCAGGGGGACCAGGCGCGCCGAGCCGATGCGGGTCGCGAAGTAGGTGCGGAGCGCCTCGGTGCGCGGGTCGGTGAAGAGCTCCGGGATGTCGGAGGTGTAGAGGTTCGTGGGTCTCCCGCGGGAGACGACCTGTTCGTAGACGGAGTCCAGCGGGAGCTGGAAGGTCTGGCCCGCGGTGAGCAGGGACGTGGGGGCCGTCGGGTCGGGGAACCCGGCCGCGAGGCGGCGCAGCACTCCGCGCGTGGAGCCGGCCGGGTCGTCGGGTTCGAGGACCGATTCCAGCATCTGTACGTCGGCGGAGTCGGCGAGCTGGGGCACGAGGAAGCTCACCACCTCGCCGGCCGTCTGCTCCAGGTCGAGGGTCGTGCCGATCCGGGCGCCGGCTTCGGCGAGCAGGGCGAAGCGGTGCCGGGCCCGCTCGACCTCGATGTGCGCCTCCTGGCTCTCGGTGATGTCGACGAGGGAGGCGATGAGGCCGAGGGGTTCCTCGGCGCGGTCGCTGAGGGGTGCGTACGAGCAGGACCAGATGTGGTCGCGGCCGGGGTCGGCGGGCGTGCGGCCGACCCTGCGGGCGTCGACGACGGCGGTTCCGCTGTCGAGGACCTGGCGCATGAGGGATTCGAGCGCGGTGGCGTTGACGCCGGGCACGACCTCGGTGAGACGGCGGCCGACATGGGCGGCGGACGGTACGCCGTTCATCCGGGCGAGGGCGTCGTTGACGCGGAGGAAGCGCAGGTCGGGGCCGAGGAGGGCGAGGCCGATGGGCGACTGGGTGAAGAGGCTCTCCATCGCCGCGAGGTTCTCCCGCATGCGCAGGACCTCGGAGGTCTCCACGGCGATGAGCATGGCACCGGAACGCCCCTGCGGGTCGGCGGCCGGCACGATCCACATCTCCATGGCGACGGTGTGGCCGTCGCGGTGGCGGACGGGGAGCGTGCCGACCATGGTCTCGCCGGACTGGACGCGCTTGGTCAGTTTCGCGGCCAGATCGCGGTTGGCGTCCGGCACGAGGAGCGGTGCGGCGAGGCGCCCGAGCACGTGCTCGGGCCGATGGCCGAGCAGGTCCTGGGCGGCGAGGGACCATTCGACGATGCGACCCTCGGCGTCCTCCCGCCAGAGGGCGATGGGCAGCAGCTCGCGGAGCACGCCCGCGTCCCCGACGGCCGCACGGGGCGGCTGCGGAACCCTGCTCGACGACTGGTGAGTCTCCAACGCATCGACCTACGCATCGGCCTGGCCCAGAGGGCGCAATCCCTACCGATTCACCCTAGCCGAGTCGTTGACGGGGGGCTCTGCGCAGTGCGGCCGTCCGGTTCCGGGCCGCCGCCGGGGGAGGGAATCGGGAGGCCGTACCCGGCGCTTCGCGGTTCTTCCGTAGTTCTACGGATGTGCGGGGCGGCGGGCGTCTGCGAGAGTCGTCGCGACCTCCGTGTATGCGCATCCACCTGTGCCGCCGTTCCGCCTCCCGTCCCCGGAGTACCCCGCATGACCAGCCTCCCGTCCGACGCGCGTCCGTACGACCGGGGGCCCGGCGGCGGCCGGCCGGAGGATCCCGACACCCTGCTCGACCGGGCCCGGCGGCTCTCCGCGGCCGGCGGGCACCCCGCGGCCGGCCGGGCCTGGGAGCGGGCCGCGACGGCCCTGCGGCGCGCCGGCGGGGCCATCACTCCCGGGGACCACGCCGACGCGCTGGACGCCACCGCCCTCGACTGCCGGGGCAGGGCGCGACCCGCGGCCCAAACCCTCTTCTCGCGCGCCGCCGAGCTCCACGAACGGTCCGGTCAGCCCGGCAAGGCGCTCATCTCACGTGCCCGGGCGCTCGCCACCGGCCCCGAACCGGGAGCGACGGCCTGCGCGGGGCTCGCGGACCTCTGCGAGCGGGCCGCCGTCCTGCACGAGGCCGGCCGGGCCACCGTCGCCCAGACCGCGACGGTCCTCCTGCTGCGCTGCCGGGCCCGCGCCGATCTCCTCGACACCGCGCCCGACCCGGCGGCCGAGGCCGCCGCGCTGCGCGAGGACCTCGTCCGGCTCGTCGCCTTCGCCGCGCCGCACCGGACGGACCCCGCCGTCCTCGGCCCGCTCGCCGACTCCCGCGCCCTGCTTGGTCGGGTCACCGCGCCCGACGACCCGGCAGTGGCCCTCACCCACCTGCGGGCGGCGCTCGCGGACCACGGCGCCTCGGGGCGGCCCTGGCCCCCGACGGAGACCCAGCTGCTGCTCGCCGGGGTACTCCGGGCCACCGGGGCGCATGCGGAGGCGGCCACGGTGCTGCGTACCGCCGTCGTCTCCGGCGAAGAGACCGCCCTGCTCCGGGCCGCCGACCGGGCCCGCCTCCGCCTCGCCCTCGCGCGGACGCTCGACGGACACGACAGCCGCGAGGGCGGCGCGGAGGTGGTGTCGCTCCTCACCGAGGCCGTCCGCCTGTCCGACCACTCCGGCGAGGACCCTCGCCTGGGCGTCCTGGCCCGGCTGCGCCTCGGCTCCGCCCACGCGGCGCGCGGCCGCTGGCAGGAGGCCGTCACCGTCCTGGAGGCGGTCCTGGCCGGGCCGGCGCGGGACGGGGACGAGGCGGCTCGCGTACGGGCCAGGGCGTGGCTCGCCTTCTGCGCGCTGCGGCTGGGCGACCCCGAACGGGCCGCACGGCAGTACGCGCTCGCGGCGGCCGAGGCCCGGCTCCGGGCCGATCGTCGCCACGGCGCGGCCCTCAGCCACCGTGCCGCGCACGCCCTCGGTACGGCCGGGGCTCCGGAGAAGGCGGCCCGGGCCTACGAACGCGCGGCCGACCTGTGGCGTTCCGTCGGCGATCACGGCGCGGCGGCCCGCTCCCTGCGGGCTCGTGCCCGGCACGTACGCACGGCCTGGGGCACCGCCAGGGCCGAAGTGGTCCTGGAGGAGGCCCTTCGGGAGGCCCAGCGCGGTCTGCCCGGAGCCCCGGGACCGGCTGAACACGACCGGCTGCGCGCCGAACTCGTGTCGATCCGCGAAGAACTGACGGATCTTCTCGACCCCGGTGCCGACGTCGACTCCGGAGCCGGCGTGGACTCCGGCGCCGGGGTCGACACTGGTGCCGGGGTCGACGCCGGCGCGCTCGACACGGACGACGGCTCCGGTCCCGGTCCGTGGTCGCCGCCGGATCCGTACGAAGCGTCGGGGCACTACCAGATCAACGTGTACGGCGACGTGGGCGGGAGCGGCCCGCCGGCCGCCGCCGCACCGAGAACCCGAGTACAGGGGTGCGTGTGAGCAGAGTGATCGACGGCCGCTTCGAGCTGGTGGAGCGACTCGGCGGCGGAGGCATGGGAACGGTCTGGCGCGCCCGCGACCTGGCCCTCCACCGTGACGTGGCCCTCAAGGAGGTACGCCCGCCGGATCCCGCGCTGGCCGAATACGACGCCGAGGGCGCCCGGACCCTGCGGGCGCGGGTGCTCCGCGAGGCCCGGGCGCTGGCCCGGATCGACCATCCGGGCGTGGTGACGATCCATCACATCGTCGACGCGGGCGAGGGCACGTACCCGTGGCTGGTGATGGAACTGGTCACCGGCGGCTCCCTCCAGGACCGCCTCGACCGGGGCCCGATGACGCCCGCCGACGCCGCCGTGCTCGGGCACCGCCTGCTCGCCGCCCTGACGGCCGCCCACGAGCGGGACATCGAGCACCGTGACGTGAAGCCCGCCAACGTCCTGCTGCGTCCGGACGGACGGCCGGTCCTCACCGACTTCGGCATCGCCGCGATCCGCGAGTCCACCGTCCTCACGGCCTCGGGTTCGATCATCGGCTCGCCCGACTACATGGCGCCCGAGCGGATCCGCGGCCGTTCGAGCGGCCCCGCCGCCGACCTGTGGTCCCTGGGCATGCTGCTGTACGTGGCGGTGGAGGGCCACCACCCGCTGCGCCGGGAGAACACCCTGGCGACTCTGGCGGCGGTGCTCTCCGACGACGTGCCACCGCCGCTGCGGGCCGGCGGACTCACGGACCTCCTGACCCGGCTGCTCGTACGGGATCCGACCGCCCGCCCGGACACGGCGGAACTCGACCGCCTTCTCGCCGCTGCCGCGACCGGCTCGGAACCGGCGGACGCGAAACCGGCGGGCGAGGACACGGCGGGTGTCGAGGCCGTCGAGGAGCAGAGGGGCGGCGAAGGAGCGGCCGGAGAGGCGACGGTGACCTCGTTCCGGCTGTCGCCTCCCCCGTCTCCGCCATCCGCGTCGTCCGCGCATCCCGAGACGGCACCTTCCGTACCCGTACCCGGACTCGAACCCGTACCCGTGCCCGTACCCGGACTCGAACCCGGCCCCGTACCCGTACCCTCCGCTGCGGCGGGTGCGGTAGGTGCCGCGGAGCCGACCTCGGCGGGACTCACCGCCGGCGTGCGCCGGAGAGGCCGCGCCGCCAGGTTCTTCGGCAGCGCCCTCGTCGTGGTCCTCGCCGTCGGGATCCCCGTCGGCGCGATGGCCTGGGACTGGCGGCCCGGCGAGGCGGGCGACGGCCCGAGCAGCGCTCCGCCCTCGCAGCAAGGGCCGGCCGCACAGCGTCCCCGCTCGTCGACGGCGCCGGTGAAGACCTCGGCCCCGAAAGAGCGCGACCTGCTCACGCCCGCCGGGATCAGGGCCGCCGTCGCCGCGGTCCACGCCGCCACGGACGGCGCGAAGGTCACCGGTTTCGTCGTGTACCCGGACTACGCCGTGGCCCAGTCACTGGTCAAGGGCAGTACGAAGCGCTACGACCGGTACATCTACCGGGGCGAGGACGTGGCCGTCCGCCAGGGACCCGGCGGTACGGCCTTCCCCGGATCGGTCCCCACCGACCTGAACGCCTTCGACTGGGACTCCCTGCCCGCTCTCCTGAAGCGCGCCGACAAGGACCTGGGCATCGATCGGCCCACCAGCCGGTACCTCGTGGTCACCCCGGGCTCGACGCTGCTCGGGAGCGGCGCCGGCCTGAGCATCTACCTGTCCGACACGTACGGCGTGGCCTACATCAACGCCGACACGAAGGGCCGGGTGACCTCCACTCATCCCCGCGAGAACTGACCTCCGCCCACCCCGGTCCTGACGACCAGGGAGGCGAGGCCCGCCCGGGTCTCCACACCCGTCTTCCGGTAGACCCGGGCGACATGGCTCTCGACCGTGCGGGGACTCAGGCAGAGCCGGTCGGCCACCGCCTGGTTCGTCAGCCCTTCGGCGACGAGGACCGATATCTCGCGCTCGCGCGGGGTGAGCACGGCGAGCCGTCCGCCGGGCGCGCCGCCGTCCGGAGGCGCCGGTCTGGTCCGGTCGGCCAGGTCGACCAGCATGAGGGCGCCGCCGTCGGCCGCCAGGCGGCGGCCCCTGCGCCAGAGTGCGGCGGCCCGGGCTCCGTCACCCGCGGCCTGTACGTGCGGGGCGGCGAGGAGCAGGCTGTGGGCCTCGCGGAGCCCGGCCCCGGAGCGGGCGCTCTCCCTCGCGGCCTCGGTGAAGGCCTCGGCGGCGGCCGCCGATTCGCCCCGGTGGGCCAGCACCCGCCCCCACGCGCGATGGGCGGCCCCCCGCTGGACGGGCAGGCCGAGCAGTGCCGCCTCCGTGAGGGCGCGCCGGGCCACGCGCTCGGCCTCCGGGAGGTCTCCGGCCACGAGGGCCGCCCCGGCGAGGAGTTCCAGATAGCCCGGGCGCAGGGAGGGCTGGAGCCGGGACAGGTCCCGGTCGCCGCCCGCCCGCAGGAGCGCCCCCCGCACCCGGTGCGGGTCCTGGCCGAGCGGGACGCTGTGGGCGAGCATGCAGCGGGCCTGCGTGGCCCACCAGCCCTGGGCGGTGCCCACGGTGGCCGCGGCCTCCTCCGCGGCGGCCAGTCCCTCGGGGTCGCCGAGGGGCCGGGCGTGGAGGAGGACGGTCGCGCGGATCGCCCGGCTGAAGCCGAGGAGTTCGGCGCCGCCCAGGGGGTGCGCGACGGTGAGGGACTCCTCGGCCAGGTCGAGCGCGGCACCGACCCTGCCCGTGACGAAGTGGACGTACGCCGAACAGAGGAGGAGCTGCGAGAGCGCGAAGGGCCGTCCGGCGCGGCGGGCCACCGCGATGCCCCGCACGGTGTGGCGCTCGGCCGCTCCGTACTCCTCCAGGAAGGCCTCGGTCCAGCCCAGGCGCACCAGCGACTCGACGTGGTCGGCCAGTTCGCCGTCCGTGAAGGCGTCGGTGAGCGCCGCGGCCTCCGTCGCGCGGGCGCGGGCGGTGGTCGTCTCGCCCTCGTACGCCTCGCCGAGCGCGGAGAGCGTCAGGGCCTCCGCCGTGTCGGCCTCGTCGCGGCGGCGCCGCGCGTCGTCGAGGGTCCGGGCGACCTCCCCGCGGACCTCGGGGTAGCGGGTGGCGAAGAGGGCCCGGGCGCCCCACTCGACGACGAGCGCGGTCCGCAGGCCGGCCCGGGGGCCGGGGCTGCGCTCCAGTTCGCGGCGGAGGAGCGCGTCGGCCTCGGGGTAGCGGCCGAGGTGGCGCTCCATGAACGCGCAGAGGAGGACGGCGGAGGTCCGGATCCCGGCCCTGTCCTCTGCGCCCTCTGTGGCCGTGGGGTCCTCTGGGCCCGCTGCGTCTCCTGCGTCCTCGGTACGAGCGGGGTCCGGGCGGCACATGTCGATCAGTCGGTGCAGGAGGTCCCGGCTCTCCGCGACGCGGCCCGCCGAGCCGAGCGCCTGGGCCCGGCGGAGCATCAGTTCGTGGCGGTCGGCGCGGTGTTCGGGAGCGTCGGGGAGGTGGTCGAGGGCGGCCGCGAGCCAGTGGGCGGCGCGCGCGGGGTCGACGGTCCCGGTCCGCTCGGCGGCCGCGACGAGGACGGCCGCGGTCTCCGCGTCCGGGCCGGCCGCGGCGCCCACGAGGTGGGGGGCCCGGGCGGTCGCGGGTGCGCCGGCCCGGGCGAGTGCGGCCGCCGCCCGCCGGTGCAGTTCGCGGCGGCGCCACGGGTCGAGGGCGCCCCGGACCAGCTCCGGGAGGGCCGGGTGGCGGGGGCCGAGGGTTCGGCCGTCCTGGTCGGGCCGGACGAGGTCACAGCGGGCCAGGGCGCGCAGCGCGGCGTCGATCCCGTCCTGGCCGTCCCCGACATCCGCGACGTCCCCGCCTCGGCGATCGGTGGCCACGGCCGCGACCAGTTCGGTCGTGGCGCGACCGTCGAGTACGGCGATCGCCTCCACGACGGCCCTCTCCACCGGGCCGAGCGGCGTCAGTTCGTCGAGGAGGACCGCCACCGGTCCGGTGCCGGGCGCCCCGCCGTGCCGCCCGCGGGTGTGGGCGAGCGCGCGGAAGTAGAGCGGGTTGCCGCCGCTGGCCGTGTGGAGCTCCCGGACCGTGTCCGACGGCACCCCGGGGGCGAGGCCCTCGGCGCAGTCGTCCGGTGCCAGCGGTCCGACGTCCAGCCGGGCGAGGGCGCCGGTGTCGGCGGCCCGGGCGAGGCAGGAGGCGAGGGCCGGCGGGGTCTGAAGCTCGCGTCGGGCCACGACGACCAGGACGGGAGCGCGCAGGGGGTGCCGGAGGAGATGGTCGACGAGGGCGACGGTGGCCGGGTCCGCCCGGTGGAGGTCGTCGAGGAGGAGGACGAGCCCGGGCGCCGGAACGCGGCCCAGCGCGGCACCGATTCGCCGCACGCGTTCGCCGTGTCCCTGCCCGCCGGGCGCACTCGCCACCGCGCTACCGCGTGCCGCCGCCTCGGGGACACCCTCGGTCGTGGCCGCGTCCGCCGCGTCCGCCGCCGCCGGCGAGCCCGTGCCCGTACTCCCCCGATGCCCCGGGCGCCGGGCGTCCCGCGGATCTGCCCCGGCCTCCTCGCCCATCAGCCCACCGTGCTCGACGAGTCGGGCGAGTTCGGCCAGGGCCGGGGCGGCCGCGCGCTCCTGGTGGTCGAGGTCGGCGAAGGCGTCCAGGACGGCCTGGAAGAGAGTTCCGCCGTCCGCTTCGGCGGTTCCGGCCCGGCCGCACAGGACGGTCACTCCGCGCCCCCTGGCCCGTATCGCGAACTCGGTCAGGAGCCGGGTCTTGCCGATGCCGGGCTCGCCCGTGACGTCCACGGCCACCGGGCCCGCGCCCTCCCTGCGGCAGCGCAGCAGCCCTTCCAGTCGGTCCAGTTCCCTGGCTCGCCCGACGAGGGGCGCGCGGTCGACGCACCCCCGGTCCGCGAAAGTGTCCACGTACAGTCCCCCTCGTGCGGTCGCACGTCGGTCGCGCGGTCGTGCGGACGTGCTTTTTCCCCGCTCTCAGTTGTACGGCACACCACCGACAGGCCCGTCGGCCGGTGGCCGGAGGGCCGGTCGTCGGTGTCCGGTGGCGGGAGGCCGTCAGCCGAGAGTGAGGGACTTGAAGGCGCGGGTCTGCTCCGTGACGGCCCGCTCCGTGGGCAGCCGCTCGATCGACGAGGCCCCGAAGAAGCCGACGACCCCGGTGGTGTGCTCCAGGACGTAGCGCGCGTCCTCCGGCTCCGCGATGGGCCCGCCGTGGCAGAGGACCAGGACGTCGGGGTTCACGCGCTTGGCCGCGTCGTGCATCTCCTGGACCGCCACGGCCGCCTGGTCGAGCGTCATCGCCGTGCCCGCGCCGATGGCGCCCTTGGTGGTGAGCCCCACGTGGGGCACGAGGACGTCGGCGCCCGCCGCCGCCATGTCGGCAGCCTGCTGCGGATCGAAGACGTACGGGGCGGTGAGCAGGTCCCGCTCGTGGGCGGCCCGGACCATGTCGACCTCCAGGCCGTACCCCATGCCGGTCTCCTCCAGGTTGACGCGGAAGGTGCCGTCGTACAGGCCGACCGTGGGGAAGTTCTGCACGCCCGCGAAGCCCATGGCCTTCAGCTCGTCCAGGAAGAGGTCCATGCGGCGGAACGGGTCGGTGCCGCAGACCCCGGCGAGGACGGGCGTGTCACGGACCACGGGCAGCACCTCGCGCGCCATGTCCTGGACGATCGCGTTGGCGTCCCCGTACGGCAGGAGCCCGGCGAGCGAACCGCGGCCCGCCATCCGGTAGCGGCCCGAGTTGTAGACGATCAGCAGGTCGACCCCGCCGGCCTCGGCGCACTTGGCGGAGAGACCGGTGCCCGCCCCGGCGCCGACGATCGGCCGGCCGGCGGCGACCTGGGCGCGCAGCCGGGCGAGGACGGCCTGGCGGCCGACGGTGGAACCGGTGTTCACGGTGGTGGATCCGGTGTTCACTTGATGGCTCCTCGATGTGTGGGTGTCGTTCGGTGCCCGGTGTCCTCAGGCCGTTCCGTGGCCCGCGCCGCCGTGGCTGCTCTCGGCGATCAACCGGTGGAGGCGGTCGGCCATGGCGACCGCGAAGGAGGCGTCGTTGACGTGCGCGTCGAGCTCGTGGACGCGGACCTCGCCGCCCCGGACGGCCGCGCGCAGGGCGTCGAGACCGGCGCGGTCGGCCTCGGGGTCGGCGAAGGGGCCGTCGGCCGTGTCCACGGCGGAGATGCCGCGCAGCGGCCAGAAGACCTCGGCGGGGCCGCGCGCGGTGCGGAGCTTGCGGCCCATCGTGGTGCCGAGCTCGGCCATTTCGGCGGCGGTGGTGCGCATGAGGGTCACCGTCGCGTTGTGGATGAGCAGCCGGCGCTCGCTGAACCGTTCCGGCACGGTCGCGGCCGGGCCGAAGTTGACCATGTCGAGGGCTCCTGGGGCGACGACCTGCGGGATGCCCATGGCCCCGGCGGCGGTGAGCCGGGTGGGGCCGGCGCTGAGCACGCCGCCGACCAGCTCGTCGGCGAGCTCCGTCGTCGTCAGGTCCAGTACGCCGTCGAGCATGCCGTCCCGCGCGAGCTTCTCGACGGCCCGGCCGCCCGCGCCGGTGGCGTGGAAGACGAGGACCTCGTAGCCCAGTTCGGCGAGCCGGGCGCGGGCCGCGTCGACGGCGGGGGTCGTGACGCCGAACATGGTGGCCGCGACGACCGGGCGCCCCCGACCCGCCGGCTCGTCGTGGTTCCGCTCGTGACGGCGGGCCATCCCCGCGGCGGCCGCGGCGGCGTTGCCGAGGACCTGGCAGGAGACGGCGTTGAGACCGGAGACGTCGACGACGCTGTACATCATGGTGAGGTCGCTGCTGTCGACGTACGGGGAGACGTCCCCGCCGGCCATGGTGCTGACCAGTACCTTCGGTACGCCGATGGGCAGGGCCCGCATCGCCTGGGCGGCGATCGCGGAACCGCCGCTGCCGGCCGCGGCGAGCACGGCGTGCAGCTTCCCCTTGCGGTAGAGGTCGAGGACGACACGGGTGAGGCCGTGGGCCATCGCGGTGACGGCGGCGCCCCGGTCTCCGGCGGCCCGCAGCCTGGCCAGGTCGTGGCCGGCGGCGCGCGCGACGACGTCGGCGGAGACGTCGGGCACGGGCGCGTGCGCGGGTGGCGGCAGGACACCGGTGTCGACGAGGAGGACGTCGCTGCCGTACTCCCGGAGCCGCTCCCGCAGCCAGGCGTACTCCTCCCCCTTCGTGTCCAGCGTCCCGACCAGCACGACGGTCGCCATGCCCCCACCCTTCTCCCGGTCCCGCGTCCGGTACCGCGGTCCGGTCCCGTTCTCGTCGATGCTCCGTCGCGCGACCTGCGGCGACAACGACCACTCCGGGCGTATTGGCCTGCGCCGTGGCGCACTATGGGGGCCATGGCCAGGATTGCTTCGACCCGTTTGTCCCGACTCCTCACCGGCTGGTCCTCCGAGGGGCCGGGGCCACTTCCCCGCCGTCTCGCGGACGCGCTGCGGGAGCTGGCCGAGCGCGGGGACGTACCGGCGGGGACCGTGCTGCCCTCGCAGCGCGAACTGGCGCTCGTCCTGGGCGTCAGCCGGTCCACGGTCACCTCCGCGTACGGCCTCCTGGAGACCGAGGGGTGGCTGGAGAGCGTGCGCGGCAGCGGCTCGCGACTGCGGGGCTCGGGGGCGCTCGACCGGTACGTCGCCGAGGGCCGGCTCGTGAGCTTCGACGCCCGTACGGGTACGGGGTCGGCGGGCGTCGCCGACCTGTCGAGCGGGGCGCTGCCGGGGCTCGGCGCGGTCGGCGAGGCGGTGGGGGCGCTGACCTCGGGCGACCTGGGCGGACTCCTGGTGGCCGACGGCTACCACCCGTACGGCATCCCGGCGTTGCGGGAGGGCATCGCCGCGTACTACCGGGCGGCGGGCGTGCCGACGGAGGCCGGGCAGATCCTGGTGACCGCGGGGTCGCAGCAGGCGGTGTGGCTCGTGGCGCAGGCGCTCGTGGAGCCGGGCGACACGGTCGTCGTGGAGGACCCCACGTACCGGGGCGCCTTGGAGGCGCTGCGGGCGCGGGGCGCCCGGCTGGTACCGGTCGGCGCGGACGGCACCGACGCGGGCGACGGCTCCGGCGCGGCGGCGCTCCGGCGGCTGAGCGCGCACGGCAGGCCCCGGCTGGTGTACCTCCAGCCGACCGTGCACAACCCGACCGGGCGGACGCTGGACGGCGCGGCGCGCCGGGAGTGGCGGCGGGTCCTGGAGGACCTGGAGCTGTTCACCGTAGAGGACACGGCCTGCGCGGAACTCGCCTTCGGGGACGGGGGCGCGGACGGGGATGGGGGCGGGGGCTGTGGCACCGGCGTCCCGGCGCCCCTTGTCGCCGGGCTTCCCATGGCGTCGACCGTGACCGTGGGCACGCTCTCGAAGCTCTTCTGGGGCGGCCTGCGGGTGGGTTGGGTGCGGTCCTCCCCCCAGGTGGTCGCCCGGCTCGCGAAGATCAAGACGTCGGTCGACCTGTCGTGCTCGGTCGTGGACCAGCTGGTGGCGGTCCGGCTGCTCGACCGGCTGCCCGAGGCCCGGGCCCGGCGCAGGGCCGAACTGCGGGCCCAACGGGACACGGCCGAGGCACTGTTGCGTGCCGGGGCTCCGCACTGGGAGTGGACCCGGCCGACGGGCGGCGCCGCCCTCTGGGTACGTGCCCCGGGCGCCGACACCGAGACCCTCGCCCAGCTGGCGCGGCGCCGTGGTGTCTCGGTCGTCCCCGGGTCGGCCTTCTCCCCGGTGGACGGCTTCCGGGACCGGATCCGACTGCCGTACGCCCACGGCACGGCGGCCTTGGAGGCGGCCCTCCCGACGCTCCTGGAGTGCGCGGAGCGCGCGGCGGCGGGGTGACGGCTGTCCAGAACTGGCCACGCGCCCCGGCCCGGGAGGCGTCCCGCTGTCAACTCGGGGAGGACGACCTCGCGTCCAAGGGTCTCGATCAGGCCAGGTCGCCGTGGATCACCACGGGCGGGCCACGGCACCGGAGCGGCACAGACGGCCGAATCCCACCGCTCGTCACTCAAACAGACCAGATGATGCACAGGTAGTCATCCCCCCAGGTCGCAGTGATCCTCGCGCCCTCGTCCACGCCCTGTTGAAGGTGATCTTCCGCAAGCACGCTGAACACCGGGAACGGCGAGCGGAGAGCGGGGGGTGACCCGGTTGGACACGGGCAGGGACGGAGACGTCGACGGGGAGAGGTCCGAAGAAGGCGTCGGCGACGCGGACGTGTGCGTGGTCGGGGCGGGCCCGGTCGGCCTCACGCTGGCCATCGGCCTGCGGCGGCTCGGGCTCCGCGTCCGGATCGTCGACAAGGCGCCCGCCACCAAGCGCGAGGCGCGGGCCCTGGTGCTGTGGGCACGAGCCCGGGAGGCGCTCGACGCCCTGGGGGTCGGCGAGACGCTCCGGTGTCACGGCGTGGAGCTGGAGGCGGTGACCGTCCACGCCCGTGACAGGGCCCTCGGCGAACTCACCACCGGCTGGACGCGGTCGGCCCACGCCCGGCCCCTCAACATCGAGCAGCACGACATCGAGCGCCTCCTCTCCGAGGAGCTGGCCCGGCTGGGCACCCGGGTCGAGTGGAACACGGAGCTGACGGACGTCAAGGTCCACGACGACCGGGCCGAGTTCACCCTGCGGGACGGGGACGGCACGGTGGAGTCCGCGGCCGCCCCGTGGATCGTCGGCTGCGAGGGCACCGCCGGCGTGGTCAGGGACCGGCTGGGCATCCCCTTCGAGGGGCGCCGCCGCACGGGCCTCCAGGTCGTCCAGGGCAACGCCCACCCGACCTGGCGGCTCGGCGAGGAGCCCGGCCGGGGCCACATCTTCCTGGCTCCGCACCGCTCCCTGCTCGTCTTCCCGCTGCCCGGCGGGGGCTTCCGCTTCTTCTGCTTCCGCGACGATCCCGACCCCACCCTGACCGCCGCCCCCACCATCGGCGAACTCCGGGACCTGGTCGCGGAGACCGCCCTGATGCCCGGTCTGCGCCTGGAGCCCACCGAGCACCTCTGGCTCAACCGGGCCCGCTTCAGCGACCGGGTCGCCGCCCGGCTCCGCTCGGGACGCGGACTGCTCGCCGGGGACGCGGCGCACGCCTGGGCGCCGGTCGGCGGCCACGGCATGAACGTCGGCATCCTCGGAGCCCACAACCTCGCCTGGAAGCTGGCCGCCGTGCACCACGGGCAGGCGAGCGAGGAGCTCCTCGACACGTACAGCGACGAGCAACGGCTCCTCGCGGTCCGGTACATCCGCGAGATGCGGTTCAACTTCATGGAGCTGCCGCTCCCGCCGCTCGGCTACCGGGCGTTCACCGCAACCGTGCCCGCGGCCCTCGCCCGGCGCGGTTTCCAGCGCCGGCTGGACCTGCGGCTGAGCGACCTGGGCCGGAACCACAGGGACAGCTCGCTGTCCCTGCACCGCCCCGGCCGCCGGCACCGCGCCGGGCCGCGCGCGGGCGACCGGATGCCGGACGTCGCCCTCACCACCGGGGACGGCGGAGAGGCCACCGTCCGGGCCACCGCGGCCGTCCGGCTGCACACGCTGCTCGGGTACGAACGGTGGACGCTGGTCCTGCACGCCGCGCGCGCCGACGCCGGCGTCCTCGACGCCCTGCGGGAGGCCTGCGACGGATTCCCGGCCCCGGTCCGCGTCCTCCCGGTGACGCCCTGGGACGCCGCCGAGGCGCGGCGGCTCGGTCACCCCGACGACCTGCGGCTCGTCCGGCCCGACGGATACGTCGGCCTGGTCGCCCCGCTGGCCCGTACCGCTCTGCTCCGCTCCTACCTCGCGGCGCTCACCGCCGGGGGCCGGATACCCGTCCGGCAGTCCCAGGAACCCCACCCGCACCGTCCGCACTGATTCGAGGGGGAGTCGGACCGTCATGCAGACCGCAACCGTCACGCAGCCCACAGCCGTGACGCAGCCCGCCACCGGGATACAGACCACCACCACCACGCCGCAGCCCGCCGCCGTCACACGGCCCGGTCACGTTCAGAAGCTCCTGCCGCGCGCCCGCCGCCGCACCCGCGCCAACAGCACGGTCAGCGTCGTGGGTGCGGGGATGGCCGGTCTGGTCGCCGCGTACGAGCTGGAGCGGCTCGGGTTCCGCGTCGAGGTCATCGAGGGCAGCCGCAGGCTCGGGGGCCGCGTCCACACGCACCGGTTCGGCGCCTCCGAGGGCGCGCCGTTCGTGGAGCTCGGCGCGATGCGCATCCCGACCGCGCACCACCGCACGATGCGCTACGTCGAGCACCTCGGCCTCGCCGACCAGGTCCGCCCGTTCACCACCCTGCTGTCCGAGGAGAACGCCTATCTGTCGACCAGCACCGGCCACGTCCGGCTGCGGGACGCCCCCCGCACGCTGATCGCCGACGTCCGCGCCTCGCTGCCGGGTGCCGACTACCGCGAGGAGACCGTGGTGTTCGGCGCGTGGCTGGCGGCCGTGGTCGACGCGGTGGCCCCGCCGGGGCTGCGGGCGGGGCTCCGCGCCGATCTCGCCCGCAACCTCCTCGACCTGGTCGAGGAGATCGACGTGTCCCCGCACCTCCTCGGCCACGCGAAGGACCGGATCGACGTGCACGGCCTGTTCGCCGCCCACCCGGGGATCCGGTCCGGCTGCGGCACCCGCCTGAACAGCTTCCTCGACGACATCCTCACCGAGACCAGTCCCGAACTGGTGCGGCTCGCCTGCGGCATGGACCAGCTCGTGCAGCGGCTCGCCGCCCGCGTGCGCGGTCCCATCTGGTTCGGGCAGCGGGTGTCGGGCTTCGAGGTGGCCGCCGACCACGTCCTCGTACGGGTCGGGGGCGGGCCGGCGGCGACCGTGCGGCGCTGCGACTACGTGCTGTGCACCGTGCCGTTCTCCGTGCTGCGGGGCCTCACCCTGACCGGCTTCGACGACGACAAGCTCGCGGTCGTACGGGAGGTGGACTACTGCCCCGCGACGAAGGTGGCGGTGCACTGCCGCGAGCCGTTCTGGGAGCGCGAGGGGATCCGGGGCGGTGCCTCCTTCAGCGGGGGCCGCATCCGGCAGACGTACTATCCACCCTCGGCGGACGAGGGGACCGTGGCCGACATGGCCACGGATCCGGCGCGGGGCGCGGCGCTGCTCGCCAGCTACACGATCGGCGAGGACGCCGACCACCTCGGCCGGATGCCTCCGCCGCTGCGGCACCGGACGGTCGTCGAGGAGCTGGGCCGGATGCATCCGCAGCTGCTGCGGCGCGGGATGGTGCGGGGTGTCGCCAGTCTCGCGTGGGGCGAGCATCCGTGGACGGAGGGCGGCTGCACCATCCGCTGGGGGCAGGACGCCGCCGCCTGCGAGGAGCAGCGCAGGCGGGCCGTGCGGCCGCAGCGGCGGATGTTCTTCGCCGGGGAGCACTGCGCGACCGAGCCCGCGTGGATCGAGGGGGCTGTCGAGTCGGCCCTTGAGGCCGTGGACCTCATCGCCCGGCACGCGCCGGGCCGGGGCGTGGCGCCGCGGGCCGGACTGGAGGCGGCATGAGCGTGTTCGACCTTCCCCGGCTGTACTTCGGCGGGACCGCCGTGACACGGCTGCCCACGGGACCGCGCGGCGGACTCGTGGACCTGGCGCGCAACACCGCCCTGCGGGGTGCGGGGACCGGGGCCGAACACCCTGCGGCCGTGGGCCCGTTCGGGGAGGACGGGCCCGCCGAGGCCTACCACGAGCACCTCGCGGAGCACGGCGCGCGCGGCGGGCACTTCTCCGGGAACGGCCATCTCGTCCTGGACGCCCGGGTGACCGGGGTGGAGCGGGTGGCCGGGGCCGTCGAGACGGACGATCCGGTCGTCGGGCGGGCCGTCGACCTGTGGGGCCACTACAACCCGTATCTGGGCACGACGGTGAACCGGGCCCGGGTCTTCGACGTCGATCCCGCCTCCGCGTGGACGACGACCCTGATGGGAGGCCAGTTCGCGTTCGGGCGGAAGGGCCGCTCCCACGACGCGGGATACCTGTGCGTGGGGGACGTGGGCGGGTTCATGCCGCCCCGGTGGCACGGGTTCACGCCGGTGCGCCGGACGCTCCACCAGTTCGCGATCGGTGCCGGGGAGGGGCTCGACTGGCCGGCCTCTGCGGCGGACTCCCCCGCCGTCCACGCCCTGCGGGCCGCCGTGGAGGAGGGTGAAGGCGGCGGAATCGTCGTCCAGTTCGCCCTGGAGCAGCCGGCCGCGCCCTCGGAGGGCGTACCGGACCCGGAGGGCGTACGGGGCCCGGAGGGCGTACGCGAATCGGGGGACGCGCCGGGGGTGTGGCGGCTGCGGGGCACCATCGCGCCCTGGCGGCCGGACGAGCCGCGCACGCACCCGGCGGGGCGGTTGCTCGTCCCGTACGGGAGGGGATCCCGTACGGACGGGTCCCCCGGGCCGTGCACCGTGCGGGTCTCCCCGGATACGGCCACGGTGGCGTTCAACCGGCCCTTCGTGCACGGGGACGGGGGCACCGCCCTGGAGCTGCGGACCGCCCGCTCGGACCTGCCGGTCGCCGTGCTGCCGGCCGGAGCCACCGCGGGAGGCGAGGTGGTGACGGTACCGGCCGCATCGGCGGAAGGGGTGCGGCGGGCCGCGGAGGAAGGACTCGTCCTGGTGCGCCAGGAGCCGGTCCGCCTCGCGGCGGACGGCGAGCGTACGCGCACGGTGCTGCTGCGGGAGCGCGAGGCCGTCGTGCTGACCGACGAGGCCTGCCTGATCCTGGAGCATCCGGACCCCGAGCGCGGCGAGGAGCACGCCGTCGAGGTCCCGGTGCGTACCTTCCTGCGGGGTGTTCCGGCCGCTCTCGACGAGGTGGTCGTCCGGCAGTTCCCCAACCCCCGGGCCCTGCCGCTGGATCCGGTGGCCTCGGCCCCGACGGCCCGCTGCGGGGACGTCGAGATCGTACGGCTCCGGGCCGGCAGGACCTCCGGCGAGAAGCCGCTCGTCGGGGAGGGTTCCGGTCGCGACGGAGCGTCCTCGTGCGGCTTCGCCACGGACGCGCACGGGCGCGGCTGGTTCACCGTCTCCGGGGCGCGGGCCGGCACGGCACGACTGCTGCTCGCGGCCGGTCCCGAGGAGCTGCCGCCCCACGATCCGGCCGCCCCGGGCTCAGCCGAGGCCTGCTACGACCACGGGGACGCCCTCGGCTTCTGGCCCTGCGCGGGCTCCGCCGCCGTCCGCGTCCTGCCCGACGACTGGCAGCTGGACGCCGTCCTCCAGCAGGACGTGACGTTCGAGCTGCTGCACCGCGAGGTGTTCGCCTACTACGAGCAGCTGTTCCCGTTCATGCGCGACGAGGTGTTCAGCCTGGCGGACCGCTGCAAGGTGGAGACGTACGCGAAGCTCATCTGGCAGATGTGCGATCCGGCGAACAAGGACCGGACGTACTACATGCCGCCGACCCGTGACCTGTCCCTGCCCAAGGCACGGCTGCTCCTGAGGTACCTGCGCGCGCAGAGCACGGCGGCGGCCGTGCCCCCGGCCGCCGTCCCGTCACCGGTCCGTTCGTCTGCGCAGATCACCACCCGGGGCCAGCTGCGGTCGGCGCTCTGGCAGGCCGTCACGGTGGAGCTCGCCACCTCGCTCCAGTACCTCTTCGCGGGGTACTCGGTGCCGACGCACGGCACCGGGTTCGAGTACGTCCGCAGCGGGGTGTGGACTCCGCGCCAGCTGCGGCTGGCGTGCGGGGACGGCGGGGAGAGCCTGGCCAAGGGCGTCAGGGACAGCCTCTTCGACGTGGCCCGTGAGGAGATGATGCACTTCCTGGTCGTCAACAACATCCTGATGGCGATGGGCGAGCCGTTCCACGTCCCGGAGATCGACTTCGGCACGCCGGGCAGGCTGCCGCTGCCGCTGGACTTCGCGCTCGAACCGCTGCACCTGGGCAGCCTCCAGCGGTTCATCGCGATCGAGCGCCCCGAGCGCCTCGCGGGTGGCACCGGAGCCGGAGCCGAGGACGGCCCCGGACCCGGACCGTTCGGCTCGCCGAGCGAGTTGTACGCGGGCATCCGGGAGGGGCTGACCCTGGTCCCCGACCTGTTCCCGGTCGACCGGGGGCGCGGCGGGGGCGAGCACCACCTCTTCATCGGCGGCACGGTCAACTCCGTGCATCCGGACTACCAGTTGGAGGTGGACGATCTGTCGAGTGCCCTGTTCGCCGTCGACTTCGTGACCGAGCAGGGCGAGGGCGGCGTCCTCGACACGGAGAAGGCCGGCTCCGAGTCCCACCACGAAACCTTCGTCCGCCTCGCCGAGCTGCTGATGACGGAACGCGCCGACGGGCCGCACGGCAAGGGCGCGCCGTGGCACCCGGCGTACCCGTCGCTGCGCAATCCGACGCTCGACCGGGGGCACCCCGGGCGGGCGGCGGTGAGCGATCCGCACGCGCGGCAGGTGATGCGGCTCTTCAACCGGTGCTACTTCATGATGCTCCAGCTGATCGTGCAGCACTTCGGGGAGAGCCCGGACGCGAGCCTGCGCCGCTCGAAGCTGATGAACGCCGCCATCGACGTGATGACGGGGATGATGCGCCCGCTGGCCGAGCAGTTGATGCCGATGGAGTCGGGGTGGCGGGGACGGACGGCCGGGCCCTCGTTCGAGCTGGAGGAGCCGCCCGCGTACATCGCGCGGCCCGACGTGGCCCGGCGCGGGTTCGCCATGCGCTTCCGGCATCTCGCGGTGATGGCCCGGGAGTGCGAGGGCGTGCCGGACAGGGTGCCGGAGCTGATGACCTGGTACGCGGAGCGCTTCGCACAGGAAGGGAGGAGCTGAGACCGTGTCGGACAGCCCAAGCACACGCACCACGTCCGCCGTCGAGGAGACCGAGGTACTGATCGTGGGCGGCGGGCCCGTGGGACTCGCGCTCGCCCTCGACCTCACCCACCGGGGCGTGGACTTCGTCCTGGTGGAGGCCGGGGACGGCCGGGTCACGCACCCGAGGGTCTCCACCGTCGGCCCGCGCGCCATGGAGGAGTTCCGGCGGTGGGGCGTCGCGGACGCGATCCGGGGCGCGGGCTGGCCGGCGGACCACACGCTGGACATCGCGTGGGTGACCGCCGTCGGCGAGTACGAGCTGCACCGGCTGCGGCTCGGGACGGCCGGCGGACGGCCCCTGCCCTCGTACACGCCGGAGCCCGAGGCGGTCTGCCCGCAGCATTGGCTGGCTCCCCTGCTCACCGCCCGCCTGGGGGTGTGGCCCGCGGGACCGGTCCGGCTCGGCACGCGCCTGGTCGGGCTCACCCGGAAGCCCGACCGGGTCCGCGCGGCCCTCGTGGACGGGGCGGGGGTGCGGACGACGGTGCACGCCCGGTACCTGGTGGGCTGCGACGGGGCCTCGTCGCCCGTGCGCAAGGCCTGTGGCATCGAGGCGCCCGAGCGGCACCGCACCCGCACCCTGCGCAACATCCTCTTCCGGGCCCCCGGGCTCGGGGCCCTGCTCGGGCCGCGCGCGGCGCTCGTCCACTTCGTCACGGAGCCCGGCGGGCTGCGGTATCCGCTGCGGGCGATGGACGGCCGGGAGCTGTACCGGCTGACGTGTCCGGCCGGGCCCGCCGACGCCGAGCGGGTCGTGCGGCGGGCGATCAGGCCGGCCGTGCCGGTCGAGGTGCTGTCGGACACCACCTGGCACCTGACCCATCGAGTGGCCTCGCGGTATCGCGACGGACGGGTCTTCCTCGCCGGGGACGCGGCGCACACCCTGTCGCCCTCGGGCGGGCTCGGCCTCGCGGCAGGCGTGGGCGACGCGGCCGGTCTCGGCTGGAAGCTGGCGGCGGAGCTGGCGGGCTGGGCGGGGGCCGGGCTGCTCGACACGTACGAGAGCGAACGGCGGCCGATCGCCGTCAACAGCCTGGAGGAGAGCCATCGCCACCTACGGCGGACCGTCGACCGACGGCTCTCCGGCGCGCTGCGCGACGATACGGAGGACGGGGCGAGGGCTCGCGCCGAACTGGGCCGCGAGATCGCGGAGTCCGATCCGCTCAGGGAGTTCGACGCGCCCGACCTGCACTTCGCGCACCGGTACGCGTCCGCGGTGATCGTGGACGAGAAAGGGAGGACGGACCCGCCACGCGACACCGCCGGGCCGAACGGCTCGCACAGTTCGCACAGTTCGGACGGGCGGGAGGGCTCAGGCGCGCCTGACGGGCGGGAGGGTACAGACATGCCTGACGGGCGGGAGGGTTCAGACGTGCCTGACGGGCGGGAGGGTTCAGACGTGCCTGACGGGCCGGTCTGGAACCGTACGACACTTCCCGGGGTACGGGCTCCGCACGCGTGGCTCGGGCCCGGCCGGTCGACGCTCGACCTGTTCGGCGGGGAGTTCGTCCTCCTCTGGTTCGACTGCTCCGACGCCGGAGCCGGCACTCCCGAGGGTCTGGTCCGTGCCTTCGCCGACCGCGGGGTCCCCCTCCGGGTACGGCACTGTCGCGACCCGCGGGTGGCGCGGCGGTACGAGCTGCCGTTCGTCCTGGTGCGCCCGGACGGGCACGTGGCGTGGCGCGGGGCCGCCCCGCCGGCCGATCCGCTGCGGATCGCGGACCTGGTGCGCGGGGCGGGCGGATGAGCGGGCGCAGGAGCGGGCCGACGGGCGGGTCCCGTACGGGAGAGGGCGGGCCGCCGGAACCCTTCGACCCGGCGCGGCTCGATCTGGCCGACCCCTACCCCGTCTACCGGCGCTACCGCGAGACTGACCCCGTGCACGCCGTGCGAGGCGGGCGGGACGAGCACGGCGTGGCGGTGCCCACGACCTGGTATCTCTTCGGCCACGCGGAGGTGGCGCAGGTCCTGACGGGGCGGAACTTCCGCCGGGCGTCCCCGCTGACGGCACGGACCGCGCCGGTCCCGGACGGATACGTCACGCTGCGGCGGGTCGTCGAGAACTGGCTCGTCTTCCTCGACCCGCCCCGGCACGCACGGCTGCGCGCGCAGGTGACCCCGCCACTCGGGGCCGCCGCGGTGGCGGCGCTGCGTCCGCGCGTACGGGAGATCGCGGAGGAGCTCGTCGCGCCGCTCGCGCGGCGGCCGGTCGTGGAGCTCGTCGAGGGGTTCGCGGCCCCGTATCCGCTGCTGGTCATCGGCGGGCTGCTCGGGGTCGAGGCCGAGCGGTGGCCGTGGTTCCGCGAGCAGGCTCTGGCGCTCCAACAGGCGGGCGGGACCCGGGGCGACCGGACTCCGGCCGCGCTGGACGGCGCCGAGCGAGCCGCGGCGGAGCTGGACGCGTACTTCCACCGGGAGCTGGCGGCGCGGCGCGGCGAGGACCGCGGCGACCTCCTCTCGGCGCTGGCGCGGGCCGGGGCCGAGGATCCGTCCCTGAGCGGGGAGGAGCTGGCGGCGACCTGTACGCATCTGCTGACCGCCGGGCACGAGACGACCACGGGGCTGATCGGCAAGGCGGTCCTCGCGCTTCTGGCACGGCCGGAGGTGGGCGACGAACTCCGCGCCGATCCGGGGCTGTTGCCGAAGGCCGTGGACGAGTTCCTGCGGCACGACCCGCCCGTGCAGATGGTGACCCGGTGGGCGCACCGGGACGCGGAGCTCGCGGGCCGGACCGTCCGGCGGGGCGACCGCCTCCAGTTGGTCCTGGGCTCGGCCCACCGGGACCCGGACCGCTTCCCGGACCCCGAGGTGCTCGACATCCACCGGGACAGCGGCCGCCACTGCGCCTTCGGTCTGGGCATTCACTACTGCGCGGGGGCCGCGCTCGCGCGCGCGGAGGCCGAGATCGGTCTCGGCGTCCTGCTCGACCGTCTGCCCGCGCTCGCCGCCGGCGCGCGGCCGGGAGTCGAGGTGGAGTACGCCCCCGACTGGGTGTTCCACGGGCCGTCCCGCCTGACGCTGTCCTGGCCCCGCTGACACCCGGGAACTCCTTCACCCCTCCCCTCGTTATACCCCCCACGGGTATACCGAGGAGGCTCCGTGACCACGAGAAGACTGACCGCGCTCAGCCCCGAGCAGGCGCCCGGCCGGGCGCGCGAGGTGCTCACCGACATCGTCGAACGACACGGCTCGGTCGGCGAGATGGTGTCGACGATGGCGCATTCGCCCGCGCTGCTCGACGGCTATCTGAGCCTGTCCCGGGCCATGAAGCGGGTGAAGATCCCCCGCGCCCTCAGCGAGAAGCTGTCGCTCGCCGTACAGGAGTGGATCGGCTGCGGAACGTGCCGCGAGGCGCACCGCTCGGCCGGGCGCGCGGCGGGGCTGAGCGAGACCGACATCGAACTGGCCCGCCAGGGCACGTCGACCGATCCGCGCGAGGCCGCGCTCATCGGCCTCGCGCTCCGGGTCCTCGCCGAGCCGGGCTCCCTCTCCGACGACGACGTCGCCGAGGTACGGGCGCACGGCTGGAGCGACCGGGTGATCGCGGAGGTGGTCGGGGTGGTCACGCTCAACCTGCTGACCGGGGCCTTCAACCTGCTCGCGGGCATCCAGCCCGAGCAGGTGCCGGACAGGCCCTAGCTCTCCCGGAGGTCTGCGAGGAGTTCCGCCTGCCCCGCGAGGACGCCGGACAGGATCGAGCGCGTGACCGACAGGAGTTCCGCCACCCGCGGGCTGGTCAGCGTGTAGTACACGGCCACGCCCTCGCGCCGGGCGACGACGAGGTTCGCCCGGCGCAGCACGGCCAACTGCTGCGAGAGGTACGCGGCTTCGACGCCGGTGTCACGCAGCATCTCGGCGACCGCGTGCTCGCGTTCGCTCAGCAGCTCCAGGACACGGATCCGGACGGGGTGTCCGAGCGTTTTGAAGAACTCCGCCTTCAACTGATAGAGCGGCGCGCTCATCGCACCCATCCCGTGCCTCGCGTCGAACCAGCACCATGCACCATGCCCCCATCCTCGCGCCTTCCGGGACGCGCGAGTTACCGATCTCCGGAGTCGGTCCGCACGGAGGGCCGGGGCCGGTTCACTCGCTCGGCCACGCGTCGCTGCGCCAGGCGCGCTGTTCCGCGCCCGCGTCGAGGTGGGCGGCGAACGCCGCGTCCAGGTCGCAGTGGACCGGGATCGCCGGGCCGTCGCCCGCGGGGACGAGGGCGCCGTCGGTGGGGATCGCGGCGAGTTCGAGGCTCCGGCCCGCGGCGCGGAGCCGATGGGCGGCCTCCGTGACGGCGAGCTGCCCGCCCGCGGACCAGCCGCGGAGCCGGCTCAGGTCGAGGACGACCGGGCCCGTGCCGCGCGCCACCGCCCAGCCCACGGCGCCGGTGAAACGCCCGAGGGCGTCGGCACCGAGGAACCCGGCCAGGGACAGCACGCCCAGCTCCTGCTGGACGGTGTAACGCCATTCGATGGTCATGCGCGTCGTCTTCCCTGTCGTACGGCGGTGGTGACGGGTGCGTAGGCGGGAGGGGCCTGGGCGCGTGGGGGCCGGACCAGGATGTAACGAATTGCAGGATTGTGCAATCTCCCATCTCACGGAGCGGATGGGATCTCGAAGGGGTCGGTACGGAGTCGGGTCAGCCCGCCGCGGGGGCCGTGAAGGTGACGTCGGCGGCGGCCACGGTGACCTCCGCGTCGCTCCCGAGGGCGTACGCGGCGACCCGGGAGACCGTCGCGGCCGGCACGGCCTCACAGACGCCCGGGACGGCCGGACAGTCCTGGGTGGCGTGGGCGTCGTACGGCACGACGACTCGGTAGCCGCGCGCCAGGGCCGTACGGGCCGTCGCCTGGACGCACATCTCGGACATCACGCCGCACACGGCGATCGCCCGGACCCCGGCGTCGGCGAGCGCGCCGCCCAGCGGGGTCTCGTGGAAGCCGTCGTCCCGGGGCTTGCGGATCACCAGCTCCCGCGGACCGATCCGGACGGGGTGGTGGAGTTCCCAGCCCGGCGTGTGGGGCTCGTCCTCGGATCCCGGCTCGCCGTCGTTCTGCAGATGGACGACGAGGGCCCCGTCCCTCCGCGCCCGGGTGATCAGGTCCGTCGTCCGCTCGACGAGCCGGTCGGCCGCGGGCACGGCCCCGTCACCGACGACGAAGGCCGACTGCACGTCCACGACGATCAGGGCGTCCACGGGCTGCGGGTGCTGGGTCATCCCGCCATCATCACTCCCACGGGCCCCGTTGATCCACAAGATTTCGGCCGACTCCCCCCTTCCACAGGCTGGTTCGGATCCCGTGCCGCTCTACGCCGTCTCACTGTCGGCACCGACACCGGCACCGGCCCTCGACAGGAGCAGGCGGCCCGCGGCGCCGGTCGCGAACAGGCCGGCGACGAGGGCGAGGAGCGCGACGCCCGGGCCCGACGTCCAGTCGACGGCGCGGGCATGGACGGCGAGCACGACGGCCGTCGCGAGTGCCACCGCCGGGACGGCCGTGAGAGCCGGGCGGATACGGGCCAGGTCGTCCTCGACGAGGGAGCCGAGGACGCCGACGCCGAGCGCCAGCGCCCACACGCCGAGGCCCTGCGCGTCGGCGCGGTTCACCGTCCACGGGACGAGGGGGCCCCAGAAGCCGGGGAAGGCGAGCAGGCCCGCGCCGATGCCGAGCCAGCCGGAGCCGAGGACCGCGAGCAGCGGCTTCGACCAGGCCGGCAGCGGTACGACGCGCGGGCGCTCGACCCCGGACGGCGGGGCGGGCCTGCGGTACTGGGCGGCGAGGCACACGACGACGGCGAGGGCGAGCAGCCCGAGGGTGGCGACCCAGCCGAGGCTGAACAGGGCGAGGAACAGGGGGCCGCCGTGGACGGCCTGGAGGGTGCCGCCGTTGAGCAGGCTCACCGCGAAGAGGCCGACGAGGACGATCGCGAGCGGCAGGACGAGGCACCGCGCCTCCTCCCAGACGCGGGCCCGGCCGACGGTGAACAGCGCGGGCGCGACGCCTGCCATGGCGGCCCCGAGGAGACCGGGGCTGAGCGGTGCCGGGGACACCCAGGCGCCCGCCGCGTGGCCGGTCAGGCTCGTGAGGACGAGCAGGGCGCCCACGGCGAGGCTGATGCCTCCCACGACGCCGCTCAGGATCACCACGGCGGGCGAGAGTTCCCTGCCGTCGACCGTGACGGCACCGCCGCGAGGCGTGGACGTCTCCGAGGCGCCCATCAGCGGTCGCCTTCCGGTGAGGTGGAGGTGGCCGCGACGGACACCGCGTCCGGGGCGGGCGTCACCGGGGCGGTCGGCCGCTCGGCCAACGCCCGTTGCCGCTTGAGGAGTTCGCGGCCGTACAGCACGCGCAGGCTCACCACGGTGACGGCTGCGTAGGCGAGCATGCCGCAGCCGATGCCGACGCCCGCGATCAGGGCCGTGAGCCGGCCGAGGCCCATGGACCGCTCCAGTACGGGCACGGCCACCGCCGAGAACGCGGGGGCCAGGCACAGGGCCGCCAGGTGCAGGCGCCACTCCTCGTGCGGCCAGTCGGCTCCCCTCGCCCGTGCGCGCGCCGCCCGCACCGCGATGACGGCATAGGTGGCGGCGTACGGGACGACGTAGCCGAGGAGCAGCCGGCGTCCGCCGCTCCCCTGGTCGAGGAAGGCGACCGTGATCCAGGTCAGTCCGGCGGCGCCCGCGAGGTGGACCGCGACCAGGACCGGCCGCGGACACCAGGTGCCGGACAGGCCGGGGACGGTGGTGCGCCGGTCGAGCGCGCGGGAGGCGAGCAGGGCGCCGAAGGAGACGAGTGAGCCGAGGTGCATGATCGCGACGCGGTTGATGTCCTGGATCGAGAGTCCGGGGTAGAGCGCGGGCAGGAATCCCCATTCGAGGCGGAGCAGCGGAGCGGTCATCAGGAAGCCGTAGCAGAGCAGCATCCAGCGCTGGTGCAGGTCCGGGAGGCCGCGGACGGCGGCGAGGACGCCGAGGGTCACACTGCCGACGGTGCCGGCCAGGATCGTGGCCAGGACGATCCAGAACGCGGCCCCGCTGAACGCCTGCTCCGGCGGGGTGCGGACGAGGTAGAGCGCGGCGCCGGCCATCGACACGTACACGGTGACGGCGAAGACGGTCCCGGCGATCCGGTGCAGCCGGATCCGCCGCCGTACCGCCGAGAGCAGCTGGACGGGGCCGAGCAGCATCAGCAGGCCGCCGAGGACGGAGTGCACGATCAGCGGGGCCAGGCTGCGGGTGTACGGGCCCATCCGGTCGCGCACGGCCTCGGCCACGAACTCCGGGGAGACGGACCGGCCGAGGAGCCACTCGCCGATGGCGGGGGCCCCGGGACTCGCGTACGGCCAGAGTTCGGTCGCCGCGATCGGCGCGTACGCCAGGCAGACCACCGTGACCGCGAGGGCGGCGACCCTCCCTCGTCTCGTGCTTGTCGGACGCCCCACGGCGGTTCCCCCTCCGAACGCGCGATAGTCCTTTCTGGACTATGGAGGAAGGTAGGGCGGGAGACGGCCGGGGTCAACCGGTCGGTAACAAAGTCGGGACGGAGCCGGTGCCGGTGCCGCGTCAGGGTTCTCGGGTCTCGACCCACTGCCAGAAGTCGACCATCATCCGCTCGTACCGGATGCCGAACTCCAGCGCCTCGCGCTGCCCGCGCGTCAGCAGCTCGCCCACGCCCTCGGCCAGCTCCTCGTACTCGCCGAGGGTCCGGCGGTGCTCCTCGACCTGGACCGGGGCGTGGACGCGCGGGCTCGCGCCGAACCACAGCTTGAGGATGCCTCGCTCGCGCGCCTCGACCGGGACGAAGGAGGAGTCGGCGAGCCAGCCGCGCAGGGCCGCGGCCCCCTCCTCCGTCAGCTTCATCAGACGCCGGTTCCGGCCGCCGGCCTGACGCACCTCCGACAGCAGACCCGCCTCCAGGAGCCGGTCGCACTGGGCGTAGACCTGAGCGTGCGGCATCGACCAGAAGGGGGCCACGGTGCGCGCGGCCTCGACCTTCACGTCGTACGGACTGGCCTCGCCCAGGTGGTCGATGATGCCGAGCACGAGGAAGGAGGGCGTGGTCAACCGGACTTCAGACATGCCGCGACGGTATCGCGGCGGTCGTCGAGGACGGCTGCGGAGAGGCGGCGGGCCGATCGAGAGGCGGAAGCGCCGGGTGGTCCCCGGGTACCGCGGCCTCGGGGCGGAGGAGTTCGCCGAGCGCCGTCAGGCGGATGAGCCGGAGGATCCACGGCTGGTCGCAGATCAGCCGCCAGCGGACGCCCCGCGCCTGGGCCCGCCCGGCGCAGTGGGCGAGCAGGCCGAGACCGGTGGCGTCACAGAAGGTGAGCCGGCGGATGTCGAGGGTCAGCCCCTCGGACTCCCGGACGAGGGCGTCGAGCTCGGGCCTCAGGTGCCGCACCAGGACGAGGTCGAGCTCACCGCGGAGCGCGGCCACGGTGAGTCCGCCGGTCGAGCGGACGACGAGGTGCGGGTCGTGACGGGGAATCAGCTGCATCGGACGCTCCACAGGGTGGGTCCATGTGTCCCGTCGAGCGTGGCCGCGGCCACGCCGGGAGGGACGTTTCGCCTCGACCCCTGTCACCTGATCCGGTGAATACGTGGGCCACTCGGAGCCGTCAGGACACCTTGATCCGAACACGCAGACGAACGAACACATCAATCTATCGGTTGACAAACGCTCGTTTCAAGAGCGAACGTTATGAGAGCGATAGAGTGCCGGTGGTTCTCCGAACCCGGCCCGCGACGGACGAGGTGGGCCGATGGACACGACGACGGTGGTACGGCGGGGCGTCCCGGAGGACGGTGCGGCGCGCGTCGCCGCCCTGTACTGGGAGGCGTTCGGGCGGAAACTCGGCGCCGCGCTCAACCCGCCCGACAAGGCCCGCGCGTTCCTGGCCGCCCACCTTCAGCACGACCGGGCCGTCACCGCCCTCGTCGACGGCGAGGTGGCCGGCGTGGCGGGGTACCGACTCGACGGGCGCGGTCTGCTGGGCGGCGGTGCGGGGGACGTCCTGTCGGCGTACGGGGTGCTGCGCGGACTGCACCGGGTGGCCCTGCTGGCGCTCCTCGAGCGGAGCCCCGCCTCCGGCGAGCTCGTGATGGACGGCATCGCCGTCGCCCCCGGACACCGCGGCGCGGGCATCGGCACGATGCTGTTGCGCGAGATCGCGGCCGTGGCCGCCGAGGCCGGCCTCCGCCGGCTCCGGCTCGACGTCATCGACGTGAACCCGCGGGCCCGTGCCCTCTACGAGCGGCACGGCTTCGTCGCCGTCCGCACCGAGCGGACGCCGTACCTGCGCGAGTTGATGGGCTTCGGCGCCGTCACCACCATGCACCGGCCGGTCACGGCGGCCGACGCGACCCCCGGCCGGGAGGCGCGATGAGCCCGGCCGACGGCATCCCCGACGGCATCCCCGGCCTCGCCCCCGTCCCGACGCGCACGCTCGTCCATGCCCTCGTCCGCGCGGACGGCACCGTGGACGCCGGTGAGCTCTACACGGTGGCGGGTCTCCTCGGCATGACCGACCAGCAGGTCCGGCTCTGCCTGAAGCGGCTCGTCGCCGAGGGGCGCTTCACCCACGAGGGCCGCGGCCGCAAGGCCGTCCTCCGCGCGGTCGCCGACGCCACCGGCGCGATCGCCCCGGACGCCGCCCACGTCCGCCTCGCCTACCGGCAGGACCACGGGCTCGCCCCGTGGGACGGCGTGTGGCACCTCTTCGCCTTCGCCGTCCCCGAGTCCGAGCGGGCCGCCCGCGACGCGCTCCGCGACACCCTGCTCCACCTGGGGGCCGCCCCGCTCCAAGGCGGCCTGTACGTCTGCGCCCACCCGATCGAGCCGCTCGTCCGGGCCCGGGCCGAGGAGCTCGGCGTCGCCGCCTCACTGACCTGTCTGACCAGCACCGACCTCAGCGTCGGCGGTGTCGCCGAACCGCGGGCCGTCGCCGACTCGCTCTGGCCCCTGGACGGGATCGCGTCCCGCCACGACGCGCTCGCCGCCTTCGCCCGCACCTGCCTCGAACGCCTTGACCGTCTCGACGGTCTCGACCGTCTCGACCGCCCGGAGCCTCTCGCGTCCGCCGAGCGCCTGAGCCTCGCGGTCCGGCTCGCCGCGGCCTTCTCGTACGCGATGACACCGGACCCGCTGCTGCCCGCCGAGCTCCTCCCCCGGCCCTGGCCGGGCACCCGGGCCCGGCACCTCATGGCGACCGCCTGGGCCGCACTCGTGAAGCATCCCGCCCCGGACGGCGGCGCCCCCCTCCCCCGCCTCTTCGTCCTCTACGAGGACTTCGCGGGGTAGGGGGACCGGTGGGGCTCGGGCCGTCGGATCAGCCCGCGAACTCCGCCATCCACGCCTCGACCTCGGCCGACGAGCGCGGCAGGCCGGCGGAGAGGTTCTCGTTGCCGTTCTCGGTGACGACCAGGTCGTCCTCGATCCGGACGCCGATGCCGCGCCACTCCTCGGGCACGGTCAGGTCGTCCGGCTGGAAGTACAGGCCGGGCTCGACCGTGAGCACCATGCCCGGCTCCAGGAGGCCGTCGACGTACTCCTCGTTCCGCGCGTGCGCGCAGTCGTGGACGTCCAGGCCGAGCATGTGGCCGGTGCCCGCCATGGTGAAGCGGCGCTGGAGGCCGAGCTCGTAAGCCCGGTCGACGGGGCCCTCGATGAATCCCCACTCGACCAGCTTCGCCGTCATGCTGCGCTGGGACGCCTCGTGGAAGTCGCGGTACCGGGCGCCCGGCTTGACGGCCGCGATGCCCGCCTCCTGGGACTCGTACACCGCGTCGTACACCTTGCGCTGCACCTCGTTGAAGGTGCCGCTGATCGGGAGGGTGCGGGTGACGTCGGCGGTGTAGAGGGAGTTCGTCTCCACGCCGGCGTCGAGCAGGAGCAGCTCGCCGGGGCGGACCGGTCCGTCGTTGTCCGTCCAGTGCATGATCGTGGCGTGCTCGCCGGCGGCGCAGATCGAGCCGTAGCCGAGGGCGTTGCCCTCCAGGCGCGCGCGGCGGAAGAAGGTGCCCTCGATCCACCGCTCCGACGTGGCGATCGCCCGGGACAGCTCGGAGACGCAGTCGGTGAATCCGCGCACGGTGGAGTCCACCGCCTTGCGCATCTCGCCGATCTCCCAGTCGTCCTTGACCAGGCGGAGGTCGCTGAGCGCCTCCTCCAGCTCGTAGTCGCGGTCCTCGTCGGTGGTGACGGCGGCCTCCAGGGCCGGGTCGTGACCGCGCACGATCCGGGTGGGGACCTCGGTGGAGGCGGCGGCGAGGTCCGCGGCGATGGTGCGGACGTCGCGGCAGGGCAGACCGAGGACGATCTCCGACTCGGCGAGCGAACGGCGCCGGCCCATCCACAGCTCGGCCGTGTAGCCGATCCAGAACTCGTCGTTGTCGCGGCTGTCCCGGGGCAGCTGGTAACAGTACGCGTCGTGACCGCCGTCCGCGCGGGGTTCGAGGACGAGGGCGCCGTCGCGGGCCTGGTCGCCGGTCATGTGCACGTAGCCCGTGTACGGGCGGAACGGGTAGGTGTCGTCGTTCGAGCGGGTCTTGAGGTTGCCGGACGGGATCACCAGGCGCTCGCCGGGGAAGAGGGCCGAGAGGGCCGCGCGGCGGGCCGCCGCGTACGGTGCCTGCTCGTCGGCCTCCAGACCGTGGCGCTCGGTGTCGGCCCAGCCCGTCCGCATCAGGGCGGAGAGCTCCGCGGACACGCCGTCGTAGAGCCCGTTCTTTCGACGCTTCGCCATGCGATGCACCTTCTTCTCGGAGGGTTCCTGGGCCACCGGTCATCGGCGGCTCACGGACAGTACTGCGCCGAACGCCCGTTGGGTGCCCAGGACCGCCAGTGGCACAGATCGGCCATCCGGCGCCTCGCCCATGGGTGCGGAGGGGGCACCGGGCCGTCGATAATGCGGCCCATGGCGAACGCGAAACTCGGTGAGGCCCTCCGGCTGCTCGGGATCGGGCACGACGCGGTGCGGGTCTACCTGGCACTCCTCGATCTGGCGCCCGCGCCGCTGAGTGCGATCGGTGCGGCGGCCGGGGTGGAGGGAGCGGAGCTTTCAGCGGCGTACGGCGCCCTCGTCGACGCGGGCCTCGCGAGCGCCGCCGCGGAGGGCGAGGACGTCGTGGCGCCCGTTCCGCCCGCCGCGGGCCTGGAGATCCTCGGCCGGCACCGGGCGGCCGAGCTCGACGAGTCGCGCATCACCGTCGGGGGCGCGTTCGAGTCGTTCCGGAGGCGGCGGCTCGCCGGCGACACCGACCACCTCGTGGAGATCGTCACGGGCGACGCGATCGGCCTCCGGATGCGGCAGGCCTGGGCCAGTGCCCGTCATCAGATCCGCCAGCTCGACTCCCCGCCGTACTTCCCGCTGCCCGGCGCCACCGAGGACGCGCTGGCCACCCTCGCCCGCGGGGTGACGCAGCGCGTCGTGTACTCGCGGGAGTCGCTGGAGCTGCCGGGCAATCTGGAGTCGGCGATCGAGCCGTGCATCGAGGCCGGCGAGCAGGCGCGGGTGCTGCCGTCGGTGCCGGTCAAGCTGGTGATCATCGACGACGCGTACGCGCTCGTGTCGCTGTCGATCAAGGAGGCCGACGTCCACAACACGATGCTGGTCGTACAGCCCTGCGGCCTGCTCTCGGCGCTCGTGGCGCTGTTCGAGCAGGCCTGGCAGAACGCCCTCCCGTTCCACGGCCACATCGCCCGCCCGGGCGGCCTGCCGCCCTCCGACCGGCGCCTGCTGTGGCTGCTCGCGGGCGGCGCGAGCGACGATGTGATCGCCCGGGAGCTCGGCATCAGCCGCCGCACGCTGTTCCGCCGGATCCAGATCCTGATGGCCCGGCTCGGCGCCACGAGCCGGTTCCAGATGGCATTGCAGGCCCAGCGCTCCGGCTGGCTGTGACGCCGGTCCGCAAGGCCGGGCGGCCCGTGACGCCGGGCCCGCCCAGTCCGACGTGACAGTCAGTCGGTGGCCGGGCCGCCGCCGAGCCGCTGCCACAGGAAGGTGTGCACAAGAGCGCTGTTGTGCGCTGCCTGTTCGTTGTCGCCGGCGCCCGCGTGTCCGCCGCCGGTGTTCTCGTGGAACAGCACCGGATGGCCGAGTTCCCGCAGCCGCGCCGCCGTCTTGCGGGCGTGGCCGGGGTGGACGCGGTCGTCGCGGGTCGAGGTCATCAGGAGCACCGGCGGGTAGGCCGCGTCCGCCGCGAGGCGGTGGTACGGGGAGATGTCGCGGAGGTGCGGCAGATCGGCCTCGTCGTCGGGGTCGCCGTACTCGGCGATCCAGGACGCGCCCGCGAGGAGCTTGTGGAAGCGGGTCATGTCGAGCAGCGGCACCTGCGCGACGATCGCGCCGAACAGCTCGGGGTGGCGGGTGAGCATCGCGCCCATGAGCAGGCCGCCGTTGCTGCCTCCGGAGGCGCCGAGCATGGCCGGGGTGGTGACGCCCCGCGTGACGAGGTCCTCGGCGACGGCCGCGAAGTCCTCGAAGGCCCGCGGCCGGTCCGCGCCCAGCGCGGCCTGGTGCCAGTCCGGTCCGTACTCGCCGCCGCCACGGATGTTCGCGATGACGTACGTGCCGCCGCGCTCCAGCCACGCCCGGCCCGTCACGGAGCCGTAGTAGGGCGTGAGGGAGACCTCGAAGCCGCCGTAGCCGTAGAGCAGCGTGGGGCCGGGGCCGGTGGCGGCGTGGTCGGGGCCGATGACGAAGTACGGGACGCTCGTGCCGTCCCGGGAGGTCGCGAAGTACTGCTCCACCGTGAGTCCGGCGGCGGAGAAGCGGTCCGGGGCCTGCTTGAGGAGTTCCGTGTCGGCGCCGATGCTCCCCCGGTACAGGGTGGAGGGCTGGAGGAACCCCGACACGTCGAGGAAGTACTCGTCGGAGACGTCGGGGTCGGTGTCGACGACGCTGACGGCGGACAGTTCCGGTACGCCGACGAGCGGTTCGCGGGTCCAGCCGCCGTCGGGGTCGGGGGTGAGGACCTCGATGCGGGTGCTGACGTCGTGCATCGTCTCCAGGATCAGATGGCGACGGGTCCACGCGTGCCCGGCCAGGGCCGTCCGCGCGTCCGGGGCGAACAGCACCTCGGGGGTGCGGTCGCCCGCCAGGAAGGCGTCGAAGTCGAAGGCGAGGAGGGAGCCGGTCGGCTGCCCGAGCCAGTCGGACTTCAGGGAGACGATCAGATGCCGGCGGTGGGCGTACGCGACGGCGTCCTCGGGGACGTCGATCCTGACGAGCGTGGAGTCGGGCCGCAGGAGGTACGTCTCGCTGCGGAAGAAGTCGAGGGCGCGGCCGACGAAGTCCCGCTCGAAGCCGGGCGTGCTGTCGCGGTACCCCCAGGCCGACACGTCGCCCTGCGCGGCCTCGTAGACGAGCTCGGCGTCCGCCACCGGGGTGCCCCGTCGCCACCTGCGGACCTGCCGCGGGTAGCCGGAGTCGGTGAGCGAGCCGGGCCCCGTGTCCGTACCGACGAAGAGGGTGTCGTCGTCGATCCAGCCGGTCCGGGTCTTCGCCTCCTCGACCCGGAAGCCGTCCTCGACGAACCGCCGGGTGCCGAGGTCGAACTCCCGGACCACCACGGCGTCCCCGCCGTCGCGCGACAGGCGTACCAGCGCCCGGTCGTGGTCGGGGCGGCGGACGCGGGCCCCGTCCCAGACCCACTTCTCGTCCTCGGCCGCGGCGAGCGCGTCGACGTCGAGGAGGACCTCCCACTCGGGGGCGTCCTTGCGGTACTGCTCCAGGGTGGTGCGCCGCCACACGCCCCGCACGTGCTCGGCGTCGCGCCAGAAGTTGTAGAGGTGCGCGCCGCGGCGGACGGTGTACGGGATGCGGTCGGAGGCGTCCATCACCTCGCGCAGGCGCTCCTTGAGCGGGGCGAACGCGGGGTCGGCGGCCAGGGCGTCGGCGGTCTCGGTGTTCCGCTCGGCCACCCAGGCCAGCGCCGCCTCGCCCGACACCTCTTCCAGCCACAGGTACGGATCGGCGTCGCTCACAGGCTGCTGCATGGACTCAGTTCCCGTTCTCGCGTCGGAGGTGTGCCGAAAGGTGGTACTGGAGCGGCTGTCCGACCGCCGCGAGGTCGTGGCGGAAGTCGAGGGTGTCCTCGTCCGTCAGGGTGTAGCGGCGGCGGGTGCCGGTCACGTCCTTGGCCGTGGGGGTGAGCGCCACCTGATGGGTGGTGAGGTCGATCGCGCCGTCGGCCGCGCCGCCGACGAGGATCTCGGCGATCCCGGTGGGCTGGGTGATCAGCGCCTCGACGCGCCCGTCGGGTTGCATCCGCCACCAGCCGCTCTCCCGGGCGGCGGGCCGCTGCGGGGTGCCGTCGGCGTCGACGATCCAGGCGCGGGCCTCGTAGTGGAGGAAGGGGCGCCCGTCGTGGCTGAAGGTGACCTCCTGCTCGTACGTGAACTCCTCCGCGAGCGTCGGGTACGAGCCGCGGCCGCGGCCGACCCAGGTGCCCAGGAGACCGGTGACCGGCGCGAGGAGCGCGTGCGGGGCGGGCGCCGCGTCGGCTCGCAGGGCGTCGGGGTAGGGGAACTTCCGGTCGCTGAACATGAGGTGCGCTCCTGGGTCGGGGCCTGTGCCGGATCGCAGCTTAGGCCCTGCCCTGGAAGCCTCCCGGGTCTTCGGCCCGCCGGTCGCGGTTCCCCCGCCCGCGACCGGCGCGCTCCTGCCCGTGGCTAGCCCCGGCTGCGTACCAGCAGGTAGAGGAAGTACGGGGTGCCGATCACGGCCGTCATGAGGCCGGCGCCGAGCTGGGCCGGGGCGATGACGGTACGGCCCACGAGGTCCGCGGTGCAGACGAGGACGGCGCCGAGGAGCACCGCGACCGGGAGCACGCGCGTGTGGTGCCGGCCGACGAGGGCGCGGGCCGCGTGCGGTGCGACGAGTCCCACGAAGGCGATCGCTCCGGCGGCGGCGACGGCGGTGGCGGTGAGCAGGACGGAGAGGGCGAGGAAGCCGAGGCGTGCGCGTCCCAGGCCGAGGCCGAGGAGGCGCGGGGTGTCCTCGTCGAGCGAGACGAGGTCGAGTTCGGTGCGCCGGGCGAACGCGACGGCCGCGCTCACGGCGAGGACGCCGATGAGGGGGACCACGTCGGGCAGGGACCGCCCGTAGGTGGAGCCCGACAGCCAGGTGAGGGCCTTCGTCGCGTTGAACGGGTCGGTGAGGATGATCAGGAGGCTGATCAGGGCGGACGCGGCGATGGCGACGCCGAAGCCGACGAGGACGAGCCGGTTCTGCTGGAACCCGCCCCGCGCGGCAAGTCCGAAGACGAGGACCGAGCTGGCTGCGGCGCCCGCGAACGCGGCGCCGGCCATGCCCCACGAACCGGCCACGGGCACGGTCGTCACGAGGAGTACGGCGCCGAGCGCGGCGCCTCCGGAGACGCCCAGGACGCTGGGTTCGGCGAGCGGGTTGCGGGTGACGGCCTGGACGAGGGTGCCGGCCAGGGCGAGCGCGGCGCCGGCGAAGAGGGCGGCGAGGACGCGGGGCACCCTGGTGTCGAGGACGAAGGTGACGGTCCGGCCGGCCTGTCCCTGGGCCCAGTTCACGACGTCGCCGAGGAGGAGTTTGCTGTCGCCGAGGAGGACGCCGGCGATGGCGACGCCGACCAGGGCGGCCACCAGGACGGCGGTGGTGGTGAGGAAGCGGGCCCGGCTCCTGATGCGCAGCCGCTCGGTGGCGGTGGTGCCGGCCGTGTCCCGGACGCGGATGGCCATGACGATCAGGAAGACCGCGCCGACGAGGCTGGTGACCACGCCGGTGGGCACGGCGACCGCCACGTCCGCCGGGATGACGGCCCGCAACAGCACGTCGGAGCCGAGGACGAGCGCGGCGCCGACGAGTCCGGCGGCGGGCAGGAAGCCCCGGGTGCGGGTGAAGCCGCGGAACCTGCGGGCGAGGGGCCTGACGAGCGCGGGGGCGCACAGACCGACGTAGCCGACGGGTCCGGCGAGGGTGACGGCGGCCGTGGAGAGGAGGGCGGCGAGGACGACGGCGGTGACCCGGGTGGCGCGGACGGGCACGCCGAGGCCGCGGGCGGCGTCGTCGCCGAGGGCGAGGGCGTCGACCCGGCGGGCGAGGAGCAGCAGTCCGACGAGGCCGACGACGGCGATGGGGGCCATCTGCAGGACGCCGTCGAAGCCGTTCTGGCCGATGCTGCCCTGGTTCCAGTCGTAGAGGCCCTCGGTCTCCGCGGGGAACAGCAGGAGCAGGGCTTCGGTGACGGCGGTGAGGCCGAGGGTGAGGGCGCTGCCCGCGAGGACGAGGCGGACGGTTCCGGCGCCCAGGCCCGAGAGGGAGAGGACGACGGCCGCGGCCGCGAGACCGCCGGCGAACGCGAACGCCGAGGAGGCGAACAGCGGCAGCGAGAGGCCGAAGGCGGCGGTGAGGCCGAGCGCGAAGTAGGAGCCCGCGTTGACGGCGAGGGTGTCGGGCGAGGCGAGGACGTTGCGGCTGACGGCCTGGAGGGCGGCGCCCGCGATGCCGAGGACGGCGCCGACCAGGAGGCCGGCGGTCATCCTCGGCAGGCGGGAGGCGACGACGACGGACGCGTCGGCCGGATCGGCCTGGCCCGTGAACGCCTTCCACACCTCGGGCGCGCCGACCGCGGCGGTGCCCTGGGTGATGTCCACGAGCGCGAGGACCGCGACGAGGAGGACCAGGGCGGCCGTCACCGGGGCCGCGCCCGTCCGGGACGTGGCCGTCGGCGGACGGGTGGCGGGGGTGGTTGCGGTGACGGCCATGGTGTTACTTCGTCAGCGCGGCGACGACGGAGTCGACGTACGTGCTCATCGACTGGGGGCCACCGAACATCCAGATGCCGTCGGGCAGACGGTGCACGTTGCCCTTCTTGACGAACGGCAGGGACGTCCAGACCTTGTCCTTGGCGAGGACGCCGGTGAACGGCGTGCTGCCGGCGTCGCCGTCGTTGCCGACGTAGGCGAACTGCACGTCACCGAGCTTGGTGAGGCCCTCGACGTCGGTGGCGCCGAGGCCGTAGGCCGGGTCGCCCTTGACGGTCCAGGCGTTCTTCAGGCCGAGCTTCTCGTTGACCGCGCCGATCAGCGAACCGCTGGTGTAGGGGCGGATCGAGACCTGGTTGGACATCACGTAGCCGTCGGCGAAGGCGTACTTCGTCCCGGCGAGACCGGCGTCGGCGAGCTTCTTCTTGCCCTCGTCGAGCTTCGCCTGGAACTCCTTCTTGAGCTCCTCGGACTTCTGCGTGGTGCCGGTCGCCTGGGCGATGGCGTCGAGGTCCGCGTTCATCCGGCCGATCGGGTCGGCGGCGTCGGCGGCCTTCAGCGTCAGGACCGGGGCGACCTTGCGCAGCTGCTTCACGGCGGCCGGCGGCAGGTCGGTGGTGGCGACGATGAGGTCGGGCTTGAGGGCGGCGACGGTCTCCACGCTGGGCTCGCCGCGGGTGCCGATGTCCTTCGGCTCGTTCTTGAGCGGGACGGCGGTGTCCCACGTCTTGTAGCCCTTGACGTCGGCGACGCCGACCGGGTCGACGCCCAGCGTGATCAGGTGCTCGACGACGTTCCACTCGGTGCCGACGACCTTCTTGGCGGGGCCGTCGAGCTCGACCTTCTCGCCCGTGGAGTCGGTGAGGGTGATGCGCTCGGTGCTCTTCTTCGCGTCGTCGGCGGCGGGCTCGGTGGTACCGCAGGCGGACAGGGCGAGGGCCGCGGTGGTGGCGGCCGCCGCGGTGAGGAGAAGTCGTCTCATGATGTGGTGCTGAGCCTTTCGCTTCGCGAGTGGTGGCGGCCTATCGCACGGGTGCGCAGCCGGCCGGTGAGTGGATCGGTGTCTACGTCGATGCGGATGCCGTACGTGGCGGTCAGCCGCTCGGGAGTCAGTACGTCCTCGGGGGCGCCGTCCGCGACGACCCGTCCCGCGTCGAGCAGGACGATCCGGTCGGCGACGGCCGCGGTCTGGTCGAGGTCGTGGAGGACGGCGCCGACGGCGATGCCGTGGTCGTCCGCCAGGTCGCGCATGAGGTCGAGGAGTTCGACCTGGTAGCGGAGGTCGAGGTAGGTCGTGGGTTCGTCGAGCAGCAGCACGCCCGTCTGCTGCGCGAGGCAGCCGGCGAGCCAGACGCGCTGGAGCTGGCCGCCGGAGAGGTGCTCGGCGCCGCGCTCCGCGAGTTCCGTGACGCCCGTCATGGCGAGCGCGCGGTCCACCGCTTCCCTGCCGTCCGGGTCGGCCTTGCCCCAGCGCCCCCGGTACGGGTAGCGGCCGAACTCGACCACGTCCCTGACCGTGAGCCCGCTGGGCGTGGGGCGTCCCTGGGTGAGCAGGGCGACGTGGCGCGAGAACTCACGGGGGCTCAGGGCGAGACCGTCCGTCTCGCCGTCGAGGACGAGCGTGGCGGTCCGGGGCTGCTGAAGGCGCGCGATGGTGCGCAGCAGCGTGGACTTGCCGCTGCCGTTCGGGCCGACCAGGACGGTCACTTCGCCGGGGCGCAGCGTCATGGCCGCGTCGTGGACGACGTCGACGCCTTCGTACGCCACGGTGACACCCATGGCCGAGAGTTCGTGACCGTGGGGGCCTGGGGCCGCGGAGGTCTGTTCACCTGCTTGCACGCCCCGAAGGTTAGCCTAACCTTAGCGAGAGGTAAAAGGGGGTCCGGGATTCGACCACAAGGCGAATTCCGGCCAAGCGTGCAGGTCCACACGCCGGGACGTCCGTTGACCCAGCCCACGGGGGCGGCTACGTTCGCGCCATGTTGCGTTCAGCACTGCTCACCACGCGCGGTCACATCGACCTGCTGCGGGTGGCCTCCGCCGCGTGTCGCCGCGGCCGCTGACGCCCTTTCACCCCCACCTCACCTCTTCTGTCTCCTGACGCCCTGTTCGTCGTGCGCGCGTGCCCGCTCCGCGCCCACGGCCGCTGTGGCGCACCGTCATCGCGTTCACGGAAAGGCCTCCTGATGACCGTCCACCTGCACTGGTTCCTGCCGACCGGCGGCGACGGCCGGACCCTCGTCGACCGGCACGCGTACGCGGACGGCGGGATCACCCGGAACGGGACCGTGCCGGGGCTGCGCGCCCCCGACATCACGTACCTGACCCAAATCGCCAAAGCGGCCGAGCAGTTGGGCTTTGAAGCGGTGCTGACCCCGACCGGAACGTGGTGCGAGGACGCATGGCTGACCACGGTCGCGCTCGCCCAGCACACCGAGCGCCTCAAGTTCCTCGTCGCGTTCAGGCCGGGGGTGATCTCGCCCGTGCTCGCGGCGCAGATGGCGGCCACGTACCAGCGCATCACCCGGGGCCGGCTGCTCCTCAACGTGGTGACCGGCGGCGACTCCGCCGAGCAGCGCCGCTTCGGCGACCGCCTCGACCACGACCGGCGCTACGCGCGCACGGCCGAGTTCCTCTCGGTGGTCCGGGGCGTCTGGAGCGGGCGGCCGTTCGACTTCGACGGCGAGCACTTCCGGATCGAGGGCGGGCTGACCGCCCTACCTCCGGACCCGCTGCCGGAGGTCTTCTTCGGCGGCTCGTCGTCGGCGGCGGGCCCGGTCGCGGCGGAGCACACGGACGTCTACCTGACCTGGGGCGAGCCGCCGTGGCAGGTGAAGGAGAAGATCGACTGGATCCGTCGCCTCGCGGAGGAGCGCGGGCGGACGGTCCGCTTCGGGATCCGGCTGCACACGGTCTCGCGCGACTCGGCGCGGGAGGCCTGGGCGACCGCCGACCGGCTGCTCGCCGACCTCGACGACGGGACGGTCGCCTCCGCGCAGGAGCTCCTCGGCCGCACCGAGTCCGTCGGCCAGCAGCGGATGCTGGCCCTGCACGGACGCGGCTCCCTGGACCGGGACAAGCTGGAGATCTCGCCGAACCTGTGGGCGGGGGTCGGCCTCGTCAGGGGCGGGGCCGGAACCGCGCTGGTCGGCAGCCACACCGATGTCGCGGACCGCATCGAGGAGTACCACGACCTGGGTGTGGAGCACTTCGTCCTGTCGGGCTACCCGCACCTGGAGGAGGCGTACTGGTTCGGCGAGGGCGTGACGCCGGAGCTCGTGGCGCGCGGGCTCGTCGCCCCGCGGGAAGATCCCCGACCCCCGAAGAGTTAGTAGAACCGTGAACGAATTCGGTGGAGCAGCGGTCCGGGCCACATCCGTGGACGTCGTCGTCATCGGCGCCGGCCAGGCGGGCCTCTCGGCCGCCTTCCACCTGCGGCGCGCCGGCCTGGAGCCCGACCGGGACTTCGTCGTGCTCGACCACTCCCCGCGCGCGGGCGGCGCCTGGCAGTTCCGGTGGCCGTCCCTCACGTACGGCAAGGTGCACGGCATGTACGCGCTGCCCGGCATGGAGCTGACCGGCGCCGACCCCGCGCGCCCCTCGTCGGAGGTGATCGGCGCGTACTTCGACACGTACGAGCGGACCTTCGACCTGCGGGTCCACCGGCCCGTCGACGTCACCGCCGTCCGGGAGGGCGACGGCGAGCGGCTGCTCGTCGAGACCTCCGAGGGCGCGTACGCGACACGTGCCCTGATCAACGCGACCGGCACCTGGGACCGCCCCTTCTGGCCCCGGTACCAGGGTCAGGAGACCTTCCGGGGCCGCCAGCTGCACACCTCCGGTTACCCGGGCCCCGAGGAGTTCGCCGGAAAGCGGGTGATCGTCGTCGGCGGCGGGGCCTCCGGAACCCAGCACCTCATGGAGATCGCCGAGGTCGCCGCCGAGACGACCTGGGTGACCCGGCGCGAGCCCGTCTTCCGCGAGGGGCCCTTCGGGGAGGCGGAGGGCCGCGCCGCCGTGGCGCTCGTCGAGGAGCGGGTACGCCTCGGGCTGCCACCGCAGAGCGTCGTCTCGGTCACCGGCCTCCCGCTCAACGACGCGATCCGCGCGGCGCGCGAGCGCGGTGTCATGGACCGGCTGCCGATGTTCGACCGGATCACGCCGACCGGGGTGGCCTGGGACGACGGGCGGACCGTCGACGCGGACGTCATCCTCTGGGCGACCGGCTTCCGTGCCGCCATCGACCACCTGACCCCGCTGCGCCTGCGGGAGCCGGGCGGCGGCATCCGGGTGGAGGGCACGCGAGCGGTCCGGGACGAGCGCGTCCATCTCGTCGGCTACGGCCCGTCGGCCTCGACGATCGGCGCCAACAGGGCCGGCCGCGCGGCCGTCACCGACATCCGCCGCCTGCTGACCCGCGCAACCGCCGGCGCCCCGACGGCCTGAGACCGCGCGCAACGGCCCGCGCGAACCGGCCCACCCGAACCCGCGCGCGCGAACCCGCGCGCGGCTCTCAGCCGGCGCGTTCCGCGCGCCGGTTCGCGTTGAACTCCGCCACGTTCTCCTGGTGGAGCGCGTATTCGGCCGTGAAGCGGGTGTCCCCCGGGGCCACGGTGACGAAGTACAGCCAGTCCCCGTCCGCCGGGCGGATCACCGCGTCCACCGCCTGCTCCCCCGGGTTCCCGATGGGCGTCGGCGGCAGCCCCTTCCGCTCGTACGTGTTGTACGGGCTGGCGCTCTTGGTGTCCTCCAGGGTCGTGTCGACGGTGCTGCGGCCCAGCGCGTAGTTCAGCGTCGAGTCCATCTGCAGGGCCATGCCCCGGGCCAGCCGGTTGTGCACGACCCGGGCGACCTTGGCCATGTCCTCGGGACTGTCGGCCTCCGCCTGCACGATGCTGGCCGCGATCACCGCCTGGTACACGCTCATCCCGTACGCCCGCGCGCCCGCGGCGATCCGCTCGGTGCCGAACCGTTTGCCCGCGGTCTCCACCATGTAGCGGAGGAGGCCTTCGGGGCTGGTGGCGGCCACGACCGGATAGGTGGCGGGGAAGAGGTAGCCCTCCGGGTTTCCGCCGGCCTCGGCGGGGAGCGGGAGCACGGCGGCGCCCGGCACGGCCGCGGCCTTCCGCGCCGTTCCCTCGGGCAGGCCGAGCGCCCGGTCGACGGCCGCGTAGACCTGCCCCGACCGCCACCCTTCCGGGACGAGGAGGGCGCGGGGCTTCTCGACCGCCGGTTCGTCGCCCGGGAGCAGCAGGAGCGGGACGGTGACCGCGGCGGCCACGGCGACGACGGCGCCGAGCAGGAGTGCCAGACGGCCGCGCCGGGTGAGCCGGGCACGGCGCGGAGGCCGGGGAAGCGAGGGGCGGCGGGAGCGGCGTGGGGGTGCGTACGGTGACGACTGCCGGTACGTCATGGCCGCACGCTAACCCGCCTCGTACGGGATTCCGGGGAGCCCCGCGCACGCGGCGGCGCCGCCGGTCCCCTGGGACGGGGAACCGACGGCGCCGGGCACTGCGATCGTCAGACGAGCCAACCCAGGAAGTGGAGGACGCCGGCGAGCAGATCGGTGATGACGTTCATGGTGGTGCTTCTCCTCGTACAGGTACATCAGTGGGACGGTGCGGTCGCGGTCTGCAGCCCGTCGCTCGCACTCCGTAATCTTCCGATGCCGTACGGGAGTTGGGCAACGATTCCCGGCACGATCACACGTTCTGGGGAACAACCGATCCCACGTTCGCTTGTTCGCCTTCCGGGGCGCTCTCCGCGGGGCCCTCCGCGGGGGCTTCGGCGGCGCCCGTCACGGCGGCCCGGGCGTCCCTGCGGACCAGGGCGGCGTACCGCCCGTCGTGGGCGAGCAGCTCCTCGTGCGTCCCGCGCTCCGCGATCCGCCCCGACTCCAGGACGACGATCTGATCGGCGTCGCGGACGGTGGAGAGCCGGTGGGCGATGGTGATGGTGGTGCGGCCGGCCGAGAGCGCGTCGATGGCCTGCTGCACGGCGTGCTCCGTCCGCGTGTCGAGGGCGCTGGTCGCCTCGTCGAGGATGAGCACCGGCGGGTCGCGCAGGATCGTGCGCGCGATGGCCAGCCGCTGCTTCTCGCCACCCGAGAAGCGGTAGCCGCGCTCCCCGACGAGGGTGTCGTACCCCTCGGGCAGGGAGGCGATGTGGTCGTGGATCTGCGCGGCGCGCGCGGCGGCCTCGATCTCCTCGTCGGTGGCGTCCGGCTTGGCGAAGCGCAGGTTGTCGGCGACGGAGGCGTGGAAGAGGTAGGTCTCCTGGGAGACGACGCCGACGGCACGGGCCAGGGTGTCGAAGTCGAGGTCCCGCACGTCGACGCCGTCGAGGACGACCCGGCCGCCGGTGACGTCGTACAGCCGGGGCACGAGGTAGCTGAGGGTGGACTTCCCTGAGCCGGTGGGCCCGACCACGGCCAGGCTGCAGCCGGCGGGGACGGTGACGTCGATCCCGTCGAGGGTCGGGCGCCCCTGGCCCTCGGCGTCGTAGTGGAACTCGACCTTCTCGAAGCGCACCTCGCCGCGGACCTTCGCGAGCCGGACGGGCTCGGCGGGCTCGGAAATGTCGACGGGCAGGTCCAGGTATTCGAAGATGCGCTGGAAGAGCGCGAGCGAGGTCTGCATCTGCACGCCGGTGGAGAGCAGGCTCACGGCGGGCCGGAAGAGGCCCTGCTGGAGCGAGACGAAGGCGACGAGCGTGCCGAGCGATATCGCGGGGCCGCCCGACTGGAGCGCGAGGCCGGCGGCCCAGTAGATCAGGGCGGGCATGGCGGCCATGACGATGCCGATGGTGGACATGCGCCACCGTCCGGCCATGGAGGAGCGCACTTCGAGGTCGACGAGGCGCTCGGACTCCTCGGCGAAGGACCTGGTCAGGGAGTCGGCGCGGCCCATGGTCCGGCCGAGCAGGATGCCGCTCACCGAGAGGGACTCGGTGACGGTCGCGGCCATCGCGGCCATCTGCTTCTGGCGCTGCGTGGTGATCGCCTTGCGCTCGCGGCCGACGCGGCGGCTGATCCAGACGAAGACGGGCAGCAGGAGCAGGGAGACGACGGTGAGCCGCCAGTCGAGCGCGAGCATCGCGACGACGGTCGCGACGACGGCGGTGAGGTTGGAGACGAGCGAGGTGGCCGTGGACGTCACGGTCGCCTGCATGCCGCCGATGTCGTTGGCGATGCGGGACTGGACCTCGCCCGTGCGCGTGCGCGTGAAGAAGGCGAGCGGCATCCGCTGGAGCTGCTCGTAGACCCCGGTGCGCAGGTCGTGCATGACGCGCTGGCCGACGGTGGTGGAGATCAGCGTCTGGAGCACGCCGAAGACGCTGGTCAGGACGGCGGTGGCGATCATGCCGAGGGCGAGGAGGCTCAGCAGCCCCGTACGGCCCTGCGGGATCGCCGTGTCCAGGATCTCCCTGAGCAGGAACGGCGAGGCGACCGAGACCAGCGAGGCGGCGCCGACGAGGAGGCCGACGAGCACGAGGCGGGCACGGTAGGGACGGAAGAGCCGCAGGATGCGCCGCAGCTGCGCGGGCTCCTTGGGCCGGCCGGAGTCGCGGGGCGGGGGCGTCCAGTCGGACTGGTCGTGGGGGCGCATGGGCTCCTTCGGGAGACGGACTTCTACGGGCGATGAAGACCCTAGCTCATTGTTACCTACACTCACAATGAACTAGGTCCTGATATTGTTCCCGGCATGAGCACCTCCGACCGCCCGAGCGGCACCGACCACCGGTTCAGCGGAACCGACGCCGATGCCGACGGGGTCCTCGCCGAGCAGTTGCTGCGCCTCACCCGGCGCCTGCACCGCATCCAGAAGCACCACCTGGAGCCGGTCGGCATCACCCCCGCGCAGTCCCGGCTCCTGCGCACGGTCGCGCACTTCGGCGAGCCGCCCCGCATGGCCGATCTCGCGACCCGGCTCGAAGTCGTCCCGAGGGCCGTGACCAGCCTCGTCGACGGCCTGGAGACCGGCGGCCGGGTGCGCAGGGTCCCGGATCCGAGCAACCGCCGCGTGGTCCGGATCGAGCTCACCGACGCGGGGCGCGCCACGCTGCGCGAGCTGCGCAGCGCGCGCCGGGCGGCCGCAGAGGACATCCTTGCTCCATTGACCGTCGATCAGCGCGAGGTGCTCGGAGGTCTGCTGTCCGCTCTGGTCGACCGCGTCCCGGAGAGCGGCTGCTGATCCCCCGGGTACGGGGACGCGCCGAAGGGGAGCCGTGACATGCCGCTGCTTGAGCCGAACCCGCAGGCCCTTCGCCCCGGTACGAAGCGGAGTCCGGCCCCTGACCGGGTTCCCGAGCTCCAGTCGCGGGGCACGCCGCGGCGGCTGCGCGAGGAGCTGACCGAGCTCCTCGGCGCGGAGAAGGTCCTGTCGGGCCTCTCCGACCTGGTCCGTTACGCCTCCGACGCCAGCCCGTACCGTTTCGTCCCGCAGGTCGTCGTGGTCGCCGAGGACATCGACGACATCTCCGCCGTCCTGTCGTACGCGCACGGCAAGGGCCGCGAGGTCGTCTTCCGGGCCGCCGGGACCAGTCTCAACGGCCAGGCGCAGGGCGAGGACATCCTCGTCGACGTCCGCCGCCACTGGGCGGGCGTCGAGGTCCTGGACGGCGGCGCCCGCGCCCGGATCCGCCCCGGTACGACGGTCGTCCGGGCCAACGCGGCGCTCGCGCCGCACGGGCGGGTCCTGGGGCCCGATCCGGCGAGCGCGATCGCCTGCACGCTCGGCGGGGTCGTCGCCAACAACGCCTCGGGGATGACCGCGGGGACCACCCGGAACTCGTACCGGACGCTGGCCTCGCTCACCGTCGTCCTGCCGTCCGGGACGGTGGTCGACACGGCCGCCCCGACGGCCGACGAGGAGCTCGCGCGCGCCGAGCCGAGGCTGTGCGCGGGGCTGATGGAGCTGAAGGCGGAGATCGAGGCGGACGCCGAGCTGACGGCCCGGATCCGGGCCAAGTACGCCATCAAGAACACCAACGGCTACCGGCTCGACGCCTTCCTGGACGGCTCCACGCCGGTGCAGATCCTGCGGGGCCTGATGGTCGGCTCCGAGGGCACCTTCGGCTTCATCGCCGAGACCGTCTTCGACACCCTCCCGCTGGACCGCGAGGTCTCCACGGCCCTGCTCTTCTTCCCGTCGCTGCCGGCCGCCGCGGCGGCCGTGCCGCTGTTCAACGAGGCCGGGGCGCTCGCCGTCGAGCTGATGGACGGCAACACGCTGCGGGCCTCGGTCAGTGTCTCCGGGGTCCCGGCGGACTGGGCGGACCTGCCGAAGGAGACGGCGGCGCTCCTGGTGGAGTTCCGGGCCCCGGACGCGGCGGGGCGCGAGGCGTACGAGCGGGCGGCGGGTTCGGTCCTGGCCGGCCTCGATCTGGTCGCCCCGGTGGCCTCCGTGGAGAACGCGTTCACCCGCGACCCGAAGAGGATCAACGGCTACTGGAAGGCCCGCAAGGCGTTCGTGACGGCCGTCGGCGGCTCGCGGCCCTCGGGGACGACGCTGATCACCGAGGACTTCGCGGTGCCGCCGGACCGGCTGGCGGAGGCCTGCGCCGAGCTGCTCGACCTCCAGTCCCGGCACGGCTTCGACGCGGCCGTCGCCGGCCACGCGGCCCACGGAAACCTCCACTTCCTGCTCGCCTTCGACGCCGGCGACCCCTCCGACGTCGAGCGGTACGCGGCCTTCATGGACGAGTTCTGCAAGCTGACCGTGGAGCGGTTCGACGGCTCGCTGAAGGCCGAGCACGCCACCGGACGCAACATCGCGCCGTTCCTGGAGCTGGAGTGGGGCACGAAGGCGACCGACCTGATGTGGCGGATCAAGGAGGTCATCGACCCCGACGGGGTCCTCGCCCCCAGGATCGTCCTCGACCGCGACCCGCAGGCCCACCTGCGCGGCCTGAAGACCATCCCCAAGGTCGAACTGATCGCCGACCCCTGCATCGAGTGCGGCTTCTGCGAACCGACCTGTCCCAGCCACGACCTGACGACCACACCGCGCCAGCGGATCGTGCTGCGCCGCGAGATGATGCGCCAGCCCGACGGCTCCCCCGTCGAGGCCCGCCTCCTGGAGGCGTACGGCTACGACGCCGTCGACACCTGCGCCGGCGACTCCACCTGCAAACTCGCCTGCCCCGTCGGCATCGACACGGGCGCGCTGATGAAGGACTTCCGTCACCAGCGCCACTCCCCCCGCGAGGAGCGGATCGCCGCGCTCACGGCGAAAAACTTCCGCGCGGTGGAGGCCTCGGCACGTCTCGCCGTAGCCGCCGCGGACCGGATCGGGGACCGGCTCCTGGAGCGGCTGACCGGCCTGGCCCGCAAGGCGATCCGCCCCGACCTCGTACCGAAGTGGCTGCCCGAGGTCCCCGGCGCCGCCGCGCGCCGGCTGCCCCGCACCCACCGCCCCGCGGCCGTCGCCGTCTACTACCCCGCCTGCGTCAACCGCATCTTCGCGGGGCCCGACGGCCACAGCGGCCCGTCCCTGCCGGAGGCCGTCGTCGCCCTGTCCGCGCGGGCCGGGAAGCCGGTGTGGATCCCCGACGACGTGGCGGGAACGTGCTGCGCCACCATCTGGCACTCCAAGGGGTACGAGCGGGGCAACGAGGTGATGGCCAACCGGATCGTGGAGGCGGCCTGGGGGTGGACCGCCGGCGGAAAGCTCCCCCTCGTCGTCGACGCCTCCTCCTGCACCCTCGGCATCGCGCACGACGTCGTCCCCTACCTCACCGACGACAACCGCGAGCTGCACGCCGAGCTCACCGTCCTCGACTCCCTCGTCTGGGCCGCCGACGAGCTGCTCCCCCGGCTCGACGTGCGCCGCCGCGTCACTTCGGCCGTCGTCCATCCGACCTGCTCCATGCGCCACCTCGGCGACGAGGAGCAGCTGACCAGGCTCGCCGAGGCGTGCGCGGAGGAGGTCGTCGTCCCCGCCGACGCGGGCTGCTGCGCCTTCGCGGGCGACCGCGGGATGCTCCACCCCGAGCTGACCGCCTCCGCCACCGCCCGCGAGGCCGCCGAGGTGACGGCCCGTTCCTTCGACGTGCATCTGTCGGCCAACCGGATGTGCGAGATCGGGATGGACCGGGCGACGGGCCGGAGCTACCGGTCGGTGCTGCTCTCCCTGGAGCGCGCGACCCGGCCCTGACCCCCCGTCAGTCCGCGGGCCGACCTCCCCGAAGAGACCCCTCACCCCGGCCGGTGAGGGGTCCTTCGTATGTTCGGGTGACGGCCGGTGCAGCGTACAACTCCATGCGATATCCGGAACAGTAAAGTCCAACTACCCGTCGCAAGAGTCCTATCCGCGCCCTTGCGCACCGTCGTTCACGGGGGCCAGGGTCCTGTGCGGGATTCATGAAACAGCCGTGCACACAGCTCCTGGAGGTTCCATGAAAGAGCAGGTACCGCCTACCCCGAGCCGCCGCAAGGTCCTCAAGACCACCGCCGGCGCGGCCGGAGCGGGTCTCGGCATCGCCGCCGTCGGCGCCCCGACCGCCCAGGCCGCCACCGGATCCGCGCCCACCGCGACGACCGCGGCCGCGGTGGCGGAGACGGCCGCGGCGGACACGCCGAGGCGTCGTGGGGCGACCATGGCCGGGGTCCCCTTCGAGGGCCGTTCCACGGTCCGTGTCGGGATCATCGGCCTCGGCAACCGGGGCAACGGCATGATCGGTCTCTTCCTCGCGCTGCCCTGGGTGCGGGTGGTGGCCGTCTGCGATCCGGTGCGGGAGAAGGCCGAGCGGGCCGCCGCCAAGGTCGTCGCCGCCGGTCAGCCCGCCCCCGCCGTGTACACCCACGGCGAGGACGACTACGAGAACCTCTGCGCCCGCTCCGACCTCGACTTCGTGTACGTGGCCACTCCCTGGGAGCAGCACTTCCCGATGGCCAGGGCGGCGATGCTGAACGGCAAGCACGTCGGCGTCGAGTGTCCGATCGCGATGCGGCTCGACGAGCTCTGGGAGCTGGTCGACCTCTCCGAGCAGACCCGTCGCCACTGCATGCAGCTGGAGAACTGCTGCTACGGGCGGAACGAGATGCGGGTCCTGCGCATGGCGCACGCCGGCAAGTTCGGCCAACTGCTGCACGGCGCGGGGGCGTACAACCACGACCTTCGCGGCCTGATGTTCTCGCCGACGTACTACGAGGGGCCGTGGCGCCGGCTGTGGCACACGAAGCTGCGCGGCGACCTCTACCCCAACCACGGTTTCGGTCCCGTCGCCAACTACATGGACGTCAACCGGGGCGACCGGGTGGTGAGCATCAGCAGCTTCGGCACCCCGGCGCTCGGCCTGGCCGAGTACCGCGCGGAGCACATGCCGCCCGGCGACCCGAGCTGGAAGGAGACGTACATCGAGAGCGACCGGACGATCAGCATGGTCCAGACGGCCAAGGGCCGGGTGATCCGGCTGGAGCACGACGTCTCCACCCCGCACCCGTACAGCCGGATCAACAGTCTGGGCGGGACGAGGGGCGTCTTCGAGGACTACCCGGCCCGGATCTACCTGGAGCCGGACCACACGAACGACCAGTGGGCCGACTTCTCGTCCTACGCCGCCGAGTTCGACCACTGGCTCTGGAAGGAACACGCCAACCCGCCCGGCGGCCACGGCGGCATGGACTACATCATGATCTACCGCCTGATGCAGTGCGTGCGGCTGGGTCTCGTGCCGGACTTCGACGTGTACGACGCCGCCACGTGGACGGCTCCGGTGCCGCTGAGCCACGCCTCGATCAAGGCGAAGGGCGCGCCCCAGGAGATCCCCGACTTCACGCGCGGCGAGTGGCGCAAGGCCCGCTCGGGCGTGGACTCGGTCAAGCCCTCCTGAGGGGTACGGTGCCCGGTCCCCGCGGGCGGGGGCCGGGCACCGTCGTGTTCAGCAGCGCCGCCGGTCCTCGGTGAGCGTCCCCTGAACCGTCGTCAGGGTCCGGTCGTGGCACCCGCCGGAGCCGTACAGCCGATAGCGCTCGGTCGTGGTGCCGACCGCGTGCCGCTGGTCGCGCGGGACACCCGTGGTGTACGTCGCGTCCCCGGTGTACGTGTCGTCCAGGTGCGACCAGGAGAGGCGCCGGCCGTCGCGCAGGACGACCGTGTCGGCGCGGTCCCCGAGCGTGAGGACCGTCCGCAGCCGGTCGCCCGCGCCGATCGTCGTCTCGCCGTCCATGGTGTACGCGCGGTGGACGCGGGTGACGGTCCGGCCGCTGGTCACGGTCTCGTGGTCCGTCCAGCGCGCGGTGAACGCGTCCGGGTTCTCGTTCTCGCCCCAGCGGTGGGCTGAGGTGTGGCCGACGGTCCGGTCGACGGTGGTGGCGATCCTGCCGTGCGAGGTGTTCAGGTGTCCGGCGACGGTGAGCCGGTGCCCGGCGCCGGTGTCGACGGCGTGCGGGGAGCTGCCGGAGGCCGCCGTGTACACGGAGGAGTTGCGCGGGGCGCTCTCCTGGTGCCGGTCGAGCCCGCCGGTGACGACCCGGCTGCCCTCGTCCTGCCAGAGCAGCATGTTGGTGGGGAGCGACCAGCCGCTCAGGCCTGCCGGGACGCCGGCGACCGAGACCTCCACGCGGTGGGCGCTGCCGTCGTTGAGGAGGGCGGCGAAGGGCGTGAGGTCGTAGACGATGGGCTGGACGTCGAAGGCGCGCGGGCCGGGGGTGACGTACCAGAGGAAGGGGTTGGACCAGCCGCCGGTCCAGACCGTGGGGAAGGGAGCCGCGATGCCCGCGAGCCGGCCGTCCACGGAGACGCGGACCTCGCGGTGCGGGCCGTCGGTCGCCCGGCAGGAGTACGGGGCGGCGTCGGGGACGGAGAGGTACCAGTACTCCTCGCAGCCGCCGCCGGAGCCGGTGGCGTACACCTCGGCGAGCAGCCGTTCGGTGTTGCGCGGGGTGGTGAGGGTGGAGCCGGTGAGGGGGATCACCCGGTCGGGGGTGCCGGCGGCGGGCTTCACGCGGCCCTCGGCGGTGTGGAAGGTGAGGGTGACGCGGACGTCGAGGACGCCGGTGTACGTCTCGTTCACGACATTGCCGATGAGCATTTCGACGGGCTGCGGGCGGCTGAGGGTGTCGCGGTAGCGCGTGACGTCCTTCTCGACGGACCAGGTGATGCCGTCGGGCGAGGGCTGGGGCGTCGAGGTGCGGAGGATCTCCACGCCTCCGACGGTGACGTAGCCGAGGCGGTCGTACTGGCGGCCCTTGACGCTTCCTTCGAGGCGGAGGACGACCTTGTTCCAGCGGGTGCCGCACTCCTTGGGCGGGGTGTATCCGCCCTGGTACGGGGTGAAGTCGCGGAACTGGGCGGCGGCGAGGGTGACCTCGCAGCTGCGGGTGCCGGGGGTCTCGACGGGTGGGCCGGCGGTGACCGGGTCGTGCCAGTCGCTGGTGAACTCGGCCGGGGGCGTCGGGCCGTTCGGACCGTCGGCGGCGGCCGGGTGGGCGGTGAGCAGCGCCCCGGCGGCCAGCACCAGCCCGCTGAGCATGCTCATGATCTTGAGTGATCTCATGAGGCGGAAGTGAAGCGCGGTCACCACGGCGTGGTCCAGAGGACGATGAGCGGACATGGCGCGATCTGTTCCCTCATGGGGAAAATCGATTGCCGCGCCGTGGGGAAAAAGCGAACCTTGCACGGTTTCCCCTCCGCCGTCGCACCCCCGGCGCGCGATCCACCAGACAGACCCGGAGACCCTGGGACGCCATGCAGATTCGAGATCTTCCCTACGCCGACCCAGGGGTCCCCGATGTCCGCTCGGGCACCCGGTTCCTCCTCTGGCTCGGCCGCAACCAGCTCGGCGGGCAGGTGAAGGCCCTCCTCTGGGGACTGCTCCTCCAGTTGGGCATCGCCGGGCTGCCGCTCGGCGTCGGCGTCGCCGTGCAGGCGGTCGTGGACCGTGACGGCGGGCGGCTCGGCCTCGCCGCGGGCCTGCTCGTGGCCTTCGGGCTCGCGATCGCGGTCGGCGACACGATGCTGCACCGCGTCGCCGTCACCAACTGGATCACCGCCGCCGCCCGGGTCCAGCAGCTTCTCTCCCGCAAGACCGCCGAGCTCGGGTCGGTCCTGACCCGGCGGGTCGCCGCGGGCGAAGTCGTATCCGTGTCCACGGGCGACGTCGAAAAAATCGGATGGTTCGTCGAGGCGCTGTCCCGGTTCGCCGCCGCGGCCCTCTCCCTGCTGATCGTCTGCGTGGCCCTCGTCGTCTACCAGCCCGCGCTGGGCGTCGTCGTCGCCATCGGCGTCCCCGTCCTCGCCCTCGCCGTGCTGCCGCTCCTCCCCCGCGCGACCCGCCGGGCGGACGTCCAGCGCGAGAAGGCGGGCAAGGCCACGGAGCTGGCCTCCGACACCGTCGCCGGGCTCCGCGTCCTGCGCGGCATCGGCGGCGAGGAGCTGTTCCTCGGCCGCTACCGGGCCGCGTCCCAGGAGGTCCGCAAGGCCGCCGTGCACAGCGCGCGGATGTGGGCGCTGATCGCCGCGATCCAGGTCCTCCTGCCCGGCATCCTGCTCATCGTCGTGGTGGCGTACGGCGCGCGGCTCGCGCTCGACGGGCGGATCACGGTCGGCGAACTCGTCACCGTCTACGGCGCCGTGGCCCTCACGCATCATCCGATGCGGAACTTCGAAGAGATCGCGATGGCCTTCTCCTTCTCCCGGCCGTCGGCGAAGCGGGCCGCCCGGGTCCTCGCGCTGACCCGCACCACGACCACCACCGGCACCACGGGCGAGGAGCGCGAGGCGACCGGCGATCTGTACGACCCGCTGACGGGGCTGCTCGCCCCGGCCGGCCGGTTCACGGCCGTCGTCTGCGGCGACCCGGACCTGGCCGGACGGCTCGCGGACCGACTCGGCGGCCACCCGGCCGAAGAGGACACCGAGGAGCGGGCCCACACCTCGGTCCTGCTCGGCGGGGTCCCGCTGGACGAGCTGCCACTGGCGGACGCCCGTGCGGCCGTCCTCGTCCAGGACAAGGACCCGGTCCTGCTCTCGGGCACCCTCCGCGAGCTCCTCGACGTGCCCTCGTCGGGCGCGGTCCGGGCCGAGGACGCGCTCGCCGCCGCCCAGTGCGGCGACGTCCTCGACGCGCTCGCCCAGGCCTCCGTCGACACCGACGGAGACCCGATGCGGACCCGGATCACCGAGCGGGGCCGGTCTCTCTCCGGCGGCCAGCGCCAGCGGCTCGCGCTCGCCCGCTCGCTGGTGACCGACCCGGAGGTGCTCGTCCTCGACGAGCCCACCTCGGCGGTCGACTCGCACACCGAGTCCCGGGTGGCGGACGGGATCGCCCGGCTGCGCGAAGGCGGGACCACCGTGGTCCTCGCCTCCTCGCCGCTGCTCCTGGACCGCGCCGACCGGGTCGTCCTCATCCACGAGGGCCAGGCGGTCGCTGTCGGCACCCACCGCGAACTGCTCGCCGCCGAGCCCCGCTACCGCGCGGTCGTCACACGCGAGACGGACGAGGAGCTCGCCACGGTGAGTCGCCTCGCCGATGAACTCGAAGCACTGGAAGGGGAAACGGCATGATCGGCCTGGCGCCACCGGAGTACGACCCGGCGGCCCCCACGACGGCGACGACACTGCCCGTCGCGGCCGGCGCGACCGTACGGATCTACGTACGGGAGCTGCTGCGCCGCCACCGCAGGGCGTTCGCGCTGCTCATCGGGGTGAACGCGATCGCCGTGATCGCCTCGATGGCCGGCCCGTACCTCCTCGGTTCGGTGGTGGACGAGCTGAGCGCAGGGGCCCGCGACCTCCATCTGGAGCGGACGGTCGCGCTGTTCGCGGTCGCCCTGCTGGTCCAGACGTTCTTCGTGCGGCTCGTCCGGCTGCGCGGGGCGATGCTCGGCGAGGAGATGCTCGCCGATCTGCGCGAGGACTTCCTCGTCCGTTCCGTGGGCCTGCCGCCCGGCGTCCTCGAACGGGCCGGGACGGGCGATCTCCTCTCCCGCATCACCACGGACATCGACCGGCTGGCCAACGCGATGCGCGAGGCCGTGCCCCAGCTGGCCATCGGTGTCGTCTGGGTGGGGCTGCTGCTCGGCGGGCTCGCGGTCACCGCGCCGCCGCTCGCGCTCGCGGCCCTGCTCGCGGCGCCGGTCCTCATCGTGGGCTGCCGGTGGTACTTCAAGCGGGCGCCGTCCGCGTACCGCTCGGAGTCCGCGGGGTACGCAGCGGTGGCCGCCGCGCTGGCCGAGACGGTCGACGCGGGCCGCACCGTGGAGTCGCACCGCCTCGGCGAGCGGCGGATCGCCCTCTCCGACCGGCGCATCACCGAGTGGGTGGCGTGGGAGAGGTACACGCTCTTCCTGCGGTCGGTGCTCTTCCCCGTCGTCACGCTCACGCACACGACGGTGCTGTGCGGCGTCCTCCTCCTCGGCGGGGTCTTCGTCTTCCAGGGCTGGATCGACGTGGGCCAGCTGACGACGGGCGCACTGCTCGCCCAGATGCTGGTGGACCCGATCGGGATCGTCCTCCGCTGGTACGACGAGCTCCAGGTCGCGCAGGTCTCGCTGGGCCGGCTCGTCGGCGTCCGGGACATCGAACCGGCCGCGGGCGACCACGAGGTACGGCCGGACGGGCGCGACGTCCACGCGGACGAGGTCCGGTTCGGCTACCGCGAGGGCGTCGACGTGCTGCACGAGGTGTCGCTGAAGGTGGCGCCGGGCACCCGGCTCGCCCTGGTGGGCCCGTCGGGCGCGGGCAAGTCCACGCTCGGCCGACTGCTCGCGGGCATCTACGCCCCGCGGACGGGCTCGGTCACGCTCGGCGCCGCCGAGCTGGCGCGGATGCCCGCCGAGCGGGTCCGCGAGCACGTGGCCCTGGTCAATCAGGAGCACCACGTCTTCGTCGGCTCGCTCCGGGACAATCTGCTGCTCGCCCGGACCGGCGCCGCCGACGCCGAGCTCTGGGAGGCCCTCTCCGCGGTGGACGCGGAGGGGTGGGCCCGGGGCCTCGAGGAGGGCCTGGACACCGAGGTCGGCTCGGGCGGCCGTTCGCTCACGCCGGCGCAGGCGCAGCAGGTCGCGCTCGCCCGGCTCGTCCTCGCGGACCCGCACACGCTGGTCCTGGACGAGGCGACCTCGCTGCTCGACCCGAGGGCGGCCAGGCACCTGGAGCGGTCCCTCGCCCGTGTGCTCGACGGGCGTACGGTCGTGGCCATCGCGCACCGGCTGCACACCGCGCACGACGCCGATCTGATCGCGGTGGTGGAGGCCGGCCGGATCAGCGAGCTCGGCAGCCACGACGAGCTGGTGGCGGCCGACGGGGCGTACGCGGCGCTGTGGCGGTCCTGGCACGGCTGACCCCAGGGGGTGGGGGCGCGCCGGCCGGCGCCCCCCTCCTCCGTACCAGCCGATCGCTCAGTAGCCGATGGTGAACCGGCGCTGGACGAAGCGGGGCAGCTCCGCCTCGTCGACGAGCGCCACGGCGGCGTCCTCGGCCGAGACGCGGCTGCGTCCCTCGGCGTCCCGGACCGGCTGGTCCTCGCCGACGCGGAAGCGGCCGGTGCGCTCGCCGGGCGCGATGTCCTCGGCGGGGCTGAAGTAGGTCCACCTGCGGTTCGAGGTGCGCAGCACGTTCAGGGCGTCCCGGTGGCCGCGTACCGCCGCCGCGTAGGCGCGGGGCAGCCCGACGGAGTCGAGGGTCTCGTGGAGCCGCTCCTCCGCGTCGGCGAGCACCACTCCGGGCTCGATCTCCAGGCTGCCGGCGCCGCCGATGACGATCAGTCGGGTCCTGGGGTGGGTCTCCAGGGCCGTGAGCAGGGCGCGGGCCGCGGTGGCGTAGACGGTGGCGTCGGCGATGGAGCGCCGCACGGTGTCGGTGAGGTCGCGGGCGGCGTTGCCGGGCTGGAAGGCGCTGATCAGGACGTCGAGCCCGGGCAGGACGGCGGCGATGCCCTCGGGGTCGAGGACGTCGAGGCTCGCCCAGGTGATGTTCTCACGGGTCTCACCGGCCGCCGCCTCGGTGGTGTCGCGGCCGAAGGCCCTGATGTGGTGCCCGCGTTCCAGGGCCTCCGCGACGACGCGGCTGCCGATGGTGCCGGTGGCTCCGATGACTCCGATGCGCATGACTCTCCCCTGTGATCACATCCACGACGCGACGTACGTGACGCCGTGCGAAAACTATACGCCGTGAAGTTCACGGCGTGCAGTTTTCCTACGCCCCTCAGTGGAGCGGTAGGGTTCCCGGATGACCGGGACATCGGAAGCACGGACAGCGGCCCCGCGGGCCGGCCTGGGACGCCGTGAGCGGCTACGGGCCGAGACGACGGCCGAGATCAAGGACACGGCCCTGCGGCTGATGGCCTCCGGCGGGCCCGACGCGATCACGCTGCGGGCCATCGCCCGCGAGATGGGCATGACGGCCAACGCGATCTACGGCTACTTCGCCACCCGCGACGACCTGGTCACCACGCTCATCGACGACGTGTACTCCGCCCTGGCCGACGCCGTGGACGCGGCCTGGGCGACCGCCCCCTCCGGGGACCCGGCCGCCCGGATCCTGGCCTGGTCCCGGGCCTTCCGCGACTGGGCCCTGGCCAACCCGGAGGGCTTCCGGCTGATCTACGGCGACCCGGTACCCGGCTACCGGGCACCGGAGGGCGGACCCGCCCCGGACGCGGCCCGCCGGGTGTGCACCGGCCTCGCCGGGCTCGCGGCGGCGGCCTGGCCGTACGCCGAACCCCAGTACCGGGACTCCGCGTTCACCTGGTCCGACTTCGACGCCGGACTCCTCGACAAGGTACGGCCGGCGTTCCCCGAGCTCCCGCCCGCCGCCATCGCGCTGGCCCTGCGCCTCTGGGGGCATCTGCACGGCCTGGTGACCCTGGAGGTCTACGGGCACCTGCGCCGCCAGACCGCGAGCCCGGACAAACTCTTCCAGGAGGAACTGACCCAGCTCGTACGGACACTGGGCGTCCCCCGGACCGGGTCGTAGAAGCACCGGCTCCGAGAAGAACTGGAAGAACTAGAAGAAGCCGAGCGCCGACGCTCCCCCGACCCCGCCGAGCAGCATGAAGGCGGGCATGAGGACCTTCAGCTCGACCCAGCTGCCGGCCCGGAAGCGGATCCCCTTCGGCGGGCCGATCGGGTACCAGCGCTTCCGGCCCACCGGAATGGGCCACAGGATCGGGCACCCGGAGACCGTCAGGGCGTCGCCGATGTCGTGGACGAGGGCGCCGAGGACGATCGGCAGGCCGAGCCACAGGTACTCCTGGCCGGGGCCGGTGAAGAACCAGTCCGCGCCGTTTCCGGGCTTGTCGAGCACGCCCGCGAGGATCCAGGCGCTGGTCGCGCCGAGCAGCCAGACCAGGACGTCGCTGGACATCCGGGCGGCCCGCCACAGCAGGCCTTCCACGGCGAGGACCAGGTGGACGAAGAGGATGGCCAGGACCGCCCACCGGCCGCCGGTGACCGCCGCGACGGAGGCACCGCCGCCGATCAGGACGGCCCAGAGCCAGGTGTGGGTGAGGGTCCGGTGCCCGCCGGACCTGCGGGGGTCGGCGGAGGAGCGGGTGGCCTTGTAGACGGCGTACGAGAGCTTGTCGACGATCTCGCAGAGGCCCTTGGAGACCGGCCCGAAGGCGCGGGAGATCGTCGCCGACTTGTGGTCGAGGTCGGGAGCGAGGGCGGCGCCCGCGCAGATGAGGGCCCCGACCAGGAGGACCGGCCACGGCATGGGCTTGTCGAAGCTGGCGGCGGCCGCTCCCACACCCAGCCAGGCCGCCGCTCCGGACAGTGAGTGCGCCGGTCCCATCATGGTTCGCTGCCGCCCCGTTTCTCGTGCGCCGGCGCTCAGTTGACGACCGGTCGACGGACGAGCCTACCGTCCGTGATCAAGAAGGCCTCCGGCCGGTTCCCTCATCCGAGCGGAATCCAGGCAAGATGGGGGGCGTGACCCTTATCGATCAGCTTCCGCCGACCGCCGACCCCGACGCCCTCTTCGAGGCCTTCTCCTCCTGGGCCGAGGACCAGGGCATCACGCTCTACCCGGCCCAGGAGGAGGCGCTGATCGAGGTGGTGTCCGGGGCGAACGTGATCCTTTCGACCCCGACCGGCTCGGGGAAGTCGCTGGTCGCGGCCGGGGCGCACTTCACGGCCCTGGCGAACGACCAGGTCACCTTCTACACGGCGCCCATCAAGGCGCTGGTGTCGGAGAAGTTCTTCGACCTGTGCAAGCTCTTCGGCACGGAGAACGTCGGCATGCTCACGGGCGACGCCTCCGTGAACGCGGACGCGCCGGTCATCTGCTGCACGGCCGAGGTCCTCGCCTCGATCGCCCTGCGCGACGGCAAGTACGCCGACATCGGCCAGGTCGTCATGGACGAGTTCCACTTCTACGCCGAGGCGGACCGCGGCTGGGCCTGGCAGATCCCGATCCTCGAACTGCCGCAGGCGCAGTTCATCCTCATGTCGGCGACGCTCGGCGACGTGTCGATGTTCGAGAAGGACCTGACCCGGCGGACCGGAAAGCCGACCTCGGTGGTCCGCTCGGCGACCCGGCCGGTGCCGCTGTCGTACGAGTACGAGCTCACGCCGATCACGGACACCCTGACGGAGCTCCTGGAGACCAAGCAGGCCCCCGTCTACATCGTCCACTTCACGCAGGCGCAGGCCGTCGAGCGGGCGCAGTCGCTCATGAGCATCAACATGTGCACGCGCGAGGAGAAGGACAGGATCGCCGAGCTGATCGGCAACTTCCGCTTCACCACCAAGTTCGGCCAGAACCTCTCGCGGTACGTCCGCCACGGCATCGGCGTCCACCACGCCGGCATGCTGCCCAAGTACCGGCGGCTCGTCGAGAAGCTGGCCCAGGCCGGTCTGCTGAAGGTGATCTGCGGGACGGACACGCTGGGCGTCGGCGTCAACGTGCCCATCCGTACGGTGCTGTTCACGGCGCTGACCAAGTACGACGGCACCCGGGTGCGCACGCTGCGGGCCCGTGAGTTCCACCAGATCGCGGGCCGCGCGGGCCGCGCCGGCTTCGACACCGCCGGTTACGTGGTCGCGCAGGCGCCCGAGCACGTCATCGAGAACGAGAAGGCGCTCGCGAAGGCGGGCGACGACCCGAAGAAGCGCCGCAAGGTCGTCCGCAAGAAGGCCCCGGAGGGCTTCGTCGCCTGGAGCGACACCACCTTCGAGAGGCTGATCGGCTCCGAGCCCGAGCCGCTGACCTCGCGCTTCAAGGTCACCAACATCATGCTGCTCTCGGTGATCGCCCGGCCGGGCAACGCCTTCGACGCGATGCGCAAGCTCCTGGAGGACAACCACGAGCCGCGCAAGGCGCAGCTGCGGCACATCCGCCGGGCCATCGCGATCTACCGCTCGCTGCTCGACGGCGGTGTGGTGGAGCAGCTGGACACCCCGGACGCCGAGGGCCGCACGATCCGGCTGACCGTCGACCTCCAGCAGGACTTCGCGCTCAACCAGCCGCTGTCGACGTTCGCGCTCGCCGCCTTCGACCTGCTCGACCCGGAGTCTCCGTCGTACGCCCTCGACATGGTGTCGGTGGTGGAGTCGACGCTCGACGACCCTCGCCAGATCCTCGCCGCCATGCAGAACAAGGCGCGCGGCGAGGCCGTCGGGCAGATGAAGCGCGACGGCGTCGAGTACGAGGAGCGGATGGAGCGGCTCCAGGAGATCTCGTACCCGAAGCCGCTGGAGGAGCTCCTCTGGCACGCGTACGACGTCTACCGGAAGTCCCACCCGTGGGTCGGCGACCACCCGGTGTCGCCGAAGTCGGTCATCCGTGACATGTACGAACGCGCCATGACCTTCACCGAGTTCACGTCCTGGTACGAGCTGGCGCGGACCGAGGGCATCGTCCTCCGCTACCTCGCGAGCGCGTACAAGGCGCTCGACCACACCATCCCGGACGACCTGAAGACCGAGGACCTGGAGGACCTGATCGCCTGGCTCGGCGAGATGGTGCGACAGGTGGACTCCTCGCTGCTCGACGAATGGGAGCAGCTGGCCAACCCGGAGGTCCAGACGGCCGAGGAGGCCCAGGAGAAGGCCGACCAGGTCAAGCCGGTCACGGCGAACGCCCGCGCCTTCCGGGTCCTCGTGCGCAACGCGATGTTCCGCCGGGTGGAGCTGGCGGCGCTCGACAACGTGGACGCGCTGGGCGAGCTCGACGCGGCGTCCGGCTGGGACGCGGACGCGTGGGGCGAGGCGATGGACGCGTACTGGGACGAGTACGACGACCTCGGTACGGGTCCGGACGCGCGCGGCCCCAAGCTCCTCGCCATCGAGGAGGACGCGGCGCACGGCCTGTGGCGCGTCCGGCAGACCTTCGCCGACCCGAACGGCGACCATGACTGGGGCGTCAGCGCGGAGGTGGATCTCGCGGCCTCCGACGAGGAGGGCCGCGCGGTGGTCCGCGTGACGTCCGTCGGACAGCTGTAGAGGAGAGACCCGTCGTGACCAACCCCGCCGAGAGGCTCGTCGATCTGCTCGATCTGGAGCGGATCGAGGTCAACATCTTCCGTGGGCGCAGCCCGCAGGAGTCGCTGCAACGGGTCTTCGGCGGGCAGGTCGCCGGACAGGCCCTCGTCGCGGCCGGCCGGACCACCGAGGGCGACCGGCCGGTGCACTCGCTGCACGCCTACTTCCTGCGTCCCGGCCGGCCCGGCGTGCCGATCGTGTACCAGGTGGAGCGGGTGCGGGACGGCCGGTCGTTCACGACCCGCCGGGTCACGGCGGTCCAGGAGGGGCGGACGATCTTCAATCTGACGGCCTCCTTCCACAAGCCGGAGGACGGCGCCTTCGAGCATCAGCTGCCGCCGCGGCATCTGACCGACCCGGAGAGCCTGCCGAACCTCGCCGACGAGATCCGCCAGCACCTGGGCGCGCTGCCGGAGGCCCTGGAGCGGATGGCCCGCCGCCAGCCCTTCGACATCCGGTACGTGGACCGGCTGCGCTGGACCCAGGACGAGGTCACGGGCGCGGATCCGCGCAGCGCGGTGTGGATGCGGGCCGTGGGGCCGCTGGGCGACGACCCGCTGGTCCACACCTGCGCGCTGACGTACGCCTCGGACATGACGCTCCTGGACGCGGTCCGGATCCCCGTGGAGCCCCTGTGGGGTCCACGGGGCTTCGACATGGCGTCGCTGGACCACGCGATGTGGTTCCACCGGCCGTTCCGCGCCGACGAGTGGTTCCTGTACGACCAGGAGTCGCCGATCGCCACGGGCGGCCGGGGGCTCGCGCGGGGCCGGATCTACGACCGCGAGGGGCGCCTCCTCGTGTCGGTGGTCCAGGAGGGCCTGTTCAGGAAGCTCTGAGGCTCCGAGCGGGTCCGGTCACTCGTACTCCGTGCCGCCCTTGCGGGTCAGGTAGGCCGGGCTGACCGCCTTGGCGATCGCCCGGCCGCCGACGACCGGGCTGTACCGCTCGGTGGCGGGTCGGATGACGACGCCCTCCCGCAGGTGCGTCTCCCGCCCGGAGACCGTCTCCCGGCCGCTGGCGTGCGCGAGGACCGTGTCCAGGTCGTACGGGCCGGAGTAGAGGCACGGGACGAGGGGGACCTCGCCGGGCGCGAGGACCTCCGCCGGGGTCAGCCAGTGGACCTGGCCGTCGATCTCGGCCGAGACGTCGAAGAGCGCGTAGCCGACGGTCTCGGAGCGGCCGTCGGCGCCGTACGCGAGGTCCTGGACCCCGGCTCCGTAGACCTCGCCGAAGAACCCGACGCGGCGGGCGCCGAGGCGCGTGGCGAGCCGCTCAGCGACGGCGGGCAGGCCGTGCGCGTGGACGGCGCGCCAGTACAGGTTGCGCGGGTCCTCCTGGAGGGCGAGGCCCTTCGCCCCGTATCCCTTGGAGGTGACCTGGACGCGCCCGCCCTCGGCGTGCCAGGTCAGCAGGCAGGCCGTGCCGTGGAGCTTCTCCGTCAGGACGACGGGCTCGCCGGGCTCGAAGACGTCCGGGTAGCGCTGGAGGTTCTCGATGTCGACCCAGGGCAGCAGGTCGGGAGCGGACTCGACGTCGCCGTTCATGGTGGTCGGGACCGGCGGGACCCATTTGGTGATGCCGAGCGTCTCCGCGAAGTCGGTCCGCTCGGCCGCCGCCCGGTCCAGGTCGGCGTCCGCGAGCGCGCCGGGGCGGCACACGATGCCCTGCGACAGCTCGCCGCGCAGGCGTACGGCCTTGACGCGGTCGGACTGCTTCCCGGCGAGGCGGCCCGTCAGTCCGAGCTCGTCGACGAGGGCGGCGGGCAGGACCGCCTGCTCCGGTATGTAGAGGGCCGTGTCCCCGGTCCGGTAGGCGCCCTTGGCGACGACGGCCCGGTAGAGGCCGACCTGGGCGAGCTCCAGGGCGTCGGCGTTGGGGTGGGGGTGGACGGTCAGGACTTCGGCGGTGACGCGCAGTGTCGACATTTCAGGACTCCGGTGGCTCGGGTTTCGCTCTCATCGACGATCACTGTGCCGAACCGAATTTCCCTGGGCGATCGATTTGCCGCCTGATAGCGTCCCCCGGGGTCCCGGGGCTGGAGCCGCAAAGGCCCTACGGTCCGTCGTCGATGCCCGGGAGGGTGTCCTGGACGACCTCGTGGCGACGGGAGCGGATGTCGGGGCCCGGCGGGTGGAGTTTGGCGTCGCAGGTCGGGCCGAGGCCCGTGCGGCGGGAGTCGGCGCCGGTCAGGGGGCGGCCGCAGAGGCGGCACCACACCCGGTGGGGCTCCTCCGATGCGGAATCGATCGCGATCGCCAGTCGTTCGTCACCCATGGAGAGATCAAACCCCATTTCCACCAGGAGCGGTCCATGAGCCTGTACGACATCCCCCTGACGACCCTGACCGGGGAGCCCGTGTCCCTCGCCGACTACCGGGACCACGCGGTCCTTGTCGTGAACGTGGCCTCGAAGTGCGGTCTGACCCCGCAGTACGCGGGCCTCGAGCGGCTGCAGAAGGCGTACGGGGAGCGCGGCTTCACGGTGCTCGGAGTGCCCTGCAACCAGTTCGCGGGCCAGGAGCCGGGCGGCGCGGACGAGATCCAGACCTTCTGCTCGGCGACGTACGGGGTGTCCTTCCCGCTCCTGGAGAAGGCCGACGTCAACGGCGACGGCCGCCACCCGCTGTACACGGAGCTGACCAAGGTCGCGGACGCCGAGGGCGAGGCCGGCGACGTCCAGTGGAACTTCGAGAAGTTCCTCGTCGGCAAGGACGGCGCGGTCACCCGCTTCCGCCCGCGCACCGAGCCGGAGGCCGCGGAGGTCGTCTCCGCGATCGAGGCGCAGCTCGTCTGACGCGGCTCGTCTGACGCGGCTCGTGTGATGCGGGTGTGGCCCCCGTACGCCGTCGGGTGACGGTGTCCGGGGGCCGTGGCATTTTCCGTATGCAAGGGGTCAGGGAGTACGGGGGCGGAGCCGGCAGCGGGCCGGGCCCGCCGCCTGGAGCGTGATCGCGGCCGCGACCGGGACCTCGGTGTCGACGGCCTCGAAGTCGTACTTCTGGAGGAGCATCGCCAGGGCGACCACCGACTCCAGCATCGAGAAGTGCTGGCCGATGCAGGCACGGGGTCCACCGCCGAAGGGGAACCAGGCGTACCGGGGGCGGGCGGCCTCCGCCTCGGGCGTGAAGCGGTCGGGGTCGAAGCGCTCCGGGTCCTCCCAGTAGGCCGGGTGGCGGTGGGTGACCCAGGGGGCGACGATGACGTCCGCGCCGGCCGGAATCGCGACGCCGTCGATCTCGGTGGCGGCGACGGACCGGCGGCCGATCGCGGGCGCGGCCGGGAAGAGCCGCATGGCCTCCTTGAGCACCTGGGTGACGTACGGCAGGGCGTCCAGGTCGGCGGCGCCGGGCGTGCGCCCCGCGAGGACCCGGTCGACCTCCTCGTGCGCCCGCTTCTGGACCTCCGGGTGAAGGCCGAGGAGGTGGAGGGCGAAGCCGAGGGAGGTCGCGGTCGTCTCGTGGCCCGCGACGAGGAAGACGAGGACCTGTTCGCGGAGTTCGGTGGCGCTGAAGCTGCCGTCCTCGGCGCTCTCGGTCTCGGCGAGGAGCGTGAGGAGGTCCTGTCCGTCACCGGGGGCGCGGCCGGACTCCCGGCGCTCGGCGATGATCCGGTCGCAGACCTCGTACAGCGCCTTGTGGACGTCGGCGGCCCGGCGGTTGCCGGGGGTGGGCCAGGCGCGGGGCGTGTTGAGCGGGGAGAAGCCGCGGCGGAGGACATAGGCGCCGACCTCGGGGAAGCAGCGCTCGACGATCTCGACGGCCGCGTCGACGTCGGTGCCGAAGAGGATGCGGGCGACGGCGCGGAGCGCGAGCCGGGTCATCTGCTGGAGGACGTCGACGGTGAGGGCGCCGTCCTCCTGCCATTCCTCGGTGAGGGTGGTGACCTCGGCCGCGATGGCGGCGGCGTAGCCGTCGACGCGGCGCTTGGTGAAGAGGGGCTGGACGAGCCGGCGCTGGCGGAGGTAGTCCTCGTCCTGGCTGGTGAGCAGGCCGTTGCCGAAGGACTCGCGTACCTCCTGGTAGAAGGCGTTGTCCTTGCGGAAGTTGGCCGATTCGCCGGCGAGGACCTGCTGCGCTCCCTCGGCGGAGAAGACGCCGTAGACGGTGGCGCGGATCCCGGGCGGCCCGGCGGATATCCGGACGACGTCGCCGAGCTCGCGCTGGGCCCGCAGGAAGGTGCCGAGCGAGTCGTTCTTGAGGTCGAACATGGAGCCGAGCAGCGGGAGTCCCGCGAGTTCGGGCGCTTCTGCCCGGGTGGTGGTGGCCATGATCGGTTCCCCCTTGGTCGTCACCGGCGGGGCGATTCTCCCCCAGGAAGTAACCCACAAGTAGGTGGCGTTGAACACCCGTCCGAATCCGGCCGGTTGGTCCGGCCCGCGCGGCTGTGGTGCGGCTGTCGGCGGCTGCCGTGCGGCCTTCGGGCGACTGTCAGTGGCGTCTGCGAGGCTCGTTCCATGGACCGACCCGAGCTCACCCTGCAACTGACGATCGACTGCGCCGACCCCCAGCGACTCGTGCCGTTCTGGCTGGAGGCCCTGCGGTACATCCCCGACCCGCCGCCTGCGGGGCACGCCACGTGGCGGGAGTACTGGCGGGCGATCGGCGTGCCCGAGGACGAGCTGGGCGACGACGCCGGGGAACTGCCCGAGTCCATCGTCGACCCGAAGGGCGTGGGCCCCCGCGTCTGGTTCCAGCAGGTGCCGGAGCCCAAGACCGTCAAGAACCGCGTGCACCTCGACCTCAAGGTCGGCGGCGGCCGCGACGTCCCGCTCGCGCTGCGCCGGGAGCGCGTGGACGGCGAGGTGGCCCGCCTGACGGCCCTGGGCGCCACGATCCTGTACGCGATGGACGAGCCGAACGGCATGGACTACTACGCGGTGGTGCTCCAGGACCCGGAGGGCAACGAGTTCTGTCTCGTGTGAGCCCGCACGCAGGCCGAGGGGCGGGACGGTTCGGCACCGCCCCGCCTCCTCCGTCGCCGCTACTTGGCGAGCGCGCGGCTGATCACCATGCGCTGGATCTCGCTCGTGCCCTCGAAGATCGTGTAGATGGCCGCGTCGCGGTGCATCCGCTCCACCGGGTACTCGCGGGTGTAGCCGTTGCCGCCGAGGATCTGGATGGCCTGGCCGGTGACCTGCTTGGCGACCTCGCTCGCGTACAGCTTGGACATGGAGCCCTCGGCCGCGGTGAAGGGCTTGCCGGCGGTCGCCATCCAGGAGGCGCGCCAGACGAGGAGCCGGGCCGCGTCGATCTGGGTGGCCATGTCGGCGAGCTGGAAGGCGACGCCCTGGTTCTCGATGATCGGGCGCCCGAACTGCACACGGGTCTTCGCGTAGTCGAGGGCGACCTCGTACGCGGCGCGGGCGGTGCCGACGGCCATGGCGCCGACCGCCGGGCGGGAGGCCTCGAAGGTGGCCATGGCGGCGTTCTTCACCCTCTCGCCACCGCCCGCCTTCGCCTTCTCGCGGGCCCTGGCGAGGCGCTCGTCGAGCTTGGCCTTGCCGCCGAGGAGGCAGTGGCCGGGGATCCGGACGTCCTCCAGGACGACCTCGGCGGTGTGGGAGGCGCGGATGCCGTGCTTCTGGAACTTCTGCCCCTGCGAGAGGCCGGGGGTGTTCGGCGGCACGATGAAGGAGGCGTGCCCCCGGGAGCCGAGCTCGGCGTCGACGACGGCGACGACGACGTGGACATTGGCGATGCCGCCATTGGTCGCCCAGGTCTTGGTGCCGTTGAGGACCCACTCGTCCTTGGCCTCGTCGTAGACGGCCCGGGTCCGCATGGCGGCGACGTCGGAGCCGGCGTCGGGCTCGGAGGAGCAGAAGGCGGCGAGCTTGACGTCGTTCGCGTCGCCGTACATCTGCGGGACCCAGGTGCCGATCTGCTCCTCGGTGCCGTTGGCGAGGACGCCGACTGCGGCGAGGCCGGTGCCGACGATGGAGAGGGCGATGCCCGCGTCGCCCCAGAAGAGCTCCTCCATGGTCATCGGGACGCCGAGGCCGGTCGGGTCGAAGAACTGCTGGGCGTAGAAGTCGAGGGAGTAGATTCCGAGCTTGGCGGCCTCCTGGATGATCGGCCAGGGTGTCTCCTCACGCTCGTCCCATTCGGCCGCCGCAGGGCGCATCACATCGGCGGCGAACCCGTGCAACCAGTCGCGGACCTGCTTCTGGTCGTCGTTGAGTTCGAGCGTGAACTCGGCCATAGTTCCCTCCCAGCAGTACGTTACTTGCGGTAACAGCAGTCTGTTACCGGCGGGTACGGGCTGTCAACCTGCGACGGAGCGGTTCGGGCCGCCCGGCACAGGGTGCCGCACGGGTGTTACGTTGCGACAGCCTCACGGAATCGCACGGGCGGGGAGACACGCTTATGGACATCACACACCGGACCACCGACCAGCAGAAGCCCGCGGAACAGCGCAGGCGCGAACTGTTGGAGGCGGCGGACCGGGTGGTGCTCCGGGACGGACCCAAGGCGTCCATGAACGCCATCGCGGCGGAGGCCGGCATCACCAAGCCGATCCTCTACCGGCACTTCGGCGACAAGGGCGGCCTCTACCGCGCTCTCGCCACCCGCCACACGGACGCGCTCCTCTCGGCGCTCCGGGCCGCGCTCGACGCCCCCTCCGACCGGCGCCGCCGCGTCGAGGGCACCCTCGACACGTACCTCGCCTCGATCGAGGCGATGCCGCAGGTCTACCGCTTCCTCATGCACCCGGCGGAGGAGTCGCACCAGTCCGAGCAGGGCTTCGACGTCGGCCGGCACTCGGCCCCGCTGCTGCGCCGCATGGGCGAGGAGCTCGGCCAGGTCATCGCCGAACGCGTCGACCTCGGCCCCGCCGCCGACGTCCAGGCCCGGATCTGGGGCCACGGCATCGTCGGCATGATGCACGCGGCCGGCGACTGGTGGCTCGGCGAGCGCCCCTGCTCCCGCGCCGACCTGGTCAGCAGCCTCGCCGACCTCCTCTGGGGCCGCCTGGCCGAAGCCGACGACCTCCCCGGCGGGCCTGGTTTCTAGAGGCTCGGTTCGCCTCCGGGGCGCCTGAGTCGGGGGAACAGGTCCCGGCGGGGGGGTCAGCGGGAGGCCTCCAGTACGGACGCGCCGACGCCCCACGGCTGCTTGCGGATCGTGCGCAGCAGACGTGACTTGCGCCACCCCGTCACATGGTCGGCGTAGACCCCGCCCCTCAGGTGGTCGGTCTCGTGCTGGAGGCAGCGGGCGAAGAAACCCGTGCCCTCGATCCGTACCGGAGTGCCGTCCAGCCGGACGCCCTCCACCACGGCGCGGTCGAAACGCGGCGTCGGAGCCTCCAGGCCCGGCAGGGAGAGACAGCCCTCCGCGCCCCGGATCACGTCGCCGTCCGCCTCCACCAACGTCGGATTCACCACATGTCCCAGGTGGCGCGTCTCCTCGTCGTCAGGGCAGTCGTACACGAAGACCCGCAGGCCCACACCGACCTGGTTCGCCGCCAGGCCCACGCCGTTCGCCGCGTACATCGTCGCGAACATGTCCTCGACGAGCCGGGCCAGTTCGGGGCCGAAGTCGGTGACGGGAGCGCAGGGCGCGTGCAGTACGGGGTCGCCGAGCAGAGTCATCGACCGGACGAGGCCGGAACTGCCGGGGATGGGGCGGTTTCGCATGGCCGTAAGGGTACGGTCCGCCGTGACCAGCCTGTTTCGCGCGCCCTGTCTGCGGTGCCGCTGTTCGGGCTGCTGGCCGGATCTCGATAGGCTGAGCCCGGACCGACGCAAGGAGGAACAAGAACGATGTCAGGACACCCCGGTAATCCAGAGCCGCTGTCGCCGCGCGCCAAGCTGGCCGTGACGGCGGGCAAGGCCGCGGCCGCGGTGTCGCGGGCGGCGGGGCGCGGCAGCGGATCGGTGATCGGCGGCAAGGTCGCGCTGAGGCTCGACCCGGACCTCCTCGGTCGGCTCGCGCAGCACCTGGACGTCGTCCTGGTGTCGGCGACCAACGGCAAGACGACGACGACCCGGCTGATCGCGGAGGCCCTGCGCGCCGCCGGCCCCGTGGTCTCGAACGCGCTCGGCGCCAACATGCCCGCGGGCATCACCTCGGCGCTCGCCGGCGGCTCGGACTCCAAGTACGGCGTCATCGAGGTCGACGAGAAGTACCTCGCCGGCGTCGCCCGCGACACCACGCCCAAGGCGATCGCGCTGCTCAACCTCTCCCGCGACCAGCTCGACCGCGCCGCCGAGACGCGGATGCTCGCCGAGAAGTGGCGCGAGGGCCTCAACGGCACCAAGGCCGTGGTCATCGCCAACGCCGACGACCCGCTCATCGTGTGGGCCGCCTCCTCCTCCCCCAACGTGGTGTGGGTGGCCGCGGGCCAGGAGTGGAAGGACGACGCCTGGTCGTGCCCCGCCTGCGGCGGTGTGATGCAGCGTCCGGGCGACGACTGGTTCTGCGGCGAGTGCGGCTTCCGCCGCCCCGCGCCGAGCTGGGCGCTCAACGGCGACCACGTGCTCGACCCGCACGGTTCGGCCTGGCCGATCCGGCTCCAGCTGCCCGGCCGCGCCAACAAGGCGAACGCCGCCACCTCGGCCGCCGTCGCCGCGGTCTTCGGGGTGCCGCCGCAGGTGGCCCTGGAGCGCATGTACCAGGTCCAGGCCGTCGCGGGACGCTATGACGTCGTCTCGTTCCAGGGTCGCGACCTGCGCCTGCTGCTCGCGAAGAACCCGGCCGGCTGGCTCGAAACGTTTTCCCTCATCGACGGGCCGCCGGCCCCGGTGATCCTCGCCGTCAACGCGCGCGGCGCCGACGGCACGGACACCTCCTGGCTGTGGGACGTGGACTACGGGCGGCTCGCCGGTCACCCGATCATGGTGATCGGCGACCGGAAGCTGGACCTCGCGGTCCGCCTGGAGGTCGCGGGTGTGGACTTCCGTGTGTGCGAGACGCTCGACGAGGCCGTCACGATGGCCCCGCCCGGGCAGATCGAGCTGATCGCCAACTACACCGCCTTCCAGGACGTCCGCCGCCGCGTCGGCAACTGACCCGTAGAGGACATGCAGCATGAGTGACAGCAGCTTGCGCCTGGTCTGGGTCTACCCGGACCTGCTCAGCACCTACGGCGACCAGGGCAACGTCCTCGTCGTCCAGCGCCGCGCCGAGCAGCGCGGCCTCAGCGTCGAGCGCGTCGACGTCCGCAGCGACCAGCCGGTGCCGACCTCCGGCGACATCTATCTGATCGGCGGCGGCGAGGACCGGCCGCAGCGGCTCGCGGCCGAGCGGCTGCGGAGGGACGGCGGTCTCAGCCGGGCCGCGTCCAACGGCGCGATCATCTTCTCGGTCTGCGCCGGCTACCAGATCCTGGGCCACGAGTTCATCAACGACCTCGGCGAGCGCGAGGCCGGCCTCGGTCTGATCGACGTGATCTCGACCCGCGGCGAGGGCGCGCGGTGCGTCGGCGACGTCCTCGCGGACATCGACCCGCGCCTCGGACTGCCCCAGCTGACCGGGTTCGAGAACCACCAGGGCATCACCCACCTCGGCCCGACGGCCCGGCCGTTCGCCCGGACCGTCTTCGGCAACGGCAACGGCACCGGCGACGGCACCGAGGGCGCGTACAACGAGACCGTGTTCGGTACGTACATGCACGGTCCCGTCATGGCCCGGAACCCGCAGATCGCGGACCTGCTCCTGAAGCTGGCCCTCGACGTGAACGCGCTGCCGCCGACCGACGACCGGTGGTACGACGCGCTGCGCGCCGAGCGCATCGCGGCGGCCACGCAGCCCGCCTGACGCAGCCCGCCTGACGCCCCCTCGGGCGCGCCGTCTCGGGCTCGTACGAAAGTACGGTGTCCACTGTGCGGACATCCGTTTCGGCCCCGCCACCCTGCACCGATAGGGTGGCGGGGATCCAGCCGGACGACGTGGTCCGGGAGTCGGCCCACGTTGCAAAGGTTTTTGGGCTATGCGCATTGGTGTGCTCACCTCCGGCGGAGACTGCCCCGGTCTGAATGCCGTCATCCGTTCCGTCGTGCACCGCGCCGTCGTCGACCACGGTGACGAGGTCATCGGCTTCCACGACGGGTGGAAGGGCCTGCTGGAGTGTGACTACCGCAAGCTCGACCTCGACGCGGTGGGCGGCATACTCGCCCGCGGCGGCACCATCCTCGGCTCCTCCCGGGTCCAGCCCGCGCACCTCGTCGGCGGCGTCGAGACCGCCCGCGGCCACGTCGCGGACCTGGGCCTCGACGCCATCATCCCGATCGGCGGCGAGGGCACCCTGAAGGCGGCGAACCTCCTCTCCGAGGCGGGCCTGCCGATCGTCGGGGTCCCGAAGACCATCGACAACGACATCGCCTCCACCGACGTCACCTTCGGCTTCGACACGGCCGTCACCGTCGCCACCGAGGCCCTCGACCGGCTGAAGACGACCGCCGAGTCCCACCAGCGCGTCCTCGTCGTCGAGGTCATGGGCCGCCACACCGGATGGATCGCGCTGCACTCCGGCATGGCCGCCGGCGCGCACGCCGTCGTCGTCCCCGAGCGCCCCTTCGACATCGACGAGCTGACCGCCCGCGTCGGCGAGCGGTTCGAGGCCGGCAAGCGGTTCGCGATAGTCGTCGTCGCCGAGGGCGCGAAGCCGCGCGAGGGCTCGATGGACTTCAAGACCGCCGGCACCGACATCTACGGCCACGAGCGGTTCACCGGCATCGCCAACCAGCTCTCCGTCGAGCTGGAGGGGCGCCTCGGCAAGGAGGCCCGCCCGGTCATCCTCGGCCACGTCCAGCGCGGCGGCACCCCGACCGCGTACGACCGCGTCCTCGCCACCCGCTTCGGCTGGCACGCGGTGGAGGCGGCGCACCGCGGCGAGTTCGGCATGCTGACCGCGCTGCGCGGCACGGACATCGTCATGGTCCCGCTGGCGCAGGCCGTCGAGTCCCTCAAGACGGTCCCGGAGGACCGCTACGCCGAAGCCGAGTGCGTGCTCTGACGAGACGCCACAGGTCCTGGAACCGCCCCCGGTCGCAGTCGCGGCCGGGGGCGGTTCTAGTCTGGTGCGGACAACAAGCGCGAATCGGGCTCCAGGAGTACTCAGATGGATCACAGCGGGCACGGCATGACCACGGATCTGCCGCCGTTCACGCTGGGGCGGGGTCTGGAGTTCTCTCCCGACCTCTTCTTCCTGATCGGCTGCCTCACGGCGCTCGGTCTCTACGGCTGGGGTGTGGCGCGGCTGCGGCGGCGCGGTGACGCGTGGCCGGTGAGCCGGACGGTGTTCTTCGTCGTCGGCGTCCTGACCGTCGCCCTGGTGATGTGCACCAAACTCAACGACTACGGCATGGTCATGTTCAGCGTGCACATGGTGCAGCACATGGTGATCTCCATGCTGTCGCCGATCCTGCTGCTGCTCGGCGCGCCGGTGACGCTGGCGCTGCGGGCGCTTCCGGTGGCGGGCCGCGGCTCGACGGGGCCGCGCGAGCTGCTCCTGAAGCTGCTGCACAGCCGGTACATGAAGGTGATCACGCACCCCGGCTTCACGATCCCGATGTTCATCGCGAGCCTGTACGCGCTGTACTTCACGCCGCTCTTCGACTTCCTGATGGGCTCCAAGCCCGGGCACATCGGGATGATGGTGCACTTCCTGATGGTCGGCGTGGTCTTCTTCTGGCCGATCATGGGCGTGGACCCGGGCCCGCACCGGCCGGGTTACGTGATGCGGATGCTGGAGCTGTTCGCGGGGATGCCGTTCCACGCGTTCTTCGGCATCGCGCTGATGATGGCCAGCGAGCCGATGGTGAAGGCGTACCAGAACCCGCCCGCCTCGCTGGGCATCGACGCCCTCACCGACCAGAACTGGGCGGGCGGCATCGCCTGGGCGTTCAGCGAGATCCCGTCCGTCCTCGTGCTGATCGCGCTGGTCTACCAGTGGTACCACTCCGAGCAGCGGCAGGCGGTCCGCATGGACCGGGCCGCCGACCGGAACGGGGACAAGGAGCTGGAGGCGTACAACGCGTATCTCGCCTCGCTCCAGACCCGGAGCCGGTGAGCGGCCCGTTTCCGGCCCCGGCGCACGCCGGAGCATCCAGGGAGTAGCGCGCGCCCCCCTTCCGGGGTGACCATGGGGGCGACTGCTTCCGCAGCCCTGGTCGGGAGGAGGCGGACCTATGTCCGGTCCCACGAAGACGATGGCGGCGCTCACCGGCGCGGCGCTGGTCCTGACGACGACGTACACGGTGGCGCTCGGCAGTAGCGGCTGGCTGTGGTTCGGGCTGGTGGTGCTCATGGTGGCCACGATCGGGATGGCGGCGGCGGACAGCTCCGTGCCGGCCGCCCCGCGTCGCCCCCGCCCACCGGGCGGGTCCGGTCGGCCGGGCCCGACACAGCCCTGACCCCGCGTACCCGCTCCCGCTCACCGCTACCCGCGCGGGGCGAGGACGACCCAGGTCTGGCCCGGGGCGAAGGCGAGGGGTGCCCCGTCCGGGGTGGTGAAGGTGGTGCCCGCCGACTGCGAGGGCCGGGACCAGCGGGCTTCGTACGAGCGGCCGTCTCGCAGGACGAGTGCGGTGCCGCTGCCGGTCGTCTCGGTGTACGGGGAGACCGCGCCGAACTTGTCCTGGAACCCGGACGGGCGGATGGTGACCCGCTGGACGACGACCGTCTCGGGGGTCAGCGGTCCGGTGTCCGTGGCGCGGGCCGCGCGGCCGTCCATCGCCACCCGCCAGGCGCGGTCGGCCGCGGACCAGGTGAAGGTGTAGCGGGCCGCCGGGAAGCGGACGGTCGAGGTGTCGACCGGGGTGCCGCCGGGCGGGGCGGCCCCGAAGCGGTAGCCGACGTCCCGGGCGTTCGGGGCTTGCGGATCGGTGGCGAGGGCGCGCTCCGTGCGGAGGTAGAGGTTGTGCGGGGCGGCCCGGTCCGGGGAGCGCGTGAAGGCCCTGGGCGCGGTGCTCTCGGTGACGAGGTGCAGCGGTGCGGCGTTCAGCAGGGGGTTCAGGGCGGACTGTGCGCCGGAATAGCCCAGTACCGGTCGGCCGAAGGGCGCGAGGAGCGCGATGTCGGACTCCCGGGCGCTGCGGACGGGGCCGGCGAGCTCGGGGAGCCGGGACGAGTACACGGCCAGGAGCCGGGTCACGCCGCCCTCGACCTGTTCGACGTAGACGAGATCGGCGGCGCCGAGACCCGTGTGGGGGCGGGCCGCCGCCACGTTGTCGATCTTCACGGCGAGGACGGGGGCGGGACGCGCGGGGAGCCCGGTGAGCGGGGACAGGCCGCTGGGCGCCGGGGTCGTCGTGGCGGGCGCGGGGGCCGTGGTGGCCGGGGCCGTCGTGGTGGGTACGGGGGTCGGTGTGGGGCTCGGCTCGCGCGGGCCCGGGTCGGAACAGCCGTAGAGACCGGCCGCCGTCAGCGCGCAGAGCAGCGCGGTGAGGACACGGCCGGGACGCCTGGTTCCGCGTTCGCCCGTCATGGTGGCGCTCCTCCACCAGTGGACCACGGGCCGCCGCGCCGATACAACGGGCATGACGGACGACGAACGGGGGTCGCGGGTGTTCTACCACCTGATGAAGCACGTACTGCTGGGGCCGCTCCTCAGGCTGCTCTTCCGGCCGCGGATCGAGGGGCTCGAGCACGTCCCGGACGAGGGCGCGGCGATCGTCGCGGGCAATCACCTCTCCTTCTCCGACCATTTCCTGATGCCGGTCGTGCTCGACCGGCGGATCACCTTCCTCGCGAAGCAGGAGTACTTCACGGGGCCCGGCATCAAGGGGCGGCTCACGGCCGCCTTCTTCCGGGCCGCCGGTCAGATCCCGGTGGACCGTTCCGGGAAGGAGGCCGGGCAGGCCGCGATCCGCGAGGGACTCGGCGTCCTGGGCAAGGGCGAGCTGCTCGGCATCTATCCCGAGGGGACGCGCTCTCATGACGGGCGGCTGTACAAGGGCAAGGTGGGGGTGGCGGTGATGGCGCTGACCGCCGGGGTTCCGGTGGTGCCGTGTGCCATGGTCGGGACGTTCGAGATCCAGCCGCCGGGGAAGGTCGTGCCGCGGATCCGCCGGGTCACGATCCGCTTCGGGGCGCCGCTGGACTTCTCCCGCTTCGCGGGGTCGACGGACGAGCGGGCGGTGGTCCGCGCGGTGACCGACGAGATCATGTACGAGATCCTGCGACTGTCCGGTCAGGAGTACGTGGACGAGTACGCGGCGGTGGTGAAGGCCGCGGAGGCGGGGGACGAGGTGCCCGCGCGAAAGTTCCGCCGACGGGAACGCTGAGGGCGGATCCGCGCACGGCGCAATCCCCTGGGCCGGTTCTCCGGGCGCCCGTAGCGTCGTGATCATGACCAAGGGAAACGCGTTCGTACTGGGTGGATCGGGACAGGTGGGGCGGGCGGCCGTGCGGGCCCTCGTCGCGGACGGCTGGGAGGTGACCGCCGCTTCGCGGGGCGGCGCCAGGGACGAGAGGTGGCCGGACGAGGTCCGGTCGGTGCGGCTCGACCGGACCGAGGAGGGGGCGCTCGCGGCGGGGCTTGGGGACGGCTGTGACGTGCTCGTCGACATCGTCGCGTACGACGGCGGGCACGGCCGGCAGCTGACCGGTCTCGCCGACCGGATCGGCTCGGCGGTGGTGGTGTCGAGCGGCGCCGTCTACGAGGACGCGCAGGGCCGCAGCTTCGACACGCAGGACCGGCCGGACGGCTTCCCCGCCTTCCCTGTGCCCACTCCGGAGGACTGCCGGACGGTCGCGCCCGGCGACAGCACGTACGGGACGCGGAAGATCGCCCTGGAGCGGGAGTTGCTGGCGGCCGGCGACGCACTGCCGACGACCCTGCTGCGCGCGGGCGCGATCCACGGGCCGTTCTGCCCCGGCCCGCGCGAGCTGTGGTTCGTGAAGCGGTCGCTCGACGGGCGACCGGTGCGCGTCCTCGCGCACGGCGGCGCCTCGCGCTTCCACCCGGTCCACGTGGACAACCTCGCGGAGCTCGTCCGGCTCGCGGCGGCGAACCCGGGCAGCCGGGTGCTCAACGGCGCCGACCCCGAGGCGCCGACGGTGGCGGAGATCGGGGCGGAGATCGACGCGGTCATGGGGGTGACGAGCGAGACGGTGCTGATGGAAGGCGAGCCGGAGGGCACCGTGGGGCTCACCCCGTGGACCGCGCCGCACCCCATCGTCTACGACATGACGGCGGCCGAGCGGGAGTTGGGGTACCGGCCGGTGGTGTCGTACGCCGAGTCGCTGCCGGAGACGGTCGCGTGGCTGACCGGGCACCTGGGCGACCGCGAGTGGCGGGAGGCCTTCCCGGGTCTCGCGAAGTACGGGGTGGACTTCTTCGACTACGCGGCGGAGGACGCCTGGCTGCGGTCCCGGGGCTGACCCGGACACGGTGAGAGGGGCGGCCGTCGGGCGGCCGCCCCTCTCCTCATCGCCCTGCGGCGGCTGTTACGGCTTCGGGGTGGCGTGCGGTGCGCACGTCTGGTCCGTGGCGTCCAGCTTGCCGGTCAGCAGGTAGGCCTCCACCTTGGTGTTGACGCACGGGTTGACCTGGCCGGTGACGCCGTGCGAGCCGGCGTCCTTCTCCGTGATCAGGCGCGAGCCCTTGAACCGCTTGTGCAGCTCGACGGCGCCGGCGTACGGCGTGGCGGCGTCGCGCTCGGCCGCGGTGATGAGCACCGGGGGCAGGCCCTTGTTGGTCTTCACCTGGGTCGGGCGCTGGCGCGGGCCGGACCAGGTGGCGCACGGCAGGTTCATCCAGGCGTTGGACCAGGTCATGAACGGGTACTGCTGGTGGAGCCGGCTGTTGTCCCGGTCCCACTTCTTCCAGCTGGTCGGCCAGGGGGCGTCGGCGCACTCGACCGCGGTGTAGACGGCGTTGCCGTTCTCCGAGGCGGCGTTTCCGGCGGTGTCGGTGGGGTCGGAGGCCGCGTTGTCGATCAGCGGCTGCGGGTCACCCGCGGCGTACGCGCTCCAGGCCTCGGCGACCGGGGCCCACATGGAGTCGTAGTACGGGGCGTTCTGGAAGAAGCCGATGAGCTCGGCCGGGCCGACCTTGCCGCCGAGGGGCTCCTTCTTGGCGGCGGCGCGCAGGGTCACCCACTGCTGCTGGACCTCCGCCAGGGTGTCGCCGAGGTGGTAGGTGGCGTCGTGCTGGGCGACCCAGGTCATCCAGTCCTTGAGGCGGCCCTCGAAGGCGATGTCCTGGTCGAGGTTGGCCTCGTACCAGATCTTGCGCGTCGAGGGGTTCACGACGCTGTCGAGGACCATGCGGCGGACGTGGGTCGGGAAGAGCGTGCCGTAGACCGCGCCGAGGTAGGTGCCGTAGGAGACGCCCACGAAGTTGAGCTTCGTCTCGCCGAGCGCGGCGCGGACGACGTCGAGGTCGCGGGCGGTGTTGAGGGTGTTGATGTACGGCAGGAGGTCGCCGCTCCTCTCCACGCAGCCCTGGGCGTACTCGGCGGCGAGCTTGCGCTGCGCGCGCTTGTCGGCCTCGGTGTCGGGGACCGGGTCGGGCTTGGGGCCCTTGACGAACTCGGTCGGGTCGACGCAGGAGATGGGCGCGGACTTGCCGACGCCGCGGGGGTCGAAGCCCACGAAGTCGTAGGCCTTGGCGGTGTTCGCCCAGATCGCGTTCTTGGTGGTGACGCGGCGCGGGAAGCGGAGGCCGGAGCCGCCGGGGCCGCCCGGGTTGTAGAGGAGCGCGCCCTGGCGCTCGGCGGGGGTGCCGGTGGCGTTGATCCGGTCGACCGCGATCTTGATCTTCTTGCCGTCGGGCTTGGCGTAGTCGACCGGGACGGTGACCCAGCCGCACTGGATCGGCTTCTCCAGGCCCCAGTCGGCCGGGCAGTCCTGCCAGTCGATGCCCGTCTGGGCGGCCCGGGCCGCGGCGACGGCGACGCCGATCGACGCCGCGTCGCGCGGGCTCCGGTCGTTGTGGGCGCTCGCGGCCGGGGCCGCGAGAGCGCCCGCCACGAGGGTGCCGGTTATCAGGGTGCCGGCCGAGCCGAGCATTGCCGTACGTCGCACGTGTATCCCCCAGGGTGGGCGCTGCCCCCGTGGCAGCCCCGCGTGTCAGGTTGTCCGGATGATCTTTATCGCTCCGGCAGCCGTGGGGTAAGGGCGTACACGTGTTTCTTTGCCGAACCAATAACCGGTGAACGGTGTACCGCTGAGCGGTGACCGCCCGGACTCGCACCGGCCGCGCATCGGACTCGCCTCAGAGCGGGGCGAGTTCGGTGAGGGCCGTGTCGAGGAGGCGGCGGAGCGCGAGGGCGTCGGGGGCGACGGCGGTGACGAGGGCAGCGGGGCCGGCGAGCGGGGCGAGCACGGCTCCCTCCCCGAGGAGCCGGGTCTCCACCGGTTTGTCGGCGAAGTCGGGGTCGACCACGAGGAGTTGCCCGGTGGCCCGGTGGCCGCCGAGGACCGCTCCGCCGTCCCAGCCGCCGGGGGCCCCCGGCCCGTACGCCAGCTCCTGGTCGAGCAGGGGCCGTCCGGCGCGGCGGACCGTGAGCCGGGTGACGAGGGTGCCGGGCGGTTCGCCGTGCCGGCCGAGGATCTGTTCCTCGCGGAGGACGAGCCGGGCGGTGGCGGCCAGCTCCACGGTGGTACGCATCCGCAGGTCCGAGCCGTGGGCGGAGACGAGCTGTTCGGGCAGCCAGCGGAGGACGCCCTCCTCCCCCACGGCGATCCGGACGTCGTACGTGGCGGGCTCGGCGCTCCGGCCCGGCAGGGCGAGGGTGGCGGCGGCGGCGTCGACCAGGAGCCGGGCCCCGTCCCGTACGTCGGTCTCGATCGCGAGCCGGTCACCGCCGAGCGGGGCGCTCATCGCGCCGACGACGGTGACCCGGGTCCAGCCGGCGGCGGCCCTGGTGCGGCGCAGGGCGAGGGGCCCGTCGCTTTCCAGCAGCGGCAGCCCGCCGTCGGCGGCGGCCGCGATCCGTGCGGTGGCGCGCAGGCTCACGCGGTCCGCGCCCCGGCCTCGGCCCCGGCCTCGGTCCAGGCGGCGAGCTGCGCGCGGACCCAGTCGGCGACGGGCCCGACGCCGTTCTCGGCGCGCAGGGAGGTGAAGGCGACGGGCAGCTCGCCGCGCTGCTCCTTCGCGTCGCGGGCCATCCGCTCCAGGTCGGAGCCCACGTAGGGGGCGAGGTCGGTCTTGTTGACGACGAGGAGGTCGGCGGTGGTGACGCCGGGTCCGCCCTTGCGGGGGATGTCGTCGCCGCCCGCCACGTCGATGACGAAGATCTGGGCGTCGACGAGACCCTTGGAGAAGGTGGCGGTGAGGTTGTCGCCGCCGGACTCGACCAGGATGAGGTCGAGCGGGCCGACGGCCTCCTCCAGCTCCTCGACGGCTTCGAGGTTGGCGGAGATGTCGTCGCGGATGGCGGTGTGCGGGCAGGCCCCGGTCTCCACGGCCTGGATGCGCTCGGGTGGCAGGACGGCGTTGCGGAGAAGGAACTCGGCGTCCTCACGGGTGTAGATGTCGTTGGTGACGACGGCGAGCGACAGGGTGTCCCGCAGGACCCGGCAGAGGGCGGCGACGGTGGCCGTCTTGCCGGAGCCGACCGGTCCGCCGAGCCCGATGCGCAGGGCGCGGCGGGTGCCGTCGGGGCGGTGGGCGTCGGCGGAGACGGCTCCGTGGTGGGTGTGACCGTGGTCGAGGTGCATGACTCTCCTGTCGGAGCGGTTACGAGGCGAAGAGACGGACGGGCCAGGCCGCGTGCTGTTCGGCGGTGAGGTCGAGCAGCGGCGCGGAGGCGGCCGGCAGAGCTTCGACGCCCTGGCGGGCGACGGCCGCCGCGCGGTCGGCGACGTGGTCCATCTCGGGCGCGAGGCGGGCGAGGACGGCGGTCGCCTGGTAGGGGTCGAGGCTGAGGAGGCGTACGGCGGCGGTGGCGGGGCCGCCGACCGTCTCGTACGCGACGCAGTGGGCGGCGTCCTCGGGGCCGAGTCCCGCGGCCCGGGCGGTGACGCCGAGGACGACGGGCTGATGGGCGCCGCGCGGGAAGGCCGCCGCGAGGGCGGAGAGTTCGGGGCTCGGCCAGGTGGCGCGGGCGGCCCGCATCAGTTGGCGGCCGAGCCTGCGGGCGGCGGCGCGCAGGGCGGGTGAGGGCGTGCGGGCGTCGGCGGCCGCGTCGAGCGCGTACGGGTCGAGCCCGTGCGCCGCGGCGGCGGCCAGGGCCGCCGAAGTGAGGCCGGTGGTGTGGAGCCGGCCTCGGCAGAAGGCCTCCAGGTCGTCGGCGTTCTTGATGCGGCCGGCCTTGACCGCGGCCTCGGCGCCGCCGGAGTGGGCGTGCCCACCGGCGGGGAACCGTCCGTCGGCGAGCACGAGGAGTGCGGAGCGTGTCATCGGGTCCGCGCCGTCAGAAGAGGAAGTAGCGCTGGGCCATGGGCAGTTCGGCGGCGGGTGCCGGCTCGACCGGCTCGCCGTCGATGGTCACCGTGAACGTGTCGGCGTCGACCTCGACCCGGGGCAGCGCGTCGTTCTCCCGCATGTCGGCCTTGGTGACCCGCCGGGTGTCGCCGATGGCGGTGAACTCCTTGTGCAGGCCCAGCTTCCGGGGCAGGTCGTCCTCGATCGCGGCCCGGGCGACGAAGTTGAGGGAGCCGGCCGCGGCCGCCCTGCCGAGCGCGCCGAACATCGGGCGGGGCATGACGGGTTGCGGGGTGGGGATGGAGGCGTTGGCGTCGCCCATCTGCGCGTACGCGATCTGCCCGCCCTTGATCACGGTGAGCGGCTTCACGCCGAAGAAGGCGGGGTCCCAGAGGACGAGGTCGGCCAGTTTGCCGGTCTCGACCGAGCCGATGAGGTGGTCCATGCCCTGCGCGACGGCCGGATTGATCGTGTACTTGGCGACGTAGCGGCGGGCCCGGTGGTTGTCGGCGCGGCCGTCGCCGGGAAGGGCGCCGCGCCGCTTCTTCATGACGTGGGCGGTCTGCCAGGTCCGCATGATCACCTCGCCGACGCGGCCCATGGCCTGGGCGTCGGAGGAGATGATCGAGATGGCGCCCAGGTCGTGGAGGACGTCCTCGGCGGCGATCGTGGAGGGCCGGATGCGCGACTCGGCGAAGGCGAGGTCCTCGGGGACGGCCGGGTTGAGGTGGTGGCAGACCATCAGCATGTCGAGGTGTTCCTCGATGGTGTTGACGGTGTGCGGGCGGGTCGGGTTGGTCGAGCTGGGCAGGATGTACGGCTCGGAGACGACGGTGATGATGTCGGGAGCGTGCCCGCCGCCGGCGCCCTCCGTGTGGTACGCGTGGACGGTCCGGCCCGCGATGGCGGCGAGGGTGTCGCCGACGAAGCCCGCTTCGTTCAAGGTGTCCGTGTGGATGGCGAGTTGGGCGCCGGTCTCCTCGCAGACGCCGAGACAGGCGTCGATGACGGCCGGGGTGGCGCCCCAGTCCTCGTGGATCTTGAATCCGAGGGCTCCGCCCCGGAGCTGGGAGTACATGGCCTCCCGGGACATGGTGTTGCCCTTGCCGAGCAGGCCGATGTTGACGGGGAAGGTGTCCAGGGCCTCGAACATCCGGGCCAGGTGCCACGGGCCGGGCGTGATGGTGGTCGCCTTGGTGCCCTCGGCCGGTCCGGTGCCGCCACCGACGAGTGTGGTGACGCCGGTGGCGAGCGCCTGCTCGACGACGGTCGGGGAGATGAAGTGGACATGGGCGTCGACGGCGCCGGCAGTGATGATCTTGCCGTTGCCGACGATGACCTCGGTCTCGGGGCCGATCACGAGGTCGGGGTGGACCCCGTCCATGGTGTCGGGGTTGCCGGCCTTGCCGATGCCGGTGATCCGGCCGTCGCGGATGCCGATGTCGGCTTTGACGATGCCCCAGTGGTCGATGATCACTGCTCCGGTGATCACGGTGTCGGGGGCGCCCTCGGCGCGGGTGGTGCGGGCCTGGCCCATGGACTCGCGGACGACCTTGCCGCCGCCGAAGACGGCCTCCTCGCCGGCGCGGCCGGGACCGCCGCAGCGGTCCTCCTCGATCTCGACGAGGAGGTCGGTGTCGGCGAGCCGGAGGCGGTCGCCGGCGGTGGGGCCGAACAGATCGGCGTAGACGGCGCGGTGCAGGTCAGGCACGGGGGCCTCCGTTCGGGCCGGCGACCCCGGCGGTGGCGGTGGCGTCGGGGGTTGCGTCGGCGGCGGCGGTGGCGTCGGGGATTGCGTCGGCATCGAGGGGACCCGCGGTCTCGCCGCGCAGGCCCGGGACGATCCGGCGGCCCGCGATCGGGACGAGCTCGACCTCGACGGGGATGCCGGGCTCGAAGCGGACGGCGGTCCCCGCGGCGATGTGGAGGCGCCGCCCGCGCGCGGCGGCGCGGTCGAACTCCAGGCCGGGGTTGACCTCGGCGAAGTGGTAGTGGGAGCCGACCTGGACGGGCCGGTCGGCGGCGTTCAGCACGGTCACACGGGTGACGGGGCGCCCCTCGTTGAGGGTGACGGGCTCCTCGGCGTACAGGATCTCTCCGGGGATCATCGCGCGCCCCGCTCAGACGATGGGGTCGTGGACGGTGACGAGCTTGGTGCCGTCCGGGAAGGTGGCCTCGACCTGGACGTCGTGGATCATCTCGGGGATGCCGTCCATGACGTCCGCGCGGGAGAGCACCTTGCGGCCGGAGGCCATGAGTTCGGCGACGGTGCGGCCGTCCCTGGCACCTTCCAGGATGTGGGAGGTGAGCAGGGCGACGGCCTCGGGGTGGTTGAGCCTCACACCCCGCGCCCGGCGCTTCTCGGCCACGTCGGCAGCGACATGAATGAGCAGGCGTTCCTGTTCGTGCGGGCTCAGTTGCACTCTTCCACCTCACGGTCGTCTACCGGGACGGGACCCGGACAGCTGCGGACCCTACCCAGCGTCAACACCTTGTTGAGCTGCGGAGAAGCGGCACGCGGCCAGACATTGCACGTTAGGGCGGAAGTTTTTCCGGCTCGTTAACTCCGGCTTTGCATTTCCATGATCATCGGATCGGATCGACCGACATGGACATCAGCCCCCGGAGACCGTCCTCCAGGATCTCGACGGCCACGTCCCCGAAGAGCGCCTGCTGGGCGATGAAGCCCTGCGCGACGGCGATGAGGGTCCGGGCCACGTGGTCGGCGGGGACGTCGGCGTGCAGGAGGCCGCTCTCGCGGTAGGCGGCCACCAGCTCCGTCCAGGCGGCGCGCATCCCCTGGTAGCCCTCCGCGAGGGTCTTCGCCAGTTCCTCGTTCCGCAGGGTCTCCGTCCACACCTGGATGATCAGCCGCGCGAAGGCCTGCCGGTCCGCGCCCTCGATCCGCTCCTCCAGGAAGAGCCGGAGCACCGCTCCGAGCAGCACGTCGGGGGTGGGGGGCGGGGTGGCCCTGGACGCCTCCTCGAACGCGCTCCGGATGCCGGCGAAGGCCTCGCCGGCGATGGCCCCGATGAGTTCGTCCTTGCCGCGGAAGTACCGGTAGACCGCGCCGGCCGAGAGACCCACCTCGGTCAGTACGTCCTGCATGGACGTCGCGTGGAAGCCGTTGCGGGCGAAGCAGCGCGCCGCGCCGTCGAGGATCTGCCGCCGCCGGGCGTCGAGGTGTTCCTGGGATACACGAGCCATGGGGCGAACCTAAAACGAATATTCATTCTTGACAACTTCCCGGCCCCGCAGGACAGTGGCAACACAGTAAAACGAACGATCCTTCTCTTTGAATCGAGGACGCCATGTCCGCCACCGCCACCGCCCCCGCCGCCGGCGCGGGGCGCCGCACCATCGCGGTGATGGTGCTGATCCCGACCGTCGTGGCCCTGGCCCTCTGGGCCTTCGCGTGGCCCGCGGCCCGGACGGCCCCCCGCGATCTGCCGATCGGCGTCGCCGGTCCCGCGACGGCGGCCACCGCCGTGGAGCGTGGGCTCGACCGCCACGAGGGCGCCTTCGAGGTCCACCGCTACGAGGACGGCGCCGCGGCCCGTGCCGCCATCGAGAACAGGGATGTATACGGAGCGGTCGTCGTGACCCCGGGCGGTACGGAGCTCCTGACCGCCTCGGCGGCGAGCCCCGTGGTGGCCGGGCTGCTGCGCGAGGCCGTGACCGCCCAGGCTCCCGAGGGCACGACGATCCCGGTCACCGACGTGGTCGCGGCCCCCTCGGGCGATCCGCGCGGGGCCGTACTCGCCTCGAGCCTGCTGCCGCTCGCCCTGGCGGGGGCGGCGGCCGGCGCCGTCACCACTCTCCTGGGGCTGCGCGGGACCCGTGCGGTGGCCGCCCTCTCCGGGGCCGCGGCCCTCGCGGGACTCGTCGGCGCGGCCCTCGCCGACACCTGGCTCGGCGCGCTCGGCGGGAACTGGTGGGCGGAGGCCGGACTCCTCGCCCTCACGGTCCTGGCGATCGGCTCGGCGCTCGCGGGACTGGCCGCACTCATCGGCAAGCCGGGCCTCGGACTCGGGGCGTTCCTGATGATCCTGCTCGGCAACCCCTTCTCGGGGATCGCGAGCGCGCCGGAGCTGCTGCCCACCGCCGTGGGCGCGCTCGGCCAGTTGCTGCCGCCGGGCGCCGCGGGCTCGGCCCTCCGCTCCGTCTCGTCCTTCGACGGGGCGGCGGCGGGCGGCCCGATCCTGGTCCTCGCCCTCTGGGCCGTCGCGGGCCTGACCGCGATCCTGCTGGGTGGCCGCGTGCGGCGCGCGGAGCCGGCGACCCCCCGGGTTCCGGAGCCGGCGCCGACGCCGACGCCGGTGGGCTGAGCCCCACGATCGAGCCCGTACCGGAATCACGCCGGGCCGGGACGGACGACAGCCGGGTGCCCCTCTCCAGTGGAGAGGGGCACCCGGCTGTCGTCGTCCGTCCCGGCAGCCCCTACGAGGCGCCGGGATCGCGGTGGTGGGCGGCGATGCCGAAGCGGCGCTGTTCGCCCATGGCGGAGTCGAGCGGCCGCAGAGTGGAGACCGAGCTGATCACCTGCTCCTCCGCCGGCTCCGGCGCCGCCTCCAAAGCCTCCAGGTCAGCGGCCGAGACCAGGGCGACGAGCGGCTTCCCGTGGCGGGTGACGACCACGCGCTCACCGCCGTACACGACGCGGTTGATGAGGTCGGCGAGCTCAGCCCGCGCTTGCGTCACCGGGATCTCGTAGGTCATGCTCCCCATCTTACGGGCTGTACGTCCTGTACATTTTTGCCAGAGAGATCGATGGAGGTGCTCAGCCATGGACGCGCGCTACGTTCTGCCCGAGTTCACGGAGCGGACCAGCTTCGGGACCCGGACCCTCGATCCGTACTCGAAGCTCCTCGAGTCCCGGATCGTCTTCCTCGGCACGCCGGTCGACGAGACCTCGGCCAACGACGCCATCGCCCAGTTCCTGTACCTCGACCACGCGTCGCCGGGCCAGGACATCTCCCTCTACATCAACTCCCCCGGCGGCTCCATCACCGCCATGACCTCGATCTACGACACGATGCGGACGCTCTCCTGCGACGTGGAGACCACCTGCCTGGGCCAGGCCGTCTCCACCGCGGCCGTACTCTTCGCGGCCGGCACGCCGGGCAAGCGCCTGATCCTGCCCGGCGCCCGGGTCACGCTCCGGCAGCCGACCCTGGACGAGCCCCTCCAGGGGCAGCTCAGCGATCTCGACCTCCAGGCGAGCGAACTGCTGCGGCTGCGCGCGCTGGTCGCGGGGATGCTCGCCGAGCACACCGGGCAGGACCCGGAGCGGATCGACGCCGACATCGACCGCCTGACCGTCCTGGACGCGCCGGCGGCCGTCGCGTACGGCCTGGCGGACCATGTCGTCGCGAACCGGCGCGCCGCCGCCGGCGGTACGGCGCGGTGAAGCGGCCGTGGTCCCCGAGCTGCCGCCGCTGCCGGCCCTGACGCGGGCCGAGGGCGATCTCGTCGACGCGTACCTCGAAGTCGTCGACCTCCTAGGGAAGATCAATCCATCCAGAAGTACGCATACCTATGGGGCGTTGCGTGCGGCTCAGGCCCTGGTGGGACGCGCGGAGGCGCTGCGCGAGGCCCTGACGCTCATGCATGAACGAGGCGAGACCGAGGTCCACGCGGACACATTGGCGCGCGCCCTAAGGGTGTTGGACGGGGAGCGCCGGGCCGACCGCGTCACCGTCCCCCGCGCTCGCGCGAGTTGACATTTCCGCGTGTCGTGTCGAGGTCCGGTCGGGCGACACGCACCGCAGAATCCCTCGCCCGTTCAGCGTAGTCGACGAGTCGACATATGAAGCGGGCGAGTTGCGCAACAGGTGTACACATTTGGCGGAATCGAACGTTCCATCGCTGGTACGCGGCTCGTAGGCCAAACCTCCGAAGATCACGAAGGCCGTCTGTCCACCCGAACGGATCAGTCGTGAGGAGCCTCACATATCGCCGTTTCAGCTCGGTTTTCGCCCATGTCGTGGGTCAAGATCCCTGTCGACGACAAGCCCCCGCCACCGCGGCGGGGCGGTCCGGGCGGACGCCGAGTCCTGCCGCTGTCCCGGACGTCTGGTCGACAGGAGTGGATCGGCAGGAGTGGAGGACCCAATCAGTACGGAACGTTCGCGCTGTCACCGCAGCGGGCCCGTTCCTTGGGGTGAAGCCGCAGCCGCGGCCGGGCATCTTCGCCAGCCCGAACCCGACAGGTCATCCTTCGCAGGCGGCTGACGAAGGGTTGCGCATGACCGCGCAGATGCATGTCCCGTCCCTGCTGTCCCGGGCCGGAGCCGTCTCGGCTCTCACCCTCGCCGCCGTCGGCGGCACGCTGTTCGCACCAGGTGCGGCGTCGGAGGCCCAGGCAGCGACGACACACGCGAACAAGGCACTGAGCGTCGCCGCGTCGAAGAAAGGATCGCCCTACCGGTACGGATCGACCGGACCCACCCGGTTCGACTGCTCCGGTCTGACGCTCTACGCGTACAAGAAGGCGGGCAAGTCGCTGCCTCGCACCGCGCAGCAGCAGTACAACAAGACCCGGCACATCTCCTCGTCCACCCGGCAGAAGGGCGACCTGGTCTTCTTCCACTCCGGCGGAAGGGTCTACCACGTCGGCATCTACGCCGGCAGCGGCAAGATCTGGCACTCGCCCAAGACGGGCTCCTGGGTGAAGCTCGACAAGATCTGGTCGTCGAAGGTCTACTACGGCCGCGTCCGATGACGTACCCCGGGCACTGACCCGAGCGAGCCGGAGGGTGCGGTGGCGCCGCCGCACCTCCTGCCGGCCTCACGCCTCGCGCAGCCGGACGGCCTCTCGCAGCCGGACGGCCTGCTCGGCCGCACGGCCTTGCTCAGCCGCACGCCTCGCTCTGCCTCACGCCTCGCTCTGCCTCACGCCTCCCCTCGGCGGTACGAGCCCCCTACACCGGCGCCATCGCCCACGGGAGGGTGATCCAGACGGTCTTGCCGCCCTCCTGGGTCGGCGTGACCGAGAGGCGGCCGCCGGCCTCCGCCGCGAGGACGCGGATGATGACCATGCCGCGACCGTTGTCCTGCTGGACCGCCGCCGGGAGGCGGCGGGGCCAGCGGGGATGGCTGTCCGTCACACCGATGCGCAGGCACTCCTCCCGCTCCAGGCGGAGGTCGACCGTGAAGGTGGGCGACTGCCCGAAGGTGTGCTGGACGGCGTTGGTCGCCAGCTCCGAGACGATGAGCCGGATCGAGTCCGCGATCTCCGCGTCGTCGTCGAGCCCCCAGTCCCCCAGGACGTCCGCGACCCATCTCCGTGCCGTGCGGACCGACGCGGGATCGCTCGGCAGAGTGGCGGATGCTTCCTGATGGTCTGCCATGGCAGCGCTGTCCCTTTCCCGCCGGGGACACCACCCCGGATTGCGCTTCGCGTCAGTGCCACCGATCGTGCCGCCCCGTGTGGCCTTCCACCACGAAATGTGGCCATCTATCGCCCGAAGCGGTGAACTCTGCTGCCCGGGAACGCTCTTGGGCTAGCCTCAGGCGGCGGGCGCGGTGCGCAGGATCGTCTCCACCGCCCGTGCGAGGTCGGCGTCCGTGAGGTCGGCGCGGGCCGTGAGCCGGAGCCGCGAGATGCCGTCCGGTACGGACGGGGGCCGGAAACACCCGACCGCCAGGCCCTGTTCGCGGCAGTCGGCCGCCCAGCGCAGCGCTGCCTCCGGCGAGGGGGCGCGCACCGAGACGACGGCCGCGTCCGGCCGCGCGGCGGTCAGTCCGGCCGCCGTGAGGCGCTCGTACAAGGTGGTCGCGACGGTCCGCGCCCGCCCGGCGAGCGCCGGTTCGGCGGCGATCAGCCGCAGGCTCGCCAGCGCGCCGCCCGCCGCGGCCGGGGCGAGCCCGGTGTCGAAGATGAAGGTGCGCGCCGCGTTCACCAGGTGCTCGACGACCCGGGCGGGGCCGAGGACCGCGCCGCCCTGGCTGCCCAGGGACTTGGAGAGGGTGAGGGTCGCGACGACGTCCTCGTCGCCCGCGAGGCCCGCTTCGTTCAGGGCGCCCCGCCCGCCGTCGCCGAGGACGCCGAAGCCGTGGGCGTCGTCGACGACGAACCCGGCGCCGTGGGCGCGGCAGGCGTCGGCGAGCTCCGGCAGCGGCGCCTTGTCGCCGTCGACGGAGAAGACGGAGTCGCTGACCACGAGCGCCCGGAGGTCCGGCCGCGCCTCCAGGGTCTTGCGTACGGAGTCGGGGTCGGCGTGCGGCACCACGGCCGTCTCGGCGCGCGCGAGCCGGCAGCCGTCCACGATCGAGGCGTGGTTGGAGGCGTCCGAGACGATCAGCGCGTCCCGGCCGCCGAGGGCCGTGAGCGCGGCGAGGTTGGCGGCGTAGCCGGAGGAGAAGACGAGGGCCGCCTCGAAGCCGCAGAACTCGGCGAGTTCGCGTTCGAGCCGGGTGTGCAGCCGGGTCGTCCCGGTGACGAGCCGTGAGCCGGTGGCGCCGGCGCCCCAGCGGCGCGCCGCCTCGGCCGCCGCCTCGGTGACCTCCGGTCGGCGGGTGAGGCCGAGGTAGTCGTTGCTCGCCAGGTCGAGGAGCTCCGACTCGGCGGACCGGGGCCGCAGCGTACGGACGAGACCGGCTTCCGCACGGCGGCGCGCCTCGGCGTCGGTCCAGTCGAACGCGGTCCGGCGCGGGCCCTCGGCCCGGGCGTCGTCGGCCTGTGGCATGCGGCGATCCTTTTGTAGGCAGCGCACAGACCCTAACCGGAGTGTGCCGAGGTCGGGATGTGGTCATCCACACACCTCGTTCGGCGGCGTTTGTTCGGATCCTCCTTGGCCCGGGGGTGGGCGGTAGGCAAGGATCAGCGCTTATGGACCTGCTGAACACGCTGGTGGAGAAGGGGCTGCGGCGCGAGCTGCCGACCCGTGAAGAAGCGCTCGCCGTTTTGGCGACCTCCGACGACGAGCTGCTCGATGTGGTGGCGGCGGCCGGCAAGGTGCGCCGTCAGTGGTTCGGGCGGCGGGTGAAGCTCAACTACCTCGTCAACCTGAAGTCGGGGCTGTGCCCCGAGGACTGCTCGTACTGTTCGCAGCGGCTGGGCTCCAAGGCCGAGATCCTCAAGTACACGTGGCTGAAGCCGGACGAGGCGTCCCAGGCCGCCGCGGCGGGTGTCGCGGGCGGGGCCAAGCGGGTCTGCCTGGTGGCGAGCGGGCGCGGTCCGACGGACCGGGACGTCGAGCGGGTCGGCAGGACCATCGAGGCGATCAAGGAGCAGAACGAGGGCGTCGAGGTGTGCGCCTGCCTCGGTCTGCTCTCGGACGGCCAGGCGGAGCGGCTGCGGGACGCCGGCGCCGACGCGTACAACCACAACCTGAACACGTCCGAGGCGACGTACGAGGGGATCACCAAGACCCACACGTACGCGGACCGGGTGGACACCGTGCAGAAGGCGCACGCCGCCGGTCTGTCGGCCTGCTCCGGTCTGATCGCGGGCATGGGCGAGACCGACGAGGACCTCGTCGACGTCGTGTACGCGCTGCGCGACCTGGACTCGGACTCGGTGCCGGTCAACTTCCTCATCCCCTTCGAGGGCACGCCGCTCGCGAAGGAGTGGAACCTCACCCCGCAGCGCTGTCTGCGGATCCTCGCGATGGTGCGGTTCGTCTGCCCCGACGTCGAGGTGCGGATCGCGGGCGGCCGTGAGGTGCACCTGCGCTCGATGCAGCCGCTGGCGCTGAACATCGCGAACTCGATCTTCCTCGGCGACTACCTGACGAGCGAGGGCCAGGCCGGCCAGGCCGACCTCGACATGATCGCGGACGCGGGCTTCGAGGTGGAGGGCGCGGGCACGACGACGCTCCCGAAGCACCGCGCGGACGCGCTCGCCGCGGCGGGTGCCGCCGCGGCCGGCGGCGGCTGCGGTTCCCAGGCGTCGGCGGGCTGCGGCTCGCACGACGCGGCGGAGGGCGCGGGCTGCGGTTCGCACGCCGAGGCCGGTGGCGGCTGCGGTCCCTGCGGCGGTCACACCGTGCCCGAGCCCGCGGAGCCCACCGAGGCCGCGGCGAACCAGGCGCGGACCGACCTCGTCGCCGTGCGCCGCCGGGGGGCCGGCACGGACCTCGCACCGAACGCGTGACGTCCATGCGCAACGAGGAACTGATCGCCCTGGACCGGGCGCACGTCTGGCATCCGTACGGCCCCATGCCGGGCCGTACGGACCCGCTGGTCGTCGAGTCCGCGTCCGGGGTACGCCTGCGGCTCGCCGAACCCTCCGAGGGCCGTGCCGAGTTGATCGACGGCATGTCCTCCTGGTGGTCGGCGATCCACGGATACAACCACCCGGTGCTCAACGACGCCGTACGCGGCCAGCTGGACCGGATGAGCCACGTCATGTTCGGCGGGCTCACCCATGAGCCGGCCGTCCGGCTCGCCGCGCGGCTCGTCGAGATCACCCCCGAGCCGCTGCGGCACGTCTTCCTCAGCGACTCGGGCTCCGTCTCCGTCGAGGTCGCGGTCAAGATGTGCCTGCAGTACTGGCGCTCCCTGGGCCGCCCCGAGAAGCAGCGGATGTTCACCTGGCGCGGCGGGTACCACGGGGACACCTGGCAGCCGATGTCCGTGTGCGACCCCGACGGCGGGATGCACGAGCTGTGGACCGGCGTCCTCCAGCCGCAGGTGTTCGTGGACGCCCCGCCGGCCACGTACGAGGAGTCGTACGCGGAGCTGCTGCGGACCGAGATCGGGAAGCACGCGCACGAGCTGGCCGCGGTGATCGTGGAGCCGGTGGTGCAGGGCGCGGGCGGGATGCGCTTCCACGACGCGGAGTACCTGCGGGTGCTCCGTGAGGCCTGCGACGCGCACGACGTGCTGCTCGTGTTCGACGAGATCGCCACCGGATTCGGGCGTACGGGCACGCTGTTCGCCGCTGATCGGGTGGGCGTCTCCCCCGATGTCATGTGCCTGGGCAAGGCGCTGACGGGCGGATACCTGTCGATGGCGGCGACCCTCTGCACGAGCCGGGTCGCCGACGGGATCTCCCAGGGTGAGGTCCCGGTCCTGGCCCACGGGCCGACCTTCATGGGCAACCCGCTGGCCTCGGCGGTGGCCTGCGCCTCGATCGACCTGCTGCTCTCGCAGGACTGGCAGGTCGAGGTGAAGCGGATCGAGGCGGGACTGCGCGAGGGGCTCGCCCCCGCCGCCGAGCTGCCCGGCGTCCGCGAGGTGCGGGTGCTCGGCGCGATCGGTGTCGTCCAGCTCGACCACCCGGTCGACATGGCGGCGGCGACGCGGGCCGCGGTCCGGGAGGGCGTGTGGGTACGCCCGTTCCGCGACCTCGTCTACACGATGCCGCCGTACGTGACGGGCGACGAGGACCTGGCCCGGATCTGCGCCGCGGTGTGCGCGGCGGCGGCCGCGGGCTGATCGGAAGAGTGAGGACAGCAGTGGGAATCATCGTCGTCAGCGGTACGGGAACGGAGATCGGCAAGACGGTCGTGACCGCGGCGGTGGCCGCGGTGGCCACGGCCGCGGGGCGGTCGGTCGCGGTCCTGAAGCCCGCGCAGACCGGGGTCGGCCCCGACGAGACGGGGGACGCGGACGAGGTGATCCGGCTGTCCGGCGCCGCGGCCTCGGTCGAGCTGGGGCGGTTCCCGGAACCGCTGGCCCCGGGCACGGCCGCCCGGCGGGCCGGGCTCGCCCCCGTCGGGCCCCTGCAGGTGGCCGAGGCGGCCCGTGCCCTGGCCGCCTCGCACGACCTGGTGCTCGTGGAGGGGGCGGGCGGACTGCTCGTCCGCTTCGACGAGGAGGGCGGCACGCTCGCGGACGCGGCGGCGCTCCTCGGCGCCCCCGTCCTGTGCGTGGTCCCGGCGGGTCTCGGGACGCTCAACACGACGGCCCTGACGGCCGAGGCACTGGCGGCACGCGGCATCGAACAGCTCGGTGTCGTGGTCGGCAGCTGGCCGGCCGCGCCGGACCTGGCGGCCCGCTGCAACCTCGCGGACCTGCCGGAGTCGGCGGGCGCGCCCCTGCTCGGGGCCGTACCGGAGGGTTCGGGGGCGCTCGACCCGGCGGGGTTCCGCGCCGCGGCGGGCGGCTGGCTGGCGCCGGCGCTCGGCGGAACGTGGGACGCGAAGGCCTTCGGGGCGGAGTTCGGCCCGGAACCGACTGCCGACGCCGGGACCGGCTTCGGGGGCTGACCCGGGAACCGGCTTCGGGGGCTGACCCGGGGCCCGGCTTCGGGCGCCGATCCGTGGCGGACTCCGTACGCTGGGCGCATGCGCGCTCACGTTCAGGAGATCGTCTTCGACTGTGCCGATCCGGCCGCCCTCGTCCGTTTCTGGGCGGGACTCCTCGGCGGTGATCCGGTCGACCGCTCCGGCGACTGGTCGTACGTCGACCCGCCGGAGTTCGTCCGGCTCGCCTTCCAGCGCGTGCCGGAGGGCAAGTCCGTGAAGAACCGGATCCATCTCGACCTGACGGTGGCGGACCCGGACCGGGCCGCCACCGAGGCCGGGCCCGCCGGCGCGGTCCGTGTCGGCGGTCTCGTGACGGACGAGCAGGGCTCCTTCCAGGTCATGCGGGACCCGGAGGGCAACGAGTTCTGCTTCGTGACCGGATGAGGGACACCCCATGACCTCCTCGCGCCCCGGCTCCCCCGGACCCCGTGTCCACCACCCTCTCTTCGCGCGCTTCTACGCCCGCGTCAGCGTGACGGCCGACGCGCGCGGCGGGCTCGCCGCCCTGCGCGAGGAGCTCCTGTCCGGTCTCACCGGCCGGGTCGTCGAGATCGGCGCGGGGAACGGACTGAACTTCGCGTACTACCCGGCCGGTGTCTCCGAGGTCGTCGCCGTCGAACCGGAACCCGGCCTGCGGCGGCTCGCCGAGGAGGCCGCGCGGCGGGCGACCGTCCCCGTGACCGTGCGGCCGGGCACCGCGGAGGAGCTGCCTGCGGAGGACGGTGTCTTCGACGCGGCCGTGGCCTCGCTCGTCCTGTGCACGGTACGGAACGTGCCGCAGGCCCTCGCGGAGGTGCGGCGCGTCCTGCGCCCCGGCGGCGAGCTCCGGTTCTTCGAGCACGTGGCGGCGGGGACGCCCGGGCTCGCCCGGGTGCAGCGGGGCCTGGACCGTACGGTCTGGCCACTCCTCTTCGGCGGCTGCCACACCGCACGGGACCCGCTCGCGGCGATCCGGGCGGCGGGCTTCTCCCTCGGCCCGTACCGCTCCTTCGACCTCCCGGAGAACGGGCCGCGCCTGCCGACCTCCCCGTGTGTCCTGGGCGTGGCCCGGATGTGAACCCGTGTCCCACCCGGCGGAACTCCCTGGCACCGGTCCCGGCCCGCGTGATGGGATCCGGCCATGATCGATCTGCGGATACGCGCCGCCCTGCCCGACGAGGCCGAGGCCGTCCTGGCCTTCTGGAAGGAGTCCGCCGAGGGGACGTCCATATCGGACGACGTGCACGGGGTCGGTCGGCTGGTCGAGCGGGATCCGGACGCCCTCATCCTCGCGCTGGCCGACGGTCTGATCGTGGGGTCCGTGATCGCCGGCTGGGACGGCTGGCGCGCCTCCCTCTACCGGCTCGCCGTGCTGCCCTCCCACCGCCGGCGCGGCATCTCCACCGCGCTCCTGCGCGCGGCCGACGAGCGGTTCGCCGCGCTCGGCGGCCGGCGCGTGGACGCGATGGTCCTGGAGGCGAACGAGACGGGCCGACGGCTGTGGACGGCCGCCGGGTACGAGCGCCAGGACCACTGGCGCCGCTGGGTGAAGCCGCTCGACGGCTGATCATCACCCGGTTTTGCCCGTCCTTTACTATGGTTCCTCATCCCGACTATCGAAAGGTGTGAGCGTCCGCCCATGGGCGAGCCTCCCAGTAGCACTGGTTCCACGTTCCGACATCGAGCGATCCCCTCCCCCCTGACTGATCATGGGACGGAGGTGAACCGATGACCGAAGTGCTCCTGCTCGTCCTTGCGCTCCTGCTCTCGCTGCTGTGCGGTGCCTTCGTCGCGGCCGAGTTCTCGCTGACGACGGTCGAGCGCGGCGAGCTCGAAGCCGCCGCGGAGCGCGGCGAGCGCGGCGCGGCGGGCGCGCTCAAGGCCGTCCGTTCGCTCACCTTCCAGCTCTCCGGCGCCCAGCTCGGCATCACCGTCACCAATCTGGTCGTCGGCATGCTCGCCGAGCCCTCGATCGCCAAGCTGATCCGGGGCCCGGTCGAGGCCCTCGGCCTCTCCACCTCCGTGGCCTCCTCGGTCGCCCTCGTCCTCGGCACGGCCTTCTCGACCGTCGTCCTGATGGTCGTCGGCGAGCTGGTCCCGAAGAACTGGGCGATCTCCTCGCCCCTCGCGGTCGCGAAGGTGGTGGCGACCCCGCAGCGGGTGTTCACGGCCGCCTTCAAGCCGCTGATCAGCCACCTCAACAACACCGCGAACCGGATCCTGCGCCGCATCGGCATGGAGCCGACCGAGGAGCTGGCCTCCGCGCGTTCCCCGAAGGAGCTCGTGGCGCTCGCCCGGCACTCCGCGAAGGAGGGCGCCCTGGAGGCGGACACGGCCGAGCTGTTCGTCCGCACGCTCAACCTGGCGGAGCTGACCGCGGAGAACGTGATGACGCCCCGCGTCCAGGTCACCGCCCTCGAGGTGCAGGCCACCGCCGAGGACGTGGCGAACGCGACCCGCGCGACCGGCCTCTCCCGCTTCCCCGTCTACCGGGGCAACCTCGACTCGGTCGTCGGCATCGCGCACATCAAGGACGTGCTGGCCATACCGGCCGGCGAGCGGGCACGCCGCCGGATCGGCGAGATGCTGCGCGAGCCGCTGCTCGTCCCGGAGACCCTGACCGTGGACCGTCTCCTCGACCGGCTGTCCGGCAAGCAGACGATGGCCGTCGTCATCGACGAGTACGGCGGTACGGCCGGCGTCGTGACCCTGGAGGACATCGTCGAGGAGGTCGTCGGCGAGGTCCGCGACGAACACGACCCGCACGAGACGCCGGACCTGGCGCGGGCGGGCGAGGACGCCGACGGCCGCGAGCTGTGGTCCGCGGACGGCGCCGCCCGTACGGACCAGGTGGAGGCGATCGGCCTCCATGTGCCGGACGGCCCGTACGAGACGCTCGCGGGTGTCCTCGCGAACGAGCTGGGCCGCATCCCGGCCGTCGGCGACAGCGTGGAGCTGGCCGGCTGGCGGCTCGACGTCGTGGACGCCTCGGGGCGGCGCGCGGCGCGCGTGCTGATGCACGCCCCCGCGCACACCGCCTCGCATGACTCCGACCAGACCGGGGAGGCCCGCCGATGATCGTGATCCAGCTGTTGATCGGTCTGCTGACCCTGGTCGTCAACGCCTTCTTCGTCGGCGCCGAGTTCGCCCTGATCTCGGTCCGCCGCAGTCAGGTCGAGCCGCTGGCCGAGTCCGGGAACCGGCGGGCGCGCAGCGTCATCTGGGGCCTTGAGCACGTCTCCGCGCTGCTCGCGGCGGCGCAGCTCGGCATCACCCTCTGCACCCTGGTCCTCGGCATCGTCGCCGAGCCGGCCATCGCCCACCTCCTGGAGCCGGTCTTCGACGCGGTGGGCGTGCCGCACGGTCTGGTGCACCCGATCTCGTTCGTGATCGCGCTGTCGGTGGCGACGTACCTGCACATGCTGCTGGGCGAGATGGTGCCGAAGAACATCGCGCTCGCGGAGCCGACGCGCACCGCGCTGATCCTCGGCCCGCCGCTGGTGACGCTCGCGCGGGCGCTGCGTCCGGTGATCTTCACGATCAACGCCTTCGCCAACGCGCTGCTCAAGCTGTTGCGGGTGGACGTAAAGGACGAGGTCGCGGCGACGTTCTCGGACGACGAGCTGGCCCGCATGGTCACCGACGCGGGTCACGCCGGACTCCTGGACGACCGGGCCGCCGAGCGGCTGCACGACGCCCTGGAGCTGGGCCGCCGTCCGGTCCGGGACGTCGTGATGCCGGCGGAGAAGGTGGTGTACGCGCAGGTCGGCACCACTCCCGAGGAGCTGGAGGCGCTGTCGGCGTCGACGGGCTACTCGCGCTTCCCCGTGGTCGACTCGGAGCGCACGATCCTCGGCTATCTGCACGTCAAGGACGCCCTGGACGTCACTCCGCGCGATCTGCCGTTCCCGGTCTCGGCGCTGCGGCCGATCGCCCGCGTCCGGGCGGCCACGCCGCTGGACGACGTCCTGACCGCGATGCGCCGGAGCCGTACGCATCTGGCGGCGGTCCTCGACGAGGACGGCAAGCCGGCCGGTCTCGTGACGATGGAGGACGTGCTGCGCGAACTGGTGGGGCGCCCGGCGGCACCGTGACCCGTACCGCGTGACGCCGAAGGGCCCCGGGAGTCTTCCCGGGGCCCTTCGGGCGTTCTCGGGTCGTGCGGGGTCTCAGAGCGCGGTGGCGGTCAGCCAGGCGTCGAGGAGGCCGCGGTCCCCGGAGTGCGCGAAGCGCGGGTCGTCGGCGGCGTACCGGCGGTGCAGCAGGAGCAGCAGCTCGTCGCCGGCGCCGGTGACGCTCGCGGTCGGTTCCGTACGCGCGGCGGACGCCGCGTTTCCGCGCCGCCAGGTGAAGCCGCCCCCGCCGAGCGTGAGCGTCCAGACGGTACCGGTGTCCGTGGCCGTGAGCCGGAGCAGGTCGCCGTCGCGGTCGAGCTGGGCGATCCGCTCGGCGGTCCGCGGGACGTACAGGAGGGTGGCGAGGTGGTGTTCGATGCCCTCGGCGGCCGTGCCGGGGTCGATCGGTCCGGCCGCCCCGGCGAGGGCGATCTCGGCGTCGGCGAGGTGCACGACGGCCTCGAAGAGGACGTGGCGCGGGTAGTACCCGGCGCGCGGTTCGGGTCCCGGGGACCAGAGCGGGGTGTCCGGGTCGGCGGCGCGGAGGGTCGCGACGAGGGTCTCGGCGCCGGCGGCGAACCAGTCGGGGTACGCGGCGGGGTCGCCCGGCAGGTCGAGGGGGAGGTCGCGGGCGGGGACGCGGGCGGTGGCCCCGGTGCGTACGAGGTGTTCCGCCCAGCGGTGGACGGTGCCGAGGTGCCGGGTCAGCTCGGCGAGGGTCCAGCCGGGGCAGGTGGGCACGGGGGTGGCGGGGTCGGCGTCCCGGACGGCGGCGCCGAAGCGGCGGGCCCGCTCGGCGACGGCCGCGCAGGCGGCGGCGTGGGTGTCCTCGGTGAGGCCGAAGCCCTCCGAGACCTTGAGCAGCTCGTCCCGCCAGGGTCCCTCCGGCCGGCGCAGGGCCGCCGCGCGGAAGTGCCCGTCGAGGGCGCGCCGGTCGGCCGCCGGGAGCCCGGCGAGCGTGTGCCCCGTGCCCTCCAGCCACTTCACCGCCGTGTCGGGGTCCAGGACGTCGTCGTCACTGGTCTCGACGGCCGTCACCAGCTCGGCCAGGGCCTCCGCCAGTGTGCTCAGCAGCGCGTCGCTCATCGGGTCTTCCCCTCCCGGGTTCTCCACGGCATCCCGCGCATACCGCGCGGTATGATCTCTCCGCCATGGAGATCAATGCCACCTACACCAGTCTCGTCGCCCTCGGCGACAGCTTCACCGAGGGTATGTCGGACCTGAAGCCCGACGGCTCGTACCGGGGCTGGGCCGACGTCCTCGCGGGCCGGCTCGCCGCCCGCACGCCCGACTTCCGCTACGCGAACCTCGCCGTGCGCGGAAAGCTCATCGGCCAGATCGTCGACGAGCAAGTCGACCTGGCCGCAGGCATGAAGGCCGATGTGGTGACCCTCGTCGGCGGGCTCAACGACACCCTCCGACCCAAGGTCGACATGGTCCGGGTGCGGGACCTCCTCACCGAGGCAGTGGAACGCCTCACACCCGCCTGCCGGCAGCTGGTCCTGATGCGCAGCCCCGGCCGCGAAGGGCCGGTCATGGAGCGCTTCCGCCCCCGCATGGAGGAGCTCTTCGTCCACCTCGACGAGCTCGCCTCCCGGCACGGCGCCCTCGTCGTCGACCTGTACGGGGCGCCGGCGCTCGGCGATCCCCGGCTGTGGGACGTGGACCGGCTCCATCTGACCGCCGACGGGCACCGGCGGGTGGCCGAGGCGGTGTGGCAGACGCTGGGCCTCCCTCCCGAGGACGACTGGCGGACTCCGCTGCCCCCGGCCGGTCGCACCGGCTGGGCGAGCCGGCGGATCGCGGACGCCCGTTTCGCCAGGGAGCACCTGGGCCCGTGGATCGGACGGCGGCTCACGGGCCGCTCCTCCGGGGACGGGCGCACACCCAAGCGCCCGGAACTCCTGGCGTACGAGACGTCGTACGAGACGCCGCACGAGGCACCTCGCGAGGCCCCGGCCGGCCCGTGAGCCGGACCCGAGGGGCGGACACCCCCTTCGTGACCTGCGTCTCGTAGCAAGCTCCACATCCCTCCGTGGCGCTGGCCTGCACAAACCGCCAGTAGAATCTCTCCACGTGACTGCTGTGACTGCGAAGCCCCGTATCCCCAACGTTCTGGCCGGCCGCTACGCCTCCGCGGAGCTCGCCGTCCTCTGGTCCCCCGAGCAGAAGGTGAAGCTGGAGCGTCAGCTGTGGCTCGCCGTGCTGCGTGCGCAGAAGGACCTCGGGATCGAGGTTCCGGACGCCGCCCTCGCCGACTACGAGCGCGTTCTCGACCAGGTCGACCTCGGTTCCATCGCCGAGCGCGAGAAGGTCACCCGGCACGACGTGAAGGCCCGCATCGAGGAGTTCAACGCCCTCGCCGGCCACGAGCACGTCCACAAGGGCATGACCTCGCGCGACCTCACCGAGAACGTCGAGCAGCTCCAGATCCGCCTCTCCCTGGAGCTGATGCGGGACCGTACGGTCGCCGTCCTCGGCCGCCTCGGCAAGCTCTCCGCCGAGTACGCGGAGCTGGTCATGGCGGGCCGCTCGCACAACGTCGCCGCCCAGGCGACCACCCTCGGCAAGCGCTTCGCGACCGCCGCGGACGAGCTGCTCGTGGCGTACGCGCGCCTGGAGGAGCTCCTCGGCCGCTACCCGCTGCGCGGCATCAAGGGCCCGGTCGGCACCGCGCAGGACATGCTGGACCTGCTCGGCGGCGACGCGGGCAAGCTGGCGGACCTGGAGCAGCGGATCGCCGGGCACCTCGGCTTCGCCAACGCCTTCACCTCGGTCGGCCAGGTCTACCCGCGCTCGCTCGACTACGACGTGGTCACCTCGCTCGTGCAGCTGGCCGCCGCGCCGTCGTCGATCGCCAAGACGATCCGTCTGATGGCGGGCCACGAGCTGGTCACGGAGGGCTTCAAGCCCGGCCAGGTCGGCTCCTCGGCGATGCCGCACAAGATGAACACCCGCTCCTGCGAGCGTGTCAACGGCCTGATGGTCATCCTGCGCGGCTACGCGTCGATGACCGGCGAGCTCGCCGGTGACCAGTGGAACGAGGGCGACGTGTCCTGCTCCGTGGTCCGCCGTGTCGCCCTGCCGGACGCCTTCTTCGCGCTCGACGGCCTCCTGGAGACCTTCCTGACCGTGCTCGACGAGTTCGGCGCCTTCCCGGCCGTCGTCGCCCGCGAGCTCGACCGGTACCTGCCGTTCCTGGCGACCACCAAGGTCCTCATGGGCGCCGTGCGCGCCGGGGTCGGCCGCGAGGTCGCCCACGAGGCCATCAAGGAGAACGCCGTCGCCTCCGCCCTCGCCATGCGCGAGCAGGGCGCCGAGCGCAACGAGCTCCTCGACAAGCTGGCCGCCGACGACCGGATCCCGCTGGACCGGGCGCAGCTCGACGAGCTGATGGCGGACAAGCTGTCCTTCACGGGCGCCGCCGCCGACCAGGTCGCCTCCGTGGTCTCCCGTATCGAGGAGATCCTGAAGCAGCACCCGGAGGCCGCCGCCTACGCCCCCGGCGCGATCCTCTGACCGGGACCCCCCGGTTCACCAAGGCAGAGCTGGAGGCCGCTCGCGACCGCGTCGTTCCCGACGTGGTCGCGGGCGGCCTTTCCGTGCTCTTCTGCGGGATCAACCCGGGTCTCATGACGGCGGCGACAGGCCACCACTTCGCCCGGCCGGGCAATCGGTTCTGGCCGGTGCTCCACCTGTCCGGGTTCACCCCGCGGCAGTTGCGGCCGGACGAGCAGGACGAGCTCCTGTCGTACGGGCTCGGCATCACGAACGTGGCGGCGCGGGCCACCGCGCGGGCCGACGAGCTGAGCCGGGAGGAGTACCGCGAGGGCGGGCGGATCCTGGTCGAGAAGGTGGAGCGGCTGGCGCCGCGGTGGCTCGCGGTCGTCGGGGTCACCGCGTACCGGACGGCGTTCGGCGAGCCGAGGGCGGCGATCGGGCCGCAGGAACGCGTGATCGGTTCCACCCGGGTCTGGGCGCTGCCCAACCCGAGCGGCCTCAACGCCCACTGGACGGCGGCGACGATGGCCGAGGAGTACGCGAGGCTCCGGGAGGCCGTCCCCTACGACTGAGGTGGGCGCACCGCTGTCACCAGCGCGAGGAGCTGGAGCGGCAGTTCCTTGTCCCACTGGGAGATCCCCAGGGCGATCCACTGCCCGCCGTCCCACCACAGGCGCAGTTCCGCGGTGTGGTTCGCGAGGGTGGACCAGGGCTCCGGTAAGGACTCGCCGGCCAGGCTCCGCTCCAGGACCGGCCAGAGGTCCAGCTCCGTCGGCGGGCCCCAGCGGACGGTGAGCAGGGCGGCCAGCCCGTCCCGTTCCGCTTCGTACTGTTCCTCGGCGAGCTCCCGGCGGGTGCCGTCGTCGTCCCGGAAGTCCTCGCTCGTCGCGAGCTCCGCCAGGTGGAAGTCGGGACCGCCGTCGGGACCGCCGGTGAGGCGCGCGCGGAACTCGTCGATCGTCGCCAGGTGGCGTGCCATGGTCATGGGGCCAGTAAAGCGGCCGCCACTGACAGTTGGCGGCGCGTCAGGCGGGCCGGCGAGGGGCCCGGGTCCGCACGGGCCCGGGGGCGGCACTCGCCGCGCCCCGGCCCATTGAGTACCATCCGCCGAAGAGGTGCACGAGCTGGGAGGACACACTGTGGGGCGGCTGACCGGCGGGGATCCGTCTCTGCTGCGGCGGATCAACTCCGCGGTGGTACTTCATGCGCTGCGGGGCGCCGACGCGCCCACGCTCACGGACCTGACCCGGATCACGGGTCTGTCCCGGCCGACGGTCGAAGGTGTCGTCGAGGGACTCATGGAGGGCGGGCTCGTCGTCGAGTCGGCGCCCGAGGAGGGCGAGGCCCGGCGCCAGGGGCGTCCGGCGCGGAGGTTCCGCTTCCGTGCGGAGGCCGGTCATCTCCTCGGCATCGAGATCGGCCCGCACCGCGTGGCCGCCCTGCTCTCCGGTCTGGACGGCCGGATCATCGGCGCCGGGTCCCGCGAGGTGGCGGAGACGGCCCCCGAGGACGAGCGTCTGGACAAGGTGCGGGCGGTCGTCGCGGACGTGCTGCGCAGGGCCGGGGTCGCCCGGTCCAATCTGCGGGCCGTCGGCGTCGGGACGCCCGGCATCGTGGAGGCCGACGGCACGGTACGCCTCGGCACGGCGCTGCCCGGCTGGACGGGCCTCGCGCTCGGCGAGCGCCTGCGGCGCTCCTTCAAATGCCCGGTGATCGTCGAGAACGACGCGAACGCGGCGGCGGTCGCCGAGCACTGGAAGGGTGCCGCGACCGACTCCGACGACATCGTCTTCGTCCTGGCGGGGCTGAGCCCGGGCGCCGGTTCGCTGATCGGCGGCCGGCTCCACCGCGGTTACGGCGGGGCGGCCGGGGAGATCGGCGCCCTGCACCTGCTGGGCCGCGGGGTCACCCCCGAGCATCTCCTGTCGACCACCGACGAACCGCTGCACCCGCTGGACGAGCAGGCGGTCGCCGAGGTCTTCGCGCTGGCCCGGAAGGGCGACGCCCGGGCGGAGGCGGCGGTGGACCGGTTCATCCAGCGGCTCGTGCACGACGTGGCGGCGCTGGTGCTCGCGATCGACCCCGAGCTGGTGGTCGTCGGCGGCTGGGCCGCCGGGCTCGACGGTGTGCTCCCGCCGCTCCGCGAGGAGCTGGCGCGCTTCTGCCTGCGGCCGCCACGCGTGGTGCTCTCGCTCCTGGGCGAGGCCGCCGTGGGCACGGGCGCGCTGCGGCTCGCCCTCGACCATGTCGAGGAGCAGCTCTTCGCGGTCGACGGAACGGTGACGGCCCGCCGCTGAACCGCCGGAGTGGCGGTCCCTCGACGGGCCGGTGCGTGCGGTGTGGCGAGTGCCTAGGAGGCCATCACCAGGTCGACCGAGTCACCGAAGGTGAGGCGGCAGGTGTCGGCACGGTACGTGGCCACCGAGACGGCGGCGGTGCGCCCCTCGGAGAGGTAACGGGTCGTCACGACGAGGACGGGCGCGCCGGGCAGCCGGTCGAGCTCCTTGGCGTCGTCGGCGCGGGCCGAACCGAGCTCCACGGAGCGGTCCTGGCCGTCGAGGGCGAGGTGCTGGAGCTCGCGCAGCACCGTGCGGGCGCTGGCGGGTCCGGCGGGGGTGTCGATGGCGCTGAGCCCCGGCACCGATGCGGCGGGCACGTACAGCAGCTCGGCGGCGACCGACTGGCCCTGGGTGACGCGGATGCGGCGCACGATGTGCACCCGCTCGTCCGGGGCGGTCTCCAGGACGCGCGCGACGACGGCCGGGGCCACGTCGCTCACCGAGTCCTGGGGCTGCCAGGTCTCGTCGCCGACGCCGGGCCAGGCGTGCTGGGCGGTGGAGACGTCCACGCCGACGCGCGGCGGGGCGACCGTGGTGCCGACGCCGCGGCGGCGCTGGAGGCGGCCTTCCAGCTCCAGCTGCTCCAGGGCCTGGCGGAGCGTGGCACGGGCGACGCCGAAGCGCGCCGCGAGCTCCCGCTCGTTGGGCAGGATCTCTCCGACGGCGAAGTCCGAGTCGAGCGCTTCGCCGATCACTGTCTTGAGGTGCTGGTACTTCGGCTCCGGTACCGATTCCAGCTGCGTGGTCCCCACCCTGATCCTCCGCAAATTCGCCGTGTCCCGCGGCGTTTTTCCGCGCCCTTGTTTATTAAAGGTTCCTGCACTAACTCTGCGACCATAAGGCGAGCCACCCCCTTGGTCAAGACCAATCCTCCGTCAAACGACCCCGAATGTGACCCTCTGACCTAGATCGTTCACAGGACGTTCGCGCCCCCGTGTGCCCGACGCAGCAAACGGCCCCGCCTCCCGGGGCGGGAGACGGGGCCGGAGGCAGGGTCAGGGCGGGGTCGGAGGCTGGGTCGGGGCAGGACTTCAGAGGTCGGCGAGGCCCTGGAGCTTGTCGGGGTTGCGGATGATGTAGACGCACTGGACGCGCCCGTCGCGTACCTCGATCTGGAAGACCGAGTCCGGCCGGCCGTCCACGAAGGCGATCACGGCGGGGGCGCCGTTGAGCTCGGCGAAGCGGTAGTCGTACGTCGTGCCCGTCCCCGTCGCCACACCACGGAAGAAGCGGCCGATCTTGTCGGCGCCGTCGATGATCCGCAGCGGGGCCTTGGACTTGCCTCCGCTGTCGCCGACGAGGCGCGCGTCCGGCGCGAGCAGGGTGACGAGCTCGCCGAGGTCGCCGCCGGCCGCGGCGGTGAGGAAGCGCTCGGTGAGGTCACGGCGCTCGGCCGGGTCGACGTCGTACCGCGGCTTGCCCTCGTCGACGTGCCGCCTGGCCCGGCCGGCGAGCTGGCGCACGGCCGCCTCGGAGCGGTCGAGCGCGGTGGCGATCTCCCCGAAGGGGAAACCGAAGGCCTCGCGCAGCACGAAGACGGCCCGCTCCAGGGGGGAGAGGGATTCCAGGACGACGAGGACGGCCAGGGAGACGGAGTCGGCGAGCAGGGCGCGCTCGGCAGTGTCGGGGGCGGTCGCCCCGAAGTCGGTGACGACGGGTTCGGGCAGCCAGGGGCCGACGTAGGACTCGCGGCGCGCCTGGGCCTGTCGCAGCCGGTCGATGGCGAGTCTGGTGGTGATCCGTACGAGGAAGGCGCGCGGCTCGCGGACGGAGGCGCGGTCCTCGGCGGTCCAGCGGAGCCAGGCCTCCTGGACGACGTCCTCGGCGTCGGCGGCACGCCCGAGCATCCGGTAGGCGACACCGAGGAGCATCCGGCGGTGCTCCTCGAAGAGGTCGGTCAGGGTGTCGGTCGGCGTGGTCGGGATATCGGTGGGCACCCTGCCATCCCAGCCGACCGCTGCCGCGCTGTCCAGTTCCGACTCCCGGTCTTGAACTACTGGCTACCGAACGGTAATTCTTGCTGACGAGTCGTCTAAGGAACTTCAGGGGAGCCGGAATGCCCACACGGATCGCGTTCTCGATCGGGACCCCGTCGGGTCCCCGCACGACGTCCCTCGCGTACGAACGGAGGGGCTCGGGTGAACCCCTGCTGCTGCTCCACGGCATCGGGCACCACTGGCAGGCCTGGGAGCCGGTGCTCGACATCCTCGCCACCGAGCGCGAGGTGATCGCCGTCGACCTGCCCGGCTTCGGCGCCTCGGACGCCCTTCCGGAGGGCTGCCCCTACGGCCTCCCCACCGTCGTCCCGGTGCTCGGCGCCTTCTGCGAGGCCGTCGGCTTCGCCCGGCCGCACGTCGCGGGGAACTCCCTGGGCGGGCTGCTCGCGCTGGAGCTCGGCCGGGAGAAGCTGGTGCGCTCGGTGACCGCCCTCTCCCCCGCGGGCTTCTGGTCGGAGAGCGAGCGGCGGTACGCCTTCGGGACCCTGCGGGCCATGCGGGGCGCGGCCCTGTCGCTGCCCGTGCCGCTGATCGAGCGGCTCTCCCGTACCCCCGTCGGGCGGACCGTGCTCACCAGCACCATCTACGCGCGCCCCGGCCGGCGTTCAGCCGAGGCGGTCGTCGCCGAGACCCTCGCCCTGCGCACGGCCTCCGGCTTCCACCAGACCCTGGTCGCCGGCCGGAACGCGCCCACCCCCGGGGACGTGCCCGGCATCCCGGTCACCGTCGCCTGGGGCACCAAGGACCGGCTGCTCCTGCGCCGCCAGGGCGTCCGCGCCAAGCACGCCCTGCCCGGCGCCCGGCTCGTGCGGCTGCCCGGCTGCGGCCATGTGCCCATGCACGACGACCCGGCTCTCGTCGCCCGCGTGATCCTGGACGGCAGCCGCTGACCTCTTACGGCTGAACAGGCCGGTGCCCAGCGCGGCCCCGGCTCCCACGAGGAGGCCGCCGGCCGCCTGCGGGAGCCCGAAGGCGGCACCCGCGACGAGGGCGGCGCTCAGTGCGGCGGCGACCGGGATCGCCCCGGTGTAGAGGGTGGCCCGCTCCATGCCGATCCGCTGGACGCCCATATAGAAGAGGACGAATCCGACGACCGTGGCCAGGGCCGCCTGCCAGACCAGGGCGCCCGTCTCCACGGCCGTCGGAATCCGGACGAAGTCGGCCCCGTCGACGGCGAGGCCGACGAGCGTCGCCTCGACCGCGCCGATCCCGCACACGGCGGCGGTCAGCAGCTTCGGCCCGAGCAGGCGCAGCACCGGTACGGCGAGCACGGTGAACCCGACCTCGCCCACGAGCGCCGCCACCGACCAGCCGATCCCCGCCAGGTCCGTCCGCCCCCAGCCCTGCACGGTGAAGGCACCGGCGGCGACGAGCAGAGCCCCGTACAGGACGGCGGGGGCGGGCCTGCGGCCCTCGGTCAGCGGGACGAGGACGGCGACGACGACCGGGGCGCAGCCGACCAGGACACCGGGAACGGCCGGTTCCGCCGTCCGTTCGGCGGCGAGCACCGCGAGGTTGAAGCCGACCATGCCGACGGCCGCGACGGCGGCGAGCCGCATCCAGTGGCGGAGCGTCAGGGCCCGGAGCGGGGCGAGTCCGCCGCGGCCGAGCAGCGGGAGCAGGAGCAGACAGGCCGCGGCGTACCGCAGGGCCTGCCCGCCCGCGTACGGATAGGCACCGAGGAGGCTGTTGGCGGTGAAGGAGGCGCCCACGAGGGCGTAGGCGAGGGTCACGAGGAGGACGCCGCGCAGGGAGTTCGCGTTCATGGTCCCGACGCTAGGAAGCGGCGCGGTCCTGGTTAAGGTCCACTTTCCCGGCGCCATCGGGGACCACTTCCGTCCCTGGGCCGTTCCTGGGCCATTCCTGGGCCCATTCCTGGGCCGTTCCTGGGCCGGGCGGACGGCGTGTCACCCTTGGTCTCCGTGCGTCAGGAACTCGTCAAGGCGCGGAGGGCAGGGGCGGGAGGGGCCGTGACGGAGAGGGAGCCGATCGAGGGGTACATGGAGGGGTACGCCGAGATCCTGACCGGCGTGTGCGCGGAGGGCCGCAGACTCACCCGTGACGAGCGCGATGCCCTGCGTTCCCGGGGGGAGCGGGCCGCGGAGGTCGGCATCGGCCTGCGGGTCCTCGTCCGCGCCCATCTCTCGGCCGCGCAGCGGGTCCTCCCCGACGTGCCGCACTCCGCCGTCGGTCACCTCCTGAGCGCCATGGAGCAGGCCGTCGACGCCTTCGCCGAGGGACACGAGCGGGCGCAGCGGCTCGCGATCCGTCAGGAGGAGGCCGCGCGACGGGAGTTCGTCGACGACCTGCTGTACGGGCGCAGCGACCTGGGGAGGCTCGCCGAGCGTGCGGTGCGCTTCGGGCTGCTCCTGTCGCACGCCCATGCCGTGGCCGTGGCACGGGGCCCGGAGCCGTACGACGACGGCTGCGCGGTCACCCGGGCCGTCGAGTCGTCGCTCTTCGCCCGCTTCGGCGACCGGCGGATCCTGCTCACGACGAAGGACGGCCGGCTGATCTGCGTAGCGCCCGCCGACGAGCCCGAGGTGCTCACCCACTTCGCCAAGCAGGCGTACGCGGCGACCGGCGGCGGCCAGGTCGCGGTCGGCCGCGGGCACCCGGGCGCCGGCGGTGTCGTCCACTCGTACGAGGAAGCCCTCAACGCCCTCGACCTCGCCGCCCGCATGGACCTGGACGACCCGGTCCTGTACGCCGCGGACCTCCTCGTCTACCCGGTGCTCGCCCGCGACCGGCAGGCGATGGCCGATCTCGTCCACACCGTGCTGGGCCCGCTCCAGCAGGCGCGCGGGGGCCCGAAGCCCCTGCTCGACACCCTCACCGCGTACTTCGACACCGGTTGCGTCACCGCGCAGGCGGCCCGCCGCCTCAGCCTCAGCGTGCGGGCGATGACGTACCGCCTCGATCGCATCCACCGGCTGACGGGCTCGGATCCCGGCGATCCGGTCCAGCGCTACACACTCCAGACGGCCGTCGTCGGGGCGCGGCTCCTCGGCTGGCCCGACCAGCCGTTGTGAATCCGGAGCGCCCGCCTCGTCCCTGACGGCATCAAGAGCGCGTAAAGATTGCCGGGATACGGCAATGACCATCCGTGCTGTTCCGTGGAAGCATCCTCGTGGGGGCGGAACAGGGTCGCCCGGAACGGGGTGGCGCGCATGGGGTGGTTTCTGGGTCTCGGCAGTGCGGGTCTCGTCCTGCTGGCCCTCTCGCTCGTCTTCGACGGCATCCTCGAAGGGTTCTTCGAGTCGATCGGAGGCGGACTCAGCGGACTCGACGGGGTCCTGTCGCTGCCGGTGATCGCCGGTTTCGTGTCGGCCCTCGGGTTCAGCGGGGCCATCGCGACGGGCGCCGCGGGTGCCGGGGCCGTGGCCTCGACCCTCACGGGCATCGCCGTGGGCGCCGTCGTGGCCTGGCTCACCTGGCGGTTCAGCCGGGCGCTGCTCCGGGACGGCGCGGCGCCCGCGCCTCGGGGCGAGGACCTCACGGGTACGTCGGGTGCGGTGGTCACGGCCATTCCCGCCGACGGCTATGGCGAGGTGCTGCTGTATCTGGGCGGGCAGCCGGTGAAGTACGCGGCGAAGGCCGCGGAGCCGGTGGCGCGGGGCACCGAGGTGTGGGTGGAGTCCGTGCCGTCGCCGACGTCGGTGACCGTCCGCCCCGTCGAGCATTGACCCCGCCCTCTCCCACTCACTTCCATCCAAGGGGAATTCACCATGAGTCCTGTCCTGGCCGCCGTCGTGGGCATCGTCGTCCTCGTCGTGCTCCTCGGCCTGGCCGTCGTCACCCGCTACAAGGTCGCCGGGCCTAGCGAGGCGTTCATCATCACGGGCCGCCGCGGCAAGCAGGCGACCGATCCCGCGACCGGGCGGGTGTTCACCGACAACAGCGGCCAGAAGGTCGTGGTCGGCGGCGGAGTGTTCGTCGTGCCGTTCGTGCAGCAGAAGTTCACCCTCGACCTGTCGAGCCGGCACATCCCCGTCGCGGTACGCGGCGCGGTCACCCTGCGCGGGGTGAAGGCCAACCTGGAGGGCGTCGCGATCGTCAAGGTCGGCGGCACCGAGGACTCGATCCGGGCGGCCGCGCAGCGGTTCCTCATGCAGCAGGACGGCATCGTCGGCTTCACGCAGGAAGTGCTGTCCGGCGCGCTCCGGTCCATCGTCGGCCGCATGTCGGTCGAGGACATCATCCGGGACCGCGCCGCCTTCGCCGGGCAGGTCGCCGAGGAGGCCGAGGCGAGCCTGTCCGGGCAGGGCCTGGTCCTCGACGCCTTCCAGATCCAGGACATCACCACCGAGGGCTCCTACCTGGAGGACCTGGGGCGCCCCGAGGCCGCCCGCGCCAAGCAGGAGGCGGACATCGCCGAGGCCGTCGCCCGCCGCGCCGCCGAACAGGCCCGGCTGAAGGCGGAGGAGGAGATCGCGATCGCGCAGCGGACCCTCTACCTGAAGCAGGCCGAGATCAAGGCCCAGACCGACGAGGCCGCGGCCCAGGCCAACGCGGCGGGTCCGCTCGCCGACGCCGCACGCCAGCAGGACATCCTGGCCGAGCAGGAGAAGGTCGCCGCACGCCAGGCCGCGCTCACCGACCGTCAGCTCGACACCCAGGTCCGCAAGCCCGCCGACGCGGCCCGCTACCAGGCCGAGCAGGAGGCCGAGGCGCGCCGTATCGGCCTGGTCAAGCAGGCCGAGGCCGACGCCCAGCGGGCCAGGCTCACCGGTGAGGGCGAGAAGGCCCACCGCGCGGCCCTCGCCGACGCCGTGCGCATCGAGGGCGAGGCGGAGGCCGCGGCCATCGCGGCGAAGGGTGCCGCCGAGGCCGAGGCGATGGAGAAGAAGGCCGACGCCTTCGACCGGTACGGCGACGCCGCCGTCCTCCAGATGCTCGTCGAGGTCCTGCCGCAGGTCGTCGCCAAGGCGTCCGAGCCGCTCTCGGCCGTCGACAAGCTGACCGTCATCTCCACGGACGGGGCGAGCCAGTTGACCCGTACGGTCACCGACAACGTCGCCCAGGGCATGGAACTCCTCTCCTCCACGACGGGAGTCGACCTCGCCCAGCTCCTCCAGGGCTTCACCCAGCGGAAGCCCGTACCGGCGCGGACCGGACCGGCGCCCGCTGTGCCGTCCGACGACGGGTCGATCGAGATCACCGGCTAGGGCCGGACAGGGTCCTAGGGCCTGTCCGCGGCCTTCGGCAGGTGGCGGAGGGAGAGGACGCCGAGGGCGGCGTGGAGGACGGCCGCGACGGCGGCGGCGGTGTGCAGGCCGGTGACGAAGGCCGACTTCGCGTCCTCGGTCACGGCGGGTACGAGGCCGGGGATCCGGAGTGTCTCGTCGAGGGTGCCGGCGACATCGGGTCCCTGGAGCCGGAAGACGAGGGCGGCCAGCGAGCCGAGCAGCGCGATGCCGAGGGCGTTGCCGAGCTCGTTGCCGGTCTCGGCGATCGCCGCCGCGGCCCCGGCGCGTTCCGCGGGGACCGCGGCGACGGCCGTGTCGGCGACGACGCTGAAGGAGATCCCGTAACCGACACCGGCGACGACGGTGGAGGCGACGTACCAGCCGATGCCGCCGGAGACGCCGGTCGCCGACAGCAGGAACAGGCCCGCGGCGACGAGGAAGTGGCAGGTGACGAGCGCGGCCCGGGTGCCGGTGCGGGCGGCGATCGCCGGGGTGACGACGCAGGTCACGGTGAGGACGGCGGCGCCCGGGAGCGCGACGAGGGCCGCGTCGAGGACGGTCAGCCCCAGCACGGACTGGAGGTAGACGCCGCCGAGGTAGGCCGCCGCCGACCATGCGGCCAGCGGCAGAAAACCGGTCACGGCCGCGATCGCGAACACCCGGTCGCGGAAGAGACGGAAGTCGATCAGCGGGTGTTCGAGGCGCAGTTGCCGCCGGACGAACCACCCCAGGGTGACGACGCCGGCCGCCCCCGCGACCACCGGGGCCACCGCCGGCCCTTCCGCGGCGGCGGACTTGATCGCGTAGACGGTCAGCAGGATGCCCACGGCGGAGAGCGGAACACTCACGACGTCGACGCGGCCGCTCCCGGTGGCGCGTACCTCGCGGAGCAGGACCGGGGCCAGTGCCAGGAAGAGGAGGACGACGGGGAGATTGATCAGGAAGACCGACCCCCACCAGAAGCTGCTCAGCAGCCGTCCGCCGACGACCGGGCCGATCGCGAAACCGGCGGCGAAGGTGGCCGCGAAGACGCCGATCGCCTTCGCCCGCCGACGCGGATCGGTGAAGAGCTCACCGAGCACCGCGAGCGCCGACGGCAGCAGCGTGGCCCCGGCCACCCCCATCAACGCCCGGAAGGCGATCAGCAGTTCGGGACCGGGGGCGAAGGCCGCTCCCGCCGAGGCCGCGCCGAACACCGCCGCTCCGGTCATCAGCAGCCTCAGGCGCCCGTACCGGTCGCCGATGTTCCCGAACGCGATGAGCAGGGACCCGACGGCGAATCCGTAGACGTCCAGGATCCACAACGTCTGGCCGGCGGTCGGCGACAGCGCTTCGGCGACCGAGGGCATCGCGAGGAACAGGACCGAGCCGTCCATCGCGACGAGGAGGACCGGACCGAGGACGACGAGCAGACCGAGCCACGCGCGCGGACCGGGCGAAGGGGTAACGGGATTCATGCGTCCGACGGTGGGCCACCGTCCGCCCGCCAGCCATCCCCGCGTCGTGGGTACACCCGACAGGTACACCCACGCACGGACCAGGCCGCCTACGCTCGCGGTCATGGAACTGGAGAGCCTCGGCGCCTATCTCAAGACCCGCCGCGACCGGGTCACGCCCGCCGACGTCGGACTCCGCGCGTACGGCACCGCCCGCCGTGTCCCAGGTCTGCGCCGCGAGGAGCTCGCCCAGCTCGCCGGGGTGAGCGCCGGCTACTACACGCGGCTGGAGCAGGGGCAGCCCGGTACGGCGTCCCGGCAGGTCCTCGACGCGCTCGCGGGCGTGCTCCGGCTCGATGCGGCCGAGAGGACCCATCTGCACAACCTGGCCCGTCAGCCCACCACGCCCCACCTCGTCCGGCCCCGCCCGGAGAAGCCGCACCGACGGGTGCTGTCGCTCCTGGCGTCCCTGGGAGAGAGGACGCCGGCCGTGGTGCTCGGCCGGCGCGGGGACGTCCTGGCCTGGAACCGCACCGGGCATGCCCTCGTCGCGGAGCACGTCGACTTCGAGGCACCCCACGATCCCGCGCGGCGGCCGTCCCTACCGAGGATGTTCTTCCTCGACTCCCTCACCCGGGACCTGCACGGCAACTGGGACGAGCTGGCCCGGACCCACGTCGCCTACCTGCGGCTCACCGCGGGCCGATATCCCACGGACGCGCGCCTGGCCGAACTGATCGGCGAACTCGCCATGCGCAGCCAGGCCTTCACCCGGCTGTGGTCCAAGGGCGACGTCGCGGACTGCACCGTGGGCACGATGCGCCTGCGACACCCGACCGTCGGCGGGGTCGACATCGACTACCAGGTATGGCTCCAGCCCGAGAGCCCCGACCACCGCCTGGAGGTCTACACCCCCAACGACACCCCCTCGGCCGACGCACTGCGCCTGCTGGCCGACCAGGTCGCCGACCGGTAGGCGCCTGGCCCCTCGGAGGAGCGCCACATCCCCGGCACGGCATACTCGTCGGGAGCGGACCCCCAGGGACAGGATCGTGAGGCGGACGTGTCATCGCCCCGGACGAGACGAACGCGTGACGGTCACGGCATCGCGGCGGACGGGATTCCTCCGCATGTACGTCCGCCCGGGCCGCCCGTCGCGGAGGCGGGTCCAGTCGCGCAGCCGGCCTGGGAGTTGCTCCTGCCGACGGCCGGTGCCCCGGCGCGGCGGCGGGGGCGGGTCTTGCAGGAGGCGCTGCGGGACGCGGTGCGTTCCGGTCGGTTGACGCCGGGGACCCGGCTGCCGTCGAGCCGGGAGCTCGCGGCCGACCTCGGCGTCTCGCGGGGCCTGGTGACCGAGGCGTACGAACAGCTCACCGCCGAGGGGTACTTGCGCAGCGACCGGGGCGCGGGGACCTGGGTGGGCGGTGCGGCGCGCTCGGCCGTGCGCGGGGCGCTCGATCTCGCGCCCGGCGCGTCGGGGATCCAGGTGGACTTCCATCCGGGCACCCCCGACCTGTCGCTGTTCCCGAGGGCCGCGTGGGCGGCGGCCCAGCGGTCCGTCATGGCGCGGCTGCCGCACCCGGCTCTCGGCTACCCGGACCCGCGCGGACTGCCCGAGCTGCGCGAGGCGCTGGCGGGGATGCTGGCGCGGCGGCGGGGAGTGGTGGCCGATCCGGAGCGGCTCGTGGTCTGTTCGGGCGTGGCCCAGGCGTCGACGCTGATGGGCTTCGTGCTGCGGGCGCGGGGGGTGCGCACGGTGGGCATCGAGGATCCGGGCAGTCCGGAGCACGGGCGGCTGTTCGCCTCGACCGGCATGGACACGGTGTGGCTGCCGCTGGACGAGGAGGGGCTGCTGCCCGGGCCGCTCGCCGATTCCGGGGTGCGCGCGGTGGTCGTGACCCCCTCGCACCAGTTCCCGTCCGGGATCAGCTGGTCGGCGGAGCGGCGCGCCGCCCTCCTCGACTGGGCGCGGGCCGTCGACGGGTACGTCCTGGAGGACGACTACGACGGCGACTTCCGGTACGACCGGGCGCCGGTCGGCGCGCTCCAGGGGCTCGACCCGGAGCGCGTCGCGTACGCGGGCACGGTCAGCAAGTCGTTGGCGCCCGGGCTGCGGCTCGGCTGGATGCTCGTCCCCGGGGCGCTGCTCGGCGAGGTCGTCGAGCGCAAGCGGACGATGGACCTCGGCAATCCCGTACTCGATCAGGCGGTGCTCGCGGAGTTCGTGACGCGCGGCGCGTACGACCGGCAGCTGCGGCGGTGTCAGCGCGCCTACCGGGAGCGGCGGGACGCGCTGCTCGCCGCGCTCGACGAGCATCTGCCCGGCACCCGGGTGAGCGGTATCGCGGCCGGTCTGCACGTCATCGCGCGCGTGCCGGGGTGCTTCGGGCCTCCTGCGCGGTTCCTGGCACGGGCGGCGGAGGCGGGTGTGGCGCTGCGGCCGCTGGAGGAGTACGGCACGGCGCGGCCCTCCGACGGGGACGTACGGCTGGTCATCGGGTACGCGCATCTGTCGCCGTCCGTCATCACGCGGGGCGTCCGGCTGGTGGCCGAGGCCGTGGGCCGGGAGTGATCTGTTCACGCGGGGTTGGTGTGGGCGCCGCCCCCGGCCGTTAGGCAGGGGGCGGCGGCGCGCGACTCCCGTGCCCGGACACGCTTCTGGAGGTCTTCGATGTCCCACTCGGTGCCCGATTCCCCTCTCTCCCCCGCCCGGCGCGGTCTGCTGCGCGGGTCGCTGGCCGCCTCGGCGGCGCTCGCGCTCGGCGGCACCGGACTCGCGGCCCCGGCGTTCGCGCTCTCGGGGCGGCCGCGAGCCGCCTGGGGTGTGCAGACGGGCGACGTCACGGCCTCCTCCGGCCTGGTGTGGGTGCGATCGGACCGGCCCGCGCGCATGCTCGTCGAGACCTCGGCGAGCGAGTCGTTCCGGCGGGTACGCCGGCACCACGGGCCGCTGGTCGGCGCGGGCACGGACTTCACCGGCACGACCGCGCTGCGCGGGCTGCCGGCCGGCGAGCAGATCCACTACCGGGTGACGCTGGCGGACCCGGACGATCCGCGCCGGACGGGCGAGCCGGTCGTCGGCACCTTCCGCACCGCCCCGGAGCGTCGCCGCGACGGCGTCCGCTTCCTGTGGTCGGGCGACATCGCGGGCCAGGGCTGGGGCATCAATCCGGACATCGGGGGCTTCCGCGCGTACGAGGAGATGCGCCGCCTCGACCCGGACTTCTTCCTGTGCAGCGGCGACTCGATCTACGCCGACGGGGTCATCCAGCCGAGCGTGACGCTGCCGGACGGGCGGATCTGGCGGAACGTCACGACGCCGGAGAAGTCGAAGGTCGCGGAGACGCTCGACGAGTACCGGGGCAACTTCCGCTACAACCTGCTCGACCACAACGTCCGGGCGTTCAACGCGCAGGTGCCGTCGGTGGTGCAGTGGGACGACCACGAGGTGCGCAACAACTGGTACCCGGGGCAGATCCTGGACGACGCGCGCTACACCGAGAAGGACGTCGACGTCCTCGCCGCCCGTGCCCTGCACGCCTTCGGCGAGTACACGCCGGTGTCCACCCTCCACGCGCGCGGGCGGGAGAGTCGTATGCACCGCGTCGTGCGGTACGGGCCGCTGCTCGACGTGTTCGTGCTCGACATGAGGTCGTACCGGAACGCCAACTCCCCCGGCCGGCAGGCCGACGACACGACCGGCATCCTCGGCGCGGAGCAGCTGGCTTGGCTGAAGCGGGAGCTGGCGGCGTCCACGGCGGTGTGGAAGGTGCTCGCCGCGGACATGCCGCTGGGCCTGGTCGTGCCGGACGGGTCCGCGAACTTCGAGGCGATCGCGCAGGGCGACCCGGGCGTGCCGCTGGGCCGCGAGCTCCAGATCGCGGAGCTGCTGCGGTTCGTGAAGCACCGACGGATCACCGGCACGGTGTGGCTGACGGCGGACGTGCACTACACGTCGGCGCAGCACTACGCGCCGGAGCGGGCCGCCTTCCAGGACTTCGCGCCCTTCTGGGAGTTCGTGTCCGGTCCGCTGGCGGCGGGCGGCTTCCCGGCCAACGCGCTGGACGCGACGTTCGGTCCGGAGCGGGTCTTCGTCCGGGCGCCTGAGCGGGCGAACCTGTCGCCGATGGAGAGCCCGCAGTACTTCGGCGAGGTCGACATCGACGGCCACAGCGGCGAGCTGACGGTACGGCTGCGGGCCGAGGGCGGCTCGGTGCTGTTCAGCAAGGTGCTGCGGCCGGGGCTCGTCGGACAGTAAGTCCTGGTCAGAGGGGGTTCGGAGAGCGATAGGCAGGGCGGTAGGGCGAGGGCCCCGGTCATTGTCAGTGGGGGGCCCTACCGTTTTCTCCATGACGCGATCCGTACATGCGCTCGCCTACGCACGCCCTTCCGCACTGGAGTCCACGGGCTCCGGCCGGCTGCTCGGCCTGGAGACGGCCGGGGGGCTCACACCCCGGGGTGCCGAGGCCCATCCCCGCTTCTTCTCCGGCTTCCTGGCCGCTCCGCAGGTCGCCGCCCGCGGTCTGCTCGCGGTCGCCGACGTGGCGGCGGCCCGCTACCACCAGCGGACACGGCCGGCTTCGCTGGACCCGGTGGTGACGGGGAACGGGGACCGGCTGCGGTTCGAGTCCTTCTCCGGCTGCGGCGGGGTGTACGCGCGCCTGGACGTGCTCGACGAGGGGCTCGGCGGCGCGGAGACGGGCCACGGCACGACCAATGTGGACGTCAACAACCCGCTGCGCGAGGCGCTGTCGCGGATGACCGGGGACGATCCGCTGCATCTGCGGGTCGGCCCCGAGGAGATGGCGGTGACCACCCTCGCGGGGGCGGTCGTGGAGAAGAAGGTCCCGCTGCCGGACCGGTGGTTGCGGGGCTTCGCCGAGGCGCAGGTCGCCTCGGCCCGGTTCGACCTGCGGGCCGAACTCACGGGGACGGAGGCCGTCCGGTTCCTCCGGTCCCTGTCGCGCACCCAGGCCCGGGGGCGCGCCGCGCTGTGGATCGTCCCGGCGGGCCGGACGCTGCGTCCCACGACGCGGCCGGGTCCGGGTGCGGTGTGCCTGCCGGGCCCCGACCGGCTCGTCGCCCTGGAGCGGGTGCTGCGGCACGCGACGGGGCTGCGGGTGTACGGGCCGGTGCCGGACGGCGCGGCCACGGCGAGCGCCTGGGAGGTGACCCTGCCGGGCATGCGGCTCACGCTGACGCTCTCGCCCGACCCGGCGCGGGGCTTCTCCGGTGAGGGCGGGGTCCTGGAGGCGCTGGCGACGGAGGACGCCGCGCAGGACGCGGAGTTGGTCGCCGTGCTGCTGGCCTGGGAACCTCGGATCGACCTGGCGGACCTCGCGGCGCAGGCCGGTCTCACGGTCGACCGGGTGCGCGCGGCGCTGACCCGGCTGGGCACGGCGGGCCGCGTGGGGTACGACGTGGCGGAGGCGGCCTACTTCCACCGGGAGCTGCCGTACGACGCGGATCGCGCGGAGCGGCACAATCCTCGCCTGGTGAGCGCGCGCCGACTGGTCGCGGACGGCGCGGTGGAGCTCGAAGGAGCGCTGGCGACGGTGGCCTCGGGCGAGCGGCGCTACCGGGTCCGGGAGTCGGGCGGGGCGCTGAACTGTACGTGCCAGTGGTGGGCGGACCACCAGGGGCGGCGGGGTCCGTGCAAGCACGCGCTCGCGGTGCGGATGGTCCGGCGGGGCGCGTCGGCCGCCGAGCCGGTGCCGGGTGCGGAGCCGCAGATGGTGCCGGGTGCGGAGACGGAAGTGACGCCGGGGGCGGAGCCGGAGGCCGTGCGGTGACGGGGTGCGGGGCGGAGGAGCGGAAGATGGGGGCGGCGCAGTGACACGAGGGACGGAGAAGGCCGTGGGCACGACGAAGGCCGAGGGGGAAGGGCAGTCCGTGGGGGTCGAGAAGCTGGTCGAGGCGGTGCGCGGTGGGCGCGCCGACGAGGTGCCCTCCCTGTTGGAGGGGCTGGGGACGGCGGAGCGCGGTGCGGTCCTCGCGGAGCTGAAGTCGCTCCGTACCGAGGTGCGCGGCTGGGAGACGAAGCGCCCACGCGAGGCGGCCGACGTCCGGCGCGCGCTGTACGTCGCGGGGGCCGGCTGTCACCCGGGGGCGTCGGCGGCGGCGACCTGGCTCGGCAGCCGTGATCTGGCGCCCTGGCGCTCGGAGGGCAGTGGCCTGGTGCTCCAGGCGGTCGACGGCCGGTCTCCGGAGTGGCTGGCCGACGTGGCGGGCCGGCTCGCCGCACGGCCGGCCGTGGCGGAGCACAGTTACGAACTGATCCGGGGCCTCGTGGAGCGGGCCGGCTGCGCGGTGCCGGCAACCGACGGCTACGTCCTCGGCTGGGCGTGGCAGTTCCGCGCCGGCAGCCGCTGGCGGCGGTCGTTCGAGGGCCCCGAGCTCCTGGAGCGGCTGCGGGCGGATCCGCAGACACCGGTCCTGGCGCTCCACGCCCTCTCGATGGCGGAGAGCCCGGAGGGGTTGACCTGGACGGTCACCGAGGCTCCCCACGCGCACTGGCCCACGGCGGTCGCGGCGCTCGTCGGGGAAGGCGTGCTGGACCGGACCGAGGTCCTGGACGCCGCCCTGTCCCGGCTGTTGAGGGGCGGCCGACCGCGCGACCTGCGGTTCCCCATGGACGTGCTGCGGCTGGTCGAGCCGACGGAAGCGGAGTTCCGGGAGCGGGTCCCCGACCTCGTCGGGATGACGGCGGACACCCCGTCGCCGATCGCGGGGTACGCGCAGGAGGTACTGGCCGGGCTGGCGGTGGACGGGGGGCTGTCGACCGCCGCACTGGCCGAGATGACGAGCTCGGTGCTCTTCCGGACCGAGAAGAAGCTGGTGCGGGCCCAGTTGGCGCTGGTCGGCAAGGTGCTGGCGCGGGACCCCGGCGCGGCGGCCGAGCTGCTGCCCGCGGTCGCGGAGGTCTTCGGAAACGAGGACACCGACCTCCAGGGACGCGCGCTGAAGCTGGTGGGCCGCCACCTGTCCGCCGTGGACGACTCCGTACGACTGGAGCTCGCCGGTCAGGCCGGGCTGCTGAGCCCGGCGCACCGGCAGACGGCCGTGGAGCTGTTCGGGGATTCCCTGGAAGGCGACACCGGGCTCCCGTACGAGGAGATCCTGCCGCCCGTACCGGAGCCCCAGCCGGCCGGGCCCCCGGCGGCGACGATCGAGGAGCTCGTCGAGGGCATGCTGGCGAAGGGGGTCAACGACGATCCGGTGCGGTTCGAGCGGGCGCTCGACGGGCTGGTGCGGCACGCCCACCGGGACCGGGAAGCGCTGACGCGGGCGGTGCTGGAGGCCTTCACCACCAAGAGCTGGCAGGAGCCTCACCACTTCTCGAACGACTTCCGTCCGCTCCACGCCGTGCTCGCGGGATTCCTCGGGCTGCTCGAGCCGTCGTGGATCGAGGAACGGCGGGTGCGGGAACCGGGGAGCGCGGCCTGCCTCCACGAGACACTGACGGGCATCCGGGACGCGCGGCTGTGGGAGGCCTCCGCTCTGATCGGCACGGACGCGCTGCCCTTCCTCCTCGCTTCGCCGACCGTGAGCACCGGCGGTGTCGATCCCCTGGTGCTCGTCGAGCGGCTGCGCGCCTACCGGGACGCGGGCGTCGACCCCGCCCCCGTCGATCTGGCCCAGGCCCTGCTGCGGGTGCTGCGGACCGCCCCCGACGCCGGGCGGGCGGAGGTGGAGGCGTCGGCCCTCGGCACCGAGGCCGGTCAGCGCCTCGGCGCGTGGCTGCGGGCGGACGAGCCGTTGGCGGCGTCCGTACGGTTCCTCACACGGGAGGAGGACCGATCGCTGGAGAGACGGGGCGTCTTCCAGCGGGTGGTGGTCGAGCTCGCCGACCGGGCCATGGTGCGGGAGGAGTTCCCGCCCGCCTTCCGGTGGTTGGGCGGCACGCTGGAGACGGCGCCCCGCCGGTGCTACCACTGGGTCTCCGGCGGGGAGCACTGGGCCCCGATCCTGCCGGCCGACCGCGAGGTGCTCGCGGCCTGTTTCGTGCCGTCGCTCGCGCGCGGCGGCGGCTCGGGGGAGACGTCCGAACCGCTGACCGGGCTGGCCGAGGCGGAGGGCCGGGTGGGCCGGGCCGTCGCGGTCGCCCTCGCGCTCGCCCTGGGCGCCGGGGACGCCGACGACCGGCTGCGGGCCGTGGACGCGCTGCTCGTGCTCGGGTCCCGGGGCGATCTGGACGGCCGGAAGGTCGGCGAGGAACTGGCGTGGCTGGTCGCCGAGGGGTCGGTCAAGCCGAACCGGCTGGCGGACGCGGCCCGGACGGCGGCGGTCACGGGGGCGTACGGGACGGTCTGGGCGGTGCTCGAAGCGGCGCTCCCGGAGCTGCTGGGCGCCGGGAAGCCGGTGCGCGGCCTCGGCGAGGTGCTCGCGGTGGCGGCCGACTGCGTCGAGCGGTGCGGGGCGCGGGGTGAGCTTCCCGGGCTGGACGGCGTCGCTTCGGGCAAGGGCTCCTCGCAACTGGTCGTCCAGGCGAAGCGGCTGCGCGCCGCACTCGGCTAGGAGACCGATCAGGAGGCCGATCAGGAGGCCGATCAGGAGGCTGACCAAGGGGCCGATCAGACTGTGACCCAAACGGTCTGAATCGGCCTCTAAGGCACCAGATCGGCGCTTAACCCGTCAGTCACAAAACGTTCGTGATCACGCAACACCACTGGGTCACAGTGAAGCCATGACCGATGTGACGTCTTCGAAGAGCACCCGCCGCCCGCACCACTGGCGGCACGACCTGATCGAGCTCGCCGCCCTGTTCACCGCCGTGGTGGTGGCCGACACGATCGCCAAGACCATCGCCAAGGGGCCCGACGGCCACTACCTCCTGGTGTTCTCGGCGATCGCGCTGGCCGCCACCGCCGCCTTCCACACGTGGTGGGCGCGGCGGGGCAGTCATGCCAGCCATGCACCGCCCCCCGGGGCCACCAGCGGTGACTCCGGCGGGCGCTCCACCACGGCTCCGTCGGCCGACGCCCACGCCGGCGCGGAGGACGCCCCGCGGCCGCCCGTCGAGACGGTCCTGTGGCGCATGCGGACCACCGTCGAGGACACCCCGGGCAGCCTCGCCGCCCTGTGCACGGTCCTCGCCCGGCTGGGCGTCGACATCCTCACCCTCCAGACCCACCCGCTCGCCCGGGGCACGGTCGACGAGTTCCTGCTGCGCGCCCCCGCCGACCTCTCCGCCCAGGCCCTCGCCCGCGAGACCGCGGCGGCCGGCGGCACCGACACCTGGACCGAGCGGGCCGACGCCCACGATCTGGTCGACACCCCCACGCGGGTTCTCGGCCTCGCCACCCGTACGGCGCTCGACGCCGCCGAACTGCCGCTCGCGCTGCGCCAGCTCCTCGGCCGCTGCACGCTCCACTCCGTCCCCGCGCTCTCCCTCACCGGGCGTCCCCTCGGCGAACAGGCCCCGGTCGAAGGGGTCCTGGAGGAGACCGTGATGCGGCTGCGCGACCCGCACGGCGGCACGCTCATCGTCGAGCGGCCCTATCTGCCCTTCACCCCGACCGAGTTCGCCCGCGCCCGCGCGCTCGTCGAGCTCGACGCCCGGCTCGGCCCGCGCCTCCCGCGCAGCCAGGACGTGCTGACCCTGCCGGAGGGCAACGAGATCACCGTCCGCCGCGCGGACCAGCGCGACCTGCGCGCCGCGCGGGCGATGCACGACCGCTGCTCGGCACGCACCCTCGGCCTGCGCTACCACGGCCCGGTCGGCGACGCCGACCGCTACCTCGACCACCTGCTCAGCCCCCGCTTCGGGCGCACGCTCGCCGTGCAGACGGCCTCCGGCCGGCTCGTCGCCCTCGGCCACCTCCTGTGGGACGGCGACGAGACCGAGGTCGCCCTGATGGTCGAGGACGACTGGCAGCGGCGGGGCATCGGATCCGAGCTCCTCGGCCGGCTTGTGGCCATGGCCGAGGAGGCCGGCTGCGAGAGCGTGTACGCCGTGACCCAGGCGTCCAACACCGGGATGGTGGCCGCCATGCGGGCACTGCAGCTCCCCCTCGACTACCAGATCGAGGAGGGCACCCTCGTCATCACCGCGCGGCTGGCCACGGAACCGCGCCAGAGCCTTCGCTCGCCGTCGCCGTCACTGCCTCACGAGGAGGTCCGGCGGGCGGAGCGCTGAGTGCCTGCGTCAGGTCCCGCCACAGGTCCTCGACGTCCTCCAGGCCGACCGACATGCGCAGCAGCCGGTCGCTGACGCCCGCCGAGCGCCGGTCTCCCTCGGCCACGATCCGGTGGCTGATGGAGGCCGGGTGCTGGATGAGGGTGTCGACGCTGCCGAGGCTGACCGCCGGGGTGATCAGCCGGACTCCGGCGATCACGTCGTGCGGGTCCCCGTAGACCTCGAAGGCGATCATCGCGCCGCCGATCCGCGGATAGTGGACGCGGGCGATCCGGGGGTCGGTGGCCAGTCGCCGGACGAGCTCCGCGGCCGAGGAGGACGCCGCCCTGACCCGTACCGGGAGGGTGGAGAGACCGCGCAGCAGCAGGTAGCCGGCGAGCGGGTGGAGCACTCCGCCGGTGGCGAACCGGACCTGGCGGAGGGTACGGGCGAACTCCTCGTCGCAAGCGACGATCCCGCCCATGACGTCGCCGTGCCCGCCCAGGTACTTGGTCGCGCTGTGCAGCACGATCCGCGCGCCCTGCTCGACCGGGCGCTGGAGGACCGGCGTGGCGAAGGTGTTGTCGACGAGCAGCGGCACGGAGCCGCAGGAGTGGGCGATGGCGCGGATGTCGGCCTCGGCGAGGGTCGGGTTCGCCGGGGACTCGACCATGACGAGACCCGTGTCGGGGCGTATCGCGTCCGCGATGCCCGCCGGGTCGGTCCAGGTCACCTCGGTGCCGAGGAGCCCGGCCTCCAGGAGGTGGTCGCTGCAGCCGTACAGCGGACGGACCGCGACGACATGGCGCAGTCCCTGGCTCGCCCGGGCGAGGAGGACGGCGGTGAAGGCCGCCATGCCGCTGGCGAAGGCCACGGCGGACTCGGCGCCCTCCAGGCGGGCGAGGGCCTCCTCGAAACGGGCCACGGTGGGGTTGTCGAGCCGGGCGTAGACGGGCGGACCGTCGAGCCGGGCGCCCGTGGTGGCGAACTCGTCGATGCGGGCGGCCTCGGCCCGGGCGTCGTACGAGGGGTAGGTGGTCGACAGGTCGAGCGGCGGGGCGTGCACTCCGAGCGTGGCGAGGTCCTCGCGGCCGGCGTGCACGGCTTCGGTGGCGAGCGCCCTCGGGGTGGCCGAGGGGTCGCGGTCCATGGCGTCCATGGCGGCACTGTGAACGTTTACCGGAAGGTAGCGGGAACAGGCCGTGCTACGTTCGACCGATGGCCGAATCTGTCGTACTGGACGCGGTCGATCTGCACATTCTTCGCCTCCTGCAGAACGACGCCCGGACCACCTATCGCGAGCTCGCCGCCGAGGTCGGCGTGGCGCCCTCGACCTGCCTGGACCGAGTGGCCCGCCTGCGCCGCACGGGCGTGATCCTCGGTCACCAGCTACGACTGGATCCGGCCAAACTCGGCCGAGGGCTGGAAGCCCTTCTCCTCGTACAGGTCCGGCCCCATCGGCGGGAACTGATCGGTCCGTTCGTCGACCGGATCCGGGCCCTTCCCGAGTCCCGGGCGCTCTTCCATCTGACGGGCCCCGACGACTACCTGGTCCACGTGGCCGTGGCGGACCCCGCCGACCTGCAACGACTCGTGCTCGACGAGTTCACGTCACGCCGCGAGGTGGCCCGGGTCGAGACCCGGCTGATCTTCCAGCAGTGGGAGTGCGGCCCGCTCCTGCCGCCCTCCGCGGGCCCTTCCTTGTCGGCCGACTGAGATCGAACGAGGGTGACGGGGCCCGCGGGAGAGGCCAGGATGGCCCCCATGCCAGAGACTTCCAGCAGCCCGCTGCCCCGCCAGGTCGCCGACGCCCACGTCGACGCACTCATCGCCCTCGACCCGATCACCGGTACGTACCTGGGAGTCAAGGAGAGCGCCGGTCGTCTGCCCGACTTCTCGCCCGCCGGGCAGAAGACCGTGGCCGACCTCGCCCGGCGCACGCTCGCCGCCCTCGACGCGGCGGAGCGCGTCGCCGGCGCCGAGAGCGACGCGGAGCAGCGGTGCGCCCGGCTGCTGCGGGAACGCCTCATGGCCGAACTCGCCGTGTACGAGGCCGACGAGGGCCTCTGCACGGTCAGCAACATGCGGTCGCCCGCCCACAGCGTGCGGATCGTCTTCACCATGATGCCGACGGAGACCGCGGAGGACTGGACGGCGGTCGCCACCCGGCTGCGGGCCGTCCCCGCCGCTCTGGAGGGCTACCGCTCCGCGCTCGCGCTCGGCCTGGAGCGCAAGCTCTTCGCCGGGCCGCGCCCGACCGCCACGTTCGTCGGCCAGCTCACCGAGTGGGCGGGCGGGGAGAGCGGTGGGCGGGGCTGGTTCGAGGAGTTCGCCGCGGTCTGTCCCGACGCGCTGCCCGAGGAGCTCAGGACCGAGCTCGCGGTGGCGTCCCGGGGCGCGACCGAGGCGGTGGCGGCGCTGCGGGACTGGATGCGGGACGTGTACGCGCCGACCGTCGCGGACGCGCCGAACACGGTGGGCCGTGAGCGCTACCAGCGCTGGACCCGCTACTTCAACGGCACCGACCTGGACCTCGACCAGGCGTACGCGTACGGCTGGGCCGAGTACCACCGGCTGCTCGGCGAGATGCGGTCCGAGGCCGAGCGGATCCTGCCCGGCGCGGGCCCCTGGGAGGCCCTCGCCCACCTCGACGAGCACGGCACGCACGTCGAGGGCGTGGAGGAGGTACGGGTCTGGCTCCAGGGGCTGATGGACGAGGCCATCGAAGCGCTCGACGGCACCCACTTCGAACTGGCCGACCGCGTACGGCGGGTGGAGTCCCGGATCGCCCCGCCCGGCGGCGCCGCCGCGCCGTACTACACCGGACCGTCCGAGGACTTCTCGCGCCCCGGCCGCACCTGGCTGCCGGTGGACGGCACGACCCGCTTCCCCGTCTACGACATGGTGTCGACCTGGTACCACGAGGGCGTTCCTGGCCATCACCTCCAGATCGCGCAGTGGGTGCACGTCGCCGACCGGCTCTCCCGCTACCAGGCGACCATCGGCAAGGTGAGTGCCAACATGGAGGGCTGGGCCCTGTACGCGGAGCGGCTGATGGACGAGCTCGGCTTCCTGCCCGACGCGGAGCGGCGCCTCGGCTATCTCGACGGCCAGATGATGCGCGCGTGCCGGGTGATCGTCGACATCGGCATGCACCTCGGCCTGGAGATCCCGGCGGACTCGCCGTTCCGGCCGGGCGAGCGCTGGACCCCGGAGCTCGCGCAGGAGTTCTTCCAGCGGCACAGCAGCCGCCCGCCGGCCTTCGTGGAGAGCGAGATGACCCGCTACCTCTCGATGCCGGGCCAGGCGATCGGCTACAAGCTGGGCGAGCGTGCCTGGCTGCTCGGGCGGGCCAACGCGCGGGCCGCGCACGGCGAGGCGTTCGACGCGAAGGCCTGGCACATGGCGGCCCTCTCGCAGGGCCCGCTGGGCCTCGACGACCTGGTCGACGAGCTGTCGCGGCTCTGAGGGGCGTCGACACCAGGCCCGTACCACCGCGTGAGAATCCCCGGCCGCTCGGTTGATCGGCCGGGGATTCCCCTGCTATTCCTGCCGTATGACCACCGAGTACACCCCTGACGCCACCGACTGGCGCATTCTCGAAGCCCTCCAGTCCGAGGGCCGGGCCAGCTTCGCCGAACTGGCCCGCGCCGTGTCGATGTCGCCGTCCGCGGTGACGGAGCGGGTGCGGCGACTGGAGGACGCCGGGGTGATCGCCGGGTACACGGCGATCGTCGACCAGGACCGGCTCGGTCTGCCCATCCTCGCCTTCGTACGGCTGCGCTACCCGCACGGCAACTACAAGCCGTTCCACGACCTCCTGGCCGTCACGCCGGAGGTCCTGGAGGCCCACCACGTGACGGGCGACGACTGCTTCGTCCTCAAGGTCGCCGCCCGTTCCATGAAGCACCTGGAGGAGATCTCCGGGAAGATCGCCTCGCTCGGCTCGGTGACGACGAGCGTCGTCTACTCCTCGCCGCTGCCCCGGCGCTCCATCAGCCGCTGAGCGCGTCCCCGCCGGTGCGCAGCCGCACCGCCGAGCCGTGCCGGGCCTTGACGACCTCCAGTTGGGCCGGGATGCGGCGGCGCAGGTCGCCGACATGGCTGACGATGCCGACGCTGCGGTCGCGCTCGCGCAGCGAGTCGAGGACGTCGAGGACCTCGTCGAGCGTCTGCTCGTCGAGGCTGCCGAACCCCTCGTCGATGAAGAGGGTGTCGAGCCGGACGCCGCCCGCCTCGTCCGTGACGACGTCGGCGAGGCCGAGGGCGAGGGCCAGAGAGGCGAAGAAGGTCTCGCCGCCGGAGAGCGTGGCGGTGTCGCGCTCGTTGCCCGTCCACGCGTCGACGACGTGCAGCCCGAGGCCGGCCCGCTTGCCGCCGGAGCGGGCGTCGGAGTGGACGAGGGTGTAGCGGCCGGAGGACATGCGCTGGAGGCGGGCGGTCGCGGCGGCGGCGACCTGTTCGAGGCGGGCGGCCAGGACGTACGACTCCAGGCGCATGCGGCGCTCGTTCTCCGCGGACGTGCCGGCGGTGAGGGCGGCGAGCCGGGCCACCCGGTCGTACTCCTCGCGGAGCGGCCCGAGCCGGCGGACCTCGGTGCCGGCCTGCCGGGAGAGGCCGGTCAGGCCGGTCGCCCGCTCGCGGGCCGCCGCCAGGTCGGACGCGGACTGCCGGAGCGCGCGTTCGGCCGCCGTGTGGGCGGCAGCGGCGGCCGCCGGGTCGGCGGGCGGGAGTGCGGCCGCCGCGGCGGTGCCGGGTTCGGCGAGCCGGTCCGCGACGGCGGCCGCCTCGGCCTGCCAGGCGTCCACGCGCTGCTGGAGGCCGCGGCGTTCGGCCTCGCCGACGAGGGCGTCGCGGGCCTCGGCCGGGGTGGCGAAGCCCGCGCGGTAGGCGGCGTCGGCGAGCCGGTCGTCGGCCTCCTTGAGGCGCTGCGCGGCGAGTTCGGCGGTGCGTACGGTCGCGGCGGCCTCGACCAGGACGGCGATCTGCCGCTCCAGGCGGGTGGCGTGCTCGGCGACGCTGCCGAACGCACCGCGTCCGCGCACGAGTTCCTCGTCGAGTGTGGCCTGCTCCCCTTCCAGGGCCTCGCGGCGCGAGGTGCGCGCGGCGACCCGCCGCTCGGCCTCCCGCTGCGCGGAGACCCGCTCCTCGTACTCCCGCTCGGCCCGCGCGAGCGCCTCCCGGGCGCCGTGCGTCTGCCCGGCGAGCGCGTGCGCCGCACCGTGCAGGCGGGTCAACTCCTCGACTTCTCGGGCGAGTTCGCCGACCGTGGGATCCGCTGCGGTCACACCGGTCGTGGGGCCGGCGTCGTCCGCCGCCGGCAGGACCTCCGCGCGGGCCGCGGACCAGGCCTCCCGGGTGACGGCCAGCTCACGTTCGACGGCGGTACGGGCCTCGTCGGCGCGGGTGTAGGCCGCGTAGGCGGCGTCCTCCGTGGCGCGGTCGACGTGGTCGGCGGTGGTGCGGGCCGGGGCCGGGTGGGCCGTGGAGCCGCAGACCTGGCAGGCGTCGCCCTCGGTGAGGGTGGCTGCGAGCTCGGCGGCGATGCCCCGCAGCCGACGGGACTTGACGTCGAGCCAGGTCTCGTGGGCGGTGTTCCGGTGCTCACGGGCGTCCGTGAGCCGCGCCTCGGCGGCCGCCGTGTCCCGCTCCAGGGCGTCGCGGCGGCGGGCCGCGGCGAGGCGGCGGCGGGCGGGCTCCAGGCGCCCGGCGAGGTGCTCGGCGCGGGCGGCGGCGTCCGTGGCGGCCTCGACGCGCTCGGCGAGGGCGGTCCTGCGGGGTTCCCAGTCGGCGAGCCAGTCGGCCGCGTCCTGGAGGGCGTCCTCGTCGGCGCGGGCCTCGCGCGCCAGTGCGGCGCGCTCCTCGGCGAGCGCGGCGGCGCGGCGCTCGGCGCGGCGGGCCGCGTCGAGTCCGCCGAGCTCCCCGCGCAGCCGGTGTTCGAGGGCGGAGAGGTGCTCGGCCCCCTCGTCGGCGAGGGCGGGCGGCAGGAGGGCGCGGGAGCGTGCGCGGGCCGCGTGCGCAGTGGCGTGCTCGCGCTCGGCGTCCGTGCGCAGTCCCAGCGCGGGAGCGACGCGCTCGGCCTTCAGGGACCGGTCGAGGGCGGCCTGGTGGCGGTCGCGCTCGGGGGCGCGGGCGGTGAGCTGCTCGCGGCGCCGCAGCGCGTCGGCGTGCCGGGCCTGCCGGTCGGCGAGCTCCTTCTCGGCGTCGAGGACCTCGCGGGCGGCGGCCTGTCCGTGCTCGGCGGCGGCGAACCGCACGCCGGCGATGTCCAGGGCCTCCCGGGCCTCGGTGCGGGCGACGGCGGCCCAGGTCAGGACGGCGTCGGCGAGGCCCGGATCGCCGGGGCGCCCCTCGACGGGGGTGCGGGCGGCGTCGAGGCCCCCGGCGGCCTGCGTCATGCGGTGGGCGAGGGTGAGGAGCCGCTCGTCCCCGTCCCGTACCTGCTGCTCGGCGGCGCGCCGGAGGTCGGCGAGGCGCTCCTCGACGGCGGCGAAGCGGCGGGTGTCGAAGAGACGGCCGAGGAGCTTGCCGCGGGCCTCGGCGTCGGCGCGCAGGAACTTCGCGAAGTCGCCCTGCGGGAGGAGGACGACCTGGCAGAACTGCTCGCGGCTCATGCCGACGAGCTGGGTGATCTCCTCGCCGATCTCCTGGTGGGAGCGGCTGAGCCCGGCCCACTCGCCGGTGGCCGGGTCGTACTGGCGGAGCCAGGTCTGGGCCTTCTCGGTGGTGAAGCCGCCGCCGCGCTTCTTGGGCCGCTGCTGGGCGGGGCGGCGGGTGATCTCCAGGCGCCGCTCCCCCACGGTCAGTTCGAGGAGGACCTCGGTGTACGTGCCGACGGGCGCGTGGTCGCTGCGCAGGGAGGCGCCGGGGCTCTGGCGGACGCCGGGCACGCTGCCGTACAGGGCGAAGCAGACGGCGTCGAGGACGGAGGTCTTCCCGGCGCCGGTCGGGCCGTGGAGGAGGAAGAGACCGGCGGAGGAGAGGGTGTCGAAGTCGACCGTCTGCGTGGTGCCGAAGGGCCCGAACGCGGTGATCTCCAGGCGGTGCAGCCTCACCGGCCCACCTCGCGCTCGGCCGAGTCGACCCGTACGTCGTCGAACGCGCCGTACAGCACCGTCCGCTCCGGGCCGTCGAGCCCCGCGCCGCCGCGTACGTGGGCCACGAAGTCCTCCGCGATCTGCTGGTCGCTGCGGTCCCGGAGCCGCTGGGCGTAGGAGGCGTCGGGGCCGCCCTCGGTGCGCTCCGGGTCGAAGACGAGGTTCAGGGTGTGCGGGAAGCGCTCGACGAGCCGCGCCATGGGATCGGCGGGGCGTACGGGGTCGGTGAGGGTGGCCTCGACCCAGGACTGCTCGTGGGGCACGAGCGCGGGGTCGTCGAGGAGGTCGTCGAGCCGTCCCCGGATCCGGGCGAGGGGGCGGGGAACGGGGCAGTCGACGCGCTCGGCGGTGCGGACGGCGCCGTCCGCGCCCAGGTCGACGAGCCACATCGTCTTGCGGTGGTCGGCCTCGGAGAAGGAGTACGCGAGCGGGGAGCCGGAGTAGCGCACCCGCGGGGTGAGGGTCTGGCTGCCGTGGAGGTGGCCGAGGGCGACGTAGTCGACGCCGTCGAAGACGCCGGCGGGTACGGCGGCGACGCCGCCGACGGTGATGTCCCGCTCGCTGTCGCTGGCGGCGCCGCCCGCCACGAAGGCGTGGGCGAGGACGACGGAGCGGGTGCCGGCGGGGCGGGCCGCGAGGTCGGCGCGGACCCGGTCCATGGCGGCGGCGAGGACGGCCTCGTGTCCGCCCTTCGGGGCGCCGAGCTGTTCGCGCACGAGGGCCGGTTCGAGGTACGGCAGTCCGTAGAGGGCGACGTCGCCGTGGGCGTCGGTGAGGACGACGGGGGTTCCGATGCCGGCCGGGTCGGTGCGGAGGTGGATGCCCGCCCGCTCGATCAGCCCCGCGCCCACGCCGAGGCGGCGGGCCGAGTCGTGGTTGCCGGAGATCATGACGGTCGGCACGCCGGCCTCGGCGAGGCGGTGGAGGGCCGTGTCGAAGAGCTCGACGGCGGGCAGCGGCGGCACGGCCCGGTCGTAGACGTCCCCGGAGACGAGGACGGCGTCCACCCCGTGCGCGTGGACGGTCGCCACGAGGTGGTCGAGGAACGCGGCCTGGGCTTCGAGGAGCCCGACGCGGTGGAAGGAGCGGCCGAGGTGCCAGTCCGAGGTGTGCAGGAGCCTCACGATGCCGTCCCACCCCGCATGTGTGCCGCTCCTCGCCGCCGGTTCCCGTTCGTGTGCGCCCACCACGCTATCCCGGCCGGGGGTGTGGGTGGGGCCGTACGGGATTCCGGCCGGGGGGCGGCGACGGGGAACGGGGGCGAGCCGGGGGCGGGCGGAGCTCAGGCGTCGCCGTACGCCTCGCCGCCGAGTTCGAGGACGGCCGTGCCCGCCGTGCTGTCGGCGAGCCACGCACGGAAGGCGGGGACGTCGCCGTCCGGGAGGCCGATCTCGATCGTGACGGCCTCCGCGTACCGCACGTCCCGGACGGCGCGGCCGGTGGCCCGCAGGTCGTTCTCCAGTTTCCCGGCCCGCTGGTGGTCGACGGTGACGGTGGCGAGCCGGAAGCGCTGCCGGGTCACCGTGCCGAGCTCGTCGAGGGCCTCCCCGACCACCCCGCCGTACGCGCGGATGAGACCGCCCGCGCCGAGTTTCACGCCCCCGTAGTAGCGGGTGACGACGGCGGCGACGTAACGCATCTCACGGCGCAGGAGCATCTGGAGCATCGGGACGCCCGCCGTGCCGCCGGGCTCGCCGTCGTCGCTCGCCTTCTGCACGGAGGCGTCGGCGCCCAGGACGTACGCGAAGCAGTTGTGCGAGGCGGTGGGGTGCTCCTTGCGGATCCGCGCGACGAAGTCCTGCGCCTCCCGCTCGTCGGCGACGGGGGCGAGCGCGCAGAGGAAGCGCGAGCGGTTGATCTCGGTCTCGTGCACACCCTCGCGGGCCAACGTGCGGTACTGCTCCTGCATCCCGCCAGCCTACGTTCCGTCCGGCTCGTACTCCCCGGCGGCCGGTTCGGGGGCGTCCGCCAGGCCCGCGTACGGCAGCGCGCGGAGCGCGAGGGCCCAGCCGAGGCGGGCCTCGCCGGACTCGCTGGAGCGGCCGGTGAGCTCGGCGATGCGGCCGATGCGGTTGAGGACGGTGTTGCGGTGGCAGTAGAGCAGCTCGGCGGCCCGGGCGGCCGAACAACCGTGGTCCAGCCAGACCCGGAGGGTGGTCAGGAGCGCGGCGCGCTCGCCGCCGGTGGCGAGGACGGGGCCCAGGTGGACGGTGACGATCCGCTCGGCGATGTCGGCGCGCCCGCTGAGGAGCACCTGCGCGAGCCGGTCGTCGAAGGCGGCGACCTCCCCGCTGCCGGCCGGGAGGGTACGGAGGGTCTGCTCGGCGAGCCGGAGGGCGCGGCCGGCGTGGGAGAGCCGCTCGAACTCCGGGGAGATCCCGGCGGTGGCGCCGGTCAGCTCCCGCAGGACGTCGAGGAGGGCGCGCGCGGCCGGGTCGGCGGAGCCCCGGGGGCCGGCGCCCGGCCTGCCGGGGGGCGTGTCGCGGCGCGGCAGCCGGACGATCCCGGCGTACCGGCCGGAGCGGGGCCGCCAGAACGACCACATCCCCTGGGCCTCCAGGACGGGCGCGAGGTGCGGCGGGGCGGCCGGGTCCTGGGCGGCGACCACGACGACGTACCGGTCGCACGCGGGGATGCCGAGCGCGGCGGCCGCGGCCGAGGCGACGGCGGGGTCGTCGGCGCGGCCGTCGAGGAGCGCCTCGAAGAGGGCGACGCGCCGGGTGTCCTGGCGGCTCTGGAGCTCCAGCTGGGCGAGCCGGTACTCGTCGGCCATCGCGACGGAGTAGCGGTCGATCGTCTCCCAGACGCCGCCCGCCATGTCGAGCTCGACGTCCCGGCTGTCGGCCTCCCGGCCGGCCCGGGTCCTGAGGTGCTCCGCCATGACCTGCCAGAGGACCCGGCCGCCGCGCCGGTAGGCCTGGAGGACGGTGTCGAGGGGGACGCCCTGCTCGGCGCGGCGGCGGCCGGTCTGGCGGGCCGCCCGCTCGAAGTCGCCGCCGGTCGGGGCGAGGCCGCCGAAGTCCTCCAGGGCGCGCAGGAGGTTGTCGCGGCAGATCTCCCAGAGGTCGTCACGGGTGACGGGGGCGTCGGAGGCGTACGTACCGGAGTGGGCACGGATGTCGTCGACGGCCCGGTCGGTGAGCCGGTCCACGTCGGCGAGCATCGTCGTGGAGAGGGCGCGCCGGAGCGCGCCGGACCCGGCGGCGGACCCCAGGGGCGTATGGGCTCCGCCGGAGCGCGCGGAACCGGCGCGCGAGACGCCGGGCCGGGCGCCGGCGGGGCGGGCGCCGGCGGGGCGGGGCTCGCCGGCGCGCGGGGCGTCGGCACGGTCGTGACGGTCCGGGCGAAGGGCGTCCACGCGCGAGTCCGAGCGCGGGTCCGGACGGATGGCGTCCACGGGCGGGTCCACGCGCGCGTCCGGGCGCGCGTCCGGGCGCGTGGCCGTCGCGCGGGGTTCGCCGCCGGGGCGGGGGGCGGCCGGGCTGTGCGTCATGGCTCGCACCGTAGCCCCGGGATTTGGCGAATGCCACGGGTCGCGCACGGCAGCGGTGCCACTGCCCACCTCGGTACGGCACATGGTGGGCACCTGCACATGGCATCCGGGCGGTGCGGCGGCGGATTCTGTGCCGTGTCAGCCGATCGTCAACAGCGCTGTTAACCCGGCGTCTCTGGAGCCTTTCATGTCACTGAGCGTCGCCGGCGTCCTGGGCGAGTCCGCCCGCCACTTCCCCGACCGGATCGCGGTCGTCGAGGGCGCGGCCCGGCTCACCTACCGCGAGCTGTGGACGGAGTCGCTGCGCTGCGCCGCCGGGCTGCGGGAGGCGGGCCTGAAGCCGGGCGACCGGCTGGCTGTGCTGCTGCCGAACACGACCGAGTTCCTGCGCGTGTACTACGGCGCGCTGGCGGCCGGCGTGACCGTCGTGCCGGTGCACGCGCTGCTCGTCGCCGACGAGGTGCGGTACGTCCTGGAGCACAGCGGCGCGGTCGGCATCGTGAGCGGCGGGCCGCTGTGGGCGGTGGCCGACGAGGCCGCGCGGGCGGCCGGGGTGCGGGCGTTCCAGGGGGCGCCGTCGGCGGCGGAAGCCCTGCCGGCGGCGGAACCGGCCGATCCGTCGGACGTCGCCGTGATCCTCTACACGAGCGGGACGACGGGCCGCCCCAAGGGAGCCCTGCTGACCCACCTCAACATCGCCATGAACGCCTCGGTGGCCGCGCAGGACCTCCTCGGCCTCGGCGAGGGCGATGTCGTCCTCGGCTGTCTGCCGCTCTTCCACAGCTACGGCCAGACCTGCGCGATGAACGGGACGCTGCGCGGGGGCGCGACGCTCGTGCTCATGCCCCGGTTCAGCGGCCCGGCGGCCCTTGAGGTGCTGGCCGCCGAGGGCGTGACGGTCTTCATGGGGGTGCCGACGATGTACCACGCGCTGGTGGAGGCCGCGGCGGTCTCCGACCGGCGTCCGACGGCCCTGCGCTGCGCCGTCTCGGGCGGCGCGGCCCTCCCGGTCGCCGTCCTGGAGCGCTTCGAGGAGACCTTCCGCACGCAGGTCCTGGAGGGGTACGGCCTGACGGAGACCTCGCCGATCGCCACCTTCAACCAGCCGCACCTCGGCCGCAGGCCGGGGACGGTCGGACACCCTGTGTGGGGCGTGGAGGTGGGGGTCGCGGACGCGGCCGTGGAGCGGGAGATCCTGCTGCTCGCGGACGGCGAGGTCGGCGAGGTCGTGGTGCGCGGGCACAACGTCTTCGCGGGCTACCTCGACGACGCCGAGGCGACGGCGGCGGCGATCGTTGACGGCTGGTTCCGTACGGGCGACCTGGGCGTCCTGGACGAGGGCGGCTTCCTGCGGATCGTGGACCGGAAGAAGGACCTGGTCATCCGGGGCGGCTTCAACATCTACCCGCGCGAGGTCGAGGAGGTGCTCGTGCGCCATCCGTCGGTCTCGGAGGTCGCGGTGATCGGCGTCCCCGACGAGGCGAAGGGCGAGGAGGTGTGCGCGGTGGTGGTACGCCGGGACGGCGCCGCCCCGCTCTCCGAGGAGGAGCTCGTGGAGTGGTCGCGGGAGCGCCTCGGCCGCCACAAGTACCCCCGGATCGTGCGCTTCGTGGAGGCGCTGCCGCTCGGCCCGACCGGGAAGGTCCTCAAGCGCGCACTGGTGATGCAGCCTGAGGAGCCGGAGTACCCGTCCCGGTCGGCGCCGGGCATCCGGACGGCACGCCGACCCATCATCCGGACGGTGTGATCACCGTCGACCCGAGGGAAGGGCTGAATCGATGGCGGAGAACGCTTCGGACGTTTCGGAGCGGGTTCAGGACGGTCCTGATGCCCGTACACGGGGCGGGGCGCTGCGCGGCACCCTGAAGGACGGCGTGGCCGCCTTCCTCGGCATCCCCTACGCGCAGGCTCCCGTCGGGGCGCTGCGCTTCCGCGTGCCGGAACCGGCCGCGCCCTGGGAGGGGGTCAGGGAGGCCACGGCCTTCGGGCCGACGGCGCCGAAGCGCCCGTACGCCCCGCCGCTCGACGCGCTGCTCCCCGACCCCGACGTGGAGGGCGACGACTGCCTCAACCTCAACGTGTGGGCGCCGTGGGGTGCTTCGGGACCGGCCGGACCGGCGGTGGCGCAGGCCGGGCGGCCGGTCATGGTCTGGATCCACGGCGGGTCGCTGATCCACGGCTCCTCGGCGGTCCCCGTCTACGACGGCACCGCCTTCGCCCGCGACGGCGTGGTCCTCGTGTCGGTCAACTACCGGCTCGGTGTCGAGGGGTTCGGGGTCTTCCCCGACGCGCCCGCCAATCTCGGGCTGCGCGACCAGATCGCGGCGCTGACCTGGGTACGGGAGAACATCGCGGCCTTCGGCGGGGACCCGGAGCGGGTCACCGTCTTCGGCGAGTCGGCCGGCGCGATCTCGATCGCCGCCCTGCTGGCCTCGCCGCTCGCGAAGGGCCTGTTCCGGCGGGCCGTGGTGCAGAGCGGCGCGCCGATCGCCCAGCCGCTCGCCACCGCGCGCCGGACCACGGAGGCCGTGGCCGCGCGGCTCAAGGTGCCGGCGACGGCGGAGGCGTTCGCGCGCGTGGACCCGGAGCTGCTGCTCGCGGCGCAGACCGGGGTGACGGGCAAGGGCTCGCCGCTCACCGGCGGGCACTCCTTCCAGATCGCCGTGGACGGCGAGGTCCTGACGCGCGATCCGGCGGAGGCGCTCGCGGACGGCGCGTCGGCGGAGGTGGATCTGCTCATGGGCACGACCACCGAGGAGTACCGGCTGTGGTTCGTGCCGAGCGGTGTCACCGACCGGGTGGGGCCCTGGGTGCAGCGGCTCCTGCTCCGGAAGGCGAAGGTGCCTGCCCGTACGGCGAAGGTGTACCGCGCGGGGCGGCCGACGGAGAAGCCGGGCGAGGTCCTGGGCGCGCTCGCCACGGACAAGCTGCTGCGGATCCCGCTGAACAGCCTCGCGGACGCCCGGCTGCGCTCCGGAGCACCCGCCGGAACGTATCTGTACGAGTTCGGCTGGCGCTCCCCCGTCCTGGACCTCGGGGCCTGTCACGCGCTCGAACTCGGCTTCGTCTTCGACACGCTCGGCCTGCCCGAGACCCGCGCGCTGACCGGCCCTGAGGCTCCCCAGGAGCTGGCGACGGCGATGCACGCCGCCTGGGTGGCCTTCGCCGCGACGGGCGAGCCGGGCTGGCGCGCGTGGGACGCGGCGCGTCCGGTGATGACCTTCGGGCCGGGCCTTCCGTCCCTGGTCGAGGCGCCGCGCGAGGCCGAACGGCGCGCCTGGGGGTCCCCGGACGCGCTCTGAGGCACCGGCCGGGAATCAGGGCACGGTGTGGCTCGTTCACCTCGATGACGGGCCGCACCGAGGAGAGGCAGCAGCAGCGATGAGCGTCGACACCACGACCGACGAGCCGACCGACGAGCCGACCGAAGAGCCGACCGATGTGCCGGCTGCGGAGCCGACCGCGTACTCCGCTTCGGAGACGGTGCGGCGGATCCTGACGGCCACGGGCGACACCTGGGCGGTGGTGGGGCTCTCCAACAACCAGGCACGGGCGGCGTACGGCGTGGCGGGCGTGCTCCAGCGCTTCGGCAAGCGGATCGTCCCGGTCCACCCGAAGGCCGAGACGGTCCACGGCGAGAAGGGCTACGCCTCCCTCGACGCCATCCCGTTCCCCGTCGACGTCGTGGACGTGTTCGTGAACAGCGAGCTGGCGGGCGCGGTCGCCGACGAGGCGGTCGCGATCGGCGCCAAGGCGGTCTGGTTCCAGCTGGACGTGATCGACGAGGCCGCCTTCGCCCGCACCCGTGAGGCGGGCCTGGACATGATCATGGACCGCTGCCCCGCCATCGAGATCCCCCGCCTCGGCTGACGGGGACGGCGGGGCTCGGGGACCGCAGGGACGGCGCGGACACCTCTCAGGCGACGACCGGGACGCCGAGGCCCTCCAGGACCACGGCTCCGGGCAGTTGGGCGAAGGCCTTCCCCGGCACGATGAGCTTTCCGCGCCTGCTGCCGCTGCCGACGAGGACCCACTCGGTGTCCACGACGGCGGCGTCGACGAGGAGGGCCCAGTCGGCCGGGAGGCCGATCGGGGTGATGCCGCCGTACTCCATGCCGGTCTCGCCGGTCGCGGTGTCCATCGGGGCGAACGAGGCCTTGCGGGCGCCGAGGTGCTTGCGTACGACGCCGTTGACGTCGACCCGGGTCGCCGACTTCACGACGCAGGCGGCCAGGGTCGTCGTCTCGCCCCGCTTGCCCGCGACCACCACGCAGTTGGCGGATTCGTCGAGCAGCGCGGGCCCGTAGTGCTCCAGGAAGACGGCGGTGTCGGCGACGGCCGGATCGGTGTCCACGTACACGACGCGGTCGGCCGGTACGGGGCCCTGCCAGGCGCGGAGGGCGGCGGCGACGGGCCCGGTCAGCTCGTCGAGGCAGTCGGGGGCGGGACGGGCGTTGTCGAAGTCTCCGATGGGTGCGCGCATGCGTGTCACGCTAGCCAGCGGAGCCCGGATCGTGGATGCCCGTCTCAGCGTACGGGCGGGATGGACACGGCCATCGTCATCTCGACCGGCTCGTCGCCGTCGTTGCGGTAGGTGTGCGGCACGTTGGCCTCGAAGACCGCGGACGTACCGGCCGGCAGCGGGTGCTCCCCGTCGTCGACGACGAGGGTGAGGACTCCGGCGGTGACGTGCAGGAGCTCGGTGGTGCCGTCCGGGTGCGGGTCGGAGGCGCTCTCCTCGCCCGGCATGAGGGTCCAGGACCAGAGTTCCAGCGGTCCGCGCGCCTCCGTGCCCACCAGGAGGGTGTTGTGGCTGCCCGCGGCGGTGGACCACATCCGGACGGCCTGGCCGGGCGGGACCAGCCGGACCTGGGGGCCCTGCTCGTAGTCGAGGAGGGTCGTGATGGAGACGCCGAGGGCGTCCGCCAGCTTCACGGTGGTGCCGACGCTGGGGTTCGTCCTCGCCTGCTCGATCTGGATGATCATGCCCCGGCTGACCCCGGCCCGGGCGGCGAGCGCGTCCAGGGTGAACCCCCGCTCCTTGCGCCAGCGCTTCAGGTTCCGGGCGAGCGACTGCGTGAGCTGATCGAGGTCCGACACATTCCGTCCAATATTTTGGATGACAGAGTTCAATGCATTGAACTACGGTGAGCTGTACCCGACTGTTCACTGCACTGTACTGCGTGCCGCCGCACGCGACTGCGAGGATCCATGACCGCCCTGTTCGCCCTGGCCACCGCCCTGCTGTGGGGTCTCGCAGACTTCGGCGGTGGACTGCTCACCCGCCGGATACCCGCCCTCACGGTCGTCGTGGTCTCCCAGACCCTCGCGGTCGTCGTCCTCGGCACCCTCGTCCTCGCGACCGGAGCCTGGACCGAGGCGGGCCCCCAGCTCTGGTACGCGGTCGGGGCGGGCGTCGTCGGCCCCGCGGCCATGCTCGCCTTCTACAAGGCGCTGGCCCTCGGCCCCATGGGCGTGGTCTCGCCGCTCGGCTCGCTCGGCGTCGTCGTCCCCGTCTCGGTCGGCCTGTTCCTCGGCGACCGCCCCGGACTCCTCCAGCTCGCCGGCGTCGTCGTGGCGATCGCCGGCGTGATGCTCGCGGGCGGCCCGGAGCTGCGCGGCGCGCCCGTACGACGCCAGGCGGTTCTGCTCACCCTGTTCGCGGCCTTCGGCTTCGGCTCGGTGATGGCCCTGATCGCGGAGTCCTCCACCACCGTCACCGGCCTGTTCCTCGCCCTCCTCGTCCAGCGCGTCACCAACGTCCTGGTGGGCGGCGGCGCCCTGTACGTCTCCGTGCGCCGCGGCGGCCGGGCCCTCCCCGAGGGCGGTCCCTCCGTCATCCGCGCGGCCCTCCCGGCCCTGGCCTTCGTCGGCCTCGCGGACGTCGCGGCCAACGGGACGTACGCGATCGCCGCCCAGCAGGGGCCGGTCGTGGTCGCCGCGGTCCTCGCCAGCCTCTATCCGGTCGTCACGGCCCTGGCGGCGTTCGCGGTCCTCAAGGAACGCCTCCGCCCGGTCCAGGCGGCCGGCGCGGCCCTCGCCCTGGGCGGCACGGTCCTCCTGGCCGCTGCCTGACAGACCGAAAGGGCGCCCTAGGAGGAGGTCTCCGCCCGCCCGACCTCCACCTGATCGACCTTCACGTGATCAGCCGCCTCCGCCTGATCGACCGACTCCGCCTGCTCGACCTCCCAGGCCGCGAGCGCAGCGAGCTGTTCCGGCGTCACGTCCTCCGGGATCGGCTTGGGGGCCGGGGTGCGCAACGGGGGCTGCCAGCCCTGCTCCGCGTCCCACCTGCGGACGACCCTGGCCGGGGCGCCCGCCACCACCGAGTGGTCCGGTACCTCACCGCGTACGACCGCGCCGGCGGCGACGACCACGTTCCGGCCGATGCGCGCGCCGGGCAGGATCACCGCTCCGGTGCCGAGCCAGCAGCCGGGGCCGATGGTGACGGGCTCCGAGCGGGGCCACTGGCGGCCGATGGGCTCGTCCGGGTCGTCGTAGCTGTGGTTGGTCGAGGTGATGTAGACGTACGGGCCGCAGTAGGTGTCCGAGCCGATGGTCACCGTCGTGTCGGCGATGACGTGGCTGCCGCGGCCGAGGACCACCCCGTCCCCGAGGGTCAGGACCGTCTCCGCGCCGAGGTCGAGGCCCGGCAGCATCCCCGCCGTCAGCGTGACCTGTTCGGCGATGATGCAGCACTCGCCGATCTCGATCCACCGCTCGCCGAAGACCGTGCCCTGCGGGAAGGCGAGGCGGGTCCCGGCGCCCAGGCGGCGGAAGCGCAGCTTTCCCGGGTGTTCGGCGGTGACGGAACCGGCCTGCTGCGCCCAGCGCCAGCCGCTCTGTACGGCGCCGGCGACGACCCTGCGCCGCCAGGCGGCGAGGGAGGAGAACGTGTTTCTGTTCCTGGGCACCCGGCCACGGTAGTCGGCGCTGTCATGCCTGATCAGTGCGGTGCGCTGTGATGTCCGTCATGGGCACGGCATAGGGTGCGGCCGGGGGTCACCCCCGGGCGTGACACGACGGCAGACGATCAGGAGCGAACCATGGCAGAGGCGTTGATCAGGGGTGTGGGCGGTAAGGAGCCGCAGATCGACCCGACCGCGTTCACGGCCCCGACGTCCGTGGTGCTGGGCGAGGTGACCCTCGGTGCCCGCGCCAGCATCTGGTACCACACCGTGCTGCGGGCGGACGGCGGTCCCATCGCGGTCGGCGAGGACTCCAACATCCAGGACAACACCACGGTCCACGTCGACCCCGGCTTCCCCGTCTCGATCGGTGCCCGGGTGACCGTCGGCCACAACGCGGTCCTGCACGGCTGCGTGGTCGAGGACGACGTGCTCGTCGGCATGGGCGCGACGGTCCTCAACGGGGCGCGGATCGGCGCGGGGTCGCTGGTCGCCGCGCAGGCGCTGGTCCCGCAGGGCATGGAGGTCCCGCCGGGTTCGCTGGTCGCGGGCGTCCCGGCGAAGGTCCGCCGACCGCTCACGGAGGAGGAGAAGGCGGGCATCAAGCTGAACGCCGAGGTGTACCTGCTGCTCGCCAAGGGCCACGCGGAGGCCTTCGAGGACTGAGCCCGATGACGCAGAAGGGCGGCACCCCTCGCGGGTGCCGCCCTTCTGCGCGTCTGTCGTCAGTCCCCGACGGCGACCGGCTCCGGCTCCACGGCGTCCTGCCGCTCCGCCGCCGCCTTCTTGGCGCGGTTCTTGATGATCAGCATCGAGCCGACGCCGATCAGCACGGCGAGGACGAGGCCCAGCCAGGAGAAGCGCTTGAGCCAGGCCTCGGCGACGACGCCGACCGAGTAGATGACGGCCGTGGTGCCGCCGGCCCACAGGATGCCGCCGAAGACGTTGGCGATGAGGAACTTCCAGTACGGCATGTGCAGGACGCCCGCGAGGGGGCCGGCGAAGATGCGGAGCAGGGCGATGAAGCGGCCGAAGAAGACCGCCCACATGCCCCACTTCTGGAAGGAGCGCTCGGCGAGCGCGATGTTGGCCTCGCCGAAGTGTTTCGGGAACTTGTTCCCCAGCCAGGCGAGCAGGGGCCTGCCGCCCCTGCGGCCGATGGCGTAGCCGATCGAGTCGCCGATGATCGCGCCGGCGGTGGCGCAGGCACCGAGCACCCACGGGTTGATGTCGCCGTGCTGCGAGGCGAGCAGCGCCGAGCTCACGAGCACGATCTCGCCGGGCAGCGGGATGCCCAGGCTCTCAAGCCCGATCACCACGCCCACCAGCGCGTAGATCGCGACCGCCGGGATCGTCTCCAGCCATTCCTGCACGTGCAACGCGGTTCCTCCCGTATCGGCCGCCCGGCGTGCAACGCGTCGGGCACGCCGGGGCAGCCTACCCGGTCAGGAGGGGCGGACCTCGACCCCGACGGTGAGGCCCGGGTCGGCCGAGGAGGCACCGACGCGGACGGTCCGGCGGCCCGTGCCGAGGAGCCAGTCGTGCCGTCCGGTGTCCCAGGAGGACAGGGTGCGGGCCGTGACGTGGACGGTCACGCGGCGCCGTTCGCCGGCCGCGAGCTCCAGGCGGCGGTAGCCCGCGAGGGCGGAGCGCGGCTGGTCGATGCCGAGGGCGGTGAGGTCCGGGGAGGGGCCGACGTAGACCTGGGCGACCTCGACGCCGTCCCGCCGGCCGGTGTTGCGGACGGTGAAGGTGACGTCGAGCCCTCCGGCACCGGTCTCCGCCCCGGGGCCGACGGTCAGGTCCTCGTAGCGGAAGGTCGTGTACGAGAGCCCGTGCCCGAAGGGGAAGAGCGGGGTGACGCCCTGCGCCTCGTACCAGCGGTGGCCGATGTGGACGCCCTCGCTGTACTCCTCCACCCCGTCCACGCCCGGGTAGCGGCGCGGGTTCCCGGCGGTGGGGTGACGGTCCTCGGCGGCCGGGAAGGTCTGGGTGAGGCGCCCGCCGGGGTCGGCGTCGCCGAAGAGGACGGCCGTGGTGGCGGCCGCGCCCTCCTGCCCGGGGTAGTACATCTGGAGGACGGCGGCGGTCCGCTCCAGCCACGGCATGGTGACGGCCGACGAGGTGTTGAGGACGACGGTGGTACGGGCGTTGGCCGCCGTCACCGCCTCGATGAGGGCCTCCTGCCGGCCGGGGAGGGCGAGGCTGACGCGGTCCCGGCCTTCGGTGGCGTCCTCGTAGGCGAAGAGCACGACGCTGTGCGCGGCGCGCGCGACCCGTACGGCCTCGGTCAGGTCGGCGGCCCGGGTCGCCCCGGTCACCGCGCGGAGCCGGAAGCGCTGTCCGGCGGGTCCGCCCTGGGCGGTGACGGTCAGTTCGTGCGGCCCGGCGGCGAGGCTCAGGGTGGTGCGCCGGACGTGGAGCCCGTCGGGCGCCCGGCCGAGGAGGCCGCCCACGAAGTACTCGGTGATGCCCTGCTTGACGGGGAAGAGCTCGGTGCCGTCGAGGGTGACGGTGGGCCGGGGGCCGCTGTAGTGGACGAGGAAGGTCCACACGTCGGGGTCGGTGGCGGTGAGCGTGACCGTACGGGTCCAGGTGGCGCCGGCGGCGACGTCGACGCCTTCCAGGTCGACGGCGGGTGACAGCGGCGGCAGGGGCCGTCCGAAGAGGTCCTCGCCGAGGGCGTACGCGACGGAACTCTCCTCCCCTGCCCTGGCGCGGATCGTGTCCAGGGGTTTCGCCGCCGCGTCGGGCACGACGTGGGCGCTGCCGCCGCCGCTGACGAAGGGCACGGTGGCGGTGGGGCCGATGACGGCGAGGGAGCGGGCGGCCCGGGCGGTGAGCGGCAGGGCGCCGCGCTCGTTGCGCAGGAGGGTCGCGCCCGCGGTGGCGACGCGCAAGGCGAGCCGGGCCCCGGAGGCGGCGTCCCTGGCCGGGCGCGACGGTGTGTCGTCGAGGAGCCCGAAGCGCTCGCGTACGGAGAGGATGCGGCGTACGGAGCGGTCGACCGCGGCCTCTTCGATCCGGCCGGCGCGGACGGCGTCGCGGAGCGCGGCGCCGAAGCGGGAGCCGGCGGGCATCTCCATGTCGAGGCCGGCGGCGAGCGCGGGGCCGGTCGTGTGGACGGCGTTCCAGTCGCTCATGACCCAGCCGTCGAAGCCCCAGCGGTCCCGCAGGATGGCGGTGAGCAGGGTCGCGTTCTCGGCGGCGTGGACACCGTCGACCTTGTTGTACGCGGCCATCACGGCACCCGCCCCGGCGGCCACGGCGGCCTCGAAGGCGCGCAGCTCGGTCTCGTGCTGCGTCTGTTCGCCGGCGCGGACGTCGACCTTGGTGCGGTCGCGTTCCTGGTTGTTGAGGGCGAAGTGCTTGACGGTGGCGACGAGGCCCTCGGCCTGGATCCCGCGGATCTCCTCGGCGACGAGGTCGGCGGTGAGGAGCGGGTCCTCGGAGAAGGTCTCGAAGTTCCGTCCGGCGTACGGGGTGCGGATCAGGTTGGCCATGGGAGAGAGCAGCACGTCCTGGCCGAGGGCGCGGCCCTCGCGGCCGATGACCCGGCCGTAGGCGCGGGCGAGGCCGGGGTCGAAGGCGGCGGCGAGCAGGACGGGCGCGGGCAGCGCGGTCGCGGTGCGCCGGACGCGGATCCCGGCGGGCCCGTCGGCGAGCCGGAGCGGCGGGATGCCGAGCCGGGGGACGCCGGGGACATGGCCGGCCTGGCCGAGGCTCTCGGGGTCGGTGGCGCCGTGGAGGAGGGAGACCTTCTCGTCGAGGGTGAGCCGGGCGAGGAGGTCGTCGACCCGGCCGGAGGGCGGGGCGAGGGGCGTCGTCCGCCGGGTCCGCGTACCGGCCGCCACGGGCGAGGAGGCGACCGCGAGGGCGGCGCCGCCGGTGAACGCGAGCAGCAGCGCCCGCCGGGACAACCGCGGCCCGCGCCGCCGGGACGCGGCGGGGACGGCGGGCGCTGGTCCCGCCGCTACGGCGGGTTCGGGTGACGGTTCGTCGGACACGCGGCGGCTCCTCGGCACGGGGTACGGGCCCGGCCCGGATGCGTCCGCGCCCTGACCGCACTATGCGTGACGAGATGTCCGTTTCCGAGGCGGCAGCCCGGAACACGGCCGCCCCCGCACCCGATGGGGGGTGCGGGGGCGGTGCGTGGCGTCCCTGGTCAGGCGTTCGGGCGCAGGGTCCAGACGACGGTCATCTCGCCGGTCACGGCGCCGTCCTCGCGGGTGATGTCGATCCGGACCGGGAACTCCGGCCGCTGTCCGGCGTCGAGTTCGGCGACGACGTCCGCCGCGGGGCGGCCCAGGGTCGCGGTGGCCGTGACGACGCCCATGGCCAGCTTCTTGTAGCCGATCTCGGCGCTGACGGCGAGCGGGACGGCGCGGTTCAGCTGGTCGCCGAAGGCGGCGAGCACGATCGCGCCGCTGGCGGACTCGGCCAGGGTGAACATCGCTCCGGCGTGCGGGCCGCCGACGTGGTTGTGGTAGGCGGGCTGGTCCGGCAGGCGCACGACGGCGCGCTCGGCGGTGGTCTCCAGGAACTCCAGCTTGAGGGTTCCGGCCATGGGGACCGTGGCGGCGAGCATCTCGCCGACGGTCATCTGGTCTGCGCTCATGGCCGTGATGTTACCCACCGGTAGCAGCCTTGGCCATCCCTCTCGTGGTCCTGCCGCCGCCACACCTCTATCGTTACTGGCCATGTGGCCAGGACAGCAGCCGCCCGGGGGCGAGCAGAACCCGCAGGACCAGAGTCAGAACCCCTACCAGCAGTCGGGGTACCAGCAGCCGAACCCGTATCAGCAGCCGCCGGCCCAGCCCGGTTATCCGCAGCAGCCGGCGACGCAGCCCGGCTATCCGCAACAGCCCGCGCAGCCGGGCCATCCGCAGCAGGGGTACGGGCAGCAGGGCTATCCCCAGCAGCCCGGATACGGGCAGCCGAACCCGTACCAGCAGCCGACCGTTCCGCAGTACGCGGTACCGGGGCAGGGTCCGGGCCGGCCCGGGATGCCCGGTGGCCCCGGCGGCGGCAAGAAGAAGACGACCCTCATCGCGATCGTCGCCGCGACCGCCGTGGTCGTCGCGGCCGGCGTCACCGGATTCCTGGTGCTCGGCAAGGACGACGACACGCAGCCGACCGCCGGCGGCGACAAGCCGTCCGTGGCGGCGCCGACGTCGCCGTCCGGCACGCCGTCGGAGGCCGCCGAGCCCTCCTCGCCGCCGCTCGACAACCCGCGTGACGGCGCCGCCCAGCAGCCGACGATCCCCGGCTGGAAGGTCGTCCACAACCCCAAGTACGGCACCCTGTTCGACGTACCGCCCGAGTGGGAGGTGCTGAAGCCGGGGATGATCACGTACTTCGACGACGAGAAGAAGAACGACGGCACCCCGCTCGTCACGATGTCCAGCCCCGCCCGCTTCAAGGGCAACTGGTGCGCCTACGACACCGACAAGAACGGCACTCAGGAGACCTGGGGCCTGAGCACGGCGGGCACCAAGGGCGGCCAGGGCGCCAAGAACACGGCGGACGCCGCGCGCGGCGAGGCCGGGACGTGGGTGTGGGGCGGCTACGCGCAGCACATGGACAAGAAGACGATCAAGATCACCAAGGCCGTGCCGTACACCACGGCGTCCGGGCTCACCGGCAGCATGGCGACCGCCACGGCACCGGGCGTCAAGAAGCGCAACAAGTGCGAGACGGACGGCAAGTCGATCGCCTTCACCTTCAAGAACGCCAAGGGCGACTTCTCGACCTGGGTGCTCTACGGGGCCGACGGCGTCAAGGACGAGCTGCCGGACGCCACCATCAAGAAGATCCTCTCCACGGTCAGGCTCACCACCCCGTCCTGACGACGGCTTTCGCCGTCCGGATATCGGTTTGGCAGGAGGGGGAGGCGACAGGGATAGTCCCGGAGTGACGAATCCCGCCGCCTCCCCCGGCCGTACCCCCTTCGCCTCCCGCCGCCCCGAATGGGCGGGCCGCAACTACGTCCTGCTCACCGCCGCCACGGTCGTGACCAACCTCGGCGCGCACGGCGCGCTGATCGCCACCACGTGGGCGGTCTTCGAGAGCGGGGGCGGCGCGGGCGACGTGGGACTCGTCGCGATGGCCCGTTTCCTGCCGCTGGTCCTCTTCCTGCTCATCGGCGGCGCGGTGGCCGACCGGATACCCCGCCACCGCGTGATGGTCGCGGCCAACGCCCTCAACTGCGTCTCGCAGGCCGTCTTCGCCGTCCTCGTGCTCTCGGGCGGGGCGCAGATCTGGCAGATGATGCTGCTCACCGCGCTCTGCGGCACGGGGCAGGCCTTCTTCAACCCGGCGGCCGAGGGCATGCTGCTGACCAGCGTCACCGGGGAGCAGGCCGGCAAGGCTTTCGCCGTCTACCGGATGGCCATGCACGGCGCCGGAATCGGCGGCGCCGCACTGGGCGGCGCGCTCGTCGCCTTCGTCGGGCCCGGCTGGGTCCTCGCCATCGACGCGCTCGCCTTCGCCGTCGCGGGCGGGCTGCGCGCCTTCCTCGACGTGAGCGGCACCCCCGAACGGGCGCCGAGCGGCGGGCTCTTCGCCGATCTGCGCGAGGGCTGGCAGGAGTTCGTCGGGCGGCCGTGGCTGTGGTCGATCGTCGCCCAGTTCTCGGTGGTCGTGGGCCTGATCGGCGCGGTCGAGGCGGTGTTCGGACCGCTCGTCGCCCGGGACGAGCTGGGCGGCGCCCGTCCGTGGGGCATCGCGCTCGCCGCGTACGGCGTGGGGACCCTCGCGGGCGCCGTCCTGATGACCCGGTGGAAGCCGCGCCGGCTGCTGTTCGTCGGCACGCTCTGCGTCTTCCCGATCGCGCTGCCCTCCGCGGCGCTCGCCGTACCGCTGGACGCGGTGGGGCTCACCCTCGCCATGTTCATCAGCGGCGCGGCGATCGAGGTCTTCGGCGTCTCGTGGATGACGGCCCTGCACCAGGAGATCCCGGAGGAGAAGCTCTCCCGGGTCTCCGCCTACGACTGGTTCGGCTCCACCGCCCTCCTGCCGCTCTCCACGGCGCTGGCGGGCCCGGCCGAGAGCGCGTTCGGCCGGAGCGAGGCCCTGTGGGGCGCGGCGGCGCTGATGGTGCTCGTCACGGCACTGGTCCTGCTGGTGCCGGACGTACGGAACCTGACCCGCCGTTCGCACGGGAAGGAGATCGCGGGCGCGAGCCCGGACACCACGACGTCGGCGGAGACGGCTGTCGTCTCAGCCGATGCCGAAGGCGCCCTCCGGCGGAACGGGTGACGGTACGGCACCGGAGTCCAGGACCGGTTCCGCGTTCCCGGTGAACCGGTCGAGTGTCGCCCCGTGTTCCACGCGCGCGGGGAAGGCGTCCGCGGCGGCCCGCCGGGCGAGGTGGGCGATGTCGATCTCCCGGCCGGAGGCGACCAGGACCGCGTTCCCGAAGCGGCGACCGCGCAGCACGGCCGGTTCGGCGACCAGGGCCAGCTCGGGGAAGACAGCGGCGAAGGTCGCGAGCTGGGAGCGGAGGAAGGCGAAGGGCGCCCCGTCGGCCAGGTTGGCGGCGTAGAGCCCGCCGGGCCGCAGGACGCGCCGGACCTCCCGGGCGTACTCGACGGAGGTGAGGTGCGCGGGCACCCGCGAGCCGCCGAAGACGTCGCCGACGATCAGATCGGCCGAGGCGTCCGGCGCCGCCTCCAGCCACAGCCGCGCGTCGGCGCCGTGCACGGTGACTCCCGAGCCCTCGGGCAGCGGCAGGTGCTCGGCGACGAGGGCGAGCAGCTCCCGGTCCGCCTCCACGACGTCCTGGCGCGAGCCGGGCCGGGTGACGGTGACGTACCGGGGAAGCGAGAGCGCCCCGCCGCCCAGATGGAGGACGTCCAGCGGTTCGCCCTCGTCCGCGGCGCCGTCGACGACATGGGCCAGCCGGCGCGCGTACTCGAACTCCAGATACGCCGGATCGTCCAGGTCGACGTACGACTGGGGTGCGCCGTCGACCGTCAGGAGCCACGCCTGCTCCCGGTCGACGTCGGGCATGAGGCGCGCGGTGCCCTGGTCGACCTCGCGGATGACGGGGATGTGCTCGTTCACGCTCTCATTGTGCCGGTGCTCCCCGTCAGGAACGTCAGCCGAGGTTCTTGAGGGCCTCGCGGACGGAGAGCGGGGAGAGCAGGGAGCGGTTCCCGGCCACGAAGGCGCGCACCTCGCCGGGGGCGGTCTTGGCGTACTCGCGCAGGCTCCAGCCGATCGCCTTGCGGACGAAGAAGTCGGGGTGGGCGGCGCGGCGCAGGCAGTAGGCGAAGAGCCGGTCGGCGTCGGTCGCGTCCTTGAAGCGGAGCTGGTGGAGGAGCGCGGTGCGGGCCACCCACAGGTCCTCGTCCTCGATCCACGCGTCCATGCGGGCCGCGAGGGCCGGGTCGGCCGCGACGAGGCCGCCGACGACGTGGGCCGCGAGGTGGTCGACGGTGTCCCACCAGGAGACGGTGGTGACGAGCCGGCGGGCGACGGGCAGGAAGCCGGAGGAGCAGCGCTTCACATGGCGGCGGAGGTAGTCGACGGCGAAGTAGTGGTACTCGCGCTCGGGCAGGGCGAAGCAGCGCAGGGCGATCGCGGTGCAGTCGTCCTCATCGGGACGTGGGGTGCCGTCGAGGACGGTGCGGGACAGGGCACGGCGCTCGGGGGTCCGTACGCCGAGGAAGGGGGCGACGCCCTTCATGTACGCGACCATCTCCTGCGCCCGGAAGGGGTTGCCCGCGGCGGGGTAGACGGTGGTGAGCCGGTCCAGGACGGTGTCGGCGAGGGCGCTGCCGGGGGCGTGGCTCATGGGGCCCTCCCTGTCACCTGTCACGGCGCGCTCCGGGCTCCGGCCCGGACGGACATGACGCACATTACGGCGATCATACGGACCCGTCCGCTACTCTCCCCGAATGCTCGCTCCCGCGCCCCGGCCGCCGGGCTCCCTCGCCGTCCGCTGCTCCCAGGCCCTGCTCTCGCCGCGTTCGCGACTCTCGATGCTCGCCCTGCTGCTGCTCTGCGCGGCGGGGCTGGTGCTGCTGTACGAGCCCCAGCGGCTGCTGTCCTCGGGCTGGCCGCAGCAGACGACCGGCGCGGGCGCGGTCCTGCTCTTCGGCCTCGCGTACGGCGTGTGCACGGCGGCCTTCGTGCCGCGGCCGGTGCTGAACCTGGCGGCGGGGGCGCTGTTCGGTTCCGTGGCCGGTCTGACGGCGGCGGTGGCGGGGACGGTGCTCGGCGCCGGGATCGCCTTCACGCTCGGCCGGTTCCTGGGGCAGGACGCGCTGCGGCCGTTCGTACGGGGCCGGTGGCTGACGGCGGCGGACGGGCAACTGAGCCGGCACGGCTTCCGCTCGATGCTGGCGATCCGGCTCTTCCCCGGGGTCCCGTTCGCGGCGGCCAACTACTGCGCGGCGGTCTCCCGGATGCGGTACGTGCCGTTCCTCCTGGCGACGGCGATCGGCACCGTGCCGAACACGGCGGCTTACGTGATCGCGGGTGCCCAGGCCGGTTCGCCGGGGTCGCCGGCCTTCCTCTTCTCCGCGGGGTTCATCGTCCTGTCGGGTCTCGGGGCGGCGGTGGTGGCCTGGCGCAAGCGCCACGGCCTGCGGGCTCCGGCCCCCGCCCCGGCCCCGGCCCCGGCCCCGGCCCCGGCCACTGTCCTGGACGCGGCCACGGCTCCCGCCCGGGAGCGGGAGCCGGTCGGTACGACTCCGTAGCGCGGTACGGCTCCCGTCGCCCGGAACGGCTCCGCAGCCCGGTACTTCAGAGCGCCTCGACGATCATCGCGTTCGCGAGGCCGCCCGCCTCGCACATCGCCTGGAGGCCGTAACGGGCGCCCCGGGCCCGCAGGGCGTGGACGAGGGTCGTCGCGATGCGCGTGCCGCTCGCGCCGAGCGGGTGCCCGAGCGCGATGGCCCCGCCGTGGACGTTGATCCTGGCCGGGTCGGCGCCGGTCTCCTGCTGCCAGGCGAGCACGACGCTCGCGAAGGCCTCGTTGATCTCGAAGAGGTCGATGTCGGCGAGGGAGAGGCCCGCGCGGCGCAGGACCTTCTCCGTGGCCGGGATGACGCCGGTGAGCATCAGGAGCGGGTCCGAGCCGGTCACGGCGAAGCTGTGCAGCCGGGCGAGGGGCCGCAGGCCGAGGCTCCGGGCCGTGTCGGCGGCCATGACGAGCACGGCGGACGCTCCGTCGTTGACCGGGCTGCTGTTGCCGGCGGTGACGGACCAGTCGATCTGCGGGAAGCGGGCGGCGAAGCCGGGGTCCTCGAAGGCGGGCCGGAGTCCGGCGAGGATCTCGGGGGTGGTCGTCGGGCGCACCGACTCGTCGCGGCGGACGCCCTCGTACGGGACGACCTCGGCGTCGAAGAGTCCGGCCGCCCATGCACGCGCCGCCTTGGTGTGCGATCCGGCGGCGAACTCGTCCATCGCCTCGCGGCCGATCGACCACTTCGCGGCGATGAGCTCGGCGCTGACGCCCTGCGGGACGAGCCCCTCGGGGTAGCGCTCGGCGACGCCGGGCCCGAAGGGATCGGCGCCGGGCGGCACGTTGGACCACATCGGGACCCGGCTCATGGACTCGACCCCGCAGGCGACGGCGATGTCGTACGCCCCCGAGAGGACGCCCTGCGCGGCGAAGTGGACGGCCTGCTGAGAGGAGCCGCACTGCCGGTCGACGGTGGTGGCGGGCACGGACTCGGGGAATTCGGCGCCGAGCCAGGCGTAGCGGGTGGTGTTCATGGCCTGCTCGCCGACCTGGTCGACCGTGCCGCCGATCACGTCGTCGACGAGGGCGGGGTCGATGCCGCCGCGTTCGATCAGGGCGCGCAGGGTGTGGGAGAGGAGAGCGACGGGGTGGACGTGGGACAGGGCTCCCCCGGCCTTGCCCTTTCCCATCGGCGTACGGACGGCTTCGACGATGACGGCGTCACGCATGACCAACTCCTGAGTTGGAAAAGTGGACCAACACTCGTCGGTAACATATCCCAGTGGGTTGGATTTTCAAACCCTCCCTGTCTCCCTGCCCTACCCTGATCCCATGAAGGCCGCCCCTCGCCCCTGCTCGATCGCCGACACCCTCGCGCTCGTCGGCGAGAAGTACGCGCTGCTCGTCCTGCGCGAGGTCTCCCTCGGCGTGCACCGCTTCGACCGGATCGCGCGCAACACCGGGGCCCCGCGCGACATCCTCACCGCCCGCCTCAAGCGGCTCGTCGAGGCCGGGATCCTGGAGCGGGTGCCGTACAGCGAGCGTCCGCAGCGCTTCGAATACCGGGCGACGGCCGCCGGCGAGGAGCTCCAGCCCGTCCTCGTGACCCTGATGGCGTGGGGCGACCGCCACCTCAACGAGCACGACCGTCCCGTCGTCCTGGAACACGACTGCGGCGAGGTCCTCAGCCCCCGGCTCGTCTGCGCCCACTGCGGCGGCGAGGCCGACCGGCGGAGCCTCCGCGCGCACGTCCGGTCGCCGGGATGGACGGCCGCGGGGCCTCGCGAGGCCTGATCACGGGAGCATCACGGACCTGATCCCGGGCTCGTCACTTCGGGACGGTACGCTGCGCTCGACCTTCTGACCGCACACGTACATAACGGGACGGCCCTAGCCCCATGAGTTGGTTCGAATCGTTCATCCTCGGACTCGTACAGGGGCTGACGGAGTTCCTTCCCATCTCCTCCAGCGCGCACCTGCGGCTGACCGCGGCCTTCGCGGGCTGGCACGACCCGGGTGCGGCCTTCACCGCGATCACCCAGATCGGCACGGAGACGGCCGTCCTGATCTACTTCCGCAAGGACATCGCGCGGATCGTCTCGGCCTGGTTCCGGTCGCTCACCGACAAATCGATGCGCTCCGACCACGACGCCCAGATGGGCTGGCTGGTCATCGTCGGCTCGATCCCGATCGGCGTCCTCGGCATCACGCTCAAGGACCAGATCGAAGGCCCCTTCCGTGACCTGCGGCTGATCGCGACCACCCTGATCGTCATGGGCATCGTCCTCGGCATCGCGGACCGGCTTGCCGCGCGGGACGAGGCCGGCGGCCGCCACCGGGTCGTCCGGGACCGCAAGACGCTCAAGGACCTCGGCGTGAAGGACGGCCTGATCTTCGGCGTCTGCCAGGCGATGGCGCTCATCCCGGGCGTCTCCCGCTCGGGCGCGACGATCTCCGGCGGTCTGCTGATGGGCTACACCCGCGAGTCCGCGGCCCGCTACTCGTTCCTCCTCGCGATCCCGGCGGTCCTCGCCTCGGGCGCGTACGAGCTGAAGGACGCGGGCGAGGGGCACGTCTCCTGGGGACCGACGATCTTCGCCACGATCATCGCGTTCTTCGTCGGCTACGCGGTGATCGCCTGGTTCATGCGCTTCATTACCACCAAGAGCTTCATGCCCTTCGTGATCTACCGCATCCTGCTCGGCATCCTGCTGTTCATCCTGGTCGGCACGGACGTCCTGAGCCCGCACGCGGGCGAGTCCGCGGGCTGACCTCAGCGCCGGTAGGGCACCCTGGCGATCTCCTTGATGCCGCCCAGGGTGCCCCACTCGTTCTTGCCGAGCCGGGTCAGCGGACGCATCAGCGCCATCTCGGGATGGCCGTCGACCATGACCGACTCGTCGACCGCCGCGTGCACCACCCGGCCGAAGACGACCGTCGAGTCGCCGATCCGCACCGTGCTGTGCAGCTCGCACTCGAGCGCCACGGACGACCGGGCCACGCGCGGCGGCTTCACCCGCAGGCTCTGCTCCCGCTCGACGCCGCAGGCGTCGAACTCGCTCACCCCGTGCGGGAAGTCGGTCGCCGTGGCGTTGATCTGCTCGAAGAGCCCCTCGGGGGCGAGGTTGACCACGAACTGCCCGGTCTCCTCCACGTTCCGCAGCGAGTCCTTGCGTCCCACCGACGTGAACTGCACGACCGGCGGCGTGACCGAGGCGATGGTGAAGAAGGAGTGCGGGGCGAGGTTGTCCGTCCCGTCCGCCGAGGACGTGGAGACCCAGGCGATCGGCCGGGGCACGACGGTGGCGGTGAGCAACCGGTAGAAGGCAGTCCGGTCGGTCAGTTCGGGATCTATGTTCACGCGCATGCCCGCCAGTATGACCGCGCCCCGGAAGTCGCTGCCCGCACGCCCCTTGGCGCCGGGACCCCGCTGCCCGAGACTGAACCGATGACGCAGCGCGTGGACCTCGCGACCGTGATGGACCGGCTCGCCATCGACGACCTCATCACCGGCTACGCGGCGGCCGTGGACGACGCCGACTGGACCGGCTACCGGGCCCTGTTCACCCGGGACGGCCGGGCCGACTACCGCGGCTCGGGCGGCATCGAGGGGCCGGCGGCCGAGGTCGCCGACTGGCTCGCCGAGACCATGACCGTCTTCCCCGTACGCCAGCACCTCATCGTGAACCGGCGGGTCCTCTTCCGTGAGGCGGGCGGCTACCAGGAGTCCGGGGACGGCGCGGACGTCCGCGCCGACTACGTGAACCCGATGCGCTTCGCCACCGGCGAGGACTTCATCTGCGGCGGCCGCTACGCCTTCGCGGCGCTGCGCACGGCCGACGGCTGGCGGCTCTCCTCGGTCGTCGTCGAGGAGCGGTGGCGCCGCCACTGACCCGGCGGTCCGCGCGGGGTGACACTGAAGGCTAGGGCGGGAGGCCGCCATGCGCATGCCGTTCGTGAACCGGAACCGGAAGCGAGGCCGCGACCGGGACCGGGCCGAGCACCTGGACCGGGTCGGGGATCTGGAACGAGACCGGGACCGGAACCGGGCCGAGGACCTGGAACGAGACCGGAACCGGGCCGCAGAGGATTCCGACCGGGAGCGGGACCTCGACCGCGAGCCCACGCCGGGCCCGGGCCGCGTCCCGGCTCGGCGGCGCGGCCTCGTCCGTTCCCTGGTCGCCGTCGGCTGCGGCGCGCTCCCCGCCCTCGCGTTCCCCGCACCCGGGCTCTGGTGGTGGGCCTACCTGGCGCTCGTCCCGTGGCTGCTCCTCATCCGTACGGCCCCGGGGGCGCGCCGCGCGGCGCTGGACGGCTGGCTGGGCGGGGCCGGCTTCATCCTCGCCGTCCATCACTGGCTGCTGCCCAGCCTGCACGTCTTCCTCCTGCCGCTCGCCGCGCTGCTCGGCCTGCTGTGGCTGCCGTGGGGGTGGCTCGTACGCTCCCTGCTCGGTGGCGCGCCGTCACCTCTGCGGGGCGCCGCCGCCCTGCTCGCGGTGCCCTCCGGCTGGCTGCTGATCGAACTGGTCCGCTCCTGGGAGGGCCTCGGCGGGCCCTGGGGGCTCCTCGGCGCGAGCCAGTGGGAGGTGCCGGCGGCGCTGCGGCTCGCCTCGGTCGGCGGGGTGTGGCTGGTGAGCCTGCTCGTGGTGGCGGCGAACACGGCCGTGGCCCTGCTCGTCGCGGTGCCGGGGCTGCGTGCGGTCGGGGTCGCGGGGCTCGCCGCCTGCGCGCTCGTGGCGGGCTCGGCGGCCTGGGGCGTCGGGGCGCCGCGCGAGCGCGGGACGGTGCGTGTGGCCCTCGTACAGCCGGGTGTCCTCGACGGTGCGGACGGGGCCGAGCGGCGGTTCGACCGCGCCGAGGAGCTGACCCGCTCGCTCGCGGGGCAGCGTCTCGACCTGGTGGTCTGGGGCGAGAGCGGTGTCGGCGCCGATCCGGCCGGGCGGCCGGATCTCGCGGCCCGGCTCACCGCCCTGGCGCAGGCCGTCGACGCGCCGCTCCTGGTGAACGTGGACGCGCGCGCCGCCGATCGCCCGGGCATCTTCAAGAGCGCCGTCCTGGTGGGTCCGGCGGGGCTCACGGGCGAGCGTTACGACAAGATGCGGCTCGTGCCGTTCGGCGAGTACGTCCCGGCGCGCGGCGTCCTGGGGTGGGTGACCTCGATGGGTGAGGCGGCCCAGGAGGACCGGCGGCGGGGCAGCGCGCCCGTGGTGATGACGCTGCCCGCCGGCGCGGAGGGCGCGGGGCTGCGGATCGGGCCGCTGATCTGCTTCGAGTCGGCGTTCCCCGACATGAGCCGGCGGCTCGTCCGGGACGGTGCCGGGCTGCTGGTCGTCCAGTCGGCGACCAGTACCTTCCAGCAGAGCTGGGCGCCCGCCCAGCACGCGTCCCTGGCGGCGCTGCGGGCCGCGGAGACGGGCCGGCCCGTCGTGCACGCGACGCTCACCGGGGTCAGCGCCGCGTACGGTCCCGACGGCCGCCGGATCGGACCCGTCCTCGGCACGGACGCGAGCGCCGTCGCCGTACGCGAGCTGCCGCTCTCGACGGCGACGACGGGCTACGACCGGTGGGGCGACTGGACGTTGTACGGGGCGGTGGCCGTGGTGGGCGTCGTGTGCGCCGCCGAGGGCGCGGGCGCGCTCAGGAACCCTGGAGCAGGGCTTCGCGGACCACGCGCTCGCACAGCTCGTGGGTCCGCAGGGCGTCGCGCGCGCTGAGCACCCGGCCCTCCCGTACGGAGTCGAGGAAGGCGAGCACGGCCTGCTCGATGCCGCGCTGACGAGCCACCGGCACCCAGTCGCCGCGCTTGCGCACGGTCGGCTGGCCCTTGTGGTCGACGACGTCGGAGAGGTTGAGGACCTGGCGCTTGGTGTCCTGGCCCGAGACCTCCAGGATCTCCTCGGTGGAGCCGTTCATCCGGTTCATCATGCCGATGGCCGTGAAGCCGTCGCCGGAGAGCTGGAGCACGACGTGGTGCATGAGCCCCTCGCGGATCCGGGCGCGCACGTCGACGTGCTCGATCTCGCCGGGGAGGAGGAAGCGCAGGGTGTCGACGACGTGGATGAAGTCGTCGAGGACCAGGGTGCGGGGGTCCTCGGGCAGGCCGATCCGGTTCTTCTGCAGGAGGATCAGCTCGCGCGGGTGCTCGGCGCACTGGGCGTAGGAGGGGGCGAGGCGCCGGTTGAAGCCGACGGCGAGGCTGACCGAGCGCTTCTCCGCGAGCTCCACGATCCGCTCGGAGTCCGCGTAGTCATAGGCGAGGGGCTTGTCGACGTACGTGGGGACGCCGGCCTCGACGAGCCGGCCGACGATCTCGGCGTGGACGGCGGTCGGCGCGTGGACGAAGGCCGCGTCGAGGCCGGCGGCGAGCAGCGAGTCGAGGTCGCGGTGACGCTGCGCGGCGGGCAGGTGGAGGGATTCGGCGACCCGGTCCAGGGTCGCGGCGCTTCGGGTCTGGAGGTGGAGTTCGACCCCGGGGAGGGTGGCGAGGACGGGCAGGTACGCCTTCTGCGCGATGTCGCCGAGTCCGATGCAGCCAACCTTCACGGGGTCTCCCTTGTCGTGTAGCTCGTGTCCACCGGCCGCGCTCGCGCGGGCCGTTCGCGCCGGTCAGCTTACGCGGACCGGGCGGGGGCCACCGGCGGGCGCCAGTCGGCGATGCCGTCGAAACCGCGCAGCATCAGTCCCGGGCCGAAGCGGGAGACGGCGCCGACGAGCGTGGAGCGCAGGGCGACCGCGGGGCGGGCCGAGAGCATGGTCACCGCTCCGGTGCGGGCCGCCTTGCGGACGATGGCGGTGGTGCGCGGCAGCCGGTCGGCGGTGTACGCGGCGAGCGCGCGGCCCGGAGCGAAGCCGGGCGCGGAGCGGGCGTGATGGGCGAGGACGACGGCGTCCTCGATGGCCTGGTTCCCGCCCTGGCCGAGGCTCGGCATCATCGCGTGCGCGGCGTCGCCGAGGAGCGCGACCCGGCCCCGGTGGAAGGCGGGCAGCGGGTCGGGCAGGTGGTGGACGTCGTGGCGCAGGACCTGGCCGGGGTCGACGGCCGCGAGGATCTCGGGGACGGGGTGGTGCCAGTCGCCGAAGAGGCGCAGGAGTTCGGCCTTCTCGTCGTCGGGGGCACGGCCGCCCGCGGGGGCGGCGGCCATGGCGTACGCGTAGATCCGGCCGTCCTTGAGGGGCTGGGTGCCCCAGAGGCGTCCGGCGCCCCAGGTCTCGTGCGGGGCGAAGGGCCGTGCGGGGGCGGGGACGACGACCCGCCAGGTGGTGCAGCCGGCGTACCGGGGTCCGGGGTGCTCGGGGAAGAGCACATGGCGGGCCGCGGACCGGATGCCGTCGGCGGCGACGACGAGTTCGGCCTCGATCGCGCCGTCCGGGGTGGTCAGCCGGGCGGGGCGCAGGTCGTCGCCGGGGTCGGCGAGCGTGGCGGCCGCTCCGGTGCGGACGGTGCCCTCGGGGAGGGCCGAGGCGAGGATCTCGACGAGGGTGGCGCGGTGGAGGAGGACCAGCGGCCCGCCGAAGCGCTCGGTGGCGGCCTGGGCGTTCGTCCGGGCGAGCCAGCGGCCGTCGGGGGCGCGCATGCCGCCGTCGCCCTGCCAGGCGGCGAGGTCGCGGACGCGGTCGCCGAGACCGATGACGTCCAGGGCGCGCTGGGAGTTGGGGGCGAGGCCGATGCCGGCGCCGACGGGGGCGAGGCCGGCGGCGCGTTCCAGGACGGTGACCTGCCAGCCCTCGCGGTGCAGGGCGACGGCGGCGGTGAGACCGCCGATTCCGGCTCCGACGACGACGGCGCGGTGCTGTTGCTGCGGCATGACTGCTCCCCGGAGTACGCAACTACAGATGTAGTAAGTCCGACACCACGACCGTACTACAGGTGTAGTCAGGCAGGTAGTGGGCGGTAGTAGGTTGGCCCCATGAGCGCACCGACCGCCCCCGTCCCGGACACCCCCGCATCGCGCGCCTCCCGCGCCGAGCGGATCGGCGACGCCGCCCTCGACCTCCTCGTCGAGCGCGGCATGCGGGGCCTGACGCATCGCGCCGTGGACGAACGCGCCGGACTGCCGCAGGGGTCGACCTCGAATCACGCCCGCACCCGTCAGGCGCTCCTGGAGACGGCCGTACGCCGCCAGGTCCACTGGGAGGCGCGTGTGCTCACACCGGACGAGCTGCCGGGCAGCAGCGGCCCGGACGCCCCGGGCGGCGCCGGCACGCCCCCGACCGCCGACGCCCTCGTGGACGCGCTCGCCCTCGCCCTGCACCGCTATCTCACGGACCACCGCGCGCTGCTCGTCTCCCGCTACGAACTCGCCCTTGAGGCCACCCGCCGCCCCGAGCTCCGCGCCTTCTTCGACGCCGCGGGCTCCGCCTTCCGCGGCCCGCTGGTCGCGATGATGACGGCGGCCGGCTCACCGGCGCCCGAGCGGCACGCGCTCTCCCTGATCGCCTGGTGCGAGGGCCTGATGTTCTCCTGCGCCGCGGGTTCCTTCCACGCCGCCGTGCCCAGCCGCGCGGAACTGCGCACCTGCTTCGACGAGTTGCTACGGGGCATGCTCGGCACCGCCTAGCGGGTCCGGGGCGCCGCCCGAAAGGGCTGGCGGCGGCCCGTGATCATGAGGGACGATGCCGCGCATGACCACCCAACGCATCGAATCCGTCCCCCGCGTCGACCCGTCCACGACCTCGGGCGAGCGCGAGGCCCTGGAGCAGTGGCTCGACTTCCATCGCGCGACCCTCGCGATGAAGTGCGAGGGGCTCGACGACGCCCAGCTGCGCACCCCCTCCGCTCCGCCGTCCGACCTCAACCTGCTGGGGCTCGTCCGGCACATGGCCGAAGTCGAGCGCGGCTGGTTCCGCCGCGTCCTGGCCGGCGAGGAGGCGGACTGGATCTACTCGACCGAGGAGGACCGGGACCGGGACGTCCACGCCACGGACGAGGACACCTACGAGGAGGCCTACGCCACCTGGCAGGGCGAGATCGCCCACGCGCGCACCCTGGCCGCCCCGTACGGCCTCGACGACTTCGGCGTGGGCAAGCACCGCACCGGGCGGACCTTCAACCTCCGCTGGATCTACCTGCACATGATCGAGGAGTACGCCCGCCACAACGGCCACGCGGACCTGATCCGGGAACGGCTCGACGGCGCCACCGGCGACTGAGGACCGTCCCGCGGGTCAAGGCCGGTCCCGCGACGGCTCACCCGTGCGGGGCATTCCCCACCGGTAGGGGCGCGAAGATCGCCGCCGGACCAGCAGAGTGGCGCGGTGCATGGAACCCGAACCACAGCGAAGATCCTGGTCGGGGCGGCGGTCGCCGCCCTGACGGGGTGCGCCTCGGTGGACGCCCCGCCGACGGCGCCCGCCCCCGCGCCCGTCGCGGAGAGCTCCGTCCGCCCGGCCCAGGAAGTGGCGCCGCAGATCGTCGAGGGCCCGGCCCGCGAAGCCCTCGAAGCGGCGCTGCCCGCTCCCCCGCCCTCCGCCGCGCCGCCGCCGTCCGCCGCGCCGCGCGCGACACCCGTACCCGTATCCGCACCCGAGAGGCACCGGCGAACGGCCGCCCCGCCGAGCCCGCCGGCGCCGCGCCCCACCGCCACACCCCGGCACCGTGAGACACGCCCGGAGCCCTGGCCCGCCGTCCCCGAACTGCCGGGTCTTGCGGAGCTGCCGAAGGAACCGCCGCGCTCCCGGGCGGACGTCTGCGACCTGGGCGAGCGGTACGGGGGCTGGGACCCCGGCAGTGATCAGGCCAGGATCTGCCACGGCACGCACGGCCGGTGAGCCACCCGGACCACCCGACGCCCGCCCGCACGCCCGGTCACCCGACCGGTCACGCGCCCGGCGGCACTCCAGGTAACCCACCCGGCCGCACACCCCGCGACGCACCGCGTTCACGCGCCCGGCCACCCCGCACCTCACATGGCCCGCAGCCGCAGCTCCAGACGCTCGATCGCGGCCCGTACCCCGTTTCCGTAGCCGTCGTCGTCGAGCGTGTCCGACGCCGCGCGGGCCCGGTCCAGATGGACCCGCGCGGCGTCCGGCCGCTGGAGCTTGACGTAGTCGGCGGCGAGGTTGAGGTGGAGCGAGGGGTACAGCGCCCGCAGCGCCACGGCCGAGTCGTGCGCCGCGAGCCGCTCCTCCGCGAGCCCCTCGGCCGCGCCCAGCGCGCGCAGGTCCCAGGCCAGCTCGGTGTCGGGGTCGTCCTGGGCGTCGGCCATGTAGTGGGCGAGGGTGCAGCGGTGCAGTGGGTCCCCGTCGGGTCCGATCTGCTGCCACAGCACCCCGAAGCGGTTGCGGGCCTCCTCGCGGTCGCCACCGTGCAGCAGCATCATGGCCTGCCCGATCCTGGTCATGACCCCGTCGTCCGCCGCCTGCTGCTGCTCGGTCACGCCGACCTCCACCCGCTCACCCAATGGGAGAGCCGACGCTAGCCGCACCCGGCCCCGATCCGGCCGAGGCTCAGCCGAGGTCCGGGATCCGCCAGTCGATCGGGTCGTGTCCCTGGGCCGCGACGGCCTCGTCGATCTGGCTGAAGGGCCGCGAACCGAAGAACTTCTTCGCCGACAGGGGCGAGGGGTGGGCCCCCTTCACGACGACGTGCCGCTCCTCGTCGATGAGCGGCAGCTTCTTCTGCGCGTAGTTGCCCCACAGGACGAAGACGGCGGGGTCGGGCCGCGAGGCGACGGCGGTGATCACGGCGTCCGTGAACTTCTCCCAGCCCTTGCCCTTGTGCGAGTTCGCCTCGCCGGAGCGGACCGTCAGGACCGCGTTGAGCAGCAGGACGCCCTGCTCGGCCCACGGCATCAGATAGCCGTTGTCCGGGACCGGGTGGCCCAGCTCCGCCTGCATCTCCTTGTAGATGTTCCGCAGGGAGGGCGGGGTCTTCACGCCGGGGCGGACGGAGAAGCAGAGGCCGTGCCCCTGCCCCTCGCCGTGGTACGGGTCCTGACCGAGGATCAGGACCTTGACCTTGTCGTACGGGGTGGCGTCGAGGGCGGCGAAGACCTCGTCCTTCGGGGGGAAGACCGGTCCCCTGGCGCGCTCCTCCTCGACGAACTCGGTGAGCTGCGCGAAGTACGGCTTCTGCAGCTCCTCGCCGAGAACACCCCGCCAGGACTCGGGCAGCATGCTGGTGTCGGTCACGGTCAACAACCTCCGGTGGACGTTCCTGTCTACGTCCGAGAACCTACCGGGGGCCACTGACAGTGGCCCCCACAGGCCTTCTCCCTGCTACCAGCTGGCCCGGCGGTGCAGTTCCCACAGCTGCATGACCGTCTGCGGGTCGAGGGCGCGCTCGCCGCCGCCGATGTCCTCACCGGCCGCGATGTACAGCTTGCCCTGCCACAGGGGCAGCAGCCGGACGTCCTGGACCATGATCTCCTGGGCCTCGACGAACTCGTCCGTGACGGTCCCGCGGTCGCTCTCTCGGCGGGACTTCGGGAGCAGTTCGCCGGTGATCCGCTCGCTCACGTACGGCGTGCCGAGGACGTTCTCCTTGCCCAGGAAGGGGGCGACGAAGTTGTCCGGGTCCGGGAAGTCGGGGAACCAGCCACGACCGAAGACCGGGTACTCGCCCGCCTGGTAGCCCGCCTGGAACTCCTTCCAGGGCTTCCCGTGCAGCTCGACCTCGAAGAGCTTGGACTCCTCCAGCTGCCGCTTCAGCTCGGTGAACTCGGCGGCCGTCGAGGATCCGTACCGGTCCGTCGTGTACCAGAAGTCCATCTTCACGGGCGTCTCGACGCCGGCGTCCTTGAGGATCTTCTTCGCCTTCGGGACGCTCGGCATGCCGTAGCGGTCGAAGAACTTGGTGGTGTGGGCGGCGATGCCCTTGGGAACCATCGAGTACAGGGGCTCGGCGGTGCCCTGGTAGACCTTGTTGACCAGTTCGTCGCGGTCGACGAGCTGGGCGATGGCCTTGCGGACGGCCGGCTTGGCGGCCGCGGAGTCCTGGGTGTTGAAGACCAGGTAGCGGATGTCGGCGCCGGTCGACTCGACGATCTGGAGGCCCTTGTTCTCGGGCTTGTCCTCCTGGAGCGCGACGACCTCCTCGGCGGTGAGGCCGCGGTAGGTGGCGTCGATCTCGTCCTTCCGGAGCGCGGCGACCATCGCCTCGGAGTCGTCGTAGTACTTGATCGTCACGCCACCGTTCTTGCGGGCGGCGAAGCCCTTGTAGGTGGCGTTCTTGGTGAGCTCGGCCGTCTTCCGCTCGGCGTACGAGTCGAGGACGTACGGTCCCGAGCCGACGAGCTTGCCGTCCGTGCGGAGCTTGTCCGCCGGGTACTCGGCCGGGTCCACGAGCGACATCGCGGGGGTCGCGAGGACGAACGGGAAGGTGGCGTCCGACTTGTTCAGCCGGAAGACGATCGTGCGGTCGCCGACGGTCTCGATCTTGCCGAGCGAGCCGAGCATCCCGTTCGGGCCGCCCTTGTGGTTGATCGTGCGGATGCGCTCGATCGAGTGCCGGACTGCCTCAGCGTCCAGCTTGTGGCCGTTCGAGAACTTCAGCCCGTCCAGGAGCTTGCACTCGAAGACCCGGCTCGCCGTGTCGGTGAACTTGCAGTCGGCGGCGTCGGACTGCGGCGCCGTACTGCCCGTCGGGAAACTCACCAGGGTCTGGAAGACATTCCGGAAGAGCTCCCAGGAATTGTCCCAGGCGGCGGCCGGATCAAGCGTGGTGGGAGAACTCGTCGTACCGATGACGATTCTCTGATCCCCAGTGGATTCACTGTCCGAAAATACACCGCATCCGGACACCAGGGATATGGACGCAAGGGCTGCAGCGGCCTGCAGACTGGTCCGGTTGAACACGTGCACGCTCCTCGTTCAGCCACGGGTCGGCCGACGATACCGCAGCACCCCGTCAGGTCAATCGTCGAGCCTGACGGGGCACTTGCGTCATTCGGCGTATAACCGGGTCCAATCCGGACATGAATTCCGGAAAGTGTCCGGATATCGGTCAGCCGACTCCGGCGTTCAGGAAAATCCCGCCGTCGACGACGAGGGTCTGGCCGGTGATCCACTCCGACTGCCCGGAGGTCAGGAAGGCGGTGGCGCCGCCGATGTCCTCGGGCACGCCGAGCCGGCCGAGCGGATAGGCTGCCGCCGCCTCCGCCTCACGACCCTCGTACAGTGCCTGTGCGAACTTGGTCTTCACCACGGCCGGCGCGATGGCGTTGACCCGCACGAGCGGCGCGAATTCGTGCGCCAGCTGGAGGGTCAGATTCACCATCGCGGCTTTGCTCATCCCGTACGCGCCGATGAACGGCGAGGCGGAGATGGCGGCGACCGAGGCGATGTTCACGATCGCACCGCCGTGATCCTTCTGCCAGGCGTGCCAGCTCCGCTGGGCGAAACCGAGCGCGGAGATCACATTGGTCTCGAAGACCTTGCGGGCCACTCCCAGGTCCAGATCGGCGATCGGGCCGAAGACCGGGTTCGTCCCGGCGTTGTTCACCAGGAAGTCCAGACGGCCGAAGCCGTCCATGGCCGCCTCGACCGCGGCGGCCTGGTGGGCCAGGTCGTGGGCCTTGCCGGGGACGCCGATCACCCGGTCCGCTCCGAGCCGCTCGGCGGCCTCCTTGAGGGCCTCCTCGCCGCGCCCGGTGATGACGACCCGGTCGCCGCGGGCGACGAGCGCCTCGGCGATGCCGTAGCCGATGCCCCGGCTCGCGCCGGTGACGAGGGCGACCTTGCCGGAGAGCTCCGGCCTTTCCTTCGCGGTCATGTCCGCCTCCTCTCGCTGCTGCCGGAACGTCAGTTGAGCGGGCCGCCGGCCACGTACATGACCTGGCCGGAGACGAAGCCGGCGTCGTCGCCCGCGAAGAAGGCGATCGCGTTGGCGACGTCCTCGGGGCGGCCGACCCGCTGGACCGGGATCATGGAGGCGGCGGCGGCCTGGAACTCCTCGAAGCCCATGCCGACGCGCTCGGCGGTCTGCGCGGTCATCTCGGTGACGATGAAGCCGGGGGCTACGGCGTTGGCGGTGACGCCGAACTTGCCGAGCTCCTTGGCGAGCGTCTTCGTGAGGCCCTGCAGACCGGCCTTGACGGCCGAGTAGTTGGCCTGGCCTCGGTTGCCGAGCGCCGAGGAGGAGGAGAGCGAGACGATCCGGCCGAAGCCCGCGTCCACCATGTGCTTCTGACAGGCCTTCGCCATCAGGAAGGCACCCTTGAGGTGCACGTTCATGACGAGGTCCCAGTCCGACTCGGACATCTTGAAGAGCAGGTTGTCGCGGAGCACGCCGGCGTTGTTGACGAGGATCGTCGGCGCGCCGAGCTCGGCGGCGATCCGCGCGACGGCGGCCTCCACCTGGGCGCCGTCGGAGACGTCGCAGCCGACCGCGAGGGCGGTGCCGCCCGCCGCCGTGATCTTCTCGACGGTGTCCTTGCAGGCCGCCTCGTCGAGGTCGAGTACGGCGACGGCGCGGCCCTCGGCCGCCAGACGGAGCGCGGTGGCGGCGCCGATGCCTCGTGCGGCACCCGTGACGACGGCTACGCGCTGCTCGGTGGTGGACATGCTTGGTTCTCCTCGCCCTTGGATCGTCCCTGATCGCGGACGGACGGGCGTCCCGCTCACGCGTCCCGCACATGAGCGACCGCTTAGTATCGTCCGCAGAACGAGACGCTAGAAGCGATGGCACCCGGTGTCAACGGCCCACCGGGTGCACCAGCTCACTCGCCGTGGCGGAAGGGCGACCGACGGCGTCAGCGCACCAGCAGGTCGAGGAGGCGCTCGACCTCGGCCTCCGGGTCGGCGGTGAGCCCCGTGTGGACGGGACCCGGCTGCACGACCGTGGAGCGCGGCGCGATCAGCCAGCGGAAGCGCCGGCCCGCGTCGTCGCGCGCGGCCTGCCCGGCGTCGTCGCCGCCCAGGCAGATCCCCTCGACGGCGCGCAGCGCGGCGCGGACGCCGGTGACGTCCGCCGACGGATCGAGGACCGCCAGCTTGGCCTCGTCCAGGTGGGTGCGGGCGGCCACATAGGACCGGGCTCGGCAGTAGACGACCACGCCCGCGTTGAAGCACTCGCCGCGCTCGACCCGCGGCACCACGCGCAGCAGCGCGTACTCGAAGACATCGCGCTCGGTCACGTGGTGCTGCCCTTCTCGGTGGAGTGCGTCCGGGGCGCGAGGCGGTCGGCCAGCCAGCCGGGCGGCTGCTGGGGCCGGTGCTCGGTGCGGGGGCCGAGCGTGATCCGCTCGTGGATGGTGGCGGCGCGGGGCAGGAGCGCGTCGACGTAGGCCGCGCGCACCTCGTCCGTACGGGAGAAACCGGGCTCGTCGACGAGCCACTCGTCGGGCACGTCGGCGACGACCTCGGTGAGCAGCTCACGGGTGACGAGCGGCGCGAGTTCGGCGGCCGCGGCGGCGACGTCCGGCGCGAAGGGCGCCAGCGCGTGGTCGGACGCGTCGTACGGCTTGGCGGCGGAGGCCTGCGCGCCCGGCCAGTTGTGGTGCCAGATCATGGTGGCGCCGTGGTCGATGAGCCACAGGTCGCCGTGCCACACCAGCATGTTCGGGTTCCGCCAGGACCGGTCGACGTTGTTGATCACGGCGTCGAACCAGACGACCTTGCCGGCCTCCTCGGGGTCCACCTCGTACGCCAGCGGGTCGAAGCCCAGCGAGCCGGGGAGGAAGTCCATGCCCAGGTTGAGCCCGCCGCTCGCCTTGAGCAGCTCCTGGACCTCCTGGTCGGGCTCGGAGAGACCGATGACCGGGTCGAGCTGGATGGCGACGAGCTCCGGCACGCGCAGCCCGAGCCTGCGCGCGAGCTGCCCGCAGACGACCTCGGCGACGAGCGTCTTGCGGCCCTGCCCCGCGCCCGTGAACTTCATGACGTACGTACCGAGGTCGTCGGCCTCGACGATCCCGGGGAGCGAACCGCCCTCACGCAGGGGTGTGACATAGCGGGTCGCTACGACCTCTTTCAGCACTTTCCCAGGCCATCCATCTCTTCAGCCGTGCAATCCACGGTCAGCTTCCCTCCGGCATGAAGTGAGCATAGTAACCGAGGGTGATCGCGGGCGAGGGTTCCCCGAACCACCGACTCGCGAACCGTCCGATTACGGACAAACATGTCGATGGGTGGACATCAGTGCGTCCCGTGCGCCGCCGAGTCCGCCACGGGCCGGCACGGTGGAACTCTCTGGAGGTAGGGATGTCCGAACTGATCGTCATCGGCTATGACGACCGGGGCGTGGCAGACGCGGCGTTCGCCACCGTGCAGGACCTGCAGCGCGACTACGTCGTCCATCTGAACGGCCTCGCGGTCGTCTCCGTCGACGAGGACGGCCGGACCCATGTCGATACGACCAGCCGGATCGTCGGGGTGTCCGCCGCCTCCGGAGCCCTGTGGGGCGCCATTTTCGGGATCCTGTTCCTGCTTCCCGGCGTCGGTCTCGTGACGGGCGCGGCCGTGGGCGGCCTGATCGGCAGGCTCAGCAGGTCCGGCGTCGACGAGCGGTTCCGCGAGCAGGTGCGGGACCTGCTGAAGCCGGGCTCGGCTGCCGTCGTGGTCATGGCCTCGAAGATCACGGACGACAAGTTCACCGCGGCGATGCGGCCGCACGGCGGCACGGTCCTGAAGACGTCGCTCAGCGACGCGGACGAGAAGGAACTGGCCGAGCAGCTCACCGGTCCGCAGTAGCCGCCCGGCACCGGCCGCGCCCACGGTCCACCGCCGCCTCCCGCCGCCCGCCTACGCCGGTCGCGCCGCCCGTACGGCCCTCGGAACACCCTACGAAAGGCACCCTCATGCACCCCGCTCTGAGCACCGACGTGCTGGCCGCGCTGCGCCGGCCCCGCCCTTACCCGGCGGTGTCGCTCGTCATGCCGACCCACCGTCGCGAGCCGGACAACACCCAGGACCCCGTACGGCTGCGCAATCTCCTGGCCAGGGCGGAGAAGGCCCTCCAGGACGACCCGGACGTGCCCCGGGAGCGCCGCGCGGACGTGCTCGACCAGCTGGAGCGGGCCGTCACCGAGCTCGACCTCGCCCATGTGGAGGACGGGCTGGTGATCTACGCGGCGCAGGACGAGCACCACGTCTGGACCGTGGCCCGGACGGTCCCGGAGCGGGTGGTCGTCGCGGACACGTTCCTCACGCGCAACCTCGTCGCCGCCCAGGCCGCCGAACAGCCCTACTGGGCCCTGGCGGTCGCTGCCGACCGGGTGTCGCTCTGGAGCGGCGGACCGGAGCGGGCCGTCGAGTTCACGGGCGACGGCTTCCCGCTGACGCGGAGCCTGGAGGACCCCGACGCGGAACGCAAGGAACGCGTCGGCGACCTCCCGAGCACCTTCCGGGACGAGGACACCCGCACGTTCCTCCGCGAGGCCCATCAGGCGCTGCGTGCCGTCCTCGCCGCCGAGTCGCGTCCGCTGTACGTGATCGGTGAGGCGCCGGCCCTCTCGGCGCTGGAGGACACGGGCCGACTGGACCCCGGCACGATGACCGTGCAGCGCGGTGGGCTCGCGGACGGCCCGGCCGAAGCCGTACACCGGGCGGTCGAGCCGGTGCGGAGCGCGCGGGAGGAGGCCGCGGTCACCACGGTGGCCGCGGAACTGGACACGGCGCAGGGCCGGCGCGAGTTCGCCGCCGGCCTCGACGAGGTGTGGCGGGCCGCGAAGGACGGCCGGATCCGTCTGCTCGCCGTCGAGGACCACTACCGCGACGTCGTACGCGACCGCGGCGACCACCTGGAACCCGCCTCCGCCGCGGAGCCGGACACGCGGGACGACATCGTGGACGAGATCGTCGAGCGGGCCCTGGAGACGGGCGCCGAGGTGCGGTTCGTACGGGACGACGCCCTGGTCGAATCCGCCCGCATCGCCGCCGTACTGCGCTACTGACGGCGACCGCACTCACCATAGGAACGAGGTAGCCCTCTTGAACACCTCCTCATCCCCTCCGAGACGACCGGTCCGCGCCAGGGCGGCGGGCGCGGCCCTGGCCGTCGTCGCCACCGCGCTCGGCGCCGCCGCTCTCGTGTCCTGTGGCTCCGACGGCGACGACACCGGCGCTCCGACGTTCAGCGAACGCCCCACGGCACCCGACACCGCCGCGTTCTCGGGGGACCTGCCCTCCGCCGTCGCCTCGGCGGGGGAATCGGTGATCGAGTCCGCGCGCGCGGAGGCGTCGTCCGCGGCCGCGTCGGCCTCCGAGCGGGAGGCGTCCCGCAAGGCGTCGATCGGCGCCGATATCGAACGCTCCCGCCAGACGGCCGAGGACGCGCTGGAGGACGTCGAGGGCAGCGGGAACGCCCTGAGCGAGGTCGGGATGACCGGCAAGCCCCGCGCCGACACGGACGGCCGGCTCACCGTCGTCGTGAGCATCACCAACGAGACGAGCGAGCCGGCGTCCTACGCGGCCCAGGTCGACTTCCTCGACCCGTCGGGGAAGGTCGTCGAGACCCAGTTCGTCGGCGCCGAGGACCTCGCGCCGGGCGAGCGCGCACAGCCCCTGGTCATCAGCCGGCAGCCCGCGGAGCCGGTCCTGACGCCGAGGCTCACGAAGGCACAGAGGTACTGACGTCCACGTTCCCCCGCGTCGTGGGGGCCGTACCGAAGGAGAGACTCATGTCCGAACTCATCGTCATCGGCTACGACGACCACGCGGTCGCGAGGGATGCCTTCAAGACGGTCCAGAAGCTCCGCGACGACCACGTCCTCGACCTCAAGGGCCTGGCCGTCGTCCGGGTGGACGAGGAGGGCGAGACCCATGTGGACACCCCCAGGAAGAGCGAGGAGGTCGCCCTCTCCGCCACGGCCGGCGCTCTCTGGGGCCTGGTCTTCGGCATGCTCATCCTCACCCCGGGCATCGGCGTGGTGGGCGCGGCCCTCGGCGGCCTCATCGGCAAGCTGAACCAGATGGGCGTCGACGGCAGGTTCCGGAAGAAGGTCCAGGAGCTGCTGGAGCCCGGCTCGGCGGCCGTCGTCGTCATGGCCTCGAAGATCTCCGAGGACCGGTTCGCCACGGCCATGGAACCCTTCGGGGGAACGGTGCTCAAGACCTCCCTCCCGGAGGAGAGCGAGCGCGAGCTCGCGGAACAGCTCGCCGGTCCCGACGCCGGGACGGCGGCGTGAGGCGCCCCTGAACCACCGACGTACGCCGCCCCCTCCCTGCTCAGGGGAGGGGGCGGCGGCCTGCTGCGGACGACAGTGGGACGTACGCCGAAGCTCAGAAGGAGACCGCGTCGCGGATCAACGGGCAGGTCATGCAATGGCCGCCGCCGCGCCCGCGGCCGAGTTCGGCGCCGACGATGGTGATGACCTCCACCCCCGCCTTCCGCAGCAGCGTGTTGGTCTGGGTGTTGCGGTCGTAGGTGAAGACGACTCCGGGTTCGAGCGCGACGGCGTTGTTGCCGCTGTCCCACTGCTGGCGCTCGGAGGCGTAGACGTCGCCACCGGTCTCGATCACCCGGAGCGCGGGCAGGCCGAGGCCCTTGGCCACGACGTCGACGAACGGGGTGGTGCCCTCGTCGGTGATCTCCACGCCCGGCGCCTTGTCGGCGGGCCGCAGGGAGAAGGTGTGGACGGCGTCCATGATCGTCGGGTAGAGGGTGACGATGTCGCGGTCGGCGAAGGTGAAGACCGTGTCGAGGTGCATGGCCGCCCGCAGCTTCGGCATACCGGCGACGATCACGTGCTCGGCCGCGCCGTTGTCGAAGAGCGCGGCGGCCACCTGGGTGATGGCCTGGCGGGAGGTGCGCTCGCTCATGCCCATGAGGACGACGCCGTTGCCGACGGGCATGATGTCGCCGCCCTCGAACGTGGCCTGTCCCCAGTCCTGTTCGGGGTCGCCCCACCACACGGTCGAGCTCGTGAAGTCGGGGTGGAACGCGTAGATCGCCTTCATGAGGAGGGTCTCGCCGTGGCGGGCGGGCCAGTACAGCGGGTTCAGGGTGACGCCGCCGTAGAGCCAGCACGTGGTGTCGCGGGTGTAGAGCGTGTTCGGCAGCGGCGGCATCAGGTACTCCCGCGCCCCCACGCCTTCCCGGGCCAGGGCCACGTACCCGGAGCGGAAGTCGTCCGGCAGGTCCGCGGTGGACAGTCCGCCGATGAGGAACTCCGCCAGCGCGCCGGGGGCGAGGGAGTCGAGGAAGGCCCGGGTGTCGTCGACCAGCCCGAGTCCGACCTCGTTGGGGACGATCTTCCGGTCGAGGAGCCAGTCCTTGGCCGCCGGGATCGCCATGGTCTCGGCGAGCAGTTCGTGCAGTTCGACGACCTCGACCCCCCGCTGGGTGAGCTTGTTGACGAAGTCCGCGTGGTCGCGCTGGGCGTTCTCCACCCACATGACGTCGTCGAAGAGCAGGTCGTCGGAGTTGGTCGGCGTCAACCGCCGGTGCGCGAGGCCGGGGGAACAGACGAGGACCTTGCGGAGGCGTCCGACTTCCGAGTGGACACCGAAGGCGGACGGGGCGGCGGGACGGGTGTCAGCGGCGGTCATGGTCGGCCTTTCCGATACGGCGGTGGGACGGTGGGTCAGAGTTCGATCCAGCCCGCGGCGAGAGCGACGACGCCGACGACCGCTCCGGCGACGGAGACGGCGCAGATGACGGCCTCCCTCGGGGAGAAGAGGCGTCGGCTCTGCTCGCGGCGGGCCTTGACGAACAGGAACGTGGCCGGGGCGTAGATGATGAAGGAGACGAGGACGAACTTGAGGCCGGCCGCGTAGAGCAGGAACGCGGTGTAGAGCGTGGCGAGGAGGGCGACGAAGAGTTCCCGCCGGGTGGTGCGGCCCTCCGCCTTCTCCTGCGCGGGCCGCAGCGCGATCTTCACGGCGAAGCCGGCGGCCAGCAGGAAGGGGATCAGGCTCAGCGAGCTGGTGAGGTCGAGGGCGAAGTTGAACGCGTCGTCGGAGAACGCCGTGACGACCAGGACGACCTGACTGAGGGCCGTCGTCATGAGCAGTGCGGGTACGGGGACGTCGTCGCCGCTGGACCGGCCGAGGAAGCGCGGCATGTCGTCGTCCTTGGCGGCGACGAAGAGCACCTCGGCCGCCATCAGGGTCCAGGCCAGATAGGCCCCGAGGACCGAGATGATCAGGCCGACGCTGACGAACACCTTGCCCCAGGTGCCGACCGCCGCCTCCAGGACGCCGGCCATGGACGGCTGGCGGAGCTCGGCGATCTCGGCCATCGGCAGGATGCCGTACGACACGATGGTGACCGAGGCGAAGATCGCGAAGACGCTGAGGAACCCCAGGACGGTGGCCCGCCCCACGTCCTCCCGGCGTTTGGCGTGCCGGGAGTAGACGCTGGCGCCCTCCACGCCGAGGAAGACGAACACGGTGGCCAGCATCGTGCCGCGGACCTGGTTGAAGAGGGATCCGGCGTAGTCCGCGCCGCCGAAGTTGTCGGCGAAGACGGACGGTTCGAAGCAGAACAGCGCCAGGATGATGAAGACGATGATGGGGACGAGCTTGGCGACGGTCACGATCCTGTTGATCGCCGTCGCCTCCTTGACGCCGCGGCGGATGAGGAGGAAGAAGCCCCAGAGGCCCGCGGAGGACAGGATGATCGCCAGGGCCGTGTCGCCGTCGCCGAGGGCGGGCGCGATCGCGCCGATCGTCGACATGATCAGCACCCAGTACGTGACGTTGCCGACGCAGGCGCTCGCCCAGTAGCCGAAGGCCGAGAAGAACCCGAGGTACTCGCCGAAGCCCGCCTTCGCGTACGCGTAGACGCCGGCGTCCAGGTCGGGCCTCCGTACCGCGAGGGTCTGGAAGACGAAGGCGAGCATCAGCATGCCGACGCCCGCGACCGCCCAGGCGATCAGCGCGCCCGCGACGCCCGTCTCCTGGGCGAACCGTCGGGGCAGGGAGAACACGCCGGCGCCGACCATGGAGCCGACGACCATCGCGGTCAGCGTCAGGAGGGTCAGTTTGGCGACGGGTGGCGAGCCGACGGGGCTGGTCTCGGTACGGGGATCAGCAGGTTTCATCACGTGCCCTCGCAGACGTGCTCGATCGCCCCGGCAGTTTTCGGACCCCTCACAAGGCGCCCATGGCGCGAAAGGAAAATCTAATCCGGTACGTACCTTTTGTCCTGGTATAGCGGGCATGTCTGCCGACTGTCCCCACGATCGGCGTGCGCCCGCGAGGATGAGCACCGGCCGGTCCGCGGCTGCGCCTGCGTCCCTGTGGGCGCGAGCGGCCCGACACTGAGCGCACGCTTTCGTCGTCCTCCTCGGTCCGGGGGGCCTTCCCCGATCAGGGAGCCGGATGGCCAGTCGTCTGATCCTTCGATGCCGTCACGCCCTCGCCGTCGTCGCGCTCGCCACCCTGACGGCGGTCTCCCCCGCCGCCACGGCGCCCGCGCCCGCCGTGACGACGGCCGCGCCCGCCCCCGGGCCACCCGCTCCACAACCAGCCGTGCCACCAGCCTTCGATCCTGCGCCCGCCCGGGCGAGTCTGGAGCGTCTGCTGCCGTCCGTGGCCGGGCAGTTCCACCTCGTCGCGGTCGACAAGCCCGCCTCCGGCGACTACTTCTCCCTCTCGGGGACGGCCGGGGCGATCCGGGTGCGCGGCACCTCGCCGGCCACGCTGCTCACCGGGGTGGGCTGGTATCTGGAGCGCATCGCGGGGGTCGACATCGGATGGCCGGGCGACAGCCTCGGCCGGCTGCCGTCCACGCTCCCCGAGGTCACCGGCACCGTCACCCGCAGGGCGACCGTGCCTCACCGGTACGCCCTGAACGACACCGACGAGGGGTACTCCGGCGCGTACCGCGACTTCGCCACGTACCGGCACGAGATCGACCTGATGGCGCTGCACGGCGTGAACGAGGTCTTCGTGCCGACCGGGGGCGAGTACCCGTACTACCGCGCTCTCCAGCGGTTCGGCTACAGCGCGGCGGAGCTGCGCGAGTGGATCCCCGGCCCGGCCCATCAGGGCTGGTGGCTGCTGCAGAACATGTCGGGCTTCGGCGGCCCGGTCTCCGCGCAGCTGATCGAGGCCCGCGCGACGCTCGGGAGCAGGATCGCGGGACACCTGCGCGCACTGGGGATGACCCCGGTGCTTCCGGGCTTCTTCGGCACGGTGCCGCCGGACTTCGCCGCCCGGAACCCCGGCGCGGTCACGGTCCCGCAGGGCACGTGGGTGGGCTTCGCCCGGCCGGACTGGCTGGACCCGACCGGCCCGGTCTTCGCGCGGTTGGCCGCGACGTACTACCACTTCCAGGAGCGGCGGTTCGGTGCCGGGGACATGTTCAAGATGGACCTCCTGCACGAGGGCGGCACTCCGGGAGCCGTCGACGTGGCGGGAGCGGCCGGGGCCGTCCAGCGGGCCCTGGAGGCGGCGCACCCCGGCGCCACCTGGGTCATGCTCGGCTGGCAGCGGAACCCCTCGGCGGCTCTCCTTAGCGGTGTGGACCGTCGCCGGGTGCTCGTCGTCGACGGTCTGTCCGACCGCTACGACGGCCTCGACCGCGCGACCCAGTGGGGTGGTACGCCCTACGCCTTCGGCGCGATCGGCAACTTCGGCGGCCACACCAGCCTGGGCGCCAACACCGGCGTCTGGGTCGACCGGTTCCACGCGTGGCTGACCGCGCCCGGCAGCGCGCTGAGCGGCATCGCCTACCTCCCGGAGGGCACCGGCGGGAACCCCGCCGCGTTCGACCTGTTCACCGAACTCGCCTGGCAGCCGGGCCCGATCGACCACCGGACCTGGTTCGCGGAGTACGCCGCCCGGCGCTACGGCGGCGCCGACCCCCACGCCGCCGCCGCGTGGGAGCAGTTGCGCATCGGCCCGTACAGCACGCGATCCGGTACGTGGAGCGAGCCGCAGGACAGCGTCTTCGCCGCGCGGCCCAGTCTGACGGCCGCCAGGGCGGCGCGCTGGAGCCCGACCGCCATGCGCTACGACGCGGCCACCGTGGAACGCGCGCTCGCCGAGCTGCTCCGGGTGGCGCCCGGGCAACGGGCCACGGACGCCTACCGCTTCGACGTGGTGGACGTGGCACGACAGGCGCTCACCAACCGCGGCCGCGTCCTCCTGCCCCGTATCAGGACCGCGTACGAGGCCGAGGACCTCGCGGGATTCCGGGAGCTGGTGGCCGACTGGAACGCCCACCTGGAGCTGCTGGGGCGGCTGGTCGCCGCCGACCGGCGGTTCCTGCTCGGTCCGTGGCTCGCCGACGCCCGCGCCTGGGGCGCCGACCGCGCCGAACGCGACCGGCTGGAGTACGACGCCCGCTCGATCCTCACCACGTGGGGCGGCCGGGGACCGAGCGAGGCGGGCGGCCTGCACGACTACGCCAACCGCGAGTGGGCCGGGCTCGTCCGGGACGTGTACGCGCCGCGCTGGGCCGCGTACTTCGCGAGTCTCGACAGCGCGCTGGTGAGGGGTACGGAGCCGGTCGCCATCGACTGGTTCGCGAGGGACGACGCCTGGGCGCACGGCAACGAGCGGTACGCGACGCGGCCGACCGGAGACCCCGTCGCCCTGGCCGGCGAGGTGCTGGCTGCCCTGACGAGGTGATCCGCGACGGCGTCTCTACTCTGGTGACGTGCTTCCCCGAACCCTGCTCGCGCGCCCGTCCCTGGCCGACGCCGCCCTGCTCACCCACACGGAACAGGGCCGGGCGTGGCCGCTCCTGGTGTGGGCCCCGGGGCCGGGCGTGCGGATGGTGTCGAGCGCGGTCCTGGGCGGGGGCATCGGGGAACGGGCGTGGGTGCTCAACGCTCAGGTCCCGCCCGGCTACGACCGGCTCGATCCCGTCGCCCACCTCGGCGCGCTGGCCTCCGGGGCCGGGCTCGAAGGACCCGGGGTGGGGCTCATGACGGCGGCCTCGGTCGAGAACCGGCGGCACGCGGAGGACGGCGGGGCCGAGGCCGTGGTCACCGCCGGGATCGGCGTACGGGGCTGGGCGGCCGTACCGGGGGCCGGCGGCGTCGTGGCGCCCCGCCCGGGGACGATCAACATCATCGTGTCGCTGCCCGCGCCGCTCACGGACGCCGCACTCGTCAACGCGGTCGCCACCGCCACCGAGGCGAAGGTGCAGGCCCTCGTCGAACTCGGCGCGGACGCCTCGGGCACGCCGACGGACGCCGTCTGCGTGGCCGCTCCCTCGCCCACCGGGAGCGACGCACGGGCATCGTCCCGCGAGCCGGCCGCCGAGGCGTTCGCCGGACCGCGGTCGCTCTGGGGGGCGCGGCTCGCGCGCGCCGTGCACCGCGCGACGTACGAGGCCTGCGCCGGCCTCCTCACCCCCTGAGAGCCGTGCTGAGTGCCGTCCTGAGCGGTGTCCTGAGTGCCGTCCTGAGCGATGTCCTGAGCGGTGTCAGCCGTGGGAGAGCAGCGCCGCCGTGAGCTCCGCCGCGCGCCGGTGCCAGAAGCCGGCGCCCCGGAGCATGGCGTGGCCGCCGGCCAGCATCGGGATGCCCGCCGCGTCCGCGCCGGCCGCCCGCGCCCTGCGGACGAAGTCCCAGGACTCGCGCGCCGAGGTGACGCGGTCGGCCTCGTCGTGCAGGAGGTAGAGGCGTCGGCCGCCGAGGTGGTCGACGGGCTCCCCGGTGGGGCACCAGGGCGCGAGGGCGACGACACCGCGGACGGCCGGGTCGCCGGCGGCGCTCAGCGCGGCGCGGCCGCCCATGGAGTGGCCGAGGAGCACGACGGGCACGGGGCCGACCCGTTCCCGCAGCCGGACGAGGGCGGCCTCGGCGTCCCGGGCGGCGTCGGCACGCGGGCCGTTCCAGCCGCGGTGGCGGTAGCGCACCTCGGCGACCAGCACGTCCCGGCCCCGGACGGCGCGGCTCACGGCGGCGGTGAAGGGCCGCATGCGCAGCGCGGGCAGATTGAGGGCGGGCGGCGGCTCCGGCCCGTCGGCGCGGCCCCCGTGGAGCAGCAGGACCGCGGCGGCGGGAACCGCGGGCGAGCTGCGGACCAGGAGGGTGCCGGGCTCGGTCGGCTTCGCGCGGCAGCAGGTCCCCGGCGTCATCGGGGATCCGCGCCGCTCGTGCGGGCCGCGTGTCCGGGTCGCCGTGCCATGGGTGCCTCCAGAAGTCGAGGGCCGCAGTCTGCCATCACGGCGCCCGCACACCCATCCGAGTGACCTGCGTCACAACATGTCACAGCTGCCGACCCGGCGGTGTCTTGTGCACGAACCGCTGGAAACGAAGGAGACACCATGACCGGGAACATCGATGTGGTCGTGATCGGCGGCGGGTACGCCGGAGTGATGGCCGCGAACCGCCTGACGCAGCGCGACGACGTGACCGTGACGCTGATCAACCCGCGCCCGGACTTCGTCGAGCGGATCCGCCTGCACCAGCTCGTCGGCGGGTCCGACGACGCGGTCGTCGCGTACACGGACGTCCTGCACCAGGGCATCGGCCTGCTGGTCGACTCCGTGACGCGGATCGACGCGGCCGGGCGCAGCGTGACGCTGGCGACCGGCGGGACCGTCCGTTACGACTACCTGGTGTACGCGGTGGGCAGCGGCAGCGCCGACCCCCGCGTGCCCGGGGCCGCCGAGTTCGCCTACCCGATCGGAGATCTGGAGGAGGCGCAGCGGCTGCGGCCGGTCCTCGACGCCGCACCGATGACCGCCCCCGTGACGGTGGTCGGCGGCGGTCCGACCGGCATCGAGACCGCCGCCGAGCTCGCCGAGGCGGGCCGCGCCGTGACGCTGGTCTGCGGGAAGGTGCTCGGCCCGTACCTGCACCGGCGCGGCCGCCGCTCGGTCGCGAAGCGGCTGGCGGCCCTCGGGGTGACCGTGGTCGAGGGCCCCGGGGCGAAGGTGACGGCCGTGACCCGCGATGCGGTACGGCTCGACGACGGCCGCACGCTGCAGAGCGCGGTGACCATCTGGACCGCGGGCTTCGGCGTGCCGGACCTGGCCGCGCGCAGCGGGCTGAGCACCGACGCCCTGGGCCGCCTGCTCACGGACGAGACGCTGACGAGCGTGGACGACGGCCGTGTCATCGCGGCCGGGGACTCGGCGGCGCCGTCGAACCTGCCGGCGCGGATGAGCTGCCAGGCCGCGACGCCGATGGGCGCGCGGGCCGCCGACACGGTCCTCAGCCGGATCGCGGGGGAAGCGCCCTCGTCTCTGAACCAGGTGTTCGCGGGCCAGTGCATCAGCCTGGGCCGGGGCGCCGGCATCTTCCAGTTCGCCCACCGGAACGACATCGCGCTGTGGTTCCACATCGGCGGTCGCACCGGCGCGAAGGTCAAGGAGATCGTGTGCAAGGGCACCGTCAAGCACCTGGCCGCAGAGGCGCACAAGCCCGGCGCGTACGGCCTGCACCGCGTCTCGGGAGGCGGCCAGCGCGAGAAGTTGCTGCAGGCCGGGCGTGACCGCGGCGCCCTGGTGGGTCATGATCACACTCCCACCGACGAAAAGGATCTTGCCGTGGATGCGTACGTGCGGGCAGAAGGCGACCTGGACCGGCCGCGAAGGAGCGAGGTGCAGGCATGAGCGGCCACTCCACCGACGCGGCGACCGAGACGTTCGTCGCCCACCGCAACCTCCTCTTCACCGTCGCCTACGAGATGCTCGGATCGGCGGCCGACGCCGAGGACGTCCTCCAGGAGACCTGGCTGCGCTGGGTCGAGGTCGATCTGGAGACGGTGAGCGACCAGCGCGCCTACCTGGTCCGGGTCACGACCCGCCAGGCGCTCAACCGGCTGCGGACCGCGAGCCGGCGCAGGGAGTCGTACGTGGGCCCGTGGCTGCCCGAGCCCATGCTCACCGCGCCGGACGTGGCCGAGGACGTGGAGCTCGCCGAGAGCGTGTCGATGGCGATGATGCTCGTCCTGGAGACGCTGGCGCCGACGGAGCGCGCCGTCTTCGTCCTGCGTGAGGTCTTCGGCTTCGAGTACGACGAGATCGCGGCCGCCGTCGACAAGACCCCCGCGGCCGTCCGGCAGATCGCGCACCGCGCGCGCCGGCACGTCGACGCCCGGCGACCGCGTCGGACGGTGTCTGCGAAAGAGACCCGGGCCGCCCTGGAGTCGTTCCGGCGCGCGTTCGAGACTGGCGACGTCCAGGGCCTGCTCGACGTCCTCGCCCCGGAGGCCGTCTACATGGGCGACGGCGGCGGGATCAAGCACGCCGCCCTGCGACCCATCCTCGGGGCCGACAAGGTGGCCCGCCTCATGGCGGGCTTCACCGGCAGGGCCGGCGGGGCCGGCTTCACGCTCTCCCTCGGCCCCACCGTGGTCAACGGCAACCCGGCGCTCCTCGTCCGCATGGACGGCGAGATCGACGGCGTGATGGCGGTCCACGTCGAGGACGCCCGCATCTCCGGCATCTACTTCGTCCGCAACCCGGAGAAGCTGTCCCACGTCGGGTCCGAGACGTCACTGACCCTGCGCTGAACTCCCGCGCCCTGGCGAGTTCGTGCGCGAAGACGCGATCCTGTGAACGGGGCACAGGTCGTACCCGTACCGTCGGGTGCCAACACACCAGTGCGCGAAGGAAAGAGGGGCAGCACATGAGCGGAGTGGCACGCAGGACGGTGGTCTCGGCGGCGGGCGCCGCGGGCCTGGCGGCGGCGCTCGCGGCCTGCGGTGGCGGCGGCACCGAGGACAAGGGCACGGAGGAGCAGGCGGGCGCCACCCTCGCGCGGACCGGCGACATTCCGGTGGGCGGCGGCAAGGTCGTCGCCGGTCAGGGCCTGGTGATCACCCAGCCGAAGGCCGGCGAGTTCCACGCCTTCTCGTCCAAGTGCACCCACGCGGGCTGCGCCGTCAGCGGGGTCAAGGACGGCGTCATCGTGTGCCCGTGCCACCAGAGCCACTTCGACGTGTCGGACGGCAGCGTGAAGTCCGGACCGGCGACCGCCCCGCTGCCGCCGATGCCGATCCAGGTGGTGGGCGACGAGATCAGCCTCGGCTGACGGAGTCCCCGGTGGGCCGTGCGCGTCTGGGCGCCTTCCAGCAGCCCAGCACCTCGTCCGTCGTCGTGATCGTGGCGACGAGCGCGAGGGTGTTGCGGATCATCGCGGGGGTGTAGTCGGCCGGCACCCCCGCGATCGCGTCCCCGGGCACGACGACCGTGTAGCCGAGGTTCACGGCGTCGAAGACCGCGTTGGGCACGGCCACGTTGGCGGAGACGCCGGTCACGATCAGTGTCCGGCAGCCGAGGTTGCGCAGGAGAGCGTCGACGTCCGTGCCCGCGAGCGGCGAGAGCCCGTGCAGGCGTCGGACCACGATGTCCTCCTCCGCGACCTCGATCGGTTCGGCGATCCGTACGGCCGTGCTGCCGCTGTGCTGCTGCACCGGCAGCCGGGCGGCGGCCCGGAAGAGGCGCGCGTTGGTGTTGGCGCCGCGTCCGTCGGGGCGCCGCTCGGCGACGGCGTGGATCACCTGGACGTCGGCCTCGTGCGCGGCGGCCACGAGCCGCGCCACGTTCCGCAGGGCGCCCGACGCGCGGGCCGCGGCGGCGAGTTCGGGCAGCGCGCTCTCCGCGCCGACGACTCCCCGCTGGCACTCGACGGTGAGCAGCACGACCCCGCCGTCCGGGCGGATCCACTCCCCGAGCCGATCTCTGGCACTCTCACCCATGGTCTCCCCTTGCCTGCGCGCGATTGGCCCTCCATGCTTTCTGACGTCTCATCAGAAATCCAGAAGGGTGCGGACGATGACCGTCGCACAGCGCCGTGGACGCCGGATCATGATGACCCCGGCCGAGCTCGACTCCTTCCTCGCCGAACAGCGCACATGCCGGGTGGCGACCGTCTCGGCCGACGGCCGCCCGCACGTGAGCGCGCTCTGGTTCGCCTGGGACGGCCGCTCGCTGTGGCTGTACTCGCTGACGCGCAGCCGCCGTTGGGCGGAGATGCGCGCCGATCCGAGGATCGCGGTGGTGGTGGACGACGGCGTGGAGTACGGCGAGCTGCGGGGCGTGGAGCTGTCGGGCACGGTCGAGTTCGTCGGCGAGGCCCCCCGTACCGGCGAGTCGTTCCCCGAACTCGACGCACCCGAACAGCTCTTCGCAGCCAAGAACTTCGGCCTGGACGCGATGCCGCACGACGGTCGCCACGCCTGGGCGAGACTGACCCCGGACGCCATCGCGTCCTGGGACTTCCGCAAGATCTAGGGGCTGTCCGGCGCCGATCGGCACGACACCCTCGGAAGGCCCCGGGCGTCCGTCAGCTTCCGAGCGGTTCGGTCGCCGCCCGCAGCGCCCCGACGACCGCCCGTACGGAGGGGCGGCGGCCCGCGTCGGCGCGCCAGGTGGCGTAGATGTGGCGCCGCATCTTCTGCCGTACGGGAACGAACACGACGCCCTCCGGCAGAGGGCGGCCGAGGCGGGGCGTCACACAGACACCGAGCCCTGCCGCGACCAGCGCCAGCTGCGTGTGGTGCTCGCCGGCGAGGTGCCCGATGCGCGGCTCGATGCCCTGCGAGCGCAGCGTGAACATCAGCCAGTCGTGACAGAACTCGCCCTCGGGCCAGGACACCCACTCCTCGTCGGCGAACTCCACCAGGTCCACCGCCTCCCGCCCGGCCAGCCGGTGCCCGGCGGGCAGCGCCACGTCGGCCGTGTCGTCCAGGAGGTGCACCCGCTCCAGGCCGCCGGGCACGGGCGCCCGCTTGTTGCTCCACTCCAGGACGATCGCGAGGTCCGCGTCACCGCGCAGCACCGCGCGCACACCCGGCTCGGGCTCCAACTCCGTCGTACGTACGCGGAGTTCGGGATGACCGGTGCGCAGCGAGGCGAGCGCGGCGGGAAAGAGCCCGCGGGCCGCCGTGGGGAAGGCCGCGAGCCGCACCTCGCCGACGACCCGGCCGCTCTGGGCCTCGATGTCGGCCTGGGCGACCTGGACCTGGGAGAGGATCCGGGCGGCGTGCTCGGCAAGCAGCAGTCCCGCGTCGGTGAGCCGCACCCCCCGGCCGTTCTTGGCGAGGAGCTGCTGGCCCACCTCGCGCTCCAGCTTGGACAGCTGCTGGGAGACTGCCGAGGTGGTGACGTGCAGCCCGTCGGCCGCGCCGCTCACCGAACCGTGCCGCGCGACGGCGTCGAGGGTCCGCAGGCGCTCCAGATTCAACATGTAAGCAATACTAAGGGGAGGGGTCGAAGAATTCTCGCTTGTTCTAAGAGGTGGAGGCCGTCACCCTGAGTGCATGAGCCCCGCAGCCCCGCACTCCGCGTCACCCTCCCGCTCCGCTTCCCGGCGCCCCTCCCCCACCGGCTCCCCCGCCGGCTCCCCGCGCGGCGCCCGGCTGCTCGACTGGCGCGTCCGCTTCGGCGTCCTGGCCCTCATATGGGGGTTCAGCTTCCTCTTCATCAAGGTCGGCACGGAGGGCTTCGCGCCCTTCCAGGTGACGTTCGGGCGCCTGCTGTTCGGTACGGCGGTGCTCGCCGTCGCCCTGGTCGTGAAGCGCGACCGGCTGCCGCGCGGCGCCCGGGTCTGGGGCCATCTGACGGTCGCGGCCTTCCTCCTCAACGCGCTGCCGTTCTCGCTCTTCGCGTACGCGGAGCTGACGATCCCCTCGACTCTGGCGGGCATCTGCAACGCGACGACCCCGCTGTGGGGGATGCTGCTCTCGCTCGTCGCACTCTCCGAGGACCGCCCGACCCGGGTGCGCGCCGCCGGCCTGGGCATCGGCTTCATGGGAGTGCTCACGGTGCTCGGCGCCTGGCAGGGCTTCTCCGGGCTCGACGTGACCGGCACGGCGCTGGCCCTGCTGGCCTCCTTCAGCTACGCGGTGGGCTGGATCTACGTCCGCAGGACACTGAGCGACACGGGCGTCTCGCACCTCTCGCTCGCCGGCTCGCAGGTGGGCGTCGCGACACTCCAACTGGCCGTGGTCACCCCCCTGTTCACCTCGATGCCGGAGTCGGTGGAGGTCGTACCGCTGCTCGCCGTGATCGCGCTCGGCGCGCTCGGCACCGGATACGCGATGCTGCTCCAGTACGGCGTCGTGGCGGAGGTCGGCCCGACGACGGCCTCCATGGTCACGTACTTCATCCCCGTCATCGCCACAGCGGCGGGCGTGGCCGTCCTGGACGAGCAGCTCACCTGGAACACGCCGGTCGGCGCGGTGATCGTCCTCGCGGGCGCCGCCCTCACCCAGACCCGCGCCTCCCGCCGTACGACTCCGACGACACCGACGCCGACGCCGGCCGCCGCAGCGGCTCCAGCCCCAGAAGCGGCACCGACCCCGACGGCGACACGCCTCTGAGCACGGTCGACCGCAGCCGACCCCTCCCCCTCACCCGTAACTCCGCGCGGGCGCCGGCCCCGCCGCCCGCGCGACGGCCTCGGCGAGGGCCTCGACGTCCCCGACGGTCAGGCCGGAGACGGTGACCCGGACGGCCGGCCCCGCACTCATCCGGAAGCGCGCGCCCGGCGCCACCGCCCATCCCTCGGCCACGAGCCGCGACACCGCGCCCGTCTCGTCCGCGACCGGCACCCACACGTTCATGCCGCCGCGCCCGTGGGCCTCGATCCCCCGCCGGGCGAGCGCCCGCACCAGACCGTCGCGCCGCTTCCCGTACGAGCGGGCGACGACGGCCGGGTCGACCGCCTCCGCGGCCCAGAGGTGGGCGACGGTCCGCTGGAGCAGTTTGCTGACCCACCCGGGGCCGAGCCGCTGCCGCCCGAGGACCCGGTCGACGGTCTCCGCGTCCCCGGTGAAGGCCGCGATCCGCAGGTCCGGCCCGTACGCCTTCGCGACCGAGCGCACCAGAGCCCAGCGGTCGGTGACCCCGGCGAGGGGATGGAGGGGCTGCGCGACGATCCCGTGCCCGTGGTCGTCCTCCACGAGCAGGACGTCGGGGTGCGCGGCGAGGACCCGCCGCAGCTCCCGCGCCCGCTCCTCGGTCACGCACGCCCCGGTCGGGTTCTGCGCCCGGTCGGTCACGATCACCGCCCGCGCCCCGTCGCGCCGGATCGCCCGCTCGACCTCCTCCGGCAGCGGCCCCTCGTCGTCGACGGCGACGGGCACCGGCCGCAGGCCGAGCGCCGGCACGAGGTCGAGCAGGCTTCCCCAGCCCGGGTCCTCGACGGCGACGGCGTCTCCGGGCCTGAGGTGCGCGGCGAGCACCCGCTCGATGGCGTCGAGGGAGCCCGAGGCGACGCCGACCGGCCCGGCGGGCACGCCGTCCGCGTCGAAGGCGGCCCGCGCGAGCCGCCCGAACTCCTCGTCGACGGGGGCCTCTCCGTACATGCCGGGCCGCTCGGCGTAGCGCCGCGCGACCTCGGCGAAGGCCTCGCCGAGCGGTGGCAGCAGCGCGGGGTCGGGGCTTCCGTTGCTCACGTCCCGGACCCCGGCGGGGGCGTCCACCCGGATCGAGCCGCGCGCGGTCGTGGCGGGCCGTGGCCGCACCCGGCTGCCGCGCCGGCCGTCCGTCTCGATGACCCCGCGCTCGCGCAGGGTGCGGTAGGCGGCGGCGACCGTGTTGGCGTTCACGCCCAGTGTCAGCGCCAATTCCCGCATGGGGGGCAGCAGTTGCCCGGGCTCCAGGGCACCCGTGCCGACCGCGCGCTCGACACTGGCGGCGATCTCCGATGCGCGACGACCTTCGATCCGATACTCTCCTAGCACAAACATGAGTATGCACTAGTGCAATGGAGTTCGCAATGACCGCCGCCGCCGACACCACCGAGACGACCGAGACGACCGAGCCCACCGAGACCGAATCCGAGACCGCCGACACCTACGCGCCGACCGACCGGACCGTCCCCACCCGCAACCGCGACCGCGCGTCGTACGACAAGGCCCTCGTCCACTCGATACTCGACGAGACCTCGATCTGCCACCTCGGCTTCGTCCGCGACGGCGCGCCGGTCGTGCTCCCGACGCTCTACGGCCGTGTCGGCGACCGGCTGTACGTCCACGGTTCCACCGGCTCACGCCCCCTGCGCGCGGCGGGCGACGGCGTGAAGGCCCCCGGGCTGCCCGTCTGCCTGACGGTGACCCACGTCGACGGTCTCGTGCTCGCGCGCTCCGCCTTCCACCACTCCCTCAACTACCGCTCGGTCGTCGTCCACGGCATCGCCCACCAGGTCACCGACCCCGAGGAGCTCCGCACCGCTCTCGACGCGCTCGTCGACCACGTCGTCCCGGGCCGCTCCCTCGACTCGCGCCCGGCGAACGCCAAGGAGCTCGCCGCCACCGCCGTGATCCGGCTCGACCTGGACGAGGTCTCGGCGAAGGTCCGCGCCGGCGGCCCCAACGACGACGCGGAGGACCTCGGCCTCCCCTACTGGACCGGTGTGGTCCCCGTACGCACGGTCCACGGCACCCCGGTCCCGGCCGACGACCTCGACCCGGCCGTGGCCCTGCCCGACTACCTCTCCGCGCTCTGAGGACGGGAGCACCCACGATGCTGATCCACCCGTGGGACGCGGCCCACGACGACGGCGAGTGGCGCGACTGGCTCTCCCGCCACGACTTCGGCCAGCTCGCCGTCAACGGCCTGCCGGGCGACCCGCCGTGGGTGCAGCCGATGCACTTCCGGTACGAGGACGGGCCCGGCCCGTACGGGCGCGTCCTCGCCCACCTGGCCCGGCCCAACCCCCTGTGGCGAGCGCTCGAAGCACAGCCGACGGTGCTCCTGAGCGTGGTCGACGACTACGTCTTCGCGCCGGGCCCGTGGACGGCCCCCGCCGGCACACCGCCCGAGCACGGGACCCCGACCTCGTACTACGCGGCCGTCCAGCTACGGTGCACGGCGCGTGTGATCGACGACCCCGCGGAGAAGGCCGAGCTCCTCAACCGCCAGGTCACGCACTTCCAGCCGGACGGCGCCACCGCCGTCGCGGCCCCTGGAGAGGCCCCGTTCGGCCGCCTCCTCTCGGGCATCCGCGTCCTGAACCTGGAGGTGACCGAGGTGCGGGCCAAGTTCAAGTACGCGGGCAACAAGCCGCAGGACGTCCAGGACCGGATCGCGGACCGGCTGGCGGAGCGCGCGGGCCCCGGCGACCTCGCCGCCCGCGCCCACCAGCTGCGGCGGCGCCCCGCGAGATAACCGGGGGCCACGCCCTACACGGCTACGGACTCCGCAGCCTCCTCCCGCCGCCGAACCGCCGCCGTCCTCGCCTCGGCGAAGGCGAGGCCCGTGACGGCGGCGAGCAGCAGCAGGGTGCCGAGGACGATCGCGGCCGTGAGCCGCTCGCCCAGCAGCGAGACCGCGATCAGGGCCGCGCTCACCGGTTCGAGGAGCATGATCACGGAGACGGTGGCGGCCCGGACGACGGCCGCCCCGGCGAAGTAGAGCGCGTACGCGAGGGCGGTCGGCACGGCCGCCACGTACACCAGCAGGAGCACGACCCGCATCGGCGATCCGGTGTGCGGTACGAGCCCCTCGGCGGCGGCCGACGGCAGCAGGCCGACCGCTCCGATGGCGAAGGCCCACGTGGTGGTCGCCAGGGCGTCCGTGGCTCCGCCGTCGCGCCCGAGCCACCGGGTGAGCAGCGTGATCGCGGCGTACCCGGACGCCGCAACGACCGCGAGGATCACACCGAGCGGCCGCACCTCCGCGGCCCCGCCGCCCAGGACGAGGACGGCAAGCCCCGCGAGCGCCCCGCCGGCGGCGAGGAGCCCGCCGCGGCCGAGGCGTTCGCCCATGGTCAGCCGGGCGCCGACGGCGATGAGAACGGGCCCCGCCCCCAGGGTGACGACCGTGCCGACGGCGAGGCCGGTGTCCTGGACGGCCGCGAAGTACGCGCTCTGGAAGACGTTGAGCCCGATCCCCGTGCCGAGGATGCGGGCCGTCCGCCGGCCGCGCGATTCCCCGGCCGTACGGGCGACGGCGCGGCGGGGCCGCAGGGCCAGCGCGCCGAGCAGCAGGACGAGCCCGCCGACGCAGCGCCAGAAGGAAAGGGCCAGCGGGCCCATGTCGCTGACCCGGAAGATCAGCGAGGCGGCGGCTCCGGCCGTGCCCCAGGCGATCCCGGCGACGATCAGATAGAGGAGGCTCCGCCCGACGGGCAGGGCGGATTCCGAGGAGTTCGGCACGTGAGTTCTCCGAGGAGGAAGAGGGAAGGGTGGTCGCTCGGCTCCGCGCGCGGGCAGCGACGAACCCCTCGGGGGCGGAGTTCCGCCCACCCGAGCCGGGTCCTCGTCGGGAGATGTCGCCGCGCGCGCTAGACGGTGGGCGGCGGCAGCAGAAGTGCGATCACGTGCATGAGCGGCACGCTAGGGGGCGGTCCGCCCGGCCGGCAACTGCTTTTCGCCCGAGTCCTTCTCGCCCGAGCCCTCCTCTGCCCGCCCGACGGCTCCCGTCCCGGCATCGCCCGCGGAGGTCGCGACGGGATCGGACGGCGGCGCCTTCGGCGTCGAGGACTGCGCGATGAAGGCCCCGACCAGGACCAGCGCCCCGCCGAGGATCTGCGGCGCGTCCAGGTGTTCGCCGAGCAGCACCCAGGCCAGGACGGTCGCGACGACGGCCTCCAGGCAGGCCACGACGCCCGCGACCTGCGGAGAGAGCCGACGCACGGAGATGACGCCGGTGACGTACGCGAGGACCGTGGCGATCAGCACGATCCAGCCGAGCAGCAGCCACGCGGGGACGCTGCTGCCGTCCATGTCGGCGCTGCCGCCGAGGATCGCCCAGTCCATGCCCCACGGCCGGGCCACGACGGTGAGGACGAGCGCGCCGATGAGCAGCCCGTACGCGATGACGCCGAGCGGATCGGCCTGCTCGGCCTCGTCGGCCCCCTGGTCGGAGAGGACGAAGTAGCCGACCTGGCAGCAGGCGGCGGCGAGCGCCAGAAGCAGGCCGACGAGGTCGAAGGTCAGCCCGGACCAGACCTGGACGACGCACGAGAGGCCGCCGACGGCCAGGACGACGCCGAGCGCGGCGGCGCGGGTGACGGGCCGGCGCTGGACGAAGCGGACCCAGCCGAGGACGAGGGCCGGGGCGAGGTACTCGATGAGCAGAGCGACACCGACGGGGATGCGGGAGATCGAGGCGAAGTAGAAGGCCTGGACACCGGCGACGGCGAGCAGGCCGAAGCCCACGAGGAGGGCGGGTTTGCGGCGCAGGAGGTCCCGGTGGCGCCAGGCCACGGGGAGCATGACGAGCGCGGCGCCGGCCACCCGGAGCCACACCACGTGGAGCGGGTCGAGTCCCGCCTCGATGAGCGGCTTGGCCGCCACTCCTGAACCACCGAATGCGAAGGCCGAGGCCAGGGCAAGTCCCAGGCCGGCGCTTCTCCCCTGAGACGCGTGCATCGGGTCATCATGACAGGACGCGGTCAGGTGCGTAACCCCCGTTACACCTGTTGAGACGGCTCCTCACCGAAGGCGTCGATCCGACCACCGATACCGGGGTCGACGCGGGCCTCGACACTCTCGTCGATACGCGCGACCAGCGCGACCGGATCGACCCCGGCCCGCCGCAGCACCTCGACGGCCCGGCTCTCGGGGTCGACGGCGACACCGACGAGCAGATCGAGCCCGCGCGCGCGTTCGTCCCCGCGCCCGGCGGCCCGCCGGAAGGCACGCTCCAGGGCGGCGGCGGCAGCGGGCGACCAGCCGGACGCCCGGCCGTCGCCGTCCTGCGGCTCGACCTCACGCGGCTCGACCTCACGCGGCTCGGCCGCCCGCGGCTCGGCCTCGCGTACGGCGGGCAGGAGGCGGCGGGCGCCCGTGTCCTCGACGGAGCGCTGCCAGCGCAGGCCGTAGCCGATGGACCGCTGGGCCAGGTAGCCGAGCACGCGGGCGAGCTGATGGCCGCTCTCGAAGACGGCGCCGACGTCCGGGTCCGACTCGACGAGCGAGTGCAGGAGGTGCGCGGTGTCGATCTGGCGGTCCCCGTCCCGGAGGGCCCTGCGGCGCGCGCCCGTCACGGCGGTCGCGAGCGACGGCGTCAGGAAGGACGTGAGCGACGTGAGCTCGGCGCGGGGGGCGGCGGGCTGCCGGAGCGGCTGCGGGAGGGGAACAGGACGGTGCACCCTTCCACCTCATCAGGCCGGGGCGGCCGGAACATCACCGGGGAGAAGCATGTCCGCATCCCACCGGAGTTGGGCACAGGCGCACGGTTCCTCCTCCTTACGGAGGAGATTGCCCGCGTTCGCCTCCGGGGGCGCGCGCCGCCTTGCCTTGCGCCCCCGTTGCAACCGCAGGCCCGTTGCCGTTCGTCCTCCGATCGTGTTCTGGATGGTGGCTCTGCTCGCGCGCGACGGACGGCAGTACGTCTACCGGGTGTACGCACCCCGGGAAGCACTGCCCGCCGACCTGTTCTGGGCCGCGTTCCACTGCCACGAGGAGGACGGGGCGCCGCGCGCCTCCGACTGCTTCGACTCGGCCGAGATCTGGTGGATCGGCGACGGCGCGGGACCGGCCGCCGCAGAACTGACGGTTCATCAGTATTGAATGTTCACGCCCACCCGGCTACGTTCCGCGACACCGGAACCAGTTGGCACGCCAGAAGGGGTGGTCGCATGGCCGAAGTCAGCGCGGAGGCACGGATCGAGGCGCCGGCCGGAAAGGTCTGGGCGCGCCTCACGGACTTCTCCTCGCACGGCGAGTGGAACGCCACGCACACCAGTTTCCCGAACGGCGGCCCGGCGACCCTGGAGACGGGCGCCACCTTCACCGAGAACATGAAGCTGATGGGCTTCCCCGCCGAGGTGCTCTGGACGGTCGAGGAGCTGGAGACCGAGCGGGCGTTCGCGATCAAGGGCAAGGGCCCGATGGGTGTGATCGTCACCACGCGCTACTCGCTCGCGACGGACGGGGACGCGACGACGCTGCGGATCGACGGCGGGTTCACGGGCGCGGCGGTCTCCCTCATGGCGGGGAAGCTCAAGGACTCGGCGACGGCGGCGCTGACGGAGTCGCTCCGCAAGCTCTCAGGCCTGGTCGCCTGACCCGAAAGCACAGGAAAGGGCCCCGCGGCATACAGCCGCGGGGCCCTTTCCCCTACTCACCCTCAGCCCTCGTCGACTCAGTCCTCGTCGGCCAGGATGAGGTACAGCTTCTTGCGGGCTTCGTTGATCACGCCGACCGCCTTCTGCCGCTGCTCGGCGCTGCCGGTCTTCCAGACCTGCCCGAACGCCTCCATCAGACCGAAGCCGGCCTGCCGGATCTCGTTCACGGCGTCCCAGTCGACGCCGCGCCCCGCCTCCTCCCACGGGGCCTCCGGGCCTTCCTCGGCCTCGGCGCGCCCGGTGTCGGTGAGCGTGAACAGCTTCTTGCCGCCCTCGCTCGCGCTGGTGATCAGCCCCTCGTCCTCCAGCATCTGGAGGGTGGGGTAGACCGAGCCGGGACTGGGCTTCCAGGCCCCGTCACTGCGCTCGCCGATCTCCCGGATCATCTCGTAGCCGTGCATGGGGCGGTCCTTCAGGAGCGCGAGGATCGACGCACGGACGTCACCGCGCCGCGCCCTTCCCCGACCGCCGCCACCGCGGCCACGACCGCCGAACCCGCCCCCGAAGGGCCCACCGCTGCCGAAGCCGGGCCCGAACGGCCCGAACGCGGCCCGTCGCCCCTCGAAGTCCCCACGAGGTCCGGGGCCGCAGGCCCCACGACCGGCTCCGTGTCCGTTTCCGTACTCGTGTCCATGTGAACGCATCGCAACGCTCCTTCCATCGAGATTCCATCGTTGAACTGTCGCGATGCCTCAACGATATATCGGAACTGTTCGCTGAGCAAGAAGCGATATCCGTGTGTCCTTTGGCGAGCGAAACCGGGGCCGCCCTAGGGTGGAGGGGTTCTGGAGGGGTTCTGGGGGGACGCCGGGGGGCGACCGCGAGAAGGTGGATGCGACCATGCAGCCGAGCGAGATCACCGAGATCCTGAACCGTCCGGCCAGCCAGGAACTCCTGGCCCGCGACCTCACCCGCCTGGCCTACGTGGCCCAGGACGGCACGCCCCGCGCCATCCCGATCGGCTTCGCCTGGAACGGCACGACCATCGTCATGTGCACCCCGAAGAACGCGCCGAAGCTGCCGGCCCTGCGCCGGAACCCGGCTGTCGCCCTGACCATCGACACCGAGGTGCACCCGCCGAAGATCCTGCTCATCCGCGGCACGGCCGAACTGGACGTCGTCGAGGGCATCCCTGACGAGTTCCTCCAGACGAACAACACGTACGAGATGACGCCCGAGCAGCGCGCCACATGGGAGGCCGAGGTCCGCTCGCTCTACGACGGCATGGTCCGGATCGTCGTGACCCCGACGTGGGCGAAGCTGATCGACTTCGAGACGACCCTCCCGAGCGCGGTCGAGGAGCTGATCCAGCAGCGCGAGGAACGCCGACGCACCTGACCGCCGGGGTCACCCGAGGGACCCCACCCCCACTCCCAGGCCCACCGGCGGCATCCCCACACTCCTGCCATGATCACGACCATGACCACGGCCACGACCGGCGACAACGCCCTCCTCTACACGCAGCTGGTGACCCCCGACGCCGCCACCGACGCACTCGTCTCGGCCCTCACCGAGTGCTGGACCGAAGTGAGCGACGCCGGCGGCGCCGCCGGATTCCCCTTCCCACCGGTCGACCCCGCCGAGGTCGCCGCATCGGTCGACCGCATCGTCGCCGACCTCGACCCGGCAAGCAGCCGCCTCGTCGTCGCGACCCTCGACGGAACCCTCGCGGGCTGGCTGAACCTCCGCCGCGACCCGCATCGCCTCGTCGCGCACTGGGGCACGCTGCACCACGTCCAGACCCGCCTCCGGGTACGCGGACAGGGCATCGGAGCGGGCCTGGTGCGGCAGACCCGGATGATCGCCCGCGACGAGATGGGTCTGGAGCAGCTACGGCTCGCGGCGCGCGGCGGCGTCGGCCTGGAGGAGTTCTACGGCCGCCTCGGCTGGCAGGAGGTCGGCCGCTGGCCGGGCGCCCTCCGGCTGGCCCCCGGCGACGACCGCGACGAGGTCCTCATGGTCCTGGCACCCCTGTGACCGCACCCGCCGCTTCCCGCCGCCGCGCCCGTGCGGCCCGTACCGCGCGCACCGCGCGAGTGATCCCCCACCCCAGCAGCCACGGCAGCACCGTGATGCCGAGGACGTACACCAGGAGATAGCCCACGAGGTCGTCGGTACGGAGCGACTTGCCCAGCGGCATCACCATCGCGATCGCGGAGACCGTCACCGGCAGCAGCGGCAGCAGCACCGACCACAGCCGCGCCCGCGGACCGGGCCGGAACGCGCACCACACCCCCATCCCGCCCATGGCGAACGGTCCGAACGGCACCCACAGCACCACCGGAACGAAGAACAACGCCCACCAGTCGTCCGAGTACCCGAACATCATCGAAGCCCCCCGAGGTCTGCGGTCCGAAGTCCGCCGACAGTCCCACTCGGGGACGCCGGACAGCCCGGCGCAGTTCTCCGTCGGACCGGTCCAGTTCTCCGCGATTGGCCTTGGTCCACGCGTTTCCGCACCTTGTACGGTCAGCGGCATGCGGATCCGAATCGTCGACGCCTTCACCCACCAGCCCTTCTCCGGAAACCCGGCCGGAGTCCTCCTCCTCGACTCCTTCCCCGAGGACACCTGGCTCCAGAAGGTCGCGGCGGAGGTCAATCTCTCCGAGACGGCCTTCGCCCACCCTCTCCCCGCCGGCGGCGAGGCGGACTGGGCCCTGCGCTGGTTCACCCCGACCACCGAGGTCGACATGTGCGGCCACGCCACGCTCGCCACGGCCCACGTCCTGCACACCACCGGCACCGCGAGCGGCACCGTCCGTTTCGCCACCCGGTCGGGCGTCCTGGGCGCCACCGCCGCCGCGGACGGCACCATCACGATGGACTTCCCGACCTCCTCCCTCACTCCCCTCCCCGTCCCCGACGGCCTGGAGAAGGCGCTCGGCGCCGAGGTCGTCGCCGTCCACGACACGGCCGCGCACGTCGGCGACATCCTCGTCGAGCTCCGCGACGAGGCCACCGTGCGCTCCCTCACGCCGGACTCCGCCGCCCTCGTGAGCCTCGCCACGCGGGGAGTCATCGCCACCGCTGCCGCGGACGACCCCGACAGCGGCTACGACTTCGTCTCCCGCTGCTTCTTCCCCGCCGTCGGCATCGACGAGGACCCGGTGACCGGCAGCGCCCACACCGCGCTCGCCCCCTACTGGTCGGCCCGCTTCGGCCGTGACGAGCTCACCGGCTTCCAGGGCGGCGCCCGCACCGGCCTCGTCCGCACCCACCTGCGCGGCGAGCGCACCCTCCTGACCGGCCACGCCGTGACGGTCATCGAGGGCGACCTGCACGCCTGACGGCAGAGAACCAAAGGGGTGAGGGGCGTACGGCTCAAGCCGACACGCCCCTCACCCCTCCCCCACGTCCTTCATCCCGTCACCCGGTAGGCAACCAGCCCACCTTGCCCGCCAGCAGCCCGTATCCGACGAACGCCACGATGTCGAGCAGCGCGTGCGCCACGACCAGCGGCCCGACCCGCCCCCAGCGCCGGTACAGCAGGACGAAGACGACGCCCATCACCACGTTGCCGAGGAATCCGCCGATCCCCTGGTAGAGGTGGTAGGAGCCGCGCAGCACCGAACTCGCGACGAGGGCCGCCATCGGAGTCCACCCCAACTGCCCGAGTCTGCGCAGCAGATATCCGACGACGACGACCTCTTCCAGGACGGAGTTCTGCACCGCCGAGAGGATCAGCACCGGATACTTCCACCACACCTCCGGCAAGGACTCCGGCACCACCGTGAGGTTGAACCCGGTCGCCCGCGCCGCGAGGTAGAAGGCGAGCCCCGCGCTCCCGATCCCGGCCGCGACCAGCGCCCCTCGCCCCAGGTCGGGCCAGGGCCGGGTCCGGTCGAAGCCGATGGCCCGGAGCCCGGCGCCCTCCCGCAGCAGCAGATGGGCGACGAGGACGACCGGTACGAGCGCCGAGGCGATACCGAAGAGCTGCCAGGACAGGTCGAGCCACGGCCGCCCCGGCGCGTACGAGCCGTTGAGCGTCGCCGCCTGCTCCTTCAGCGACCCGGGCCTGGTCAGGGATCCGATGAAGCTGATGAGCGACGACAACGCGCTCGCGCCGAGCGAGAGCGCGAGCACGATGAGGGTCTCGGACCGCAGCAGTCTCCGCGGCAGGCCTCCGGGGGGCAGGGAAGCGTCCCTCACGTCTTGCTCCGACACCACACCTGTCTCCACTTCCCGGTCGTGGGCCCATGCCGTTCCGGCAGTCGCGTCCCGCCTCGACTACCTTGACATGATCACCCATGCCCGGGGATGCCGCCCCGGACCGCCGCCCGGAGCGCGCGGGCCAGGCGTCAGCCGATCCCCACGGGCCAGGTGTGCACCGGCTCGCCCTCGTGCATCAGCGTCCGGTAGCGGCGGGTGGTCGCGGCGAGCGCCGCCTCCCGGTCGAGGCCCGAATCCAGCGCCTGGTGGAAGGTGTCGGCCTGCCAGGAGGCCCCGTTCACCTTCCGCAGACAGCGCTGCTCGATCACCCCGAGGTAGAAGTCCCGGTCCGCCGGCTCGATGTGCCAGGCGTCCAGTCCGGCCGCGGCGAGCGGCAGCAGCTCGTCGAGGACGAGACGTACCGCCGGCAGGGTCGCGACGCCGCCGGCGCGGCCCGATCGGGGCCAGCGCAGCTCCGCCTCGATGCCGTGGCGGCAGGCGGTGTCGAAGTTGGCCTCCGCGTCCTCGAAGGCCATCCGCTTCCAGACCGGCCGCGGTTCGTCGGCGAGCGAGCGCACGAGCCCGTAGTAGAAGGCCGCGTTCGCGATCACGTCGGTCACGGTCGGCCCCGCGGGCAGGACCCGGTTCTCCACCCGCAGGTGCGGGACCCCGTCGACCCAGCCGTACACGGGCCTGTTCCAGCGGTAGACCGTGCCGTTGTGCAGGACGAGTTCCTGGAGCTTCGGCACACCGCCCTCGTCGAGGACGAGCAGCGGGTCCTCCTCGTCGCAGATGGGGAGGAGGGCGGGGAAGTAGCGGAGGTTCTCCTCGAAGAGGTCGTACACCGAGTCCACCCACCGCTCCCCGAACCAGGTGCGCGGCCGGACGCCCTGGGACTGCAGCTCGGGCGGCCTGGTGTCGGTGGCCTGCTGGAACAGCGGCGGCCGGGACTCGCGCCACACCTCACGGCCGAAGACGAAGGGCGCGTTCGCACCGAGGGCGATCTGGACGCCCGCCACCGCCTGCGCCGCGTTCCAGACGGCGGAGAACCTGGCCGGCGTGACCTGGAGGTGCAGCTGGACGGAGGTGCAGGCGGCCTCCGGCACGATCGACTCCGAGGTGCACAGGAGCCGTTCGACTCCATGGATGTCGAGGGTGAAGTCCTCGCCCCTGGCGGCGAGGATCTGGTTGTTGAGGAGCGCGTAGCGGTCGGCGGCCGACAGGTTCTCGAAGACCAGGTCGCTCTGGGCGAGCGTGGGGAGTATGCCGATCATGACGACGCCGGCGTCGAGTTCCGCGGCCTTGCGGTCGGCATATCCGAGCCCGGTCCCGATCTCCTCGGCGAGCCGGTCGAATACCCTGCCGCCGAGCCGGTGGGGAGCGATGTTCACTTCCAGGTTGAACAATCCGAGTTCCGTCTGGAAATCGGAGCTCGCGATCCTTTCCAGAACCGGCGCGTTGAGCATCCGGGGCAGCCCGTCGGCACCGGCGAGATTGAGTTCGATCTCCAGACCCATGAGATTGCGGGGCCGGTCGAACCTCTTCTCCGCCAGCAGCCTCGCGAGCCCCGCGAGACACTGCTGGAGCTTTCTCCGGTACTGCTGTCGGTCGGCCGGGCCGAACCCGTCCGCATCGACCTTCTCCCCCATCGAAGCCGTCCCTCCCACCATGGGCGGCCGCGACGACGGCCGCGCGTCACGGACCATGATGCCCACCTCGCTGATCCACAACGCCTGCGGAACGGGGCCGCCGGAGGATAGGCTGGAAGGAGCTCTCCACAGGCACATTCCGAAGGCATGACACGTTCGACATATACCAATGTCCTATTGTCTCGTGACGGAGGATCACAATTCAGCCGTCCGGCCCGGCGAGGAATACGCAGGTGAGCGCCGCGCGGCCGTCATGATTCCGCTTGAACAGCCCCCGGAATAAGGCCTGATGAGGCCTTGCCAGGAATATCGGCGCCGTCTAGCGGAAACACTCTGTGAACACGTGTCGTATAAACTCCGCGGACGAGGCAGAGTGTTGGTGCCCGGTCATGGCCCCATGGCCCCTCTCTGGCCGCGCCGCCGACAGCGCCGTCGTACCTGCCCACGCATCACCGTGTCTCCTGAGTGAGAGGCGACCCACCATGCTCCGACCCTCTCCGGCCCCCGCGCCGGCCCTCCGCAGTGTTCTCGCGGCCCTCGGCTCACCGACCGCCGTCCGCGAGGCCCGAACTCCCGCCCTGCGGGCCGCGCAGGGACCACTGAGCCCCGAACTCCCGTTGCCCGTACACGTCCTCGGCGTCACGGGAGCACCTGGACGGTCGCCCCGCACCCGGCTCGTCGGCTGGCGGTTCCTGATCCGGAACGGGGAGCGGGCGATCGCCGCCGCGGACACCATGCTCACCCCGGACGGCTGGACCTTCTCGCACTTCTTCGAGGGGCCGTACGTCACCGCGACGGAACGGGCCCTGCTCCAGGCCGAGGCGCTGCCCACCCCGTACCAGCCCCGGCTGCTCTCCGTACCCGAGCTCTACATGCTGACGCTCTGGCTGCACGCCGAACCGGAGGCGGACGGCACGACCGACGCCCCGGCCGCGGCCGATCTCCTGGTGCCCCTGGCCCCCGCGCCGCCGGGGATCGCGGCCCACCGGCCCTACCAGGTCGCCGATCTTCTGCCCGTGCTCAGTACGCGTCTCGCGCCGCCGCCCCTCCTGGGCTCGGCGGCGCCCGCCTGATCCACCCCGCCTACGGCTCCCGCCCCGTGACCCGCCCGGGTCACGGGGCGCACTGCTGTCCGACGACCGCGCCCGAACGGCCTTACCGAACGCCGCTCCCGTACGGACTAGCCCGCTCGGACCACTCCGAACCACCCGAAGAGACGGTGCACTTGACCTGAACCGCCCCTGCGGGTGATGCGTCTTCCCCGGAGAGGACGAGCTGACGCGAAATACCTGCGGAAGACCGTCCATGGGGCAAGACTGGGACCGGAACCGAACCGACCGACGGGGGCGGCGATGAGCGCGAAGAGCCGCAGGACATCCACCACGACGCAGCGAAAGAACCCACCCATGTGCCAGCACCAGCCTGCCTGTCCCACCGCCGACTCCAACGACCGGGAGGCGGCCCGCCTGATGGCACACCATCCGGAACAGGGCTGGAGCCTGCTGTGCAACGGCGTCCTGCTCTTCGAGGACACCGGTGAACTGCTGCCGGACGGGCAGATCATCGCCCCGCACCGGCCACTGACGGCGGGACAGGTGACGACCGCCGCCTGAGCGCGCGGGGAGTACGTACGAGGAAGAGAAACGCCGAGGGCCGGCCCGGAGGAGATCCTCCGAACCGGCCCTCGGCTCATGCTCACCGACTCATGCTCAGGCGTCGTACTCGTCCATCGGCGGGCAGGAGCAGACCAGGTTCCGGTCGCCGAAGGCGCCGTCGATGCGGCGGACCGGCGGCCAGTACTTGTCGGCGGCCGAGACACCGGCCGGGAAGACCGCCTCGTCACGGGTGTACGGGTGGTTCCACTCGCCGCCCAGCGCGGCCGCGGTGTGCGGGGCGTTGTGCAGCGGGTTGTCGTCGGCGGGCCACGCGCCCGAGGCGACCTTCTCGATCTCCGCGCGGATCGCGATCATCGTGTCGCAGAAGCGGTCGAGCTCGGTGATGTCCTCGGACTCGGTGGGCTCGATCATCAGCGTGCCGGCCACCGGGAAGGACATCGTCGGCGCGTGGAAGCCGTAGTCGATCAGACGCTTGGCGATGTCGTCGACCGTGACGCCCGTCTCCTTCGAGAGCGGACGCAGGTCCACGATGCACTCGTGGGCGACCAGACCGGCCGGACCGGTGTAGAGCACCGGGAAGTGCGGCTCCAGGCGCTTGGCGATGTAGTTCGCCGCGAGCACGGCGACCTGCGTGGCGCGCTTGAGGCCCTCGCCGCCCATCAGACGCACGTACGACCAGGAGATCGGCAGGATGCCGGCGGAGCCCCACGGGGCCGCCGAGATCGGACCGACGCCGGTCTCCGGGCCCGCGGTGGGCTGGAGCGGGTGGTTCGGCAGGTACGGGGCGAGGTGCGCCCGCACACCGACCGGACCGACACCGGGGCCGCCGCCGCCGTGCGGAATGCAGAAGGTCTTGTGCAGATTGAGGTGCGAGACGTCGCCACCGAACTTGCCCGGCTTGGCGAGCCCGACGAGCGCGTTGAGGTTGGCACCGTCGACGTACACCTGACCGCCGGCGTCGTGGACCTCGGCGCAGATGTCGGCGACGTGCTCCTCGAAGACGCCGTGCGTGGACGGGTAGGTGATCATCAGCACGGACAGCTCGTCGCGGTACTGCTCGATCTTGGCGCGCAGGTCCGCGATGTCGACCTCGCCGTCGTCGGCGGTCTTGACGACGACGACCTTCATGCCGGCCATCACCGCGGAGGCGGCGTTGGTGCCGTGCGCGGAGGACGGGATGAGGCAGACGGTGCGCTGGAGGTCGCCGTTGGCGCGGTGGTAGGCGCGGACGGCCAGCAGACCGGCGAGCTCGCCCTGCGAACCGGCGTTGGGCTGGATCGACACCTTGTCGTATCCGGTGACCTCGGCGAGGCGCTCTTCCAGCTCGGTGATGAGCGTGACGTAGCCCTGTGCCTGGTCGATCGGGGCGAAGGGGTGGATCTGGCCGAACTCGGGCCAGGTCACCGGCTCCATCTCGGTCGTCGCGTTCAGCTTCATCGTGCAGGAGCCGAGCGGGATCATGCCGCGGTCGAGCGCGTAGTCGCGGTCGGCGAGCTTGCGCAGGTAGCGCAGCATCGACGTCTCGGAGCGGTGCGCGTGGAAGACCGGGTGGGTCAGGTACGCGTCGGAGCGCAGCAGCCCGGCGGGCAGCGTGTCCTCGGCGGCGGCGTCCAGGGCCTCGACGTCGCCGTCGACACCGAAGGCGCCCCAGACGGCGGTGAGCTGCTCGCGTCCGGTGGTCTCGTCACAGGAGATCGAGACGACATCGGCGTCGACGCGGTAGAGGTTCACTCCGGCGTCGCGGGCGGCGGCGACGACCTCGTCGGCCTTGCCGGGCACCCGGACGGTCAGGGTGTCGAAGTACGAACCGTGCACGACCTCGACGCCACCGGCGGTGAGACCCGCGGCGAGGATCGTGGCGTACCGGTGGGTCCGCTGCGCGATCCCCTTCAGTCCGTCCGGCCCGTGGTAGACGGCGTACATGCCGGCCATGACGGCGAGCAGCACCTGAGCCGTACAGATGTTGCTGGTGGCCTTCTCACGGCGGATGTGCTGCTCGCGGGTCTGCAGGGCGAGGCGGTACGCGCGGTTGCCGTCGGCGTCGACGGACACACCCACCAGACGACCGGGCAGGGAGCGGGCGTGCTTGTCCTGCACGGCCATGAAGCCGGCGTGGGGACCGCCGAAGCCCATGGGCACGCCGAAGCGCTGCGTCGTGCCGACGGCGATGTCCGCGCCCAGCTCGCCGGGCGAGGTGAGCAGGGTCAGCGCGAGCAGGTCGGCGGCGACGGTGACGACGGCACCGAGCTCGTGGGCGGCGTCGATCAGCGGCTTGATGTCGCGGACGGCACCGGAGGCACCCGGGTACTGGATCAGCACACCGAAGACACCACGCGCGGCGATCTCGGCGGGAATCCCGTCGCTGAGATCCGCGACGACGACCTCGACACCGGTCGGCTCGGCGCGGGTCTCGATGACGGCGATCGTCTGCGGCAGGGCGTCGGCGTCGATGAGGAAGACACCGTTCTTGACCTTGCCGACGCGCCGGGAGAGGGCCATGGCCTCGGCGGCGGCGGTGCCCTCGTCGAGGAGGGAGGCGCCCGAGGTGGGCAGACCGGTCAGGTCGGCGACCATGGTCTGGAAGTTGAGCAGCGCCTCCAGGCGCCCCTGCGAGATCTCGGGCTGGTACGGCGTGTACGCCGTGTACCAGGCCGGGTTCTCCATGACGTTCCGGAGAATGACCGGAGGCGTGAAGGTCCCGTAGTACCCGAGGCCGATCATCGGGGCGAGGACCTGGTTGCCGTCGGCGAGCGTGCGCAGCTCGGCCAGCACCTGGGCCTCCGTGCGCGCGGCCGGCAGGCCCAGCGCCTCGGCGTTCTTGATCACGTCCGGCACCGCGGCGGCGGTGAGCTCGTCGAGCGAGCCGTAACCGACCTGAGCGAGCATCTTGGCGCGCGCCTCGGCGTCGGGCCCGATGTGCCGCTGCTCGAACGGGATGCCCTGTTCGAGCTCGGAGAGCGGAATGCGGTTGGCGGTCATGTACGGAGGCCTCCTGGTCGTCACGACCTGCGAGGGGCACCACGGCGCGGGTACCCGGACGGCCTCCCCCTCTGTCATCTCAACCTGAGAGTTTCACCGGCACGCCTCGCGGCACGCCGGCTTTCACCGTCGGTGAGAGCGCATGCCGTGGACACCGCTCTGCTTTCCAGAGTGACCTCGTCCGCGCGGTACAGGGGCCTGAGAGATTCCGGGGAGGATTTGCTCCTTCGGCGCCCTCCGGAAGGTTTCTCCGGGGGACTCTCCCGCACAGGGTCGACAGCCACAGCCAGCCTACCAGCGAGGTTGCGGCTCCCATCGCTCAAGTGGCCGATATCCCAGATGTGCACTTTCGTAGGGGTGTAGAGCAGTTGCGACCAGTTGGAGGGACCGTGCAGACCGACATCGATCCGCGCAGCCTGATCGGCCGCAAGGCGTTCGACCGGAGCGGACACAAGATCGGAACCGTGGACGAGGTGTACCTGGACGACGCGACCGGCATCCCGGAATGGGCCGCGGTCCGCACCGGCCTGTTCAGCCGGGACGCCTTCGTCCCCCTGGAGCCGAGCGACCTCCTGGAAGACGGCCTCCACATCCCGTTCGAACGCGCACTCATCAAGGACGCCCCGGACTTCGGCGTAGGCCGCCACCTCTCCCCGGAACAGGAGCTCCAGCTCTACCGCCACTACAGCCTCACGCTCCCGCCCTCACCCCAGAACCCCCAGGACACGGACTTCGGCCGCCTGGCAGGCCAAGAGGGCCCCTGACCGAGGCACGCCCGCAGAAGACCCCACTCGGGTAGGCGCCCCACAGCCGCACCCGCACCTCCCCCCACCGCACCGCACCGCACGGGCGGCGAAGGCGGGAGCCCAAAGCCCGGCCGAAAGGCCGGGCGCCCCCCTACACCCCGCCCCCGACCACCGAGCCGTCACGCCCCCGCCCGACACTCCCCCCGCACCAAGGGCAACGGCTCGGAGGGCTCCAGGTCCGGATCGTCCACCGAGAACGTCCGCACCCGCCCCGGCGCCGACCACGGCTCCTCGAACCGCACCGTGACCCGCCCGACCCCGCTCCCCTGCACCCACCCTGCCCCGTGCACGGCGTGCCGTACGTCGTGCCCGGGCGCCCACCGCCGCTCGACGGCGACAGCCCCGGCAGACCCAGCCTCATGAGCCGCACCGCCTGCGTCGGCACCGGAACCGGCCCCCGCCGACCCCACCGCCTCCGACTCCGCCGCCGCCACCGCGACCGCCGCCCGCTCCTCCTCGGCCTGAGCGAAGAGATCCTCCTGCGTGTAGTCCGCGAGGCCGCTCACGCCCACCCCGAGCAGCCGCACGCCCCCGGTCGTGTCGACCGCCTCCAGGAGCCGCCCTGCGGCCTCCCGGACGACCACGGGGTCGTCCGTCGGCCCCCGCAGCGTCTCGGACCGGGTCAGCGTCGAGAAGTCGTACCGCCGCACCTTGAGGACGATGGTCCGCCCCGAGTGCCCCGAGGCCCGCAGCCGCCCCACGCACCGCTCGGCGAGCCGCTCCACCTCGGTCCTGATCCGCACGCGGTCGTGCAGGTCGACGTCGAAGGTGTCCTCGACCGACACCGATTTGGCGTCCCGCTCGGCCACCACGGCCCGATCGTCGTACCCCTGGGCCATCCGGTACAGCGAGGCCCCGTGCGCCCGCCCCAGCAGCCGTACGAGCTCGTCCTCGCCCGCCTCGGCCAGGTCGGAGACCGTGGTCATCCCGGCGCGCCGCAGATGCTCCCCGGTCGCGGGCCCGACGCCGGGCAGGATCCGCACGGACCGGGGCCCGAGCAGCTCCCTCTCGGTCCCCGGCTCGATGAGGACGAGCCCGTCCGGCTTGGCCTCCTCCGAGGCGATCTTCGCGATCATCTTCGACCCCGCGAGCCCCACCGACCCCGTCAGCCCCGTCGTCGCCAGGATGTCGGCCCGCAGCCGCTCGCCGACGACCCGCGCGCCGGCGCTGTCGTCGGCGAGGCCCCCGGCCTCCAGGTCCACGAAGGCCTCGTCGAGGCTGAGCGGCTCCACGAGCGGCGAGAGGCGCCCGAGGAGCTCCATGACCTGCTCACTGATCGACCGGTAGAAGGCGAAGCGCGGGACGAGATACGCGGCGTTCGGCGCGAGCCGCCGCGCCTGGCCCATCGGCATGGCCGAGTGCACCCCGAAACGGCGTGCCTCGTACGAGGCGGTGGCGACCACTCCGCGCGGCCCGAGACCCCCGACGACCACGGGTTTTCCGCGCAGGCTGGGCTTCGCCGCCTGCTCGGCGGCGGCGAAGAACGCATCCATGTCGAGATGCAGGATCGTCGGCGCGGCTCTCACACTTCCGATGCTGCCCCATGCCACTGACAACGGGGCGGCAACCACCCGGCACCACCACCCCCGAAAGCGCCGCAGAGACGCCCCCTGGCAGAGGGCTCAGACCGCCTTGTCGCGCCGCCGCCGGGCGAGCTCGTCACCCGGGTTGTGCCCGACGAGCGTCTCGCCCGTGTCGACCCGCTCCCCGTGCAGCTGCGAGAGTGCGGCCTCCACGTCCCGCCAGACGACCCCGACGGCGATCCCGAAGACGCCCTGACCGCCCTGGAGCAGGTCGACGACCTCGTCGGGAGAGGAGCACTCGTAGACCGTGGCCCCGTCGCTCATGAGCGTCATCCGCTCCAGATCGCGGAAGCCCCGGGCGCGCAGGTGCTGCACCGCCGCCCGGATGTTCTGCAGGGCCACCCCGGTGTCGAGGAAGCGCTTGACGATCTTCAGGACGACGACGTCGCGGAAGCTGTAGAGCCGCTGGGTCCCCGACCCGTACGCGGGCCGCACGCTCGGCTCCACGAGTCCGGTGCGCGCCCAGTAGTCCAGCTGCCGATAGGTGATGCCGGCGGCCGCGCAGGCCGTGGGGCCGCGGTAGCCGACCACGTCACCCGCCGGGCCCGTACTCTCGTCCGCCCCGAAGTCGCCCACACTGCCGTGAAGCGGATACGGACCGGACTCCCCGGACACGCGTCCGAGCGAGCTCCCTGCCGTACCGTCCGCGCTGCTCATCACGCCGACCCTCCGTCCTTGACCTGCCCACACGAAGGTAGGCAGTCACTCGGGGTGCGTCAACGATCGCCACACTCGGCACGCCGAGTGATAATCACCCTGAGAGTGGTTTGCCGTGTCTCTCCCCGGGGAAAGGCTACTCGAATGCTCTGACGGCACCCCGCGAACGGCCCGCACGACCGGCCTCGCAAGCGGCCTCCGGCCGCACGTCTCACTGACTGTTGGTCCCGAAGTCCTCCGGTGAGATCTGGTCGAGAAACTCGCGGAACTTCTCCACCTCGTCCTCCTGCTCGTCCGGAATCGCGATACCGGCGTCGTCCAGCACACCGTCACTGCCGTAGATCGGCGTTCCGGTCCGCAGGGCCAGTGCTATCGCGTCGGACGGCCGGGCGCTCACCTCGACGCCGCTGGCGAAGACCAGCTCGGCGTAGAAGACCCCGTCACGCAGATCCGTGATGCGGACCTCGGTGAGCTCCTGCCCCACGGCCTCCAGCACGTCCTTGAAGAGGTCGTGCGTCAGCGGCCGCGGAGGGGCCATCCCCTGCTGGGCGAAGGCGATCGCGGTCGCCTCACCCGGTCCGATCCAGATGGGGAGGTACCGATCGCCTCCCACTTCCCGCAGGAGCACGATCGGCTGGTTGGAGGGCATTTCCACCCGGACACCCACAACGTCGAGCTCGTTCACACAGCAACCCTAGGACGTGCCCGACCGGTTTGGATAGTCGGGCCCGTCCAAGATCACTGGAGCCGGATGCCCAGAGCCGTCTGTACGAAGGCCGCGTGCAGCCTCACGGAGAGCTCGGCGAGCTCCTTCGCGGTGGCCTCCGCATGTGCTCTGGTCTGCGGATTACGGTGCCGGCGCAGCGGCGCGACCATCTGTTCGAGGAGTCCGGCCTCGCGGTCGGCGGCCGCCTTCATGCCCCGCAGGTGCCGGGGTTCGAGACCGAATCTCCCCAGATCCGCGACAAGTCTGGCGATGGTGACGGCCTCCGCGTCGTAGCCGCCGCCCCGCACCTCGGCGATGAGACCGAACGACTCCCACGCGGCGAGCTCGGCCTCGGTCACCTCTGCGGCGGCGATCAGCTCGGCCCGGCCGATCCGCGTGGCGGTGGGCGGTTCCCCGTCCTGTTCCCAGGGTCCGTCCAGCAGCTCTCCCCGGCGCCCGGGCGCCGGGAGGCTGACCTGCTCGCCCCGGGCGAGAGCGTCGAGATGCTCACGGATGACCTTCAGCGGAAGATAGTGGTCCCGCTGCATCCGCAGGATCTGAGCGAGCCGCTCCACGTCCTGCGGGCTGAACTTCCGGTACCCGGACGCCGTCCGCCGGGGCTCCACGAGCCCCTCGGCCTCCAGGAACCGGATCTTGGAGATCGTCACTTCGGGAAATTCGTCGCGCAGCTGGTTCAGCACCGTGCCGATGCTCACCAGCCGGTCGCCCGCGGTGGCGGTGCCGTTTCCGGCACCGCCCGTCGGTGTTCGCAGCATGGACCTTCCCTGAAGGCTTCTCCGAGGCGTCACACGCCTCGCTGGCTCGAATAGAAGACCAGCCGGTACTTGCCGATCTGCACCTCGTCGCCGTTGGACAGCACGACCGATTCGATCGGCTCACGGTTGACGTACGTGCCGTTGAGGCTGCCGACGTCGGCGACGGTGAAGCTGCCGTCCTGTGCCCGCCGGAACTCGACATGGCGCCGGGAGACGGTGAAGTCGTCCAGGAAGATGTCGCTCTGCGGGTGACGGCCGGCCGTCGTCAGCTCTCCGTCGAGCAGGAACCGGCTGCCGGAGTTCGGCCCCCGGCGCACCACGAGGAGCGCGGACCCCAGAGGCAGGGCCTCCACGGCCGCGAGCGCCTCGGGAGACAGCGACGGAAGCTGGGTCTGGCCCGTGACCTCCGCGTCGTACGCCTCAAGCCCCGAGATGGAGATCGTCGACGTCGTCTCGGACGCACGCTCGGCGGCGACCCCGCCTCGCAGCGGCGTGCCGCAGTGAGAGCAGAAGCGGCTGTCGGCCGCGTTGCGGTGACCGCACCTCGTACACACCGGCATGGACGCATCCTCCTGCCGCGGCAGCCCCGCGGAGGTCTGTGTCGCGTACGGGTCGGGGGTAAACCCTCCACCCGTACTTGAGGTTGATGGTTCCCCGAAACCTATGCGTCCGGCCCCGGCGGGGTCAACAGAAGACGCGCCCTGCGCGCCCGAAATGTCACCGCCCTGACCGTCGACCTCATCGCGGAAGAGCGGGCGCTCGCCGCCCTGCTCCTCGCTCTGGGCATGGCGCGGCGCGCGGTGCCTGGCGTTGCCGCCGTCCTCGCGTGCGCTCTTGCCGAACAACTTCGCAAACAACTTCACGGGCGATTCCCCTTGACCGAAACAGACCCGCCCGTGGGGCAGGACGAACCGAGATCCATCACACCTGCCGACCCGGACACCTTCACAACGTCCGTATCCTCCGGACAGTTTCCACCACGCACCACCGTTGTGGTGCGCCGACCCCCCGCAACGTCATGCCCTTGTCGCGGGACCCCCTCGTCCCCCGCGTCACTGCGAGGACGACTGAGCGTAGTCAGGCCGCTTCGCGGGTCGCAAGGCGTCGACGACGATCTTCGTCGACCGCTCCACCGTGGCCGTGGCCTGCTCCTTCTCGAGGGTCTGCACGACACCGCCGGGGATGTTGAGCGCGGGCTCGAGATCCTCCGGCTTGCCGATGACCTTGAAGACGTACGGAGCGGCCACCTTCGTTCCATCGATTCGCATGTCGTCACCGCTACCGGTGAAATAACTGTCCGCCACCACGCGCACACCGTTGACCTGGATCGCCTCGGCACCCGCCGCGCGCAGCTCCTGGATGGCGTCGAGCAGCATGTCGGACTCGACGGCGCCGGTGGGATCGCCGACGGTCAGGGTGATCCCCGGCCCCTCGGCGGCTACCGTGCCGGCCAGGATCCCGAGCTGCCGCTCCTTCTCCTGGGTCTGCTTGCGGGCCTCCTCGGCCTGGTCCGAGCTGGACTCGAGCTCGGAGCGCTGCTTTTCGAGCCGAGCCTTCTCGTCCTCCAGGCGCTGTGTGCGGTCGTCGAGCTCGTCGAGGATCCGCACGAGGTCCTCCTGCCGCGCCCCGCGCAGCGCGCTGTTCTCGCTGGTCGAGGAGACCTGGATGGCGAGCCCCAGACCGAGCACGAACAGCAGCAGCGCGACGATGAGTTGGGCCCGGGTGACCCGCGGCGGCCACACAGCGGCGGCGAGCCTCCGCCGCCCACTCGGCTCGGCCACGCCGGGAGCGACGGGCGCGTCCACGGCCTCGGCGGTCTCCGGACTCCGGGACCCCCCGGGCTGCTCCGCCTTCTCGTCCGGCGCGGACCTCTGCGAACTCTGAGGGCGCTGCGGCTCCTGAGGGCTCTCAGCGCTCCGCGGACCCTGAGGGCGCTGCGGCTCCTGAGGGCTCTGAGCGCTCCGCGGACCCTGAAGGCCCTGTGGCTCCTGAGAGCTCTGCGGCTCCTGAGGCTTCTGAGGGTCTTGGGGGCTCTGGGGCGTGTCGGGGTTCTCAGGCATCTGAGGGTCCTCGCTCATCGGCCTCACGCCCGGAACACGTGGCGCCGGATGGCGGCCGCGTTGGAGAAGATCCGGATACCGAGCACGACGACCACACCGGTCGACAGCTGCGCGCCCACGCCCAGCTTGTCGCCGAGGAAGACGATCAGCGCGGCCACGACCACGTTCGAGAGGAACGACACCACGAATACCTTGTCGACGAAGATCCCGTCGAGCATGGCCCGCAGACCGCCGAAGACCGCGTCCAGGGCGGCGACCACGGCGATCGGAAGGTAGGGCTCGACCACCGCCGGCACCTCGGGCCGGACCAACAGTCCGACCACGACTCCGACGATCAGGCCCAGTACGGCGATCACGATGTGCCCTTCCCTGTGTCGGCCGTGGCCCGACCGGACGGCGTCGCCGCCCCGGCCCCCCTCGGCTCTGCTGTACGTACGGTCAGGCTCGGCGCGGCCGGCAGGCGTACGTCGCCCTCGGCCGAGATGCTGCTCCTGATCCCGAAGTTCTCCACCAGCGCGTGCAGATACTGTCCGTCGGCGCTGTCCTGGAACGCTGTGCTCAGCCGCTGTCCGTCCCCGATCGCGAGGACGACGTACGGCGGCACCAGCGGCTTGTTGTCGACCAGTATGGCGTCGCCGGCGGCCCTGATCGCGGACAGCGATGTCAGCCGCTGGCCGTTGATCGAGACGGCCTCGGCGCCGGACTCCCACAGGCCGTTGACCACGCGCTGCATGTCCCGGTCGCGGACCCGGCCGGTGTCGGAGAAGCCACTGCTCTCCCGCGGTCCCCCGCCTCCGGTGTCGGTGCCCTTGGCGTCGTCGACGACCAGCTTCACGCCAGGTCCGTGCACCGGCGTCGCGCCCGACAGCAGGCCGACGAGCTCGGCCTGGTCCCCGCCGTGCTGCTCCAGCGCCTGCCGCTGGCGTTCCCCGACCTCGGTCCGGATCCGCTCGACGTCACGCTCCAGCTGATCGGCGGCCGAGGTCTCGCCCTCGATCCGGTCGATCAGGTCCTGCCGTTCCTTGGCGACCACCGGCGCGGAGATCCGCGCCTCGGCCGCGCCCACCGTCACCACGGCCGCGGCGAGCACGAGGCCCGCGGCGACACCGAGCTTGGCGCGCAGACTACGGGGCAGACCACCACCCTCGGCCTCGCGCCGGGCCGTGGCCTCCGCGTAGCCGTCGTCGAGCGCGTGGTCGATCACGTTGTTCAGCAGCGACATCGACGCGTCCGGACGCGGCGGCGGTGATCCGGTGCTCCGAACGGGGGGCTGCTGCGACATGCCGCACATCGTCGCACGTCGCACGGCCTACCACCGAATGGCCCCCGCAATGGGCCGGGAGGCGCCCCGGCGGGCGCCTCCCGGCCGTACGGTCCGCTCCGTCAGCGACCTGCGCTGTCGACCACCTCGGTCCACTCGTCGAGCAGGGCCTGCGCGGAGGCGTCGTCGGGGCCCTCCGCCCACAGATGGGTGACGGCCTCCGCGGGGTCGGGCAGCACCATCACCCAGCGCCCGTCGGCCTCGACCACCCGCACCCCGTCGGTGGTGTCCACGGACCGGCTGCCCGCCGCCTCCACCACCCGACGCATGACCAGCCCCTTCACCGCCCACGGGGTCGCGATGTCCTTCTTCAGGACGTGGGCACGCGGAATCCGCGCGTCGATCTGGCTCAGCGTGAGCTGAGTCCGCGCCACGAGACCGATGAGCCGCACGAAGGCGGCCGCCCCGTCGAAGACACTGCTGAACTCGGGCACGATGAACCCACCGCGCCCGTCACCGCCGAAGATCGTCGATTCCTCACGGCCCACTCGCGTGAGGTCGTCGGGCGAGGTCGTCGTCCACTCCACCTGTGTGCCGTGGTACGCGGCGACCTGCTCGGCGATCCTCGTGGTCGTCACGGGCAGCGCGACCCGCCCCGAACGCCGCTCGGCCGCCACCAGGTCGAGCATCACCAGGAGCGCCCGGTCGTCCTCGATGATCCGCCCCCGCTCGTCGACGAGCGAGAGCCGTTCGCCCACGGGGTCGAACCGCACCCCGAACGCCGCCCGCGCCGACGCCACGATCTCCCCCAGGCGTACGAGCCCGGCCCGCCGGCTCTCGGCCGACTCGGTGGGCCGGGACTCGTCGAGCCCCGGGTTGATCACCAGCGAATCCACCTGGAGCCGGCCGAGCAGACTCGGCAGGACGAGCCCCGCACTGCCGTTGGAGGCGTCCACGACGACCTTCAGCCCCGCCTCCGCGATGCCGGTGGTGTCGACGTTCCGCAGCAGCGACCCGGTGTACGAGTCGAAGACGCTCGCAGGGAAGGAGAGGTCACCGATCTCCCCCGGGAAGGCCCGCCGGTACTCCTGCCGCGCGAACACCCGGTCGAGCTTCCGCTGCCCGGCCTGCGAGAGGTCCGCCCCACGCTCGTCGAAGAACATGATGTCCACGGAGTCCGGCACACCCGGCGAGGTCCGGACCATGATCCCGCCGGCACTCCCCCGCGCGGTCTGCTGCCTTGCCACGGGCAGCGGTACGTTCTCCAGGTCCCGTACGTCGATGGCACTGGCCTGCAACGCCGAGATCACCGCCCGCTTCAGCGCCCGGGCACCCCGGGAGTGGTCACGAGCCGTGGTGACGGTCGCACCCTTCTTGAGCGTCGTGGCGTAGGCCCCGGCGAGACGTACGGCCAGCTCCGGCGTGATCTCCACATTGAGGATGCCGGACACCCCGCGCGCCCCGAAGAGGTGCGCCTGCCCCCGGGACTCCCAGATGACCGAGGTGTTGACGAAGGCACCGGCCTCGATCGTCTTGAACGGATAGACCCGGACGTTCCCCTGCACGATCGATTCTTCGCCGACCAGGCACTCGTCCCCGATCACGGCCCCGTCCTCGATGCGGGCCGCCCGCATGATGTCGGTGTTCTTGCCGATCACACAGCCGCGCAGATTGCTCTGCTGGCCAATGTAGACGTTGTCATGCACGACGGCCTTGTGCAGGAAGGCCCCGCTCTTGATCACCACGTTCGAGCCGATGACGGTGTGCTCACGGATCTCGGCACCGGCCTCGACCTTGGCGTAGTCCCCGATGTAGAGCGGCCCGCGCAGCACGGCGTCCGGATGCACCTCGGCGCCTTCGGCGACCCAGACACCGGGTGAGATCTCGAAGCCGTCGATGTCGACCTGGACCTTGCCCTCGAGAACATCCGCCTGTGCCTTCACATAGCTCTCGTGGGTGCCGACGTCCTCCCAGTAGCCCTCGGCGACATAGCCGTAGATCGGCTTGCCCTCCTTCATGAGCTGAGGGAAGACGTCACCCGACCAGTCCACCGAAACGTCGGCCGCGACGTAGTCGAATACCTCGGGCTCCATCACGTAGATGCCCGTGTTCACCGTGTCGGAGAAGACCTGTCCCCAGGTGGGCTTCTCCAGGAAACGTTCGACCTTTCCCTCTTCGTCCACGATGGTGATCCCGAATTCCAAGGGATTCGGAACCCTGGTGAGGCAGACGGTGACGAGGGCGCCCTTCTCCTTGTGGAAGGCGATGAGATCGGTCAGATCGAAATCTGTGAGCGCGTCCCCCGAGATGACGAGAAAAGCGTCGTCCTTCAACGCTTCTTCGGCATTCTTCACGCTGCCCGCTGTACCGAGCGGTTTCTCCTCGTTGGCGTAAGTGAGCTCCATCCCGAGCTCTTCGCCGTCGCCGAAGTAGTTCCTGACGAGAGAGGCGAGAAACTGGACGGTGACGACGGTCTCATTGAGACCGTGCCTCTTGAGCAGTCGCAGGACGTGCTCCATGATCGGCCGGTTTGCCACCGGCAGAAGAGGCTTGGGCATGCTCGAGGTCATGGGGCGAAGTCGGGTTCCTTCGCCACCGGCCATCACGACGGCCTTCATGTCGGAAGCGTCCTCCTTGAAGAGACGACGGTCCTGCCGACTTCACCTGTCCGCTCGGTGGCCCTCGGGCGTCCTCGTTCCTGCCGGCGACGTTGCTCGGCACGGGACGGACGGGCTCAATCGGCCGCGGTATCCGCCTTCACGAGTCGACGGACCTGGACCACGTAGAGGATCCCTGCCCACCAATACAGAGTTGTACCCCATCCTGCGAAGGCCCACCCGAAAACTTCAGCGAGTGACGAGAGCCAGCCCGTTCCGTTACTGAGAAGCAGCAACGGGAACGCGTACATCAAGTTGAATGTCGCAGCTTTCCCGAGGAAGTTCACCTGCGGCGGCGGGTAGCCGTGCCGCCGGAGGATTCCCACCATGACCAGCAGCATCGCCTCACGTGCCAGCAGGGCGGCGGTCAGCCACAGCGGCAGGATCTCGCGCCAGGTGAGCCCCACGAGCGTGGACAGGATGTACAGCCGGTCGGCGGCCGGGTCGAGCAGCCGGCCGAGGTTGCTGATCTGGTTCCAGCGCCGGGCGAGCTTGCCGTCGAGATAGTCGCTGACGCCGCTGAGCATCAGGACGAGCAGCGCCCACCCGTCGCTGTTGGGTCCACCGAACTCGGGGCGGAGAATGAGCCACAGAAACAGCGGCACGCCGAGAAGACGCGCCATGCTGAGAATGTTGGGGATGGTGAGGACCCGGTCGGTCTGAACGCGAGTCTCCTGGACCTCCACCCGGGGGCCTCCTGCTGGGATGGTGCCGACGTTGCCCCCTGACCCTACCCGCAGCCATGACACAACCGCGCACAGGGTCCCGACTGCCGGCAGAACGCAAAAATGCCTCAACCCCCGGACAAAGTCCGGGGGTTGAGGCTAAAAATTGTTCGGCGGCGTCCTACTCTCCCACAGGGTCCCCCCTGCAGTACCATCGGCGCTGAAAGGCTTAGCTTCCGGGTTCGGAATGTAACCGGGCGTTTCCCTAACGCTATGACCACCGAAACTCTATGAAGATATGAACCGCCGCACCACCCAAAGGGGGGCGTGTTCGTTACTTCAGAACTAACACAGTGGACGCGAGCAACTGAGGACAAGCCCTCGGCCTATTAGTACCGGTCAGCTCCACCCATTACTGGGCTTCCACATCCG